>NZ_JBPUGM010000006.1:0-315815 GCF_051549525.1 Rhizobium sp. G187
CGGAGGGAGACCGTTGCAAGCGGGCCGGGGTTTTATGCCTGCGACAGCACATCGCCCCGGCGCCGATCCCGCCTCGCCTGACATCGCATCGTCAGGTGTATCCGAGGGCGGAACGGGGAGGAGTGTAATGCGGCTGCAAAAAGCGGGGATGAAAAACAAGATGTGGCTCTGATTTCGTTGGAGATTTCCCGAAACTCATCCCCGGGCCACTACGGGAATTGAGGGGCTTTTGGTAGCCCCGCCTATCTCCCCCCTTGCGGGGGAGAAAGCGAAATCGAGGAATTGGCCCGATCAGGGTCAAACCTTAAGATTTCGCAAGAGAGGGGCTCGGTAATGTCGGCCCAAAGGTACTGTGCCCCTCTCCAGGAAAATCTGAAGTTTAGGCGGCTTACGCGCGCCTAAGCCTTCGATTTTCCGTCCTCCCCCGCATGGGGGGAGGTGGGATGCGTATGATCCTGCCTTTCGACAGTCTCAGGACCCGGATCAGGGGGCGGCGGCTTGTGTGATGACCTCATCCTGAGGCGCGCTCGCGAGAGCGAGGGCCTCTAAGGATCCGGACAATGGCTGCAAGATGGGCCTCGTCCTTCGAGGCCCGACTGTGTCGGGCGCCTCAGGATGAGGGGTAAAGGGTGTGGCAAGCTTGTCTTCGGGGCGCAGCAGCAAGCGAATATGATGAATGAGGCGAGCGCGTGCGGCCCAGACAGAAATCGCAAGTAAGCGTGCCGTCAGGGCGTGGCCCTCACCCGCAAAAATCTGAAGTTTAGCCCTGATCGGGCTCAAGCCTTTTCACCGCCTTCGGGCGACGACGCGCTCTGGGCTATGTTTGATGATATCGATTCACTCGATCGATTACTGGCCTTCGGCCACCGCACCGAAGCCCCTCCCACAAGAGGAGAGAGGCACGCGATCTGGATCGGTATGGGTATGAAGACCGAGGCCTATTCCACCTCTTCGACCGGGGCTTCCGCCACACGCTTCTGCAGCGATTCGATGCAGTTCCTGGCGCTCGACTTTGACTTGTAGGTTTCAGAGCGCACCATGATCTCGCTATTGGCGGCGCGGAAGCGGATGAAGGTTTCGCCGTTCTTCGCTGCGTCGATCTCGAAGCGATAGCCGCTGCCGGTTTCCTCTTTGGTGAGATCGACGACCGCGGCTGACGGGACATTCTTCTTCAGCGATTCGACGCAATTCTTCGCGCTCGCCTTCGAAGCGTAGTTTTCCGACCAGACCATGACTTCGGCATTGTAGACAAACTGGACGCGGAACTCGCCCTTCTCGGTCTTCAGGATCTTGAACTTGTGCATGCCCGTCTCCCTGTTATCAGGCCTATCGGCTTATGATTGCATTCAAATGCTAGCCTGGGGCAAAACTATGAGCAAGCTGGGCTTAAAAACCCTGGAAGAGGAAATCGGTGGCAGCGGTAATCTCGTCGGCCTTGTGGGAGAGGTTGGCGATGGAGGGGCCGATTTCGGACAGCGGAAGGGCAGCGAGGCGATGTGCTGCCATGACATAGGTTTTATCACCGACCTCAAAGCGAGGCGTAAGCCGTGCGATCAACCAGGAAACAGTTTCGACGGGGTGCAAAGGGGCGACGACCCGGGTCGGAAGATCCTGGAGAAAATCGGACTGGAGATCAATGACCAACTGGTCTGCGGATTTCAGACGGTGCACCTGAAATCGCGCCATGGCTAGAACATCCGGTATTTGGCGAGTGGCAGGCCATGCTTGGCGACATAGTCATGGTCGGCCTGGATCGCCTCAGCGTTCTCGATTTTCCAGCGTCGTTCCTTCTCCGCCTTGATCGCACGCGCAATGCCCTGTTCTGCAGCGCCGGAGACGTCGAGGCCGAGCGCCTGCGCCTCCTTGATGAGAGCGTCATTGACAGTCAAATCATGCTGCATGCGGGCTTTGGTCGACATGGCGCATCTCCAAGAATGCGCGATTATAGCGCGGAAGGATCGGTTGGAGTAGCGTCTTCAACGCTGCCACTGCACATCGGTCGTCTCATAATGCCGCATCTCCGCGATTTCGCCGATGAAGGGCCTGATGGCAGCGAGGAAGGGTGGGAAATGCGGCCCCTTGCGAAAGCCCTGCAGATGATCATCCGTCGAGGTCCACAGGATGCGCAGCGTCAGGCTCGACGGTTCTTCCACGCAGTGCGAGAGTTCATAACCGAGGCATTGCGGTGCGGCCTGTAGCTGAAGGCCGGCCTGGCGATAGGCGGTGATGAGGTCGTGTGGCTGATGCTGCTTGAGTTCGTATCGGATATATTCGACGATCATGGGTGGCTCCTCCTCAAGTCTGCACCCCATGGTGGCAGAGTGCGGCGTGGGGGCAAGAGCTTACCCAAAGGTAAGTACCGAGTCCGGGAGGAGGATGTGATGGCCATCGACAAGATCCGGGATTGCCCTGTCATGGAGACGATCAAGGTGATCGGTGGCAAGTGGAAACCGCGCATCCTCTGGCACCTGCGCGCTGGCCCAGCAACCTTCGGCGATCTGCGCCGTGTGGTCGGCATTTCCGAAAAGGTCCTGCATGAAAACCTGCTGGCGCTGGCCCGCGATGACATTGTTTCCCGCACGCCGGTGAAGGAGGGTGACATGGTCTATGTCGAGTATGACTACACCGATTATGGCCGATCACTGGTGCCGGTGCTGAATGCCATGGGCGGCTGGGGCTTGTTCCATGCCGGACAGGCCAAGGTGGCGGTTGATCAGGATCGCGGGCGCGCGTCATAGGCATCCCGCGCGGCCAGGATGTCGGCCTTGTTTGCCCGCGACCATGTGACGAGACTGGCGGCAATCCTGGCAAAATCCGTACCCGTCCTGCTCAGCGAATAGGTCACGGATGGCGGGTTGGTGGGCTCGACATGGCGGTTGACCAGGCCGTCGCGTTCCAGCCGGCGCAGTGTCAGGGTCAGCATGCGTTGCGTGACGCCTGACAGTGCGCGCTCGATTTCGCGGTAGCGGCGCGGACCGCGTGAGAGTTCGGCAATCGTCATGACCGTCCACTTTTCGCCGAGGCGATCGAGCGTGAGACGCAGGCCGCAATCCTCATGATCGGGCGCTCCGCAAGGTTCGAGGGTTTCGATCTCGGGCTGTCTTGCGGCGAACATCAATGTGCCTCCTTACGTCGTTCCAGTGGTCGCCATAAATAGATGCGCCCGCAACGATAAGGACGCAACCCATGATACTGCTCACTGGAGGCTCCGGCCAACTCTCCACCCTCGTCGCGGAGGGGGCCAAGGACGCCGGTCTCGACATCCGCATTGGCACTCGCTCGGCAAATGAGACTGACCGCAGTCGACGCCGGGTCGATTTCGACGATCCGCAAACGCTTCGCTTCAGCGATATCGGCACGCTCTTCATGATCTCCGCTGGCTACGCGGAGGATGATGTCGTGATCCGCCGGCATGATGCGGCAATCGCGGCTGCCGTCCGCGATGGCGTGCGGCATGTCGTCTATACGAGCCTCAGCGGAACGGGCGACCACCTCGCGTTTTCGCTTGCGCATCGCTGGACCGAGAACCGGCTGAAGGACAGCGGCCTTGCCTGGACCATTCTGCGCAATGGCCTTTATGCCGAGCTGATCGGCGCGCTGGCCACCCCGGTCGATGGGGTGATCCGGGCGCCTTTCGGCACGGGGCGGATGTCGCCCGTGGCAAGGAGAGACCTGGCCGATGCCGCTGTGACGGTTCTGAAGGACCCACCCGCCCATGCGGGCAGGGTCTATGAGCTATCGGGGGCAGACGCCTGGAGCGTTGCCGATCTGGCAGATGCGCTCGGTGTCACCTACCGGCCATCGAGCCTCGAAGAGGCGCGTGCGTCCCTGAACGGGGCGCCGCTTGAACCCTTCCAGCCGCCAATGCTGATGTCGATCTATTCGAGTGCCGCCGCCGGATTTCTGCAGGCGAGCCACACGGACCTTTCGGCCCTGATCTCCGCGAAACCGCGGCCGACATTGCCGATCGCCTTAGAGGCCGCACGGGCAGCGAAATGAGGAGGCCGAGGCGGGAGCCTTGCGAGAGGCTCCCGATATTTACTCGTCTTACTCGTCGCTCATCTTCAGCGCGGCGATAAAGGCTTCCTGCGGGATCTCGACCTTGCCGAACTGGCGCATTCGCTTCTTGCCGGCCTTCTGCTTGTCGAGAAGCTTGCGCTTGCGCGATGCGTCGCCGCCGTAGCACTTGGCAGTTACGTCCTTGCGCATGGCCGAGATTGTTTCGCGGGCGATCACGTTGCCGCCGATGGCGGCCTGGATCGGGATCTTGAACATGTGACGCGGGATCAGGTCCTTGAGCTTCTCGCACATGTCGCGGCCGCGCTTTTCGGCGGCCGAACGGTGGACCAGCATGGAGAGCGCGTCGACCGGCTCGCCATTGACCATGATCGACATCTTCACGAGGTTGCCCTCGCGATAGGCGTCGAGATGATAGTCGAAGGAGGCGTAACCCTTGGAGATCGACTTCAGGCGGTCATAGAAGTCGAAGACCACTTCGTTGAGCGGCAGCTGATAGGTCAGCATGGCGCGCTTGCCGACGTAAGTGAGTTCGGTCTGGATGCCACGACGGTCCTGGCAGAGCTTCAGGATACCGCCGAGATAATCGTCCGGCGTCAGGATCGTTGCCTTGATCCACGGCTCGTGGATTTCGTTGATCCGCACCACGTCCGGCATATCGGCCGGGTTGTGCAGCTCGCGCTCCGTGCCGTCTGTCATGAACAGCTTGTAGACGACCGAAGGGGCGGTTGCGATCAGGTCGAGATCGAATTCGCGCTCGAGACGCTCCTGGATGATTTCGAGATGGAGCAGCCCGAGGAAGCCGCAGCGGAAGCCGAAGCCAAGCGCGGCAGAGGATTCCATTTCAAACGAGAAGGAAGCGTCGTTCAGGCGCAGCTTGCCCATGGCGGCGCGCAGGTCTTCGAAGTCGGCAGCGTCAACCGGGAAGAGGCCGCAGAACACGACCGGCTGAGCCGGCTTGAAGCCCGGCAGCATGTTGGCGGTCGGGCGCTTGTCTTCGGTGATGGTATCGCCGACGCGGGTATCGGCCACTTCCTTGATCGAACCGGTGAAGAAGCCGATTTCGCCCGGGCCAAGGCTGTCGACCGAAACCATCTTCGGGGTCAGCACGCCGACGCGCTCGATCGTGTACTTGGCATCCGTGCCCATCATGCGGATGACCTGGCCCTTGGACAAGACGCCATCCAGCACGCGGACGAGAACCATGACGCCGAGATAGGTGTCGTACCAGCTGTCGACGAGCAGCGCCTTCAAGGGAGCCTTATCGCCGCCTTCGCTCTTCGGCGCCGGCAGCTTGTGCACGATGGCTTCGAGAACGTCGGGAATGCCAAGGCCAGTCTTGGCCGAGATCAGGACGGCCTCAGACGCATCGATGCCGATGACTTCCTCGATCTGTTCCTTGATGCGCTCGGGCTCGGCGGCCGGCAGGTCGACCTTGTTGAGGACGGTGACCAGCTCGTGATTGTTGTCGATCGCCTGGTAGACATTGGCGAGCGTCTGGGCTTCCACGCCCTGGGAGGCGTCAACGACGAGAAGCGAGCCTTCGCAGGCCGAAAGCGAGCGCGAGACTTCATAGGCGAAGTCGACGTGACCGGGTGTATCGATCAGGTTCAGCACATAGGTCTCGCCATTGTTGGCCTTGTAGTGCAGACGCACTGTCTGGGCCTTGATGGTGATGCCGCGTTCCTTCTCGATGTCCATATTGTCGAGGACCTGTTCCGACATCTCGCGGTCGGCAAGGCCGCCGGTCGACTGGATCAGACGGTCGGCGAGGGTGGACTTGCCATGGTCGATATGCGCGACGATGGAAAAGTTGCGGATATGGTCGAGGGGCGTGCGATCGGTGCTCATGGCCGCGCATATAGCAGCGGGCCATTCCATCGCAAAGCGGAAAGATGGGGTTTTGCAGGCGGTCACGGTGCTTTTGACGTCGCAGGGGGGCAATTTTTTCGACGCCACGAAAGCGATGATCTGCTCAATACAGTTCAGGCCAACGGCCCTTCGGCCAGTCGCGGGCGGTATGGATGACCCAAAGGATCAAGATTCGCTCCCCGTTCGGCAGCCTGTCGACGGCATAGCAGAGGATCCACGGCAGGGGAGCGAGGGATTTCTCGAAGGTGCCCGCGACGCGACCAGGGTGACCGGCCGTGATATCGCCGAGGCGATGACCCGCAGCTTCGATGAGGTCGACGATAGGCTCGGGGAAATAGGGGTCGTCTTCAGCGATGTGGCGCAGGATCGCGAGCGTCTCACGAGTGGCTTCGGTCGCCCAAACGACCGGGCGCCTTATCCCCGAGCCGCCCGTTTCCGACGGGCCGCATCGATCATCGCACGCATCTCGGCAATAACATCCTCATGCGGGACAACATCACCGGTGCGGCTCTCGGCAAGGCCTCTTTCGATGGACTGCCGCAAGGCGAATTCCTGTTCGACAAAGGCGATGACCGCCTTTTCGGCGAGGCGTTGACTGCTCTGGTCAGCGTCCGATGCAAGCGCATCGAGCTGGTCTTTGACGTGCTGGCCGATCTCAATCGTCATCGTTGTACGGGAAGACATGGCGCTGTTCCACGCGTTGCAGCGATATCATAGCGTGCCCGCGATCGTTTCACCAGAACGCCGAGTGCGATCCGCCTCAAACCCCGAACTGCTCCGGCCAGTCGCGGCGGGTGGCAACCTGTCCTTCGGTTCTGAGCCGCGCGACGCCGGTCATGTCGATCTCGGTGATCAGCCAGTGGCTTTCCTCGACCGAATCGCTGTCGCTTTCGGCAAAGATGCCCGTGGGCGGCATGCCGTAGTCCGGCGGAACGTAGAGGGCGGCGCGGCCGCGGTTTTCGTCCATGGCGGGCGACCAGGGGGCGGTGCCGGCGGTGGGTGAGGCGAGCACGGCGATCTGGTTTTCCAGCGCGCGGGCCTGGGCGCCGATGCGAACGCGGTAGGCGCCGGCCAGCGTGTCGGTGCAGGACGGCGCGAGGATGAGGTCGACGCCCTGTTCGGCCAGGGTATGGGCGAGCATCGGGAATTCATTGTCGTAGCAGATCAGGATGCCGAGTTTGCCAAGCGGCGTGTCGAAGGCCTTCAACCCGTCGACGGCGCCGGCAATGCCCCATTGCTCACGCTCGAAGCGGGTCATGATGATCTTGTCCTGATGCCCGATCAACCCGTCCGGCCCGAACAGGAAGGCGCGGTTCCGGTAGAGGCCATCCGGGTCGAGCACCGGTGCCGAGCCGGGCTGGAAGACAATCGCATGGGTCCGGGCGAGCTCCTCGCAGAGTTCGACCCAGGCCGGGATCAGCGGCTGTATGCCGGCAATCGAGCCATGCAGGTCGGAACGGGTGTCCTGATCGAGCTGGCCGGCAAGCACGAGGCCTGCATATTCCGGCAAAAGCAGGAGTTTTGCGCCCCGGTCCACCGCTTCGCGCACCAGACCCGTGAGGTGGAGGACGTAAGCTTCCCAGCTCTCAATCAGCTCTATTTTGTATTGGCAGGCAGCAAGCGTGATGGCGGTCATGATCTCAGGTCCCGGATCCAGAATGAGAGAGGCTTGGGACTGTCGCTGACATCGTCGAGATCCCGCCAGGAGAAGGTCGTGGCAAGCTCGGGATGATGGGTATAGCCACGCTTGGCCCAGAAGGCATTCAGCGGCACATAGTCTGCCGGGCGGCGCGGATGAGTGTCCGGGCGCTCGACAGCGCAGAAGGTGGCGTAGTTGAGGCCAAGCTTGCGGGCCTGCGCCTCGCGCCCCTCGAAGAATTTCACCCCGATGCCCTGGCCGCGATAGGCGGAGAGCAGAACGCTTTCGCCGAAATAGAAATAGTCGGCCGGATCGCGGCCACTGGCGAGGAAGGGGGCTTTGACCTCATCGGTCTCGCCCGCCATCGGCGTTCCGGTGGCCACGCCGACCACGGTTTCGCCGTCGCGGGCAATGACAAAGACGGAGCCCTCTGATTTCGCGTAGGTCGCAAGATAGGTCTGCTCATAGGCCGGATTGGCTTCGTAGAGATAGGGAAAATCCCGGAAGACCGTGGCGCGCAGGCGTGCGAGGTCGTCGAAGAAAGGGACGGCGTCGCTGCCAGAAAAGGATTGAATGGTAAGGGTCATAGAGTGTTTTCAGTCCGTTGCCGAGCGGTTATACCCTCGGGCGAGACATCACGAAAGCCGTTCCATGCCAGGGAGTGATCCATGACTTCAGCCACCGACACCATCCGCGCCTATTACGATGCCTTCAATGCCGGCGACATGGACCGCTTCCTTTCGCTTCTGACGGAGGATGTCGCCCATGATATCAACCAGGGCGAACGCCAGGTGGGCAAGGCAGCTTTCGCAAAATTCATGGATCACATGAACCGCTGCTACAAGGAAGAACTCACCGAAATGGTGGTGATGGCGACCGAGGACGGCACGCGGGGTGCGGCCGAGTTCATCGTCAATGGCACCTATCTCGCGACCGATGAAGGCCTGCCGGAAGCCAATGGTCAGACCTATCGCCTGCCTGCCGGTGCCTTCTTCGAACTGAAAGACGGCAAGGTTGCCCGCATTTCCAACTATTACAGCCTGCCCGACTGGATCGCCCAGGTTGGCGGCTGAGGGCGACGGCCTCTCTGCCAACAGTCAAAAGCCGCCACGCCCTGGGGCGTGGCGGCTTTTTTCATGACGGCGGTAACTTCCCGCACTCATGCAGAGTGTCAGTTGACCGACCAGTCGCGCTTCACCTCGTCGACATTCTTCGACAGGTGGACATGCTGGTCGATATGGTCAATCCAGTCGAGCGGGATGTAGTGATGCTGGCCATCTTGAGAGTCCTTGCGCGTCAGCTTGATGCGGCTCTGGCCGTCCATGTGGTCGACGGTGCCGACATGCGCGCCGTCAGCGTCGCGAACTTCCATATGCTCACGGATCTGGTCTGCAGAAATCATCGGGTCATCCTCCTGTTTCGTGGTTGCGATGCCAAACTAAGCGTTCAGCCGGGCGATTGTTCCCGCAAAAATCGATCCTGGCCTGGGGTTGGCGGCGGGAACATCCAGCGGTCACGCGCATTGACCCGCACCTGCGTGACGAGATCCCTCGCGCGCCTGAGCGAGATCACACATGCTTCCCAGAATTGCGATCATTGGGACCGGTCCGACCGGCCTCTATACCTTCAAGCAGCTTGTCGCCTCGACGGTGCCGCTGTCGCTCACCCTCTATGAAGCGGAAGGCGAGCCGGGCAAGGGCACGCCCTACCATCCCGACGTCAACGATCCGGCGATGCTGTCGAACATTCCGAGCATCGAGCTTCCGGCCTTCACCGAAACGCTGGTCGGCTGGCTACGGCGCCAGACCGATGCGCGGCTGATGGAGCTGGGCGTCATGCGTAATGCCATTGACGATCGGGAATTCTATCCGCGTGTCGTGCTTGGCGACTACATGCAGGAGCAGTTCGACCGGCTCTGCGAAACGGCCCGTGCCAATGGGCACGATCTGAGCGTGCTTGCCCGGCACAAGGTGATCGACATTGAATTGCAGCCCGAGCAAATCCGGCTGCGGGTGGAGAATGCCGACGGCCAGTCGGATGCGCTGTTCGATCACGTGGTCATGGCGACGGGTCACAACTGGCCTGACACCACGGAGGTCCGGCCCGGCTACTTCGTGTCGCCCTGGCCGGCGGCGGCCTTGAAGACGGTGCGCAATGAGCGGGTCGGCATCCTTGGAACCTCGCTCAGCGGCATTGATGCCCTGATGACGGTCGCGACCGCGCATGGCATGTTCTATGCCGATGCGAACGGCGACCTTCAGTATCAGCCGGCCGAGGGCACGGAGGATTTCCACGCAACGATGATGTCGCGCAAGGGGCTTCTGCCGGAAGCGGATTTCTATTGTCCGCTGCCTTACATGACCCCGAGGATCTGCACGGAGGAGGCGATCGACGCGCTGATCGCGAGCGGTCGCCATGACCTGCTGGACGATGTCTTCGATCTCTTTCGCCGCGAGATCGTGGCGGCCGACCCCGATTATGCAGCGCGCATCGGCCTGTCACAGCTGACCGTCGAGACCTTTGCCGCGGCCTACTACCGCGACCGGGTCGAGTCCGATCCTTTTGTCTGGGCCGCACGCAACCTGGCGGAAACCGAAGAAAACCGGATCCGGCAGCATACGGTGCCGTGGCGCTACGCCATCCTGATCACCCATGAAATCGTCGCCCGGGTCATTCCGCACCTGGATGAGCAGGACCTCAAGCGCTTCCATCGCCACTTCAAGGGCATCTTCATCGATGACTACGCGACCGTACCGCTGACCTCGATCCGTCGCCTGCTGGCGCTTTCGCGGGTTGGAAAGCTCGATATTCTGAAGCTCGGTGAGGATTATAAAATCCGGACCGCCGAAGACGGGCTTGATCGGGGTGCCGAAGTGACCGTCGCGGGCGACGCCTATCGTTTTGGTGCTTTTATCGATGCGACGGGACAGGAAACCCTGTCGGCGACGGACTTGCCCTTTCCGACGCTGGTTGCCCAGGGTGGCGTCAAGCTGTCCGAGACCCCGGTTGCCGGCACGCTCCGCGAGACAGACCGCGCGCTGGACACGGTCCGGACCGGCGGCATCGATGTCGATGAACAGTATCGGCCGAAAACGACGAGCTCGATGAGCAACCGGCTCTATTGCGCGGCCATCGCCTTCCTTTTGCACAAGGAACCCTTCGTGCAGGGGATCACCAGTGCTCGGGATATTGGCGAGACCGTCGGAAATGCGATCCTCGCCGATGTGATGGAAAGCGAAACGCGCCTGTTTCAGATCCCGGCATAGACGGGATCACCGACGGCAAGGGTTACAGCCTCCTCGACGCCGGCATAGACGCCGAGATTGCGGGCATTGTGCCGCATGATGCCGCGCAGGATCTCCGGCTGTTCGTTCATTCCGGGCTGGGCAATCATCGTCATTCCGCAGCGGCGGGAGGCTTCGGTCACCCGCACCTTGGCCGCGCCAATGCGAATGCTGCCGCCGACCCACGCGTTTTCGACAAATCCGCTTTCCGTCTCTTCCGTCTCGATCAGCACGGAGGGGCGAAAGCGTTGCCCATCCAGCGGGGGCAGACCGGCGATGACGGAAAGCCGTGTCAGCGAGGCGGTCGTGACCAGATGCAAGGGGGCGGGCGTATAGCGGTTGGAGACCACAGGAAAGCGCATATCGGCGCCATCGGCCAGTCCACCATAGGCGCCGATATGAGCGGCAAAGCCGAAGTGATCGAGTAGGCGCTGATCGAGATGGGCGTCGTCGAGCCAGTGGAGGGAGCCATCCGGGAAGCGCAGCTGCGGCAGATGGGCTGTCTCGCCGCGCATCGCCTGAAGAAACAGGGCAGGGCGCCAGCGCGGGTCCCGTTCCGGGGCTGCGGACAGGCCGGTTTGCGGATCAAACAGGGCAAAGCGGCGGTCGCCCTCGATGCCGGCTGGGGAAACGGAGAGTGCATCCAGTCGCTGACCGCCCACAGAACTGACGGGATAGCGCCAGATTTCCTTCACATGACCGATTCTGCGCATGGCATTCCCTTCAGCTGTCGTCGGTCACTTTAAGCCGCCATGGCCCTTTCTGTTCCGTCTTTCGTCAAGTTGGAGATGGATCAAGCCTTGACTCCATCATAAGAACGATAAATTCTATTATCATGGAAGTTGGTGATGAATTCGAAAAGACGGTCGGCGAACGGATCCGGGCGCTACGCATCCGCCGGGGGCTGACACTGGACGGGCTGGCGGAGGTCTCGGGCGTCAGCCGGGCCATGATCTCGCGCATCGAGCGCGCCGAAGCGAGCCCGACAGCAGCCCTTCTGGCACGGCTCTGCGCAGCGCTCGGCGTCTCGCTGTCGGTTTTCTTCTCGAGCGACGAGGAGGAGGGGGGACCGCTCGCCCGCCGCCGTGATCAGCCGGTCTGGCGCGATCCGGAAAGCGGTTATCTGCGCCGCGCCGTGTCGCCGGCCGGAACCGGCAGTGGAACCGATATTATCGAAATCGACTTTCCAGCCCGTGCCGAAGTCCGCTTTCCCGGCCACCTCTCCGGACGCAGTCAGACCCAGCATGTCTGGGTTTTCGACGGCACTATCGAACTGGAAGTCGGCGATGGGGTCCACCGGCTCGAAGCCGGTGATTGCCTCTTCATGAATGTCGCTGACGTCAAAGCCTATCGCAACCCAACCGATCGCCCCGCGCGCTATGCCGTTGTCATTGCGCTCGGTCCCTGAAATTCATCCATTGGATACGCCGTACAGGACCATGCCCATGCCTGATATTCGCCTGCTCTCTGAGACTGAAGCCCTGGAAAACCTGGAGGCGCTCAAGGATGTGCTTGCTGATTGCGTCGAGGATAATGCCTCTGTCGGCTTCATGCCGCCCTTGCAGCCAGCCGATGGCGAGGCCTTCTGGCGCGGTGTGGCGGGTGGTGTGCGTCGAGGGGAGGTCTTGCTCTACGGCGCCTTCGTCGATGACCGGCTCGTTGGCACGGTGCAGGTGGGGTTTGCCCAGAAGCCGAACCAGCCGCATCGCGGTGACCTGATGAAACTTCTCGTCCATCGCAAGGCCCGTGGCCTTGGTCTCTCGAAGGCCCTGATGGCGGCGGCGGAGGCCGGTGCGAAGGAGGCGGGCCGTTGGCTGCTGGTGCTCGACACGGCAAGGGGCGAGCTGGCTGAAAGCCTTTACGAGAAGCTCGGCTGGCAGCGTTCGGGCATCATTCCAGACTATGCCCTCTTTCCCGATGGTCGCTATTGCGACACCGTGGTTTTCTACAAGCGCCTTGACGCGGCCCCGGCCTGAAGACCTCAGAACCGCGCCCAAAAAACGTCCGTGCCGAACACTTTCCATCTTCTCGCGATATGCTAACTCATCCCCAAGAGGTGCGAGGCTGGCTCGCACATGAGAAGAGGCGGGGGAATCTCATGGCGCTGAAACGTTTTGTTGTTTTGACGAGTCTTCTTGTGGCCGCACCGGCCATGGCCGCAGACGTGACCTTCGTGATGCGCAACGATCATCCGAACGCCGTCGAGGTTGAGCTCTACAGCCAGGACCGCGACTATGTGTGGCCGGGCAACAATCAGGTCTTCTATCTCAATGATGGCGAAACCAAGCAGATCCCGCTGTCCTGCGAAGAGGGCGAGAAGATCTGCTATGGCGCCTGGATCGAGGGCGACAAGCAGACCTATTGGGGCGTGGGTCCGGAGAATGCCGAGACCTGCGAAGACTGCTGCTACACCTGCGAAGGTGGCCAGACCGAGCAGATCAATCTGAAAGAATAGCCAAGTTCGGCGGGGGCCGGGGGTAAGGGGCGGCTTTTCTGGTCAAGCGACCAGAAAAGCCGCCTTTTTCGTCTTGTCCGATGCTGCGCGTCGGGGCTACCTTCGCCTCAAGCACAAATGAGGGTGAGCCGAACATGCGCGTATTTTATTCCGAAAAACACAAGCTTCGCGATGCCAAGACGGAGCTGCATGGCGGCCTGCTGGTCAAGCCCTTCGAGGGGCCGTTCCGCGCCGAATGGGTGTTGGCGGGTGTCCAGGAAGCCGGGTTCACGGATGTGCATGCGCCAGCCGACCACGGTCTTGAAACCGCACTGAAGGTGCATGACGCCGGCTATCTCGACTTCCTGCGCACGTGCTGGGACCGTTGGGAGGCCCATGGGTTCGAAGGCGAGGCCATTCCCACTTCCTTTCCCTGCCGCCGCAGTCAGACGGCGCGCGTGCCCAAGAATATCGACGGGGCGCTCGGCTATTACACGAATTCGGCGGAAACCGCGATTTCCAAGGGTACCTATGAGGCCGCGATCGCCTCGATGGATGTGGCGCTGTCCGGCGCCGACTGGTTGAATGCGGGCAACCGCTTTGCCTTCTCGCTCTGCCGCCCGCCCGGCCATCATGCAGGCCGCGACCTCTTCGGCGGCTATTGCTTCATCAACAATGCCGCTGTCGCCGCACAGAGCCTCATCGATCAGGGTGCCAAGAAAGTCGCGATCCTGGATGTCGACTTCCACCACGGCAATGGCACCCAGGACATCACCTATCAGCGCGGCGACATCTTCTTTGCCTCCCTGCATGGCGAGCCGCAGGATGCCTTCCCCTATTTCCTGGGCTATGCCGATGAAACCGGTGAAGGCGAAGGCGAGGGCCTCAACGCCAATTATCCGCTGCCGCGTGGCACGCCCTGGGACGTCTGGGCCAAGGCGCTCGCCCACAGCCTGGAGCGCATCAGGGCCTATGGTGCTGAAGCCATCGTGGTTTCGCTGGGCGTCGATACCTTCGAGAAGGATCCGATCAGCTTCTTCAAGCTCAAATCCGACGACTATATCCGGATGGGCGAGATGATCGCCCAAAGCGGCATTCCGGTGCTGACCCTGATGGAGGGCGGCTACGGCGTGCCCGAGATCGGGCTCAACGTGGCCAATATGCTGAAGGGTCTGGAAGCCTGAGACTTGCGCCGTGTTGATTGGGAGGCCCCGCTGCCGAGCGGCGCCTCCGCTTGGCCTCAAGCCTTGGTCACGATGACCTCGAGATAGTCGCTCGGCACGACCATGGTCCCGTCGGTTGCCCGGTTGAACCGGGTGATCAGCGCCAGGAGTTCTTGCGCCAGGGCTGACTGGCCGTCTTCCGGCAAGGCGGCGAAAGCCTTGTGCACGGGGCCATACCAGGTGCGGAATACCTCCAGCCAATGGGCGGGTGAACGATAGCGGAAAGTGAAGGCCTTGTTCTGCGCAGTGATCTCGCGGGCGTTTGGAAACAGCATCTCAAGATGGGCCTCTGTTCCCCACAAAGCCGGAGAGCGTGCGCCGGGCGGTGGCGGTAAATGCTGGCCGATGGTGCGGAATATCTGGCCGATAAAGCCATCCGGGGTCCAGTTGGCCATGCCGATGCGGCCTGCCGGGCGGCAGACACGCACCATCTCCCGGGCGGCCTGATCCTGGTTCGGCGTAAACATGACACCGAAGGTGGACACGACCACGTCGAAGGCTTCGCCCTCGAAGGGCAAGGCCTCGGCATCCGCTGGCTGAAAGGTCACCTTCAGACCTTCCGCTTCGGCGCGGTCGCGGCCGCGGTCGAGAAGCGCCGGGACATAATCAGTCGAGGTGACGACGGCAAAACGGCGTGCCGCAGCCAGCGTCGCATTGCCATTGCCAGCGGCGATGTCGAGCACGGTTTCACCGGCTCGCAGATCGAGCGCCTCGCACAGTGTTTCGCCGACGATCTGCAGGGTCGTGCCGACGACGGCATAGTCACCGGATGCCCACGCCCCCTGCTGGCGGGCTTTCAGCGCGATCAGGTCGGGCACAGGGGGTGAGGCGACGGGCGTGGGGATGATGGCCAAAGTCTCCATGGTCTTTCTCCTTCTGGTGGAAGGAGCAGTGTCGCGGCTAGGAAGAGCCTAGGCCAGTGTAGGAGCTGGAGTGCGACCGGTACAGAAAAGGGACCGTCAGAGCGGTGCCGTGGCATAGGAGCTTCGCACCATCCAGGAGCCGATCGTGGCTGCCATCGACGGATCGCCAACCAGGGTGATCTTGTTGCGCGCGATTTCGGCGCCGAGGCTCGAAAGCCCGATCCATGCGGATGTCAGAGCCTTGAGATCGGCTGTCACGAAGAGATCGACGTCGTGTCCGGGATCGGAGGAGCAGAGATCGACGGGATTGCCCGGCTTGCACAAGAGCCAGTAGCTCTGCTCGTCGCGCGGCAGTTCCGGATAGATGAAGCGGATGACGCTGCGACGCGTAGCGGGCAGGGAGGCCGGATTGATCTTCCGGCGCATGTTCCACATCAACAGGCGCGCATCGAGCTTCTCCAGCGTCACATCCGCATCGATGTTGCGATGCGCCCATTGGCCAAGTGCGCGCACGATCGGCTCCAGCTCGTCCGCCACCGCGGTGGTTCGGTAATTGATCGCTCCAGACCCGGGATGCTTCGAGCGCACCACGAGGCCGCGATGCTCCATTTCACGGAGCCGCTTCGACATCAGTGTCGGCGACATAGCAGGCACGCCGCGACGGATCTCGTTGAACCGGGTCGAACCGGACCACATTTCCGACAGCAGCAGCAGGGTCCAGCGGGGCTCCAGCACCTCGCAGGCCTTGGCCACCGGACAGAACTGATTGTACCCGTCACTCGCCATGATGGCCTCCAGCCTCCATCCTGCGCCCCGCAGCCCATGGCAGTCCAGTCCAGATAGTGTAGCGCCTCGAACATTCCGGCTCGATGTCAGGCCGCGGGTCAATCATCCGGCCGGTATCGACAGGCAGACCGATGTCAGCCGCATCGTCTGCGCGCGTTTGACGTCCGCCGCCGCCGTTCAGTCGCGATGCCGGCTCCAGCCCCGTTGCGCCCGCCACGAGACGGTCGAGTCCGCATAGCCGCGCACTTCGGAGATACGCGATTTCTGTACATCCGCTGCAATCTGCGTGGCGACGATGGCCTGTCGCGTCTCGCGCACGAGGTCGCGCAGGCAGGTCTGTTCATCCGCCAGCCGCCGCTGCAGCGTATGCGCCGACATGCTCAGTGCATCCGAAAGGGTGGCAAGCGTGATCGGCTGCTGTCACTAAGCCGGGGGGCCAAAAAACGAAAGGCCCGGGTGGATGCCCGGGCCTCTTGTCGTTTGAGACGGTCGAAAGTGTCAGAGCGTGCCCTGGCGCTGCTGGATCATCTGATAGGTATCGAAGCTGTATTCGGCGACCTGGGACCAGAGATAGGCGTCCTGCTTGAAAGCCTGCTGGCTGTCATAGAGCTTCTTGAACCACTCGTTCTTTGCCGAGAGATCCGCATAGGTCTCCTTCGCGGCCTTGTGGCAGACGTCGAGGATGTCGGAGGAGAAGGCGCGCAGCTGTGCGCCACCGGCAACGAGTTCGCGAAGGGCAGCCGCGTTCGAGGCATCGTAGCGGGCGAGCATGCGGGCGTTGGCCGCAGCACAGGCATCGGTCAGGATACGCTTGTAGCTCTCCGGCAGGGAGTTGAACTTTTCCAGGTTGAAGAAGGCATGCACAACCGGGCCACCTTCCCACCATGCCGGGTAGTAGTAGTATGGCGCGACCTTGTAGAAGCCGAGCTTCAGGTCGTCATAGGGGCCGACGAATTCGGTGGCGTCGATCGTGCCCTTTTCCAGCGCCGGATAGACGTCCGAACCTGCGATCTGCTGCGGCGTGACGCCGACCTTCTGCATGATCTCGCCGGCCAGACCCGCGATGCGCATCTTCAGACCCTTGAGGTCATCGATCGTCTTGATTTCCTTGCGATACCAGCCGCCCATCTGGGCACCGGTATTGCCGGCCGGCAGCGCATAGAGCTTGTGACCTGCGAGGAATTCGTTGAGCAGGTCGTTGCCGCCGGCGGCGGTCAGCCAGGAATTGGTCATACGGGCATTGAGACCAAAGGGAACGGCTGTGCCGAGCGCAAACGCCGGGTCTTTGCCGATGTAGTAGTAGGAGCAGGTATGTCCCATTTCGATCGTGTTTTCGCCGACCGCGTCCGCGACCTGCAGCGGCGGTACGATTTCGCCGGCGGCATAGACCTGAATTTCGAATTGTCCACCGGTTGCCTTGGACACGCTTTCGGCAATATCGGTCGCAGCGCCGAAGATGATGTCGAGGCTCTTCGGGAAGGACGAGGCGAGACGCCAGGTGATCTTGGGATTTTCCTGGGCGATGGCAGGGGCTGCGAGCGCAGCGGCTCCGACGCCGGCAATCCCGGCTTTCTGGAAGAATTGACGGCGATTCATGATGTTCTTGCCTTGATCTGTCGTGACATAATCTCCCCCGCTCCCGCCGGCGGGTCTAAAGACACGCGCCTGGGAGCGCAAGGCCGCTTGGCTTGTTTTGTTGTCCGAAAAGACATTTTCACTTGCGATTTGTTGCGCCGGGGAAGCTTGCTGCGCAACGATGCTTACCGGCTGCTCTTCAAGGAGGGATCATCCAGGGCGGGATTGTAGAAGAGGGCGAGAACGAGACTTTTGGCAATGCGCTCGGCGCTGGTCAGGAACCAGGCATGCGCCGCCTCGCTTGCACCGACCTCCGACAAGGTGTCGGAAAAGAGTTGCAACCACTCCAGGAAGAGCCCTTCCGCCATGCCGTCCACGCCATGATGCGCCTGAACCGGTTTGCCGCCATAAGCGCCGGTCTTGAAGGCGACCGATCCCCAGAAGGCTTTCATCTTGACCATGTGATCCGGCCAGCGGCCGGCAAGGCGCCCCTCAAAAACCGGGCCAAGCGAGGCATGCTGGCGGATATGCCCGTAAAAGGTCTCGACCAACCGGTCTATAAATGCGGGGTCGACCCCCATGGCAGCCATGTCCGCCGCCACACGTGCGGTGATCTCCGCCCGATGGGCAGCGCGGCCGGTCATATCTGTTGTCATCTCAATTCGCCTCAGCAACGCGGGGCACAATTCCCATCCTGCGTCTTCTGCAAATGGTCCATGCGGCATCTTGATCCAAACCGCAATCGGATCTATCTTTAGAATAATTCTAAATTGGATATTTGTGGATGTTCGGTCTTTCCCTTTCTGGCGCCAAGCGCGACTTCGACAGCCTCAGCGAGCAGGAAATGCTGGGTCTCGCCATCTCCTCCGAAGAGGATGATGCGCGCATCTATCTCGCCTATGCCGACCAGCTGCGCTCAACGGCGCCGCAATCGGCCAAGGTCTTCGAGGACATGGCGGAGGTCGAGCATGCCCACCGCAACATGCTGATCGACATGCACCGTGAGCATTTCGGCGAGCGCATCCCGCTGATCCGCCGGGAACATGTGCGCGGATTTTACGAACGCAAGCCGGATTGGCTGCGCAAGAACCTGACACTCGACCAAATCCGGACGGAAGCCGAAGCGATGGAGCAGGGCGCCTATCGCTTCTACATCGCGGCCGCCCAGCGAACCTCGGATGCCGGTATTCGCAAGCTGCTCGGAGATCTGGCTCTGGCCGAACAGGGCCATGAGCAGGTCGCGGCAATGCTGACCGAAAAACATGTGTCCGAGGATGCGAAGTCCCAAGAGGATGAAGGTGAGCGGCGCCAGTTCATCCTGACCTATGTCCAGCCCGGTCTGGCCGGCCTGATGGACGGATCAGTCTCGACGCTCGCCCCGATCTTTGCGGCCGCCTTTGCCACTGGCGACACCTGGTCGACCTTCCTGATCGGTGTGTCCGCTTCCGTCGGCGCCGGCATCTCCATGGGCTTTACCGAAGCCGCCCATGACGACGGCAAGCTGTCGGGGCGCGGTTCCCCGATCAAGCGCGGTCTTGCCTCGGGCATCATGACGGCGCTTGGCGGCCTCGGCCACGCTCTGCCCTACCTCATCCCGCATTTCTGGACGGCGACGATCACTGCGGCCATCATCGTCTTCTTCGAACTCTGGGCGATTGCCTTTATCCAGAACCGCTACATGGAGACACCCTTCTGGCGCGCGGCCATGCAGGTGGTGCTCGGTGGTTCGCTGGTGTTGGCGGCCGGTGTGCTGATCGGGCAGGGTTAGCGCAGCGCCGTTTCTGTTTACGGGTGCGCAGGCATGATCTGGCCATGCAGGCTTCACGAAGCTGCAATCTGAACCGCATAGAGCGGAGGGCATGAAATTTTCCCCTTCGACCATCGGCCTCGGCGTGACCATGACCATCGGTTATGGGACGCTCTATTACGCCTTCTCTGTGCTCGCACCCGAAATTGCGCGGGAATTCGGTTGGGGGGAGAGTTTTGTCTTTGGTATTTTTTCCGCCGGCCTGCTGGCAGGCGCAGTCGTTGCAACGCCGCTCGGCAGGTTCGTCGATCGTCTCGGTGCGCGCATCGTGCTGAGCCTCGGATCGTTGGCGGCGGCGGGGGTGCTGACACTTCTGGGGTTGATGCAGAATGCCGCTCACTTCATGGTCTTGGCCGTGGCAGCCGAATGCATCGCGCTTGCCGTTCAGTATGAGGCCGGTTTTGCCGCACTGGCCCAGATCCATGGGCGAGAGGCACGCGCCCACATCACCCTTGTTACCCTCATCGCCGGCTTCGCCTCCACGATCTACTGGCCGCTCTTGCAATGGCTGCTGACGCAGATCACCTGGCGCGAGATCTATTTCGTCCTGGCGGCAATGAATGTGGCGATCGCACTGCCGATCCATCTCGCATTGCCGCAGAGGCGAACCGACGCCCATGACCCATCCGGTGAAGTGGACGCTGTCGCACACGGTTTGCCCGACAATGGCCGGCAGGCCATGGCTCTGATGGCGGTCGCCTTTGCTGCCGGCGGCTTCGTGGTTTCGGCCGTAGGGGCAACCCTTTTGGTGCTGCTTCACAGTCTTGGCTACGAGACGACGGTGGCCACGGTGGCAGGAAGCCTGATCGGCCCGAGCCAGGTCGCCGCTCGTCTGTTCGGCTATATCCGCCGCAACCTCTTCTCTCCGCCGGTCACCGCCGTGGTCGCGGCAGCTGCCATGGCATTGGGCGTGATGCTGCTGCTGGGCGGAGCGCTGATGGGACCACTGTCTGCCTTTGCACTGTCCTTTGCGCTGTTTTACGGCGCCGGCCAGGGGCTGACTTCAATTGCGCGCGGCGTGCTGCCGCTGCATTACTTCGGCGCGGCAGGTTACGGGCGGCGCACCGGGATCCTCGCTTCGGCGCGCATCGTTTTATCCGCCGTCGCGCCTGTCACGGTGATCTGGTTGAATGAGGTCTCGGGCGCGGTCGCAGCCATTGCCTGCATCCTCGTGGCTGCCTGCGTCTCTTTGGGCGCAATTGCCGCCCTTGCGGCCGTGGCAAAGCCGGCCGCAAGGTGAGATGAACTGCGCCTGTTAGCGCAGAGCGCCGACCAGAACGTCGGAGCTGCCGTTCTCGATGGTCACCCAGCGACCAGTGTCAGTGCTCGACTGACGCTTGAGGAAAGTGTAGCGCGTTTCGGTCCACAGCTTCACGTCGTCGTTCAGGTTGTCGAGCACGAAGTCGCCGGACTGTGTGCGAACGGTCAGCACGGCATGGCCTTCGCCATCGGGCTTGCGAACAACGGTGATCAAAAGATCAGCAAGAGAGAAACCGGCCTCGACCAGCTTCTTGCGCTTGAGAAGCGCGAAATCTTCGCAGTCACCGGCCAGGACGGGGTAGGTCCAGAACTCTTCCTTGCCGTGGATTTCGAGATCAGTCATCGGGATGATGCTGCTGTTGACCTCGTTATTGATCCGGTGAAGCATCTTCCAGCCATGCTCGGTGACCTTGGGTGGCATGCTGGAACGGGTGCGGATAGCGCACTCGTCCTGATAGGACTGGCAGAACTCGTAGTGACCAATCGGCTGCGATGTCACGTGACCCGTGATCATCGACAGCGGTGCACTCGATGCGGAAAAGCCAGCACTGGCTGGAGCCAAAACCGCAGCGGCAACCACGAGCGCCATGATGGCGCGTGACCCGTTCTTCATGAACCTGTCCCCTCGTATCCTTAACAAAACGTTAAGGTGGACAGGCGATGCAAGTCAACGGCAGCAATGAGTCTCACCGCTGCAATTCCCGCAGTATGGTTAAAATGCGACACTTCTAACGAGGGGTCTGTGGTTCGCCTCTCAACCTGACGGGAAAAACCCTGACATTCTTGGGGTTTAGGTCGTCGCGGACCTAAATTAGTGACAGAATTGCGGCCCGCATGCGGTCAATATCTTCCGGCCGTGATAGGCGATGGTCGCCATCTCGGATCAGGGTCAGCACCACGTTATCGAGCGGAAGGAACTCCATCAGCTTCAGCGCGTGGCTATGCGGCACGTCAGGATCCTTCATGCCCTGAAGGATATGCACCGGGCACCCCGTCTCGATGAGGTCGGTCAAGACCCTGTTCTGCCGACCATCCTCAATCAGTGCGCGGGTGAAGATGTTCGGCTCGGAACTGTATTCGGACGGCTCTTCAAAATAGCCCCGGTCGGTCAGCGATTGCCGCTCGGCCTCTGTGAGATGCGGCTCGATGAGATCACTGGTGAAATCAGGGGCGGGAGCAATGAGGACGAGGCCTGTGACGCTGAAGCCGAGCGCGCGACGACGCGCCTCCTGAATGACGCGCAGTGCGATCCATCCGCCCATCGATGAGCCGACAAGCACGACCTTTTTCTGACCGGAGGCGGAAATCACGGCGATGGCTTCCTCGGTCCAGCGCGAAATCGTGCCTTTCACAAACTCGCCGCCCGAGACGCCATGGCCGGAATAATCGAAGCGGATGGCGGACAATCCCTGTTCGCCCGCCAGCGCGTCCATCTCGATCGCTTTTGTGCCCGACATGTCGGATCGGTAGCCGCCGAGCCAGACGAGCGCCGGCTTGTCCACGGCGCCGATCCGCGTGATTGTGGCGATGTTGCGGGCCTCTTCGGCCGCGCCGACGGTGATCGTCGTCTCCGCCAGGATGTTCGCGCTATGGCTCATCTTTCGCTCCTTTGTGTTGCCGGTTGTAAAACACATTCGCCAGGACGCGGACAACAGGTGATTTTCTTTCGGAAGCGTGCTATTGACACTGTCGCCGCAGATATCACATAGCCATGAAACGTGCGTGTGCGCGGGCTATCCTGCGGCATTCTGGTAATTTTTAAGGAGACCACGACCATTCGCAGACCGTTCAAGACCGATGCCCCCGTGAAGGACGGGCCGCGCTCCAACCGAGAAATCCGCATACCGAAAGTCCAGCTGATCAATGAAGAGGGCGTGAACCTCGGTGTCGTGCCGACGGATCAGGCTCTGCGCATGGCGGAAGAGGCCGGCCTGGATCTGGTCGAGATTTCTCCGAATGCGGAGCCTCCGGTCTGCAAGATCCTCGATCTCGGCAAGCTGAAATACGCCAACCAGAAGAAGGCGGCTGAAGCACGCAAGAAGCAGAAGATCGTTGAAGTCAAAGAAATCAAGATGCGCCCGAACATCGACACCCATGACTATGAGGTGAAGATGAAGGCGATGAACCGCTTCTTTGAAGAAGGCGACAAGGTCAAGGTGACCCTGAAGTTCCGCGGCCGCGAAATGGCCCACCAGGAACTCGGCATGAAGCTTCTGCTTCAGGTCAAGGAAGACACTCTGACCGTTGCCAAGGTGGAAGCCGAGCCCAAGCTCGAAGGCCGCCAGATGATGATGGTGCTTGCACCGCGCTGAACCGACTGTTTCAGTCCGGTCCCGATCAAGCCGCCCTCGAGGCGGCTTTTTCATGCCCGCAATTCCTGTTTTCGCTGACAGAATGCTGACTGACGCCAAAGCCGGTCTGTCAGGGCCATTGAGGCATGATCACTCCATCGAAGGACTTCACGGAAGGACTTCACCATCGGACCTGGAGGATCTGCACCATGACAACAGCATTGAGACGCGTCTTGCTCGTATCGAGCACAGCCCTGATAGCCCTTACACTTGTTCCGGTTGCCGGCGACATGTTCCCCGGATCGCTGTCGGCCTATGTCGATCAGCAGGCCCAGGCCCGTGGTGGCGATGACGACGGTGATGATGGTGACGACGACAGCGGCGGTAGCAGCGGCAGCGATCACGACAGCAGCGACGACGATAGCGACGATGATGACGATGACAGCTCGGGCCGCGATTCCCACGACGACGATGACGACGATAGCTCGGATGATGACGACGACGATGATAGCTCGGACGATTCCGATGATGACTATGACGACGCCTATGATGATAGCGACGATCGCAAGGGCCGCGGCCGTGGCGGTGATCGCGACGAAATCCGTCTGATCGTCAACGAAGGCCAGTTGCAGGGGCTTTTGAGCGGCTCGATGATCCCCGTAGACCAGAATGGCAAGCGCCTTGGCTTCGAAGTCGAGGAAGAGCATGGCCAGAAGGAAATCAAATTGCGCGCGCCGAAGGGCACCCTGACAGGGGTAACAGTCATTCCCGCTCCCTGACCCTCTACCGGGACGGCGAACCCGATCCGCCGCGGGTGCCCCCCGTCGTTCCGCCCCCGTCCGGCTCCGCCGGGCGGGGATGCTCTTTCTGAGTTGGCGGCGCAACCAACGCGCGCTAATGTGTCTTGTGGTGTTGAAGAGTGAATATGGACCGTCGTCTTTTCCTAGTGCTGCTGTTGAGCGCGACCTGCCTGGCCGGACCGGGCAGCGTGCGCGTCGCCATGGCGAAAGATGGAGAAGACGACGACAACGACAGCGACAGCGACAGCGGCAAAGATAGCGACAACTCCGGCAGTTCCAACGACGACGACGATGATGGTGACGACGGGGATGACAGCAGTGGCAGCGATGACGGGGATGATGACAGCGACGACGACGCGAAGGATGACGACAAGGACGACAGCAGCGGCAATGGCAGCGGTTCGTCTGGTCGCTCCGGCAGCGGCAAGGACCGCCAGCGGCTGCGCGAAGCCGTCGAGAACGGTCGTATCCTGCCGCTTCGCGAGATCCTGAAAAAGGTGGAGGCGATCGACTCCGGAAGGGTGATCTCCGTCGACTTGAACTTAAAGTCCGCAAAGCCCTACTATACCTTCAAGATGCAAAACGGTCCGCGTGTCAAAACCATCAAGCTCGATGCTTCGACGGGGCGGAAACTCAATCTGTTCGGATGGTGACGCATGCGCCTTCTGCTTGCCGAAGATGACCAGACCATCGCCGATCACACCCGGGGCAAGCTGGAGGCGGAGGGTTACTTCGTTCAGCATGTCAAAACAGGCCCGGAAGTCTGGGCGGAAGGCGAGACCGGCGACTACGCGGCGATCGTTCTCGATCTCGGGCTGCCGGGCATGGATGGCCTTTCGATCCTGAAACGCTGGCGGGCATCAGGTGTGGAAACGCCGGTGCTCGTTCTGACGGCGCGAGGCTCCTGGATGGAGCGGGTGGACGGCTTCGAGGCCGGGGCCGACGATTATTTGCCCAAGCCGTTCCGCAGTGAAGAGCTGATCGCCCGGCTCAAGGCCTTGCTGCGCCGTGCCGGTGGCCGGGCAAAGGCAACAGTAACGGCCGGAGCCTTTGTGCTCGATGACGCCGCCCGGCGTGTCACCTTCGAGAGCCGGCCGATCGAGCTGACGCCGCTTGAATACCGCCTGCTGGCGCTGCTGATTGCCGAACCAAGCCGCGTCTTCGATCCGCTGGAGATTGCACGTCAGGTCCAGGGCCGTGACGATGATGCGGCCCGCAATGCCGTGGAGGCAATGATCGCCAGGATCCGCCGCAAGACGCATCCCGGCGCCATCGCGACACGCCGGGGGTTCGGATATACCTTGATCGGTGAGGGAGCATGATCCGATCGCTGCGCCTGCGCCTGCTGGTCGCGGCGGTCCTTGCGGTTGCCTTTGCGCTTCTGCTGGTTGGCTTTGGGCTCAGTCGTGTCTTTTCCAGCTATGTCGCCGATCGTTACCGCGCCGACATGTCGGCGATCATCGATCAGTTGGCGGCGAGCCTGGAGGTCGGGAAAAACGGCTTTTCGCTATCGGCCGAGCCGAGTGATCCGCGTTTCGATCTGCCCGGCAGCGGTCTCTACTGGCAAGTCAGACCGGCAAGCGGAGAGGTGCTGCAGTCGCGATCGCTGTGGGATATCGAATTGCCTGCTGGTGATATTCCGCCGGGTCCCTACGGCTTTTGCGAGGCGGTGGGGCCGGATGGCGACGCCGTTCTGGTGGAGGAGCGGGAGGTCGTCCTCGAAACGAGCAGTGGACCGCTCACCTTCACCATTCTGGCAGGCTTCGATCGGAAGATGATCGATCAGGCGCTCGCTGACTATCATGGCTCGCTCTGGGCCATGCTGGTTCTGACCGCTTGCGTTCTGATCTGTGCAGCGGTCCTTCAGGTGGCGGTCGGGCTGGCGCCGCTGTGGCGGCTGCAGAGCGCCGTTGCCCGCGTTCGCTCCGGCCTTGCCGACCAGGTGACAGGCGAGGGGCCGAGCGAATTGATGCCGCTGGTTGGAGAACTCAATCATCTGCTCAAGGATCGCGAGACCGCAATTGCAAGGGCCCGGGCGCGCGCCAGTGACCTCGCCCATGGCCTGAAAACGCCCCTGACCGTGCTCTCACAGCTCGCTGACAATTTTTCCGACCGTGACCGCCTGCTGGTGCGCCAGCAGGTGGAATTGATCCGCCAGCGGGCGGATCGGCAATTACAGTCGGCGCGTCTCGGCGTGGAGCAGATGACCCAGACCGATCTCGCTCTGCTGACCGGAAAGCTCGTCTCCGTCCTGCAGCCGGTCACGGTTCCGCGCGGCATTGCCTGGAGTGTTTCGATCGATGAAGGGCTGATGGTGGAAATGGATCCGGCCGATCTTGCGGAGGCTCTGGGCAATGTTCTCGACAATGCCACGCGCTTCGCAAACTCGCTGATCGCCATCAAGGCGACGCGCCAGGCTGAAACGGGTGATACGGTTCGGCTCGATATCGATGATGACGGACCAGGTGTGGATGAGGCTGCCTTGGCCGGAATCGTCACGCGAGGGGTTCATCTGGAAGAGGGTGAAGGGACGGGGCTTGGCCTTGCCATCACCGCCGAAATTCTCGCCGCCTATGGCGGGCAGATCGCGATTTTAAGGGCGCCGATCGGTGGATTGCGCATATCTCTGACGCTTCCGGCCCGCACCTGAAGGCCAAAGCTCAAGATTCAGGCGTGTGACCCGTTGCGCTTTATGGGCTTCGCGGTTATAAGCCCCCGTCCGAACGGTCCGGCAGGGCATGCCGTGGCCGTTCTTTATGCTTGAAAACGGGCATTCGTCAGCCTGTTTCGATACAAGAACAATGGAGTAGCAAAATGCCCAAGATGAAGACGAAATCCTCCGCCAAAAAGCGGTTCAAGATCACCGCAACCGGCAAGGTCCTCGCGGCCGGCGCTGGTAAGCGCCACGGCATGATCAAGCGTTCCAACAAGTTCATTCGCAACGCACGCGGTACGATGGTTCTGGCTGAAGCTGACGGCAAGAAGGTCATCAAGAACTACCTGCCGAACGGTCTCTGAGACCCATTCGCTGTTGGACAATTAAGGAGATCATGACATGGCACGCGTAAAACGTGGCGTAACTTCCCGCGCCAAGCACAACAAGGTATTCAAGGCAGCCAAGGGCTTCTACGGCCGCCGCAAGAACACGATCCGGGCCGCAAAGGCTGCCGTCGATCGTTCCAAGCAGTTCGCTTACCGCGACCGCAAGGTCAACAAGCGCAACTTCCGCGCTCTGTGGATTCAGCGTATCAACGCTGCTGTTCGCGAACACGGCCTGACCTACGGCCGCTTCATCGACGGCCTCAACAAGGCTGGCATCGAAGTCGACCGCAAGGTCCTGTCCGACATGGCCATCCATGAAGCGGCTGCTTTCGGCAAGCTCGTGGAAGCTGCCAAGAAGGCGCTCGCATACCTCAAGGATGCCGGCACTGCGAACGAGTTTGAAAGCGCGGTCAAGTAAGCCAGCGCTTCCCGAACTTTATCGATTATTTTGGGAAACCCGCGCTGGCGAAACCAGCGCGGGTTTTTCTTATGCCGCGAGGGTGGCAGGGGTTGGAGATGGCCTATCTGGGTGAAAGTTTTGGTGCGCTGACAAGTGGCGCCGAGCTAACCGACGACGAAATCGCTGAAGTCCTGAGGGCCCTCGTCTCAAGTGACGGCAGGGTGCAATGTCTTGACCTTCCGCGCGGCCGCCTGTGGATCAAGCGCCAGGGGAGCAAGGTTCTGCCCGTCCTCGTTCCCCTGCAGGGTTTGGCCGCTGCCCTTTTGAGAATTCCCTACCTTCGTCCTTCGCCGCAGCTTGCACCAGAGGCGATGCAGGCACGGGAAATGGCACGAATGAAGGCTTTCGCCGCAAAGGGTTTTCCCGTGCCGACGGTGCTTTATGCATCGAAAACGGCCATGGTGATGGACGATGCGGGCTTGACGCTCGCGCATCGGCTCAAGGTCTTGCGACAGGAGGATCCGGCAGCCCATGATGCGTTGCTGGTGCAGGCGGCGGAGGCGCTGGGCCGCGTCCATGCCAATGGCCTTTGTCACGGCCGTCCGCATGTTCGCGATTTCTTCCTCCGCGACGGCGAGGTCGGCTTCATGGATTTCGAAGAAGACCCGGCCTCGGCCATGCCGCTTCCAATGGCACAGGCGCGGGACGTGCTGCTCTACTTCCTCGTCGTGTCCTCTGTGGCGATTGAGCCGCACCGGACATGCCCGCAGGCGCTAGAAGCGTGGTCGCAGCATGCGCCCGCAGCGGCCCTGCGCGAATTGCGCGGCCTGACACGTGTGATCGGCCGAATTTTGCCGCTCGCCCGGTTGATCGGCCGCGTTCACATGGGTAGTGATCTGCGACGCTTCATCATGGCAACAGAATTTCTGACAAGGGCTCCGCTGGGTGCGGCAGAGGGCTCGAACATCGCCAAGGCAGGACAAGATGGTTGAACTAGACGCATTGAAGGCACAGCTTCTGGCGGAGATCGCCGCAGCCGGCGACGAGCCGGCAATCGAGGCCGTGCGTGTGGCCGCCCTCGGCAAGAAGGGTTCTGTGTCCGAACTCCTGAAGACGCTGGGTTCGATGACGCCGGAAGAGCGCCAGACCCGGGGGGCAGCGATCAACGCGCTGAAGACCGAAGTCACCGACGAGATCACGGCGCGCAAGAGCGCCTTGAAGGATGCCGCGATCAACGCGCGCCTGAAGGCAGAGACGCTGGACGTGTCGCTGCCCGTGCGCTCCTCGCCGGCCGAGCGCGGGCGCATCCATCCGATCAGCCAGATCGTCGATGAGATCACCGCGATTTTCGCCGACATGGGCTTCTCGATTGCTGAAGGTCCGGATATCGAGACCGACTATTATAACTTCACCGCACTGAACTTCCCCGAGGGCCATCCGGCCCGCGAGATGCACGACACCTTCTTCTTGTCACCGGACGAGAATGGTGAGCGCAAGGTGCTGCGGACGCACACCTCGCCTGTGCAGGTCCGCACCATGGAGGCGCAGAAGCCACCGATCCGCATCGTCATCCCGGGCAAGACCTATCGCCAGGATTCGGACGCGACCCATTCGCCGATGTTCCATCAGGTCGAAGGCCTCGTCATCGACAAGACCGCAAACGTCGGCCACATGCGCTGGATCCTCGAAGAATTCTGCAAGGCCTTCTTCGAGGTCGACAGCGTCACCATGCGTTTCCGCCCGTCCTTCTTCCCGTTCACGGAGCCGAGCTTCGAAGTCGACATCCAGTGCGACCGCTCCTCGGGCCCGATCGTCAAGTTCGGCGAAGGCAAGGACTGGATGGAAATCCTCGGCTGCGGAATGGTGCACCCGAATGTGCTGCGCGCCGGTGGTCTCGATCCGGACGAGTACCAGGGCTTCGCCTGGGGCATGGGCCTCGACCGCATCGCCATGCTGAAATACGGCATGCCGGATCTGCGCGACTTCTTCAACGCCGATGTGCGCTGGATGAGCCACTATGGGTTCCGCCCGCTCGACGTGCCGACGCTGTTTGGCGGTCTGAGCGTTTAAGGAGATAGACACATGAAATTCACACTCTCCTGGCTCAAGGATCACCTGGAAACCGACGCCTCGCTCGAGGAAATCTGCGAGCGCCTGACGGCGATCGGCCTCGAAGTTGAGGATGTCGATGACAAGGCGGCCTACAAACCCTTCGTCATCGCCAAGATCCTGACGGCCGAGAAGCATCCGGAAGCCGACCGTCTGAAGGTGCTCTCGGTTGATGCAGGCGACGGCAAGCCGGTTCAGATCGTCTGCGGCGCACCGAATGCCCGCGCCGGCATGATCGGCGCTTTGGCGCGTCCGGGCACCTATGTGCCGGGCATCGATGTCACGCTCTCCGTCGGCAAGATCCGTGGTGTCGAGAGCCATGGCATGATGTGCTCCGAAAAGGAGCTCAACATCTCCGACGACCACAACGGCATCATCGATCTGCCTGAGGATGCGCCGGTTGGCACCTCCTTCGCGTCCTATGCCGGCCTCGACGATCCGGTCATCGAGATCAACCTGACACCGAACCGTCCGGACTGCACGAGCGTCTTTGGCATCGCCCGCGATCTCGCAGCCTCCGGTCTTGGCACGCTCAAGGCGCCGAAGGCACCGGCATTCAAGGTCGAGGGTGACACTCCGGTCGAGGTCAAGCTGGAGCTCGAAGACCATCTCTGCCCCGGTTTCGCCTATCGCCTGGTGCGCGGCGTGAAGAACGGTCCGAGCCCGAAGTGGATGCAGCAGCGCCTGCTGTCGATTGGCTTGCGTCCGATCTCCGCGCTGGTCGACGTGACCAACTACATGACCTTCGACCAGGGCCGTCCGATGCATGTCTTCGACGCCGACAAGGTCAAGGGTGCGCTGGTGGTTCGCCGGGCGAAGGAGGGCGAGGAAATCCTCGCGCTCGACACCCGCACCTACAAGCTGAACCCGAACAACGTCGTCATCGCTGACGACAACGGTCCGGAATCGATCGGCGGCATCATGGGTGGTGAACATTCGGGCTGTGACGAAAACACCGTCAACGTGCTGATCGAGTCGGCGCTCTGGGATCCGATCAACATCGCCAAGACCGGCCGCGCCCATGGCATCATCACCGATGCGCGCTATCGCTTCGAGCGTGGCGTAGACCCGGAATACATGATCCCGGGTCTGGAGCGCACGACCGAGCTGGTTCTTGAAATGTGCGGCGGCACGGCTGCAGCGGCCAAGGTCGAAGGTTATAAGGGCCACGAAAAGAAGGTCGTCGACTTCCCCTTCGCGGAAGTGAAGCGGCTGACGGGCCTTACCGTCTCCAACGACGAATCCCGCCAGATCCTGACCGGCCTCGGTTTCGAGATCCTCTCGGGCGACGACAAGGCCGCCAAGGTCTCCGTTCCCTCCTGGCGCCCTGATGTCGACGGCAAGGCGGATCTCGTCGAAGAGGTCATGCGCATGCATGGCGTCGACAACATCAAGCCGGAACCGCTGCCGCCCACCGGCTCGGTGAACGGCAAGATCCTGACCACGCTGCAGATCCGCACGCGCTCCGCCCGCCGGGCGCTCGCGTCGCGCGGCATGATGGAAGCAGTGACCTGGTCCTTCATTCCGGCCGATCAGGCTGCGCTCTTTGGCGGCGGCAAGCCGGCATTGAAGCTCGTCAACCCGATCGCCGCCGACATGTCGGACATGCGTCCCTCGCTTCTGCCGGGCCTGCTGACGGCAGCCCAGCGCAATGCCGATCGCGGCTTTGGCGATGTGGCCATCTTCGAAGTCTCCGGCACCTATGAAGGCGATACGCCCGAGACGCAGCGTCGCGTGGCTGGCGGCGTGCGTCGCGGCACGGCCTCGATGGCCGGTGCCGGTCGCTCCTGGTCGAACAGCGCTAAGGGCGGCGGCAAGCCGGTTGACGTCTTCGATGCCAAGGCCGATGCACTCGCCGTGCTCGAAGCCTGCGGCATTCCAATGAGCAATGTGCAGATCGAGCAGGGTGGCCCCGAATGGTATCACCCCGGCCGTTCCGGCACGATCAAGGCCGGCCCCAAGGTCATCCTCGGCACCTTCGGTGAATTCCATCCGAAGACGCTGGAAGCGCTCGACGTGTCAGGCACCCTCTGCGGCTTCGAGATCTATGTCGATGCCCTGCCGGAGCCGAAGAAGAAGGCGACCCGCACCAAGCCGGCGCTGGAGCTTTCGCCCTTCCAGATGGTCAAACGCGACTTCGCCTTCGTTGTCGAAAAGGCGGTCGAAGCCGGCGCGATCATCAAGGCGGCGACCAGCGCCGACCGCAAGCTGATCACGGGCGTCAATGTCTTCGATATCTTCGAAGGCGCATCCGTTGGTGAAGGCAAGAAGTCGGTGGCGATCGAGGTTTTGATCCAGCCGAGCGACAAGACCCTGACCGACGAGGATTTCGATGCGCTGACGAAGAAGATCGTCGGCAATGTCGAGAAGTCGACGGGTGGTACGCTGCGCGCCTGATCGGTTGCCGACAGGCAGCCCATGCCAAACAAGAAAAAGCCCTTTCTCCGTATTCCGGAGAAAGGGCTTTTTGATCTGGCTTGGTAATCCTTTACGGCCAAGGACCGGAAGGGGGCTTATCACATCAGGCCTTAGAGGCTGACGCGACGGCCTTCCTTGTCGGCGGACTTGCGGTCCGTGCCGTGCTTGGCCAGGATCTCCTTGGCGTCTTCGACCGAGATGCGATGCTTCTTGGCGAAGGGAATGGCTTCGTAAGCCTGGGCCGCGACGGCCGTGTTCTTGTCGTCTGCCATGATGGTCTCCAATCCGAAAACGCTCCGGCAGGACGCCGAAGCCAGTGATGTCGCGTTGAACGGGGAAAAGCGGCTCGCCAGTGTGGAGCCCGCGCGACGCGTGCGAAGGGCGTCGTCCAGAACCTCTATGTGGGGTGCCTGAAGCGAAAACTCAATACTTCTTCTTGCCCAGCTTTTTGTTGCCCTTGGGCCCTGTATAGACGGGCGTGCGCTCCCGGTTCTCCGCCTGTAACTGGCGCCAGCGATCGAGGCGCGCCGGATCAAGCGAACCATACTTGATTGCGGCCTGCACGGCGCAGCCTTTTTCGTGGGAATGCGAGCAATCGCGGAATTTGCAATCCGGCGCAAGGTCGGTGATTTCGGCAAACAGCGTGTCGATCCCGTCGGTCACGTCGCTCACATAGAGCGTGCGAATACCCGGTGTGTCGATCACCCAGCCACCGCCTGCGATGACGTGCAGGGAGCGCGCCGTCGTGGTGTGACGGCCCTTGGCATCATGTTCGCGGATCGCACCGGTTTTCTGCGAGGTTTCGGAATCCGGACCGGCCAGCGTGTTGACCAGCGTCGATTTCCCAACGCCGGACGAACCAACCAAGGCAACGGTCTGGCCAGGCCCGCACCAGGGCTTCAAAGGTTCCAAGGCCTCGGGCGTGCGGGCATTGACGATGACAACAGGAAGGTCGCGCTGCAGCGCCTTCGCCTCATCGGCAAAGACGGAGGCATCATCCACGATGTCGGCCTTGGTCAACACGATCACCGGGCGCGTGCCGGCCTCGTTTGCCATGATCAGATAGCGCTCGAGCCGCGAGGCGTTGAAGTCCGCGTTGCAGGAGGTAACGATGAACAGCGTATCGACATTGGCGGCAGCCAGTTGTTGGCCGAAGGCGCCTTCGGTGCGTCTTTGCAGCACGGTCTGGCGATCGAGCCGGCGCACCACAAGGCTGGTATGGGGCGAGGCCAGGACCCAGTCGCCGACGGCATAGTCTGCTGTATTGCTGTTGGGCGGAAGTTCGATCGCAACCGGACCGCTGCCATCGATCGCGTCGAGGCGGTCACGGTGCACGGACGAAATGCGGCGAACCAGAAGGTCGGCTTCTTCCGCTGTCACCTGATCGGTGAAGAAGGCGGAAAAACCGAGCCGCTCAAGTGCTTTGGTGTCGGTAAGGCCGGTCAAGGGCAGATCACGGGATGAAAACGTGGGGCCATGGGCGCTTTCAGTTTTTTGGACAAGGCGTTGAGGCCTCTCTTAGCGCAGATTGCGCCGGCTGACGCGTGAAATCTGCCCGGTCCCGGAGAATGGCACCCTCATGCCGTTCCCGCGTCGGGACCCGCGCCATTAGCCCTTGAGATCGACCGCTTCCGCAGCGAGCACGGGACGGCGCATCGGCAGCCTTGCAAACATCACCGCATTGCCGGCCAGCGTCAGCATCAGGCCAAGCACGCCGAGTGGCGTCCAGTGATAATCCTCGAACAGGCTCGACAGCGTAAGCGCCACCACGGGAAAGAGGACGGTCGCATAGGCGGCTTTTTGTGAGCCCATGCGGGAGACCATCATCAGATAGGTGGTGAAGCCGACGACGGAGCCGATGGCGGCGAGGTACAGCATGGCGGCGAGATAGGTGGCGGTCGGCGGTGCTACGATCGGAGTTCCGGTCCCGAGGATCAGGGCAAACAGGGTGAGAGCACCGTAGCTCATGCCCCAGGCATTGGCCGTGATTGGCGGGACGCCATCCGCGCTGTTGCGCCGGGACGCCATATTGCCAAGCGAGAAGAAAAGCGTGCCGAGGGCAGACAAGCCGATGCCCTTCCAGCTGTCGGGATTCATGCTGACCAGAATATCCATGCCGAACAGCAGCACCAGCCCGGTGGCGCCGAGCGCAGCAGCCAGAAGCGTGCGCGGGCTGATCCTGTCGCCAAAGAAAATCCGGGCGTTGACGGCATTGTAGATCGTCGCCAGCGAAAAGACGACTGAGATCAGGCCGGAGGGGACGTAGCTTGCGGCGTGATAGAAGCAGAGAAAGTTGCAGCAGAACAGGCAGAGCGCCTGGGCAAGGATGAAGGGTTGCTGGCGCAGCGGCGGCACCTTCAGGCGACCCATGACAATGAGCACGACAAGAAAGATCAACGCCGCGGTGGCAAAGCGGTAAAACACCGAGACCAGAACCGGCACCGGACCGATCTGCAGGGCAATGGCAATCCAGGTCGTGCCCCAGATCAGCACGGTGGAGGAAAACAGCAGGAAGTTGGTCATGAGCGTCCCTTGATGATGGACGACACCTAGCGCCGCGACACTTCGGAGTTCTTGCACGATCTTGCGGTGAACATGGACCAGGCGAGAGCAAACACCCGATTTGACCGTGCCGCCGAGGCGCGGTTGCGCTAGAGTGTGCCTCTGATCATCTGGGCCTTCGAATGCTGCACGCCTCTTCCGTCTTCAGTTCGCTATCCGCCTCGCCCCGCGCCGAGCGGCTGGATGCGCTCGACCTGGGGCAGGGACGGGCAAGTGCCCTGTGGCGCAACAGCCATGACCGGATGAGCTACGAGCGCAATGATGGCCACACCTTCAGCTGTTATCTGGAGGGCGGCGACGGGACGCGGCGGCTGGATGCAGGCTCGATCCATGGCTGGCCCGGCGCGCTCTGCGTCATGCCGCAGGGTGCGTCCTCGCAATGGGAAATCACCGACCGGTTCGAATTCATCCACCTCTATGTCTCGGACGAGGAATTGCGCCGGTTGTTTGCCGAGACCTTTGATCGCGATGCGCGGCTGATGGTGATCCCGGAAGCCACCTTTGACGAGGCACCGCATCTTGCAGGCGCGCTGGGCCAGCTGGCGCGGGCGACGCGCACAGGCGAGAGGCTCCTGGCCGAGCAGGCGCTGGTATCGGTGGTCGGCGATCTCTTCGGCGATCCGCGCTATGGCGGCGAAAAGCGGATCACGTTGCGCGGCGGGCTTGCACCGGCGATGCGCCGCCGGCTGATCGACCATATCGAGGCCAACCTCGACAGCTCGATCAGCTTGCAGGATCTGGCGAGGATCGCAGATCTGAGCGAATTCCATCTGCAGCGGATGTTCCGGATCAGCTGTGGGGTTTCACCCCACGGCTTCATCCTTCACCGTCGCATCGACCGCGCACGGCAGATGCTGGCCGACGGCGAACCGATCGCTCAGATCGCCGCGATCTGCGGCTTCAGCAGCCAGAGCCACCTGACACGGATGTTCAAGGGCGTGACCGGGACGACGCCGTCTGCCTATCGCCGCAGCGTGACGGGCAGCGGCTGATCGTTACCGACCAGCCATCTTCGACATCGCTTCGTTGTAGCGAGCACCGGCCACCTTGTCGGGCGCGACAATCGAGCCGAGCGCCGTCATTTCGTCAGGTGTGAGCGTGATCGCGGTCGCCGCGACATTGCTTTCCAGATTGGCGATCTTGGTGGTGCCGGGGATCGGCACAATGAAATCGCCCTGGGCCAGAACCCAGGCCAGTGCCAGCTGTCCGGCTGTGACGCCCTTGTCGGCGGCCATGTCTTCCAGAGCGGTGACCAGCGCCAGATTGGCGTCGAAATTCTCCTGGTCGAAACGCGGCAGGCCCCGGCGGAAGTCGTTTGCACCGAGCTTGGACAAATCCTTCAAGGCGCCGGTCAGCATGCCCCGCCCGAGCGGAGAGAAAGGAACGAAGCCGATACCTAGTTCGCGGCAGGTCTCGAAAACCCCGTTCGTTTCCGGGTCGCGGGTCCACAGCGAGTATTCGCTCTGGATGGCAGCAATCGGATGGGTCGCATGGGCCCGACGCAAAGTTGCAGCACTGGCTTCGGACAAGCCCAGGGCCTTCACCTTTCCCTCTTTCACCAGGTCTGCCATCGCCCCGACCGTCTCCTCGATCGGCACATCAGGATCGACGCGGTGCTGGTAGAAAAGATCAATCGTCTCGATGCCGAGCCGTTTCAGGGACGCTTCTGCGACGGCGCGGACATGCTCCGGCCGGCTGTCGAGCCCGGAAGGGCGTTCCGCCTTTTCCGCGTCGCCAATGGTGAAGCCAAACTTGGTGGCGATCAGCACCTTGTCGCGGTGCCGCCCGAGCGTTTTGCCCACCAGTTCTTCATTGGTGAAGGGACCGTATACCTCGGCCGTGTCGAAGAAGGTAACGCCGAGTTCGACTGCGCGGTCGATAAGCGCCTGGGCGGAAGCCTCCTCCAGATTGGTGCCATAGGCATGGCTCATGCCCATGCAGCCGAGGCCGATGGCGGAGGGGGTGAGGGAACCGAGACGGCGTGACTGCATGATGACAGCCTCCTTTAGGACGTGAACCTGAAATGTGAATGTACCATGCCGGCTCGAACCGACACAGCAGACAAGCGCAATGTAGGGTTCAGTCTCAATGCTGAAAATGGGTGTAAATCGTCATGTGTTGATCTATAAATTCGAACAATGAACCGGACTCAACTTTCGCAACTGGCGGTGCTGGCATCCGTGGCTCAACACGGCAGTTTTCGCGCAGCCGCCGCAGAACTCGGCATTGCCCCCTCGGCGGTCAGTCATGCGATCTCGGCGCTGGAACGGAGCGTTGGTCTGCGACTGATGGCGCGCACCACCCGCAGCGCCGCCCCGACCGAGGAAGGACGCCGGCTTCTCGCGATCTTGGGGCCAGCGCTTGCCGATATCGAGACCGCGCTGACAGCCCTTTCGGATGAACGCGGCCATCCTGCCGGTCCCTTGCGGATCACCATGCCGCTTCTGGCGGCGCAGGACGTGATAGCGCCGCGCCTCGGCGAATTCTCCCGCCGTTATCCCGAGATTGAGCTTGAGATCGTCACAGACGACCGTTTCGAGGATATTGTCGAGAAGGGCTTTGACGCGGGTCTGCGCCTCGGCGAACATCTGGAGGCCGACATGGTCGCCGTAAGGGTGAGTGGACCTTGGCGCGGTGCTGTCGTCGCAGCGCCCGGCTATTTCATGGAGCATGCAAGGCCGCTTCACCCGCGCGACCTTTCAAGCCACATCTGCATTCGCCGGCGCTTTTCAAGCGGCCTCATCTATCGCTGGGAGTTCGAGAAGGATGGCCGCGCTATCTCCGTCGATGTGCGCGGAAGCCTCATTTTGTCCGACCAGACCCTGATGCGCCGCGCCGCAATAGACGGCGCTGGCCTTGCCTACATCTTCGACGCCCGGGTTGAGACGGACATCGGAGAGGGCCGTCTGATCCGGGTGCTGGAAGACTGGTGCCCGCCCTTCGATGGGTTCTCGATTTACTATCCGAAGCACCGCCAGATGCGCCCGGCGCTGCGCGCCTTCATCGATTTCTTCCACTGGCGCGGCTGAGAGCGGTCAACCAAGCTTCAGCCGATAGCGGACATGGCCGTCTTCCACTGCGTAAGTGTCATAAAGCTTGCGCGCCGTTTCATTGCCCCGGTCGGTATGCCAGTAGAGCCGTGACCAGCCCTTTGCCTTTGTCATCGCGATGAGATCGTCGATCAGCGCCCGGCCGATGCCGCGACCACGAAATGCGGCATCGAGGAACAGGTCCTCCAGATAGCAGTCCGGCGTCTTGACCCAGGTGGAATCGTGGAAATGGTGTATGGCGAAACCGGCCAGTACCCCGTCGACTTCCGCCACCCGCATGGCAACACGCGAGGATGGATCAAGGATGCGGGCCCAGGTATGGGCGGTCACGTCCTCGGCAAGCTCCACCTTGTAGAAGGTCAGATATTGGCTCCAGAGGCCACGCCAGCTGGCCTCGTCGGCGGCGATGGCATCGCGGATAACAAGCGCCATGACATCAGGTTCCGACGTCGTTGAGATGGGCGAGTTGCGCATCCGTCAGAACCAGTTGCCCGGCAGCGATCAGGCTCTCGAGTTGGCCGAGGCTGGTGGCAGACGCGATCGGTGCGGTGATGCCCGGCCGTGCCGCGACCCAGGCGATGGCGACTGTTGCAGGACTTATCCCGGTTTCGGCGGCTACCTGATCAAGGGCGCCGAGGATCGCGAGGCCGCGTGTGTCGAGATAGTCGCCGACGCGGTAGGAACGGGCAGCGCCTTCGGTATCGGCCTTGGCGCGATACTTGCCGGTGAGGAAGCCGGCGGCCAGCGCGTAGTAGCTGATGACGCCAATGTCTTCGGCAAGGCAGAGATCCCGGATCGGCCCTTCGAACCGCTCGCGGGTGTAGAGATTGTATTCCGGCTGCAGAACGTCGAAGCGCGGAAGTCCGTCCCGCGCTGCTGCATCAAGCGAGGCCTGAAGTTCACTGGCTTCATAGTTTGAGCAGCCGATGGCGCGGATCTTGCCCTGGTCCTTCAGCCGCGAAAAAACCTCGAGCGTCTCCTCGATCGGCACTTCGATATCGGGTTTATGGGCGAGATAGAGGTCGATATAGTCCGTTCCGAGCCGCTTCAGCGAGCCTTCGACGGCTTGCTCGATCCATTTGGCCGAAAGCCCAGTCTTGGTCCCATCGTTGTCGAAGCCGACCTTGGTCACGATAATCGCCTTGTCGCGCGCGAAAGACCCGCGCTTCAGCCACTTGCCGATGATCGTCTCGCTCTCGCCGCCCTTATGGCCGTCGACCCAGGCGGAGTAGACATCCGCCGTGTCGATCGTGTTGAAGCCTGCGTCGAAGAAGCGATCCAGCAGGTCAAAGGATGTCTTCTCATCCGCTGTCCAGCCAAAGACATTGCCGCCAAAGACGACGGGGGCGATAGAGAGGCCTGTTCGGCCAAGTGCACGTTTCTGCATGAAATCCTCGGAATGGATCGGGGGCAGGGAACGCTAGCAAGAAGAGCTCGAAGACACCATTCAAAAGCACTGATCGATGCACAAGCGAGATTGTCCCGACAGCGCGCGGTCCAGCGCCGCCACGGTCCGCAATTCGCGACGGATCGGCTCAATTCGCCGTCTTGCGAAACTGGCTGGGCGGCACGCCGTGGTGCTGGGAAAAAACCCGACGCATATGACGGGACGAGGCGAAGCCTGCCCGCAGCGCCAGGCTCTCCATGTCGAGCCTCGATTGCTTGAGCAATTCTTGCGCCAGCGTCACGCGCATGAGGTTGATGTAGTCGACAACGGATTGCCCGACATGCTCGCGGAAGAGGCGAGACAGGTGCCGTTCGCTGAGATGGGCGATTTCAGCCAGTCCCTGAAGCGACCATTGCCGTGCCGGGTCGGCCATAATGGCATCCTGTGCCCGATGGATTGCCGGATGGATGTGGTTGCGTCCTGACAGCCACGGCGACAGTTGCGGATCCTGACCGCTGCGTCTGAGATAGATCACCATCTTGCGGGCTGCGGCGAGTGCGGCCTGCGGCGAGACAAAACGGCTTACAATATGCAGCATGAGGTCAATGCCGGTTGAGATCCCGGCGCTGGAGAAGCGATGTCGATCCTCCACATAAAGGCGGTTCTCGAGCACGGTCGCTGTCGGAGCGAGCTGGCGCAGGGTGCCAAGACAATCGGAATGCGTGGTGCACTCATACCCTTCCATGAGACCTGCTGCGGCGGCGAGCAGCGCGCCCGAACAGATCGTGACAAGCCGGGTGTCATGCCGCACGCTGCCGGCAAGCCAGCGCGTCAGGGTTTTCAGCTGGGGATCGCGCATCATCTCGCCCTTGCCGACCGAAAGACTGCCGGAAATGACGAGAACGGCATTCCCCGGCAGTCTGTCCGGCAGAGGCTCCAGCCCATCGAGAAAGAGCCCGATCGACGTTTGCTGGCGCCGCTCGGCGGAGATGTAGTGGTAGTCGAAGCGCACCCGGTCCTGCTCCTGGTTCGCGTAGCGCAACACCTCCAGCGGACCGGCAATATCGATCAGCAGCGTGTCTGGCGGCACGAGAATGAGAACCGGGATCACTTCCATCTTGGGTCTCCGTCTCAGCCTTGTGTGGCAAGCGGTGCGAGCGCCTGCTCGACCGTGGCAATCCGGGCAAAGCGGCCGGCGAGAACCAGTTCGGTTCTGATCCGGATGTCCTGCGCCGAGAAGACGTGGCCAGAGGCATGCGTCATCGGGAAGGTCAGCGTTGCCTCGGTGACAAAGTCAACCTTGAAGCCGAGATCGGATGCGTGTCGGGTGGTGGTTTCGCAGCACTGCTCGGTGCGGATGCCTGAAACAATGACCCGGCGGATGCCTCGTTCCCGCAACCAGGTCTCAAGGCTCGTATCGACCAGGGCCGAATGGACGTGTTTGTGAAACGTCACATCGGGCGCAAGCGCAATTCCATCCATCGTGCGTACGAGGCCGCCTTCTAGCGTGAAGGGCGCATTTTTGCCGACGTGAAAAATCTGCACGATGGGCATGCCGACAGCCTTCGCTCCGTCGATGAGGGCTTGCTGCCTTGAGAGGTAGGCGTCAAGTTCTGATCCGTCCCAGTAGTGGGCATGGCGAAAGCTCTCCTGCACATCAATCACGATGAGGGCTGTGTCGTGAGCGGACATATTTGTCTCCTGTCGTTGTGATGGAGACTAGCATAAAGCTCTGGAAATGAGCCACCATGCGCAGGCCGGACGAAACGCGGACATTTTCGGTCACGCCTGTGTTCCTGGATTTCGCTTGCCTTCCCGAACGACATTGCGCCTCGTCAAGCCTTCCCCTAATGTCCGCCCCGACATCTTGAGGAGGATTTGCGATGCTGCGTTTTGGAATTCTGTCGACGGCCAAGATCGGCCGAGAACTCGTCGTTCCCGCCATTCAGGACGCGGAAAATGCCGTCGTCACGGCGGTGGCAAGCCGCGATCTGGCCAAGGCCCGGGCGATGGCAGACCGCTTCTCCGTGCCGCATGCCTTTGGCTCCTACGAAGAGATGCTGGCCTCGGACGTCATCGATGCTGTCTACATTCCGCTGCCGACCTCGCAGCATGTCGAATGGGCGATCAAGGCCGCCAATGCCGGCAAGCACGTGCTCTGCGAAAAGCCGATTGCGCTGAAGGCGGCCGAGATCGACGAGATCATCGCGGCGCGCGAGCGCAACAAGGTGCTGATCACGGAAGCCTACATGGTGACGTACGCCCCCGTCTGGCTGAAGGTCCGCGAACTTCTGAGCGAGGGCGCCATCGGCACGCTGAAGATGGTGCAGGGCTCCTTCACCTACTTCAATCGCGACCCCGGCAACATGCGCAACATCCCTGAACTTGGTGGTGGCGCGCTGCCCGATATCGGTGTCTATCCGACGATCACGACGCGCTTCGTCACCGGCAAGGAGCCGGTGCGCGTCCAGTCGACCATCGAGCGCGATCCGGATTTCGGCACGGACATCTATGCCAGCGTCAAGGCAGACTTCTCGGACTTTGAATTGAACTTCTACGTCTCGACCCAGATGGCCAACCGCCAGCTCATGGTCTTCCACGGCACGGATGGTTTCATCGAGGTCAAGTCCCCCTTCAATGCCGATCGCTGGGGTGCCGAGGAAATCGAATTGACCAATCGCGGCCACAATGTCTCGCAAATCTTCCGCTTCCCCGACAGCCGTCAGTACAAGCTGGAAGCAGAAGCATTCGCCCGGGCCGTGGCGGGAACGACCGGCGAGGTGGTGACCTTGGAAAGCTCCAAGGCGAACCAGAAGCTGATCGACGCCATCTATCGCGCAGCGGACAAGGATGGCTGGGAGCCGGTCTGACCGGCATTTGAAGCGTCAGCGCCGGAAGACGTAACGTGAATAGCCGAAGAAGCTGAACAGCATCGCCGCCACTGAGGCGGCGATCAGAGCCGCATAGGGGCTGAGCAGCGGGGCGGCGATGAGCAGCCCCGCATAAACGCCATAATTGACGATCGACGTAATCACCCCGATGAAGCCGTAGCGAAAACCCTCGACGACGATGGTGCGCTTCGAGGCTCCGAAAGTGAAGTTCCGGTTGAGCTGCCAGGTCGCGATCATGGCAAGCGCAATCGCGATCACCCGGCCGGCCAGCGGGCCGATCGGCGTGAAAGTGAGCAACAGCCAGAGCACGCCCATATCGACCGCGAAACCCGTGGCCCCGACAATGGCGAAGCGCAGGAATTTGGTCATGCGGCCCGCGACGTGTCGGACTTCGTTTTCGGCGCCCGCTTCGGCTGTGTTGTCTGCACTTTCGGCGGGGCAGACAGCTGTGACAGGGAGGGCAGGGTCAGATAGTGGATCCGGAGTTGCTCGGCCCGGGACCGCGCGACGGAATCGAGGATCAGCGCTGCAGTGAACGACAGGAATGAGGTCAGCATCAGCGTGACCGCGAGAATCCAGGTCGGCACACGGGCAACAAAGCCCGTGGTGAAAAACTCAAACAGCACCGGCATCATGAAGCCGAGGCTGAGCCCCATCAGGGCGGCCGAGATCAGACCGAAAAAGGCAAAGGGCCGCGTTTCCTTCATCAGCATGGCAAACATCCAGAGGATCTTGAAACCGTCCTTGAAGGTCGAAAGCTTGGAGTGCGAACCCTCCGGCCGGCGTCCGTAGTCGAGCTCGATCTCGCAGACCGGCAGCTTCAGCCGAGAGGCATGCACCGACATTTCGGTTTCGATCTCGAAGCCGCCAGAGACAGCCGGGAAGCTCTTCACATAACGGCGCGAAAAGGCACGATAGCCGGAGAGGATATCGGTGAAGTCATTGCCGAAGAGCAGCCGGTAAAGTGAGTTGAACAGGCGGTTGCCGAAGGCATGTCCGTTACGGCCGGCATCGTCATGCACGCCGCGTCGTGTTCCAACCACCATGTCGGCCCGCTCGGTGATCAGCGTGCGGACAAGTTCCTCGGCGTCGGCAGGCCCATAGGTGCCGTCGCCATCAGCCATGATGTAGATGTCGGCATCGATATCGCAGAACATGCGGCGAACGACATGGCCCTTGCCCTGGCGGCGCTCGCGCACGACGGTGGCGCCAGCGAGCATGGCGGTCAGGGCCGTGCCGTCGGTGGAATTGTTGTCATAGACATAGACGCGTGCGTCCGGCAGCGCGTTCCGAAAATCGCGCACCACCTGACCGATCGTTGCAGCCTCGTTATAGCAGGGCAAAAGAACGGCGATATCGGGTTGGATGGCGGCCGAAGCACTCATGAACGCAAAACCTGTCACATATCTGGCGATCCCGGTGACCGCCTGTCGCTTTACTATTTCTTGAGAAGGTTAAGGCTAGGTTTCGGCAAACAGGACGCCCCGTAATATTGCAGGACAAGGCCGTAGAAGAGCCGCTGCGAGGAGTACAATCGCCATGGCTGAACCCTTTGGACTGGGCCCGGACCCTGCTCGTCGTGCACCGACCGCGCCCCTCGCTTGGGTTGCCGCAGCCTATGTGCTCCTGACCATCGGGATCGTGCTCCTGCTCAATCTGCCCGCGATGCGCGACTACGTGGGGGAGGACAATGATGACGTCATGCGCCTCGTTCAGGTGCGTGATCTCCTCGCCGGCCAAGGGTGGTTCGACCTGACGCAGTATCGATTGGGGCCCGATGGCGGCACGCTGATGCACTGGTCGCGTCTGGTCGACCTGCCGATCATGCTTCTTATCCGGCTCTTCGCCCAGTTCTTGCCGATGCAACAGGCCGAAGCTGTGGCTTTGGCCGTCTGGCCGCTTCTGCTGGTAGCGCCGTTGATGATCGCCATGGCCGTTGCCGGCCGGCGTATCGGAACGGCCGTGACCGTCCATGTTGCCCTGATGCTGACAGCGGTCTTCGTCATCACCAGCAACCGCTTCCTGCCGGGTGCCATCGATCACCACAATCTGCAACTGGTCCTTGTCGCGGTCATCGCGGCCGCTTTGCTCGATCCGCGCCGAGCGGGCCCAAGTTACGCTGTGGCCGGTCTCGCCTGTGCGGCAGCGCTCGCCATCGGGGCAGAAACGACGCCGCTGATCGCCGTCGTCTGCGCCATCGTTGCCGTGTTGTGGGGCCTTTACGGGCCGGTCTTTGCTGCGGCTGCTCGTGCCTTTTCGCTTGCCCTGCTCCTTGGGCTGTCATTGCTTTTCGTCGCGACCGTGCCACCGCAGCACTATGCCGTTGTCACCTGCGACAGCCTGTCGATCGGCTACTACGCGATTCTGGCCGTGGGCACGGGATTGCTGTTTGCCGCTTCCTTCCTGCCGCGCGCGCTTGGATTGACCCCACGCTTCGCAGTGCTGGCGGGAATTGGCCTTCTGGTGGCGGGCGCTGCCATATTCGTCGCGCCGCAATGCCTGCAGAACCCGCTGAATGAGCTCGATCCACTGCTCCATACGCTGTGGCTCAATGGCGTCATCGAGGCGCGATCCTTTTTTGCCCAGCTGGCGGAAGAGCCGGCGACGATCGGTGTCTTCTATGCCGTCGGTTTCTTTGCGATCGCGGTCTGTGTCTTCCGTGTCGTGGACGGGGACCGCCTCGTGCAGCATGGTATCCTGCTGGCACTCTTGTTCGTGAGTTTCCTCGTTGCGCTGGTACAGGTCCGGGGTGGTATCTTCGCCAACCTGTTGGCAATCCCGCCCCTCGCGCTGCTGATCTCAGAATTGCGCGGCAAGGCCAATGATCAACCGGAGCATCTGGGAGCTGGACTGCTTTTCGCCCTGACGGCCTTTCTCTCTGTGCCGAGCGTCTGGGGCCTCGGCGGCGTAATGGTAGCGGAAGGCACGGCAGGTGTGTCGAGCCGCTTGAAGGACATTTTCGCCACTCAACCGGCCGTCGAGGCGAAGCCTGCCTGCGAGACGCCGGATGCGTTTGCAGCGCTTGCCAGGGAGCCTGCGACCCTGGTCGTGGCACCTTCCGACTACGGCGCCGAGATCCTGCGCTTCACCCATCATCGCGCATTGACGGGGCCGTATCACCGCAATCAGGCCGGCATGCTGACCGAGATCCATATCGGCCTTGCAACGCCGGAAGAAGCGCCTGCCTTTCTGCGCGGCGTCAAGGCCGGCATCCTGGCATTCTGCCCCGACGAGGGCCAGACGCAGCGGATTGCCGAAACCAAGCCGGATGGTCTTTACGCCACGCTCGGTCGGGGTGTGGTGCCCGCCTATCTCGTGCCCATCACGGTCAAGGGCGAAACCAGCTTGCAGATCTATCGTGTCGTGCTGCCCTGAGGCGACGGCTATAGAGCACTCTCTGGGAAAGCGTGGCATTGGAAATCGGCTATCCGCCGGTCAGATCGGGCTGAAACACGCGACCATTTCGGCTATTGCTCGATCATGAGCACTTTTTTCGACAGCGATTCGCCGACCAATCTCACCGAATTCTCCGTTTCGGAACTGTCGGGGTCGATCAAGCGCACCATCGAGACGGCTTTCGATCACGTGCGGGTGCGCGGCGAAATCTCTGGTTATCGCGGCCCGCATTCCTCCGGTCATGCCTATTTCAGCCTGAAGGACGACAAGGCGCGCATTGATGCGGTGATCTGGAAGGGCTCCTTCTCGAAATTGAAGTACCGGCCTGAAGAGGGCATGGAAGTGATCGCCACGGGCAAGATCACCACCTTCCCGGGCTCGTCCAAGTATCAGATCGTCATCGAACAGCTCGAGCCCGCCGGTGCCGGCGCACTGATGGCCTTGATCGAGGAGCGCAAGCGCCGCTTCACCGCAGAAGGCCTCTTCGATCCGGCTGCGAAGCAATTGCTGCCCTTCCTGCCAAAGACCATCGGCGTCGTCACCTCACCGACAGGTGCCGTCATCCGGGATATCCTGCACCGCATCTCCGACCGCTTTCCCGTGCATGTGCTGGTCTGGCCCGTCAAAGTGCAGGGCGAGGGTTCCGGGGATGAGGTGGCCAATGCCATCAGGGGCTTTAATGCCCTGGATGAAGCCGGGGATATCCCGCGTCCCGACGTGCTGATTGTCGCCCGTGGCGGCGGCAGTCTGGAAGACCTGTGGAGCTTCAATGACGAGGCCGTCGTCCGAGCAGCAGCGGCAAGCGAGATCCCGTTGATTTCGGCGGTCGGTCATGAAACCGACTGGACCCTGATCGATTATGCGGCGGATGTCCGTGCGCCGACCCCGACGGGGGCTGCGGAAATGGCCGTTCCGGTCAAGGCGGAACTCGAAGCACAGATCGCCACCCTGGGCGCGCGCCTCTCCGGTGCGATCAGTCGCCAGATGGATCATCGACGCCAGAACCTGCGCGCGCTGGTTCGGGCGCTGCCCTCGCTCGACCAGCTTCTCGCCCTGCCGCGCCGTCGGTTTGACGAGGCGGCAACCGGGCTCGGCCGCGGCCTTGAGCTGAACACGATGAACAAGCGTCGCAGCTTCGAGCGTGCCGCGGCCAAGCTGTCTCCGGACATGCTGGCGCGCCGGCTGGTGGAGCGCCGGCAGCGGGTTCTGGAGCGGGCCACGCTTGCCGAGCGCATCGTCGAGCGGCTGATTGAGCGCCACAAGGCGCGTCTCGGCCGCTATGATGCAACGCTGACGGCTGTGCCTGCCCGCCTGAAGGCGATGACAGAGCGCTCGAAGGACAGGCTGGAAAGCCTCGGCCGCCGGGCCGATGGCGCCATGGCGAATGACCTGCGCCGGGCGCGCCAGTCGCTTGTCTCGCAGGATCGCGTTTTGCAGTCCTTGTCCTACAAGAATGTTCTGGCGCGCGGCTATGCTGTTATCCGCGACGAAAATGACCGACCCGTCTCGCGTGCAGAAGAGCTGTCGCATGGGCAGTCGATCGCCATCGAATTCTCGGACGGTCGCGTCCAGGCGGTGGCCGGTGAAGGTGTCATGCCGCCAGAACCGTCGCCCTCTCAGGCTTTCGGGCCATCGTCCGCAAAGTCTGGAGCCGGACCGAAACCGGCGAGAAAGGCTGAGCCACCAGCCGGCCAAGGCAGTCTTTTCTGACGCTGAGTCACCGAAATTTCTGGATTTTCTGCGAATTCACTCAATATTTCTCGGATTTCTGACGAAAAGAGCCAGAAAAAATCCGCTTTTGGAATGAAGAAACAAGGCGAAGCTGCGGAAATTCTCAAAGCCACGACTGAAGGTTGACTTTTGCTGGATTGTCTCTTATGTAGGGCTTGTCGATATTTGTTTGCCTAGATTTGGTTACCGCGCACAAGCGCTTTGAGCGAACCTTCCTTTCAAAAATCGTTATTCTGTCCGGAGTGCAGTCGCGCTGTCGGAAATCTATGCGCTATGAAAGGGTTCATCATGACCACTGGCACAGTTAAATGGTTTAATTCCACCAAGGGCTTCGGCTTCATTCAGCCTGACAACGGCGGCCCGGACGCTTTCGTCCACATCTCTGCCGTCGAGCGCGCCGGAATGCGCGAAATCGTCGAAGGCCAGAAGATTGCCTACGACATGGAGCGCGACAACAAGTCGGGCAAGATGTCTGCTTGCAACCTGCAGGCTGCCTGATAGATCCGGGATCTGCTTTCCCTTGACCACGGATGTACTGGCACTGCCGAAAGCAAGATCCCTTGGAAGGTCAGGCCAAATGCCTGGCCTTTTTTATTTTTATCTCCGGTAAAGCTTCCCGAAAGGAAACGACATGACCGAGATTCTCACCAAGTCCCGCCAGACGGCAGAGGCCGCCTTTGCCAAGACGCAATCGCAGTTCCTGGCGCGTGGACGGGCGATCGACGAACAGGTCTCAATCACGGTTGCACGTGACGAGAAGACGATGCGCCTGCGCGAGGCTCGCCTTGCCAAGGAGCGCCACGACGTGGAAAGCGCCACGGCCGCTCTGGTCGCCAAGCGCGCGCTCAAGACCTGACCCCTGCAACTAGACACACCAACTGGAGCTGAACTTGAAGTTTACGAGAGACAATGGACTATCCGAGCGTCGCGGCACTGCCGCCGATGCCAAGGCTGCGCAGCTGGCCGCATTCCGTGCGGCGCGTGAGGCATCCTTGCCGGATCAGGAAGCACGTCAGGCCGAACGCGTCGCGATCGCTGAAGCGCGCGAACAGCGCCGGATCGAGCGTGAAGAAATGAAGGCCGCCGAACTGGCGCGCGCAAAGGCGGAAGCCGAAGAGCGGGAAGCCGCAGCCACTGCCGCTGCCCGTGCGGAAGCAGATGCGCGTGACGCAGCCGAAAACGGCCGCATCTCCCGCGTCATCGAAGACGAAGCGGCCCGCAAGGCTGAGCGCGATCGTCGCTATGCAGCCCGCAAGGCCCGTCAGCGCTGAACGAGCGGCATCGCTTTCGACGCTTGACCAACATTTCTGGTCAACGACGCGTGATCACCATCGAAATTAGTTATGATAAACACCATATCGGCGGAGTCGGGATCGCTTACGGTCCCCGCCGACATTGGAGTTTGATATGAAGATGAAGATCACGCTGGCTGTCGCACTCGCGGCAGCAACCCTTGGAGCAACCGCGGCAAGCGCCGGCGATTGGACGCCGAAGGAAATCCTGCTTGGCAAGCAGTATAATGGCAATGTCACGGCGATCCGCGTTGATCGCGGTGGTTTCGAGCGCCACACCTATCCCATGCAGGCCCGCTATCCGACCGGCAACTCGCTTGGACGGGCACAGGGCGAAGTGAAGGAAGATCCGAGCCTCGTCGCAGCCCTCGAAGCACGCGGCATCGCTCCGCATAATGTGCTCTGGGTACAGACCGCTTTCAATGGCGGCAAGGTCGTCTACTACCGCTGAATACCGACGATATGGAGGTCTCCGTTGCGAGGCCTCCGCCCTTATCCGGTGCAATGCGCCCAATTTCCCGACATGCGAGTATCATGATGTTGTGATAGCTTCCTTGGACAGAGTATCCAGGGAGGGATGTCATGCGCCTTGCTGTCTACAATGTCGAAAACCTGTTTGATCGCGCCAAGGCGATGAATCTGGACACCTGGGCGGAAGGCCGGCCAGTGTTGGAGAAATTCGCCGAGCTCAACGCCTTGCTGGGTGAGATCACCTACAGTGACAAAGACCGTCGCCGGATGGCAGAACTGGTGGTCGAACTCGGCATGGAAAAGAGCGATACCGGCCCCTTTGTCATCCTGCGCCGGAACCATGGAGGTCTTCTCGTGAGACCCAAGGCCGGTGGCGTCGAGATCACCGCGACCGGTCGTGCAGACTGGGTCGGCTCGCTGGAGCTTCGGGACGAGCCGATCAATGAACATGCCATGCGCAACACCGCTCGCGTCATCCGCGACCTGAAGGCCGACGTGCTGGGCGTGGTCGAGGCGGAAAGCCGGCCAGTTCTGAAAGCCTTCAACGACGAGATCCTGCCCTTCGTTGAGGGAACGGCCTTTCGCCATGTCATGCTGATCGACGGAAACGATGAGCGCGGCATTGATGTCGGCCTGCTCTCCGGGCCGGCATTTCCAATCGGCCGGATGCGAAGCCATGTTGATGACCGCCTGTCCGATGGCAGTGATCGCACGGTCTTTTCCAGAGACTGCCCCGAATTCGAGGTGACCACGGCGAAGGGGGAGCGGCTGCTCGTGATGGTCAACCACTTCAAGAGCAAGGGGTTCGGCGGCACGGCAGAGTCCAACCGGCGCCGCACGGCGCAGGCAACCCGGGTCGCCGAGATCTGCGCAGAACGACTGGCAGACGGCTGGGATTACATTGCTGTGGTGGGAGACTTGAACGATACGCCGGACAGTGATCCGCTGAAGCCTCTGGTCAAGGACAGTCCGATGCAGGACGTCTTTACCCACCCCTCTTTTGATAATGGTGGGTATGCCGGGACCTATGGTCTGTGCAATCCGTCCAACAAGATCGACTACATGCTGCTCTCGCCGAAACTCTTTGCAAAGGTAGACAAGGGCGGCATCGTCCGGACAGGCATGTGGCCTGGCTCCAAACCGAAGCGCTGGGATACCTATGAGGAATTGAAGAGGCCGCAGGACGCGGCCTCCGATCACGCGGCGCTGTGGGTCGATCTCGACCTTTGATTACGCCCATTCGCCCTTGCGCATGACAGGCACCTTGGAGCCATCGGCACGGATGCCGTCGATGTCGACCTTGTCCGAGCCGATCATCCAGTCGATATGGATGAGCGATGAATTGCCCCCTTGCGCCTTGATCTGCTCCTGGCTGAGCGAGGCCCCATCGAGGAAGCACTTCGAATAGCACTGGCCAAGCGCGATATGGCAGGAAGCATTTTCGTCGAACAGCGTGTTGTAGAAGAGCACGCCGGAGGCTGAGATTGGCGAAGAATGCGGCACCAGTGCCACTTCGCCGAGACGCCGTGCCCCTTCGTCAGTATCGAGCACCTTGTTGAGCACAGCCTCGCCCTTCGAAGCCTTGGCCTCAACGATACGGCCGCCTTCGAAGCGCACCTGGATATCGTCGATCAGCGTGCCCTGATGGCTGAGCGGCTTGGTCGAGGAGACATGACCTTCCACCTTCAGTGCATGCGGCGTGGTGAAGACTTCTTCGGTCGGAATGTTCGGATTGCAGGTGACGCCGTTCTTTGCTGTCGAGGCGCCGCCATGCCATTCATGCCCGTCGGCAAGGCCTACGGTGAGATCAGTACCCGGGCCAGTGAAATGGAGCGCCGAGAAACGTTCGCCATTCAGCCAGGTCGAACGCTTCCTCAGTTCCGCATTGTGCTCGGCCCAGGCGGCAATCGGGTCGTCGCGATCAACCCGCGAAGCAGCAAAGATGGCGTCAGCCAGCTTGCGCACGGCTTCTTCGATCGGCAGATCCGGGAACACGAGCTTTGCCCAGGACGGGTTGGGATAAGAGCAGATGTTCCAGTTGATGTCGAAATTGGAGATGTGCTCCAGCGCCGGTTTGTAGGCGATGGAATTCGCCTTGTTGGCGCGGCCGACCTTGATCGGGTCCTGCTCGGCGAGCAGCATCGGATTGTCGCCGGCAATGGCCAGACGCGCGGCCCCATTTTCATAGGCTTTGGCCATGCCGTCATAGAGCCAGTTCGAAGCTCGGTCAAAGCTGTCGTCGTGGCCGTGCCGATAGCGCGCAAGCGTGGTTTCCTCGTCGGAATAGAAGGTGGTGACGATGCCGGCACCCGCCCGGTAAGCATGGGCCGTAATCAGGCGCACCAGCGGCACGGCGGCAAGCGGAGCGGTCAGAACGAGATCCTGACCTTGTTGCAGCTGCAGGCCGACCTTGATCGCCACCTCGGCAAGCTTGTCGAGTTTGACGGGATCGATGGAGGTGGAAAAATCGGGAAGGGTCATGGAGGCATTCCTGTTTTGACAGTCACGTCAGACTTAAGGGCAAAGTTGGCGAAGTCCAGACTGAGGCAGACGATCAGGCTGTAAGGTGGGCGGCGATCGCGCCCAACGCCGCAAGCGCATCCCTTGGTGAAAGGCGGATCTGCAGGCCGCGCTGTCCGCCATTCATGTAAACGAACACCTCTTCCATCGCCGATATCTCGATCGCTGTCGGGACCTGCTTCTTCTGTCCAAAGGGGCTGATGCCCCCGACCACGAAGCCAGTGAGCTTTTCGGCATTGGCCGGTTTCATCATCGCCGCCGACTTGCCTCCAAAGGCGCTGGCCAGCTTCTTCATCGACACCTCCTTGTCAGAGGGGACGACAACGCAAACAGGCTTGCCGTCGAGCTCGGCCATCAGTGTTTTCAAAACGCGAGAGGGGTGCTCGCCGATCGCCTCGGCCGCCTGCAACCCGATGCGCTCGGCATTCGGGTCATAGTCATAGGTCGCGGTGGTATAGGCCACACCGGCCTTGTCGAGAAACTGTGTGGCGCGTGTGGTCTTGGCCATGGGATCAGGCCTTGAAGGTCTGCTGATAGATCTCGGGCTTGAAGCCGACCGTGAGCGTGCCGTCCACATCCAGCACCGGCCGCTTGATCATCGACGGCTGCTCCAGCATCAGCGCCTTGGCCTTTGCCGCATCGAGATCCGCTTTCTGCGCGTCGTCGAGCTTCTTGAAGGTTGTTCCGGCCTTGTTCAGCAACACTTCCCAACCGACCTGGCCGATCCAGGTGTCGAGGGTTGCCGCATCGATGCCCTTGGCCTTGTAATCGTGGAAGTCATGCGCGACCCCATGATCGTCCAGCCAGGTGCGCGCCTTCTTCATTGTGTCGCAGTTCTTGATGCCGTAGATCGTTGCCATTCTTTTCGTTCCTCAACAGTCCGGGCGAGAGATAGCAAAGCGCCTACCCGATTCCTAGCGGTGCCTTACCGCCGACTTCTACCACTACGACAGGGAATTCCTCAGACGGGCGGCGACTCGCATCATCAACGAAGTCCGGTGTATCAACCGCGTCGTCTACGAGTTGACCTCGAAGCCGCCGGGCACGATCGAGTGGGAGTGAGGCGAACGCCTCAGGCTCAGTAAACCAATGAAACGGAGGGCTATCGCCCTCCGTTTTTCTTATGTCCTTTAGAAGGAGAAGGACTGCTGCGCCGGCGTCGTGTCTGGCAATTCGACACCTTCCAGCTCCAGCATTCGCAACTTCGAATCTGATCCGCCGGGGGCGGAAAAGCCGCCGATCTTTCGTCCTGCCGCGAGAACCCGGTGACATGGGATGATCAGCGGGATCGGGTTCTTGGCCATGGCCTGGCCGACCGTCCACGCGCCTGCCGGCCCAAACTGAAGCTCTCCGGCGAGGCCGCCATAGGTCGTCGTGCTGCCCCAGCCAAGACGGCGGGTGGCCATATAGATCTCGCGGTACAGTTCCGTTTGGGCGGAAAGGTCAAGGCGCAGATCGGAGAAGTCGCTGCGTTCGCCTTCGAAGTAGGCTCGCACGCGATCGATGACGACAGCGATTTCAGGGATCGGAGACGCGCGCTCCGCCCCCGCGAAACGTCGGCGTATGGCGCGCTCTGCCTGCTCCGTCTCGTCACCCGGCAGGTGAAAGCCGCAAATTCCTTCATCGCTCCAGGCGATCGCGCAGGTGCCACTCTTAGTTTCGAACACAGCAAACGCGTGGTTGGTCACCATCATCAAGCATCCTCTCCTGACGGTACAGGTTGGCCCGCTTCACGTGATCGATCAACCCGATTCATGCCTGGACCGCAAAGACTTTCAACGGGTGTGCAGGGCAGCCAAGCAGTCGGCTTGCCAGCCTTTCCCCGACGCGCCAAACCAGAAAACCAGCCATTTTTGGACGATACGACAGATTGCCACTTCCTCTGCAAGGATTATGCTGCACCGCATCATCTGCATCACTTCGCATAACCGTGACACTGCCAACTCCCGGAGGGACTATGCGAATAGAGTTTCGTCTCGGCCTGATCCTTGCCGTCTGTTTCGTATTCGGCCTGCTGATTGCAGGTTACATCTCCTACACACTGGAGTTTCGCCAGGCCCGGAGCGAGGTCAACGAAAAGTCCCGCGTTCTGCTGGAAATGGGGCTTGCCATGCGAAACTACACAAGCAGTCAGTTGGCGCCGATCGTCCGGAAACTCGGTTATGAAGAGTTTCATCCCCAGATGGTGCCGTCCTATGGGGCGCAGACGACGCTGGCCTTGCTGCGCAAAGAATTTCCCGACTATCGTTATCGCGAGGCATCGCTCAATCCGACCAATATCGCGGACCGGGCGAACGACTGGGAGGTAACGCTGCTCCAGGATTTCCAGAGAGATGCGGGCCTTGCCGAACTTTCCGGCGAGGCGGGCGAAGGCGCCGAGCGCCGCTACTTTCTCGCACGGCCACTACGCATGCCCAGCGAGGCCTGCCTCCAGTGCCACTCGACACCACAGGTGGCGCCGGCCTCAATGGTGGCGAAATACGGTAACAATGGCTTTGGTTGGCGGATGGGTGACGTGATTGGAATGCAGCTGGTTGAAGTGCCGGTGGCTGGTCCCAACACGCAGGCTGCCAGAAGCCTTGCCGTGACCATCGGCGCCCTGACCTGCGTCTTCGTCCTGTCCCTTGCTGTCTTCCTGCTGTTGTTGCGCCGCTATGTCACGCACCCGCTTGAGACCATTACGCGGCAGACCATCGAAACCAGCCTTGGCTCCCACTGGCAGACGGCGGAGCCGAGGGTGCGGATGAACGGGCAGTTCTACGATCTCGAGCAGTCGATTTCCCGTTTGCGGATCAGCCTCAACGAGGCGCTGCGTCTGTTCCCAGACCTGGGCGGTAGAAAGAGGGAGCCATGAGTTATCTGCTTTCGGCCCTCTTGGTGGCATCGACCGCGCTCACATGGTTGCTCTTTGTTACGCTGGCGCCTGACAGTGCCGCCTGGGGCCCCGTTCTGCGTGATAGCGCCTGCTTTCTCACGGCGCTCAGCGTGGCGCGCTTCGTCGAACTCTTGATCGCAGGTCTTGTCGACGACAGCGACGGAAACAGTCGTACAACGGATCTCGTCAAGGTCATAAGCTCGATCGTGATCTATGCCTCGGCCATGCTGTTCTGGCTGCATTACGGCATGCACTTTGATATCACCAATCTCCTTGCAACCTCGGCCATTGTTTCGCTCGTTCTCGGCTTTGCGTTACAGAACACGCTGGGCAATCTGTTCTCGGGTCTATCCCTGGAGCTGGAGCGGCCCTTGCGGGTCGGCGACTTTATCCGCAAGGGGCCTGTGGAGGGCGAGGTCGTGGCGCTGAAATGGCGTTCGATTTTCCTGCGCACACCCGATGGAAGCTCGGTGGTCTTGCCCAACAGCACGCTGGCGACCGACGCCGTTGAAGTGGTGCGGCGCGGAGACCCTGTACGCAGGACCCTGAACTTTCTCGTGCCCGATCATGTCCCACCCATGCGCGTCTTCAAGGTCGCAGAAGCCGTTTTCGATCGCGGAGTACCCGGCCTCCTTACCGACCCTTTGCCTTCCATCGTCCTGCTCGGCCCGCTCGCCGAAACGGGTGTGATGCGCTACGCCTTGCGCGCGCATACTACGAAGCCGATTGATGCGACATCGCTCGGTTCGAGGCTCCTTACCACCTTGTGGTATGCATTCGACCGGGAAGGTATCGCCATGACCGGCGATGGGCACGACACAAGGGCGCCGGTCCGCCTTGCCGTCCCGTCATTCCCCGAGGAGATCGTCCGATCCGGACGCCTGCTCAGGTTTGGTCCGGGAGAGACCGTTGCACCAGATCTGGCCGGCTTTGTCGTTGATGGTGGGCTGCATGAAGAGGTGCTGCCGCACGAGATCGACCTTGACGCGGAACTCGCGCCGATCCTTGATGCACTCCTGGATTCCTCCCGCTCACCCCAGATGCCGCTCGCGATTATCCGTGATGTTGCCCGTCAGGCGGCGCTCTTTCTGGGGCCGGTCGCCTTCACCCTCGCGGACCACTATGGAAGCCTCACGACAGATCCTTATCTGCTGTACCATGCGCTCGCCTCCCGCATTCCTGCTCCAGCTGACAGGGAGCGTTTCCTGTCGAGATCCCCGGACCGTCCGCTCCGGCATCTGGCGGAAGGTGACGCCTTCGGTTGGGCCGGTCGGCTGCAGCTGGAACCGGTCGCGACGCGCAAGCGCACCGTCGTTCACTCGGCTGATCTTCTCGTTTTTGACGCCGAAACCCAATCCATATTGGCGGAACATCTGGCAGGGGCTGCTTTGCGGGGTCGGATATTGGCGTCAATGCCGAGCCTGAAGGCGAATATTCAGGGTGCCATGCTGGCCGACCTTCTCGCAGGAACCAAGCGTCAACGGGCATGATCGACGGTAGGCGAAATGAAAAGGGGCCACCTTTCGGCAGCCCCTTTCACACTGTCTCGTCAGAACCTTATTCCCACTCGATCGTGCCTGGCGGCTTCGACGTCACGTCGTAGACGACGCGGTTGATGCCACGGACCTCGTTGATGATGCGGGTGGCAGCCCGTCCGAGGAATTCCATGTCGTAGTGGTAGAAGTCGGCGGTCATGCCGTCGACCGAGGTTACGGCACGCAGCGCGCAGACGAATTCATAGGTGCGGCCATCGCCCATGACGCCGACGGTCTGGACGGGCAGGAGCACGGCAAAGGCCTGCCAGATGGCGTCATAGAGGCCGGCCTTGCGGATCTCGTCGAGATAGATCGCATCGGCTTCGCGCAGAATGTCCAGCTTCTCGCGGGTGATGCCGCCCGGGCAGCGGATGGCAAGGCCCGGACCGGGGAAGGGGTGGCGGCCAATGAATGAGTCAGGCAGGCCAAGCTCGCGGCCGAGCACGCGGACTTCATCCTTGAAGAGTTCACGCAAGGGTTCGACGAGCTGCATCTTCATGCGCTCGGGCAGGCCGCCGACATTGTGGTGGCTCTTGATCGTCACCGAGGGGCCGCCGGTGAAGGAGACGCTTTCGATGACGTCGGGATACAGCGTGCCCTGACCAAGGAAATCGGCGCCACCGAGCTTCTTGGCTTCTTCCTCGAAGGTCTCGATGAACAGGCGGCCGATGATCTTGCGCTTGGTTTCCGGGTCCGACACGCCCTCCAGTTCGCCGACGAACTTGTCGACGGCGTCTACATGGATGAGGTGCAGGTTGTAGTGTTCCTTGAACATGGCAACGACATCGGCTGCCTCGTTCTTGCGCATCAGACCGTGGTCAACCAGGATGCAGGTCAGCTGATCGCCGACGGCCTCGTGGATCAGGAGCGCTGCGACCGAACTATCGACGCCGCCAGACAGCGCGCAGATGACGCGCTTGTCGCCAACCTGAGCACGGATCTGCTCGACCGCCTTCTGGCGATAGGCATGCATGGTCCAGTCGCCCTTCAGGCCTGCGACATTGTGCACGAAGTTCTGGATCAGCTTCGCACCATCAGGCGTGTGAACCACTTCCGGGTGGAACTGCACGGCATAATACTTGCGCGCTTCGTCTGCGATGAAGGCGAAGGGCGCGTTAGACGATGTGGCCAGAACGCGGAAGCCTGGGGGAATTGCTGTGACGCGGTCGCCATGGCTCATCCAGACCTGATGGCGAGAGCCGACAGACCAGAGGCCTTCGAAGAGGGAGCAATCCTGCTCGACCTCAAGGAAGGCGCGACCGAATTCGCGGTGATGGCCACCCTCTACCTTGCCGCCAAGCTGGGCGCACATGGTCTGCTGGCCGTAGCAGATGCCGAAGATCGGCAGGCCGCTGTCAAAAAGCACCTGCGGTGTGCGTGGGCTGCCTTCATCCAGCGTGGAAGCTGGGCCTCCCGACAGGATGATGGCCTTCGGCTTCAGGCGATTGAAGCCGTCTTCAGCGGATTGGAAGGGGACGATTTCGCAATACACGCCGGATTCACGAACGCGGCGGGCGATCAGCTGCGTTACCTGGCTGCCGAAATCGACGATGAGAACACTGTCGGGATGTGCTGTCTGGGTCATGGCGAGCCTTTAAAGAAAAAGGGGCCATCTTTCAATGGCCGAATGCCGGCAGATCCTGGATTTTTTGTGCAGCCGCTCAGAACCAGAATACGCCATCTTCCAACGCGGTCTGCAGGCTGTCGACTGCAAGCGCGAGCTTCTTGTCGATCACATGCAGATACTGCGTCCAGTCGTCGATATGGTTGACGTCGTGTCGGCCGTCGGAAATGCCGCGCAAGCCGATCAGCGGTATCTCGAAGGTCTGGCACGCACGAAGGATCGCAAAGGTTTCCATGTCGACCATGTCCTCGGCAATGCCCTCGTAGGCGGCGCCGGACACGACATTGGCGCCCGTCGAAAGACTGGCTGTCGGAAGTCCGGGGATCCGGAGCGGCAGTTCGACGGCAACCGGCAGATCAAGGAAGGGCGTCTTGCCTTTCTCAAAGCCGAAAGCGGAGGCATCCATGTCGCGATAGGACACGGCCGAGGCCTGGTAGATCTCAGCCTGTTCAAGCTTTGCCGAACCGGCAGATCCCAGCGATACGACGAGATCCGGCAGGTCTCCGTGGTGTGCCAGCCGGGCGAGTTCCCGTGTCAGCACGACGGCTGCCTCGACCGGCCCGACGCCCGTCATCAGCGGCGAGATGCGCGTGCGCAGGAAGACGCCATATTCGGCATCCGCGGCCATGACGAACAGGACGTTCTTGCCCGCGATCGACTTCATCTCGTAGATCATCCGGAAATTCCCTCTCGTCCGCGGATCACCATCATCGTGCTGGTCATGGATGCAATCAGTTTGGCCGGTCCGTCGGTCAGCGCATAACCGCGTCCGTCGGCAACGATGATGTTCGTACCCGGCTTGGTGATTTCGCCGCGAAACAGGAACCTCTCACCGCGTCCGGGCGACATCAGATTGACCTTGAATTCAATCGTCAGAAGCGATGCATCGGGTTCGATCACCGTATGGGCGGCATAGCTACAGGCGGTGTCGAGGGCAGCGGAAATCACACCGGCATGCAGGAAGCCGTGCTGCTGCGTCAGTTTTTCGTCAAAGGAGAGCTCGATCTCGACCACGCCGGGGCTCACGCTGGACAAGGTGGCGCCAAGCGTCTTCATTGCTCCCTGGCGCGCAAAACTCTCGCGAATGCGCGTCTCTGCCGCGTCTTGATCGATATCCACCATTCACCCCGTCCTTTTGGCGGGGAAGGTGGCACGACCTTCGATATCAGGCAAGCTTGCGGTCAGACGAAATCAGTTGAGGAACGCGATGCTGAGGTTGAGCAGGCTCGCGAAACCGACCCAGGCCAGATAGGGCGCGAAAAGGAGGGGCGAAACCCGATCAACCGGCTTCGCCGTGATCATGAAGGCAATGATCGTCGCCAACATGCCGGTGATCACGACTAGGCCCAGTTCCGGGTTCTGCAGGCCGAAGAAGGCGGGTGACCAAAGCAGGTTGAAGGCCATCTGGGCAAACCAGAGCTGCATCGCAGCCGATTTCGGCGCACGCTGCCAGATGCGGGCACCGGCTACGCCGATCAATACATAGAGGATCGTCCAGACAGGACCGAAGAGCCAGGCTGGCGGGTTGAAGAATGGCTTCTCCAGAGCCTGATACCAGTCGCCAGGGCCATTCGAGAGCCCTGAGAGGATCCCGGCAGTGACTACGATAACGATGAAGACAGCATAAGTGATGATGGTGCGCATAAGCACGATCTAGGGCGGTCCGGACTGCTTGGCCAGCCCCCTTCAGTCCAAGGCCAGGATCTGCTCAGAGGCGGACAATATGCTGGTCCCAGGCAACGGCCGCCGTTTGGCCGAGGAAGTCGCCGCGATAGGACGAGACGGCAAAGCTGTTTGGCGAGGCGGCGATGCCGGCCGCATCTGCAAGCACGGTCTCGGACAGAAGCCGACCATCGCGCCCGTCCAGCACGGCCCAGAGACCGTTCTTTGGCGAAGCGATGCCGACAAGGCCTTCTCTCTTGTTGACCGCAATCGCACCAACATAATTGCCGAGCCGATCGGTTGTCGCATCGGGCAACTGAACGAAAGATAGTGCCTGCCCCTTGGCGAAATGGCCGACGAGTGGCGGCCGGTCGGTGCGAGGGCCCTCGTACTGGCAGGCGAACCAGACCTTGCCATCGGCTGCGATATCGAGGTGCCGGGTGGAGAGCCGGCTGAGTTCGGCCGGAAGGATGTGCTTTTCGATCAGTGTCCCGGTTCTGGCATCGGCGAGCACCAGGGACGGTTCCATATGGTCGAGGTTCAGCTTGGTGCGGCCGAAATCGGGATGGGTTTCGATCCCGCCATTGGCAATCACCAGCAAGCCCTCCGGGGTGACTGTGATGTCATGGGTGCCGATGCCATGCGCCGGAACTTCGCCCACCCGCTCGAAGCCGGCGATGCAATCATAGACGCCGATTACGCCGGCATTGGCGTCAAAATCGTTTTCGCTGGCGTAGAAAAGCCGGCCATCCGGCGAAAATGCGCCATGGCCGAAATAGTGTCGCCCCTCGGGCGCGCTGATGATGCGTGGTTGAACACGTTTTTCAGAATCGAAGACCACGGCAAATGTACCCGGGCGTCGGGCAAAGGCGACAGAGAGGCCGTTGACCGGGCTGTGGCAGAGGCCATGGATGCGACCGGGAAGGCTGATCTCATCAATCAGAGCGCCGGCTTCGCTGACGAGCCCGATGGCAAAGCTGCCATCCGGCCGCTTCAATCCCGATGCATAGACAGCGTCGGCCTGCGAAAGCGCGAATGCACCGCGGGGTGCAAGGCCCGCGAGGAAGGCAAGTCCGGCCGAGCGGATAAAGGCGCGACGATCGATAAGCGGGCTGCCAATCATCTCAGTCGCCGTCAGAGAAGGAGAAGCCGGCAGCAAGGCCGATCCCGCCGCCGAGATCGTTGTTGAGGCGCAGGATGAGGTCGCGGCTGTTCAGCAGCAGGAAGTCGAGCTTGGCGATCTGGGCCGGGTCCTCGAAGACGTGTGCGACATCAGGCTTGATGTCGCCGGAGACCCGCGACAGGGACCGCGCCACGAAATCGGTCGAGGAAACGACCGAGCGATTGCCTTCGGGCAGAAGCTCGGCCATGCCCGAACGGTCGAGAAGGTCGCGCAGGCCTTCGATATTGGCGGTGATCGAACGGAAGGTATTGCCCGACCGCCAATAGATCGCCTGACGCGGCAGCGCCTTCTTTGGCTCCCCCTTGTAGAAGTTTTCAATTCGCTGGTCGCGGATTGTTTCGGCCGCATGCACCAGGACGCCCAGCAGCTCCTTGGCTGCCTCCGCCTCATCGCGGTAGAGCGGATTGCTTGGTCCAGGCATCTTCCAGGCAGCCGCCACACCATCGGGCGCATCCCAGGCTGCGGAGAGCTCTGCACCAAGGCGCTGTAGATTGGCCGCGATCGCCGTACCATACTGGCAGCGATAGCGGCCCTCAGTGGTCGAGAGCGTCTCCGCATCGGTGCCGAACAGCACGAATTCCAACGCGCCGAGCCCCTGCATGGCGACGCTCTTGTCCTTCAGCGTGTCAACAGAGGTCACGCTCGGATCGGGCTTGGCGAGCGCCGCCTGCACCTGCTTGAGGCCGGTGCCCTTGCGGTCGGGAAAGAAAAGAATGCGTTCGAAGCGGTTGCCTTCAATCACAGGACCGACACGGACGATCTCGATCCGAGACCAGGCCTCGACGAGATCGCCGAAGGTCGATTGCGCATTCATCAGGCTTTCCGCCGATGGCGCATCGCAGAGCAAAGCCATGGATTCCTCCATGGTATCGGCATCTTCAGTGAAATGGCGGTAGCCAGGGCGGATGAAGTCATCGACGGCGCGCGCCATCACTGCCGGCACCTTTGCCGCATCGAGGACGCCCACACTCGTCTCCGTCTCCTGGGCGGGTGCCGGGAGCGGCAGAAGGGCGATGGAAGCGAGAAGGGCAAATCGTGTAAAGAACCGCATCAAAGTGACTCCAGAAACGTGATCAGGGCCTTGCGGTCCTCAATATTGGCGGCGGCAAAGGCATTGCGGGCGGCTTCTGCTTCGCCACCATGCCAGAGAATGGCCTCGGTCAGATTGCGCGCCCTGCCGTCATGCAGGAAGAAAGTATGCCCGCTGACGACCTCTGTGAGACCGATACCCCAGAGCGGAGGGGTGCGCCACTCCCGGCCGGTGGCATCGCCGACCGCCTGGCCATCGGCGAGACCTTCGCCCATGTCATGCAGAAGGAAGTCGGAATAGGGCCATACCAGCTGGAAAGCCTGTGCTTTGTTTTCGGCACGGCGGCTGGTGACGAATTTCGGTCGGTGACAGGCGATGCAGCCGCTCTCGTAAAACAATTGCTTGCCGCGAAGCACAGCGCCGCTGTCGACGTCGCGGCGCTTCGGCGCGGCAAGGTTCTTTGCATAGAAGGTGACAAGGTCGAGCACCGGATCGGGCGCCTCCGTATCGCCAAGGCGTGGCTGAACGCCGGTCGCGGCGGCAAGACAGTTCTGCTGACGTAACGTACAGTCACCGAAATGACGCGGATCATCAGGAGTCGATAGGCCGATATCGCCGGCAAAGGCGCTGGCGCTCTGGTCGCGCACCGATGCATTCTGCGCCTTCCAGCCGAAGCGCCCGAGTTTGATTTCTCCGGTGCGATGGTCGCGCGCGCGGGCAACTCGGCCGGAAATCCCATCCTTGTTCCGGTCATCGGGGTCGGCCAATGCGACAATGTCATCATCCGCAATCGCCTCGATCAACCCCAGCCCAATCATGGGATTGGCGATGCGCGGCGAAAGCACGGTGGCCGGATCGAGTGGGCCGTAACTCAGGTCGGCCACGGAATAGGTCGGCCGGCGCAACATCACCGTTTCCCCGCCAGCAAGCGTGACGGGTTCTTCCTGATAGCTGATCACCATACGACCTTCGGCGGCAAGACCCGGCACGGCCTGATCCTGCAACTGGCCGCCATAGACGGGATCAGGAAGCGAGGCGATCTCAAGCCGCTCAAGCTTTGCTTTCTCTTCGGGCGTTGTCGGAGGGCGTGCAAGCCTGAGGAACATTGAGGTCTGGTCGCGATCCCCTTCCGGTGGATGGCCACGGCCATCCTTGAGGTGACAGCTCTGGCAGGCGCGTGCGTTGAACAGGGGGCCCAGTCCGTCGGACGCCTGGGTGGAGGAGGGGGAAGAGACCCAGAGCTTGCGGAAAAGGGCATTGCCGAGCTTGAAGTCCTGCTCTTCGGCAAAGGTGATGTTGGTGGAGAATTGCGAAAAGGAATCGGCATTGACGCCGTGTGTCGAGGTGCCCGCACCGCCCTGCATCAGCTCGAAGCTTTCAGCCTTGCTGAAATCGCTTGTAGGACGCGTGACCGCTGCCACCCGGGCGCGGTCCTTCGGCGAAAGGTCCGGGCGCAGCGAAGGCTCGCTTGCATGGGCGGGTCCGGACAGGACGCCTGCCGACATGACAAGAAGCAGGCTCGCTGCGCGGAGAATGGATGACGTCATTGAGGGAGGGATCGGGCCGCGCCTTATGGCACGGCCCGCCTTTGCTGCTTACTGGAAAACTGCACCAGGATTATCAAGGCTGTCGGAGCCTTCAAGCTCGATCGTGCCAAGCTCCAGCGACGCAATGACGCGCTGGATGCTCTGGGTCTGGTCGATCAGCCCGTCGATGGCGGCCTGCACCGTGGCATTGCCTTCGGCATTGCCCTCACCGATCATCTGGTCATAGGCTTCCTTGGTCTTCGCACGCTCGGCCATGGCGCTCATGGCGGCCAGCGTCTTGTCGAGCTTGCCCTTCAGTTCGGTATCGAGCGCAGGATCCTTGGCGGCAACCAGTTCGGAGAGCGACGGACCCGAGAGCTTGGTGCCATCGACGCGGGTGTATTCGCCCGTATAGGCCGAAGCGATACCGATCGCGTCGTTCTGGTGCGAGGCATGGGTATTGTCGGAGAAGCAGTCGTGCTCCTCTTCCGGATCGTGCAACAGCACGCCGAGCTTCATGCGTTCGCCAGCGAGTTCGCCGTAGGACAGCGAACCCATGCCGGTCAGGATGGCCGAAATGCCCTTCTTCTCATCGGCAAGCACGCTCTTCGTGGCTTCCCCTTCGGGTGCCCAGGCCGCGACCATCTCTTCAAGATCGGTGACGAGCAGCGTCGATGCGGCCTTCAGATAGGCCGCGCGGCGGTCGCAATTGCCATTGGTGCAGGCCTTGGTGTCATAGTCGGTAAAGGGGCGGTTGCCGGCGCCCGGGCCCGTCCCATTCAGATCCTGGCCCCAAAGCAGGAATTCGATCGCGTGATAACCGGTGGCGACATTGGCCTCAACTTCACCGGCTTCGTGCAGCGTCTCGGCCAGGAAGGCCGGGGTGATGGTGCTCGCGTCGACATCCTCGCCGTTGATCTTGATCTTCGGGTTGGCAATGACATTGGCAACATAGAGGGCATTGCCGTCGCTCTCGGTGCCATAGCCGGCGTCGACATAGTCGATCAGGCCTTCGTCGAGCGGCCATGCATTGACCTTGCCTTCCCACGCATCGACGATCGGATTGCCGAAGCGGTAGACTTCGGTCTGCTGGTACGGCACGCGGGCCGCAATCCAGGCAGCGCGTGCAGCCTTCAGCGTGTCCTCGCTCGGCGTGGCGATCAGGGCGTCGATGGCAGCATCGAGCGCCTTGGCGGTGGTCAGCGAATCTTCGAATTTGGCGTGCGCGAGCGCCGTGTAGTGCGTCAGCACCTCGGTCGCAGACGGTGCGGCGGCTGCGGTGCCGGCGATCAACGCGGCCGACGAGATCAGCAGCGCCATGGACGCGCTGATGACGGATTTCCGGATCATGGTGTCTCCCTTCGGCGCCTGCGGGCGCCCCTGTGTTTGGACGCCCTGTCTTGGCCGAAAAGAAAACTGGTGTCAAATACTCGACTATGCTGAAATGCGAATGGCTTGACCTTCGTCACATCCGCTTCATGCGGCAGAAGAAGAAACCGTCGGTATCCATGCTGGCGGGGCTGAGCGTGACGGTCTTTCCATCGAGCGAGCGCGGTGCCGGGGCATCGGCGCCGAACAGCCGCTTCCAGTCTGATAGAACGGACACGATCTCGAAACCCGGATTGGCCGCGCAGAAGGCCTGGACCTGGCGATCGTTCTCTTCCGGCAGGACCGAGCACGTCACATAGAAGAGAGAGCCGCCCGGCCGCACGAAGGCGGACGCCTCTGTCAGGGCCTCGTGCTGCTGGCCAACGCGTTCCTGCAGATTGCGGTCCGTCAGGCGCCACTTGGTGTCAGGGCGTCGCCGCCAGGTGCCGGTGCCGGTGCAGGGGGCATCAACGAGCACTCGGTCGAAGCGCTCCTTAAGATTGGTGAGCCCCTTGCTGCCGTCATGCACCTGAACATTATGCGTGCCCGCGCGCTTCAGTCGCTCGATGATCGGAGCCAGTCGCTTGCGATCGGAATCATAGGCGTGCACCTGACCCTTGTTGTTCATGGCAGCCGCCATGGCGAGCGTCTTGCCGCCACCACCGGCGCAGAAGTCGAGGACCTGTTCGCCTTCATGCGGATCGACGAGATCCGCAACAATCTGGGAGCCTTCGTCCTGGACCTCGAACCAGCCCTTCTGGAAGCTGATTTCGGCCGTGACGTTCGGAAGGCGCGACGGGCCTTCGCCGGCTGGCACGCGCATGCCGAAGCGGGCAATTGGGGAGGCCTGCGCGCCTGCGCGCTCCAAAGCCTTCAAGACCTTGTCACGGCGGGACTTCAGCGTGTTCACGCGCAGATCGAGCGTCGGCCGGGTGGCGAGTGCCTTGGCTTCATTGAGCCAGTCTTCCCCGAAAGCCTCTTCGAAGGACGGCTGAACCCAGTCCGGGATGTCACCCTGAACATGGAGCGGCGCATCGCTGAGATTGCGGGTGCTAAAGGCGGCGATCTGGCTCTCACCGAGCGGTGCCGGGGCAAAACTGTCGCCATCAAATTCGCTGGCCAAAGCCTCGAGGCTCATGCCCCACTGGCGCAGCAGCACCGACCAGCCGAGAGCAGCGGCACTGTCGTCATCCATCAGATAGGCATGCGACAGTTTCATGCGCAGGGCGTCGTAGACGATATTGCCGATCGCCGCACGGTCGCCGGAGCCGGCAAAGCGATGCGACAGGCCCCAGTCCTTGAGGGCATCGGCTACGGGACGGCGACGGGTCTCGATATCGTTCAAGACTTCGATCGCACCGGAGAGGCGTCCGCCCAGGCGCATGGTTCATTCTCCTCATTCAAAGAAGAATGCCTGGTAACGGCGAAAGGAGCCAAGAGCAAGTCTTGGTTCCGACCTGCGCCGTTACGCGCAAAGCTGAGATATCAGCCGATGATCTCGTAGCAGACCTTTGCATGACCGGAACGGACCATGCCGATGTTTTGGGCCGCAGCCTTGGAAAGATCGAGGACGCGCCCGCGGATGAAGGGGCCGCGATCATTGATCCGCACGACGACGCTTTTGCCGCTGCGTGCATTTGTGACTTTCACCTTGGTGCCGAAAGGCAGCGTCTTGTGGGCGGCCGTCATCAGGGAAGCGTTCATCCGTTCACCGGATGCAGTCTTGGAGGTGAGTGCATACCAGGATGCGCCACCGCAGGAAGATTTCATAGCAGCATTGGCCGGGGTGAAAGCACAGAGCGCAGCAATAGTTGCCGCAGCAAGCACGGTCAGTCGGTTCTTAGTCAAATTCTTGTCCTAGTCGTTGTTGCTAGTTTTCTTTTGCGTCAAGACGCCTAGAGCCGGTCAAAAATGGCAAAAACGTGCCACAATCCAATCACGTAACGTTACAATCTGTAACATTCGTGAGATGGAAAGGCGAAAATTAATGGTTAATGATATATGAAGGATTAGAGAAAATTCTTTTGATTCAGGAATCAAACGGAAACGAAAATTCCAACACGGCCACTCAGATGGCGTTCACATTTCGGGGGCAGAAAAATTCTTCCGATTGCCAAAAAAATGGGCGGAGAGGCTTTCACCTCTCCGCCGAGTGCTGTGGCTGTTCTCCTGCGGCTGTTGCTGCAAGGTGATCAAGTATAGAATGATGTCACTGCGCTGTGATCTTGCGCGTCCGCATGTCCCACAGATCTTTCAGTGATGCGCGGTATTCGGGAAATCGAAAGGCAAAGCCGAGCGCCTTGATCTTCGCATTCGAGACCCGCTTGTTCTCTCCATAGAAGGAGCGCGCCATGGGTGTCAGCTCTGCCGTTTCGAACGGCTGTTCCGGCGGCGGTTCGACGCCCAGCAGGCGGGCGGCCTCGGTCACCACGTCCTGCGGCGGGCAGGGCTCGTCGTCGGTGACGTTGAAGATGCCGCCGAGGCGGGGTTCGGCAAGGAAGAGTGCGGCTGTGGCGATGTCCTCGACCCGGATGCGGTTGAACACCTGATCCTTCTTGATCAGTCGCCGCGCCGTGCCCTTGTCGAAGTTGACGAAGGTGTTGCGCCCGGGACCATAAATGCCGGAGAGGCGAAGGATTGCGAGTGGCAAATCTTCCTGGGTACTTAAGGACTGCCAGGCCGCTTCAGCCTCGACGCGCTCGAGGGAGCGTTGCGAGACGGGGTTGAGCACTGTTTCCTCGTCCACCCAGGCGCCGTCATGATCGCCATAGACGCCGACTGTGGAGAGATAGGAGACCCACTGGAGTTGCGGCATGACCTTGCGAAGGCCGGCTGGGCCAAGGAGGCGGATGAGTGGGTCGCCGCTTGCGCCGGGCGCAATCGACTGAACCAGATGTGTGACCGTCGAAAGCGTCTCCAGGAGCGCTTCGCTCAGCGTTTCCCCATCGAACAGCGCCGGGCGTATGCCTCGCTTTTCAAGCGCCTGGGCTTTCTCCGCGCTCCGCGTGGTGCCGGTTACCGTCATACCACGGCTTGCCGCCAAGGCGCCGATTGCCTTGCCGGAGTAGCCGGCGCCGAAGATCATCATATGCATCTGTCAGTTTCCCTCATCCATTCCTCCCGTACGCTGTCGTCTGTTTCCTGTCCCAGAGCGGCTTGTCGCAAGGTCTCGAAGTGAGAGGCCTCCAGCAGCCGGGACAGCGCCCAGACGGCCATTCCGCGCACCTCCGCCGAGGGATCCCCGAGTAACGCCTCGCAGGCCTTTACCAGTTCGCTTGAGCCGGAATTGCCGGCGGCGATCAGCACGTTGCGGACAAAGCGGTCGCGGCCGATGCGCTTCACGGGCGAGCCACTGAAATGGGTGCGAAAGGCAGCATCGTCCAGCGTCAGGAAAAAGGCGATATCAGGTGCCTTGAGATCCTCGCGCGCCACGAGTTTCATCTCGCGCGCAGCGGCTGCGAACTTGTTCCAGGGGCAGGCGGAAAGACAGTCGTCGCAGCCGTAGATCCGGTTGCCGAAGGCAGGCCGAAGCGCAACGTCGATCGCTCCCTTGTGCTCAATGGTGAGGTAGGAAATGCAGCGTCGGGCATCGATCTGATAGGGCGCAGGGAAGGCATCCGTCGGACAGGCGTCGAGGCAGGCTCGGCAGGAGCCGCAGTGATCGCGCTCGGCGGCGTCGATCTCCAGATCAGCCGTGGTGAACAGGCTCCCGAGAAACAGCCAGGACCCGAAATCGCGGCTGACCAGATTGGTGTGTTTGCCCTGCCAACCGAGACCGGCCGCCGCCGCCAGCGGCTTTTCCATCACAGGTGCGGTGTCGACGAAGACTTTCACGTCCGCGCCGGCCCGCGCAGCAAAGCGGGTGGCGATTTCCTTGAGTTTACCCTTCATCACGTCGTGATAGTCGCGATTGCGTGCATAGACGGAAATGGCAGCCTTGTCGGGCAGGGCCTGGAGATGCCGGGGATCCTCATCGGGACCATAATTCATCCCGAACATCACGACAGACCGCACATCCGACCACAGCACGCGCGGATCGGCCCGCCTCTCCTTCGTCTCTTCCATCCAGGACATTGTGCCGTGACGGCCAGCGTCCAGGAAGGCTTGAAGCCGTTGCGGCGCGTCCGGTATCGCATCCGGCAAGGTCACTCGACAGAGGTCGAAGCCCTGCGCTGCCGCTTCCTGGCGCAGGAAGCGCGTCAGGACTTCCCGCCGCTTCCTGATCTTCGGATCGGTCTGCGGCTCGATCATCGGAAACCCGTCAGAAATCGAGATCGGCGTAGTGCGAGACGGGGGTAATGCCGCGCACCCGCTCCATCAGGAACGGCCGGAAGGAGGGGCGGGATTTCAGGCGCTGGTACCACTCCTTGGCGATCGGGAACTCGTTCCAGTCGATCTCTCCAAGATAGTCGAGCACCGAGACAGCTGCGACTGCCGACAGATCCGCATAGCTCAGGCGTTCGCCGGCCAGCCACTGCCTGGAGCCTGCAAGCCAGCTCAGATACTTCATATGATGGCGAATATTGGTGCGCGCCGTGCGCAGAACCTTGGAATCCGGCGCGCCGCCGCCGAGCCCATTCGGGATCAGCAGCTTGTGTACCCGTTCGCGCACCAAAGGCCGCGTCACGTCCTGTTCCATCTTTTCCAGAAACCACTCGGTCAGCCGGCGGATTTCCGCCCGCTGGAAGGGATCCTCGGCAAAAAGGCGGCGATCACGCTTCAGCACGCCATGGGTCTCGTCGATGAACTCGGAAATCACCACGGCGCCACAGAGCGCGCGCATGTTGTCGTCAACATAGACGGGCAGTGTGCCGGCAGGATTGAGCGCCAGGAATTCCCGACGCTTCTCCCAGGTCTGCTCTTCCACCAGATCCACCTGGAAGCCGTATTCGCTGAGCACGAGACGGATGAAACGTGACGCGGTGGACATCGAATGATGATACAGGGTCGGCATGGGACTCGGATTCTCGGGTGTTGGTGTGCCGCAGCTCGATATCGAGGGCTGGTCATGGTTTCGGCTTCCAAGCTATAGGTGCTCACATGCTTCAACACAAGCATGTCACGCGGCCCTCCCAAGCCTTCCTCCAGAAGGAGACCTTATGGAAGATCAATCGATTGTCAGCGCGCTTATCCTCGGCGTGATCGAAGGACTGACGGAATTCATTCCGGTATCCTCGACCGCCCATGTCCTGCTTGCTGGCCATTTCCTCGGCTTCGAATCGCCGGGAAACACATTTGCCGTGCTCATCCAGCTCGGCGCGATCCTCGCGATCCTCAGTGTCTATTTCACCAAGCTCTGGCAGATTGCGATGTCGCTGCCGTCGAGCGAAAAGAGCCGCCGCTTCGTTGGTGTTGTTCTTCTCGGCTTCCTGCCGGCAGCTGTCATCGGTGCGCTCGCGCATGACTTCATCAAGACGGTTCTATTCGAGACGCCTCTGCTTATCTGTATTGTCCTGATCCTCGGCGGTTTTGTGCTGTTGTGGATCGACCGTAAGCCGCTGACCCCGCGCTATCATGATGTCACCGAATATCCCCTGTCGCTCGCGCTGAAGATCGGTTTCTTCCAGTGCCTCGCCATGGTGCCCGGCACATCGCGATCGGGGGCAACGATTGTCGGCGCGCTGCTCCTGGGGGCTGACAAGCGGTCTGCCGCGGAGTTTTCGTTCTTTCTGGCCATGCCGACCATGGTCGGTGCCTTCGCCCTCGATCTCTACAAGAACCGCGACGCGCTGAGCGTTGACGATGGATTGATCATCGGGATCGGATTTGTTGCAGCCTTCGTCTCGGCGCTGTTCGTCGTGCGCTCGCTGCTCAATTTCGTCTCGAAACGCGGTTACGCACCCTTCGCCTATTGGCGGATTGCCGTTGGAACGGTGGGGCTGTTGGCGCTTATCGTGCTCGGCTGAGATGCCGCTGCAAGGCTTCACGGCAGACAAACAAAAAGGCCGCCCGAAGGCGGCCTTTTTGCATAGGGAAAAAAATTACTGACCGCTCGGGATCGACGCCGTGCTGCACGGATCAATGCCGTATGCCGGGGTGCAGTTACCCTTGTTCGCGGCTACCGTGGTGGGAGCCACGAAGGAGCCTGCGATGATCACCAGCGCCGCACACGCAAAAAACAGTGCGATGGGTTTGCCCATGGAATGCCTCTCGAAACTATCGTGAATATGGACTGGCGACCGTCTCGCCCGATCGTCGTGCGGGCTGTGTGTACCCGTGGGCTCGGGGAACGGCAATAGCATATCCATGCTTTACCGAGGGTTAACGGCAGTCTTGGTTAAGCTGCGGCTTTTGTGCAACGGAAGTGTCCGATGTCACAAAAGCACGCAGTCAGACCCAAAATAGACGTGTTCAGGCATCCTTGCCGGAGCCGCTATACTGGCCATGGGGGCGATACTGGACCAGATAGGTCGGGAGGATTGAGGCCATGGTCACCGGCTCAATGCCGAGGCCTTCAAGCGTCCGACCCTCTGCCTTGGCCTCGGCCGAGACGACATTGTCCTTCTTCAGGAGCTTGACCTGGTCGCTCGTCAGCGGAGGCGTGATCAGGGGGATCGCCGAGGCGATGCTGCCGATCAGCGAAGCCACGCCGAAGGGCAGGGCGAGAAGCGGGCGCTTGCGACCGACCACGTCGAGCATCATCTCGAGACACTGCTTGAAGGTGGAGACGTCACGGCCGCCGAGTTCGTAGATCTTGCCGCGGGCAATCGAGCCATCCACAGCGCGGGCCACCACTTCGGCGACATCGCCGACATAAACAGGCTGGAACTTCGTCTTGCCGCCGCCGACAAGCGGCAGGACGGGAGCAATTCGCGCCATGGCCGCGAACTTGTTGAAGAAGCCGTCTTCCGGACCGAAAACGATCGACGGGCGGAGAATGGTTGCGTCCGGCAGGATGGCCTTGATGCCAGCTTCCGCGCGCCCCTTGCTGGCGGCATAGGCAGAATCCGACTTCGCATCAGCGCCAATGGCGGAGATATGGGTCAGGCTCGCACCAACCTTGCGGGCCGCTTCCGCCACGGCGCGCGCGCCGAACTCCTGCACGGCGTCGAAGCCATTCCGTCCGCTTTCGAACAGGATGCCGACGCAGTTGACGACATGGTCAGCGCCGTTCACAGCCGCATCCACCGAGTCACGGTAGCGCAGATTGGCCTGGACGAAGGAAATCTGCCCGACATTGCCAAGCGGCTGCAGGAAGCCGGCCAGATCCGGGCGGCGAACGGCGATGCGGATACGATAGCCGCGACGGGCGAGCGCCCGGACCACATGCCGACCGACGAAGCCCGAACCTCCGAAGACGGTGACGAGCGGCGGAAGGTTGGACAAGGTCATGGACTGGCTCCCCTGAACTGCATGGGCGCACACGATATGCGCGATCTCGGCTTCTCTTAGCCGAATCGTTGGTCTGGGGAAAGGCCCGTCAAGGCCTTAGACGCGGGACAAAGAGCCTCAGACGCAAGTGCTCAGATACCCTCGACGACGACCATCTCGGCATCGGCCACTTCCTGACGGATCTTGGCCGCGATTTGGTATTCGGGCGAGTTGTAGCAATCCACAGCTGCCTGGTGCGACGGAAACTCGATGACCACGTTGCGTGCGCGAACCGGGCCTTCCAGCTGCGTATGAGCGCCACCGCGAGCGAGAAAGACCGCACCGTATTTTTCAAAGGCGGGTTTGGCTGCAGCGACATAGTCCTTGTAGCGTTCGGGGTCGCGAACATCCACGCGTGCGATCCAGTATCCCTTGGGCATGCCGTTCTCCCGTTTGCTTGGTGAATTATGCCTGTTTGGCCAGCGCGTCGTCCATTTCCGCCAGGATGGCGAGTGCGGCGGCCCTCGGATCGTCCGCCTTGACGATTGGGCGCGCGACGACGAGGTGGCTTGATCCGGCTGCAATGGCGTCGGCAGGCGTCATCACCCGCTTCTGGTCGCCGTGGTCGGCGCCAGCGGGGCGAATACCCGGCGTCACGATCGCCATCTTCGGCCCGACGATCTTGCGAACGGCTGAAGCCTCTTCCGCCGAGCAGACAACACCGCCCATGCCGGCGATGCGCGCCTGTTCTGCGCGCTTCAGAACCAGCGTATGCGGATCATATTCGTAGCCGGCATCGATCAGATCCTGGCTGTCCATCGAGGTGAGGACTGTCACGCCGAGCAGGCACAGGCCTGATCCTTCGGCGGCCTTGACTGCTGCTGCCATTGTTTTGGGATAGGCGTGCAGCGTCAGCATGGTCATGCCCATGCGGGCAATATTCTCGACTGCAGACGCTACCGTGTTGTCAATGTCGAGCAGCTTCATGTCGAGAAAGACCTGCTTGCCGTCGCGCGCGAGGTCGCAGGCAAATTCCAGCCCGCCGGCAAAGGCGAGCTGATAGCCGATCTTGTAGAAGGAGATGCTGCTGCCGAGCGTGTTGACGACGGCTTCCGCTTCGGCGACGGTCGGGACATCCAGTCCGACGATGAGACGGTGACGTGCACTCAAGACGATGACTCCTGCCTGATCCCCATGGGCGTCCACTCGCATGAGATGCGCCAATCTGCAAGGGTTCCCCGGGCGCCTTCTCCCGTCATCCCCTTTGAAATGCGCCAATATGGAGTTCTGAGGGGCAAACGCCGAAGCTGTGCCCCTGTCGGGTCAGCCGCGGCTATAGATCCACAGCTGGGCGGGCGGGATGTTCCGGACGATGAAATCGAAATGCTGGATATGGTAGCGATCCGGATTGGCAACGATGGGCGAGACGGGGCCATAGGTGATCTGCACGACCGGCCGGCCAGCCGGCAGGCGGTCAAGCAGCTTTTCCAGAAGGCTGATACGCGCCTGCATCGGAAAACTGAGCAATGGTACGGCCGAGATCACGCTGTCGAATGTCTGGCCCGCAAGCGCGCCAAGGGTATTGTCGATGTCGAAGGCGTCGCCATGAATGAAGTGAACGCCTGGATAGTCCTGGGTCAGTCGCTGATAGAAATCTTTGGAATACTCGATTGAAACGATCTTTTCGGCCGGCACACCGCGCGCCAGGATCTGCTTGGTAATCACGCCCGTCCCAGGGCCGAGTTCAAGAACCGGCAGACCTGATCGTGGCTCAACCACGCTCGCCATCTTGCGGGCCGTCACGGATGACGTCGGAGCGATGGCGCCGACGGTCTTTGGTCCCTGCATCATTCCCTTGAAGAAGCGAATTTCCTCATCGAATTTCTGCTCGAACCTTTGCTTCAACCGCATGCCGTCATTCCTCTCCTGATCGCCACCGCCTCATGCGGAAGTCTTACAACAATCTCAGACCTAATTATCGCGAAAACAAGGTCAAGCGGCGCGAGCAGGAAAGAAAATGGCGTATTTTTTACACGCGCATCGGCATCAGAACATAGAGCGCATCAGCGCCGGCCGTGTCACGAATGAGGGTTGGTGATCCCGCATCAGCGAGAAGGAAGATCGCATCTTCGCCCGAAAGCTGCGCGGTGATGTCGAGGAGATATTTGGCGTTGAAGCCGATCTCCATGGCGTCACTTTCGTAGCCGACCGCCACTTCTTCGGTCGCGCTGCCCGAATCCGGGTTGTTCACGGTGAGCAGAAGCTGGCCGTCCGAAAGGGCCAGCTTCACCGCGCGACCGCGCTCGGACGAAATGGTCGAAACACGGTCGACAGCGCGGGCAAATGTCTGGCAATCGACGCGCATTTCCTTGTCATTGGCCTGCGGAATGACGCGCTGATAGTCTGGGAAGGTACCGTCGATGAGCTTCGACGTCAGCACGATTGAGCCGATTGAAAGGCGGATTTTCGAATCGGAGATTTCGGCGCTGATGATCAGTTCGGGATTGTCGATCAGCTTCTGCAATTCGCCGACCGTCTTGCGCGGAATAATGATCCCCGGCATGCCTTCGGAGCCCGAGGGGGCGTCCACATCTGCGCGGGCAAGGCGGTGTCCGTCTGTCGCGACGGCCCGCAGCTTCAATGCACCGCCCGCTTCGATGGTGTGCAGGAAGATGCCGTTCAGATAGTAGCGGGTCTCTTCGGTCGAAATCGCGAACTGGGTGCGTTCGATCAGCATCTTGAAGTCGGATGCCTTGATCTTGAAGCTATGCGTGAAGGTTCCAGCCGTCAGGTCCGGGAAGTCCGATTCCGGCAGGCATTGGAGCGAAAACTTCGAGCGGCCTGAGGCAACCGTCATCGAGGCCCCGTCGGGCGTGGTCGCGAGCAGCACTTCCGAACCGTCCGGCAGCTTGCGGACGATTTCGTAGAGCAGATGGGCCGGAACAGTCGTTGATCCAGCCTGCTCGACCATCGCCGGCGTGCTTTCGGTGATTTCCAGATCGAGGTCCGTCGCCTTCATGTCCAGCGCCGCGCCTTCGGCCTTCAGAAGGACGTTGGAGAGGATCGGGATGGTGTTCCGGCGCTCGACCACGCGATGGACATGGTTCAGAGACTTGAGGAGATTGGACCGTTCAAGAGTAATGCGCATGGACGCTACCGCTTTCGATATGTCGTCTTCCGGGTGTCCGGATCTAAGGAGGCTGCCAGCCCTGGGCCGGACAATGTGGACGGGCAAAATGGCAGCAAAAGAACCAGAAATGCAAGAGGCCACATGGTTTTCCACCTTGGTCCACCGAAGAGCTTGCCGGAATGGTTTATACAAGCGCCGCCCTTGCCGAAGAGACGGGGGTGGACGATAAAGACGCCATGATCGAACAGCAGAATTCCCAGGCAAGTCCAGTCCCCGCAAAGCGTTACCGCATCAATGATACATTGGTGGCGGCCCGGCCCATGGAGCCGGCGCTTTATCTCGTTGCGACGCCAATCGGCAATCTTGGCGACATCACGCTGAGGGCGCTCGAAACGCTGGCTGGTGCCGATGTGCTCGCCTGCGAGGACACGCGGGTGACGCGAGTGCTGCTTGACCGCTACGGTATAGAGAACCGCCCTTACGCCTATCACGAGCATAATGCCGATGAGGCAGGGGCCCGGCTGCTCGCTGCCCTCGAAGCCGGGAAGTCCGTGGCACTGGTCTCGGATGCTGGGACGCCACTCGTCTCCGATCCGGGTTACCGGCTCGGCCAGCTTGCGATCGAGGCCGGCCATCGGGTCGTGCCGATCCCCGGGGCCTCGGCACCGCTTGCCGCCCTTGTCGGATCAGGTCTGCCGAACGAGGCCTTTCTCTTTGCCGGCTTCCTGCCCACCAAGGACAAGGCGAAGCGGGATCGCCTGCGCGAACTCGCCAAAGTCCCGGCGACACTGATCTTCTTTGAATCGCCACACCGGATTGGCGATACGCTGGTCGCCGCCTCTGACGAACTGGGTGCAGAACGTCGCGCATCGGTCTGCCGGGAATTGACAAAGACCTTCGAAGAATTCCGTCGCGGTCCGCTTGGTGATCTGGCCGCGGACTATGCGGACAAGACGGTCAAGGGCGAGGTGGTGCTGGTGATCGGCCCGCCGTCGCCCGAAGCCGCTCCGGATGCCGCTGATGTCGACAGCCTGCTCGCTGAGCTGGCTCTGACCATGCCCACGGCAAAGGCGGCTACCGAGGCAGCGAGGTTGACCGGCCTCCCGCGCAAAGAGCTTTATCAGAGGCTTCTGGCGCTCAAGGGTGCTGCATGAAGCGAGACGGCGCGGATCTCAGACGTATCCGTGCCGAACGACTGGGCCGTTGGTCCGAATATCGGGCGGCTGCTTCACTGCTGCTCAAGGGATACCGTATCCTTGCCTTCCGCTACCGGACGAAGGCCGGCGAGGTGGATATCATTGCGCGCCGTGGCGATCTCGTCGCCTTCATCGAAGTGAAAGCCCGAAAGAGCGTACTCGCAGGCGTCGATGCCGTCAGCTCTAGTTCGAAACGGCGGATCGCCAACGCCGCCGATCACTGGCTACGCAGGCAATCGGATGCCGCGAAACTGTCACTTCGCCATGATATCGTCGTCGTGCGGCCGTGGCGCTGGCCCGTTCATCTCGAAGATGCATTTTAGCTTCGTTTTACTTTCGATCCTGAATTTGTGAAACCCTCGTTTTGTGACGGCACTGTCACAAAACAGTAAACGCGCTGTCATGGAGCGCGCCTAATGGAGCCCTCACCGCAACAACCGGTGGAGAGGATCTGTCCCATGATCAAGAAGATTTCCCTGGCCGCTCTGGCCCTGACCATGACCGCATCAACGACGCTTGCCGCGACCAACATCACCTGGTGGCACGGCATGGGCGGCCGCAACGGCGAAGTCATCAACGAGATCGCCCAGAAGTTCAACGCTGCCCAGGCCGAGTGCGTTCTAACCCCTGTTTCCAAGGGCACCTATGAAGAGGCTCTGTCGGCCGGCATCGCCGCCTTCCGTTCGGGCGAGCAGCCCAACATCCTGCAGGTCTTTGATGCCGGTGCCGCCACCATCATCAACGCCAAGGGCGCGACCATCGCTGCCGAAGACCTCCTCAAGGACAACGGCTTCGAGTTCAACCGCGAAGCCTTCATCGAGGGCGTGCGCTATTTCTACGCTGACTCCGATGGTAAGTTCGTCGGCATGCCGTTCAACTCCTCGGCGCCGATCATGTACATCAATGACGAAGCCCTGAAGAAGGCTGGCGTTGAAGCTCCGAAGACCTGGGAAGAGTTTGAAGCCATCGCGCCGAAGCTGAAGGAAGCAGGTTACCTGCCGCTCGCACAGGCGCAGCTCACCTGGCAGTTCACCGAGAACTTCTTCGCGCGCAACAACATCCAGTTCGCCTCCAACAACAATGGCTATGACAGCATTGCCGACACCACGATCAACGTGACCGACGAGCGTCACGTCATGATGTACGACAAGCTGAAGTCTTGGTACGATCAGGGCCTGTTTGGCTATTACGGCGCTGCCTGGAACGACAACCAGAAGGTCTTTGAAGAAGGCAAGGCTGCTCTCTGGATCGGTTCGTCGGGTTCCTTCGGTGGCCTGCAGAAGACGGCGAAAATGCCCTTCTCGGCAACCTTCCTGCCTTACTGGGACTCGATCGAAGGCGCTGGCGTTCACTCCTTCATCGGTGGCGCAGCTCTCTTCGCAATGGCTGGCAAGTCGGCTGAAGAAAACAAGTGCTCAGCCTCCTTCTTCAACTTCCTGACCTCGACCGAAGTCCAGAAGTTCTACCATCAGGCCACCGGCTACGTTGCCATCACCAACGCTGCTTATGAGCTGTCGAAGTCGGAAGGCTACTACAAGGAAAAGCCTGCTGCCGAAGTCGGCATCCAGCAGCTGCAGCTGCCGTCTGCCGAGTGGAACAAGGGTTATCGCCTCGGTTTCTACCCGCAGATCCGCGTGATCATGGAGCGCGAGTATAACCGCCTCTTCGCTGGCGAAACCACCGCGAAGGAAGCCATGGAGACGATCAAGAAGGAAGCCGACGAGCTTCTCGCCCGCTTCGCCAAGACGGCCGGCTGATCTTTCATTCCCTGACCTGACCGAGACACCCGGGGGTGAAAAGCCCCCGGGACTTGCATTGAGAGGGCACCATGAAGCGCGTCCAGTTTAACTCGCGATACCTGCCATATCTGTTCCTGCTGCCGCAGTTCGCGATCATCTCGATTTTCTTTTACTGGCCGTCGATGCAGGCGATCACCTCGTCCTTCTACATCGAGGACCCCTTCGGCTTTGGCTCGACCTTCGTGGGCGCCGATAATTACACCGATGCGCTGACCTCGCCGGAATACCAGAAGATCGCCCGCTTCACGATCGGCTACAGCCTGATCGTCACCTTCCTCGCCCTGTCGATCGGCATGTTGCTCGCCGTAAAGGCTGACGCCGTGATCCGTGGGCAGGCTGCCTACAAGACGCTGCTGATCGTCGTCTATGCCATCGCGCCGCCGGTGGCAGGCCTGATCGGCATGATGCTCTTTGATCAGCATATCGGCCCCTTCGTGAAGTTTGCCGCCTTGTTCGGTTGGGACATGAAGGTTGGTCTCAACTACTTCGATACCGCCCTTGCCATGGTCATGGTCGCTGTCTGGAACCAGATCCCCTATAACTTCATTTTCTTCCTCTCCGGCCTGCAGGGCATCCCGGCCTCCATCCGCGAGGCCGCAGCCATCGATTGCAAGTCTGGCACGCGCCGCTTCTGGACGGTGATCCTGCCGCTCTTGACCCCGACCGCCTTCTTCCTGCTGGTCATCAACATGACCTATTCGTTGTTCGACACTTTCGGCGTCATCGATGTCATCGTGAAGGACAAGCCGGCCAACAACCCGATCACGCTGGTTTACAAGGTCTATCTCGACGGCTTCCGCGGCAATGACCTCGGCTCGTCCTCGGCCCAGTCAGTCATCCTGATGTTGGTGGTGCTGATGCTGACGATGATCCAGTTCCGTTTCATCGAACGCCGCGTCCATTACGGTTGAGGAAAGCGCCATGTACCGCACCAAATTCTTCGACCACCTGATCCTGATCGCAGGCGTCATCTTCATGCTCGGACCGCTGGTGGTCGCCTTCACGACATCGACCCATTCGGCTGCCGAGATCCACTCAAACGGTCTTATGCTGTCGGTCGGCGACGATTTCACCGAGACTTACAACAAGGTCCTCTTCAAGTCCGGCGGCTTCACCGGCCAGGTGACAGGCCTGACGATGGCGATGAACTCGCTGATCCTGGGCCTGGGCTTTGCCATCGGCAAGATCGTGCTCTCGATGCTGGCCGCCTATGCCATCGTCTATTTCCGCTTCCGCTTTGCAACCCTTGCCTTCTGGCTGATCTTCACCACGCTGCTCCTGCCGCTCGAAGTGCGCATCATGCCCACCTACAAGGTTATGAGTGAGCTGCACCTGCTGAACAGCTATCAGGGCCTGATCCTGCCGCTTCTGGCATCGGCCACCGGCACGTTCTTCTTCCGTCAGTTCTTCAAGTCGGTCCCGGACGAGCTCCTGGAGGCCGCGCGCATTGATGGCGCCGGTCCCTTCAAGTTCTTCATCGATATCCTGCTGCCGCTTTCACGCACCATGATCGCGGCCGTCTTCATCATCATGTTCGTCTATGGCTGGAACCAATATCTCTGGCCCATGCTGATGACCACGGATGAGAGCTTCTACACGCTGATGCGCGGCATCAAGCAGATCCTGCAGGTCTGGGTCGGCTCGCAGATTCCCGATTACAACGAAGCCTTTGCCATGGCCGTGCTCGCACTCCTGCCCCCCGTCATCGTGGTGGTGGTGTTCCAGAGCTGGTTCATCAAGGGCCTGACAGAAACCGACAAGTGAGAGGAGGGGCTGCCATGGCGTCCATCGACATCAACGAGGTCTGCAAGATCTACGACAAGGGCGGTGCCAAGGCCGTCGACACGGTCAACATCCAGATCGAAGACGGCGAATTCATCGTGCTCGTTGGCCCCTCCGGCTGCGGCAAGTCCACCCTTCTGCGCATGGTGGCCGGGCTGGAGGAAATCTCGCAAGGCACGATCTCCATTGGCGACCGCGTGGTCAACCAGGTTGAACCGGCGGATCGCGACATCGCCATGGTCTTCCAGAACTATGCGCTTTATCCGCATATGACGGTCTACGACAATCTGGCTTACGGACTGAAGAACCGTGGCACGCCGAAGGCGGAGATCGCTGCCCGTGTGGCGGAAGCGGCCAAGATGCTGGAGATCGAGAAATATCTCGACCGCAAACCGCGAGCTCTCTCCGGCGGCCAGCGTCAGCGCGTCGCTATGGGGCGCGCGATCGTGCGCAAGCCGGCCGTGTTCCTCTTCGATGAGCCGCTGTCGAACCTTGACGCAAAGCTGCGTGTCACCATGCGCGGCGAAATTCGCAAGCTGCAAAAGCGACTGAAGACGACGGCGATCTACGTCACCCATGACCAGCTCGAGGCGATGACGCTGGCCGACCGCCTCGTCGTCTTGAACGGTGGCCGGATCGAGCAGATCGGCACACCGCTCGAGGTCTACAACCGTCCGGCCTCGACTTTCGTCGCGAGCTTCATCGGTTCCCCCGCGATGAACTTGATCGATGGCGAGATCGTTGGCGACCGCCTGATCATCGGTGACACCGAGATACCGCTTGCCGGCATCTGGCCGGAAGGACCCGTCCGCGTCGGGATGCGGGCAGAAGATCTGGTCATTGGCACTGCAGATGAGGCAAGCCTGGAGCTCGTGATCGATTATGTCGAGGAACTGGGCGCTCAGCGGCTGGTTCACGGGCTGGTTGGTGACCAGCCCCTGACTGCCGTCGTCTCCTCTTCTGCAAGCTTGGGTGATCGCCTCATCCTGTCGATCGCGCCGGAGCGGCTGCACTTCTTCTCGACGCGCGATGGGAAACGCCTGGTGCCTCAGACGCTTGCTTTAGCGGCAGAGCCCCAGGCGCAGGGCATGTCTTCTGAGCCTGTTCTTGCCTGAATATCAGGGCGGCGGATTGTTTCAATTTTAACAATCCGCCAAACGCCGTTTTAGGGGCTCGCTGTTAGTTTCCCTCCGTGGTTTGCCGAGGGGATATCTTATGCCGTTCAAACTTCTGATGGCCGGTATGGCCGCTGTGCTGTTGGCTCAGCCGAAACGCCAGGCCGAAGTCGATGCGCCGATGATTGCTGCCAATGGCAACAATCTTGCCTTTCGTGCAGCGCCCATTAATCCGGATTGGATCATCCGCGGTACGCCGCTCGCCCGGGTCGGGGAGCATTCGACCAGCGGTGACGAGGCAAGCTCCACGGCTGTGTGGGACTGTACTGCGGGTGAGTTCCGCTGGTATTTCGGTTGGGACGAGACAGTGGTCATTCAGGACGGCGAGGTGAATGTTACCGACGCAGATGGCAATCAGCGCCTGCTGCGCGCCGGCGATATCGCCTACTTCCGCGCCGGCACCTGGTCCACCTGGCGCATCGAGACCTATGTGCGCAAGGTTGCATTCCTGCGCAAGCCATTCCCAGGCCCCCTCGCAAGCCTCTATCGCCTGCGCAATGCCATGCGGGGCGGAGCACAAAAGGCACTCTGAGGCGCGATCTTCCTTCAGCAAAATTCAAGGGCCGTGCCGTTGCGTTCGGCACAGCCAGCGCCTAAATCTGCCATGCTTTCAACGGGGATGAAGACATGGCTGAGATCAGGAACGTCGCGGTCCAGATGGACCACGTATCGACGATCAATATTGCGGGCGACAGCACCTTTGCCATGAGTCTGGAGGCTCAGGCCCGCGGCTACAAGCTCTTCCATTACACCCCCGATCGCCTTTCCATGCGCGACGGCAAGATCTTTGCGACGGTCGAGCCGATGCAGCTGCGCGACGTCAAAGGCGACCATTTCACGCTGGGCGCGCCCGAGCGGGTTGATCTGTCGACCATGGACGTCGTGCTGCTGCGCCAGGACCCGCCCTTCGACATGGCCTACATCACGGCCACGCACCTTCTCGAACGCATCCATCCGAAGACGCTGGTCGTCAACGATCCGGCCTGGGTGCGCAACTCGCCGGAAAAGATCTTCGTCACCGAATTCGCCGATTTGATGCCGCCGACACTGATCACGAGAGACGCAGCGGAGATCGCCCGCTTCCGGGAAGAGCAGGGCGATATCATTCTGAAGCCGCTTTACGGCAATGGCGGCGCCGGCGTCTTCCACTCCACCCGTGATGACCGCAACTTCTCCTCGCTGATGGAGATGTTCAACCAGATGTTCCGCGAGCCCTTTATCGCTCAAGGCTACCTTCCGGCCGTGCGCAAGGGTGACAAACGCATCATCCTGGTCGATGGCGAGCCTGTTGGCGCGATCAATCGCGTTCCGGCTGAACACGATGCGCGCTCCAACATGCATGCCGGCGGTCGGCCAGAGCCGACGGAACTGACGGCGCGCGAGCGCGAGATCTGCGCACGGATCGGACCCGCCCTCCGCGAACGCGGCTTCCTGCTCGTCGGCATCGATGTCATCGGTGACTACATGACCGAGATCAACGTCACGTCGCCGACCGGCATTCGCGAGGTCAAGAAGTTCGGTGGCGCTGATATTGCGGCCCTCCTCTGGGATGCCATCGAACGCAAGCGCCAGACAACTGCGTCATAAGCAGGTCGGATACATAGTTCTCGGGACGTTCCGTCTCTGCAACCGCGCGCAACTCGATGCATCCTCATAGGTGTATGTGTTCCGCAAATGTTCTTGCCAAGCGCCTCGCGTCATGCAAGATTGTGTCCGTCGATACACGCAATATGAAGTTGTGCTGGTCGATGGGTATCTAGTCGGTGGGCGGGCAATGGTGGCGCGTGTCAGTACGGTAGCATTCCAGGGCATTGAGGGCGTGCCCGTTGAAGTTCAGGTTATGGTGGCGCCGGGAAAGACCGGCATGCAGATCGTCGGCCTGCCGGATAAGGCGGTGGCCGAAAGCCGTGAACGGGTGCAGGCAGCGCTTCATGCCTCCGGCCTCGCCCTGCCGCCGAAGAGGGTGACAGTCAACCTGGCGCCTGCCGATCTGCCGAAGGAAGGCTCCCACTTCGATCTGCCGATTGCGCTTGGGTTGATGGCGGCCCTCGGGGCAATTCCCGGCGATGCCCTCGCGGGCTACCTGGTCATCGGCGAACTCAATCTGGACGGAACCATTGCGGCTATTACCGGCGCACTTCCGGCCGCCATCACCGCCAATGCGCTGGGCAAGGGACTGATTTGCCCTGGCGATAGTGGCTCGGAGGCGGCCTGGGCAGGTCCGGACGTCGATATTCTCGCTCCGCGCAGCCTGATTGCGCTCGCCAATCATTTTCGTGGTCACCAGGTACTGACGCGGCCGGAGCCGTCTGTTCGCGCGCTGGCCGCTAATCTTCCGGATTTGGCCGACATCAAGGGGCAGGAGAGCGCCAAGCGGGCGCTGGAAGTTGCCGCCGCCGGTGGCCACAATCTGCTGATGGTGGGACCACCTGGCTCGGGAAAGTCGATGCTCGCTGCGCGGCTGCCCTCGATCCTGCCGCCTCTATCGGCCGCCGAACTGCTGGAAGTCTCCATGGTGCATTCGATCGCCGGACAGTTATCCGGTGGCAAGCTTTCGGACCGCAGGCCTTTTCGCACGCCGCATCACTCCGCCACCATGGCGGCGCTTGTTGGTGGAGGCCTGAGAGCCCGGCCGGGTGAGGCCTCACTTGCCCATCACGGCATTCTTTTCCTGGATGAACTACCGGAATTCATGCCGCCTGTGCTCGATGCCTTGCGCCAGCCGCTGGAGACTGGCGAGTGTATCATCGCACGCGCCAATCATCGTGTGTCCTACCCATCCAATTTCCAGCTGATCGCCGCGATGAACCCATGCCGTTGCGGCATGGCGGGCGAACCCGGACACGTCTGTGCGCGCGGTCTGCGTTGCCAGACAGAATATCAGGGCCGTATTTCCGGGCCACTGATGGACCGCATCGATATCCGCATCGACGTGCCGGCTGTGACGGCCACGGACCTGATCCGCCCGAGCGTGGCGGAATCGAGCGCGTCCGTGGCAAAGAGAGTGGCAGAGGCTCGCGACCGGCAGAGAGACCGCTTCGCCCGTCTCGGACTTCCATTTTCCACCAATGCCCGCTGCTCGACATCCTTGATCGAGACGCTCGCCGAGCCCGATGCCGCAGGGCTTCAACTGTTACGCGATGCGGCGGAGAAATTCCGCTTTTCGGCACGGGGATATCATCGCGTGTTAAAAGTGGCGCGCACGCTTGCGGACCTGGACGGGAGTGAAACGCTCGGCCGCATTCATCTCGCTGAGGCAATTTCCTATCGGATCGCTTCGGAGCGCCTTGCAGCCGCCGCCTGAGAATGCCGCAACTCGGCTCATAAAAACTGGGATAGGGGGCTCTTCAGGGTTTCATAACTGACACGCCAGTCTCGCAATGTCAGCATAGCGGAGTCACATGCGATCGCCGGAGATTTCTTCCGGGCGCAGAGTGTCAAGAGGCAGTGACAGTTTAACCAGCGCACCGCTCGGCGGAAGCGCGACCTCTGCCTTTCCTTTTACGCCGCTAATGACGCGTTGCATGAGGATCGACCCAAAGCCGCCGCCGCCCGGTTTGGGAGTTTGCGGCTCCGGTCCGCCGGTTTCCCGCCATTCGATCACAAGCGCCGCAGGTTCTTCCTCTGACGCCTCCGTCAGATGCCACGCAAGACGGATATGTCCGCTATTGACACTGAGCGCACCATACTTTGCTGCATTGGTTCCAAGCTCATGCAGGATGAGGCTTAAGACGACCACCGTCTGGCCACCGATTGGAATGCGTGGGCCAGAGGCAGTAAGGCGTGAGGTACCGACAACGGCGAAGGGTTCGAGCGCCTGGAAGATGACACTCTGCAGCGAGGCGTCCTCGCCGTCGCGCAAGCCGCGCAAAAGGAGATTGGAGCGGCCGAGCGCATTGAGCCGTTCGCGAAGGCGGGCGGCCAGTTCGTCGGCGCTGGACGCATTTTTGAGCGATAGACTGATGATCGCATTGATCGTCGCGAAAATGTTCTTGAGGCGATGGTCGAGTTCCTGCGCCATAACGTCTTGCCGGTCGGCCAGTCTCTGGATTTCTTGGCGTGTGGTGAACTCCGAGCGGTAGGCCTGCATGACGAGATGGATCAACGTCAGGTCGGTGATGACGACAAACAGGTAAAGACCCATGGCGAGCAGCGTGCCACCAGAGAAATCAAATTGGCCCGGACTTATGAAAAAATACCAGGATGCAAGCCCGGAGAGTGTAGCGACAAGCAGGCCCTGCCGGACACCAAAGACGAAGCCGCACAGGATGACCGCTGGAAAAAATGTCAGAAAGGGAAAACCGGCAGGCAAGACCGGATCGAACCATGCCCGGACTGCAAGTGCGATGACGAACACCGTCACACTTGCAACATAGGTCGCAACTTCGGCGCGCAGTGACAAGCGATCTTCAATGGAGGTGAATGCCGGCAAGGCTTGGAGAAGTGCGCGCATCGATCCTAGAGCAACTGAGCAAATTTTCGTGATCTGACCCAGCCTTACCTTACTGCTCTGGCCCCCGCAATCGTAGGGATTAAAGCGGATACCAGATGCTAGATCTGATAACCGCTCGCTATCGATTACTCGCCGAGGCCCGCAAACAGTGCCGTCGAGAGATATCGCTCCGCGAAAGAGGGGATGATCACGACGATGGTCTTATCGGCATTTTCCGCCCGCTGGCCGACCTTGATCGCTGCGGCGAGTGCAGCGCCTGAGGAAATGCCGACCGGTACGCCTTCGAGGCGCGCGACGAGACGGGCGGTCTCGAAGGCCTCGTCATTGGTAATGGCAACAACTTCGTCATAGACGCCGGTATCGAGGATTGCCGGTGCAAAACCGGCACCGATGCCCTGGATCTTGTGCGGGCCCGGAGCGCCGCCGGAAAGGACTGGACTGTCGGCTGGCTCGACTGCGACGATTTGCAGGCCGGGCTTGCGGCTCTTCAGCACCTGGCCTGTGCCGGTGATGGTGCCGCCGGTGCCGATGCCGGAGACCAGAATATCGATCCCGCCGTCGGTGTCGTTCCAGATTTCCTCAGCGGTGGTCTTGCGGTGGATCTCGGGATTGGCCGGGTTCTCGAATTGCTGCGGAATGACGGAATCCGGCGTTGTCTCAGCCAGTTCCTGGGCCTTGGCGATGGCGCCCTTCATGCCCTTGGCGCCTTCGGTCAGCACCAGTTCCGCACCAAGAAGCGCCAGCATCTTGCGGCGCTCGATCGACATGGTTTCCGGCATGGTGAGGATGAGGCGATAGCCCTTGGCGGCTGCGGCAAAGGCAAGTGCGATGCCGGTATTGCCGGAGGTTGGCTCGATGAGCGTGGTCTTGCCGGGCACAATCTTGCCCTGCGCTTCCAGGCTCTCGATCATTGCCACGCCGATGCGGTCCTTCACCGAAGCAATCGGATTGAAGAATTCGAGCTTGCCGAGGAGATGGGCCTGCACGCCCTTTTCCTTCGCCAGCTTGTCGAGCCGCACGATCGGCGTGTCACCGATTGTCTCGGTGATCGAGCCATAGATCCGGCCACGGCCTGGTTTCTTCTCGGTCATAGGTATCTCTCCCTTGCTCATGTCTTTGCCATCTAACTTAGGCGCGCGCCCAACACCCCGCCAGCACAACCACTCCAAGCGACCGCCCGGCAGTGGAAAAAACGCCCCGGATCGGTCCTAGATTTGTATATTCCTGCCAAGGCTTTGGCGGGTGGTGGCGATCAGGCCGCGCGTGTTGCAATATAAGCAGCAGTGCCGGCCAGAATGCCGGCGGCAGAGCGGTTCAGGGCTTTCAGTGCCGTCGGACGTTTCAACAGACCGCGCGCCTGGGCCGCCAGCAGAATGTAAGGCAGGAGTACCGCCATCAGCACCAGGAATGTCGCCACGACAAGAACCACGTAGTCGGCGAGGCGGATTTCGGCGAGTGGGATCAGCGTCGGCACCAGCGCCACGTAAAACAGCATGGTCTTCGGATTGCCGAGCGTGACAAGCAGCCCGGATAGGAAGGACAGGCCAGGCTTCATTGCGCGTTCGGCCCTGATATCCTGGGGCAGAAGTCCCGCAGTCCAAAGCTTCCAGGCGATATAGATGAGATAAGCGGCTCCGAGGAATTTCAGGGCAAGGAAGGCGGTGGCAAATGTCTTGGCAAGCACCGCGAGGCCGAGAATAACGGCCGTCAGATAAACGAGATCGCCAAGGATCAGGCCGAGCCCCATGAAAAAGGTTGGCCGGAAGCCGGAGCCGAGCGCCCGCGCCACGATTGCTGTCATGCCGGGGCCGGGAATGGCCGCTGCAATAAACAGCGCGCTGCAATAGGCGATGATCGTCGTCAGTGTCATGGGGCCCCTCCAATTTCCCTCATGTCTAATCTTCGCGTGAAAGACTTGCAACGGTGACACGATCGCGATTGCAGCCGGTCGCCCAATGCGCTTAGCAATGTTCATCTTTGCGCGGAGAGAGTGTTGTGCTGAGCCTGCCCGCTTTTTCCGCCTTCGCCCTGATCTGCCTCGGCATGGTGCTGACGCCCGGCCCCAACATGATCTATCTGGTCTCGCGGTCGATCTGCCAGGGCCCGATGGCAGGGCTCGTTTCGCTCTGCGGTGTGGCGCTTGGTTTCGTCATCTACATGGTGCTGACCGCACTCGGCATCACCGTGCTGCTTCTCGCCGTACCCATCGCCTATGAAGCGCTGAAGCTTGCAGGCGCGCTCTATCTCGGCTGGTTGGCCTGGCAAGCTTTGAGGCCCGGCGGTCGCTCGCCCTTTCAGGTGCGAGATCTGCCGGTCGACAGTCCGAAGAAACTCTTCAGCATGGGCCTGCTGACCAACCTTCTCAACCCGAAGGTCGCGATCCTCTATGTGTCACTGCTGCCGCAATTCGTCGATCCGGCACGCGGCAGTGTCTTTTTGCAGTCGCTGAGCCTCGGCATCACGCAGATCGTCATCAGCGTCACGGTCAATGCGATGATTGCAGTCACGGCGGGCTCAATCGCCCTGTTTCTCGCCGGACGCCCCTTCTGGATGCTCGTCCAGCGCTGGCTGATGGGCACGGTGCTGGCGGCGCTGGCGATCCGGATGGTGACGGAGGCACAGCGCTAGGCTGTGCTGACCAAGCGGATAACGTGGCTGCCCGGCCGCCTTTCAAACACCAGTTGAACCGAACCCACCAGCGCCCCGCGCCGTGTCGCTCGTCTCGGTGACCTCTGCGACCCGCGCTTGCGTTACGGGCGCAATCACCATCTGTGCTATCCGCATCCCTCGATCGATGACGAAATCCTCGTCGCCGAGATTGACCAGGAGCACTTTCACCTCGCCGCGATAATCGCTGTCGATGGTGCCGGGTGTGTTGAGGCAGGTCACGCCGTTCTTGAAGGCGAGGCCGGAGCGAGGGCGGATCTGCGCCTCGAAACCTTGGGGTATTTCCATGATCAGACCGGTCGGCACCAGCGCGCGTTTGCCGGGCGAAAGGGTCATCGGCGCGCCATCTTCAACGGCGGCCCTGAGGTCCATGCCGGCCGCCCCTGGTGTCTCGTAGCTCGGAAGGGCAAGGCCCTCGCCATGCGGCAGGCGCTTCAGCTTGAGAACCGGGCCCAGGATGTCGGCTTGGATCGGAGACATGGCGGATTCCTTTGTTTCTCGCGCTCAATTGCATATTGGCCGTCGAAACGCTAGATAACCGCCGACCAAAAGGAATTCCAAAACCATGGCTGAAACGCTCGCAGAGGCGGTCTCCCGCCGCCGCACCTTCGCTATTATCGCCCACCCGGACGCGGGTAAGACGACGCTCACCGAAAAGCTGCTGCTGTTCGGTGGCGCTATCCAGCTTGCCGGCGAAGTGAAGGCAAAAAAGGATCGCATCCAGACCCGCTCGGACTGGATGAAGATCGAGCGCGAGCGCGGTATTTCGGTGGTCACTTCGGTGATGACCTTTGAATATGAAGGCAATGTCTTCAACATTCTCGATACGCCCGGCCACGAAGACTTCGCTGACGACACCTATCGTACGCTGACCGCGGTCGATGCCGCTGTCATGGTCATCGACGCCGCCAAGGGTATCGAGCCGCGCACGCTGAAGCTGTTTGAAGTCTGCCGCATGCGCGACATTCCGATCATCACCTTCGTCAACAAGATGGACCGCGAAAGCCGCGACATCTTCGAGATCCTTGACGAGGTCGAAGAGAAGCTGGCGCTGGATACAGCCCCGATCACCTGGCCGGTGGGCCGTTCCAAAAGCTTCTGCGGCTCCTACAATCTGGTCGAAAACACCTTCCGTGGTTCGGACAAGCAGGTCGAGGCGCTCGCCGTCAACAGCCCCCGGAACGTCGCTGAGAACCTGCCGGAAAACGAACGAGACACCTTCATCGACGAGCTGGAACTGGCGCAGGAAGCCTGCAAGCCCTTCGATCACAAGGCTTTCCTCGAAGGCCATATGACGCCTGTTTTCTTCGGCTCGGCGCTCAGGAATTTTGGCGTGCGCGATCTGATCAATGCGCTTGGCGAATTCGCGCCGCCGCCGCGTGACCAGGTGGCCGATGTCAGAACCGTGCATGCTTCGGAAGAAAAGATGACGGCCTTCGTCTTCAAGATCCAGGCCAACATGGACCCGAACCACCGCGACCGTATCGCCTTTGCCCGCATTTGCTCCGGCAAGCTGGAACGCGGCATGAAGGCCAAGCTTGCCCGCACCGGCAAGCAGATGGGTCTGACCGCGCCGCAATTCTTCTTTGCCTCGCAGCGCCAGTTGGCGGATACGGCTTACGCGGGCGACGTGGTCGGTATCCCCAACCACGGCACCCTGCGCATCGGTGATACGCTGACCGAGGGTGAGGCTCTGGTGTTCCAGGGCGTGCCGAACTTCTCGCCGGAAATCCTGCGCCGCGTCCGGTTGGAAGATGCGATGAAGGCCAAGAAGCTGAAGGAAGCCCTGCAGCAGATGGCCGAAGAGGGCGTCGTGCAGCTCTTCTCGCCGGAAGACGGCTCGCCGGCGATCGTCGGCGTGGTCGGCGCGCTGCAGCTCGACGTGTTGAAGGAGCGCCTTCAGGGTGAATACACCCTGCCTGTCTCGTTCGAAATGTCGCGCTTTTCGGTCTGCCGATGGATCTCGGCTGAAAATGCAGCTGACCTCGACAAGTTCATGACCGCCCGTCGTGGCGATATCTGCCGGGATCTGGATGGCGATCCGGTCTTCATGGCGCAGGATCAGTTCTCGCTGCGCTACGAAGCCGAGCGCTATCCGGCGATCAAGATGGTCGCCATCAAGGAATATCACGTCGCCAAGGCGGCGTGATTGAGGCCGGTAAAGCCGGGGTTCTCAAAACCCCGGCAATCAGCCGAGGCGCATGATCCGCATGCCGAGGTCCGGATCTGTCTCGATCCGAAGGTCTTCGTAGTCCGAAATGGTCGGATAGCGCGTTTCAAGCACGTGCTGATGGGTGGAGGTCACCACGACCACGTCCGCCCCGGCACCTTCTCCCGCCTGAACGCCGGCCAGAACGTCTTCAAACACCAGGCAATTTGCCGGATCGATACCCAGCTTTTCGGCGCCTAAGCGGTAACCCGCCGGATCCGGCTTGCCGATCTTAACATCTTCGGCTGTCACGATCTGGCGCGGCTGCGGCAGCCCGGCTGCTCCAATGCGGGCCCGGGCCAAGGCGGCGGGTGCGGAGGTAACGATTGCCCAGCGTTCCGGCGGCAGCGACTGCAGGAAGGCGATTGCACCCGGTAGAGCAATCACGCCCTCCAGATCCTCGATCTCGCCGCGCTCGACGTCCAGCGCTTCCTTCACCACGTCAATGCCCGGCAGGTTGAGCGCGGCAATCGTGTCGACCCCACGCTTGCCATGCATGGTCGGCAGGAAGGTCTCGACGTCCAGGCCGTGGCGAAGCGCCCATCGGCTCCACACGCGCTCGGCAGCGGCGATTGAGTTCAACAGCGTGCCGTCCATGTCGAAAAGGAAGCCCTGATAATGCCTGTCGAAAAGATTGGGGGAGGAAGAGGTCAAGAGTGCCGTCCTGCGAGAACCGTGGAAGTATTCCCGGACCTAACCCAGGAGGGCCATCGGCGGCAAGTGCGATGCGGATGCGGAATGGCGGTGTCCGTTGGCACGACACGGCGGGTGACAGGGCGCTTGCGTTGATCTAGTCTTCCTCCCGAGAGACAGGGGCGTCTGGCGCAAGCCGGGCTGAGAAGCACCCTTTGAACCTGAACCAGATCATGCTGGCGGAGGGAGTCGCTCGGGGCTCCACCGCTTCTTGCGTGCCGTTCCGTTGCATCTCCGTCGCCCCCAAGAGAGATGCTGCCATGTCGACCAATTCCGCCATCCGCAATGTGCTGTCCATCGCCGGTTCCGATCCATCAGGTGGTGCCGGCATTCAAGCCGACTTGAAGACGTTTGCGGCTCGAGGCTGCTATGGCATGGCCGCCATCACCGCCTTGACAGCCCAGAATACCCAAGGTGTATCGGCGGTGCAGGCCCTCGACCCGGAATTCGTCGCAGAGCAGATCCGGATGGTCTTTGCCGATGTGAGGGTCGATGCGGTGAAGATCGGCATGATCGCCAATGCCGGGATTGCGCGCGCGGTGGCTGACGCTTTGAGGCCCCATCAGGGGGTAGCAATTGTCATTGACCCCGTGATGATCGCCAAAGGCGGCGCGCCCTTGCTCGACCCGAAGGCAATCGAAGTTCTCAAGCGCGATCTTCTGCCGCTCGCATCCCTCCTTACGCCCAATCTGCCGGAGGCTGCGGCGCTTTTGGGTGAGCCGGAAGCACGTGAGCGGACCGTGATGGGAGCGCAGGCAAATCGCTTGACCACGCTCGGCCCGCGCGCGGTCCTGGTCAAAGGCGGGCATCTGGTCGGTGAACAGAGCCCCGATGTTCTGGTGTCGGAAGGGCAAGTGACCTGGTTCGAAGCTGTCCGCATAAAGACGGCCAACACGCATGGAACCGGATGCTCGTTATCCAGCGCCCTTGCTGCCGAGTTGGCGAAGGGGAGGAGCCTTGAGGATAGCGTTCATGCGGCGAAGGATTGGCTGGCAGGAGCGGTCAGGATGTCGGATCAGTTGAGTGTCGGAGCCGGCCACGGACCGGTGCATCATTTCCACGCACTCTGGCGCGATTAACTATTCGAATCTTTGGGGATTTGGCTGATATCGAAAGCGAAGGGCAGCGCTGAGGCGACGAAGGATTGGTGGGTTGGGCTCAGTTGCGATCGCTGATCCACAGTGCCCAGCCGGATGCCGATCTCGCCCGTCTCGGCTGAGACGCGCCAGAGCGGTGAGCCGCATGTGCCGCAGAAAAACTGATCGCTCGGGCGTCCACTGTCACCAAGCTTGCGATAGCCCTTAGGGCTGCCGGACAGGATGTGAAACTTCGAAGGCGAGGTGGAGATGGTCACCCGATAGGCCGACCCCGTCAATTGCTGGCAATCGGTGCAATGGCAAATGCCCACAGCCGATGGATCGACCTCGGCTTCGTAACGGATGACTCCGCAATGGCAGGAACCGGTGATCCGCATATCGCCCTCGCACGCAAGTAGGTTCTGCCAAAAAAATGCCCGGCGGTTGGAGGGCCGCCGGGCAAGTTGAACTTGACTGTGCTCTATTAATGATCGGCCTTGATAAAGGTTCCGTTGTTGAGTTCGCGCATGGCCTGCATCAGCTCTTCGCGCGTGTTCATCACGATCGGACCATGCCACGCGACAGGCTCCTTGATTGGCTTTCCGGTCACGAGCAGGAAGCGTATCCCCTGTTCCCCGGCCTGGACGGTGATCTCGTCTCCGGTGTCGAAAACAACCAGCGTCCGGTTACCGGAAAGGTCACGAATATTCAGCTCCTCGCCCATGAACTCCTTCTCGACCTTCACGCCGAACGGTTTCGAGGCGTCGCGGAACGAGCCGGACCCTGCGAAGATATAGGCGAAGGCCGAGCGGTAGGTGTCGACCGGAAAGGTCTTCCGCTTGCCCGGCGGCACCGAAATGTCGACATAGACAGGATCGGCAGCGATGCCATCGACGGGACCGTTGCGGCCCCAGAAGTCGCCTGAGATGATGCGGACCGAGGTGCCATCATCGTCCACCACGACCGGAATGTCGGTAGCCTTGATATCCTGATAGCGCGGTTTGGTCATCTTCAGGGATGATGGCAGGTTGGCCCAAAGCTGGAAGCCGTGCATACGTCCGGCAAAATCGCCTTTCGGCATTTCCTGGTGCAGAATGCCGCTCCCGGCCGTCATCCATTGCAGGTCACCCGCGCCCAGCGTGCCGTGGTTGCCGAGACTGTCGCCATGGTCGACCGTGCCGGCGAGAACATAGGTGATCGTCTCGATGCCCCGATGCGGATGCCATGGGAAACCGCGCTGGTAATCGCCGGGATTGTCGTTGCGGAAGTCATCCATCATCAGGAAAGGATCGGTCATCGACGTGTCGCCGAAGCCGAAGACCCGGTGCAGCTTGACGCCGGCGCCTTCCATGGTTGGCATGGCAAGGCTCTCATGCTTGACGGGACGAATGGACATGTCGCGTACTCCTCATCGCGGATGATGGTCTGTTGTTTCAGTGATATAAGCGATTTCAGAGCCTGCCGCATGGGATGCAAGAGGAACGCAGTGTTCACTTTTGCTCGTATTGCGCTGCAAAAAACCGTTGCGAGCACCGACAAATTTCTGTCATGAATATCGTGATGTTTAGAGATCGTTAGCCATTCGGGCGAAGACTGTCGGAAAGTCGCCGTGTTTTGCGGCACAGGAGTTGTGAAGACAAGATGTGTCGCTGGGCAGCCTATCGCGGAGAACCGATCTTTCTTGAGGAGCTCGTGACCTCACCGGCACACTCGCTGATCGAGCAATCCCACTGCGCTACCCGCGCCAAGACGGCGACCAATGCCGATGGTTTCGGCATCGCATGGTATGGTGACAGACCCGAGCCTGGTCGCTTTCGCGATGTGCTTCCGGCCTGGTCCGACTGTAACCTGAAAAGCCTTGCTCGCCAGATCCGGTCACCGCTCTTCCTTGCCCATGTCCGCGCCGCCACCCATGGCGCAACGCGTCGCGACAATTGCCACCCCTTCGTGCATGGCAGCTGGTCCTTCATGCACAACGGCCAGATCGATCATTTCGACCGCATTCGCCGGCCGATGGAAGCGATGCTCGACGATGAGCATTTTCACGCCCGCGTCGGCACCACCGACAGCGAATTGCTCTTCCTGCTGGCACTCCAGTTTGGCCTGCGCGAACGCCCAATCGCGGCCATGGCAGAGGCGGTCGGCTTTGTCGAACAGATCAGCCTCCATCTCACCGGCCATGCCCGCGTCCGCATGACGGCAGCCTTTTCGGACGGTTCCACGCTCTATGCCGTGCGCTACTCGACCGATGAACATGCACCGACGCTTTATGCGGCACCCATGGGGCCGAAGGGGAGCTACTGTCTTGTCTCCGAACCGCTGAATGACGAAACCGATACCTGGGTCGAAATCCCGGCGGGCAGTGCAGTCATTCTCAGCGATAAGGGTCTGGATGCCGCCGAGTTTCAGCCTGTCGTCGAGCGCGCGCCGCCTCAGGATGCCGCTCTTCAGGTCATGGTGGGTTGATCCTGGCGCAAACGCTCAGGCTATCCCGAGTTCGGTGCGCAGTTTGCGGGTGAGCCCGGCACTGACGGCACGATAGGATCGGTCCAGATATTCCGAAAGCTCGGCCTCGGACAACGCCGTCCCCGGTTCGACGGCCACCCATTTGCGTTTTGCGAAATAGGGTGCTTGTGTCACGCCGTCGAGCGAGGTCAGGATCTCAAATGTCTCCTCGCTGACCTTGAAGGCAAGGTGGCGCTCCTGGTCGGTGAGGAGCGCAAAGACCTTGTCACCCACCTTGGCGATGCAACTGTCCCATTGGTCGGAAAGGCTCGTGCCGGGATATTTGCTGGCAAAGGCGGAAAAGCCTTCTCGCGTAAAAATGCTCATGCGCTGCTACCTCCGACCTGGGTTGCGATCCACAAGGCAAGGCGGTCTGCAACCTCCTCCTTGGACAAGTCAGGCCAGGCCTCGATCCCCGCATGGGTGATCAACCGGACTCGATTTCGGTCGCCGCCCATGATCCCGGTCTCCGGAGACACATCATTGGCGACGATGAGGTCAGCGCCCTTCCTCTGAAGTTTGGCCTTGCCGTTCTCCTCGACATGTTCCGTCTCGGCAGCAAAGCCGACCACCAGCCGTGGTCGCATCTCGTGATGACCGATGGTCTTGAGGATGTCGGGATTTTCCGCGAGTTGAAGCGGCGGTGGAGCCTCTCCCGGCTGCTTCTTGATCTTCTGACCAGCAGACGTGATGACGCGCCAGTCAGCAACGGCTGCGACCATCACGGCAATATCAGCCGGCAGGCTGGCCAAGACGGCGTCGCGCATCTCTTCGGCGCGCTCGACATGGACCACGTTCAGTCCAGCCGGATCAGGCAACGTCACCGGGCCTGAGACCAGTGTTACCTCCGCTCCAAGCCGGGCGAGGGCTGCCGCAATCGCATGGCCCTGCTTGCCGGACGAGCGATTGGCGATATAGCGCACCGGGTCGATCGGCTCGTGTGTCGGGCCTGAGGTTACGACGGCTTTCAGACCGACAAGCGGCTTCGGGCCGGCCAGCATGCCTTCAACATGCGTCGCTATATCGAGCGGCTCAGCCATGCGGCCGAGGCCACGCTCGCCGCTTTCCGCCATCTCACCTTCCATCGGGCCGATGAAATGGACCCCGTCGCGTTCCAGCGTCTGACGATTGCGCTGTGTTGCCGGCTTTTGCCACATCTTCGGGTTCATGGCTGGCGCAATGAGGATGGGCCGGTCACTGGCGAGCAACACGGTCGAGGCCAGATCATCCGCCAGTCCATGCGCCATCTTGGCCATGAGGTCGGCCGTAGCGGGCGCGACGACAATGAGGTCGCATTCCCGTGCCAGCCGGATATGGCCGACATCCTGCTCGTCCTCGCGTGAAAACAGATCGATGTAGACATGGCTTGCCGAAAGGGCGCCGACTGCAAGCGGCGTAATTAATTCCTGGGCGCCGCGGGTCATGATCGGCCGCACACTGGCGCCCCGCTCGCGTAGCCGTCGGATGAGGTCGAGGCTCTTGTAGGCGGCGATGCCACCCGCAATGATCAGCAAAATGCGCTTTCCGGCCAAGGTCATGAAAACGTAACCCCTTTCTGTCGAGCGCGACCCTATCGGAAATTGCGCGTCAGGCAAATGCAGGCAACTGAAGTGGTAAATGGCGGTAGCATCGACTGGAGGTGCCGAAGTTTGCGGATCAGGGTTCCGCCATTAGCTGCCGTTGGTGAGGCGTAAGGGCACCTCGGCCACCGCACCCTTTGTGCCCTCGAGATAGCGGAGGCCATCGCCAAGTGTCGCGGCCATGGACTTGACGATCCGGCTGCCGAGTCCAGTTCCCTTGGGCGCGCTGCTGGGATCAATGCCGATCCCATCATCTTCAACTCTCAGAAGGGCTTCGTCCTCGGAAACGGTCTTGAGGATGACGCGGATATCGCCGGCCTCTCCTGGAGCATAGGCATATTTGAAGCCGTTGGTGACGAGTTCCGTCACCACCATGCCGACCGAAACGGCCTTGTCTGCGCTGATCGAGATGGCGTCGGCCTCAAGCAGCAGACGGATTGGTCGTTCGGCACTATGGAGAGAATTGTAGAGCTCTGCCGTCAGTCGGTTAAGATAGCGGTCGAGTTCGACGCGGCTGACGTCGTCGGAGGTGTAAAGACTGCGGTGCATGCCGGCAATCGCGGTGATGCGTGCCTGGGTCTCAGCCAATTCCGCCTTGACCTCGTCGCTCTTGGCGCTCGAGATCTGCAGCCGCAGCAGGCTTGCCACGAGTGCCAAAGAATTGGCCACGCGATGATTGACCTCCGCGAGCAGGGCTTCGGCACGTTCTTTGGCGAGGCGGATTTCCTCATCGGCCCGTGCCTTGGCGGCACGCAACTGTGCATTGGCGATCGATTGTTCGATCGCGCTGGTGAGAAGCGACAGGAAGTCATCACCCACTGTCTTGATCACATAGTCGGCAGCGCCAGCCTTGATCGCCTCGATGGCGATCTGCGCCTCGTTCGACCCCGTGACATAGACCACCGGTATATGCATTCCGGCTTCACGCATCTGCGCCAGGACTTCATGCCCTGTCGTCTGGCGCAGATAGTGGTCCAGAACGACGGCATCGAAGCTGCCACCGTTCAGATGTGTCAGCATGTCTTCCGTGCAGTCCGCATGAACGACCTCGTGCCCCAGACGGCCAAGATGCTTCTGCACGAGGCGCACGATGGCGGCGTCGTCATCCAGGTACAGGACGCGAAAGGCCGACATGGCGCTCTTCTCTTCAGGGGATCTGCATGACAGAGAAGAAAAGACCGAGCTGGCGGATCGCATTGGCGAAATTGTCGTAATCGACAGGTTTGGTGATGTAGACATTGGCCCCAAGGTCGTAGCACCGCTGAATTTCGCGTTCGTCATCCGTCGTGGTCAGGATGACGACTGGCAGTTTGCGCGTATGCGGATTGGATTTAATCTGATCGAGTATGTCAGTGCCCGACATGTCGGGAAGATTGAGATCAAGAAGGATCAGCAGATAGCGATCCTGGGAAACGAGACCCGAGCGGTCGGTTCCAAGAACATAGTCGAGTGCCGCGGTACCATTCGTGAACGGTACAATTTCATTGTGTACGCCGGCGCGGCGCACGTTCTTTTCGATGAGACGAGCATGGCCCTCGTCATCCTCGATCATCACGATCGTAACTTCTTTGCCCACTGCTTTCATTGTCAACTCCGTACCAAACGAGACAAATCTGATGGCAGTCGCAGGACGAATGTCGACCCTACTCCCAAACGGGAGCGAACCGTTATCTCACCCCCGAGGTTCCGTGCCAAGGAGCGAACATGGGCAAGGCCAATGCCTTCGCCTGCCTGGTCCTGATGTCCGGATCGACGGAATAGCTCGAAAATACGTTCGTGATCATGGTCTGCGATGCCCCGTCCGTTGTCCTCAACCTCGATCCGCACCATATGCCGTCCTTCCGGCGTGGCGCGCACCTGCAGGGTCAGCGGGCGGTCGGGCTGCTTGTACTTGATGGCATTGTCGAAAAGGTTACCGACAATCTGTTCGAGCGAAAGACGGTCGGTCGTCAGTTGGTTGACGCCGATCGCGAGCTCGATCGTCCCGTTGCTTTCGCTGATCTGGTGGTAGACGCTGTTGCTGATGGTCTCCAGCAACGGTTTCAGCTCCACTGGTTCAGGCTTCAGCTGTCGTTTGCCGTCGCGCGATATCTTGAGAATTGCATTGATCAACCCGTCCATCTTGCGAGTCGATGAACGGATGAAGCCAATTGCTTCGGGCAGGTCTTCCGCGGCGGCGAGACGGGCCTCCTGTATTTCCTGCTCTGAAAGCGTCTTGCCGTCGTTCAGCACATAGGCTTGTAGCGCGCGCAATGACGTGTCCAGCTCGGCCGTAAAGCCCATGATGTTGACAAGCGGCGCGCGAAGGTCATGCGTGACGATATAGGCGAAACGCTGGATTTCCTGGTTCGCCTGCATCAGGTCTTCGGTCCGTTCGGCCACACGCTCTTCGAGGCCAGCGTTGAGTTGCTCCACTTCGACCCGCGAGGCAGCAAGCGCCCGTATGTGCTGGGCGACCACGAGCAGTGCGCCGCCCATCACCGCAATGATCGCGATGCCGCCCCCGATTGTGATCCACTGAAGCTGCCGCGTCGCCTTAAGCTGTTCCACGGTTCCGCTTTGAACATTCTCGTCGGACTTTGCCTTGAACATATCGAGAATGACGCGGATATCGGCCATCAAGACCCGTCCAAGGTCGGCCTCTGTGAGAGCGATCGCTTCATCGCGCTGGCCGCTCCGAACCAGGTTCACCGACTGGCCGAGTTCATTCAGCTTCGCATCGACCTTGCTGCGCAGTTCCAGAATGCGCTGTGCCTTGGCGGGTCGATCCTTTACGGCCTCTTCCAGCCTCACGAGTTGCTGGCGGATATCGCCGACCGAATCTTCGTAGGGTTTGAGGAAGAGTTCATCCTCTGTGATGACGAATCCGCGCTGTCCTGTCTCTGCATCGGTCAGCTTCTGCATCAGGTCAGCAGACATGCGGCGTATGTCGCGTTCCTGGAGGATGTAGGTGAATGTCTCCTGCGTTCGCTCGACCAGCCCGAATGTCGCGACGATGATGCCAACGAGGATGCCGGTGCCGATCAGCAGGAAAAGCAGGGTCGATCGGACGAAGCCGGATTGGGTCGCAGACATGAAACTCCCGGGGAACAAGGTAGGCGGAATGTCGTTGAACGCGCAGCCTGGCCCATTGTTCCATCGGGCTCGATAATTTTTATTCGCTGGCTGTACGCCTCAGGAAACCTGTATGGCGATGACCACGGCGGCAATGGCGATGATCCAGAGTGCAACGCGGCCGAGCCGGGTATGACGGGCCTCGGCACGTCCGATGCGCTCTGCCGTTTCTTCGTCGAAACGAAGGCCGTGCTCGCTCATCCGCATGATCTCGCCATGGAGCTTTTCCGTCTTGGCGGCGATCTCCGGCAGGGCCTCAGCGAGCCTGAGCGCAGCCTTGGCCCCGTCCTTCAGATCCGTTGCGATGCGCTTTGGCCCCAGATTGTCGCGAATCCACTGCGAGACGACCGGGTCGGCTGCCTTCCACATATTGAAGCGGGGGTTCAGGATGCGTGCCACACCTTCGACGACCACCATGGTCTTCTGCAGCATCACGAGTTCCGGCCGCGTCTCCATGTCGAAGATTTCGGTTACTTCGAACAGGAGGGTCAGCAGCTTGCCCATCGAAATAGTCTCGGCCGGCTGTCCGTGGATCGGCTCCCCGATTGCCCGGATTGCCTGGGCAAACGAGGAGATATTGTGGTGTGACGGCACATAGCCGGCCTCGAAATGCACTTCAGCGACGCGCAGGTAGTCCCTCGTGATGAAGCCAAACAGGATCTCCGCGAGGAAGCGGCGCTCTTTCTTGCCGAGACGGCCAGCAATGCCCATGTCGACGGCGACGATCATGCCCGCCGGATCGACGAAAAGATTGCCCGGATGCATGTCGGCATGGAAGAAGCCGTCGCGCAGCGTATGGCGCAGGAAAGACTGGATCAGGGTATCGGCAAGCGCGTCGAGGTCGTGTCCTGCCGCTTTCAAGGCGTCGACATCCGACATCTTGATGCCGTCGATCCATTCCATCGTCACGACATCGCGACCGGTGCGCTCCCAGTCGACTTCGGGAACGCGAAAACCCGGATCGTTCTTCGTATTTTCGGCAATCTCCGACAAGGCAGCGGCTTCGAGCCGAAGGTCCATTTCGACCTTTGTGGTCTGCTCAAGCGTTCTCGTTACCTCGACCGGACGCAGACGGCGGGTATGCGGCAGGAAGCGCTCCTGCAGATGCGACACCAGATACATGGCCTCAAGGTCGTCAGCGAAACGCTTGCGCACGCCCGGGCGGATGACCTTGACCGCGACCTTGCGGCGCCCTGATGGACCGGCGACCTCGGCCGGATGAACCTGGGCGATCGAGGCGGCGGCAATTGGCTCGCCGAATGCGGCGTAAAGATCCTCGACCGGTCGTCCAAGCGATTCCTGGATTGTGGTCCTGGCCGCGGACGTCGGGAAGAAGTCCATGCGGTCTTGGAGACCCGCCAGATCTTCGGCGAAATCGGCACCGACAACATCGGGTCGGGTGGCAAGGAACTGGCCGATCTTCACGTAGGATGGTCCCAGGCGCGCCACGGCGCGTGCAAGGCGGTCGGAGCGTTCCGCGGTTTTCGCGCGGCTGCGGGCAAGTGGCGCGACGGCGGCTTTGGCAAGGCTCACGATTGGAGGAAGGCCTTCTGACGGAAGCGCTGCCACAACGCCCTCCCGGACCAGCACCCAGCCGACCTGCGCCAGGCGGAAATATGCTCCAATAGTGCTCATAGGAATTAGATCTTCCAGCCGGAATGCAGGGCCGCGATACCGCCGGTATAGTTGGTGAAGCGCACGCTGGAGAAGCCGGCTCGCTCGATCATCCGGGCAAAGTCAGACTGGTTCGGGAATTTGCGGATCGATTCCACCAGATACTGGTAGGGCTCGGCATCACCCGTGATCATCTTGCCGAAGCGCGGGATCGCGTTGAAGGACCAGGCATCATAGACCTTGTCCAGCAGCGGCATTTCCACCTCGGAGAATTCGAGCACCAGCAACCGTCCGCCGCGCTTCAAGACACGGAAAGCTTCAGTCAGCGCCACGTCGATATGCGGTACGTTTCGAATGCCAAACGCGATCGTATAGGCGTCGAAGGTATTGTCCTCGAAGGGCAGGCTCTCGGCATTGGCCTCAACAAAGGTGAGGTTTTGGGCGAGACCCTTCTTTTCGGCACGCTCGGCGCCGACGCCCAGCATTGAGCCGTTGATATCGAGCACGGTCGCATGCGCCTTGCGCCCCGATGCCTCAACAATCCGGAAGGCGATGTCACCGGTGCCGCCAGCAACATCCAGGACCTTGTAGTTTTCGTCTTTGCGCGGATTGAGCGACGAGACCATGGCGTCCTTCCAGACGCGGTGCAGGCCGGCCGACATCACGTCGTTCATGATATCGTAGCGCTTCGCCACCTTGTGGAAGACATCGTTGACCAGGCCCTGCTTTTCCTGCTCGTCGACCTGGCGGAACCCATAGGAGGTTTCCATGCCGCCATCGGCGGAAATGCGGCTTGCAGTCATCGGTTCACTCCACAGTACGGACAAGGTTGGGCGGGACCATAGCGAAAAGGGTTCTCACGCGCTATCTGCGCAAGTGAACCCGCTTCAAGGCTGGTCTATAGACCGTAAAACAGGCGCTTCAAACAGAAAGATGGGCTGAAATGCCGGAATTGCCAGAGGTAGAGACAGTCCGTCGCGGCCTGGCGCCGACGATGGAAGGTGCGCGGCTTGAGCGACTTGAGCTGCGCCGACCCGACTTGCGCTTCCCCCTGCCGCGCGATTTTGCCGCAAGGGTGGAGGGCCGCCGGATTGCATCCCTCTCGCGCCGCGCCAAATATCTGCTCATTGACCTGGACGATGGCGCAACCGTGATTGCCCATCTCGGCATGTCCGGTTCCTTCCGCATCGAAGAGGGGGCGGCGGCGAATATGCCGGGCGTCTTCCACCACGAGCGCAGAAAGGACGAAAAGCACGATCACGTCCTCTTTCATCTGGAGCGCGCAGAAGGCCCTGTCCGCGTCATCTATAATGACCCCCGCCGCTTCGGCTTCATGGATCTCGTCAACCGTACCGAACTCGACGATTACCCCGCTTTCCGCGAACTCGGCCCAGAGCCTGTCGGTAACCGGCTGTCGGCGGAATACCTGGCCACCCGCTTTGCCGATCGCAGTCAGCCCTTGAAGAGTGCGCTGCTCGATCAGAAGGTCATCGCCGGTCTCGGCAACATCTATGTCTGCGAAGCGCTCTGGCGCTCACACCTGTCACCCACCCGCAAGGTCTCGACCTTGGTGACCAAGACCGGCAAGCCGAAGCCGGAACTGACGCTGCTTGCGGATTCCGTCCGCGAGGTTATCGCCGATGCGATCGAGGCGGGCGGCTCCTCGCTGCGGGATCATATCCAGACGGATGGCACGCTGGGCTACTTCCAGCACTTCTTCCGCGCCTATGACCGCGAAGGGAGGGAGTGCCTCACGGATGGTTGTGGCGGTACCGTCGAAAGGATAGTTCAATCCGGCCGCTCGACATTCTATTGTCGCCGCTGCCAGAAGTAGCGCCGCAAGCGCCAGCCAGGGAGAGAGACATGTCCTTCGAAACGCTGTTGACCGAACGCCGCGACCGGGTCGCGATCATCACGCTCAACCGACCCCAGGCGCTGAACGCGCTCAATTCGACCGTGATGCGCGAACTGCGAGAATTGCTCGGCGAGCTGGAAGCCGACGCCGGCATTGGTGCTGTGGTGCTCACCGGCTCCGAAAAGGCCTTCGCCGCCGGTGCCGACATCAAGGAGATGCAGTCGCTCGATTTCGTCGACGCCTATACCGGCGGCTTCATCGGCGGCTGGGACGAGGTTGCCGGCTTCCGGAAGCCAATCATCGCAGCGGTCTCCGGCTTTGCCTTGGGTGGCGGCTGCGAGCTTGCCATGATGTGCGACTTCATCATCGCGTCTAAGACCGCGAAATTCGGCCAGCCCGAGATCACCCTGGGCATCATTCCCGGCATGGGCGGATCGCAGCGTCTGACCCACGCCATCGGCAAGGCCAAGGCCATGGATCTCTGCCTCACCGGCCGGATGATGGATGCGGTCGAAGCCGAGCGCGCCGGTCTCGTCGCCCGCCTGGTCGAGCCTGAGCGTCTACTGGACGAGGCGGTGGAAGCGGCAACCAAGATTGCATCCTTCTCGCTGCCATCTGTGCTGATGGCCAAGGAAGCCGTTGGCCGCGCTTTCGAGCAGACATTGACGGAAGGCCTGCGCTCCGAGCGCCGTCTCTTCCACTCGCTGTTTGCCACCGAGGACCAGAAGGAGGGCATGGCCGCCTTCGTCGAAAAGCGGAAGCCTTCCTTCCGCAACAGATAAGCGCAAGGGAGGGCGCGATTCCTGCAGAATCCGCGTTGACGCAATCGCGCTTTCCCGCTATATGCCCGCCCACGGTTGAGAACACCCCTGCGGTTTTCTCATGAAACAGCTCCCCACGTGCTGAGACAGCAGGTCGCTCCGACCCGATGCGGCCATGGTGGGCTTTGGTTTGAATTCGAAGAGAGGCATCCATGGCCAACACAACTTCGGCGAAGAAGGCGACCCGCAAGATCGCTCGCCGCACTGCAGTCAACAAGGCTCGTCGTTCGCGGGTCCGTGGTTTCATCCGCAAGGTCGAAGAAGCAATCGCTTCTGGTGACGCAGAGGTTGCAAAGGGCGCCCTTCAGGCAGCCCAGCCAGAGATGCAGCGTGCAGTCACCAAGGGCGTGGTTCACGCCAACACGGTGTCGCGCAAGATCTCGCGTCTCGCAGCCCGCGTTAAGGCTCTGGCCGTCTAAGTTTCGACACTTTTTCGCCTGAATCTGACAAGCCCGGCTTTTCGCCGGGCTTTTTGCGTTGCTTTCGATTGATACAAAAATATCGGCGATGAACGATATGGTTCATTCTGTGACTTGTCATTTGCGTGACAGAAAAATTCTTTAATTTTCAGTAACTTAATCGAGGTACTTCGTGTGGTGGGCGCTCGGAGGGAGGCGAGACTCGGCAGTATGCGAGTCAAGCGAATTTTTATTTTTTCGCCGTTCGCCCCCACGGAAATGCCCGGAAATGTGAATCCCTTTGATTCGACAGGGATTCTTTTCCGTCTGAATGTGACGCAAAAATGAAGTACAAAGAGTCAATGGCCACGGCTTACATTTGCTTAAAAATCACAGTTGATCTTGGCTTTTGATCCTGCGTAAATGGATCTCAGCAAGGGGCGCGGGACTGGCAACTGAGCCAATCCGGAAGGTTTAAACCGACCGGGCGCGTCGACCTTGCTGAGGCGGAATGTTTCCATTCCGTGTTCTCAAAAATGTGTCGGCATTGCATCGGAAGCGTCCGCGCTTCCGCATGATGGCGGCTTTGTACTCGTGTGGTTGGAAACAATCATAAGAGGCATCTGGATCTGTATGTCGAGGATGCGATCCGCGTTTGGAAATTGACGTCGGCGGGGGCCGACGAAAGTCTCGAGAGAGCTTTTGGCTGAAGCTTGATCGAGTTGGGGACTGCCGGTTCGTGCGCGAGCCGGCGCATTATGAAGCGCTGTCGGGTGGCCCAAGAACGCCCGACGCCTGGACTGTTTGGAAGGCGGCAATATGCATATGAAATCGATGACGGCCGGTGCATTGGCTAACGAGGACAATGCACGGACGGCGCAGGTCGCCGTGTGCTCCACAGGGGCAGAGGAAAATGCCGAAATGAACCACAATGCTCTGTTCGAGCGTTTCAGCCTCCGCCTCAAGGCGCAGGTCGGTCAGGACGTCTATCAGAGCTGGTTCGGCCGCTTGAAGCTGCACTCGGCGTCGAAGAGCGTTGTACGCTTGACCGTCCCGACGGCATTCCTGAAATCCTGGATCAACAACCGTTATCTCGACCTGATCACCTCTATCTTCCAGGCGGAAGATGCGAGCATCCTGAAGGTCGAAATCCTGGTGCGCAGCGCAAGCCGCAGCACCCGTGGCCCGGCAGCAGAGGAGCGTCCGCCCGTGGGCGAGACGACCGCGACGCCAGCCGTGCGCCGCAATGGCCCGCAAAGCGTAGCCCAGATCGCAGCCGTTCCGGCAACCAACACGGCAACGACCCGGTCAAGCTCGGCCAGCCCTCTGTTCGGCTCGCCGCTGGATAGTCGCTACACCTTCGATTCCTTCGTCGAGGGCGCGTCCAACCGCGTGGCGCTTGCCGCCGCCCGCACCATTGCCGAGGCCGGTGCTGGCGCTGTCCGCTTCAATCCGCTGTTCATTCATTCGTCTGTCGGTCTGGGCAAGACCCATCTGCTGCAGGCAATCGCCAATGCCGCCGTGCACAGCCCGCGTGCTCCGCGTGTTGTCTACCTGACGGCCGAATACTTCATGTGGCGCTTTGCCACCGCTATCCGCGACAATGATGCGCTGACCCTCAAGGACTCGCTGCGCAACATCGACCTCCTGATCATCGACGATATGCAGTTCCTGCAGGGCAAGATGATCCAGCATGAATTCTGTCACCTGCTCAACATGCTGCTCGACAGCGCCAAGCAGGTCGTGGTTGCCGCCGACCGCGCACCGTGGGAACTGGAATCGCTCGATCCCCGAGTCCGCTCGCGCCTGCAGGGCGGCGTCGCCATCGAAATGGAAGCGCCTGACTACGACATGCGGCTCGACATGATGAAGACCCGGCTTGCTTTGGCCCGTTCCGAAGATGCTTCGCTGGACATTCCGGTCGAGATCCTCGAGCACGTGGCGAACAATATCACCAGCAGCGGACGAGACCTGGAAGGCGCCTTCAATCAGTTGCTCTTCCGTCGCTCCTTTGAGCCTAACCTGTCGATCGAGCGCGTCGACGAATTGCTTGCGCATCTCGTTGGCGCCGGTGATCAGAAGCGGGTGCGCATCGAGGACATCCAGCGCGTTGTGGCCCGACACTACAATGTCTCGCGCCAGGAACTGGTATCAAACCGCCGCACACGCGTTATCGTCAAGCCACGCCAGATCGCCATGTATCTGTCGAAGACGCTGACGCCGCGCTCCTTCCCCGAGATCGGTCGCCGTTTCGGCGGGCGCGACCACACGACGGTTCTGCATGCCGTCCGCAAGATCGAAGAGCTGATCTCGGCCGACCAGAAGCTGTCGCAGGAAATCGAACTGCTCCGCCGTCTGATCAACGAATAAGTTGGGCGTCGGCCCAGCAATAACCCATCCCGTCGATCGAAAGATCGGCGGGATTTTTATTTGGTCTACGGGTTCGTGAAATATCTTGCCAGGCAGCAGCGGATCAGCTGGCGAGATCTGCGACCACGGCGTTGAGGACCAGCATGCCTTTCGGCGTGCAGCGCAGCCGTGAATTGCCGAGCCGCTCGACAAAACCCTGGTCGATCAGGAACTGTTCGCGGTCCGGGTCGGGGTCACGGCCGGCGAGTTGCTGCCAGCGGGCAAGATCCAAGCCTTCGCGCAGCCGCAAGCCCATCAGCAGGAGTTCGTCTGCCTGTGCCTCGTCATCGAGGTCTTCGCGGTCGATGATGCCATCACCATTCACTTCCACGGCGGAAAGCCAGGTCTCCGGATGTCGTTCGGTGGCTGTCGCGATCTTTCCGCCACGCTGTGTCAGCCGTCCATGCGCCCCCGGGCCGATGCCGGCATAGTCGCCGTAGCGCCAATAGGTGAGGTTATGCCGGCTTTCCGCTCCCGGTCGGGCGTGGTTGGAAACCTCATAGGCCGGCATGCCGAAACCCTGGGTAATCTCCTGTGTCGCCTCGTAGAGGGTGGCGGCATGCTCTTCGTCGGGCACGATCAGTTTGCCGGCCTTGTGCAATCCATAGAAAGCGGTGCCTTCCTCGATTGTCAGCTGGTAGAGTGAAAGATGATCAACCGCATAGGAGAAGGCTTCCTTCAGCTCCTGCGCCCAAGCGTCGACGGACTGGTTTGGCCGCGCGTAGATCAGATCGAAACTCATGCGCGGGAAGATATCGCGGGCGAGTCGGATGGCTTTGAGCGCGTCTGCCACGTCATGCAGTCGGCCGAGGAATTTGAGGTCGGGATCGTTGAGCGCCTGAACACCGAGCGAGACGCGGTTGACGCCGGCTGCGCGATAGCCGCGGAACCGCGTCGCCTCAACACTCGAGGGATTGGCCTCCATCGTCACTTCGATGCCAGCAGGCACGTGCCAACGCGCTGCGATGCCATCGAGGATCGCCTCGACCGTCCGGGGGTCCATCAACGATGGTGTGCCGCCGCCCATGAAGATGCTGGTGACGGTCTTGGGGCCGCTTAACGACCGAACCGCATCCATCTCCCGCAGAAAAGCTGCTGCGAAACGCTCCTGGTCGATCGCCTGGTGCCGGACATGGCTGTTGAAGTCGCAATACGGGCATTTGGCCGCGCAGAAGGGCCAGTGCACATAGATGCCGAAACCCGGTTCACCGGTGTCGGGGAGAAGGGGGGCATCCGTGAGCACGGCGGTTTACGCCTCCAGACAGGTTTCGACGAAGAGCTTGAAGGCGCGGGCCCGATGCGAGAGTGCCTCTGCATCGCCGGGCTTCCAGCCATGTTTCTCGTCCGAGGTCATCTCGCCGAAGGTCCGTTCGTGGCCGAGGGGCTGGAAGATCGGGTCATAGCCGAAGCCCGCCGTCCCGCGTGGAGCGGAGGCGACAAAACCCTCGACCTCACCACGGAAGAACTCCGTGTGCCCGTCCGGCCAGGCAAGGCACAGGACGCTGACGAAACGGGCAGTCCGCTGGGCAGCTTGCGTGGCACCGCGCTCCTGCAGGGCCGCCTCTACCTTGTCCATCGCCATGGCAAAGTCACGGCTGCCATCCTCGCGCTCGGCCCAGTTGGCAGTGTAAACGCCCGGTGCGCCGTCGAGTGCGTCGATGACAAGGCCGCTGTCATCGGACAGCGCCGGCAGGCCTGAAGCTCTGGCAGATGCCAGAGCCTTGATTGCCGCATTCTCTTCGAAGGTCGTGCCTGTTTCATCCGGCTCGACGAAGGCGAGGTCCTTCGCCGACTTCGCCGAGAAACCGAAGGGGCCAATCAGATCAGCGATCTCGGCGATCTTGCCAGCATTGTGGCTGGCAACAACGATGGTGCGGGTATCAAGTTTGCGCATGCTGTCCTCAGAGGTTCCGGGGCAGGCCGTCTGCCCGACGCTTGGCAAAAATGCCCCGCGCTGAAAATCGCGGGGCAATCCGTGCTGTCAGCCGATGGCCTGCTTCTGCAAGCCGACCAGTTCGTCGATACCGTTGCGGGCGAGGGAGAGCAGCGTCAGGAACTCCTCCTGGCTGAAGGGTTTGCCTTCGGCCGTTCCCTGGATCTCGACGATCCCGCCTGATCCGGTCATGACGAAGTTGGCGTCCGTTTCCGCAGCCGAATCCTCGAGGTAGTCGAGGTCGATTATCGGTTGGTTGGCGAAGATACCACAGGAGATGGCGGCGATATGGTCCTTCAGGACCTTCTCGACCTTCACCATGTTGCGGGCCTCCATCCACTTCAGGCAATCATGCAGGGCGATCCACGCACCGGTGATTGCGGCGGTACGGGTGCCGCCGTCGGCCTGGATAACATCGCAGTCGATGGAGATCTGGCGCTCGCCCAGCGCTTCGAGGCTGACAACGGCGCGCAGTGAGCGACCGATCAACCGCTGGATTTCCTGCGTTCGGCCGCTTTGCTTGCCGGATGCGGCCTCGCGCTTCATCCGCTCACCCGTGGCACGCGGCAGCATGCCGTATTCTGCCGTCACCCAGCCTTTGCCGGAATTGCGCAGCCATGGCGGCGTCTTGTCTTCCAGGCTTGCCGTGCACAGGACATGCGTATCGCCAAACTTCACCAGGCAGGAGCCTTCGGCATGTTTGGAAATGTTGCGCTCGAATGAAACCTTGCGCATTTGGTCTGTTTTTCTGCCGGATGGCCGCATCATCATCTCCTCGTGTATCCGTTGCCTTCTAAGGTTGGCAGCCGTCATTTGCAAAGGAAAACCACGAAGCAAGCAGATGCGCTGCCGGCAACGAAAGTGCTTTTTCATTGCTCGCGGAGGCCCTATAGTCTCTGTCATGATAGTAGCCACGCCCGCCCGAACGCGATGAAGCCATCATCCGAGATGACACCTGCCGACGTCTTTGCGTCTCTGGACGATCGCTCTAGGGAAGTGTTCCGGCGCATCGTTGAGACCTACCTGGAATCGGGAGATCCCCTGGGGTCGCGCAATCTGTCGCGCTTGCTGTCGATGTCGCTTTCGCCGGCGTCGGTCCGCAATGTCATGAGCGACCTTGAAGATCTCGGCCTGATCTATGCGCCGCATGTGAGTGCCGGCCGACTGCCGACGCAAGCCGGACTGCGCTTCTTCGTTGATGGCTTCATGCAGGTCGGGGATCTCTCGGAGGAGGACCGTGGCAGTATAGAGCGCCAATTGCGGCCCGTAACGCCCGATCACTCCATAGAGGCGATGCTTTCGGAGGCGAGCCGTCTTCTGTCCGGCCTTTCGCGCGGGGCAGGGCTGGTGATCTCGGCGAAGAACGACCCTGTACTCAAGCATGTCGAATTCATCCGCCTTGAGCCAACCAAGGCGCTTGCCGTGTTGGTCGGCGAACAGAACCAGGTCGAAAATCGTATCATCGAGTTGCCCGCCGGCGTGACGGCATCGCAACTGACAGAGGCGGCCAATTTTCTCAATGCCAACCTGACGGGCCAGACATTGCCCGAATTGCGCGGGCAGTTGGAAAAGCTGAAAGTGCAGGTCTCGACGGAACTAGACGCGCTGTCCCAGGATCTGGTTGAGCGGGGGCTTGCCGTCTGGTCCGGAAGTGCTGCGGAAGATATGGCCACCCGCCTCATCGTCCGCGGTCATGCCAATCTGCTGGAAGGTGTGGCAGGTGCGGACGATCTCGATCGGCTGCGGTTGCTATTTGATGATCTCGAGCGCAAGGAGAGCCTGATCGAGATCCTCAATCTTGCTGAAACGGGACCGGGTGTCAGGATCTTCATAGGTTCGGAAAACAAGCTGTTTTCGCTTTCCGGTTCGTCGCTGATCGTCGCCCCCTACCGGGACGGAGACAATCGCATCGTTGGTGCAGTCGGCGTCATTGGTCCAACCAGGCTCAACTATTCGCGTGTCGTCCCCATGGTCGACTACACCGCGCAGCTGATGGCGCGGCTGTCGCGCGCTGGCCGTTAGCCGGGCATTCGCGGCAAAGCCTTGATTTTTTCAAGTGAAACCCTGATATCGGGCTCAAATTCGAAACCTCCCGGTTCGAATAGGCAATCTATCCGGAGAACGTCATGACCGAAGATACAACGAAGAACGGACCTGACGCGGCAGCCGCAGAGGCGCACGCAACCGAGGCGCTCGCGGACCAGCTGGCGCCTGAAACTGAAACGGTTAACGAGACCGAAGCGGATCCGACCGAAGCGCTGCGGGCCGAAAACGCAGACCTTCGCGACCGTTTCCTGCGGCTTGCAGCCGATATGGACAATCTGCGTCGCCGGACCGAGCGCGAGATCAAGGACGCCAAGTCCTATGCAGTGACCGGTTTTGCCCGTGACATGTTGTCGGTGTCCGACAATCTGCGCCGTGCAATCGAAACCTTCCCTGAAGAGGCCCGCGCTGCAGCCGATGCAGGCGTCACTGCGCTGATTGAAGGCGTCGAGATGACCGAGCGCGGCATGCTGGCGACGCTTGAGCGCCATGGCGTGCGAAAGATCGAGGCTGAAGGTCAGAAATTCGATCCGAATTTCCACCAGGCTATGTTCGAAGTGCCGAACCCGAACGTTCCCAACAACACCGTCGTCCAGGTTGTCCAGGCCGGATATGCGATCGGCGAGCGGGTTCTGCGACCGGCCATGGTCGGCGTTGCCAAGGGTGGCCCCAAGGGTGATGCCACCGGCGACGACGCCGCAAAGGCTTGAAAGCGGATTTCAGACAAAGAAAAAGCGCCCACTGGGCGCTTTTTTTAATCGCATGACAGTTTGTCCGTCAGGCCGCGTTCGAGGTCTGCTCTTCGTTCAGGAAGGTATAGATTGCCGACGCGGAATCAGTGGCGCGCAGTTTGTTGACCAAATCCTGATCTCGCAGCACGCGTGCGATGCGCGATAGGGCCTTCAGATGATCTGCGCCCGCACCTTCCGGTGCGAGAAGTAGGAAAACGAGATCAACGGGCTGGTCGTCGAGCGCCTCGAAATCGATTGGTGTCTCGATCCGTGCAAAGACGCCGGTGATCTTGCTGATCTTGTTCAGTTTGCCGTGTGGGATGGCAATGCCATTGCCGACGCCGGTCGAGCCGAGCCGCTCGCGCTGCAGGATGACGTCGAAGATTTCCCGTTCGGGAATATCCGTCAGCTTCGAGGCCTTGGCCGCAAGTTCCTGAAGAAGCTGCTTCTTAGAATTCACGCGTAGGCTGGGTATCACAGCATCCTGGTGCAGCAAATCTGCCAAGGCCATATCAATTTCCTTCATGCTTCAAAGCCGAGGCGGGCGCTGGGCTTAACACCCTTCGCCCGCCGGCCGACTCGTCAGCCTTTGATGTTGGCGGAATCGATCCACCCGATATTACCGTCATTGCGACGATAAACGATATTCAATTGTTCATTTCCCGGGCTTCTGAACAGAAGAACGGGCTCATCCGTCATATCAAGAGCCATGACCGCGGTCGCGACCGACATCGTCCGAAGCTTTTTCGTGCTCTCCGCAACAATGGCCGGCGCATAATCCTCGGGCACCTCGTCGTGTTCCTCGGCAAGGGAGTCCATGACCGTGTAAGCCACCTCGATCGAAGAATTCGCCACGCCATTGGCGTGATGATCCTTCAGTCGACGCTTGTAACGACGCAGACGCTTCTCGACACGCTCAAAAGCGGTATCGAATGCTACCTGCGGATCGTTCGCTTCGCCTGCAGCATGCAGGTTGGCGCCGGTATCGAGATGCACCAGGCAATCGGCTGCGAAGCGAGAATTCGACTTCGACACCACGACTTGCCCGGAATACCCTCCGTCGAAGTACTTCGTAACGGCGTCCTGGATCCGCTCCTCGATCCGCTGGCGGAACGATTCACCGATTTCCATCTGTTTGCCGGATACACGCACACTCATGGAGTTTCCCTTCTTATGTTTGGTTTGCCCGGCTATTTTACGCCATGCGCGGTCCGCGTCCAAGCTTTTCGAACGATCGGTGCGTGTGAAGTATGTTCCTGGGCGTTTCCTTGGGAATTTTCCGCAGTCAGCAGAGTGCGCTGTTGATTGCGGCGCGCTTCTACCCACCGCTGCCCAAAATGTCAACGACCCGTTAATACCGGGCACTTTGAGGGTTAACGCCTAAACGGCCCCGGCCTTGACGGCGGCTCGCTTTTCGCGCCGTCTCTGGACGGAGGAGGGGATATTCATCGCCTCCCGATATTTGGCCACCGTCCGGCGGGCGAGATCCACGCCGGTTGACTTGAGCGACACCACGATGTCGTCGTCCGAAAGTACGGCTTCCGGGCTTTCCTGTGCGATCAGCGTCCGTATCCTGTGTCGAACGGCCTCCGCGGAATGACTGTCCCCGCCTTCCGCGGAGGCGATCGAAACGCTGAAGAAATACTTCAATTCGAACAGTCCACGCGGCGTCATCATGAACTTGTTGGTCGTCACGCGACTGACGGTGGATTCGTGCATCTTGATCGCATCGGCCACGGTCTTCAGATTGAGCGGTCGCAGATGCCCGACGCCATGGGTGAGAAAACCCTCCTGCTGGCGCACGATCTCGCTCGCGACCTTCAGAATGGTCTTGGCCCTCTGGTCAAGGCTGCGTGTAAGCCAGTTGGCAGTCTGGAGGCAGTCCGAGATGAAGCCTGCATCTTCATTGCCTCTTGTGGCCGTGGCCGACACTTGGGTCATGTAAGCGTGATTGACGAGCACGCGTGGCAAGGCATCAGGATTGAGCTCGACCCTCCAGCCTGACGCTCCATCCGCACGCACGACAATGTCCGGGGTCACGGACTCCGTCACGCTGTGCTCGAAGCCGCTGCCCGGCTTGGGGTTAAGCTTGCGGATTTCACTCAGCATATCGAGGAGATCCTCCTCGTCGACGCCGCAGATCTTCTTCAGTGAGGCGAAATCGCGTTTTGCCAGCAGTTCGAGATTGTCAACAAGCCCGGCCATGGCGGGGTCGAAGCGGTCACGCTGCTTGAGTTGCAAAGAAAGGCATTCGCCGAGCGATCGCGCAAAAACACCAGTCGGCTCGACACCATGCAGCTGGGTCAGGACCGCCTCTATCTCGGAGACAGGTTTGCCAAGGCGACCGGCGATTTCGTCGAGATCCGCGCGCAGATAGCCAGCTTCGTCGAGATGGTCGAGCAAGATGGAGGCGATCAGGCGTTCGGCTGCTGTGCTGACGAGAAAGGGAATCTGCAGTTCAAGATGGTCGCGCAGGCTTACCTGTCCGGCAACGAACTCGTCCAGATCGTAATCGTCGCCATGAGGGGAGGAGGCCCCGGGCATCGATTTCCATTGCCCGAGCAATTCCGGCGCATCGAGCCGCTGGCTGCTGCCTTCGTCGGCAAAGGCCATATCGTAGTTTGTGTCGAGGCGGTCGTTCAGGTTGTCGCTGGCTCCAGACTCGTACCAGTCACTTGCAAGAGCCGGTGCCTGGGCGACCTCGTCCCGTTCGGACGTGACATCGCTGCCTGTTGTGTGCCTGTCGCTAAATTCGGCAATATCGATGCCTGCATCACCATCATCTGCCGCCATTTCGAGCAGCGGATTGCGTTCCACCTCTTGAGCAATGAACTGCATCAACTCAAGATGCGTCATCTGGAGCAGTTGGATCGACTGCACCAGCTGCGGTGTCATCACCAAAGACTGGTTTTGTCGCAGGAAAAGATTGGCGGATAAGGCCATGCCGGACGCTAAACTCCCCTACAATCCTCCGAGGCGCCCGTCGATCAAGACAGGCGAAATCCACTTGGCCCAAAAATTGCTTTTTATTACAGCTTGGTCAAGTCACTCGGAGGCTGGAGGCGGATAATTCGTGGCAGCCGTCAAAGACTGAATTTGTCGCCGAGATAAAGACGGCGGACATCCGCATTGTTGACGATGTCATTGGCGCGGCCATGGGTGAGAACCTCACCGGCATGGATGATATAGGCCCGATCAATCAGGCCGAGTGTCTCGCGGACATTATGGTCGGTGATCAGGACGCCGATGCCGCGAGCCGTCAGGTGTCGCACAAGGTTCTGGATGTCGGACACGGAGATCGGATCGACGCCGGCAAACGGTTCATCAAGCAGCATGAATGTCGGATCGGTCGCAAGCGCGCGGGCGATTTCCAGGCGGCGGCGCTCACCGCCGGACAAGGCGACAGCCGGTGACTTCCGAAGACGCTGAATATGGAATTCATCGAGAAGCTCGTTCAGCTTCGCTTCGCGCTTCCGCTTGTCCGAAATATGGACCTCAAGCACGGCCTTGATATTGTCTTCGACGGACAGACCGCGAAAGATGGATGCTTCCTGGGGCAGGTAACCAACGCCAAGGCGGGCGCGACGATACATTGGCATCGATGTCACGTCGTAGCCGTTGAGCGAGATCGTCCCAGCATCGACCGGGACGAGACCGGTGATCATGTAAAAACAGGTTGTTTTGCCGGCGCCGTTCGGGCCCAGCAGGCCAACCGCTTCGCCACGACGAACGACGAGCGATGCGCCGTTGACCACGCGCCGGCCGTTATAGGTCTTGGTCAGGCCATGCGCGATCAGCGTGCCTTCGTAGCGCGCGCGATCGGCCGACTGGCCGTCCGGGACGGCGGCGGCTTTGGACCGGGAGAAGAATGGAAGCTGCACGTTCACGCCGGTCCGTTATTTCTTCTGGGATTTAGGGTCGAGCTGGATCTGGACGCGACGGCCGCAGCTGTCGAGTTTTGCCTGGCCGGACGTCATCTGGACGGTCAGTTTGCAGCCGACAAAGACGTTCTGTCCTTCGGAAAGCACGACACGGTCGCCTTCCAGAACGAAGACCTGGGCGACGAGATCGAAGCGCCCCTTGTCGGCCGTCGCCTGCTGGGTTCCGGAAGACAGGAACACCTTGCCGTCGACGTCGATCTTGTCGATGTCGGCATTGCCCTGGGTCACGGACGTGCCTTCGCCCTGGTAAAGGACCGTCATCGTTCCGGCCTGCAGCGTGGTTGCGCCCTGGACGACCTTCACATTGCCTGTGAAGAAGGCCTTGCGCTCGGCTTCGCGGATCTCAAGCTGGTCGCTTTCGATCTGGATCGGTTGATCGTTCGACAGTTTCAGACCGTTCATCTGGCGGTCGGTAGATTGAGCCATCGCAAGGGCCGGCAGACAGGCTGCAAGAAGGGAGCCCATCACGATGCTGGCTTGAAGACGCTGTTTGGTTGAGCGGTATGTCATTGCTGGACGGCTTCCATAGACCGGTTGGAACGGAGGGATGCGGGATCCAGATTCAGTCTGACATCCCCGGAGAAAATCATTGTTTTTCCCTTATCCTTCATATTGAGGGAGTTCGCAACAATCGCTGCGCCCTTGGTCTGGATCGCCACCGGATCGTCGGTCTCCATCGAGCCACCTGCAATGTCGAGACGGGCAGAATTGAACTGCGCATCGATGCCGCTGCTGAGGTTCAAGGTGAAGGGCTTGTCCAGTGTCAGGAAATTGGCGGCGCGGTCGAAGGTCCCGCTCTGGGCTTCGACCCGCGCGATAACCTTGTCGCTGACCGGCACGGCAGCCGAAATCGTATCAAGTGTGATCAGGTTCGGATTCTTCATGTCCTGAAGCGCCCGCTCGGCCCGCATCGAATAGCGCACACCTTCGGAATTCCGCCCGGCAATCGCCGGTTTCGCCATGACCACCTTGCCATCTTCAATCTTGGCGGATTCGATCTGGATTTCCTCCGGCATCAGGCTTCGGACGAAAGAGACGCCAGCGAAAACAACAGAGACCACGAGCGCCGCCAAGGGCAATACGATACGCAACCGTCTCACGCGGGCCGAATGGTGGACCGCCTGACGATAGGCTCGGTCACCGGCCGAGACGCCGCTTCCCTGGCTTTTCTCCGATGTCGTCTGCAGCATGTTCCGGATACCTGTTGGTCGCGCGATTCGCGGGACGGGCGTTTCAACGCCGTCTCCGACCTTTCGCATTTAAATCGTGGCTTGCCAATAGAAAGGAGGTCAAGTGGGCCTCTTCAAGGGCGAGTTGCCCTATGCCGTGATGATGCGGAGAAATTGAGACCGGCCACCAATCGTCGGTGGCGCTGTCGAGGGACTGGAAAACTTGGCCCGGCACTGTTAAGTAGTTCCTTGACTGTGCTTTTTCGCTTTGGCACCTTGGCGCCAGGCAATTCACAACAGGCGAGCATGTCACAACAGGTATGGGCAGGGGGTCCGCGTGATTAAGTCGGAATTGGTGCAGATCGTCGCGGCCCGCAATCCGCATCTCTATCATCGTGACGTTGAGAATATCGTCAATGCCGTGCTGGACGAGATCACCGATGCGCTGGCCGGCGGAAATCGCGTCGAGCTGCGTGGGTTCGGTGCCTTTTCGGTGAAGAATCGTCCGTCACGCTCCGGACGCAATCCACGAACCGGCGAAACGGTGTTCGTTGAAGAGAAGTGGGTGCCTTTCTTCAAGACGGGCAAGGAATTGCGCGAACGGCTCAATCCGGGCATGGGCGATGACGACGACGAGGCGTGACGCCTTTTCGCATTGAAAATTTCCTCCCCGACTTTACCTTGGGGCAAACGAGGGCTCGGATCGGGCCCTCGAGCCGTTCTGGGAGACTTTAGATGATACGCAGATTGCTGACCCTTTTGGTTGTCCTGCCGCTCGGCCTGGTGCTGATCGTGCTCTCTGTGGCCAATCGGCAAACTGTGCGCCTGGCCCTCAATCCCTTCGATCCGGCAGACCCCGCTCTTTCCGTGGCGTCCCCACTCTTCGTGCTGCTGATCCTCGCGGTCATGCTCGGCGTGGTGATTGGTGCAGCCGTCATCTGGTTCTCGCAGGGCAAGCATCGCAAGCAAGCCCGGACGCAGTCCCGCGTGGCCGCCCAGTGGCAGGCGGAGGCCGATCGGCAGAAGAACCGTGCCGAGCAGATTGCGGGTGCCGGGCTCCCAGCCCTCGAGGCGAAATAGCGATCGGCAAAACAGCTTTGCGCAATTTCCCCGCGATGCTATGGGCAGGCGGAATTGCAATAAAAGCCACGGATAGGATCAGGTGAAGGACAAGCAACGGCGCCCGGGCGCGAAGCCATTCGAAGCCGGAAAGGCGAAGGGACGCGGCAATGACAAGCCGCACGCCGGCAGGCCGGGTGCGAACCACACGCGTGGGCCGAAATCCGCATCCTCAGACGCGGCATCCCGCGCGAAGGTGGCGGCGGCCCCTGATGCAGCCGCAGCCACAGAGCCGCAGCGATTGCTTACCCGTAGAGCCGGCGACCTACCCGCAGAGCGCGTTCCGCTGATCCTGGAATCCACCGGAGCCGGCGATTTCCACCTGATTGACAGCGGCGACGGTCTCAAGCTCGAGCGCTACGGATCCTACAGCATCGTGCGCCCGGAAGCGCAGGCCCTGTGGCAGAAGTCACTGCCGGCCCATGTCTGGGACAAGGCGGATGCGGTTTTCACAGGCGATACCGACGAAGATGGCATGGGTCGCTGGCGTTTCCAGCGAGAGGCTCTTGGCGAAACCTGGCCGCTGTCTTTGCTGGACATTGATTTTCACGGCCGTTTCACCGCGTTTCGCCATGTTGGCGTCTTCCCTGAGCAGATCGCTCACTGGTCGTGGATGAAGCAGCGGATCGAGGAGGCCGGGCGTCCGCTGAAGGTCCTGAACCTCTTCGGCTATACCGGCGTTGCCTCGCTCGTCGCGGCTGCTGCCGGTGCCGAGGTGACGCATGTTGATGCGTCGAAAAAGGCAATCGGCTGGGCACGCGAAAATCAGTCGCTGAGCCGGCTCGACAAGGCGCCGATCCGCTGGATCTGCGAGGATGCGATGAAGTTCATCCTGCGGGAGGAGCGCCGCGGCAACCACTATGACATCATCCTGACCGATCCGCCGAAATTCGGCCGTGGTCCGAATGGCGAGGTCTGGCACCTTTTCGATCATCTGCCGCTAATGCTCGATGTTTGCCGCGAATTGCTGGCCCCGAAGGCTGTTGGCCTCGTCCTGACCGCCTATTCGATCCGCGCCAGCTTCTATTCGATCCACGAACTGATGCGCGAGACGATGCGCGGCAAGGGCGGTCTGGTCGAGTCCGGGGAGCTTGTGATCCGCGAGGCAGGCCTTGACGGCAAGACGCCGGGCCGCGCCCTTTCGACCTCTCTTTACAGCCGCTGGGTGCCGAAATGACTGACGACTACCGCCACGATGGACCGCGCCGGGTTGGGCAGGTGAAGGAGGTCACCAGCCTCGCCAACCCGATCATCAAGGACATAAAGGCCCTCTCTTTGAAGAAGGCGCGCGACGAGAGCCGGACCTTCCTGGCGGAGGGGCTCAAGCTTGTGATCGATGCGCTCGATCGCGGCTGGACAATCCGCACCCTCGTCTATGCGAAGGCTGGCAAGGGCAAGCCGCTGGTCGAGAAGGTTGCCGCCCGCACGGTCGCGTCTGGTGGTCTGGTGCTTGAGGTCAATGACAAGGTCATGTCGTCGATCACGCGCCGCGAAAACCCGCAAATGGTCGCGGCCGTCATCGAGCAGCGCTGGACCGCGCTCAAGGATGTGAAACCCAAGGAGAACGAGACCTGGATCGCGCTTGACCGCGTACGGGATCCTGGCAATCTGGGTACTATCATCCGAACCGCAGATGCAGCCGGTGCAGCCGGCGTCATTCTGGTGGGCGACAGCACCGATCCGTTTTCACTCGAAACAGTGCGCGCGACCATGGGGTCGATGTTCGCTCTGCCACTGGTCAAGACGACAGTTGCCGACTTCCTGAAGTGGAAGAAATCGGTCGATGCGCGCCTCGTTGCCACCCATCTCGCCGGTGCTGTTGATTATCGCACGATCGACTACCGGTCGAAGCCGGTCATCCTGATGATGGGTAATGAGCAGTCTGGTTTGCCGGATGAGCTGGCGGGAGCGGCAGACAAGCTCGCGCGCATTCCACAGGTCGGAACGGCGGATTCGCTTAATCTGGCAGTGGCCACCGGCGTGATGCTGTTCGAGGTGCGTCGGCACCTGCTGACCCTCGATGGAGCGAAGTAAAGCATGCTTGCCGTTTTCAACCGGCCGCTGCCGGTCATCCTGTTTATTGGTATAGCCCTTCTGCTCGACCAGGTGATCAAGTATGCGGTGGAGATCTATCTGCCGATGCATGAACTGGTTCCCGTGCTCCCGTTCTGGGCCCTTTATCGAACCCACAATCTCGGCGTTGCCTTCTCCATGTTGTCGCATCTCGACGGTTGGTTCATCGTCGGCATGCGCCTCACCATCGTTGCCTTCGTGCTCTGGCTCTGGCGGAAGACGGCTGCGGATCAGCATTTCGCCCATCTCGGCTTTGCCATGATTATCGCGGGGGCGCTTGGCAACCTGATCGACCGGTTCACTTACGGCTACGTGGTCGACTATATCCTGTTCTACACAGATACTTGGTCCTTCGCGGTCTTCAATCTGGCCGACAGTTTCATTACACTCGGCGCCGGCTGCATTGTTATTGACGAAATCATCCAGCATCGTCGGGCCAAGACGCCCAAGGCATGATCCGGGCCGGCGTCTCTGTCACTTTCCTGTAGCAGTCGCGTGTTTAAAGGCGGCTGACGACAACGCGGATGGGTTGAATGAGCATGGACCTGATCGACCGAAACATGGTTCTCGAAGCCAGTGCGGCAGCGCCGCTCGTCCGCCCCGACACGCGTGAGGTCCTGGGAAGGATCGGCAGCCTGGAAACGCGGCTTGCCCGGTCTGAGCGCGAGATCGATGCGGCTCAGGCCGTTCGCTACCGTGTTTTTGTCGAGGAGATGAAGGCGCAGGTCGATCCTGATTGCGCGCGCCGTCAGCGGGATGTCGATAGCTGGGACGGTCTCTGCGACCACCTGCTGGTCCTTGATCGCTCGATTGAGGGCGATGCGGAAGATCAGGTCGTCGGCACCTATCGTCTGCTACGCCATGAAGTGGCCAAGGCCAATGGCGGCTTCTATTCTGGCTCCGAATTCAACGTTGATCCCCTTGTCGCACGCCATCCCGGCAAGCGTTTCATGGAACTAGGCCGCTCCTGCGTTCTGCCGCAATATCGCACCAAACGCACCGTCGAGCTGCTCTGGCAGGGCTGCTGGGCCTATGCGCTGCAGCACCGTATCGATGCGATGTTCGGCTGCGGCTCCTTCCCCGGTGTGCGTCCGGAAGAGCACGCGCTCGCCCTCTCGTTCCTCTACCACAATGCTGTCGCCAAGGGTGATTGGGCGGTCGATGCTCTGCCGCATCTTCACCGTGAAATGGACCTCATGCCCGAGGAAGCGATCAATGCGCGCCGGGCGCTGTTTGCCATGCCGCCTTTGATCAAAGGTTATCTGCGCCTTGGTGCCATGATTGGCAATGGCGCAGTCGTTGATCAGGCCTTCAATACGACCGACGTCTTGATCATCCTGCCGATCGCCAGCATTTCGGGCCGCTACGTCAATTATTACGGTGCCGACGCCGGTCGTTTCGCCAGCGCCAGCTAAGTGTTCTGCTCACCCCGCGCAGATGCGGGGATCTTGCTGTGCGTTAAGCGAGGCAGGTATTTTGGCTAGGCTCGGCGCAGCCGCGTGTAGCCTTGGCTGGAACATCATTCATCCGCACCGGCAACTCCGGTACCATCGGCATGTCAGCGAGTTCCCTCGGGTTCATCTGCAGAAGGGCGGGGTGCCCTGACGGGTTGTGCCGCCAGTCCTGCTTGTAACAGGTCAAAAAAGCTGACTGCTTTGTCCAGAAAAACTTGAACATGATCTTGCCTCCTGCGCGCGGCTTCTGGCGAAGTCGGTTTCAATGAGGTCTTATTTCTGCTTGTATCGTTTAGAATTCAATTGAGTTTTGTCTGGGTCGACTATAGCTTTTCTATATGAAAGCGCTCAATCACGTCCATCTCAACGGTCTGCGCGCGGTCGAGGCCGTGGCACGCCTCGGTTCGCTGCAAGCCGCCGCTGATGAGCTTGGCGTTTCGATCGGCGCCATCAGTCAGCAGGTGATCAAGACGGAGAAACAACTGGGCCGAACTCTGTTCGAGCGCACCAGCCGGGGCATGGTCCCGGCCGAAACTGCCACTGATATCCTGGCCCGGCTCTCCGATGGTTTTCGTCACCTGTCCGCCTCCGTCGCTCTGGCGCGCCGGAACGACGACAGCATGCTGACCATTTCCGTCGCCCCGGTCTTTGCCGCGCGCTGGCTTGTCCATCGCATCTCCGATTTCTCCGAGGCGTTTCCGGAGATCAGCCTGCGTATCGATGCGAACGACCGGCTCACGGATGCCGCGCAGACGGATGTCGATCTGCGTATCCGGGTGGGGCGTGGGCATTGGTCCGGGTTCAAGGCGGAACTGATCCTGCAGCAGCGCGTGGTGCCGGTCTGTACGCCGGCCATGGCGGCATCACTCCGCCGGCCCGCCGATATCCTAGACCTGCCAAAGGTTATTGATGGCCGTGCCATGTTTGCCTGGGATGTCTGGCTTTCGGCCGTTGGCCTGGCCGGGGCCGAGATCAAGGCGCGCCATAGCTTCAGCGAGGCTTCGCTATGCCTCGATGCCGCCATTGCCGGGCAGGGCGTGATGCTGGCCTGGCAGACGCTGGCGTCACATCAGTTGCAGTATGGCCAATTGGTCGCCCCGTTTGGCCCGGCGGTCAAAACCGGCTTTGGCCATTACTTCGTCACTGCGGAGAATGCCCGTCGCAGCAACAAGGTCGAGAAGTTCAAGCGCTGGCTGCGCCAGGAGATCGAAGCTGACATGGAGCGGCTCGCAAAAGCCGCTCCGGTGTTCGCCTGAAGCATTTCCAGCAAAATGCGCCTTAATCAGACCGCCGCATTATAGGCCGCAATCGCCGCCATGTTGACGATGTCGCTGTCTTTTGCCCCCATCTGGGCGATCTGGACTGACTTTTCGAGCCCGATCAAAAGCGGTCCCATGACGGTTAGTCCGCCCAGTTCCTGCAGCATCTTGGTTGATATCGCTGCCGAATGGATTGCCGGCATGACAAGAACATTCGCCGTGCCCGAGAGGCGGCAGAACGGATACTGCTCCATTCGGTGGCTGTTGAGCGCCACGTCAGCCCCCATCTCGCCGTCATATTCGAAGGAGACGCCCCGCCGGTCGAGGATCTTGACCGCTTCCCGAACCCGTTCGGAGCGCTCACCGGTTGGATGGCCGAAGGTGGAATAGGCAAGCAGCGCCACTCGCGGCTCGAGCCCCAGCCGATGCGCGACACCGGCCGCTTCTTCGGCAATATCAGCCAGTTCATCGGCTGTCGGCATGTCGTGTACGGCGGTATCTGCCACCACGATCGTCCGTCCGCGCGCCAGCGCCAACGATACGCCGATCACCCGGTGCCCGGCGGCTGTATCGATGCAGCGGCGCACGTCTTCGAGCGCTGTCGAGTAGTTGCGCGTCGTGCCCGTCACCATGGCATCGGCATCGCCGAGCGCCACCATGCAGGCGGCAAAGTGATTGCGGTCTGTGTTGATCAGCCGCTGTGCGTCGCGATGCAGGTAGCCCTTCCGCTGCAGGCGGGCATAGAGATATTCGGTATACGCTTCGACCCGCGTCGAGACACGAGCATTGACCACCTCGATGCCCGGTCGGTCGAGATCGATGCCGGCCCGTTCCGCCGTTGCCTTCAGTGGCTCGTCGCGGCCGAGCAGGATGGCAGTGCCGAGCCCCTGATTGGCGAAGGCAATCGCCGCACGCATCACCTGTTCCTCTTCGCCTTCGGCAAAGACGACGCGCTTCGGATGGCTGCGGACATGTTCGTAGATCCGCTGCGTGGCAGCCGCGATCGGATCGCGTCTCGCAGACAGTTCATGCGCATAGGCACCGAGATCGTCGATCGCTTTGCGCGCTACGCCGCTTTCCATAGCGGCGCGGGCCACTGCAACCGGGATGGCCGATATCAGACGCGGATCGAAGGGGACCGGAATGATGTACTGCGCCCCGAAGCGCGGACGCTGGCCCTGATAGGCTGCTGCCACATCGTCAGGCACGTCCTCGCGGGCAAGATCGGCCAGGGCCCGGACGGCCGCGATCTTCATCGCGTCGTTGATCTGGCTTGCCCGCACGTCGAGTGCGCCGCGGAAGATATAGGGAAAGCCGAGAACGTTGTTGACCTGGTTCGGATAGTCCGAGCGCCCCGTCGCCATGATCGCGTCGGACCGGATCTCGGCCACTTCCTCCGGTGTGATTTCCGGGTCCGGATTGGCCATCGCGAAGATGATCGGGTTCGGCGCCATCGAGGCGATCATGTCGGCAGACAGTGCGCCCTTCTGCGAAAGGCCGAATACCACGTCGGCACCCACCATGGCCTCGCGCAGTGTCCGTCGGTCGGTCTTCACCGCATGTGCCGACTTCCACTGGTTCATGCCTTCGGTGCGGCCCTGGAAGATGACGCCCTTGGTATCGCAAAGAATGATGTTTTCGCCATTGAAGCCCATGGCCTTGATCAGCTCAATGCAGGCAATCGCGGCAGCACCCGCGCCGTTGCAGACCAGCTTTGTCGTCTTGAAGTCGCGCCCGGTCAGTTTGAGTGCGTTGATCAGGCCAGCTGCCGCAATGATCGCCGTACCATGCTGGTCGTCATGGAAGACTGGGATGTCCATCAGTTCGCGCAGTCGGCTCTCGATGATGAAGCAGTCCGGCGCCTTGATGTCTTCGAGATTGATGCCGCCGAAGGAGGGTCCGAGATAGCGCACGCAGTTGATGAACTCGTCGACGTTCTCCGTATCGACCTCAAGGTCGATCGAATCGACATCGGCAAAGCGCTTGAAGAGAACCGACTTGCCTTCCATGACTGGCTTGGAAGCGAGCGCCCCGAGATTGCCGAGGCCCAGGATAGCGGTGCCGTTCGAGATGACGGCGACCATGTTTCCGCGGGTCGTGTAGTCATAGGCCGTGGCGGGATCGGCGGCGATGGCTTTCACGGGAACCGCGACGCCGGGGGAATAGGCCAGAGACAGGTCGCGCTGGGTGGCCATGGGTTTGGTCGGGGTGATTTCCAGCTTGCCTGGTCGGCCCTGGGAGTGAAAGTCCAGGGCTTCCTGTTCCGTCACCGAGACTTTCGTCCGACCGGTTTTCGTCTCGCTCGTCATTCGTTCTCTCACCTAGCTGTGGGCAGCGGGCGTTCGCCGGCCCATCATGGTTGTTTTTCCGCGCCTTGAGCCGTTAGTGTTGCACGACTTTATCTCCAAGAAAACATTGAGCCCGTGACGCTATATCAAGCCGCCCACAGCGAGGTGCTGAACGTTGCAGAGCTGACCTCCGAGGAAAGCCGCGCATCTGCCACTCCGATGATGGAGCAATACATCGAGATCAAGGCCGCCAACCCCGGCAGCCTTCTCTTCTATCGCATGGGCGATTTTTACGAGCTCTTCTTCGAAGATGCCGTTGATGCCTCCCGCGCGCTCGGCATAACGCTCACCAAGCGGGGCCAGCATCTTGGCCAAGAGATCCCGATGTGTGGCGTGCCGGTTCATGCCGCCGATGACTATCTGCAAAAGTTGATCAGTCTCGGCTTCCGGGTTGCCGTCTGCGAACAGATCGAAGATCCGGCAGAGGCGAAGAAGCGCGGCTCGAAATCTGTCGTCAAGCGTGATGTTGTCCGGCTCGTGACACCGGGCACGATCACCGAGGACAAGCTCCTTTCGCCTTTCGAATCCAATTATCTAATGGCGCTGGTGCGTATTCGCGGTGGATCTGCTCCGCAGCTTGCGCTCGCCTGGATCGACATCTCGACCGGCATTTTCCGCCTCGCCGAAACCACGGAGACACGGCTTCTCGCCGACATCTTGCGCATCGAACCGCGCGAACTGATCGTGCCCGACACGTTGTTTTACGATGAAGAGTTGAAGCCAGCCTTCGACGTGCTGGGCCGCGTGGTCGTGCCGCAGCCAGCCGTGCTCTTCGATAGCGCCAGCGCCGAGGGGCGCATTGCCCGCTATTTCGGTGTCAGCACTCTGGAAGGTTTCGGCAGTTTCTCCCGCGCTGAGATTGCAGCGGCCGCCGCCGCCGTGGCCTATGTCGAAAAAACGCAGATTGCCGAGCGTCCGCCGCTTGGCTTGCCCGAGCGCCAGAATGCCGCCTCGACGCTGTTCATCGACCCCGCGACTCGCGCCAATCTCGAATTGGTGAAGACGCTGTCGGGCGAGCGCAATGGCTCGCTGTTGAAAGCGATCGACCGCACGGTCACCGGCGGCGGAGCGCGTTTGCTGGCCGAGCGGCTGATGTCGCCGCTTACCGATCCGGAGGCGATTGCCGAACGCCAGGATTCAATCGCCCGCCTGCTCGCCGACAGCCTTCTGGTTGACCGGTTGCGCGATGCGCTGAAGCGCGTGCCCGATATGCCCCGTGCATTGTCGCGTCTGGCGCTCGACCGTGGTGGCCCACGCGATCTGGGCGCGATTGTCGCTGGCCTGACCGCTGCTGCCGATGTCGCCCGTCTTGTTGATCCTGCAAATGTGCCGAAAGAACTGGCCGATGCGTTGGCAGATCTGCATGGTCTGCCGGTCGATCTCGCGCCCAATCTTTCGGCAACACTAGCGGACGAACTGCCGCTGCTAAAGCGCGATGGCGGCTTCCTGCGTGATGGTGCCCTCGCTGAACTCGATGAGTTGCGCGCGCTTCGTGACCAGTCGCGCCGGGTGATTGCCGGCCTGCAGCTGCAATATGCCGAGGAAACCGGGATCAAATCGCTGAAGATCAAGCACAACAATGTGCTTGGCTACTTCATCGAAGTCACTGCCGGCAATGCCGGTCCGATGACGGATAGCGACGAAGCCAAGGGGCGCTTCATCCATCGGCAGACCATGGCGAATGCCATGCGGTTTACCACCACTGAACTCGCCGATCTCGAAAGCCGCATCGCCAATGCTGCTGGTCAGGCGCTCGCGCTAGAGCTTGCGGCCTTTGACCAGATGGTCGCGCAGGTGATCGCCGCCGCCGAACCGATCAAGGCGGCGGCCCGCGCTCTTGCCACCATCGATGTCGCAGCTGGTCTTGCGGCTTTGGCGGAGGAGCAGGGCTATTGCCGTCCCTTGGTCGACGATTCGAGAATGTTCGCCATCACAGCCGGCCGTCATCCGGTGGTCGAGCAGGCTTTGCGCCGCCAAGCAGCAAGCCCGTTTATCGCCAATGATTGCGACCTTTCACCCTCCGATACAAAAGGCCCCGGTGCCATCTGGCTGCTGACTGGCCCCAACATGGGCGGTAAATCGACCTTCCTGCGTCAGAACGCACTGATCGCCATCCTCGCCCAGATGGGGTCCTTCGTGCCCGCCGGCGCCGCCCATATCGGCGTGGTCGATCGGCTCTTTTCCCGCGTAGGCGCTTCCGACGATCTGGCCCGTGGTCGCTCCACTTTCATGGTCGAGATGGTCGAAACAGCCGCCATTCTCAACCAGGCAACGGATCGCTCGCTGGTCATCCTCGACGAAATCGGCCGCGGTACCGCCACCTTTGATGGCTTGTCCATCGCTTGGGCAGCGGTCGAGCACTTGCACGAGGCAAACCGCTGCCGTTCGCTTTTCGCCACCCATTTCCACGAGCTGACGGCGCTGTCGGAAAAGCTCGCCCGGATGTCCAACGTGACCATGCGGGTCAAGGAATGGGACGGCGACGTCATCTTCCTGCACGAGGTCGGTCCCGGTGCCGCTGATCGCTCCTATGGCATCCAGGTCGCCCGCCTTGCCGGCTTGCCGGCGGCTGTTGTCGCCAGGGCGAGGGAGGTTTTGACACGCCTTGAAGACAGCGATCGCAAGAATCCGGCTGCGCAATTGATCGACGATCTGCCACTGTTCCAGGTCGCGGTGCGCCGCGAGGAGATCGCAAAGGCGGGGCCGTCCAAGATCGAAGAAGCGCTACGTTCGCTTGATCTCGACGACCTGACGCCGCGTCAGGCGTTGGACGCGCTCTATGATCTGAAGAAACAACTTGGCAAGCCTTGATCTCTAGAGTGGCTGTCAAAGGCGCTCAAAAAGCGCTATAGCGCCACCAAATCCGGGCTGATTCCCGGGCAGCAGAGAGCATGCCGCGCCAATGGCCAAAGCAGACCTTTCCTTCGACGATCTTCTCGATGTCCAGGCCTTGAAGGCGTCCTGCCAGGCGGTGGTCGGCGCCGGTTCCGGAAACCTGCTCGACACGCGAGCCAGATTGCTACCCGTCCTGAAGAAGGCGAGTGCCGATGCGCGTGAGCAAGCCCGTCTTCAGCTCCTTGAAGATGGAAGCGGCCTGCTCTGCGCCAACCGGATTTCCTGGATCCAGGATCAATTGATCACACTGATCTTCGATTTTGCCCGCAAGCATGTCTATTCGGACGGCATGGACGGTCTCGCAGTCGCAGCCGTCGGTGGTTACGGCCGCGGCACGCTGGCGCCGGGCTCTGATATTGACCTGCTATTCCTGTTGCCGCCAAAGGCCTCGGCGACCATGCACAAGGCGGTGGAGTTTGTCCTCTATCTCCTCTGGGATGTGGGCTTCAAAGTTGGCCATGCAACGCGCACGGTCGAGGAATGCATCCGTCTTTCCAAGTCCGACATGACCATCCGCACAGCGGTGCTCGAGACCCGCTTCGTCTGCGGCAATGAGGCGATCGTCGATGAGCTGACTGGGCGCTTTGACCAGGAAGTTACGACCGGCACGGCCCCCGAATTCATCGCAGCCAAGCTTGCCGAGCGCGATGAGCGCCATCGCAAGGCCGGTGACAGCCGCTATCTCGTCGAGCCAAACGTTAAGGAAGGCAAAGGCGGACTGCGGGATCTCCAGACCCTGTTCTGGATTGCCAAGTACAATTACCACGTCCGCGAAACCAGCGATCTGGTGCGTCTGGGTGTTCTCTCGCGCCAGGAATTGCGGCTGTTCCACAAGGCTGACGATTTCCTCTGGGCCGTGCGCTGCCATATGCACTATCTGACCGGCAAGCCGGAGGAGCGCCTCTACTTCGACATCCAGCCCGAGATCGCCAAGAGCCTCGGCTATCAGGCGCGCCCCGGCCTGTCCGCCGTCGAGCGCTTCATGAAGCATTACTTCCTCGTGGCCAAGGACGTGGGCGATCTGACGCGCATCTTCTCGGCAGCGCTCGAGGACCAGCAGGCAAAAGCCGTGCCCGGCATTGGCGGGATGATTGGCCGCTTTGCCAACCGGCCGCGCAAGATTGCAGGCGCCAGCGAGTTCATCGATGATCGGGGCCGCATTGCGCTCGCCGATCCGGGTGTCTTCAAGAAGGACCCGATGTCGATCATGCGGCTCTTCCATGTGGCCGATCTCAACGGTCTTGAATTCCATCCGGATGCGCTGAAGGCCGTCACCCGGTCGCTGTCGCTGATCGACAATGATTTCCGTGAAAGCGAGGAGGCCAACCGCCTCTTCCTGTCTATCCTGACTTCGCGCAAGGACCCCGGCTTTATCCTTCGCCGGATGAACGAAGCCGGCGTTCTCGGCCGTTTCATTCCCGAGTTCGGCAAGATCGTGTCGATGATGCAGTTCAACATGTATCATCACTACACTGTCGACGAGCATCTCATCCGCACGCTGGAAGTCCTGTCCGAGATCGACAAGGGCAAGGCGGAAGAGGCGCATCCGCTCGCCAACAAGCTGATGCCGGAGATCGAGGATCGCCAAACGCTCTATGTGGCGGTTCTGTTGCATGACATCGCCAAGGGCCGTCAGGAAGATCATTCGGTTGCCGGAGCCAAGGTCGCTCGCAAGCTTTGCCCGCGTCTCGGCCTTTCGCCCAAGCAGACGGAGATGGTCGCATGGCTGATTGACCAGCACCTGCTGATGTCGATGGTCGCCCAAACACGAGACCTGCACGACCGCAAGACGATCACCGATTTTGCCGAGAAAGTGCAGTCGCTCGACCGCTTGAAGATGCTGCTGGTGCTGACGATTTGCGACATCCGGGCCGTTGGCCCGGGGGTCTGGAACGGCTGGAAAGGCCAGTTGCTCCGCACGCTTTATTACGAGACAGAATTGCTCCTGTCCGGTGGCTTCAGCCAGGTCTCCCGCAAGGAGCGCGCCAAGCATGCTGCCGAAAGGCTTTCGACGGCGCTGGAAGGTTGGAGCCAGAAGGACCAGCGCACCTATACCAAGCTGCATTATGAGCCTTATCTGCTCTCGGTCGACTTCGAGGATCAGGTTCGTCACGCCAATTTCATCCGGGAATCGGACAAGGCGGGCAAGGCCTTGGCGACCATGGTGCGCACGCACCAATTCCATGCAATCACCGAAATCACGGTTCTGTCGCCCGACCATCCGCGCCTGTTGTCGATCATCGCCGGCGCCTGTGCCGCAGCCGGGGCCAATATCGCCGATGCCCAGATCTTCACGACGTCAGACGGCCGCGCTCTGGATACGATCCTGATCAACCGTGAATTCCCGATCGACGATGACGAAATGCGCCGTGCCGCGTCGATCAGCAAGATGATCGAGGACGTGCTCTCCGGCCGCAAGCGTCTGCCGGAGATGATCGCGACGCGCTCCAAGGGCAAGAAGAAGAACAAGACATTCCCCGTCCAGCCCGATGTACGGATTTCGAATGCCCTGTCGAACAAATTCACCGTCATTGAGGTCGAATGCCTCGACCGTATCGGCCTCCTGGCCGAGATCACGGCGGTCCTGTCCGATCTGTCGCTCGATATTCATTCCGCCCGCATCACCACCTTCGGCGAAAAGGTCATCGACACATTCTACGTCACAGATCTCGTTGGCCAGAAGGTGACGAATGAAAACCGGCAGGCGAATATCGGCAACCGGTTGAAGTCCGTCATGGTCGATCAGCCAGACGAACTCAGGGATAATATGCCCTCCGGCATCATTGCACAGCCACCCAGGGCGGCACCCTTACCGAAGAAGGCGCGAGCCTGAGAATGAGCCTTGTCAAGAAATTCATGACCGTCGGTGGCGCGACGCTCGGCAGCCGGGTCTTCGGTTTCGCCCGCGAAACCCTCATGGCCGCCGCCTTGGGCACGGGGCCCATCGCCGACGTCTTCTACGCTGCCTTCCGCTTTCCAAACCTCTTCCGTCGCCTCTTCGCTGAAGGGGCTTTCAATGCGGCCTTCGTGCCGCTCTTTGCGAAAGAGATTGAAGCGAACGGCATCGATGGCGCAAAGCGCTTCTCCGAGGAAGTCTTCGGGGTTCTCTTTTCGGTCCTGATGATCCTGACCATCGGCATGCAGCTGTCCATGCCGCTGCTTGTCGAGTGGATCATTGCGCCTGGTTTTGCCGATGATGCCGAGAAATTCGACCTGACGGTGCGCCTTGCGATCGTCATGTTCCCCTATCTCATGTGTATGTCGCTGACGGCGATGCTGAGCGGCATGCTGAATTCGCTGCATCACTTCTTCGCCGCGGCGATTGCGCCTGTCTTTCTCAATGTCCTGATGATTGCCGCCCTTGGCTGGTCGCTCTGGACTGGCTCTGACCCGGCAGCGACTGCCTGGGCCCTGTCGTGGTCGGTGCTGGCCGCAGGCCTTATGCAGCTTGCCGTCGTCTATCTCGGTGTGCGCCATGCCGGCATTCGCATCGGTTTCAAGCGGCCGCGATTCACGCCGAACGTCAAGCGCCTGCTGATCCTTGCTGTGCCCGCTGCGATCACTGGCGGCATCACCCAGATCAACCAGTTGATTGGCCAGGCCATCGCGTCGGGCAAGGAAGGCGCGATCTCGGCCCTTCAATATGCCGACCGCATCTATCAGCTTCCACTCGGCGTCGTCGGTGTTGCGGTTGCGGTCGTGCTCCTGCCGGAGTTGGCACGGGCACTCAAGGGCGGCCATATGAAGGAGGCGGCAAACCTTCAGAACCGATCGATCGAATTCGTCCTCTTCCTGACGTTGCCGGCAGCCGTGGGTATTTGGGTCCTGTCCGATGAGATCATTCGCGTGCTCTACGAGCGTGGCGCTTTCAGCGAACAGAACACCGCTGTCGTCGCGTCGATCCTCGCCATATACGGTCTCGGACTGCCGGGCTTCGTGCTGATCAAGGCGCTGCAGCCGGGCTACTATGCCCGCGAAGACACGAAAACGCCGATGCGCTTCACGATGGTCTCGGTGGCACTCAACACGGGCTTGGCACTTACCCTGTTCCCAATCTTCGAGGAAAGCGGCATCGCCATAGCAGAAGCCGCAGCCGGCTGGACCAATACGATCCTTCTGTTCTCGGTCCTCGTCTGGCGCAAGCATCTGATGTTCGAGTGGAGCCTTGTGACGCGCACTCTTCGCCTGCTCGTGGCGGCAGGCGTCATGGCTGCCATGCTCGTCTATGCCTCCGGAGAATTGAGTGCCTGGCTCACGCCACAGAGCCCGCTACTGTACCAGCTCCTGGCGCTGGGTGCCCTAATTGCCTTGGCAATGCCAGTCTATTTCGGCATCGCCTTTGCAATCGGCGGCGCCGATCTCGGCATGATCCGCCGGAACCTCAAGCGCAAGGCAAAGGCGCCAGCAGAACCCACCGATCAGCAGTAATTCCAGCGGCGCTGCGGTCCGATATCGACATGCACAATGCCATTGCAATAGCGGCCGATACCGCCGATGCCGGGCGCTCTGGCTGCTACGGCCACAATGGTCTTCTCGGAGACGCCCGGCACCCTGATATCGGCCGCGAGACAGTTGGAATGTTGCGACTTTCCAGCCCTTGGCCTGTGTCCGGAGGTCACGATTGGCTTCTTGCCAGTCTCCTTGGCAATGTGTGCCAGGATCGCCTTCAAGCGGTCGGGGAAGCAGGTTGCACGAACACTGACGCGCTGGAGCGTATAGGCGGCGGTGTAGTCGTGTTTCATGAAGAAGTGCTTCTTCTTCCGTATGTCTGTGGCTTGTGCGGGAACCGAAAGACTGGCCGTGAGGAAACAGCAGAGCGCTACGCGATACAATGTGCGCATTGAGAACCTTCTGGAATGGTTTTGTCGGAGCGAGCGAGCCAAGTCGCCGGCGGAAGGCTTTTATTCCGGAGAATGTGGCAAATTTGAAGTGTTTTGCTCAAGGCGTGCGCGGTTGCATCATTTATAGGCGCTCTGATGCATCTTGGAGGGGCTTGGCGGGGTTTCTCTAAGTGGCCGGATTGTTGAACGAAATTCGAATTGAATTGTCACTTTCTGTGGCGGATGTCACACCGCGTGTGACCATTGTCATTTTTCCCCTGCCAACCCCCTGAAATCGCGCTGGAACGAGATGCTTACGGGGTTGGACGCTTGATCGCGGCCCCGGCTGCGTGCATAAGCCCTGACCGACACGATCTGTAGATCGGGCCCTCCACCAGCCTGTTGAGGACAACCATGACTGAGTTCAAGCCGCTGGTATTCTCCGGCGTTCAGCCCACCGGCAATCTCCATCTCGGCAATTACCTCGGTGCGATCCGCAAGTTTGTCGCGCTCCAGGAAAACAACGACTGCATCTATTGCGTCGTCGACCTGCATGCGCTGACGGCCCAACTCGTCCACGAGGACATGACGACCCAGATTCGTTCGATCACCGCGGCCTTCTTGGCTGCTGGCATCGATCCCAAGAAGCACATCGTCTTCAACCAGTCTCAGGTGCCGCAGCATGCGGAACTGGCCTGGATCTTCAATTGCGTCGCCCGCATCGGTTGGATGAACCGCATGACGCAGTTCAAGGATAAGGCCGGCAAGGACCGCGAACAGGCCTCGCTCGGCCTTTACGCCTATCCGAGCCTGATGGCAGCCGACATCCTGGTTTACCGCGCGACACATGTGCCGGTGGGAGAGGATCAGAAGCAGCATCTCGAACTCGCCCGCGACATCGCCATGAAGTTCAATCTGGACTTCAAGGAGAAGATTGCGCCCACAGGTCTTGGCGTTGACATCACCGTTGGTGAAGAACCGGTGCATGCCTATTTTCCGATGGTCGAGCCCCTGATCGATGGTCCGGCGCCGCGCGTGATGAGCCTCAAGGACGGCACAAAGAAGATGTCGAAGTCCGATCCGTCGGATCTCTCGCGCATCAATTTGATGGATGATCAGGAGGCGATCTCGAAGAAGATCCGCAAGGCAAAGACCGATCCGGATGCGCTGCCGAGCGAGACGGAAGGCCTGAAAGGCCGTCCCGAAGCTGACAATCTCGTTGGCATCTTTGCCGCGCTTGCCGACAGGTCCAAGGCGGACGTGCTTGCCGAATTCGGCGGACAGCAGTTCTCCGTCTTCAAGCCGGCGCTGATCGATCTTGCCGTCGAGGTTCTGGCGCCAATCAACGCTGAGATGCGCCGCCTTATGGAAGACCCTGCCCATATCGATGCCGTCCTGCGCGATGGTGGCGAGCGGGCAAGGGCCCGGGCTGAAAAGACCATGAACGAAGTCCGCGACATCATCGGATTCGTGCGATAAGGTCTCGGCGCATGTGGGTCCGTCCGGAACCTGCATGCGTCATTCGATCTCAGTCCGGCTGCGGAGCTCTGCATGGTTTCAACGCGTCTGTCACGTCTTGAAGGTCATCGCCGCAAGTTCATGGCGGTGATCGACAACACCCCGGAATGCTCCCGCGCCGTGCACTATGCCGGGCGACGCGCCAAGAATTCGAATGGTGGCCTGGTCCTGATCTACGTGATCCCGGAAGGCGATTTCCAGCAATGGCTCGGCGTTGAGGAGATCATGCGGGCGGAAGCGCGCGAAGAGGCCGAAGCAATCATGGCCAAGGCCGCACAGACGGTGCGCGAGACCATAGGCGTCGAGCCGGAAATCGTGATCCGTGAGGGCAGTGCCTTCAGTGAGATCAACACGCTGATCGAGGACGATCGCGATATTGCGATCCTCGTTCTGGCCGCCGGCTCGACCAAGGAAGGTCCCGGCCCGCTGGTCTCGATGATCGCCGGGCGGGGGGCAGCCTTCCCGATCCCGGTCACGGTCCTGCCGGACACGCTGACAAATGAAGAAATCGACGCCCTGTGCTAAGTCGACTGCTTGAGGCTCCTTGTCTTGAATAGTGACGAGGAAGCGACTATTTTGGAAATATTCTAAATTTGAGCGGCGTTTCACCCGCGGAGGCCACCATGTTCATCCAGACCGAAGCCACCCCCAATCCGGCGACCCTGAAATTCCTGCCCGGCAAGGTCGTCATGGACACCGGCACGGCAGAATTCCGCGACGTCGAAAGCGCCGGCGCCTCGCCACTGGCTTCGCGCATTTTTGCAATCCCCGGCGTCACCGGTGTCTTCTTCGGGTATGATTTCGTTACCGTCACCAAAGACGGTCCTGAATGGCAGCACCTCAAGCCCGCCATTCTCGGCACCATCATGGAGCATTTCATGAGCGGCGCGCCGGTCATGGGCTCTGCATCTTCTTCTGCCCAAACTGATAGCGATGAAGAGTTCTTTGACGCCGGTGATGAAACCATCGTCGCGACGATCAAGGAACTGCTTGAAACGCGGGTTCGCCCGGCCGTTGCCCAGGACGGTGGCGACATCACCTTCCGCGGCTTCAAGGACGGCAAGGTGTTCCTCAACATGAAGGGCTCCTGTGCCGGTTGCCCGTCGTCGACGGCAACGCTGAAGCACGGCGTGCAGAACCTTCTGCGTCATTTCGTGCCGGAAGTTCAGGAAGTCGAAGCCGTCTGAGACCCAAAAGGGGGCAGATGCGACGGGACAAGGGCAGGGGACAGCATGATCGTTCTGGCGATCGACACAGCGGGTGTGGATTGCGCGGCAGCCGTTTATGACACGGACGCATGCACACTTCTGGCCAGCGTCAGCGAGACAATAGGTCGGGGGCATGCCGAGCGGCTGATGGCCATGATCGATGAGGCCCTGGATGCGGCCGGCCTCGAAATGGATGCAATTGGCCGGATCGGCGTGACTGTCGGCCCAGGTTCCTTCACGGGCATAAGGGTGGGCGTAGCCGCGGCTCGTGGTCTGGCACTGGCGCTTGGCGTCGAATGTGTCGGCGTGAACACGCTTGCCGTTCTTGCACACGCGGCACCCCCAAGTGATGAAACCGTTCTCGCCGCGATCAATGCCCATCGTGACGAAGTCTATGTACAGGCCTTCCGCCAAGGGCAGCCTTCCGACGAGCCGGCGCTCGTGACTTTGGAAGATTACCTGGTCCGTGCAAAAGCGCCGGGACTGATAACCGTCGGTTCGGCGGCCTCTCTGCTGGTTGATCCGGAGGCTGAGACCTCGCCGGATCATTATCCGATCGCGATTGTCGCGCAGCTTGCTGCAGAGGCGAAAGCTCAGGGCAAGGCCAAGCCGCTTTATCTGCGTGGACCCGATGCGAAACCGCAGACGGGCTTTGCAGTTGCGAGAGCATGAGATGCGCGAGAGCCTATTTAGCCGACAGCCCGAATTTGAAATCGTCCCCATGGTCTCCGACCATTGCCGCTCTGTCGCCGAACTTCATGGACAGCGTTTTCCGCGTGCCTGGGGCGACGGCGAATTCTTGAGCCTCCTCCTCCAGCCGAATACGTTTGGCTTTGCCGCATGGCAGACGAATACGCTGATCTTCAAAGCGCCGCTCGCCGGTTTCGTACTTTCGCGCGAAGTGGCAGGCGAGGCGGAAATCCTGACGATCGCTGTTGCCGAGAATTATGGTCGCTATGGACTTGGTTGGCGGTTGATGCAGGCTGGTATGCGGGAAGCCCGCAATCGCGGCGGCGAGGCCATGTTCCTCGAAGTTGATGACGGCAATACCGCAGCCCTTGGTCTCTATCGCAAGCTGGGCTTCGAAAAAGCTGGCGAACGTCCGGCCTATTATACCGACGAAAATGGCCGCCGGTCCTCAGCGCTTGTCATGCGACGCGATCTTCGCTAACCGGTCGGTTGGACGAAGCGACGATATGCGGATATGCTGAACGAATGAAAGACGCCTTGAAATCGCTGGAAGTGCTGTGCGCCGAACGCGGCATGCGGATGACCGAGCAGCGTCGTGTGATCGCACGCATTCTCGAAGATTCGGACGATCATCCCGATGTCGAGGAATTGTATCGCCGCTCCTCACGCGTCGACGCCAAGATCTCGATTTCGACCGTTTATCGCACGGTGAAGCTGTTCGAAGATGCCGGTATCATCGAGCGTCACGACTTCCGTGACGGCCGCTCACGCTATGAAACGGTACCGGAAGAGCACCACGACCATCTCATCGACGTGAAGAACGGTACTGTGGTGGAATTTCACTCGCCGGAAATTGAAGCCTTGCAAGAGCGTATCGCCCGCGAACATGGTTTCCGCCTCGTCGGGCACCGATTGGAACTTTACGGGATCGCGCTCTCCAAGGATGAGCAGTGACATCATGGCCGACCTGATGGTGAGGGCGTTTTGATCAACTGGGTGCGTGTCACCGTCCTCCTGTCGCTTCTTGTATTTTTGACGGCACTGCTTGTCCCGGTCCAATTGCTTGCCTTGAAATTCGATTGGCCGCTGCGCCGCCGGCTTCCACGCCTTTGGCATCGCTTCGCGCTTTACGCTCTCGCCATTCGCGTGATTCCCCATGGAACACTTGACCGCCGCCGGCCCCTTATGGTCGCGGCCAACCATGCGTCCTGGAAAGATATCCTGGTGCTTGGTTCGCTGGCGGATGTGGCCTTTATCGCCAAGACGGAGGTTGCCGGCTGGCCGGTGTTTGGTGCGTTGGCGCGCCTGCAAAAGACGATCTTCGTCGTGCGTGAGGAAAAGCGCCGCACCGGCGAACAGGTCAATGAGATCGCCGCCCGTATGGCCGATGGAGAAATCATCGTCCTGTTCCCCGAGGGAACGACATCGGACGGCAATCGCATACTAGGGCTCAAATCATCGCTGTTCGGGGCTGCGGCTGCGGCCCTCCCGAAGGAGGGCGATGGTGTTGTCCATGTCCAGCCGGTTGCCATTGCTTATACCCGCGTGCAAGGTCTGCCGCTCGGTCGATATCATCGGCCAATCGCCGGCTGGCCCGGTGATGTGGGCCTTTTGCCCCACCTGATCGGCGTGTTGCGGGCCGGCGCCCTGGATGTCGATGTTACCTTCGGCGAGACCATCGATTTTCGCCGGGGTGACAGTCGCAAGGCCCTCACACTGCAGACCGAGAGCCAATTGCGAGGCATGCTGCTCGCCCATCTGCGCGGCCGCTTCAAGCGCCGCTAGACCTTTGCTGCGAGAGTCCTGATTTTTTCGGTTTAACCGCAAGGCGAAAAGCACTAAATAGCGCGGCATGACCCAGGACACCGTGAGCATTCCAGAAGCCCAGACGCCGGGCGCCAACACGCGCAAGGTCTTCATCAAGACCTATGGCTGCCAGATGAACGTCTATGACAGCGGCCGGATGGCCGATGCCTTGGCAGCGGACGGCTACGCCCCGACCGAGGTCATGGAAGAGGCTGATCTCGTCCTGCTCAACACCTGTCATATCCGCGAAAAGGCCGCAGAGAAGGTCTATTCCGCCCTTGGCCGTCTGCGCGAGCACAAGAAAGCGCGTGCTGCGGAAGGCAAGGAATTCATGATCGGCGTCGCTGGCTGCGTCGCCCAGGCAGAGGGCGAGGAAATCTCCCGCCGCGAACCCGCCGTCGACGTGGTCATCGGCCCGCAGACCTACCACCGCCTGCCGCAGGCCCTGCATAAGGCCCGCGGTGGCGAACGCGTGGTCGATACCGAATATGCACTCGAAGACAAGTTCGAGCACCTGCCGGATCCGACCAAGGTCACCGGCAAGCCGCGTTCGGTTACCGCCTTCCTCACGGTTCAGGAAGGTTGCGACAAGTTTTGCACCTTCTGTGTCGTGCCCTATACCCGCGGCTCTGAAGTTTCCCGTCCGCTTTCTCAGCTGCTGATGGAAGCCCGGCGTTTGGTCGATAGCGGCGTGCGCGAACTGACCCTGCTCGGCCAGAACGTCAATGCCTGGCATGGTGAAGACGAGAAGGGCAGGGCGATCGGCCTTGGCGACCTCCTCTACAAGCTCGCGGAAGTTCCGGGCCTCGCCCGCCTACGCTACACCACCAGCCACCCGCGCGACATGGATGACCGCCTGATCGAGGCGCATCGCGACCTGCGAATGCTGATGCCCTATCTGCACCTGCCCGTGCAATCGGGCTCGGACCGGATCCTGAAAGCAATGAACCGTCGCCACAAGGCCTCCGAATATGTCGCCCTGATCGAGCGTATCCGTTCTGTGCGGCCGGATATCGCGCTGTCAGGCGATTTCATCGTCGGTTTCCCCGGCGAGACGGAAGAGGATTTCGAGGACACGATGAAGCTCGTGCGCGAGGTGAATTACGCGCAAGCCTATTCGTTCAAGTATTCGACACGTCCCGGAACGCCCGGCGCCGATCTACCGGATCACGTGGCCGAAGACGTGAAGACTGAACGACTGGCAAGGCTTCAGGCGCTGCTGCTCGAACAGCAACAGGCCTTCATGCAGTCGATGATCGGCCGCACCATTGATCTCCTTCTGGAGAAGCCTGGGCGGATGCCAGGACAGTTGATCGGACGGTCGCCTTGGCTGCAATCTGTGAATGTTGATGCAATGTCATCGCAAATCGGTGACATTATACAGGTACGAATCACCGCAGCCGGCCCAAACAGCTTGTTTGCCGAGGTGGCAGAGGGTTAGAGTGAGGGCCTGAACCTGATCCAACAGGAGCCTGATCGCTTGAACGCAACAGAAGTGGTTTCCTCACCTTCGCGCAATGTCCGGACAGCTGCGACCGACGCCAATCACTTCATCTTGACGTTCGAGAACAATCGGCTTGCAAGCGAACTCTTTGGCCAGTTCGACCAGAACTTGAAGCTGCTTGAGCAGCGTCTGCAGGTCGAGGCGCACGCCCGCGGCAATTCTGTCGCCATTTCCGGCGAGCTCCTGGCCACCAATCAGGCTCGCCGCGCGCTCGATTTCCTGTATGCACGCCTGCAGAGCGGCGGCTCGGTTGAAGCCTCGGATGTCGAAGGGGCTATCCGCATGGCGGTTGCCGCTGACGATCAGCTGTCCTTGCCGACCATGGAGCGCAAGGCCAAGCTGACCATGGCCCAGATTTCAACCCGCAAGAAAACCATCGCGGCGCGCACGCCGACGCAAGACGCCTATATGCGGGCGCTCGAGCGGTCAGAGCTTGTCTTCGGCGTTGGCCCCGCCGGTACCGGCAAGACTTATCTCGCCGTCGCCCAGGCCGCGCAGCTTCTTGAGCGTGGTGTGGTCGATCGTATCGTGCTCACCCGTCCGGCCGTTGAGGCCGGAGAACGCCTTGGCTTCCTGCCCGGCGATATGAAGGACAAGGTCGATCCTTATCTGCGCCCCCTCTATGACGCGCTCTATGACATGATGCCGGGCGACAAGGTCGAGCGGGCGATCACCGCCGGCGTGATCGAAATTGCGCCTCTGGCCTTCATGCGTGGCCGAACGCTCGCCAATGCGGCGATCATTCTCGATGAGGCGCAGAACACCACGTCCATGCAGATGAAGATGTTCCTCACTCGCCTTGGCGAAAACGGCCGGATGATCATTACCGGGGATCCGAGCCAGGTTGACCTGCCGCGTGGCGTGACCTCGGGCCTTGTGGAGGCATTGCAGATCCTGAGGGAGGTCGAGGGCATCTCTGTGGTCCGCTTCAAGGACACCGATGTCGTGCGCCATCCGCTGGTGGGCCGTATCGTTCGCGCCTATGACGCCAAATACAAGGTTCCGGACGAAAGCGAGCAGCCTGCGACCTGACCGGTCGCCGAAACGAACATGACCAAACTGGATATACAAATCGCCGTCGAGGTTGACGGCTGGCCTGACGAGGACGCGCTTCACCAGATGGCCAATCGCGTCCTCGGTGCAGCGGAAGATGTGCTTCGTTCTGAAGAAGAGCAGCCTTTTCCGGCGCAGCCAACGGAAGTATCTCTTGTCTTTGCTGACGATGAAACCATTCGTGGCATCAACGCCGAATGGCGGGGCAAGGACAAGCCGACCAATGTGCTCTCTTTTCCGGCTTTCCCGATCGCACCCGGCGACATGCCGGGGCCAATGCTCGGCGACATCATCATCGCGCGCGAGACGGTCGAGCGGGAGGCGGTCGATCTCGAAAAGAGCTTTGATGACCATTTGAACCATTTGCTGGTTCACGGATTTCTGCATCTGTTCGGCTACGATCACATCGAAACCGACGATGCGGAAGAAATGGAAGGGCTGGAGACTCGCATTTTGGCGACACTTGGCCTATCTGACCCCTATGCGGGCCAAGACCCGATCTGATAGTTTGGAACCATGAGCGACTTTGCGACGAAATCGGCCCCCGAGGCCAAAGACGGGTCAGACGGCTCGTCCTCCGAAGAGGGCAGTAGTCCTTCGCGAGCGGAAAGCTCGACCCGAAGCACCAATTCATTCTGGGCAAGACTTGCCCGCATGCTGAGGCCGTCATCCGGCACCAGCCTCCGCGAGGATCTCGCGGTTGCCCTGAATGCCGATGCGCATCTGGGCGACGCCTTTACGCCGGATGAGCGGGCGATGTTGCACAACATCCTCCGTTTCCGCGAGGTCCGTGTCGAGGATATCATGGTCCCGCGCGTCGACATCGAAGCCGTCGATCAAAGCGTGACGATCGGTGAACTGATGACGATCTTCGAGGTTTCGGGCCGTTCACGCATGCCTGTCTATGCGGAAACACTCGATGACCCGCGCGGCATGGTTCATATCCGCGACCTCCTGTCCTTCCTCACCAAGCAGGCTCGCAGCCGTCGGCGTCCCAAGGCTGGCGTCGGTGCGGGCGTGGAAGTCGAGAAGCCAGCCGACAAGTCGGCAAAGCCGAAGATGAATTTCGACCTCGACCGGATCGATCTCAACAAGACGGTGGCAGAGGCTGGCATTATTCGCTCGATCCTCTTTGTCCCGCCGTCGATGCTCGCTTCAGATCTGCTGGGGCGCATGCAGGCAGCCCGTACCCAGATGGCACTGGTGATTGATGAATATGGCGGCACGGACGGCCTGGTCAGTCATGAGGATATCGTCGAAATGGTCATCGGCGACATCGATGACGAGCATGACGACGAAGAAGTCATGTTCAGCCGGATCTCGGACGATGTGTTCGTCGCTGATGCCCGCGTTGAGCTTGAGGAAATAGCCGAGGCGATTGGACCTGATTTCGACGTCACGGATCGTGTCGAGGATGTCGATACTCTGGGCGGCTTGATCTTCTCGGCCCTTGGCCGCATTCCAGCCCGCGGCGAGGTTGTCCAGGCCCTGCCGGGCTTCGAATTTCACATTCTCGATGCCGATCCACGCCGCATCAAGCGCGTCCGCGTTGCGCGCAAACGTGCAGCGGCACGTCGACGCACCGTCAAGGGCGATCCCGACCATCGGCCCGAGGTCGAAATGGAAACCAAGAATTCGGCCGTTCCTGAGGCGAAAGTCAGGACGAAAGCCGAGGTCGCCCCCAAGCCAGTCGAACAGAAGGCAAAGCCGGACCAGAAGGCGAGATCTGAGCCGAAGCCGCGCGGTAAGGCGAAACAGGGCCCCGTTCCGCCAGTGGTCGAGCCGGCTGGCGGCGATATTGTTTCGCCGGCACTGGCCACGCTGGCTGTACCCGCCGAAAAGCCCAACGGCGACGCCTGATCTGACCCGCCCTGCCAGGGCGGGACTTTCCCGTTAAATTTTGAAAGACTGCGCCCATTGATTCGCATTGCGGGGGAATGGCATGGAAACGCTTGCCGGCAGGATCGTGCTGCTGTGGGGATGGCGGCGAGCGGTACTGGCGATGATCGCCGGGGCAATCGGCGCCTTGGCACTTGCGCCATTCAGCGTGTTCGTGGCGATGTTCGTCTCGTTCACGCTGCTGGTCTGGTTGCTGGATGGCGCAACCGGTGACCCTGAACGGGGCGCTTCTCTTGGTTTGCGCTCGGCCTTCGCCACTGGGTGGTGGTTTGGTTTCGGCTATTTCGTTGCCGGTCTCTGGTGGTTGGGCGGTGCCCTGCTGATTCAGGCTGACGAATTCGCCTGGGCCCTGCCATTGGCGGTCCTCGGTCTTCCGGCGTGTCTGGCGGTGTTTTACGGTCTGGCCACCGCCATCGCTCGCTTGCTGTGGTCCGATGGCATGGGGCGGATTGCGGCACTCGCCTTTGGCTTTGGTTTGATGGAATGGCTACGAAGTTTTGTTGCAACGGGCTTTCCGTGGAATGTCATTGGTTATGCAGCCATGCCTGTGCCGCTGATGATGCAATCGGACTGGGTCCTCGGCCTGTTCGCTATCACGACCCTTTCAGTCTTCGTCTTCGCGGCGCCCGCATTGCTGGGGACGCGGCGCGGCGCTCTTCCGGGTCTGGCACTTGCCTCCCTCTTGCTGGTCGCGCATTTCAGCTATGGCGCTTATCGTCTTTACCTGGCGCCGCCGCTCGGCTCTGATGGCAAAGAGGTCACGATCCGGCTGGTCCAGCCAGCCATCGATCAGGCAGACAAGGTCGAAAATACAGATCGGGTCGAAATCTTTGAGAAACACCTTGCGCTCACTGCTGCACCACCAGTTGACGGTAAGCCGCGCCCTGACATTATCGTGTGGCCGGAGACTTCGGTCCCGTTCATCCTGACCGATAATCCCGACGCACTCGTGCGCATCGGTGAAGTGTTGCAGGACGGCCAGATCCTTTTGGCCGGTGCCGTTCGAGCGGAAGCCCAGGCAGCGGGATCTGAGCCGCGCTACTTTAATTCTGTCTACATGATTGACGACAAAGGGCAGATCCTCGGTGCTGCGGACAAGGTCCACCTCACGCCCTTCGGTGAGTATGTGCCGTTTGAATCAATCCTGCGCCAGTTCGGAGTGGAAGAGGTCATCAGCCTGCCGGGTGGCTTCTCTGCCGCGGCCTCCCGCAATGTTCTAACCCTACCTTCGGGTCTCAGTCTTTATCCGCTGATCTGTTACGAGGTCATTTTCCCGAACGAAATCCCGGCCGATATCGGCGGGGCAAGTGCGATCCTCAACGTCACCAACGACGCCTGGTTCGGCAACACGCCAGGGCCGTATCAGCACTTCCTGCAGGCGCGTTTGCGCGCGGTCGAAAACGGAACTTACCTCATTCGTAACGCCAATAACGGGATTTCGGCAGTCATTGACCCCCTGGGGCGTGTATTGACTGGACTAAATTTGGGTAGTCAAGGAGCTGCTGATGCAAGCGTTGGTGGTAAAATTGTACCGGTTCGATACAAATTTGATCACAACCTAAACTTTTGGTTGGTCCAGCTTGGATTTGCTGTGACGGCGCTCATTTCTCGCATGGGTTTTATTAGAAGGATCAATTGACCAAAAACCCCTAAAATTGCATAGTGGCTTAAGCCATGGTTCTGCAAGTATGCTAACGGTTCTGCGACGGCGGGTACAACGTGTCGTTATGTTCTGAGGCGGGGGATTGTGGTTGCAACGCCAACTCATTGGTCAGGACAATGTTAATGATAGAGAACAAGAAGAAGCCGAACCCGATTGACATCCATGTCGGCAGTAGAATTCGGCTTCGTCGCACCATGCTTGGCATGAGCCAGGAGAAGCTCGGCGAAAGCCTTGGCATTACTTTCCAGCAGATCCAGAAGTATGAAAAGGGCACCAATCGCGTTGGCGCCAGCCGGCTTCAGAACATCTCGAGCATCCTGAATGTCCCGGTTTCCTTCTTCTTCGAAGATGCACCAGGCGACCAAGCGAATGCGTCGGGTGGTATGGCCGAAGCTTCGAGCTCGAACTACGTTGTGGACTTCCTTTCCTCCTCGGAAGGTCTTCAGCTGAACCGTGCATTCGTGAAGATCGGTGACCCGAAGGTTCGCCGTAAGATCATTGATCTCGTAAAGACCCTCGCTGCGGACGCTGACGTCGAGTGAGCCGGTTTTAGATACGGGAAAAGAGAGCGGTCTTGATGGCCGCTTTTTTTTGGCCTCCGCGAAAAAGTTTGCTCACATAAAGATATATTTATGTGGTTGTGTGCTTGTCATTGAAACTTGAACTGAGTAACCATGCGGCCATCCATACTTTGAGGGGAATCCCGATGCGCGCCAATTATCTCTTCACCAGCGAATCCGTTTCCGAAGGTCACCCGGACAAGGTTTGTGACCGCATCTCCGACGAAATCGTCGATCTAGTTTATCGTGAAGCGGCCAAGACCGGGGTGGATCCCTGGACCGTGCGCATCGCCTGCGAAACCCTCGCCACCACCAATCGCGTCGTCATCGCCGGGGAAGTTCGCCTCCCACCGAGCCTGATGAAGACCGACAAGAATGGCAACGAGGTCATCAATCCGGCCAAGTTCAAGTCGGTCGCCCGCAAGGCGATCCGCGACATCGGCTATGAGCAGGATGGGTTTCACTGGAAAACGGCGAAGATTGACGTGCTTTTGCATTCGCAATCCGCGCACATCGCCCAGGGCGTCGACAAGGCTGCCGACAGCTCGAACAGCGAAGGCGCCGGTGACCAGGGCATCATGTTCGGGTATGCCTGCACGGAAACGCCGGATCTGATGCCGGCGCCGATCTACTATTCCCACAAGATCCTCCAGACGCTTTCCACGGCGCGCAAGAAGGGTGAGGGCGATGTCGGCAAGCTCGGTCCCGACGCCAAGAGCCAGGTGACCGTCCGTTACGTCGACGGCAAGCCGGCAGAAGCCACATCGATCGTGCTTTCAACCCAGCACCTCGATGAAAGCTGGGACTCCAAGAAGGTCCGTCAGGTCGTTGAGCCCTTCATCCGCGAAGCCCTCGGCGAGCTGAAGATCGCCGATGATTGCAACTGGTACATCAATCCGACCGGCAAGTTCGTCATCGGCGGCCCGGATGGTGATGCCGGCCTCACCGGCCGCAAGATCATCGTCGACACTTACGGCGGTGCGGCCCCCCATGGTGGCGGCGCCTTCTCCGGCAAGGACACGACGAAGGTTGACCGTTCGGCGGCCTATGCCGCGCGTTATCTGGCCAAGAATGTTGTTGCAGCCGGCCTTGCCGAGCGCTGCACGATCCAGATTTCCTACGCGATCGGCATCGCCCAGCCGCTCTCGATCTATGTCGACCTGCACGGAACCGGCAAGGTTACCGAGGACGAAGTCGAAGCAGCGATCCGCAAGGTCATGGACTTGTCCCCATCGGGCATCCGTCGCCATCTTGACCTGAACAAGCCGATCTATGCTAAGACGTCGGCTTATGGCCATTTCGGCCGCAAGGCTGGCCGCGACGGTTCTTTCTCCTGGGAGAAGCTCGATCTGGTCAAGCCTCTCAAGGACGCTCTCAAGGCTTGAAGGCATTATGACGGACGCGGAACGCAAGACGAGGTCGACCGAAGCCTTCTTCGGTCGACGCAAGGGCAAGCCGTTGCGCGAGCAGCAGGTTGGGCGCATGGAAACGATCCTGCCCGAACTCAAGGTTGACTTGGCATCTGCCGTTCCGGCAGACCTGAAGTCGCTCTTCCCCGTATCCGTCGAGAAGGTCCGTCTGGAAATTGGCTTTGGCGGCGGCGAACATCTGGTTCATCGTGCCCGCACCAATCCCTCGACCGGCTTCATCGGCGTAGAGCCCTTCGTCAACTCGATGGCGAAACTCTTGGCGGTCGTCGAGGCCGAGGGGCTGAAGAACATCCGGGTCTATGACGATGATGCGACGCAGCTTCTCGATTGGTTGCCGGAAGGCCAGATCGATCAGATCGATCTTCTTTATGCCGACCCCTGGCCGAAGAAGAGGCACTGGAAGCGGCGTTTCGTCTCCGAGGTCAATCTGCAGCGCTTTCATAAGGTGCTGAAGCCGGGCGGAACCTTCTGTTTCGCCTCCGACATCGACACCTATGTAAACTGGACGCTTCAGCATTGCCGAAACCATGGTGGTTTCGAATGGACTGCCCGCAATGCTGCTGATTGGCTCACACCCTATGAGGGCTGGCCAGGCACACGCTATGAGGCAAAGGCGCGCCGCGAAGGACGCTCATCCGCCTATCTCACCTTCTTGAAGCGCTGAGAGCCCTCAACACCCAGGTTCCATGGCCGCGGGGAAGGGCCGGGCATCGCCGCAGATGCCCGATCATCTTGACCAGCCTGGTGTTCAGTGCAACGAGACGGTCTTCAGGTCGTCTTCGGCCGCCTTGAAGAAGGTGCTGGAGCGATTGTCGGTCAGCAGGATCGGTGTACCGTCTGCTGCGAAGAGGGCCCAAAGGTCGAGCTCGGGATCGATCTCCGGTGCTTCAGGGAAGCAGCGGGAAACGTCGTCAAACTTCATCTTGCGGATATACCCCACCTCGCCGGCACCAAGATGGGCCAATTCGGATTGCGTCAGGCGGGCGGTGACTTCTCGTAGTAACATTCCGATCCTCCACGAATGAGGGAGAGACGGCAGGCATGCCGTGACCTTCATACTGCGATGGAAGTGTTAATTTTTAGCGCAAGAATCGCCGCTATGGCGGGTCGGCCGTGGACATAAGTGATGCGCGCGCTACGTGCGCCTTCGCTTGACAAAATGTGCGCCGCTCTGCATCGCTCGCTGCTCAACATCAGGATTACCCCATGACAGAGCCTCGCAAGATCATCATCGACACCGATCCCGGCCAGGACGATGCCGCTGCCCTCATGCTCGCCTTTGCAAGTCCAGACGAATTGGACCTGCTCGGCATCACGACGGTGGCCGGCAACGTGCCCTTGAGCCTGACAAGCCGCAATGCCCGCATCGTCTGCGAACTCTGCGGCCAGGAGGCACGCCGCGTATTCGAGGGTGCGTCGCATCCCCTGAAGCGCAGTCTGGTGACGGCAGAGCATGTGCATGGCAAGACAGGGCTTGATGGGGCGGTCCTGCCCGAGCCGACGATGCCGGTAGAAGCGCAGCATGCGGTTGACTTCATCGTCGAGACGATCCGCCGGGAGCCGGCCGGTTCCGTCACGCTCTGCACGCTCGGGCCGCAGACGAATGTCGCGCTGGCCCTGCAAAAGGCGCCCGACATTGCTCCACGCATTCGCGAGATCGTCATGATGGGTGGCGGCTTCTTCGAAGGCGGAAATATTACGCCCGCTGCCGAATTCAACATTTATGTCGATCCGGACGCCGCGGCCGTCGTTTTGAAGTCGGGCGTACCGGTTACCATCATGCCGCTTGATGTGACCCATCAGCTCCTGACAACCAAAGCTCGCGTTGCGAAGATCGCTGAGATTGGCACGCGGCCGGCAAAGGCCATGGTCGAGTGGCTGCAGTTCTTCGAGCGCTTCGACGAGGAGAAGTACGGCTCCGACGGCGGCCCGCTGCACGATCCGACGGTTGTCGCCTATCTGCTGAAGCCGGAGCTGTTCAGTGGCCGCCACTGCAATGTCGAGATCGAGCTGGAGTCACCCCTGACAGTTGGTATGACGGTCGTTGACTGGTGGCGTGTGTCCGGTCGTGAGCCCAATGCGACGGTCATGCGCCACGTTGATGCCGACGGTTTCTTTGCGCTCCTGACAGAACGCTTCGCCCGTCTTTGACTGCAAAAGAGAAGGGGCGCCAGTTGGCGCCCCTGATTGTTTTGCTGCTACGAACGCTCGTCTCAGAACTCTTCCCAGCTTCCTCCACTCGCAGCCCCGCCACCGGCCGCCACCTTCCGTGGAGCGGTCTGATAGCCAGTCGGTGCAGCGGCAGTGCGAAGCGTTTGCGCCGTTGCCGTCAGTGCGGCGGCATGCGATGCGCGGCCGCCAGCCTGTGAACCTGAAACCTGGAACCGGGCAACGAGGTTTTTCAGCGTATCCGACTCGTTGCGCAGCGTCATGCTCGCCGCTGTCGTTTCCTCGACCATGGCCGCATTCTGCTGGGTCACCTGGTCCATCTGGTTGACGGCCTGGTTGATCTCCTTCAACCCGACAGCCTGTTCGCTGGCGGAACCGGAGATCTGGCGGATCAGCCCATTGATCTGCATGACCTGCAGAGAGATTTTCTCAAGGGTCAGACCGGCTTCGCCGACCAATTCGACCCCGTCCTTGACCTGGGCGGCCGACGTGTTGATCAACGTCTTGATTTCCTTCGCAGCATTGGCCGAACGCTGTGCAAGCTCGCGCACTTCCTGGGCAACGACGGCAAAACCCTTGCCCGCTTCCCCAGCCCGCGCCGCCTCAACGCCGGCATTGAGCGCCAGCAGGTTGGTCTGGAAGGCGATTTCGTCGATCACGCTGATGATGCGGGAAATCTCCTGCGATGATTGCTCGATGCCATGCATCGAGGTCACGGCCTTCTGGACCACCTCGCCGGACTTTTCGGCATCCTTCACTGCCAGGCTCACGGTCGTGGCGGCTGTCTTTGCGTTATCGGCGCTGGAGTTGACCTGTTCGGTGAGCTCGTTGAGCGCCGCCGCCGTTTCCTCAAGGCTTGCCGCCTGCTGTTCGGTGCGTCGAGACAAGTCGGCCGCGCTTTCGGAAATCTCTGAGGTGCCAGCGGAGATGTTGACTACGCTGCCATTGACCGAGGCGATCGCCTGCTCAAGGCTTGCGACTGCGCTGTTGAAGTCGCGTTTGAGCGCTGCATATTCGCCGGGGAAATCATCTTCAATGCGGTAGGTCAAGTTGCCGCCGGACAGTTGCGCCAGGCCATTGCCGAGGGTTGATACCACCTGCTGCTGAACCGAGGCGGTTTCGTTGCGCTCCTGTTCGGATCGACGGCGTTCGCCTTCTGCTGCATTCCGTTGTGCGTCAGCCTCAGCTGCAAGCGTGTGGCTTTCCGCCAGGCGGTGGCGGAAACCTTCAAGCGCCTGAGCGACGACGCCGACCTCGTCCTTGATGCCCTGACCGAAGACTGGCTCGGAATAGCGCCCTGCACTCAAGGCCTGGACGCTGCCCACGAGGCCGTTAAGCGGCTTCTGAACGAAGGTGCGAACCGCGCAGTACAGCGCAAACATAACAGCACCCAACACAATCAGGCCACCGACGACCATCATATAGGTCTGTGCCCGCACAGGAGCGCTGATGGCTGCATGCGGCACATCGACGAGAACGACCCAATTGGTGTTCACATCGGGCAAAGCGAACGGATAGACGACGCGATCAAAGCTATTCTCGCCCTCTCCTAGATTGGAAATCACGCCGCCCTTGAGCGAGGTGATAGCCGATTTCACCAGCTCACTACCCGTGCCGTCGTAATCCTTCATCTGAAGGTCTGGCGTTGGTGCAACAATCCATTTGCCGGATTGCGAAACTAGCGTCACTCGACCCGTTCCGAACGGGTGCAATGCGTTGAGTTTGTCAGACATCGCCTTGAGAGAAATGTCGACGCCACTCACGCCAATCAGCTTGCCATTGGCGATGACAGGATAGGCGATTGAGGTCATGGCCGTGTTCTCGCCGGTGGTCTGCTCTGCGTACGGGGGCGTGATGGCACCCTTCAAGCTCTTGGCGGCCAGCGAATACCAACCGGCTTCGAAGTCGGAATCGAAGGTCGAGAATGTGTATCCCCCATCCTTGCTCTTCGTCCAATAGGGGTTGAAACTGCCGTCCTTAGATGAACCAAAGTCAACTTTGCCCGCCATTTGTGGCGACTGGCCGTCGAACGCGTTCAGTTCCTCGCCGAACCAGCTTCCGAATGCGAAGGTGTTCTTCTCAACATTGGCTTTCAGAATGTCGACGACAGACTTGCGGTCGAGATACTTGCCCTCATGGCCGCGACCGATAACACCGGCCATTGAGCGCGCTGCCCCCGCGAGTTCGCCGACGGCTGCGCCGACGTCGGTGGCGATGGCTTTGGCCTCGGCATTGGCCTGATCCATGGTCAGCGCTTCAACACGTTGCCGTGTCTGCGAGATTAGAACCAAATTGGAAAAGAATAGAACGATGGCAATTGCCACGCCCGTCACGAGTATGAGTTTGCTGGCTAAGGATTGCACTCGGAAAATAGACATTTCTTCCTCATGGACACATGGGAACGAAAGCATCCGTTGCGCGTGATGCGCTTGGAAGGCAGGGGAGTGCTCCTTCATGGAGCAACGAGGGGAGGTGTCGTCGTCCCGCATGAACAGCGGCCCGTCTTCGTCACCGAAGATGAGTTGCCATCTGTAAAGTTTGAGTAAAAAAACGTCAGCGCGTGCAGAAAACCTGCGGTAGTTGGCCGAAATTCAGGGCCGCTATTCTGACAAAGACATTTCAGGTTCTGGCATCGACATCCGCAGCGAGCGGAATGGACGGCTGTGCGCCAGCCGTGAGACATGCCAGCGAGCCCGCAACTGCGGCGCGTCGCAGGGCCATGTCGAAAGAGACCCCTGAATCGAGGCTGGCCGCGAGATAGCCGCAGAACGTGTCGCCAGCGCCGACGGTATCGACCGGCTCGATCTTCAGCCCCTTCGTCCTGTGAAGTGTGCCGCCCTGTCCAGCAATAACCCCATCCGCACCAAGCGTGACGATCAGGATTTGACCCGTCTTGCCATGCATCTCCATCAGCAACGCCTCACGGGCGGAAGGTTCAAGAGTTTCGCGGCCGGTCAGCAATTCAAATTCGGTCTCATTGGCGATGACGATATCCGCCAGCGCGGCCAGTTCTGCGGCATCTGCCGTCAGCGGAGCAGTATTCAAAACACTGCGAACGCCCTTCGCCTTGGCGGCAACGAGCGCCGCCTTGACAGCATCGGCGGGCACTTCCAGCTGGAGCATGAGGAAGTCGCCAGGCTGTAGTGCGGATACAGCAGCTTCGGCCTGGGACGAGTTGACCGTGCCATTCGCGCCGGGAACAACAGCGATCATGTTCTCACCGTCACCGCCTACAAGGATCAGTGCCGTGCCTGTCGGGCCCTCGACATGGGCAACGCCGGAGAGATCGGTGCCGGCTCGTTCGAGGAGGTCGAGCGCGGGGCTCGCAAATTCATCCTGTCCAACGGCCCCCACCATCTTAACAGTTGCGCCAGCCCGCCGGGCCGCCAGCGCCTGATTGGCACCCTTGCCCCCGGCTGCGGTGGCAAATCCGGTGCCCGGTACGGTTTCACCGGGGCTGGGAAGCCGGGGTGTGGTGGCAACGAGGTCCATGTTGATGGAGCCGAAGACGGTGATCATGGGCGTTGATCCTGTTTGCTGTCTGCGCTCTTTTGGACCAGCCCCTCAGTCTTCGTCAACAACCCTGAGCTTGAGCAGGCCGCTCCGGCTCTCGACGGCCTGCGCTTGAGGCTCCTCTCCCGGCGGCAAGGCACCTGCGGTCTGGAACTCCATCGCTTCGATTTTTGCACCCCTTTTGGCGATCTTGTCGGACGAGGTGATGATTTGCTCGACATCTTTTTGAGCGGCGAGGAAATGGCTTTGCAGTTTGCGTGTCCGGTCGTCCAGACGTCCAAGATCTTCCATCAGGCGCACCACCTCGCCCTGGATCAGGTGCGCCTGTTCACGCATCCGCTGATCCTTGAGAACGGCCTGGATGACCTGGATAGACAGCATCAGGAGGGACGGGGAAACGATCACTACGCGCTGCCTGTGGGCTTTTTGCACGATACCCTCGAAGTTCTCGTGGATTTCGGCAAAGATCGATTCCGATGGCACGAAGAGAAACGCCATCTCCTGGGTCTCGCCGGCGAGCAGGTATTTTTCGGAAATGTCCCGGATATGGACTTCCATGTCGCGGCGGAATTGCTGGGCGGCGGCTTTCTTCTGGTCCGGATTCTCGGTTTCGCGGATCGTATTCCATGCCTCCAGAGGAAACTTGGCATCGACGACCAGTGGCGGCGAGTTGTTTGGCATGCGGATTGTGCAGTCTGGCCGTGAACCGTTCGAAAGGGTCGACTGGAACTCGTACGCTCCCATCGGCAGACCGTCGGCCACGATTGTCTCCATGCGTGACTGGCCAAAGGCGCCCCGGGTCTGCTTGTTGGAGAGGATCGCCTGCAAACCGACAACATCCTTGGCGAGAGATTGGATGTTGTTCTGAGCAGCGTCGATCACCGCGAGCCGTTCTTGCAACGTCCGAAGGTTGTCATGCGTCGATTTTGTCTGCTCGGTGATCGTCGTACCGAGCCGATGCGTCATGCCGTCGAGCCTCTGGCTGATCGACTGGTTCAGCTCCGCCTGCCGGCTACCGAACACTTCGGCCATAGTCGCCAGGCGCCCCTGCATCTCGGCCTGGGCTTTCAGAAGTTCGGCCAACCGCATCTCCGCAGCCTCGTCACGCCGCAGGGCCTGCTCCATCATGTCTGCCCGCTGCCGCGATGCGCGGTGTGCGCCAATCAACGCGAGAAGAATTGGGATCAGTACCACGGCTGCCGCAAGCGACATGAGCAGCACGGGTGAAAGGGTGACTGAGCCGATGGTCACCGCCGGAATGTCCTGGATGTTCATGCGACGATAATAGCTGATTCGGTCGCTGCCTACAGATCAAAGAGTGAACATCCCCGATCGAAAAAACACCTCCTCGAATCTGACGGTGAGCGGACAGCCGTCACGAAGTTGGTCAACGAGGCATTCCGTTTAGTTCCTGTTCAGAAATAAGTGAGAGATTTGTTTAACCTTAACTTTGTGAACGAATCGCGTTGTGTCCATGACCCCGAAGCCAAACCAAGATCTTGCCGAACGCCTGGACTTCCTGGAAATTGATCAGTCTACGCGCAATACACTGAGTGAATTGCGGCCCACCATTCGGGATGTGATCGGCGGCGCGCTTGACAAGTTGTATGCCAAGATCTCAAGAACCCCACGCATTGTCGGACACTTCCGCGACAAGGGGCACATGAACGGTGCGAAATCGGCGCAGGTCGGCCACTGGGACAATGTTGCGAGCGGCAATTTCGACGAGAACTACGTGCGTGGCGTGACCGCAGTCGGCAAGGCCCATGCACGGATTGGCCTGGAACCACGCTGGTATATCGGCGGCTATTCCATGCTGGTCAGTGAACTTCTGGCTGGCGTTCTCGTCAAACACTGGCCATTCCCCTTCGGCAAGCAACATGCGGCAAACCTTGCAGATAAGCAGCGGGCTATCGTAAAGGCCGCAATGCTCGACATGGACTATGCGATTTCCGTTTATCTCGACGAACTCGAGCAGCGCCGCAGGGCGCTGGAAGAAGAACGCGCGCGCGTCGAGGCCGATCAGGCGATCGCAATGGAGCATCTGCGTAAGGGCCTGGAAGCTTTGGCCCAAGGCGACTTCGAGGCGAGAATGACAACGGATCTGCCGGAAAACTTCCGCCAGATGGCTGACTTCTACAACGAGACCGTGGATCGTCTGAACGTGTCGTTCGCGGCGGTTCGCCGTGCTTCGGAAGGCATTCTTACTGGCACCGATACGATCGCCCGCGTCTCTGGCGAGCTGGCTGGACGCACTGCACGTCAGTCCAGCGGCGTGCAGGAAAGCTCAACCGCCTTGCAGCAGCTTTCGGTCAGCGTTGGCCAGACAGCCTCGAATGCCGAACGGGCTTCGCTTGCCGTCCGCGAGACACAGCAGCAAGCCAAGTCTTCCGGCGATGTGGTGTCCCGTGCCGTATCCGCCATGGGGGCAATCGAGAAGTCGTCGACCGAGGTCTTCAAGATCATTGGCGTCATCGACGAGATCGCCTTCCAGACCAATCTGCTGGCGCTCAACGCAGGTGTCGAAGCCGCCCGAGCTGGTGATGCCGGCAAGGGATTTGCTGTCGTTGCACAAGAGGTTCGCCAGCTTGCCCAACGCAGCGCTGACGCTGCGAAGGAAATCAAGCAACTCATCTCGCAGAGTTCTGACCAGGTGAAGGAAGGCGTCGGCCTTGTCACTGGTACCGGTGAAGCCCTGACCGACATCATCGCCCGCATCGATGCGATTGATACCTTCGTGTCGGATATAGCGACTGCTGCCCGTGACCAGGCGCTCGGCCTGAGCGAGGTCAACAAGGCAACCCGCGATATCGACGTTCTTACCCATGAAAACAGTGATATGGTTGACCGGACATCCGAAGAGACACGCCACTTGCGCTCCGAAGTCGCAGGGCTTGTCGAACTGCTCAGCCACATCAAGACACGCGTGGATGGCGACGTTGCAGGCACACCGACGCATGGCGGGCGACGCAGGGCCGCCTGATCGACGTTTGCGGGCGGAAATCGGCGCGTTTTTCGATTTCCTCCGTATCGAACATGCGCTAAGGGAGCGGCATGACCATCAAGCCTCTCATCATTTTGCCCGATCCGCTTCTGCGACAGGTCTCTGCGCCGATCGAGCGTGTCGATTCCGAACTCAACCAGCTCGTCGATGACATGCTGGAGACGATGTATGACGCACCCGGCATCGGCCTTGCGGCCATCCAGGTCGGTGTGCCGCGTCGTCTTCTGGTGATCGATGTTGCCAAGGAGGGCGAGGAGCGGCAGCCTCTCGTCTTCATCAACCCCGAAATCGTTACCAGCTCTGAGGAGCGTTCGGTCTATGAAGAGGGTTGCCTGTCGATCCCGGACTATTATGCCGAAGTCGAGCGCCCGGCAGCTGTCACGGTGAAGTCCATCGACCGAAGCGGCAAGGAGCAGACGGTGGAAGCCGACGGTTTGCTGGCAACCTGCCTGCAGCACGAGATCGACCATCTCAACGGTGTCCTCTTTATCGATCATATCTCCCGTCTCAAACGCGAGATGGTGATCAAGCGGTTCACCAAGGCCGCTCGCTCGAAGATCTGAGCGGTTTGGACATGTCGGGTTCGCCAATGCGTTCCCACAAGGCTTGAAGGCGAGACGAGAATGGCACTCCGCATCATCTTCATGGGCACGCCGGATTTCTCCGTAGCCACGCTCAGGGCGCTGCATGCAGCCGGCCATCAGATTGTCATGGCCTATACCCAGCCGCCCCGTCCGGGTGGCCGACGTGGGCTGGACCTGCAGAAATCGCCCGTGCATCAGGCGGCCGAAAGCCTGGGCATCGAGGTCCGGCACCCCGTTAATTTCCGCGATAGGGCCGACGTGGACGCCTTCGTAGCGCTGGGTGCTGATGTGGCCGTCGTCGTCGCCTATGGCTTGCTCCTGCCCCAGTCAATCCTCGATGGCACACGTCTCGGCGCCTATAACGGTCACGCCTCGCTCCTGCCGCGCTGGCGCGGTGCCGCCCCCATACAGCGGGCAATCATGGCCGGAGATGCAGAGACTGGCATGATGGTCATGAAGATGGACAAGGGGCTGGATACAGGCCCCGTCGCCTTGACCCGCAAATTGACAATCGCGCCGGACATGACCGCTGGCGAACTGCATGACGCGCTGAGCCTTATCGGCGCCGAGGCTATGGTCGAGGCGATCGGGCTTTTGGAAGAGGGCAGGTTGGATACGGTTTCGCAGCCGGATGACGGCGTGCTCTACGCTGCCAAGATCGACAAGGCGGAGACCCGCGTCGATTTCAGCCGGCCGGCGACAGACGTTCACAATCACATCCGCGGGCTTTCGCCGTTCCCCGGTGCCTGGACCGAAATTGAAGTCAATGGCAAGCCGGAACGGGTGAAGCTGCTTGGCTCCCATCTCGAGCAGGCCGACGGCGCGTTAGGTGCACCCGGTACGGTACTGGACGACCGCTTGACGATCGCTTGCGGAACCGGATCTGTCAGTCTTGTGCGCCTGCAGAAGGCGGGCGGCAGGCCGCTGCCGGGTGAAGACTTCCTGCGCGGAACGCCTGTGGCCAAGGGGACGGTGATCGCCTGATGCCCCGTTTCCGGATGACCGTGGAATATGACGGCTCCGCCTATGTCGGCTGGCAGAGGCAGGAAAACGGCCATTCGATTCAGGCGGCTCTCGAAAAGGCAATCCTCGCACTGACGGCGGAAACCGTGGTCGTGAGGGGCGCTGGACGAACCGACTCTGGCGTTCATGCCAGGGGCCAGGTGGTTCACACCGATCTCTCCCGTGACTGGGTTCCGGTCAAGCTGCGCAATGCCTTGAACGCCCATCTGGCCATGGCCGACGAACAGGTGGCCGTGGTCGACGTTCAGGCCGTCGCCGATGACTTCGATGCCCGCTTCTCGGCGCTGCGCCGTCATTACCTCTATCGGATTATCACCCGACCGGCGCGGCTGGCACTGGAGGCGAACCGCGCCTGGTGGGTGCCGAAACTGCTCGATCACGAAGCCATGCATGAGGCGGCACAGCAACTCGTCGGCCATCATGACTTCACTACCTTCCGCTCAGTTCATTGTCAGGCCGCCAGTCCCGTCCGAACGCTGGATCGGCTTGATGTGACGCGGGATGGCGATCTGATCGAAATCCGGGCCACGGCCCAGAGCTTCCTGCACAATCAGATCCGATCTTTCGCTGGCACGTTGAAGCTGGCGGGCGAGGGCAAGATGACCCCCGCCGATGTACGCGCAGCTCTTGAGGCCCGCAGCCGTGCCGCCTGCGGCCCGGTCGCTCCGCCGACAGGCCTGTACTTCATGCGGGTGGATTATCCGGGCGATCCGTGATGGGCACTTATCAGGCGGGCAGGATGCCGAGATAGCCTTGCAGGATTTCTGAGAGGATCATGGAAGGCACGAGCAGGACCAGAATAATGGTCGCAACCGTCAGCACGTGATCGCCGACAATCATGCGCAAAATCCGGAACAGGGCCGAGATCAGGGCAATGGTCAGGACGAACCAGAGCAAGGTGACGATGCCGCCAAGGGTCGGAACCAGCATCATCAGCAGAACCAGCACGCCGTATCCGTAGGAAACCGGCAGCGCCAGCCAGTTGGTGACGACCACGATCGACGCGAATTTCTCACCAATGCCGATGACCCAGCAGACGATACCGACCATGACAAGCGGTACAACCCAGTTTGTCGCTTCGATCAGCGTCAGACGAAAAAAGAACAGTCCGCCGACGGATTGGCCAGGTGGCAGGTCTTGCAGGTAGAGAACGCGCCACCACGCGAAAGAGATCAGGATCGCGGGGGCTGCCCAGAGGATCGCCCAAAAGGAACGCAGCGCGCCGCGGTCAGAGAAATCCAGATGGGCAAGGCCAGAGCCATCCTGCCGGAACAGGAGCCAGAGGCCCCTCAGATAGATTTCGACCTCACGCAGCGTCGGCATTGGCGAACCATTGCTCGATGAAGGTCTGATAGATCACGGTGAGGGTTTCGAGGTCGGCGACGGCCACCCTTTCGTCGACCATATGCATCGTCTGGCCAACAAGGCCAAACTCCACCACCGGGCAGTAATCCTTGATGAAGCGCGCATCCGATGTGCCGCCGGTCGTCGACAGCTTCGGCACACGACCGGTGACTGTTTCGACAGCGCGAGTGAGCGATGCAATGAGGGCGTTGTCGCGAGTGAGGAACACATGGCTCGGCCGTTCCGACCAGACGATGTCATAGCCGATGGGGTCGCGTCCGGGACGAAGATCTGCATCAGCTGCTGCGGCATCAAGGCGGCGCAGGATTTCGGCCTTCACCGTGTCTGCATCCCAAAGGTCGTTGAAGCGGATATTGAACTTGAAGCTGGCGCTCGAGGGAATGACATTGGTCGCCGGATTGCCGACGTCGATCGTCGTCACTTCCAGATTGGATGGTTGGAAGTTGTCGGAGCCTGCATCAAAGGCGGGAACCATTAGGCTCTTTGCCATGGACAGCGCACCCCGCACCGGGTTGTCCGCCAAATGCGGATAGGCCGCATGGCCCTGCACGCCGCGCACCGTGACTGTTCCGGACACAGATCCCCGGCGGCCGATCTTGATCATGTCGCCGATCGCATCGGGATTGGTCGGCTCACCGACGAGGCAGGCATCCCAGCGCTCGCCGCGCTCGGCAGCCCACTGCAGAAGTTTCGTCGTTCCGTTGACGGCAGGGCCTTCCTCATCGCCAGTAATCAGCAGCGAGACCGAGCCAACAGGCACACGGCCGGCTTCGACCAGCCGGGCATAGGCGGCGATAAAGCACGCAATCCCGCCCTTCATATCGACGGCACCGCGGCCATACATCATGCCGTCCTTCACCTCGCCGGAAAAAGGCCCGAGGCTCCAGGCCTTTTCGTCCCCGACGGGCACCACGTCGCTATGACCCGCGAACATTAAATGTCGTCCGCTGTTCCCGGCGCGCGCATAGAGGTTCTCGATGTCCGGTGTGTTTTCATCCTGCGCGATCATCCGCTCGACGGCGAAACCCAGCGGCGAAAGAAGAGACTGAAGCACATCAAGTGCGCCACCCTCTGCAGGCGTGACTGAAGGGCAGCGGATAAGGGCCTGAAGGACGGCGAGAGGATTAGTCGCGTTCATGTCGAGCTTTACGGGATTGGCCTGCCACCGGTTCATACGGCTGTGCGGCACGGAATGATACGAGCGAGAAGTAGTCGATCCCTCAGATACTGTCATCTGCCGAGGGGGCAGAGGGGCGCCGCGGCAAGGGTATTGCCGCGGCAGGGGCGCTTAGTCGCGCAGCAGTTCGTTGATGCCTGTCTTCGAACGGGTCTTCTCGTCGACCCGCTTGACGATGACGGCGCAGTAGAGATGCGGCGCGGGCAGGCCATTTGCCATGGTGGTATTGGCCGAGGGCATCGAACCGGCGACGACGACGGAGTAGGGCGGCACTTCGCCATACATCACTTCGCCGGTGGCGCGGTCGACGATCTTGGTCGACTTGCCGATGTAAACGCCCATGCCCAGCACCGAGCCTTCGCGGATGATGCAGCCTTCAACGACTTCCGAACGCGCGCCGATGAAGCAGTTGTCCTCGATGATGGTCGGGCCAGCCTGCAGCGGTTCCAGCACGCCACCGATGCCGACGCCGCCGGACAGATGCACGTTCGCACCGATCTGGGCGCAGGAGCCGACGGTTGCCCAGGTGTCCACCATGGTGTTTTCACCGACATAGGCACCAAGATTGACGAAGGACGGCATCAGAACCACGCCCTTGGACACATAAGCCGAGCGGCGAACGACAGCGTTCGGCACGGCGCGGAAGCCGGCAGAGCGAAATTCGCTTTCGCCCCAGCCTTCGAATTTCGACGGTACCTTGTCCCACCAGGTGGAAGCACCGGGGCCGCCCTTGACCACTTCCATGTCGTTGAGGCGGAACGACAAAAGCACGGCCTTCTTCAGCCACTGATGCACGGTCCAGGTGCCGTCTTCACCCCGGGTGGCAACGCGGGCTTTGCCGCTGTCGAGCAGGCTGAGGGATTCTTCGACGGCATCGCGAATTTCGCCCTTGGTTGCCGTCGAGACCGTGTCGCGGTTCTCGAAGGCCGCCTCGATGACGTGTTCGAGCTGGGAGAGATCGGAGGCGCTCATCTGAATTCCTTAAACTTCGTTGTCTACCTTGGGGATGAAGCGATCAGGATCTGATCGAAAATTCGCGCAAAGCTCTAGCGCATTAGAAGCTGTCTGAAAACAGCTGTGCGGACCTGTGCGTACGAAAGGAAGAGGCATGGCGAAATTGAAGAACGGTAAGCACCGGCGCAAGGATGGCTCCTGGGATCCGCTGAAGGACAGTTCCACCGATCGGCAGACGGCAGAGGTCATCCCGAAGACCCCGCAATCGGCTTCGCCCTCCTATCGCCTTGCCTATGCCGACGATGAATTCCTCTGCCGGGAAGAGCTGAGGCCGGTGCGCCTGCAGCTCGAGCTTCTGAAGACGGAGATGATCCTCACCGAGCGCAACATCAAGTCCACCGTGGTGATGTTCGGCGGCGCCCGCATTCCAGCCCCCGGTCAGGCAGCCTGGGCGGCCAAGAACGACATTCAGAAGAAGAACCTGGAGAACGCCTCGATCTACTACGAGGAAGCGCGCAAGTTCGCCCAGCTATGCTCGAAGCAATCTCTGCGCAGCGACTACCACGAATATGTCGTCGTCACCGGCGGCGGGCCGGGGGTCATGGAGGCCGGCAATCGCGGTGCGGCCGATGTTGGTGCGCCGTCAGTCGGTCTCAACATCGTGCTGCCGCATGAGCAGGCACCGAACCCCTATGTCACGCCGGAGCTGAGCTTCAATTTTCACTACTTCGCCATCCGGAAGATGCATTTCCTGATGCGCGCCAAGGCGATCACCATCTTCCCCGGTGGCTTCGGAACACTCGACGAATTCTTCGAGGCGGTCACGTTGATCCAGACCAAGCGTATGGCGCCGATCCCGTTGATCCTGTTTTCCAAGGCCTTCTGGCACGACATCATCAATTTCGAGGCGCTGGCCGCCTTCGGCACCATTGCGCCGGAGGATCTCGATCTCCTGCACTTCGCCGAGACGGCGGAAGAAGCCTGGCAGATCATTGCCGATTTCTATGATCTCAACGAAGAAACGGCCCCATAAGGGGCCGCACTGCTTCATCAGGAAGGGGTGACGCCCGCCCTTAGCGGAACATCATCGGCCGCTTCGGCATGTCGTCGGCGCTGATAGACCCGTCCTTGTTTGTGTCCATACGTTCGAACATCTTGTCCGCCATGGCGGTTGCTTCCGCCTTGCTGATCTGGCCGTTTTCGTCTGTGTCAGCAACGCGGATCATCCGGCCAGGACCACCCATGCCGCCAGGGCCACGATCGCGACCTTCGCCGCGCTCACCCCGGTCTGCACGCTCTCCGTGCCAGCCGTGACGTTTGCCCTCATGATGCTTTCCATCATGGCGGCCGCCGCCTGGGCCTTCTGCCATGTCGCCAGGACCAGGGCCGTCCTCGCCAGGGCCGACGGCTGTTTCATCGTCCGGAGCATTCGCCTTCGCAGCTGCCCGCGCGGCCTGCATTTCGGCCCGCATCTTTTCGTGATGCTGGCGCATTTCGCCTGGTGTCAGCGTACCATCCTTGTCGGCGTCGATCGAGACAAAGAGCGCCTCGCCTGCCGTCCTAGCTTCGTCCTTGGCGATCTTGCCGTCCTTGTTCGTGTCGGCCATCTGCAACATCTGCACGAAGCGCACTTCCGGGCCGCCGCGACCGGGACCACGACGGTCGCCATGTCCCTGGGCGTAGGCGCCAGAAGCCGCCGTGCCAAGCAGGAGAGAGGCCGCCACGGCCGTAAGGGTAAGGGTCTTGCCGTTCATCTGGGATCCTTTCGGTGACCTGTTTCGATGTCCCGAAACTAACCCGGCGCTGGCAATCAACCTACTTAACGATCGGTAAGCTGGATGAAACTTTGGTAAGCTTGGCCAGACCTATGCGGCGTCTTCCAGGATGTGACCGAGAAAACCGGTGAGATCGTCGGTGACAAAATCGACGCTGCCTTCGTCCATGTGCTCGACCCGCTCCCAGGTTTCGAGGATTGCTGCCCCTAGGTTGCGGGGGACCAGGAGAACGGTTTTCATGCCCAGCGCCTTGGGTACCATCAGATTGCGTGGCAGGTCTTCGAACATTGCGGCGTTCTTCGTATTGACGCGATTGAGCGCGGCGAACTTGTCATAGGTCGCGCCTGCTGGCTTTGGAACGTAGTCGGCCGCGACAATGTCGAAGATGTCATCGAAATGGTCGAGGATTCCGAGCGCGCGCGCTGCCGCTTCGGCATGAGCGACCGTACCGTTTGTGAAGATGAATTTACGACCCGGCAGTCGCTTGATCGCAGCGCCCAACCCTTCATCCGGCTTCAGCAGCGAATAGTCGATCGCATGCGCCCGCTCCAGAAAGGCGTTGGGATCGACGTTATGATGCAGCATCAGGCCTGCCAGCGTCGTGCCGTGTTCGTGGTAATAGCGTTTCTGCAATGCCCGCGCCTCGTCCGGCGCCATTTGCAGGAGTTCGGCCACGAATCCCGTCATGTTGCGATCGATTTGCGCGAAAAGGTTGATGTGATGCGGATAGAGCGTGTTGTCGAGATCGAAGACCCAATCTTGAACATGGGCGAAATCGGCAGGCGCGGGGAGCTTCTGAGGTAGGGTCATGATCATCTTATGACAGAGGCCGGCAGCATGGAAATGCATCGGCTATGGACGGGATGGCATTGGCGCCCGAGCAAAATAGGATTTGTCGGCGTTCCGGGAAGTGCTATTCGATGGGAATGGGAAAGAAAATGCCGACATGCAGTTTTGAAGTGTTCGTGGTCCTTCAGGACCGCAAGCGCCTGCCGTCGCGCTTCCATCCGGTCTTCTCGACGATGGTGCATGAAGGCTGATCCGGCCGTCATAGAACTGCGTCACTCTCCCTGTCTCGCAAGCCGCCCTCACTGGAGATAGCGGCAGCATATTCCGGATTACTCCCCATGGAACTTTGGGCCATCATAACGATCGGCAGCGCTTTCCTTCAGAATATGCGCTCCGTACTGCAGAAACATCTGAAAGGCCATATGGGCACCACCGGCGCGACTTTCGTTCGCTTCGGCTTCGGCATGCCCTTTGCCTTCCTCTATCTCGGCATACTTCATTTCGGCCTTGACCGTCCGATGCCGGTGCCCGGCTCTATTTTTGCTGGCTGGGCTGTTGTTGGCGCGCTGGCTCAGATAGCCGCCACGTTTCTCCTCGTCCACCTCTTCTCCTTTCGCAATTTTGCCGTCGGTACGGCCTATTCGCGCACAGAGCCGGCCCAGGCGGCGCTCATCGCTCTTCTATTGTTCGGCGAGACGATCACCACGGGCACGCTGGCGGCGATCTTCGTCTCAATTCTTGGCGTCATGGCCATTTCGGTTGCCCGTACGGCACTCAGGCCAGTTGCGCTCATCACATCGGTCGGCAACCCCACGGCGCTGATTGGCCTTGCCTCCGGCTTCTTCTTCGGCTTGTCTGGAATTGCATACCGCGCAGCCTCCCTTTCGCTTGCGCCAAGCCTGCCGAAGCCGGATGCCATCGTACAGGCCGGCTATACGCTCTGCGTGGTCATTGTCGTGCAGACGGTTGTTATGCTGGCATGGATGCTCTGGCGTGAGCGTGAGGAGATTACCCGCATCCGGGCGGCATGGAAGATAAGCGGCTTGGTCGGCTTCGTTGGAGCCACAGCATCCTTCGGCTGGTTTATCGCGATGACGTTGCAGCAGGTGGCTGTGGTCAAGGCACTGGCTCAGGTGGAAATGCTCTTCACCTTCGCCTCGGCACTCTTCATCTTCAAGGAGAAAATCAATCGCCTGGAGATCGCGGGCTGTCTGTTGATCGTCCTCGGAGTGTTGTTGCTGGTCCTGGTTTGATGCCCGCGGTGTCGCGTCGGGAACGGGCGGTTGCAGAGGCTGGGAGCTCACGATACACCGGAGGCAGTAAACGCGCCTGTCGGCCGGGGAGAGAGCAATGCAGACCGATCAACCCGCCGCCGCCCCACTTGCCCGCGCAAAACCCATAAGCGCCGAGGCCGCCGCAGCACAGCATCCCTATCCGAAACGGTGGACAGCGCTGGCGGTGATGATGCTGGCAAACTTCATGAACCTACTGGACGTAACCATCGTCAATGTCGCTTTGCCCAGCCTGCAGTCGGAACTGGGCGCGACCTCAAGCCAGATAGAATGGGTCGTTGCAGGTTATGTGCTGGTCTTTGCCTTGGGGCTTCTCCCATTCGGCAGGCTGGGGGATGTCAGGGGCAAGAAGCAGGTCTTCATCGCTGGCGTCGCGGCCTTCACCTTTGCGTCCCTGCTATGCGGCATGGCGCCCGGAATCGGCTCGCTCGTAGCTGCACGCCTCCTGCAGGGGGCCGGGGCAGCCGTCATGACGCCGCAGGTGCTGGCGATCGCCCAGATGATGTTTCCGCCGAAGGAGCGGGCGGCGGCCTTTTCCCTCTTTGGTCTCAGCGCCGGCCTCGCTTCGGTCTCAGGCCCCATTCTCGGCGGCTGGCTGATCAGCCTTGATGTCCTGGGCCTCGGTTGGCGGCCGATCTTTTTGATCAATATTCCGGTCGGTATCGTGACTATTATGCTCGGATGGCGGCTCATCCCGTCGCTGCCGCCAAAGCCGGGCATCAAGAACGATTTCGGCGGCATCGTGCTAGCCGCAGCAACGATCTTCTGCGTGATTTTCCCACTGATCGAAGGCCGGAGCTTCGGCTGGCCGCTTTGGTGTTTCGTCATGCTTGCGATTGCCCTGCCTGTCGGTCTGGCTTTCGCGCTCTGGGAACGGCGTCAACACCGGATGGGCGGTCCCGAACTGCTGCCCGTGCCGCTGATGAAAAACCGCAACTACGTCATCGGCTCGCTGATGACGGCGACCTTTTTCTCCACCTTGCCCGGCTTTTTTCTGATCTTCGCGATGTTCCTCCAGCAGGGCTATGGCCTCACGCCACTGCAATCCGGCGTGACCACTGTTCCCTTTTCGGTCGGGATCTTTGTAGCATCCCTGATTTCCGGCCGTCTCGGCAATGTAACGCCACGCATTCGGGTCATCGTGGGCGTGGTGATGGTCATCGTCGGCATGGGATTGTTGCGCGCCGAGATCCAGACGGTCGGCGAGACCATTGATCGCATGGCGCTCTTGCCCTGGTTCCTGCTGAGCGGCCTTGGCATGGGCATCGCAATCGCACCGATGTTTCAACTGGTTCTGGCGGGCGTGCCGCCGCAAGATGCCGGTGCCGGATCCGGGGCCTTGCAGGCGATCCAGCAGATGGGTAGCGTGCTGGGCATTGCGATTGTCAGCGAGATTTTCTTCTCGGACCTTGTTCGCAATGCCGCCGAGGGTCTAACCGGCAAGGCGGTCTATGCCGAGGGCTTGGCACTCGGGCTGATCTACAATTTTGTAGCTTATGCCGTCGTGCTCGTGGCTGTGTTGTCCATGCAAACGACGACGCCTGCCAGTAAGAGACTGGAGCAAGCTCTGCCGATCGAGTGATCGACAGAGGTTCAAGCCGTCATTCGCTCAGGGAACGAGCAGTGTGCCCGCGCCGGTTTCGGTGAAGAGCTCGAGCAACACGGAATGGGCAGTCTTGCCGTTCAGGATGACGACGCCCTGCACGCCGGCCTTGATAGCCTCGATACAGGTCTCGACCTTCGGGATCATGCCGCCGGAAATCGTGCCGTCGGCAATCAGCGCATGGGCTTCGGCGACCGAGAGTTCCTTGATCAGCTTGCCGTTTTTGTCGAGCACGCCGGGAACGTCGGTGAGGAAGAGCAGGCGCGAGGCATTGAGCGCGCCGGCAATGGCACCGGCAAAGGTATCGGCATTGATATTGTAGGTCGCGCCATCACGGCCGGGCGCGACCGGGGCGATGACCGGAATCATCTCGGAGCGGGCGAGCAGGTCGAGCAGGGTACGGTCGACCTCGACCACCTCGCCGACAAAGCCGAGATCGAGCACGCGCTCGATATTGCTGTCGGGATCGCGAACCTTCTTCTGCGCCTTTTCGGCAAAGACCATGTTGCCGTCCTTGCCGCAGAGCCCGATCGCCCATTCGCCGGTCTGGTTGATCAGGGCGACGATCTCCTTGTTGATCGAGCCTGCCAGAACCATTTCGACGATTTCGACCGTCTTCTGGTCGGTGACGCGAAGGCCGTTCTCAAAGCGCGATTCGATTCCCATCTTGGCGAGCATGGCGCCAATCTGCGGCCCGCCGCCATGCACGACGATCGGGTTGACGCCGGATTGCTTCAGGAGCGCGATATCGGCGGCAAAGGCCTTGCCGAGTTCGGGATTGCCCATGGCGTGGCCGCCATATTTGACCACAATGGTCTTGTTCTCGTAACGCTGCATGAAGGGCAGGGCCTGAACAAGAAGGCGGGCCTGGATTTCGCTTTCGGACGCTGACATGGGAAACCTCGCATTGAATGGCGGCCTTTTAGCGCAACTGTTGCCGCGATGGAATAATCGTCCTGCAATATAAGCGCGGGATGACATGCATCTTCGTGCTGTCGCATTGTCGAACGACAATATTGCGCTACATTGCATCGGGCTGGAGACGGGGGATATATGGAACGCGATGACATCGGCGAGCTGCTGGCCCGTGTGGCCCTGCGCGACCGTGCGGCGTTTTCGGCGATCTATCAGAAAGTTTCGCCGAAACTTTTTGCCATCTGCCTTCGTATGATGAAGGACAGGGGCGATGCCGAAGAGGCGTTGCAGGACGTTTTCGTCAAGATCTGGAACAAGGCCGGCAGCTATACGGGTGACGGCCTTAACGCCTATGGATGGCTATGCGCCATCACGCGTTACCGCTGCATCGACCGCTTGCGGGCGAGGCGGCCGCAGGGTGAGGACCTGGACGAGGCGGAAGATCTGGCCGATCTCGGCCCGGACCCTGAACAGTCGGCGATGCTGCGTTCTGAAGGCGCACGCATTGACACATGCATGGAGGCGTTGGATCCTGATCGGGCGCTGGCCGTCCGACAGGCCTATGTCGAGGGACTATCGTACCAGGAACTGGCCGATAAGTTCGCCGTTCCGCTGAACACGATGCGCACATGGCTGCGACGCAGCCTGTTGAAACTGAGAGAGTGCATGGATGAGCACGCCCGACCAGAGCAAGGGTGACAGATCGCGGGACGAGGTCCTGGCCGGAGAATATGTTCTCGGCGTTCTCGGCATGCCTGAAAGAGCCGAGGTCGAGGCACGTCTGCTCCACGACCGGCAGTTCGCCGCTGTTGTGCGCCGTTGGGAAGACAATCTCACCCAGTTCAACGACGATTTTGCCGAAACGTCACCGCCGGACCCGCTGTTTGCGAAGATCGAGCAGCGGCTCTTTCCGGCTGTTGCTGAAGTGAGGGCGACGCGCGGGCTGTGGAATGCCCTCTGGCTATGGCGGGGTATCTCCTTTGCTGCGATTGGTGGGCTTGCCCTCGTCGTGGGCCTGCAATGGGCGCCGCAGCTGCGGCCGCAGAAAGACGTTGCACCACTCACCGCGGAGCTTGCGGGCGACAATAGCGCCATTGCGCTTCTCGCAAGTTACGATTCACGCTCCGGCCAGTTGGCAGTTACCCCGGTCGCGGCCGGAGGCAATGAGCAGAAATCGCTGGAGCTCTGGCTGGTTGAAGGCGAGCAGTCGCCGATATCGCTTGGCGTATTGCCGCAGACCGGGCAGGGCGAGATTGCAGTGCCTGAAGACCTGCGGGCGCGCCTGACCGATGGCGTGGTCCTCGCTGTCAGCCTTGAGCCATTTGGCGGATCTCCGACCGGAAAAGCCACCGGTCCGGTCTTGGCACTTGGCGCAATTCGCCCCTGAATTTATAATTTCACAAGAATTATCAAAGACATGAGAAGGCGGCGAGAAAAAATCTCGTCGCCTTTGAAACTTCTATTCGAAGCCGTCCGTCCTTAGTGGTGTCCCCAGTAGAGGGATCCCACTCAGGCGTCCAGCGGCCGAAATCGCAAGGACGCTTTCAAGAACACCAAGGACAGAGGAAACCGTAATGTTCAAGATCGCCCTTCGCCCGCTCGCAATCACCGCCGCCCTTCTCGCTGGCACCGTATCCGCCTTCGCCGCCAATCCGATGGTCGGCGGTGGCGAAATGTTCGAAACCAAGAACATCGTCGAAAATGCCGTCAACTCGAAGGATCACACCACGCTGGTTGCTGCTGTCCAGGCCGCAGGCCTCGTTGAGACACTCCAGGGTGCAGGCCCGTTCACCGTCTTCGCGCCGACCAATGATGCCTTCGCCAAGCTTCCGGCTGGCACTGTCGACACGCTGCTGAAGCCTGAGAACAAGGCGCAGCTCACCAAGGTTCTGACCTGCCACGTCGTTGCCAAGAGCGTGATGGCAGAAGCCCTCGTCAAGATGATCGCCGATGACGGCGGTTCGCATGACGTCCCGACCGTCGGCGGCTGCACGCTGAAGGCAAAGGCCGCTGACGGCAAGGTCACCCTGACGGATGAGAACGGCGGCGTTTCGACCGTCACCATCGCTGACGTCAAGCAGTCGAACGGTGTCATCCACGTCGTCGACACGGTCATCCTGCCGAAGATGTAATGGAAACGGGCTCGAAAGCCCGGATGCTGGGGCGTTCTCAGTAAGCTACGGGAATGGCCCTGCATCACGCATATCGATGATGCAAAAAAAGCGCGCTCGGTGAGGAAATCACCGAGCGCGTTTTAGTCGAAACGCCTGTTTGTCACGAGGACTGGCCGACAGCCACTGAGATGGCAGCCCGCAAGTCCTCAAGGCCGTCACCTTTTTCCGACGAGGTCGACAGGACCTCAGGGAAGGCGGCAGGGTGCTTCTTGATCTTCTCAAGCGTTTCGGCAATCAGCCGCGGCACGCCGGCAACCTTGATCTTGTCGGTTTTGGTCAGTACGATCTGGTAGGACACCGCAGCCTTGTCGAGAAGCGTCAGCACCTCGTCGTCATTCTTCTTGATGCCGTGGCGGCTATCGATCAGAACGTAGACACGCTTCAGCGTAGAACGCCCCCGCAGATAATCGAAGACCAGCTTGGTCCAGGCATCGACCTGTTCCTTCGGTGCCTGCGCGTAGCCGTAGCCGGGCATGTCGACCAGAGCCATCGGTGGCAGGTCATCGCCCTGACCGGAATAGCCGTCGGGTACGAAGTAGTTGAGTTCCTGGGTACGGCCAGGCGTGTTGGACGTGCGCGCGAGCCCGTTCTGTCCAACCAAGGCATTGATCAATGACGACTTGCCGACATTCGAGCGACCGGCAAAAGCGACTTCCAGCGGTCCCTCGGGCGGCAGGAAGTCCATGGACGGCACGCCGCGGATGAAGATCCACGGACGAACAAACAACGGATGGTCACTTCTCTGATTTGGGTCGCGCATGGCTTGGCCTTTCGTAAGCCCGGTGGAATCCGGGTTTTAAGCCGGAAAGTCAAGCCGCAGCGCGGAAACGGTTGCGCCGCTCGGCCATGAAGTGGCTGATTAGGTAGGTAAACAGCGCCGCCATCACGATGCCGCCGCCAAGAAGAATGCGGGCGGATGGCACCTCGGCATGCAGCAGAACCATCCAGATTGGCGCCAGTATCATCTCCGTGGTGCCGAGCAGGGCTGCCAGCGCAGAGGGGATCATCCGCGCACCGGTCACGTAAAGCGCCATGCCAAGACCAAGATTCAGCGCGCCGAAGGCAAAGAGCAGCGCAAGGTCCTGCAGGCCCACTGCAAAGCTACCGGCCTGGGTTGCGGCAAAGAATGAGGCGATGAAACACCCGAGAGATGCCGCCGGTGTCATCCGGATGCCCGGGAAGCGTCTTGTCAGAACGGTCATGCCGGCAAAGGTAACGGCAATGGTCGCGGCAAGGGCGAGGCCAAGAGCCGACCCGCCCTCACCAATCGATGCAGAGACCATTACGGCAACGCCCGCGATCACCGCAGCGATGGATGTCCAGGTAAGCGGTGTGATCGGCTCGCCAAGCGCGATACGCGCCAGAAGCGCGGCAAACAGCGGAATCGACGCCATGAAGAGCACGACATTGGCAACGGGCGTCATGGTCACGGCCAGCACGAAGCAGGTCGATACAAGGGCGAAACCGGCAGCAATGGCCGCACCTGGCCACCCCATCGCCTGGAACAGCCGGACGGTGCCTCTGGGGCCGTCCCGCAGCAGCATGAAGGCCATCAGAAACAGGCCGGCGAACAGACAGCGCCAGAAGACGATGGTCCAGCCGTCGTCCACCCCGATGAACCGCTGTATGGCCCCGCCATAGCTCCAGGCAACGGCTGCGCCGAAGACAAGGGCGATGCCGATCCACGATCGGGCGGGGGAAGTGGCGCTGGGTGCAGTCATCGTCATGTTTACCGGATAAGAAAAAGCCCCGGCTTAATGCCGGGGCTGGGAGGGTCACTTCGTCTGCGCGGGTTTGCGCCTGAAGGTGTTCCGGATGTTTTTGAACAACTCGATCTCTACGCCGTGACGCTTCATGATCAGGGCCTGCTGCGTGATCGACAGGGTATTGTTCCAGGCCCAGTAGATAACGAGACCGGCCGGGAAGCTGCCGAGCATGAACGTGAAGATCACAGGCATCCAGTTGAACAGCATTGCCTGAGTCGGATCCGGCGGCGTCGGGTTCATGCGCATCTGCAGCCACATGGTGATCCCCATGATGATCGGCCAGACGCCAAGATGCAGGAAGGTCGGGGCTTCGAAGGGCAGAAGACCAAACAGGTTGATGAAGGTGGTCGGATCGGGCGCCGAAAGGTCCTGGATCCAGCCGAAGAACGGGGCATGGCGCATCTCGATGGTCACGTAGATGACCTTGTAGAGCGCGAAGAAGACCGGGATCTGCAGAAGGATCGGCCAGCAGCCGGCCACCGGATTGATCTTTTCTTCCTTGTAGAGCGCCATCATCGCCTGCTGCAGGCCCATGCGGTCGTCGGCATATTTCGCCTTCAACTCCTCAAGCTTCGGCTGCACGCGCTTCATGTTGGCCATGGACGCATACTGCTTGCTGGCCAAGGGGAAGAACAGGGCCTTGACGACGATCGTTGTCAATAGGATGGCCACGCCGAAGTTGCCGACGAGATGGTAGAAGTAGTCCATCATCTTGAACATCGGCTTGGTGAAGAAATAGAACCAGCCCCAGTCGATCATCAGGTCGAACTTCGGAATGCCGAGGCTTTCCTCGTAGCCGCCGATGACGGGAACCTGCTTGGCACCGGCAAAGAGAAGTGTCTTGACCGAGGCGCTCTGGCCGGCCGCGATGCTCACAGCGTCATTCTTGTAGTCGGCCTGATAGCGCGATTGACCGTCAGTGAAGTGCGAGAAGCGCGATTCATACGGAAGGGTCTGCTGCGGAATAAGCGACGCCGCCCAGTACTTGTCGGTGATCCCGAGCCAGCCGCCGGTGGCGGATGCATGGGTCACGTTCTCATCTTCGATATCTTTGTACTTCTGCTCGGTCAGGCTGCCGTCCGCGCCGATGACGCCGAGGAAGCCTTCATGGAGCACGAAGATCGAAGGTGTGGTGGGCTTGTTGTAGCGCGTGATGCGGCCGTAGGGCGCCACGCTTGCAGAAGCGGTTCCGTTGTTCTGGATCTTGTCTTCGATCGTGAACATGTAGTGTTCGTCGACGGAGATGGTGCGGGCAAAGGTCAGGCCGGCTTCATTGGTGAAAGTCAGCGTCACCGGCGTCGTTTCGGTCAGCTTGGCGCCTGCCGGGGCCGTCCAGATCGTGTTCGGACCGGGAACCGTGCCAGCATTGTCTCCGGCAATGAAGCCGAGTTCAGCGAAATAGGCGTCGGCAGTGTTGGCCGGATTGAACAGCGTCACGATCGGGCTGTTTGGATCAACGGTCTCGCGATACTGCTTGAGCTTGAGCTCGTCAAAGCGAGCGCCAGCAAGATTGATCGAGCCGACCAGATCCTGCGTCTCAATGGCCACGCGCGGCGCGCTCGGAGCAGCGGCCTCAGCATTCGGGGCCGCGGCCCCGGCGGGAAGCGTGCCTTCCACGGTCGCGGCCGGGCTCGTTGCCGCCTGCTGTTCGGTCTGCGCCTGCTGCTGGGCGACCTGAGCTTCCTGGGCGCGGCGTTCCGCTTCGATGCGCGGGTTCATGTAGAAGAACTGCCAGGCAAGGACGATCAGCACCGATAGGCCGATCGCGATGAAATAGTTGCGATTGTTCTGCATCACTCTTTCCTGGAACCGGTCTTCTGCGGTCGACCGTTGTTGGTCTGGCGGTTTTCAATGCGGTGAACGAGCTGTTTGGACAACTGTTCGAACGGCGCTTCGAGCACCTCGCGCCGGGCGACAATGACATAGTCGTGTCCCGGCTTCATTGCAAACGCTGCATTCAGTCGCACTGCTTCTTTCAGCCTGCGACGCATGCGGTTGCGTTCCACTGCATTGCCGTGTTTTTTGGTAACTGTGAAGCCCACGCGGGGCTGCGCATCATCTTTGCGATCGAGAACCTCGAGAAGGAAGAGTCGACCCTTGCGCGCTTCGCCGTGTCTCACGGCGAGAAACTGGGGCCGGCGTTTCAGCCGGCCGACAGATGTCTTGTTGTCTTGGGACGTCATGCGCCCGTCATCTCGTCGGGCGCATCGGCCCTTAGGCCGAAAGCTTCGCGCGACCGCGACCGCGGCGAGCGTTGAGGACCTGACGGCCACCCTTGGTTGCCATGCGCGCACGAAAGCCGTGGCGACGCTTGCGAACAAGCTTGGAAGGTTGGAAAGTACGCTTCGACATTTATTTAATACCGCGGTGTGCGGCCCTTCTTGGGTTTGCAACGAATTGCAAGAGCGTTGGATTTGTCGCACGGCTCTGCGGCGCTTGGCCTTAACCGAACGTGCGCGGCTTATAGTGGCGGGTTTCGAAAGAGTCAATCATACCCGACGCTGTCGAGTATAGCGCGAGGCCTCTGTGGCCCGACCATTGAGCGAAAAGAGCGCAGCTTCCTTGCAAACCGCAGTCTTCGGGGAGAAAGCCGGCGCGCAAAAGCTCCTCCGGGTAGCAGATATGACAAGCAAGGGAGTGAGGTCGGCGCCGTTATAGTTAAGGATTGAGTGTATTCTCCCACTATCATTTTAGGGGTCTCTCAGGGGTGAGAGCCTGCAAGGGGAGAGTTCGTATCGTGAAAGTCAGCGGCAAGATCTATACGCTGGTCGGCATACTCGGGGCAGCCTCGATCATTATCGGCGCCATGGGAATCTTCGTCACCTACCAATACAGTGTGAAATCCCAGGCGCTGCATCAGATTTCGCAGCGTACCTATCTCGGTGAGCATCTCAATCGCCTGGTTACGGCAGTGGTGATGGAGGCCCGAGGCATTTATGCGGCGGCCTCGACTGAAAAATCCAAGCCATTTGCGGAAAGCATCGGCAAGAATCTGGATAAGATGGATGCAGCGCTTGCGAAGTGGCGTCCGCTTGTTCCGCAAAGCCAGAGCGCTGGGTTCGAGGCCATGGTGCAAAGGGCATCCGAATTCCGAAACTTCCGAAGCGAGACGGCTCGTTTAGGCGTCGAGGTTGGCCCCGCCGAGGCGAATGCTCAGGGCAATACGGATGCCAACCGTGCGAACCGCAAGGCCTTCCAGGCTGAAATCGATGCCATCGTCGAGATCGACAAGGCTGAGCTCGAGACATTGACTGCAAGCCTTGCAAGCTTTGAGCAATTGATGCTGACGATGATCTCAGGTGTAACCATCGTCGCGCTCGCCATCGGCGCGGGTCTCGGTATTCACATTGGTGTCAATCACCTCAGCGTCCCGATCCGTCGGGTAACGGAATCGATGAATGCGATTGCCGCCGGCAACTATGATGCCGAGATCCCCTATCATGGCCGGGCTGACGAAATTGGCGAAATGGCCGCTGCGGTTGCGGTCTTCAAGGAGAATGGGTTGTCCGTCCAGCGCCTGAATGCGCAGGAAACCGCGATGCGCGCCAAGAGCGATGACCTCCAGTCAAGCATGGCCTCTGTTGTCAGCGCTGCCGCAGCCGGTGATTTCTCCCGTCGCATCGACAAGGATTATGAAGACGCGAACCTCAATCGCTTCGCCGCAACAATCAATGAACTGCTCATTTCCGTCGAGACCGGCGTCTCCGAGACCAATCGTGTGCTGACAAGTCTGGCCGCAAACGACCTGACCCAGCAGATGAGCGGCAATTTCCGGGGGGTCTTTGCTGAGCTGCAATCCAATGTGAACAGCTCGATCGGCCGTCTGCGTCAGATGATGTCAGATATCAGGGGGAGGACCGACCTGATCAATGGCAGCACCGGCGAAATGACGTCCGCGACCAACGATCTGTCGCGTCGCACAGAACAGCAGGCTGCCGCCCTTGAAGAGACGTCGGCCGCCCTTGATCAGATCACGACGGTCGTCCGCCAGTCCAGTGAGCGGGCTCAGGAAGCCAGTCACATGGTGACGGAAGCCAAGCAGAGTGCGGCCCAATCTGCCATCGTCGTCAACGAAGCCGTTGATGCCATGGGCCGGATCGAGCAGGCTTCGCGTGAAATCTCGCAGATCATCAATGTGATCGACGAGATCGCCTTCCAGACGAACCTGTTGGCGCTGAATGCGGGTGTTGAGGCAGCCCGCGCCGGTGAGGCGGGCAAGGGTTTTGCAGTCGTTGCCCAGGAAGTGCGGGAACTTGCACAGCGTTCGGCGAATGCCGCGAAAGACATCAAGGCCCTGATCACCAAGTCGGGCGACGAAGTGGCAGGCGGCGTCAAGCTCGTCCAGCGTACCGGCGAAACTCTGTCGGAGATCGAAACGCGGGTACTGCAGATCAATGATCATATCCACTCGATCGCGTCTGCGGCTCAGGAGCAGGCCACTGGGCTTGTGGAAGTGAACACCGCCATCGCCCAGATGGATCAGGTTACGCAGAAGAATGCCGCCATGGTTGAGGAAACATCCGCATCCACCCACAAGCTTTCGGCCGAGGCGAGCAATCTTGCGAGCATCGTATCCCAGTTCCGTCTGGGCAATGAGGGCGCTGCGCCGCAGCCTGTTGGCGCCCATTCGGGCCACAAGCCTGCTGCCTCTCCGGCGCGCCAGATGATGGGATCCGTCGCTCGAGCGTTCGGCGGTTCGTCACGCGCCACGGCCACCGCTGCCAAGGCGGAAAGCTGGGAAGAACTCTGATCCAGAGTATTCAAGTAAAAAAGAAGGGCCGCAGCATCCGATGCCGCGGCCTTTTCGTTTACATGAACAAAGTTTCATGTTTGCGGCGGTCTTGCGCATGGTCAAGACTTTCGCACTGCACTAGAGTCATGTCTCAGAGGGACGGCGTCCCTAAAAAGGATGAAACACGGCAAGGAAAGAGGCGGCATGCTCGACCCGCAGGACAACGAGATGCAGTCTGGACTATCCGAAGGCTATCAGATGCCGCCGCGCATTCGTGGGCTTTCGGGCAAGTTGCTATGGCTGACGATCGCTTTTGTCATGCTTGCCGAAATTCTAATCTTCGCCCCATCCATTGCGACCATGCGGCTTCGCTGGCTTGAAGATCGGCTGAACACGGCCGCTGCCGCTGCCGTCGTCATCGATGGCCTTCAACCGCTCGAGCTTCCCCGTCATGTACAGGATGACACGCTGGCCAGCACGGGAACGCAGGCGATCGTGTTGCGGAAGGAAGGAACGTCACGCCTGCTGGCCGTCGCTGAAATCCCCAGTGAAGTAGACGCGGCCTTCGATCTTGCCGATTATTCCGGCCTTCAGTCGGTCCGGGATGCGTTCTACACCCTGTTCTTCGGTGGTGATCGCATGCTGCGCGTCTATGGTCCGGTTGCGGATAGCGACATGATCATTGAGATCGTCATGCAGGAGTACGGGCTTCGCAAGGCGATGCTCGGATATTCCCGGAACATCCTAGTTATCTCTCTGGCGATTTCCGTCATCACGGGCCTGCTGTTGTTCCTCGCCATCAATCGGACCATGGTCGTGCCGGTACGCCGACTTGCCCGAAGCATGCAGGCATTCGCGGAAAACCCGCAGGATCCGGCCGGCATCCTGCCAACGAGCGAAGGTCGCGATGAGGTGGCGGTGGCCGGGCGACACTTGGCCCGCATGCAGGACCAGCTGCAGAAAACCCTTCGTCAGCAAAAGACATTGGCCGATCTTGGCCTCGCCGTCTCAAAGATCAATCACGACATGCGCAATATCCTCGCATCGGCGCAGCTGATGTCCGACCGGCTCGTCGATGTGGAGGATCCTTTGGTCAAGAGTTTTGCGCCGAAACTGCTGCGTACCATCGATCGAGCGGTCGGCTACACCAACGAAGTGCTTGCCTATGGCCAGACGGCCGAAGCCGCCCCGCGCCGTCGCCGTTTTCCCCTTGTCGATGTGTGTCGCGAGGTTCGCGAGCTATTGCATCTAACGCCAGACAGCCGGATCGAGTTCGTCGAACTGGTTGCTGCTGATGTCGAGATCGATGCTGACAGCGAGCAGATGTTCCGCATTGTTCACAACATCTGCCGCAACGCCATGCAGGCATTGTCGACATTCGTGCCGGAAGACCCCGAACATCCGAGACGAATCACCGTATCCGCACAGCGCACCGGATCGGTGGTCTCCATCACCATCGACGACACAGGTCCGGGCATGCCGCGAAAGGCGCGGGAGAACCTTTTCCTCGCCTTCCGGGGCTCGGCGCGCTCCGGGGGCACCGGTCTCGGCCTTGCCATCGCCAGAGAACTGGTAATCGCCCATGGCGGAACGATTGCGCTTGTGGAAAAGCCCGGTGCCGGCACGATGTTCAGGGTCGAAATCCCTGACAGGCCAGTCGCTCTGGATGATTTTCGCGCCCGCGCTTGAGGGCGCATCCAGCCTCTACGCCGAGGTTTGTGAAATCAAAATGACTCTTTTTTCGGAAAGGTGCTTGCAATCCTGATCGGCACGCTTTAGAGGATCGCCACACGCCGACGACAGGTCGGCACGGCACGCACCCGTAGCTCAGCTGGATAGAGCACCAGACTACGAATCTGGGGGTCAGGAGTTCGAATCTCTTCGGGTGCGCCATTCTCCTCTCTGAAATCACGATTGTTTTGCAAGTCTTCGCTATGTCAGCGTAGATCGATAAACTTTGACGGAATGTCTGCAGTGATCGGTAACCGCGTCTCCTAACTCGAACAAAAGCTTTCCCTGATAGACCTGTGCCTCGAAGGCCTGATGGCCCGTTTGCACAATGAGGGAATGTAATGGCGCTTTCTGTCTGGACCGATCAGCAGGTTATCGACCAACTCAATTCCGGTTCACGCTGGTCCGGCTCAACGATCACCTATTCGTTCCCGACTGTGGTCACGGCCATGGCCCGCTATTCAAGCGAAAACGGCTTCACCGCACTCAATTCGACGCAGCAGGCGCAGGCTGAGCTTTCCCTGATGCTTTGGGACGATGTGATTGCATCCTCCATCCAGAAGGTCGCGGCTGGAACGACCTCAACATCGTCCAACATCGAATTTGGCAATGCCACCTCGGGCGTGAGTTATGCGCATGCCTATTTCCCAACGGTCGGCAGTGTTTGGTTCAACAGCGCTTACAATTCCAGTCAGGGCACCAATGACCTGATGACGCCGAAGATCGGTTCGCACGGTTTCCTCACCTTTGTTCACGAGATCGGCCATGCGCTCGGTCTGGAGCATATGGGCGAATACAACGGCAGTGCCGATACCCCGTCGTCTTATCAGGACTCGACTGTCTATTCTGTCATGTCCTATTTTGGTCCCTCCTGGGGTGGTGGCGCCTCGAACGGCGAGGGCCAGGTTGCCTGGGCGGATTGGGTCGGCGCCGATGGTAGGCTCTATGCGCCCCAGACACCGATGATGAATGACATCATGGCTATGCAGACCATGTATGGTGTCGACACCACGACACGCACTGGCGACACGGTCTACGGCTTCCAGTCTAACATCAGCGGTGCCACGGCTGCCATCTACAACTTCGCCCAGAACCTCAATCCGATCATCTGCATCTGGGACGCCAGCGGCATCGACACGCTGAACCTGTCGGGCTGGAGCACCGCGAGCACCGTCGATCTGGCGCCCGGATCTTTCTCCTCCGCCAACAGCATGACCATGAACATCTCGATTGCCCGCGGTGCGTGGATCGAGAATGCGGTTACCGGCAATGGCAACGACTCCGTCCAGGGCAACTCTGCCAACAACGCCATCACCACGAATGGTGGCAATGACGTGATCGCGGCTCTTGGTGGCAATGACAGCATCGCCGCTGGCGCCGGCAATGACACTGTTGATGGTGGTGATGGCACTGACGCGGTCTTCTTCAATGACATCTGGTCAAACATTACCTGGACATACTCTGTCGCCACGGCAACCTTCACCTTCATGGGTGCCCTGATCGGACGCGATACGATCTTCGCAGTCGAGCGCTTCATCGACTCGATGAATGTCGAGCGTTCGGTCGCTTCACTGATCGATCCGTCCTATCTGCCGGCACAGGTCTCTGTCGCAACGGCGCAGGCGCAGGTTCAGGAGGGTACGGGAACCGCAACCGCCGTGACCTTTACCGTCTCTCTCAGCAAGGCGGCAGCCGCTGGCGAAACCGTGTCCTGGCAGGTCGCAGGCACGGGAACCAATGCGGCGAGCAGCAGTGATTTCTCAGGTCCGATGTCCGGCACGGTCACCTTTGCAGCCGGCGAAACATCCAAGCTGGTCACGATCTATGTGGCGGCAGACTCGACATTCGAAGGCAACGAGACCTTCAAGCTGACCTTGTCTGCGCCGTCGTCCGGTCTGGTGCTGGATGCCGCAACTGCCGTCGTAACCGTCGTCAACGATGATGCCCAGACCACTCCCGTCCTTCTGCGCGGCACGGCCCGCGCGGACGCCCTCTCGGGTGGAGAGATGATGGATCGCATTGAGGGCGGCAAGGGTAATGACACCCTGTCCGGTAATGCCGGCAACGACATTCTCGTGGGTGAGGCTGGCAATGACGTACTCTACGGAGGCGCTGACAACGACACTCTGAGTGGCGGTGCTGGAAATGACGTCATGCACGGTGGCATCGGTGCTGACCGTATGGACGGCGGCGCGGGTAACGACACTTACTATGTCGACAACGTCGAGGACGTTTTGATCGAAACGCGCACCGGCGGCACGGACACTGCCAGAACCACGCTGGCCAGCCTCAGTCTCGCGGCTTGGGTTGAAAACCTTGTCTATGACGGTTCGAGCGATTTTGCCGGCTACGGCAATGAGCTTGCCAACACGCTGACCGGCGGTGCCGCAAACGACCTCTTGTCTGGCGGTGCCGGCAACGATCGCCTGATCGGTGGCCTCGGCAATGACACTTTGATCGGGGGCACAGGCACCGACCGTCTGGAAGGTGGTGCTGGCAACGATCTCTATATCGTGGACCACGTCAAAGATGCAGTGGTCGAGGCGGGTGGCGCCGGTATCGACACGATCCAGACGTCGCTTGTTTCCTACAAGCTGGGCAACAACGTTGAAAACCTGTCCTATTCCGGTTCTTCGAGCTTCGCCGGCACGGGCAATGCCTTGGATAATGTCATGACTGGCGGCGCCGGTAACGACCGTCTCGACGGCGGCCTCGGTAATGATCGCCTTCATGGCCTCGGCGGTAACGATACGCTGATCGGCGGGACCGGTAATGATTGGCTGGCAGGGGGCCTTGGCAACGATACACTGACCGGTGGTGCCGGTGCCGACAGGTTCTTCTTTGCCGAAACCGGTGCAGGCAATGCCGATCAGATCATGGATTTCGATGTGAACGCTGATCGCATCGTGCTGGATGATCTCGTCTTTTCCGAAATCGACCTCGGAGCATTGCTGGAATCGGCCTTTGGCACCGGCAGTCAGGCGACCACGGCTGATCAGCGCATTCTGCATGATCAGGCATCAGGCGCGCTCTACTATGATGCTGATGGCAACGGCGCGGCAGCCGCTGTAATCTTTGCACATGTCCGCACAGGTGTGTTGCTTGAGGCAGAACACTTCACGGTAGAGCACGCATAAATCAGCGGTTTCTCAGTTAACCTTTTCTTACAGTTCATGCTGCATGTGCGAATAAGATCTTGGTGATACGGCCGGTGTGTTATATCACATACAATGTATCGGACATGGCAGCGATCTTGCATTGCAAGAACTGCTGATCGCGTCTGGTGCATGGTGAAAACAAGCTGTCCCATCTGAGGGGATACGCGGCGAGCACGTCGGATTGATCACATGAGATGGAAACGCACACTGCAGCTTCTTGACGTTCACGCCGAGGGCGAGATCGGCAAGGTCGCGGTTGGGGGTGTCCCGAAAATCCCCGGTGATACGATTGCGGACCAGCTCTTCTGGCTCAATACGGATCCGAAAGGCGAAGAATTGAGGCGGATGCTGGTATTGGAGCCGCGTGGAGCTCCGATCGGTTCGGTCAATCTCCTTCTGCCGCCGCGCCATCCCGACGCTGATGCGGCCTTTGTCATCCTGCAGCCTGATCAGGCCCATGCTAGTTCCGGCTCGAATTCGATCTGCGTCACGACGGCCCTTCTCGAAAGCGGCATGGTCGAGATGAAGGAGCCGGAAACCGTGGTCGTGCTGGAAACGGCAGCGGGCCTCGTGAGGGCAAAGGCCACCTGCCACGACGGGCGGTGCGAACGCGTCGAACTCACCATGGTGCCGTCTTTCGTCCATGAGCTTGATGTGGTGCTGGACACCGAAGCCTTCGGCCAGATTACTTTCGATCTCAGCTATGGCGGTATCTTCTATGCCCTCGTCGATGTTGCCCAGGTCGGGCTGACAATCGACAAGGCCAATGCGCGTGCTCTCGTTGAGGCCGGCATGATCCTCAAGGAAGAAATCAACCGCCGGATCAATGTTGTCCATCCCGAGATCCCGGCAATCTCTGGCGTGGCCTATGTCATGTTCCGCGATATCGATCCCGATGGGGCGATCCGCACCTGCACCACCATGTGGCCAGGTCGTGTTGATCGCTCGCCCTGCGGCACCGGCAATTCGGCAAACCTTGCTGCCTTACATGCTAGAGGGCAGATCGCCGTTGGAGAAATGCGGCTGTCACGTTCGATCATCGGTTCGGAGTTTCAGGTCGGTCTGTCCGGGCTCACGGAGGTCGCTGGCCGGCCAGCCGTCATCCCGACGATCAGCGGGCGGGGCTTCACGTTCGGGCTTCATCAGGTCGCTTTGGACCCGTTCGATCCGTTTGAACGTGGTTTTTCACTGACAGATGTGTGGGGACCGTCTTCCGGGTCTATCGGATGACCGCTTCGCCTTAATACTGCCACGATGCACAAACTCTTGTAAAAACAGTTAAACTACTGGCAGTCGAAACAAAAATTCATGGTCGGTTGTTTGTCGCCTCGGGGCGGCGGCGCTGACGAACTGTGTCCAACGGGCTCGATACAGGCCCAACGAACAAGTATTGTACAGATGAAACCACAACCTCTGCCAGGCTCTGGCTTGACCTCAGTTCACATCATTCCGCCGACCTTGCGCGGTTGCGCTATCTTTTCCGCTCTGTCGCCGGAAGAGGACCGTGAATGGCTTACGCGGTGTCACTCCCGCACGCTGTCAGCCGGCGAAAGTCTCGTCGATTTCGAAGACATGTCGAAGGATGTGTTTGTGGTCCAGTCGGGTGAGATCCGTGCCGTACTGCGCTTCACTGTCGGCAAGGAAGCAATCCTGGGCTCGTTCAAGCGGGGCGATGTGCTTGGTGAGCAGGCGGCAATCGACGATCTCGCACGTTCAGCCAGTCTCATGGCAGTGAATGACTCCACCGTGACCGTCATTCCCTACGCAGTCTTCCACGATATTCTGAGACAACGTCCGGACGTGTCGCTGTCGCTGATGCAGCTCCTGTCCCGTCGTATCCGCGCGATGAACGACCGGCTGTCCGAACTCTCGTTCCTCGACACCAAGCATCGCCTCTACAACACGCTCTTGCGTCTCTCGCGGGTGCGCAATGACGGCGGCCGCGAGCGCATTATCTCGCCACCGCTGGTTCATGCGGAACTGGCAGAGCACATTGGCTCGAGCCGCGAGACGGTGTCGCGTGAAATGTCGCGCCTGGCACGCGAGGAGCTGGTCGAGCGCACCAACAGGGCCATCATCCTGAAGAACCCGCTGGAACTTTCCCGCCGCATCTCGCGCGCCCTTGAGGGTTGATCCAAAAGAGGATCCGCCGGGGTCAAGCCGGCGGATAGATGACGCCTTTGCGCAGAATGACATTGGCATAAAGCTTCGGCTCGCCCGTCTGCACGATTGTATGGGCTGCCTTCACGCGCATGTAGAAATCCTGCCCAACCAGCGGCGTGACGGCAACCTTTGGCTCGTGCATCCCGCAGCAGTCGATGATCTGCTGATGGATCGGGTCGATCTGCTCCGGCTTGCCGCCGACCGTCGATCGAAAGATTGCCTCAGGTACGAAGTCGTCGATTGGCAGGACGCTCAGCACTGCATTGAGAACAGGAATCAAATGGTGCCCGTCGAGCCGAACTAGGCGCCGGGCGTGTTCCAGCCCCGGGTAGTTTCCGTCCACGATAGCAATCTCGTCGCCGTGTCCCATGGCGCGCAAGGTCGAGAGAAGCTCGGGCGAGAGTAGCGGGTCAATGGCCTTCAGCATGCTTGGTATCCTTGAATAGCACTGTTTGGTCTATGAGGTAGCGGTCGAAGATCGGGAGGCTGGCGCCTCCGATGGCGCGCGCTTGCGCACCCACTTCGCCTTCAACGATGTCGGGCATCACGACGCCCTGCAGGTCCAGCCGGTTCACGGCTGCGATCGTGGCAGCCACGAGGCGCCGTCGAACCCAATCGGGGAAGCCGCCTTCAATGATGGCGGCGGCAAAGTCGATGATCGATGCGGCAGCAATCACAGCTTGGGCGAGGGCTGCTGCCGTATCTTGTATCCACAATTCCAAGGGTTCGCCGAAATCAATCCAGCTTTCAGCCTGATACCACAAGGGCTGCGGGTCTATGCCGCGCTCGCGCAGCAGGTTTTCGAGAACGAAGATCGAGGCGATGTCGAGCAGCTGCCGTGTCTCGCCATGCTTGTCGCGGACGGGCAGGGGGCCGATGGCACCGGCTGTTCCGGTGCGCCCGACAAAAAGCGCGGAATTGACCACGATGCCGCCGCCGATGAACGAACCGATGTAGAAATAGACGAAATCCGGGTAGCGCTGGCCAGCGCCGAACACCAACTCCGCACCGCAGGCGCTGGTCGCGTCATTTCTGAGATAAACAGGGTAGGTGGTGCGCGCCTGCACCTCTGCCTGCAAGTCAACACTGCGCCAGATGTCCATTGCACCTTCGGGGGCTCCGACCTCTTCCGCCCAGTTCCACAGTTCGAACGGAGCCGCGATGCCAACGCCGGCGATATGGCTACGTTCAGCCTCGCCCATCGAGGCCTCGAGCTCGGCGATCCCCTCACAGATGAAGGGAAGAAGGTGGTGCGGATGGGGAAACGGATAGGTCTGATGTCTCTGCTCGCGGATCTGCCCGAGGAAATCCATCAGGACGAGATCCGCGCTGCGCCGACCAATTTTGACGCCGAAAGAAAAGACCGCATCCGGATTGATCGACATGGGAACGGACGGCTGTCCGACGCGTCCGCGGATCGGCTCGCCGCGCAAAAGGAGTTGCTCGCTCTCCAACGCACGCATGATGACGGAAACGGTTTGCGCGGAAAGCCCTGTCATGCGGGTAATGTCAGCCTTGGAGCAGCCGGGATGCTGACGGACAAGCGAAAGCACGAGTCGCTCGTTGTAGGCGCGCACGCGCACCTGGTTGGAGCCGCCGCCGGCGCTCACCCGCAGTGGCTGTTCGGCCGCATGTGCAAGGTCGTCATGTACCAATTGGGTCGCTCCTCCCGACCGCCTTTCCAGTCTCGAAAAGGCAATACCACAATGTCACAGCCGATTATTAATTCAACTGGATTTATTTATTGACAGACGAAATATTCTGATGTTCTAACTGTGCTCGTGGAGGAGCGGGTCCGACAGGATCCGGATCGGATTGCGAGGCTCGCGATCCGTGCCGACACGTTGCGGCCGGAGGAGCTGGCCGAACCATCTCGGGAGGATACCAAATGAAGAAATCTCTGATCACCGCCGCCCTGTCGACCCTCGCTCTGGGCGTCGTCTTCGCTGCTCCGGTCCAGGCTGCCGACGTTTCGGCCTGCCTCATCACCAAGACCGATACCAACCCCTTCTTTGTCAAGATGAAGGAAGGCGCGACCGCCAAGGCCGCCGAACTCGGCGTTAACCTGAAGGCCTATGCCGGCAAGGTCGATGGCGACCATGATAGCCAGGTTGCAGCTATCGAATCCTGCATCGCTGACGGCGCCAAGGGCATCCTGATCGCCGCTTCCGACACCAAGGCCATCGTTGACCAGGTCAAGAAGGCCCAGGAAGCCGGCCTGCTCGTGATCGCTCTCGACACGCCGCTCGATCCGGCAACTGCTGCCGACGCCACCTTCGCCACCGACAACCTGCTTGCCGGTAAGCTGATCGGTCAGTGGGCTGCAGCCACCCTCGGCGACAAGGCCAAGGACGCCAAGATCGGCTTCCTCGACCTCGTCCCGTCGCAGCCGACCGTTGACGTACTGCGCGACCAGGGCTTCATGATCGGCTTCGGCATCGACCCGAAGGACCCGAACAAGATCGGTGACGAAGACGATGCGCGCATCGTCGGCCACGACGTGACCAACGGCAACGAAGAAGGCGGCCGCAAGGCCATGGAAAACCTTCTCCAGAAGGATCCTGATATCAACGTCATCCACACCATCAACGAACCGGCCGCTGTCGGCGCCTACCAGGCTCTCAAGGCAGTCGGCAAGGAAAACGATGTTCTGATCGTCTCCGTCGACGGCGGTTGCCCGGGCGTCAAGGCGGTTGCTGATGGCCAGATCGGCGCCACCTCACAGCAGTATCCGCTGCTGATGGCATCGCTCGGCGTGGAAGCGATCAAGAAGTTCGCTGAGACCGGTGAAAAGCCGAAGCCGACCGAAGGCAAGGACTTCTTCGACACCGGCGTCGCCCTCGTCACCGACAAGCCGGCTGCCGGCGTCGAATCGATCAGCGTCAAGGAAGGCACGGACAAGTGCTGGGGTTGATCCCCGGCGCTTGATGGCGGACCACCAAGGATCGGGGCGGCTTTGGCCGCCCCGTGTCGATACGTGCCCGGCGACCGGCGCGAGAAACACATCGGGAGGAGAGTTAGATGGCGGGAGCCCAGGAATTCGAGAAGGTGCTGACCCAGAGTGACACGAGCGTGGCTGCCTTTGAGGACCGCTCCACTCTGCGCAAGATACAGCACTTTCTACACTCAACGCCGGCGGCTGTGCCACTGATCGTTCTCGTGATGTCGATCATCATCTTCGGCATGACGATTGGCGGCAAGTTCTTCTCAAGCTACACGCTGACGCTTATTCTCCAGCAGATTGCCGTCGTCGGCATTCTCGGCGCGGCCCAGACGCTGGTCATTCTGACCGCCGGCATCGATCTCTCGATCGGTGTTGTGATGGTCATCTCGGCTGTCGTAATGGGCAACTGCGCCATCAACTACGGTATTCCGTCCGGTATTTCGGTGATGATCGGCCTGGCTGTTGGCGGACTGTGTGGTCTGCTCAACGGTGTGCTCGTTGCGAAGGTCAAGCTTCCGCCCTTCATCGTGACGCTGGGCACCTGGTACATCGTCATGGCCACCAATTTCATCTACTCGGCCAACGAGACGCTGCGTGATGCCGACGTAGAGGCGATCGCGCCTTTCCTCCAGGTCTTCGGCGAAAGCTTCAAAGTCGGCAAGGCCGTGTTCACCCTCGGCGTCGTCTTCATGCTGCTTCTGGTATTCGGGCTCTGGTACGCACTCAACCACACGGCCTGGGGCCGCCACCTCTATGCGGTGGGCGACGATCCCGAGGCGGCTGAACTCGCCGGCATCCGCACCGACCGCGTTCTGCTCGGCACCTACACGCTTGCCGGTGTCATCGCAGGCCTGGCCGCCTGGGTCTCGATCGGCCGCAATGGCTCGATCTCGCCGTCTGCTGCGGTGACGGATTACAATCTTCAGGCCATCACCGCAGCGGTGGTCGGCGGCATCTCGCTCTTCGGCGGACGCGGCTCGATCCTCGGGACACTCTTCGGTGCCCTCATCGTCGGCGTGGTCTCCATGGGGCTCAACATGCTCGGTGCCGATCCGCAATGGAAGGTGCTCCTGACGGGCGTGCTGATCATCGCCGCCGTCGCAATCGACCAGTGGATCAGAAAGGTAGCAGGCTGATGACCCAGGAACCCATTCTCACCGCCCGTGGCCTGGTCAAGCGTTACGGCCGTGTCACCGCCCTCGACAATGCAGACTTCGACCTCTATCCGGGCGAAATCCTCGCCGTCATCGGCGACAACGGTGCCGGCAAGTCCTCGTTGATCAAGGCGATCTCTGGCGCGGTCACGCCGGATGAAGGCGAGATCAAGCTCGAAGGCAAGACGATCAACTTCCGTTCGCCGATCGAGGCGCGCAGGGCTGGCATCGAGACCGTGTACCAGAACCTTGCGTTGTCGCCGGCGCTCTCGATCGCCGACAACATGTTCCTCGGTCGCGAAATCCGCAAGCCGGGCGTTATGGGCTCCGTCTTCCGCAAGCTCGACCGTCCGGCGATGGAGAAGTTTGCTCGCGACAAGTTGTCAGAACTCGGTCTGATGACCATCCAGAACATCAACCAGGCGGTGGAGACGCTTTCGGGCGGGCAGCGTCAGGGTGTGGCGGTTGCCCGGGCTGCAGCCTTTGGGTCCAAGGTCATCATCCTCGATGAGCCGACGGCAGCCCTCGGCGTCAAGGAGAGCCGCAAGGTTCTGGAACTGATCCTCGACGTGCGTTCGCGCGGCATGCCGATTGTCCTGATTTCGCACAACATGCCGCATGTCTTCGAAGTGGCGGACCGTATCCATGTCCATCGTCTCGGCAAGCGCCTCTGCGTCATCAACCCGAAGGACTACACCATGTCCGACGCGGTCGCTTTCATGACCGGTGCGCGCGCAGCGCCCGATGCGGATATCGCTGCGTGAACCGCGACTTGGACATACTGGTTGACGAGATCGAAAGGCGGGCGCTGAAGGGCGCCCGCTGTGTCGTGGGGGTGGCGGGACCACCGGGTGCCGGCAAATCCACACTCGCAGACCGTCTTCATGAGGCATTGTCCACACGCGGGCATCGAAGTGCCGTCTTGCCCATGGATGGGTTCCACCTCGACAATGCCATCCTTGAACAACGAGGCCAGCTTGCTCGTAAGGGAGCGCCCGAGACGTTCGACGTGCGGGGTTTGAGCGCCGTGCTGCGCGCCGTGCGTGAGGGGGGCGAAGTCTTCGTTCCCGTATTCGACAGATCTCGGGAGCTTGCGATCTGTGCAGCGCGTTGCATCGCGCCGGATGTCGATATCATCATTGCCGAAGGCAACTATCTCTTGTTGGCACAGGGCAACTGGGCGGGCATCGCTGATAACTTCGATCTGACGGTCATGGTTGCGCCACCGATTGAAGAATTGGAGCGCCGATTGATTGAGCGTTGGCGCTTTTACGGGCTGTCACCGGAAGCAATCACGGCAAAAGTGGTGGGCAATGATCTGCCAAATGGCCGTCTGGTGATCGAGCAAAGCCAGAAGGCTGATTTCGTGCTTGAAGGCTTCTAATGCGCGTATGGCGCGAAAAACAACGGTCCAGAAATTCAGAAAATCTAATAAAGAATCACGATAGATAAAATTCTATCAGTCCGTTTCAGCCAATCTCAGCCTCTTACTGGTACACATCCTCCATCAAAAGTTAACTGCCGCATGGAAACTCGGCGGCGAGACCGAACAGTTGATGTCGAGGAAACAAGCTCATGGGCATTCTGATTGTCGAGGACAATCCTACCAACGCAATGATCATCAAGCATCTTGCGAAGAAGGTAACGGACGAGGAAATCCAGGTGGCGAATGACGGGGCGTCCGCGCTCGCCTTGTGCCATACGCAAGTTTTCTCGATGTTGATCGTTGATCATCTTCTGCCGGGCATGTCGGGCCTCCAGCTCATCAAGGCCATTCGGCTGATGGACCGCTATGCCCATGTTCCAGTCGTCATGATCACCGCCGAAACCGAACCGCGTCTGAAGGAAGAAGCGTCCGCAGCCGGTGTGACGGATTTCCTGAACAAGCCGGTCGAAGCCGTCGCATTTCGTCAATTGCTCAACGCACATCTCGGCGCCGCCGGGGGCGTGCAAAAATACGCTTAAGGAGCGCCTCATGTCTCGATCTAGTGCATCGCATGTGAAGTCCATAGCCCTTGCAGTCGTAATGAGTGCCGGCGTTGTTTTCCCGGCTCTGGCGCTGGATGCCCCGACGGGTCCTGTCGTTCTGACTGTTCAGGGCGAAATCAGCGAGACCAATGTCGGCGATACCGCACAGTTCGATCTTGCCATGCTGGAGAAGCTGGCCGGTCGTGAAGCCAAGATGGAAACACCGTGGACCAAGGGTGTCGTCACCTTCAAGGGCCCCTTGCTGAAATCAGTCCTGGAGGCAGTGGGTGCGACAGGCTCGCAGCTGAAGGTCCGCGCCATCAACGACTACGCCGCCGATGTGCCGGCGGAAGACGCCGAGATGGCGACGATGCTTGCGACCCATCTCGACGGCAAGCTGATGTCCGTCCGCGACAAGGGCCCGCTGATGCTGGTTTATCCCTTTGATCAGGATAAGGGCCTCCTAAACGAGAAATACTTTGCCCGCTCGGTTTGGCAGATCAAGGCAATTGAGGTTGGCCAGTGATTGCAGTGGGCGCAATGCTTCGAAAGACCAAGGATCGGGGCGGTATAGCCCTGGTTCTGCAGATCGTCTCGTCCGTTCTCCTGGCGGTCTTGATCCTGCTGGTCATCGACATTGCCCGCCAATACAAGATTCTTGAAGATGGCGTTCGCGAGAACGCCATCTGGTCCGTATACCAGCTCGACCGTGAGGTCCGGCAGATTAACCACTCGCTTGCTCGGCTGAGCGGCAGGGAAGCGACGCCGGACGCTCTCAACGAGCTCTCGCTGCGCTACGACATCATCTACTCCCGCATCAACCTGATCGACCAGACGAAGTTTGGCGCCTATTTCAGTGAAGACGGAAAGGTCCGGAACTTCATCGATCAGGTGGGGAATGTTATCTACGGTCATCAAAACCTGTTTGATGCTTATGCCGCGGGACAAACGCCGTCGGTTGCGCAATTGGGCGAGCTTGAGCATTCGCTCACAGGGCTCGGGCGCGTGACCGATGAGTTTCTTCTTTACACCAACATGCGCGTCAGCAACGAACGCGCCGATCTTGCGACCCACATCCAGCGCCTGGAGCGAACCTCTGCGGTCATGCTCGGCCTGCTGATGATCTCGGTCATCTTCCTCGTGATCACACTGAACAGGCAGCTCCGCTCGGTTCGCAAAGCCAGCCGTGAACTGCAGGACATGGCGACCAAGCTTACTGAGGCGTATGAAGCCGCAGATGCAGGCAACCGCACGAAGTCGCAGTTCATGGCGACGATGGGGCATGAGATCCGGACGCCGCTGAATGCCATCCTTGGAATGTCGGAACTGCTGGAACTGACCGAGCTTCCGGACGAGGCTCTTTCAAGCGTCAAGACTATCCGGACGTCGGGTGAAGCCCTGCTCGAAATCATCAACGAGATCCTCGATTTTTCCAAGATCGAGCATGGCAAGCTCGAGATCGAGGAACGCGTATTCGAGATCGAAAGCCTGGCGGAAACCACGGCGAGCATCATTCGCGGTCGCGCCGACGAGCATGGCAACGCGATCATTCTCGATCTGCCCGACTCCCTGCGTCAGCTCTATGTGAAGACAGACCCGACCCGCCTGCGCCAAGTTCTGCTCAACCTGCTGTCCAATGCGGTCAAATTCACCGACCAGGGAACCGTCACGCTGCGTCTGCGAGACTTCTATCGCGAAGGTAAGTTGATGATCCGCTTCGAGGTCGAAGACACCGGTATTGGCATCGACGAGGCTGGTCTCGACAAGCTCTTCAAACCCTTCTCGCAGGTCGATGCTTCGATCAGCCGTCGCTATGGCGGTACCGGACTGGGTCTGACGATCTGCAAGCAGATCGTGGAGAAGCTCGGCGGTGAACTGGGCATGAGCTCGACCGTCGGCGTGGGAAGCATCTTCTGGTTCGAACTTCCCGTGACCGTGGCCGAGCGTCAGGAAAATGCCGCAGCTGCAGCGCGTGCGGGGATGGACGCGCCTTTGAAACGCAGCCGGATCCTGCTGGTCGAGGACAACAAGGTGAACCAGATCGTCGCCTGCCGGTTCCTTGCCCTGCTCGGACAGGATGTCGTCGTGGCCAATGACGGTGCCGAAGCTGTGTCTATCGCGCGCGAAAACAAGTTCGACGTGATCCTCATGGACATGCAGATGCCTGTGATGGATGGCATTGAATCGACCCGCCGTATCATTGCAGAAGGCGGCCCCTCAGCGGCGACGCCGATCATCGCGATGACTGCCAACGCGTCCGACGACGATCGGCGGAAATGCCTGGAAGCGGGGATGACGGGGTTCGAGTCAAAACCGGTCACCATGGATCGATTGAAGAAAATGATTGCCAAGGCCACGACCGGTCGAACCGACCGTCCCGTATCTCAAACTGTGACCGAACAGAGTGTCTTTATGGAATTGCCGCACCCCGATGTCTCCAATGTCTTGCCGATCGACGGGCTTCCGGGTCTTGGCATCGAAGGTCTGGACGACGCCCGATATACCGAGCTCGTCGATGCCCTCGGTGCCGATGTCTTCCAGGAGCTCGTCATATCCTTCTTTGATGATGCGACGGACCTGCTCGAAGAACTGAAGGCGGCACTGGCCGGTAAGGACGCTGAGCGGATCGACCGGGCACTGCACACCATCAAAGGCGCGGCCTATAACGTCGGCTTGAACGATCTGGCTGTAAAGGCGAATGCTCTGCGGAGCCCGCTTCCTGGACCTGCAGACATTGAAACGCTGGGCGAGGAAATCCGCGCCCTTAAATTCAAGCTTGTTGCTTGAGCACGGAGAAAGTCACCATGCGTATTCTGTTGGTCGATGACAACGGCACGAACCTCAAGCTGCTGACCAAACTGGTCGGAAAACTCGACAATTGCGAGGCCTTGCCCTTCTCAAGCCCGGATGCGGTGCTGTCAGCATTGCCCGATCTCGAATTCGACATTGCCATCATCGACTACCAGATGCCGGTCTATAACGGTGTCGAACTCTATACGGAGATCGTGCGCTTCGACAAATACGCGCAGATCCCTGTGATCTTCATCACTGCCGACAAGGATATGACGACCCGTATGGCGGCGCTCGATGCCGGTGCGATTGATTTTCTGACCAAGCCGATCGACCCGGTCGAATTCCACGCCCGCATGCACAACATTGTCAGTCTCGCACGCGCCCGTCGCCAATTGGCCGACCAGGCGGAATGGCTGAGGCGGGAAGTGGAGCGTGCCGTTGGCGAGTTGCGCGAGCGCGAGCAGGAAATCATCTACCGGCTGACGCTGGCCGCAAACTACAAGGATCCGGATGTGGCCCGCCACACGATCAGGGTCGCGGCCTATTCCGAGGCAATCGCTATCGAGCTTGGCCTGCCGTCGCAGTTCTGCCATGACATGAAGCTGGCAGCGCCCATGCATGATGTCGGCAAGGTCGCGATGCCGGATACGGTCCTGCTCAAGCAGGGCCGTTTGACGGAAGCGGAGTTCCGCCAGATGCAGGCCCACGCGCAGATCGGCAGCGAAATTCTCGGTCGCTCCCATTCTTCCCTGCTTCAGCTTGCTTCTGAAATTGCGGTCAGCCATCACGAACGCTGGGACGGGCAGGGATATCCGAACCGCTTGGCAGGTACCGCTATTCCGCTATCAGGGCGTATTGTCTGCATTGCGGATAACTTCGATGCGCTGACCACGGAGCGTCCCTACAAGCCGGCATGGACTTTCGAGCGTACGGTAGAACACATCCTGGGAAGGGCCGGCACGCAGTTTGATCCGGAATGTGTCGCCGCATTCAGCCGTGCATTGCCGCGCATCCGGCTCATCATGGAGCAGGACCGCCGTGAGCAAGCGGAAGAGGCGGCGAAGGCGATGAAAACTGCGGGTGACCGGGTGGCCTGATGGCCTTTGATCGCATCGGTGAACATGCTAAGGCCGGTCGAACAAAAGCCGCCGGAGATCCCTTGTCATGCGCTCACTCACCATCCGCCGCCCCGACGACTGGCATCTGCATCTGCGCGATGGCGCGATGCTGGAGGGTGTAATCGGCGACACCAGCCGCCATTTTGGTCGTGCGATCATCATGCCGAACCTCGTGCCGCCGGTCGTCACCACGATGGATGCGCGGGCTTATCGCGAGCGGATCGTCAATGCCATTCCGGCTGGCCACCGCTTCGAACCATTGATGACGCTGTACCTTACCGAGCACACCAATCCAGACGACGTCGAGGAGGGCAAGCGCTCCGGCCTGATCACGGCGGTAAAGCTCTACCCGGCAGGTGCGACCACGAATTCCCATGGCGGCGTCCGCGATATGGATAAGGCCATGCCGGTCCTGGAGCGCATGGCGAAGATCGGCTTGCCGCTTTGCGTCCATGGTGAGGTAACGACGCCGGAGGTCGATATCTTCGACCGCGAGAAGGTCTTCATCGACACCGTGCTCGACCCGCTGCGCAAGCGTCTGCCGGAACTCAAGATCACGATGGAGCATGTGACCACGTCTGACGGGATCGATTATATCCGGTCTGCCGATGAAAACCTTGCAGGCTCAATCACGACCCATCACCTGATCATCAACCGCAACGCCATTCTTGTTGGCGGTATCCGCCCACATTATTACTGCCTGCCGGTTGCCAAGCGCGAAAGTCACCGGCTGGCGCTGCGCAGTGCGGCGACGTCCGGCGATGCCCGTTTCTTCCTCGGCACGGATTCCGCCCCCCATGTCGATCCGCTTAAGGAATGCGGCTGCGGCTGCGCCGGCATCTATACCTCGATCAACACCATGAGCTGCCTTGCCCATGTCTTCGAGCAGGACGAGGCGCTCGACAAGCTTGAAGCCTTTACTTCGCTGAACGGTCCCGCCTGGTATGGACTGCTCCCGAACGATGAGACGGTCACCCTTGTTCGGCGTGAAGAGCCGGTTGAGTTTCCGGCAAAGATCGTCACGGGTGCAGGCACGGTCACCGTCTTCGATCCGATGTTCCCGCTCTATTGGGATGTCGTCTGACCTCACCTCCATCTTTTCGTCCATGATCGCCGCACGTCCCCCGACGGCGGCGATTTGTGTGTCTGGCAGACTATCCTATGCGCGAGACCGATGCCGATGGCGGAGCAGTTCGAGAGCGAACTCCATGATCGTCGCTCACGCCTGGCGACGGTGGGCCAATAGCCGCCGCCCCTCATCTCTCTGAAAAACAATAGAGAATCCTAAAGTATGCTTCCGCCGGAAGGCGCGCGCGGGCGTCGAGCTTTTAATACCCCTCAATAATTATAGTATTAATTCCTAAAATTTTAATAAAAATAGATTTATGAACGAATTTGGTTAAATTTACTATGGTTTAGAATTTGTAAATTTTCAGTTTCAATAAAGTAATTCCGTGAATATACATCTCCTCAAGGACGAAATGGTCGTCCAAAAGTTTTGTGAGGAGTTCTGTAGTGCGTACTTCCAAGAATACATCCGGCGGCGGCATTAACCTTTTCTCGAAAAGTGTTAACAAGAGCGCAGTAGTTTTGCTTTCGGCACTGTTCGCATCTACCTCGGTTGGATTGCCGACCGTTCTGTCTGGTTCGATTGCCTATGCGGCGCCGCAGAACCAAAGCGAGCGTGGCAACTCCAACAGCAACAACGATCGCTCGAAGGGCGGCAACCAGCAGCAGGAACGCGATAACGAGCGCGATACCGATGTTGGTGGTCAGAAGAACGAAAAGGGTGAAGAAAAATCTGGCGACAAGACGTCGAAGGAGAAGAACTCCGACGACAGGGCCGGCGGAAAGAAGGAAGAAAAGTCTGCCGATAAGACAAAGGACGTTTCCAAGGAAGAGTCCGAGAACCAGAATGATGGCAAGGCCAAGGAAAAGGCCGATAGCGGGAATGACGCCGGCAGCAACGAGAATACCAACAACAGTCGCGGCAACGACGCTTCACCCAAGGGGCGTGACGAAGAAGAGGCAAGCAAGCCTTCTGAGCGCGAACAGAATGGCGGCGAAGACAAGAAGAATGACGACGAACGGCCGCAGCCAACCACTGGCGACAAGCCCCGCTCCACTGAAGAAGACCAGGCTCGTCCCGACGTCAAGCAGGATGAGAAGCCCGCAAATGAGCGCGGCGGCAAGAAAGAGCGTGACGGCAAGGTAAAGGGCGAGCGGGACAAGAAGGGCAAAAAGCACGAGGCCGAAAAGCCGCGCGGTAAGGGCAAGCACAAGCCTGGCAAGGAACACGGCGAAAAGCCTGGCAAGGGTCCCGGCAAGACTAAGCCCGGCCATGGCCATGACAAGCCACACAAGCCGCACCATCCGAAGCCGGACCCGGTTGAGCCAACGGACCCGACCCCCACTGTCCCAACGGACCCGACGCCCACTGTGCCGACAGCTCCCACAGGCCCGACACCTGCTGTTCCAACAGAGCCGACAGAACCGGCAGAACCGACTCCGACTGTCCCAACAGAACCGGCTCCGACTGTGCCTACCCCGACCACCCCGGCGGAGCCCAGCCCGACGACCAATCCGACCAAGGTGCGTATGACCAAGGAATCGAACAGCTGCGCCCGTCCGGTCTGGTATCTGAAGACCTTCCGTCCGGATTGCGAACTGCCAAAGAGCAAGTAAGTCGATTTCAGAACGCCAAAATGCATGAGGCCCGCAGCAATGCGGGCCTCATCTGTGTCAGGGTGTCATCGTCGACAACTGCGGCCAGAGACCCGTCAGGCCGACAATGATCAGATAGATGGCAACCACATAGTTGAGCAGGCGCGGCATGACGAGGATCAGCACGCCGGCGATCAGGGCGACGAGCGGCTGAATGACGAGATAGTTGTCCATGTTCGATTGACCTTCCTGTAATCGCAAGCGCCGGGTAAAACCCTGAAGACCGCGATTGTTCCACGGCGCATATGGGCTGTGTGTCGGCCCGCACAACAATGCTGGAAGCGCCCGCAAACGCTGGTCAGTTTCACCGCTTGCTGCTATTGCGCTTGGACCGTGACCGATAGGAGCAAGCGATGACCCGGATTTCCTTCACAGACCCCGCCGTCCAGGCAGATCTCGTGGCGAAGATGCTCTGGGAGATCAAGGCGGTGCATTTTAATGCAGCCGAACCCTACAAGCTCTCCTCCGGCATGAAGAGCCCGGTCTATATCGATTGCCGCAAGCTTCTGTCTTATCCGCGCGTGCGCTCCACCGTCATGGATTTTGCCGCCGCGACCTTGATGCGCAATGCCGGCTTCGAGCAGTTTGATTGCATCGCCGGTGGCGAAACGGCGGGTATTCCCTTCGCAGCCCTGCTCGCCGATCGTCTCGGCCTGCCAATGATCTATGTGCGCAAGGCCCCCAAGGGCCATGGTCGCAATGCCCAGATAGAGGGCAATATGCCGGAAGGTTCGCGCGTTCTCGTGATCGAGGACCTGACGACAGCCGGCGGCAGCATGTTCAAGTTCATCGATGCCATCCGCGCTGCCGGCGGCGTAGTTGATCACGGCATCGCACTCTTCTTCTACGGCATCTTCCCCGAGGCTCAGCAGCGCTTTGACGACGGCAAGGTGAAGCTGCACTACATTGCCACATGGCGGAACGTGCTTGCCGTCGCTCGCGAGCAAAAACTGTTCGACGAAAAGACCCTGTCGGAAGTCGAGGCCTTCCTTGATGCGCCGCTCGAATGGTCGGGCCGCAATGGTGGGATTTCGTCTCTCGCCTGAGCAAATGCTCACTGTCGCACTGGAAATCTGATGCGACTTGGTTTAAATCGATTGAAACAGATGACTGGGAGGTCGAGATGATCCTGTGTTGCGGCGAAGCGCTGATTGACATGTTGCCACGCGAAACCACGCTCGGCGAGCGCGCCTTTTCGCCATATGCCGGTGGCGCGATCTTCAACACCGCGATTGCACTTGGACGCTTGGGCATCGAAACGGGCTTCTTCACCGGCCTCTCTGACGACATGCTGGGCGACATCCTGCGTGACACGCTGAAATCCTCGGGCGTCGATTACAGCTATTGCGCCACGCTTTCGCGCCCCTGCACGATCGCGTTGGTCAAGCTGACCAATGGCCAGGCATCCTATGCTTTCTATGACGAGAACACCGCAGGCCGGATGATCACCGAAGCCGATCTGCCCACACTCGACGACACCTGCGAGGCTCTGCATTTCGGCGCGATCAGCCTGATCCCGGAACCCTGCGGCTCCACCTACGAGGCGCTGATGACCCGCGAGCACAAGACCCGCGTGATCTCGCTCGACCCCAATATCCGCCCCGGCTTCATCAAGGACAAAGCCGCCCACCAGGCCCGCATCGCGCGGATGGCCGACATGTCCGACATCCTGAAATTCTCCGATGAAGACCTCGACTGGTTCGACCTCCCCGGCACACAGGACGAACGCGCCGCCTACTGGCTGACACGCGGCGCCAAGCTCGTTGTGCTGACCAAGGGCGCGGAAGGTGCGACCGCCTATACCGCCAATTTCAAGGTCTCGGTCCCCTCGAACAAGGTCGAAGTCGTCGACACGGTCGGCGCAGGCGACACGTTTGACGCGGGCATTCTGGCGTCTCTGAAGCGTCAGGGATTGCTGACCAAGGAGAAGGTCGCGACGCTGTCGGAAGAAGCCGTGCGCGAGGCGCTGACGGTCGGGGCGAAGGCTGCGGCCGTGACGGTGTCGCGGGCAGGGGCCAACCCGCCGACGGCGGCCGAGATCGGGTTCTGAGTTAAGCCTTCAATGGTGGTAAACGAAAAAGGCCGGGAACTTCCCGGCCTTTTGTTGATGTGCTCACACTTGGCAACAGCTTAACCCTGTCGCCGATCTGCAAGCGCCGAGACCAGCCCGACCGTCGAGCTGTCATGACCGGTTGCCGCAACCTTGCCCTGCACCACCGGCAAGAGGCCCGTCGCCAGTTCTTTGCCGAGCTCCACGCCCCACTGGTCGAAGGAATTGATGCGGAAGACGACGCCTTCGACGAAGACGCGGTGTTCGTAAAGCGCGATCAGGCGTCCCAGCGTGAAGGGGGTCAGCTGCTCGTAGACGAAGGTGATCGACGGGCGATTGCCGGAGAAGACGCGGTGCGGGGCGAGGAAATCTGCCTCTTCGTCGGGCACGCCCTTCGCCGTCAGCTGGCTTTTGGCTTCTGCAAGTGTGCGGCCCTTCATCAGCGCTTCCGACTGCGCCAGGCAATTGGCGATCAGGAGTTCATGCTGGTGGCGCAGTTCCGGCTCGAAGCCATTGGCGGCGATCAGGAACTCGGCCGGGATCACGCTCGTGCCCTGGTGGATCAGCTGGTAGAAGGCGTGCTGGCCATTGGTGCCGGGCTCGCCCCAGACGACGGGGCCCGAGGCACCCTGAACCGGCTTGCCGTCGATGGTGACGCTCTTGCCGTTTGATTCCATATCGAGCTGCTGCAGATAGGCCGGGAACCGCGACAGGCGCTGGTCATAGGGCAGGATCGCCCGCGTCGGATAGTTCAGGGCCTTGCGGTGATAGGCGCCGAGCGCGCCGAGCAGCATCGGCAAGTTGGTGCGGAATGGGGCGGTGCGGAAATGCTCGTCCATCGCATGCGCGCCGTCGAGAAACTGGCCAAAGTTTTCCGGTCCGACCGCGATCATCAGCGGCAGGCCGATCGCCGACCAGATGGAATAACGTCCGCCGACCCAATCCCAGAAGCCGAAGACGCGGGACTGGTCGATACCAAAGGCGGCGACCTTGTCGAGCGCGGTTGAGACGGCGCAGAAATGATGCCCGACGGCGGCCTCGCCCAAAGTGTCTGCAATGAATTTGCGCGCCGTCTGCGCATTCGTCATCGTCTCGATGGTCGTGAAGGTTTTGGATGCAACGATGAAAAGGGTGGTCTCGGCGTTGAGCGTCTTCAGCGTGTCGGCGATATGTGCGCCATCAATATTGGAGACGAAATGTGCATTCGGGCCGTCATGGAAGGGGGCGAGCGCCAGGGTTGCCATAACAGGCCCAAGGTCAGAGCCGCCAATGCCGATATTGACCACGTCGGTAATTGCCTTACCGGTCGCGCCTTTGATCGCGCCCGAGCGGATACCCTCGGCGAACGTACCCATGGCCGCGAGCACGCCATTGACGTCGGGCATTACGTCCCGGCCATCGACCATCACCGGGCGGTTGGAGCGATTGCGCAGTGCCGTATGCAGAACGGCGCGGCCTTCGGTGAAGTTGATCGGTTCGCCGGCAAACATGGCGTCGCGCTTGTCGGCCACGCCGGCGGCCTGCAGAAGTTCCTCCAGCAGGTCGAGCACTTCGTCGTTCACCGCGCATTTGGAATAATCCATCAGCAGATCATCGAGCGATGCGGAAAACCGCGAAAACCGTCCGGGATCGGCGGCGAAAGCCGCGCGCAGGTCTTCGGCATGGGTGGCGGCGGCCGCGCTTGTCAGCTTGTCGATGATAGATTGCATCGGAATGTCCCTGGTTCGACGATGATGCCGGGGACCTTATTAGCAGCTTGAGACGGGATCAAGACTAAGGGGAGGCTTGCGCCTCCCCAAATTTAAATCGATTTATTTTCCGTCTCGCAATTCGCGTCGCAGGATCTTGCCGACATTGGTCTTTGGCAGTTCGTCACGAAACTCGATAAAGCGTGGGCGCTTGTAGTTGGTCAGGTTGGCCGCGCAATGCGCCTTCAGATCCTCGATGGTCAGCGCCGGATCCTTCTTGACCACGAAAAGCTTGACCGCTTCGCCTGAATGACCATCCGGCACGCCAACCGCTGCGCATTCCATCACGCCGGCATGCATCGCGGCCACTTCCTCGATCTCGTTTGGATAAACGTTGAAGCCGGAGACGAGGATCATGTCCTTCTTCCGGTCGACGATCTTGGTATAGCCGCGTTCATCCATCAGGCCCATGTCGCCGGAGCGGAAGAAGCCGTCTGCGCTCATGACCTTGGCCGTTTCTTCCGGCCGTTCCCAGTAGCCTGCCATGACCTGTGGTCCGCGAATGCAGATTTCTCCCACCTCGCCGAGTGGCAGTGTATTGCCGTCCTCGTCGCGGATTTCGATATCGGTTGAGGGCAGGGGCAGGCCTATCATCCCACTGAATTCACGCGCGTCCAGCCGATTGACAGTGGCGACCGGCGAGGTTTCGGACAAGCCGTAGCCTTCAGTAATCGGGCGTCCTGTCATCTGCAGCCAGCGTTCGGCAACAGGTCGCTGGATCGCCATGCCACCGCCCAGCACCAGCATCAGGGATGAAAAGTCGAGCTTCTTGAACTCCGGATTGTTCATCATCGCATTGAACAGCGTGTTGAGGCCGGGGAAGATATGCGACTTGAAGCCCTGCAATTCCTTGATAAAGCCCGGAATGTCACGCGGATTGGCAATCAGCAGGTTATGGCCGCCCAACGCCACGCCCATGAGCGAGTTCACTGTCAGCGCAAAGATGTGGTAAAGCGGCAGGGCGCAGACAAAGTTCAGAACATCTGGCCGCGACTGGCTGGCAAAGGCTGCTTCCAGCCACAGCGCAATCTGCTGCTTGTTGGCCAGCAGATTGGCGTGGGTCAGCGTGGCGCCCTTGGAGACGCCGGTGGTGCCGCCGGTATATTGCAGGAAAGCCACGTCGCTGGATGCGACATCGACTGGCTTCAGCGTCCTTTTGGCGCCTTCAGCCAGCATCGTCTTGAAGCTCGTATGGCCGGGAATGGTCCAGGCGGGGACGAGCTTCTTTACCTTGCGCACGACCAGGTTGACGATATGTCCCTTAAGGCCAAGCATGTCGCCCATGGTGCAGACAACGACATGCTTGATGCCGGTGCGGTCGACCACTTGTTGGACGGTATGGGCGAAGTTTTCCAGAACAAGGATTGCCTTCGCGCCACTGTCTTTCAACTGGTGTTCCAGTTCGCGCGGCGTGTAGAGCGGATTGACATTGACCACGATCATGCCGGCGCGAAGGATGCCGTAAACCGTTACCGGGTTCTGCAGGATGTTCGGCGTCATCACCGCGACACGGTCACCTTTGGCCAGACCCTTCGACTGCAACCAGGCGCCAACCTTGCGCGATTGCTCTTCCAACTCGCGGAAGGTCATGCTGCGGCCCATGCTGGAAAAGGCGAGGCGGTCCGAATAGCGTGCGCAGCTTGCTTCAAACAGAGCGCCGAGCGAGGCATGCGCATGAGGCGCAATTTCTGCGGGCACTGAATCAGGATACGAGTTCAGCCAGATCTTCTCGGCGGCGCGTCCGCTCAGGCGGCCCATGGTTTCTGTCATTTATTCCTCCCGAACCGAATTGTCTTTTGCACCCGGTGTAGCACGAGTTCCTCCCCAGGACCCGAAAGCTTAAGCTTTCGCCGCTACGGCGCAAGTCAGATCACGCTATCTAACCTTGACGTAAACGTCAACAATTCTGCGCTGCCCCCTTGGTAGGGGAACCAAGGCGTGCCCAAGTCGTTATTCCCCCGACAGGAGTTCACCAAGGGAGAAAGCTAATGTTGCAGGAAAATCCGACTGTTGCCGGTCAAGACCCCTACGCCAAGGACACGCCGAGCTTGATCGCCAGCGACAAGGTTGAGGGCACGGCAGTCTATGGTCGCGAAGGCGAGCGGATCGGCTCGGTCAAGCGCATCGTACTGGAAAAACGCGGTGGCCGTGTCGCCTATGCCGTGCTGAGTTTCGGCGGCATCTGGGGTATCGGTGATGATTACTATCCCTTGCCGTGGGAAAAGCTGACCTACGATGAAAGCCTTGATGGCTATCGGATCGACATGACCAAGGACCAGATCGAGGCAGCACCCCGCTACCGTGATGACAGCGAAGAGTGGTATCGCAACAACGGGCGCTCGGTTTACGACTACTACGGCGTACCGCCGTATTGGATGTGAGGCAACAATTTCTGACCCAGGGCCTCGCTTTTGCGGGGCCCTTTTTCATGAGCGACAGGTTATGGCGATTTGGACGGCAGCGTAATCGCGCTGCAGCAGGAGAGACGTCAATCAACCCGCCCGAGCCCGTACTAGAACCTACGGCACTCGCGCCCGGGCTTCTCCTGCCACGAATTGAGCGATCCGGAAAGTGCGATTCGGCGCCAACGCACAACCAGGTGACACACATACGACTGATGCGATGATTGCACTGTGTTGTGGAATTGGAAAAATGGTGCCGATTGCAGGACTCGAACCTGCGACCCCATCATTATTCTCGACCATAGGGGAGGGGAAACGCCATCGGTACCGGAATTAGCCACGGCCTCTCACGCCGACCGACAGGATGCTCACGCAGGCTTCCGTATTCGACGCGATTTAGATACGTCCTATAATGCGCTCTACCTGATTGGCCGCTTCGTAGCCCTTGACGGGGTTCCAGCCAGTCATGAGGCTCCAGAAAAAAAGGAGTAACATTTTATCGTCGTCGTAGTCTTCGGACCTGGGATCATTTGAGGCGAGTGCCTTCGTGAGGCGGTGAAGGAATCCAAAAGACTCTTGATCTGCCACGTCGGTATTATTCAGAATGTATATCACATCATCTCGGAGGTTCGACATAACTAGAAATAGGTTCTGGCGGTGATGCGCCTCCAGGCCATTAGCGACGTCATGCCACCGGTTGCCGTGGACCTTGGTGCTTGGCATTTCGAAAAAAGCGCGGAAGGCCTATTGGCGAATTAGGCTCTCAACCAGATCCGGATCTACTGCGGTATGTCCAGAGGCAAAGAGAAACTGATATGTGGCGTCGACGCGAAACGATCGATAGCTGGCAAGAAGATACTTACGTAACCTTGATCGCTTCGCCTGTTCAGGAACTTTCACTAACAGCCAGTAAAACATCACGCTAACGGCAGCACCCAGACCCGCCTCGTACATGAGGTTGTTCCAGAAGGCGGGGTTAGGCGAAGAAAAGCAAACTGAAAAGCGAGCGCAGAGCAAATCCCTGGCGAGTGGGTCCGGGTTTGCTAACGCAACAAACGCTACAGCGGTGGCAAATATTAGCGGAAGGAGCCAATCGATAAGCCTCTGCACAACACGCCCTGCGAATCGGTTGCCTGAAATTAGCTCCCTATGATTAGGACTTACTAGAGAGCAATCCAATACATTTGCAATTCTATGCACCTCAGTGTGCATCGCCAACGGCGCGTCAAGCTGGCTACAGTGTGGCTAGAAGTAAAATAGCCAGTAGCAATCCGGAACAGAGGCCGTACGCAAATCGTTGAATTGTAAACGAAAAAATGGTGCCGCTTGCAGGACTCGAACCTGCGACCCCATCATTACGAATGATGTGCTCTACCACCTGAGCTAAAGCGGCATCGGCAATCGGGCGAATGGCCCGCTGCGATTGGTGAGGCGCTGATACAGGGATTGACGGGCGATTTCAAGCCGGTTTTCCATGGCCGGGGAAAATTTCCCCGGCATCAGGCATTCCGTTATGCAGCACTGGGAGCGCTACTTCAGCGGCCAGGTCTTCGGCCAGCTGCCAGGATCGATTTCGTCGGTCTCGCTGAACTGCTCCGGGCAGTCGCGGAAGGTTTCCTCGACCAGAACAAGCTGCGGCCCCATGGAGCCTTCCGAAATGCGCCACTGGCTGTAGGTGCCGCAGTCGCCGACGCCACGACCCTTGAAGAAGGATGAAAACTGCTTCTTTTCCCAGTCATAGGCAAGATTGAATGCCTGGAGGCTGGCACTGGGTGCGCCGTCGACCATGCCGGGGAAGGGAAGGGGCGTGATCATGTCGAAGGAATCGACGAAGGCGACATAGGGCATGTTGTAGGCGCCGCTCATGCCGCAAGGCGTGACATAGATCGTCGTGTCTTCGTCGAGTGCGTGCGACAGCGCGTTGCCATCGAACATGCTGGGATCGGTATCCGCGCAGTCGGCGCCTTCAGCGAAATGGATGCGGATTGCCTCCGGCAGCTCGGCGATCGTCTTGAGATCGGTGACAGGAAGAGGCGGGTTGGGTGCCTTGTCCCCCTTGGCCGTCATGGCGTCCACATGTCCTATGCGGTCTTGATACTCGTCGATGAACAAGAGGCTCGCGGCCGCACCGGCCAGCGGAAGCTCACCCTTGGCACTCTTGTCGCCCCGCCTGAGGGTTATGGTGGCGATCGTGCCGTTCTTCAGGCTGTCGATGAGCCCGTTGCCGATGAGGTCACCACTGACTTTGAATGCATAAGCGCTGGCATCGGCCACGACAGACGACCCCTTCATGACCAGCGGCTCAGCCCCGTCGACCGTAATGGTCACTTGCGCTTCCCCCGCGTTTTCGGTCACGGCATTGTCGTTTGGCGAGATCACAAGCGTCACGGGCGATTCCGGTTTGCCGCTGCGCTGCAGCTCGAAGCTGGACACCGGATTGTCGGAGAGGAATTGCCGCATGGTGCACGAGCGGGTCTGGCTGCAGGAGACCTGCCAGGACTTGAAGTCCTTATAGGCTCCGTCGTCTGCTTGGCCGGAAAAAGCGCTTCCCAGGAGGGCGGCGAGCGTAAGGGATAGTTTCAGGTGGCGCATGGGGTCCCCGCAAATCGAATTCTGCGGGGACGCTAGCAGTGCGAGCCTCAGCCGCAAATGGCCTTTTTTGCGCTGATATATTCGCGTTCCAGCCGGTCGACGACAGCGGCAACCGGCTCAACCGCCTTCACGGCGCCGATGCCCTGGCCGCAGCCCCAGATATCCTTCCAGGCCTTGGCCCCGGTGGTTGCCTTGTCGAAGTCCATTTTCGATGGGTCGGCTTCCGGCAGATTGTCCGGATCCATTCCCGCAGCAACGATCGAGGGCTTCAGATAATTGCCGTGAATGCCGGTGAAGTAGTTCGAATAGACAATGTCATTGGCATGCGCATCAACGATTGCCTGCTTGTAAGCATCAGAGGCGCGAGCCTCGTTGGTGGCAATGAAGGGGGAACCGATATAGGCCATGTCGGCCCCCATGGCCTGGGCCGCGAGCACGGCACCGCCATTGGCGATGGCGCCCGCCAGCAGCAGCGGCCCATCGAACCATTCCCGGATCTCCTGAACAAGCGCGAAGGGTGAGAGCGTTCCGGCATGGCCGCCAGCCCCGGTCGCAACCGCAATCAGCCCGTCCGCGCCCTTGCGGATTGCCGAATTTGCATGCCGGTTGTTGATCACGTCATGCAACACGATCCCCCCATAGGAATGCACGGCGGCATTTACCTCCGGCACGGCGCCGAGCGAGGAAATGACGATGGGCACTTTGTACTTCACGCACATCGTCAGGTCGTGCTCGAGCCGCTTGTTCGACATGTGCACGATCTGATTGACCGCAAAGGGCGCGGCGGGGCGGTCGGGGTACTTCGCATTGTGGGATGCGAGGTGTTCGGTGATCTCGGCCAGCCATTCGTCGAGTTGTGCCTCTGGCCGGGCATTGAGGGCCGGGAAGGAGCCGACAATGCCCGCCTTGCACTGCGCGAGCGTCAGTTGCGGATGCGATATGATGAAGAGTGGCGAGGCGACGATAGGAAGCCTCAATGTGTCTTTCAGGATCGGCGGTAAGGCCATCACTTCACCTCCCAGGAAGTTTACGTTTACGCAAACGTCAAATAGCAGATCGTGGACACGGTGGAAAGTCATCTCGCCGGGCGTCTTTTGGCCCGGTTTCGGCCCCGCCGTGGGCGTATTCCCTGTGTTTATTCTGCGCCCCGGCAAGTTTCCGCACTTGCCCTGCAAATATCGAGGGTTTACCGAGTCATGTATGAGAGAGCCATGTCACGAGCGGTCCCCCAAGGAGAATGGCACCCAATGAGTGGATTGGAAACAGCCATCAGGAACGCTCTTGAGCGGTCGGATCGCGATAACGCTGAAACCCGCGCCCGTATCTATCAGTCTGCCCGCCAGGCGCTGGAGACCGGGCTGCGCAAGCAGAACATAGACGATCCCGAGGCGATCAATTTTCAGCGCCGCAGGCTGGAAGCCCTCATTCACGACATCGAGCGTGAAGAGCGCATGCGACGGCTTGAGGCTGAAGCTGCGGCAGCACGTCTGCAGCAGGCGGCCGCCACCCTATCTGTGCCGGAGCGGCCCGAGCCTTCCCTCGATATGCAGCCGGCAGCGCGGCAGACCGCACCACGGCCTGCAGAGCAGGGCGGCGCGCGCCAGGAGCCGGGATTTGCAGCCTTCAATCCCGCGCCCGTGGCGGAAGATCGCACGAACCGCGATCCCGCCTTCGGCGATGATTTCTCCGCATCCCCTGTCGGAGCAGGCCAGGATCGGCACCTGGAAGATGAGGGTCCGATACCGGACATGCGCTCCGAACGTGCCGTGGCCCCACGACGCCAACGCGGTGCCGTTGCAAGGTTGATGATCAGCGTGATCTTTCTTGCCGCCATCGCTCTTGGCGCATGGTGGGTCTATACGTCAGGGCTTCTGCTGACGGATGCGGAGCGTGACACCAGCGTGCCCAATCCGCCGCCGCGTGTCGAATCCGAAGATTTTACCGGAGATCCGGCTGGCCAGACCCCGCAGGGGCCGCAGGCAATTGACACGCGCGGTGGCTTTTCTGACGCTTGGATTGACGTCTTTTCGCCGGCGCAGATCTCAGCGCTGCGCCCTCGAGCCAATGCGCTCGTCGATGTGGTCACCGCGAGCGATGGCGAAGCGGTTCGCCTCGTATCGCGCAGCGGCGATGAGCAGGGTTCCGTTGAGGTTGCTGTTCCGACCGAAGTGCTGCGTGAACTGGCGGGACGCACATCCACCATCGCGCTCACCTTGCAGTCTGTCGATGACAATCCGGTCCAGATTGCCGTGGATTGTGAATTCCCGCGCATGGGCGATTGCTCCCGCCACCGCTTCACCGTCAATGCCCAGAAGATCGATGCGCTCTTCCGGGTTTCCTTTGAAAACGGCATGGCGCCGTCGACGCCGGGAAGCCTGGTAATCAACGGGGATATCGCTGGCACGGGTCGTGGAGTGAATATCTACGCGATCCGGGTCCTGCCGGGGCAGTGAGCCGGCGAACATGCCGTGGCGCCTGTCCTTGTGAGGCAAGGCGTCACGCGCTGTCGTCTCTCACTTGAGGAAGCCCGGGCCGTTGCCGATGATTTTCTTGTCGAGCTTGCCGATCTTCTCTTCGTCTTTGCCTTCGTAGTCGAGCGACAAAAGGATATGGCGGATCATGTTGAGCCGCGCCCGCCGCTTGTCATTGGCATGCAGAACCGTCCAGGGCGCGCGGTCTGTATGGGTTTCCTTCAGCATCCGGTCGCGCTTCGCGGTGTAGTCGTCCCACTTGTTCAGCGCTGCGATATCCATCGGCGAGAGTTTCCAGCATTTCAGTGGATCATGTCGCCGGTCGTGAAAACGCTTCAGCTGCATTTCCTGGCCAATATCCAGCCAGAATTTGAAGAAGTGGATGCCCTCCTGCGCGATAAGCTTTTCAAAGCGCGGGGTCTGTTTGAGAAAGCTTTCATATTGATCCGGCGTACAGAAACCCATGACCGGCTCGACGCCGGCGCGGTTGTACCAGGAGCGGTCGAACAGCACGAATTCGCCGGCGGTCGGGAAATGCGAGACGTAGCGCTGGAAATACCACTGCCCCCTCTCGGTCTCGGTTGGTTTCGTCAGCGCCACGACCCGCGCTGAACGGGGGTTCATGTAGGAGAGGGTCGCATGGATCGCGCCGCCCTTGCCGGCCGCGTCGCGTCCCTCAAGCAGCGCCATCACCCGCATGCCTGTCTTCTGCATCCAGAACTGAACCTTGACCAACTCGATCTGGAGCGCCGTCAGCTCCTTCACGTAGTCCTTCTCGGAGAGCTTCTTGTCGTAGGGAAAGTCACCGGATCGAAGCGCCCTGTCATCGATCGCCGCCGGCAGATCCGGAGCGTCGATATCGAAAAGCAGCTTCTCGCCCCGGATCGATACGGTCACAGCACGGCTCTCGCTCTTTGAATCCATGCATCTCTCCCATTCATGCACAATTATTCGACCGGCCTAAATGAGCCCAAGCGCCCTTTGCTTTCAAGCCTTCTGCGTTCGTTTGACGTGAATTGCGTGCATCACCGGGGGTATCTCTTTCAGCGTCATGGCAGAGCCGGGATACATCTGTCATGAATCAGCGCTATCAGCAGTCTGTGTTGCAAGCATGAGGCCGGGCGCGTGACGAATGAAGACATGACAGGCGGCTGGCGCCGCGATCTGAGGCACTTGCTGGCGAGCTGGATTTACATCCTTGCCGCTGCTTTGCTCGCGCTGGCTTCCTATATGGCAGGTGCGGCGACAGGCTACGCGGTGGTGCTCTTCATGCTGCTTTTTGGCCTGGTCCTTGTTCGCAACGTCCCATCGGATGACCATACGGCATCGACCGTACCGGTCGTGCCGCAAAACGCCGCACTGCCTGATCCCATGCCGATGATCCGGGCGACGATCGATGCGCTCGATATTCCGGTGTTCGTGCTCGGGCGAGGGGCCGACCTGATGGCGCAAAACAGTGCCGCCCAAAGGACGTTCGGCGACCTTGCTGCGGGACAGCATGTCTCTGCACGCTGGCGCTCGCCGGGCATTCTCGACATGATCAGCGAAACGATCGAAACGGGTGCACCGAACCAGCTCGAACATTCTGAGCGTCTGCCGTCCGAGCGCGCCTACATTGTGCGCGTCGCTCCGCTTGAGCCGCGCGATGCCGCCGAGCAGCTATTTCTCTTGTCCTTCAGCGATATCTCGGAACTCCGCCGCCTTGACCGTATGCGCAGTGACTTTGTCGCCAATGCCAGCCATGAATTGCGCACGCCGCTGGCCTCCTTGCGCGGTTTCATCGAAACCATGCAGGGCCCCGCACGCGAAGATCCCAAGGCGCGTGAGCGCTTCCTCGCAATCATGCTGGATCAGGCCAATCGCATGAGCCGACTGGTGGACGACCTCCTGTCCCTGTCGCGGCTGGAGCTGAAGGCACATGTTCCACCGGCCGAGAAGATCGATCTCGGCCCGGTGCTTGGCCATGTTCGAGACAGTCTTGCACCTCTTGCCGGGGATCTCGGAGTCGATATCCGACTGCACCTGCCGGAAGGGCGACTTGAAGTCAGTGGAGATCGAGACGAGCTGGTTCAGGTCTTCGAGAACCTGATCGAGAATGCCTGCAAGTACGGACAGGAAGGCAAGGTGGTCGATGTGACAGTCCGCCGCGAGCCGGGCGGCGCGACGGAAGTGAGTGTTCGTGACAGTGGGCCGGGTATTCCGGCCGAACATGTGCCGCGACTGACGGAGCGCTTCTACCGCGTGAATGTCGAGGACAGCCGGTCGAAAAAGGGTACGGGTCTTGGACTTGCCATCGTCAAGCATATCCTCACCCGCCATCGGGCCCGGCTGATTGTGAAGTCCGAAATTGGCAAGGGCAGCGACTTCACCGTCAGATTTTGACATGAAACTCTCGATCTGAAAAGGGCGATTGAAATTTTGCCATTTAATTCAATCGCTTGGGCTGTCACAAATGTTTCATCGAACTGACATAAAAGCGTGAGCCAAGAGCCGCTAGAACGCAGCTGCCGAAGCTTGGCAGACGCCGCAACGGCCGCAAAGACACACAAGCCCTTCTGGGAGAAGATCATGAACGCTCTGAAACTTTCCGTCGCTGCATTGGCGGCCACCGTGGCTTTCGCCGGCGCTGCCATTGCCCGCGACCAGATCCAGATTGCTGGTTCCTCCACCGTTCTGCCATACGCTTCCATCGTTGCTGAAGCTTTCGGTGAAAACACCGATTTCGCGACCCCGGTCGTTGAAGGCGGCGGTTCTGGCGCTGGCCGTAAGAAGATGTGCGAAGGCGTGGGTGAAAACACCATCGACATCGCCAACTCTTCGTCGCGCATCAGCAAGTCGGACATCGAGCTCTGCAAGACCAACGGCGTGACCGACATCCAGGAAGTCCGCATCGGTTACGACGGCATCGTCTTCGCTTCGGAAATCGCAGGTCCGGAATATGCATTCACGGCTGCCGACTGGCACAGCGCGCTTGCAGCTAAGGTCGTCAAGGACGGCAAGCTCGTCGACAACCCCTACAAGAACTGGAACGAGATCCGCGCCGACCTGCCGGCTCAGCCGATCCTCGCTTTCATCCCGGGCACCAAGCACGGCACCCGCGAAGTCTTTGACGTAAAGGTCATCGAAGCTGGCTGCGAAAAGGACGGCACGCTGGAAGCCATCCTCGCTTCCAACGGCGGCGACAAGGACGCTGCCAAGAAGGCCTGCAACGCCCTGCGTACCGATGGCGTCTCGGTCGACATCGACGGCGACTATCCGGAAACGCTGGCTCGCATCGCAGCCAACAAGAACGCCATCGGCGTCTTCGGCCTGTCCTTCTACCAGAACAACACCGACAAGCTGCGCGTCGCCACCATGGAAGGCGTCGTTCCGTCGGTTGAGACGATCGCTGGTGGTGAATATCCGGTTTCGCGTCCGCTCTACTTCTACGTCAAGAACGCACACCTCGACGTAATCCCGGGTCTCCAGGAATATGTAGAGTTCTTCGTTTCCGACGAAATCGCTGGCCCGAATGGTCCGCTCGCCGCTTACGGCCTCGTATCGGATCCGGAACTGGCCAAGACGCAGGCAGCCGTCAAGGCTCGCACGCCGATGGCGCCGCTGAACTAAGTCTGACGAATGACCGGCGGCACAATCGTGCCGCCGGTTTCCGTTTCCAGGAGACATGGCGGGCAAGATGGACGTGAGCATTATCATCCTGGGCGTATTGGCCCTTGCGGCAATCGGCTACGGCCTTGGACGACGGAGGGCGATAGCCCTGTCGGCCGAGCGTGGCATGAAGCTGCATTCTCTTCCCGGATTCTACGGTCAGACCGTCGCGCTGGTTACAGCTGTTCCGGCCCTGATCCTGCTGATGATCTGGCTCACCCTGCAGCACCCTGTCATCGACAGCCGTATCAGCGGTATGATCACAGACGCTTCGGTTCCCGAAGGTGGCGCTCATAGCCTCGTTATGGCGGATGTCCGTCGCATTGGTGATGGTCTGGCTGTCCTACAGGACGCCGACGCAAAAACTGGTGCAGATGTCGACATCAAGGCGCTCGACGCCGACAACATTCGCGCCCGCCTCGCCGAAGCCGGTATTGCGCTCGGCGCCGATGTTCCGGCAGAAGTTTTTGAAGCTGCAAAGGCCTATCGGCAGGACATCGATTTCAGCCAGATGCTGATGTCCATCGCGGTTCTTGCGCTTGCCATTGGCGCGCTGCCGCTTGCTTACATCCGCATCGATCCCGAGCTTCGTGCTCGCAACATCAGCGAGAGCTTCGTCAAGGCTGTCCTGATGATCTCCTCGCTCGTCGCGATCCTGACGACCGTCGGCATCGTTGGGTCTCTGGTCGTAGAGACCTATGTCTTCTTCACGATCTACCCAGCCCAGGATTTCTTCTTCTCAACCGTCTGGAACCCGCAGTTCCGTGGCGGCTCTGACCTCGGCATCCTGCCGCTGCTCTGGGGCACCTTCTATGTGTCGCTGATCTCTCTCGTGATCGCCGTTCCGATCGGCCTGATGATCGCCGTCTTCCTGTCGGAATATGCAGGCCCGAAGACGCGCAGCATCGTCAAGCCAGCGATTGAAATGCTCGCAGGCATTCCGACCATCGTGTATGGCCTCTTTGCCCTCATAACCGTCGGTCCTTTCCTGCGCGATTGGCTGGCTCAGCCGATGGGTCTCGGAAATTCGTCCTCGTCGGTCCTGACAGCCGGCCTCGTCATGGGTGTGATGATCATACCCTTCGTGTCGTCGCTCTCGGACGACATTATCAATGCCGTTCCTCAAGCCCTGCGTGACGGTTCTTATGCACTGGGCTCCACCCAGTCCGAGACGATCAAGCAGGTCGTTCTGCCGGCCGCCCTTCCGGGCATCGTCGGTGCGGTCCTGCTGGCCGCCAGCCGCGCGATCGGTGAAACCATGATCGTCGTGCTCGGGGCAGGCGCCTCCGCCAAGCTTGATCTCAATCCCTTCGAGGCCATGACAACGGTGACCGTGAAGATCGTCAGCCAGCTGACGGGCGACACCGAATTTGCAAGTCCTGAGACGCTTGTCGCCTTTGCGCTTGGCCTCACCCTGTTTGTCATCACCCTGCTTTTGAACGTGATGGCGCTTTACATTGTCCGTAAGTACCGGGAGCAGTACGAATGACCGACCTCACCGCATTCGGAGCCCCCGTCGCAAAGGGGCAGACCAAGTCTCTTTTGAACCTGGACGAACGGACACGCCGGCGCAACCGGGCCGAAGCCCGGTTCCGCCTTCTCGGCAAGGCCGCCGTTGCATTCGGCATCATCGCGTTGGTCGGACTTCTGACCTCGATCCTGTCGAACGGCCTGTCGTCCTTCCAGCAGACCTACATCACGATTGACGTCTTTCTCGACCCGGCCAAGCTCGACCCTGCCGGCACCCGCGATCGGGCGGCCGTGGCCAAGGTTTCGACCTTTGGTTACGCCCCGCTGATCGAAAAGGCGCTCGGTGATGCAATTGCCGAAAAGGGTCTCGCGGCCGGAGGGCTGACGCCGAAGGCTGTTGCCGAGCTCATCTCCAAGGAAGGCCCGGCCAACCTGCGCGGCTTTGTGCTCGCTGACCCCTCGGTCATCGGCCAGACGATCTCCTTTGACTTGCTCGCTGCTGGACGCATCGACGGCTACTACAAGGGCCGTGTGACCATGGACAGCGCGAAGCTGGACAGGAATGTCTCGCCAGAGCAGCTGGCGCTTGCCGACACGTTGAAGCAGGCCGGTATCCTGGTGACCAAGTTCAACTGGTCCTTCTTCACCTCGCCAGATGCTTCGGACACGCGTCCGGAAGCCGCAGGCCTCGGCATCGCGATCATCGGATCGGCCTATATGATGCTGATCGTCCTGGTTCTGTCGCTGCCAATCGGCGTCGCCACCTCGATCTATCTTGAGGAGTTTGCGCCGCAGAACTGGTTTACCGATCTGATCGAGGTGAACATCGCCAATCTGGCGGCCGTGCCCTCCATCGTCTTCGGGATCCTGGGCCTTGCCGTTCTGATCAACTTCGTCGGCCTGCCGCAGTCGGCGCCCGTCGTCGGTGGTCTCGTTCTGACCCTGATGACGCTCCCGACCATCATCATTGCCACACGTTCGGCGCTGAAGGCAGTGCCGCCGTCGATCCGGGATGCGGCACTCGGCGTGGGTGCCTCGAAGATGCAGTCGATCTTCCACCACGTCCTGCCGCTCGCCATGCCGGGCATCCTGACCGGTGCGATCATTGGTCTTGCTCGCGCCCTCGGCGAAACGGCGCCGCTCCTGCTCATTGGCATGGTGGCTTTCGTCAAGGAATTCCCAGCCGGTCCGCCGGATGGTTTCTTCCAGCCCGCCTCGGCGCTGCCGGTCCAGGTCTACAACTGGACGCAGCGCGGCGACCCGGCCTTTGTTGAGCGTGCCTCTGGCGCCATCATCGTCCTGCTGGTCTTCCTGATCCTGATGAACTTGGTAGCAATCATTCTGCGTCGCCGGTTTGAGCGTCGTTGGTAAGGGGGTGTATGATGATGAACAATCTCTCGACTAAGATGACCACGACGAAAGCGCCAATCATGACTGAATCCAAGATCACCGCACGCGATGTGCAGGTTTACTACGGCGAGAAGCAGGCCCTGCGCGATGTGAACATCGAGATCCGTCCGCGCTCTGTCACCGCCTTCATTGGCCCGTCGGGCTGCGGCAAGTCGACCTTCCTGCGTTGCATCAACCGGATGAACGACACGATCGCCAGCTGCCGCGTCGAGGGCAATATCCTGATCGACGCCGAGAATATCTACGACGCGAAGGTTGACCCCGTACAGCTGCGCGCCAAGGTCGGCATGGTCTTCCAGAAGCCGAACCCGTTCCCGAAGTCGATCTACGAGAACGTCGCCTACGGCCCGCGCATCCACGGTCTGGCCAAGAACAAGGCGGACCTTGATGAGATCGTGTCCGTTGCCCTGCAAAAGGCAGGCCTGTGGAACGAGGTGAAGGATCGTCTCGATGCCGCTGGCACCGGCCTTTCCGGTGGTCAGCAGCAGCGTCTGTGCATCGCGCGCGCCGTGGCCGTCAGCCCGGAAGTGATCCTCATGGACGAACCCTGCTCGGCACTGGACCCGATCGCGACCGCCAAGGTCGAGGAGCTGATCCACGAACTGCGCGAGAACTTCACCATCGTGATCGTCACCCATTCCATGCAGCAGGCGGCCCGCGTGTCGCAGCGGACGGCGATGTTCCATCTCGGCGAACTCGTCGAAGAAAACGACACCGACAAGATGTTCACCAACCCGGATGACCAGCGCACCCAGGATTACATCATGGGCCGCTTCGGCTGAGCCGAAAACAGACCCACGGCCCAACCCAATTCAAGGAATATCCGCGATGGCTTCGACCCATATCTATTCGGCTTTCGATGAAGAACTGAAATTCCTGATGCGCCGCATCTCCGAAATGGGAGGTCTCGCGGAGCAGATGGTCGCCGAAAGCGTACGCGCCCTGGTGAATTCCGATGCGGCTCTCGCTCAGAAGATCATTTCCGACGACGTCCTGATGGACGCGATGGAAAAGGAAATCGGCGAAAAGGCCGTGATCACCATTGCCAAGCGCCAGCCGGTTGCCGCCGACCTGCGCGAGATCATCGGCGCCCTGCGCATCGCAGCGGATTTGGAACGCGTCGGCGACCTCGGCAAGAGCAACTCCAAGCGCGTGGTTGCCATCCAGGCGACGGGCGTTCCGCGCAAGCTCGCCCGCGGCCTTGAGCATCTCTCGGATCTGGCGCTCGCTCAGCTCAAGGAAGTGCTCGACGTCTACACGACCCGCTCCGCCGAAAAGGCGAAGTCGATCCGGGACCGCGACGAAGAGATCGACTCGATCTATACTTCGCTGTTCCGCGAGCTGCTGACCTACATGATGGAAGATCCGCGCAACATCACCAGCTGCACGCATCTCCTGTTCTGCGCCAAGAACATCGAGCGTATCGGCGACCACGCCACGAACATCGCCGAGACCATCTACTACATGACCACCGGGGCAGCACCCGAGGGCGAGCGTCCGAAGGAAGACCTCACCTCATCAGTCGGTGCGATAACCGAGTAACCGGGTCCCGAGACGAGGTGACGTTCTGATGCAGCCGAAGATTGCCGTCGTGGAAGACGAGGAGGCGCTGAGCGTTCTCCTGCGCTACAATCTCGAAGCCGAAGGCTATGAGGTCGAGACCATCATGCGGGGCGACGAAGCCGAAATTCGGCTTCAGGAGCGGGTTCCCGATCTGCTTCTGCTCGATTGGATGCTCCCGGGTGTGTCGGGAATCGAGCTCTGCCGTCGCCTGCGCATGCGGCCGGAAACCGAACGGCTTCCGATCATCATGCTCACGGCACGGGGTGAAGAGAGCGAGCGCGTCCGCGGTCTGGCCACGGGTGCTGACGACTATGTCGTCAAGCCCTTCTCCACGCCGGAACTCATGGCCCGGGTCAAGGCCATGCTGCGCCGTGCCAAGCCCGAAGTCCTGTCCAGCGTCTTGCGTTGTGGTGATATCGAGCTGGATCGCGAAACCCATCGCGTTCACCGCAAGAGCCGCGAAGTGCGGCTTGGGCCTACCGAGTTCCGCCTGCTGGAATTTTTGATGGTTTCCCCGGGTCGCGTCTTTTCACGCTCTCAGCTGCTCGACGGCGTCTGGGGTCATGATATCTATGTCGACGAACGCACGGTTGATGTGCATGTGGGACGCCTGCGCAAGGCGTTGAACTTCTCCAACATGCAGGATGTGATCCGCACTGTACGCGGCGCGGGCTATTCCATGGAAGCCTGATCCGAACGCCATCTATTCCAGCAAAAGGCCGCCCCGGGAAACCGCGGGCGGCCTTTTGATGCATGCGGTATGCACAAACGAAAACAGGCCCCGAAGGGCCTGTCTGATGATCGCTGAACTCGTTTTAACGAGCGGCCCGGCGACGATCGCTGACCGGCTGGTAGGCGAGCTTCGCATGATACGTGCAATAGGGCGACGCGTCGTTGATCTCGCAGCCGCAAAAGTGGAAATCGTCCTTCATCGGGTCGCCGATCGGCCATTTGCAGGTCCGCTCGGTCAGTTCCGTCAGGGCGAGGCGGCGCGAAATCGGCACCACCACGTTGAGCGCCTGGCGCGGAGCGGCCTGCTCGAAAATCTCGATCGCCGCATCTTCCTTCAGCGCGACCGAACCGGATGCCCGTGCTGCGGGGCGTGCCGTTGCAGCCTGCGGGCGTGCCGGAAAACCGGCGGGACGCGGCGCCGGCGCCGGGCGCTTTGCCGGACGCGGCGTGCTTGTGCTGCCGCCGGCCTTGGCGCGGCCGGGCAGGTTCAGGCGATGGACCTTGCCAATGACGGCGTTGCGGCTGACGCCGCCACCCAATTGTGCTGCGATCTGACTTGCGCTGAGGCCATCGGCCCACAGACGCTTCAGTTTTTCAACTCTGTCATCTGACCATTGTGCGTTTGCGTTCATGCCATATCTCTCCGCCGCTAGCGTGTTCATGGCAGAATCCGTCACCGTCGCCGCGGATGAATCCGCGGCAGCCCGCCTCGTAACTTTTGGTGATCAATTCCGCCGCATCAACTCGATTTATTGAAAGTTAACCTAGTGTCCGGGTGACTCCGTGACAAGAGTCGGGAGAATCATCTGGAATCGATTTCGCGGTTTTCCCCAACTTGCTGGACGAGTGAGTCAAGTATGCAACAGGTCGAAATATTCGAATGGTTTGCTGTCGCGGTGCCCGTGTATGCGCCCCGCAAGCCCTTGTAGCCGTGACTTTCGTTGACATTGCAATGCGAAGTGCGGATAGTGCCGGCGCCGCCGTAAGGCGGCATTTTCAATTTGTCCCTTCTGCTTTGCGAGTGGATGGGCCGTTCCAGGAAGGATCTCCGCTGATGGCTGATGCGACGCCGCTCTACCAGACCTACAATCGGGCGCCGATGCGCTTCGAGCGAGGTGAGGGCGTCTGGCTGATCACGGAAAAGGGCGAGCGCTATCTGGATTTTGCCGCTGGCGTCGCGGTGAACTCATTGGGCCACGCCCATCCGCATCTGGTGGACGCGCTGAAGGCGCAGGCCGACAAGGTCTGGCATGTGTCCAACCTCTATGAAGTGCCTGGCCAGGAAGAACTCGGTCGGCGGCTGACAGAGGCCACATTTGCCGACCGTGTCTTTTTCACCAATTCGGGTGCCGAAGCGCTGGAATGCGCCATCAAGACGGCGCGCCGCTACCATTTCGCCAAAGGCCATCCGGAGAAGTTCCACATCATCACGATGGAAGGCGCATTCCACGGACGCACCATCGCCACCATCGCGGCCGGCGGCCAGGAAAAATACCTGGAAGGCTTCGGTCCAAAGGCGCCAGGATTTGATCAGGTCCCCTTCGGTGATCTTGATGCGGTCAAGGCTGCAATCACGGATGCGACGGCTGCTGTTCTCGTCGAGCCCGTTCAGGGTGAGGGCGGTATTCGTCCGATCCCGGTCGAGATGCTGCGAGCCTTGCGTGACATCTGCGATGAACACGGACTGCTCCTGATCCTTGATGAAGTTCAGTGCGGCGTCGGCCGGACCGGCAAGCTCTTCGCCTATGAATGGGCCGGCATCACGCCCGATATCATGGCGGTCGCCAAGGGTATCGGTGGCGGCTTTCCGCTCGGCGCTTGCCTTGCAACGGATGACGCAGCTGAAGGCATGAAGGCTGGAACCCATGGCTCCACCTATGGCGGCAACCCGCTGGCCATGGCTGTCGGCAATGCCGTTCTCGACGTCGTTCTTGCGGACGGCTTCCTGGAGCATGTTCGCGACACGGCGCTGGTGTTCCGCCAGGGGCTGGCATCGCTGAAGGATCGCTTCCCGGATGTTATCGAGGATATCAGGGGCGAAGGCCTGATGCTCGGCATCAAGGCGAAGATTCCGAATGTCGAGCTGCTCATGGCGATGCGCGCCGAGCACTTGCTAGGCGTTCCGGCCGGCGACAACGTCATCCGCCTGTTGCCGCCGCTGACGGTGACGGCCGAAGAAGCGCGCGATGGTCTCGCCCGCATCGAGCGCGCTGCAGAGCGCGTGCGTGAAACCCTCGCCAAGTCTGCGTGATACGACCGGACCACAATACCGAGAAAGCCGAGAACAGGTAGTTTAGATGGCATCCCCGAAGCATTTCCTCGATCTTTCCGCAGTCTCCGCAGCAGACCTCCGCACCATGCTGGACGATGCGTTGACCCGGAAGCAGGCAACCAAGGCTGGAACCGCAGGCAAGCCGCTGGCTGGCAAGATGCTGGCGATGATCTTCGAAAAGCCCTCCACGCGCACCCGCGTCTCCTTCGATGTCGGCATGCGCCAGCTCGGTGGTGAAACACTTTTCCTGTCCGGCACCGAAATGCAGCTCGGTCGCGCCGAAACCATTGGCGATACGGCCAAGGTCCTGTCGCGCTACGTCGATGCCATCATGATCCGTACCACCGATCACGCCCGTCTTCTGGAGATGGCCGAGCATGCGACTGTGCCGGTGATCAACGCCCTGACAGACCTCACGCATCCCTGCCAGATCATGGCTGACATCATGACGATCGAAGAGCATCGCGGTCCGATTGCCGGCAAGACGCTCGCCTGGACGGGTGACGGCAACAACGTGTTGCACTCCCTGGTCGAGGGCTCTGCCCGCTTTGGTTACCGGATGAACATGGCCGTTCCGCTTGGCTCGGAACCCGATGACAAGATCCTCAACTGGGCCCGCAACAATGGCGGAGAGATCCTGCTGTGCCATGATGCCGATCGTGCAGTCGACGGTGCGGATGCCGTCATCACCGATACCTGGGTGTCGATGAACCAGGAGCACAAGGCGCGTGGCCACAACGTCTTCCAGCCCTTCCAGGTCAATGCTGACCTGATGAAGAAGGCAAAGGATGAGGCGCTGTTCCTGCATTGCCTGCCAGCCCATCGTGGCGAGGAAGTCACTGATGAGGTGATCGATGGTCCGCAGTCCGTGGTGTTCGACGAGGCGGAAAATCGTCTCCACGCCCAAAAGTCCATTCTGGCCTGGTGCCTCGGCGCAATCTGACACCGAGCGCCACCGCAGAACCACCGCAGAGGTGGATCCCTTGACCTTCTGCATGGGTGACACCACTTGTGCGCTTTCTGATCGGGCCGCTCTGGCCCTGCATGTGGCGCCGTTTGCGCCGGGAGTACATTCATGTCGACGAGACAAGCAGAACTCGGCGAATTCGGTTTCGCCGGCGATGACCGCGTGGTCCCCTTTCAGGTCGAGGGCCTCGACGTGCGAGGCCGTGCCGTTCAGCTCGGCCCACTGATCAATAGCATCCTCGACCGTCATGCCTATCCGCAACCGGTCGCTCGACTGCTGGCCGAGACGATCGTACTGACTGTCCTGATCGGAACTTCACTGAAGTTCGAGGGCAAGTTCATCGTCCAGACCAAGGGCAATGGCCCGGTCGACCTGCTGGTTGCCGATTTCACGACGCCGGAAAACATTCGCGCCTATGCCCGCTTCGACGAGCAGGCCGTCGCAGACGCCGTCGCCTCGGGGCGCGCGTCGCCGGAAGAGTTGCTGGGCGAAGGCTTCCTTGCCTTCACCATCGATCAGGGCACCTTCATGCAACCCTATCAGGGTATCGTTCCGTTGGATGGCACCTCGCTCGAAGACATTGCAGGCGTATATTTTCGCCAGTCGGAGCAGATCCCAACCCGCGTGCGCTTGGGCGCTGCCGAACTCTTCGACCGTGATGCGGATGGCAAGCCGCGGCGAACCTGGCGGGCAGGGGGGCTGATTGCCCAGTTTTTGCCTGAAGCACCGGACCGCATGCGACAGCCTGATCTCCACGGCGGCGACGGCGACAATCGCGACCACGATCTCCATGGTGACGACGCCTGGCAGGAAGCGCGCATGCTGGTCGATACGATCGATGCCGACGAACTCACCGACCCGCAGATCGGGATTGAGCGGCTTTTGTTCCGCCTCTTTCACGAGCGGGGCGTGCGCGCCTACGAACCACAGCCTGTCTACGATCGTTGCAGTTGCTCGCGCGATCGTTTGAAAAGCGTACTCTCGGGTTTTTCGGCCGAGGAAATCGAAGCAAGTACGGAAAATGGGCAGGTTACCGTCAGCTGCGAGTTCTGCTCGACGAACTACCATTTCGAGCCATCGGAGCTCACGCCGGCCTGATGGGCTGTGGCGATATCGGTGATGGGCGGCTTTTGCCGGCCTTCACCTGCTCCAGTGCTCAGTCGACCTGAGCACCCATATGATGTTTTTTTGCGCATTGGGGGGTAGTCTCGCTGGCGCGCCTATCGCGGTATTCATCTATTCTAAATAAGGATTTCATAGGTTGCGGACCACGCGCCTTGGGGACCTGAATGCAGAATACCACGACAGATCGTGTCCGGGCCGATGCCTCAGGGGCCTCCGACGATCGGGGTGCAGAGGGGAGCCTCTGGACGGTAATTTCCCCGATCAAAGCGTTGAAGCGGCAATACGGCATCTGGACGAGTGCTACGCGCCGCCGAGCGATGGCCGAAGCCTATCGCCCGATCATGCGCGGTTTCCTCTTGCCGGGATGGGCCTATTATCTCTTTGTCACCTGGGGGCACTGGCGGGACGAAACGGGCTTCAATTTTTACTTTCTTGGCGGTCTCAGCCTGGCCACGGCAATTGCCTATGCGGTGTTCCGTTGGGCGCTTCTGCCGGCGGGCCGCACGCCGCTTCGTCGTCTGGAAACGGTTGGATTGGCCACCAATCTTTTAATGTATCTGAATGTTGTCGCCTACATGCAGACCCATTCAGAGCCACAGAAACTGATCTATTTCGTTTTGATGGCCGTCGTATTTTCTACGACCGGCGTCACGCTGAGGGCGACTTTGCTCAGCGTCACCCTCTCCATCGGCACCATGTTCTGGTTTGCCAGCAAAGCCCCGCCAGAGGTTCTCCATCAGTTCGCCTTCATCGGTGTTGCTTCGTCCTTCGCCTCCTTCGGCATGGCGACATTGCTGCGCAAGGCGATCCTGCGCCAGATCGATGCACGCCTGCTGGCCGACCAGCTTGCCGCCCGGGACAGTCTGACGGGCATCGCCAACCGGCGGTCGATCTTTGCCAATATCGACAGGCTGGTCCAGGAGCAGAGGCCTTTCTGGGTCGGTATCCTCGATCTGGATGGCTTCAAGTCGATCAACGACATCTATGGCCATGCCGTGGGCGATCAGGTTCTCTGTGAAGTGGTGGAGCGCCTCGGACGCCGGGAAATGCAGGGTATCGAAATCGGCCGGATTGGCGGGGATGAATTCGCCATCCTGATCCAGGGTGAAACCGAATCGACCCAGATCGAAGTCTACGGAAACTTCCTGATCAAAGACATCAGTCGCTCCTATGACATGCATCCACTCCGCCTGAACCTCAGCGGAACCATCGGCTTCGCGCATTTCCCGACCATGGGTAAGACGGCCCGCGAAATCTACGAAAAGGCGGATTTTGCACTCTATCGCGGCAAGCAGTTTGCAAGGCGGCAAACCACTGTCTTCACCACCAGCCAGGATGAGGAGATGCGCGAGACGCTCGCGCTTGAGCGGGCGCTGCGCGAGGCAAAGCTGGAAGATGAACTCTACCTGCTATTCCAGCCGCAAGTCGATCTGAACAGCAACAGGGTGGTCAGTTTCGAGGCGTTGGCGCGCTGGCAGAGCCCGGCTCTCGGCCTGGTCCCGCCGGATCGCTTCATTCGTGCTGCTGAACGTGCCGGTCTCATCCAGAGTGTCACGCGTGTCCTGTTCGGCAAGGCGCTGAACGCGCTTGACCTCTGGCCAGCGGATATCAGCATATCCTTCAATCTGTCCGCCCAGGACCTGGCTGAGTGCCAGTTTATCATGTCACTTGTATCGGAGGTCCGCGATCGCGGCGTTGATCCCGCCCGCGTGGAATTCGAAATCACGGAAACAGCCGTGATCAAGGATGTTGGCGCATCCCGCAGCGTGTTGCAGGAACTTTCCGCTGCGGGTTTCAAGATCGCCCTCGACGATTTTGGCTCCGGCTATTCCAGCTTCGAATATCTCGACCAACTGCCGCTCAACAAGGTGAAGATCGACAAGAGTTTTGTCCGCAAGGTTTCCGATAACCCCACCTGCCGGGAAATCGTCGCGGCCATTATCGCCTTGTGCGATAAGCTCGAGCTCAAATGCGTTCTCGAAGGCGTCGAGACGGATGAGCAGATGCAGACACTGGCACCACTAAAGCCGCAGATGATTCAGGGCTATCTGTTCGGCAGGCCGATCAGTCAACGCGATGTGCTGGCGCTGCTTCTGGAATTGGATGAGGTGCAAACAGTTCGCCTGCCTGCCCCAAACGTTGTGCCTCCTATGCTTGCCATGGAAACCCGCCCGCGTTAGAACGCCTTCATCCACAAGGACCCGGTGCAATTCCGGGTGGCTCTTCTGGCCGCCAATCCGCCAGACAACCTCAGCAACGCAACCGTCCCCCGACCGATCCCCTGGATCGGCCCGTTGTCCAATTCTGTGGTTTTTCATGACACGTTTCATAGCCTACCGCCGCGAGTGGTCCGCCAACCCCGTGCGCGAACTGCTCGCGGGTGCCGTCGCCACCTTCGCACTTATCCCCGAAGTCATCGCCTTTTCCTTCGTCGCCGGCGTCGATCCGCAAGTCGGCCTGTTCGCCTCTTTCGTCATCGGCATCGTGATTGCCTTTACCGGTGGACGCCCGGCGATGATCTCGGCTGCTGCCGGTTCCGTGGCCTTGGTCGTGGCCCCGCTGGTGGCCGCCCATGGCCTGTCCTACTTGCTTGCTGCCGGCTTGTTGGCCGGCCTTTTCCAGATCCTCTTCGGTGTCCTCCGTCTCGGCGTCTTGATGCGCTTCGTGTCAAAGTCTGTGCGCACCGGCTTCGTGAATGCGCTGGCAATTCTGATCTTTGCCGCGCAGGTGCCGCATATCGTCCACGGAGGCTGGTTGAACTACGCCATGCTCGCAGCAGGCCTCGCGATCATTTATCTGGTGCCGCGTCTGACAACGGTTGTGCCTTCGCCGCTCGTCTGCATTCTCGTGCTGACCGTGGGTGCCACCGTCCTGAAACTGCCGGTCATGACGGTCGCCGATCTCGGCAGGCTGCCGGATTCCCTGCCGGTCTTCGCATGGCCATCGGTGCCGTTGACGCTTGAGACCCTGTCGATCATTGCAGGCCCAGCGCTCGCCATCGCCATGGTAGGCCTCCTGGAATCGATGATGACCGCGAGCGTCGTGGATGATCTCACCGACACGCCAAGCCCGAAGAACATGGAATGCACCGGGCTTGGCATCGCCAATGTCGCGGCCAGCCTGTTTGGCGGTATTGCCGGTTGCGGCATGATTGGCCAGACGGTCAGCAACGTCAAATACGGTGGCCGCAGCCGCCTCTCCACCCTGTTCGCCGGCGTGCTTCTCCTGGTCTTGATGGTGGTTCTGAAGCCATGGGTTTCGCAAGTGCCGGTAGCAGCGCTGGTCGCCATCATGATCATGGTCTCGATCGACACTTTCGACTGGTCGTCGCTCCGCAGCCTGATCGTCCATCCGAAGATGTCGAGCGCCGTGATGGTCGCAACCGTCATCGTCACGGTGTTCACTGCGAATCTTGCCCTCGGCGTTGCCGTCGGCGTCCTGCTGAGCGGTGTCTTTTTCGCCTTCAAGGTCTCGGCTCTGCTCCGCGTCGAGGCCGATACTGACGAGGCGAGGGGGCGGCTCACCTACCGTGTGTCCGGGCAGATCTTCTTCGCCTCGGCCGATCTCTTCATCGATGCCTTCGACTATCAGGATGCTGTCGGCAAGCACGCCGTCATCGATCTCACCCATGCGCATTTCTGGGACATTACGGCAGTGGCAGCACTGGACCGCGTGCTTCAGCGCTTCAAGGCGCATGGCGTTCCCGTCGACGTGCTGGGTCTCAACGAAGCCAGTTCCACCCTCATCGGCAGTCTCGATTCGAGCGGCCGTCTGAGGGAAGTCTGAACGGTCACAAGCCCCTCAGGCAAAAGCCGCCGCACCTCTTCAGGATGCGGCGGCTTTCGTCGTTGTGAATCTCGGCTGATCCAATGTCAGACGGCGGTATTCGTATCCTTCAGTGCCTCTTCGACCGCAAGGTCGGCCATGGCGAGGATGGCTTCGCGTGTCCGGGCCGCCGCAATGAAGCGGCCATTGTGACAGAAGCTGGCGCCTTCGACACCGCAGGCGGCTTCCAACTCGCCATTGCTCAAGCCCGCCCAGGCGGCCGGCAGGTTGGCCCGAAGCTCGAAGCCTTCGTCAGCCCGGCGAATGCCAGTGACGCACCAGTCCTTGTCGCGCGGATGCACGACGAAGAGCAGATGTGACGCACCCGTCTTCACGATCGCCGGGCGAAATGGCATGCCCATCGGCAGTTCGAGAACGCGGCTCGTGCCCGTAGCTGCAATCGCATCGACGACAAGTGCCTCGGCGCGAAGCTTGGCTGCACGCTGGGAGATCCCGGCTTCGACCAAGGCACGCGCAATCGCAAGGGCAGCGTGAAAGCCGCGATCGTCGGCGCCTGGTTCGTTGTCATCGAACACCGGCTTCAGGGTCTCGAGCAGGCTCGGCAGTGTCAGTCCGGCCAGTGGGCCGGCGCTGGCGGGGCTGAGCGCCCCGTTGTCCATCAGGTCCACGGGCAGCACGAACTTCGCATCGAAGCCTTCATGCACCGCCTCGATATCGGAGGAGGGCACACCGGATGCGGCGAGATAGTCACGGCCGTAATGCTTCCACACCAGCCCGAACGAGCTGTAGGGCTGGCCGTCTTCGCGCAGCGGCGCGCCGCGCTGGTGGTGGTCGAAGATCTGCGCGGATGCGTCATAGGCCCCGCCGACATCATAGATGATGCGATCGCTGGCAGGCGTGATCCACTCCGGTGCCCGGCTGCGCACGATGCGCGCCTCCGGGTAAAGGCGTGTCAGGATGACGCTGGACAGCAGTTCATCGGCATGAAAGCCACCATTGTGGGTGACGAGATAATCTGGACTCATGCCGGAATGCACCTTTGTTGACGTGTCGCTGGTCGATGGGTCCAGATAGCCTTGGCAGCGTCCGAACTCAACCCGCATCCGTCAGTTCAGCGTGCGCACCATGCCGGGGCTGTCGAGCGAGAAGGCGGGAATGTCGACGTCGAAAGCCTCGCCATCGTCGGTTTCCATGCGATAGGTGCCGTACATCATGCCAGAGGGCGTATCGAGCGGACAGCCCGAGGAATATTCATAGCTGTCACCAGGCTGGAGTTGCGGCTGTTCTCCAACCACCCCAGGGCCGCTGACTTCGTCCACCTGACCATTCTGGTCGGTGATATGCCAATAGCGATGGGTCAGGCGAACGGTCTGGCGCGAATGATTGGCAATCACGATCCGGTAGCCCCAGACATAGCGGCTGTCATCGGGGTCTGATTGTTCTTCGAGATAAAACGGTTCGACAAGAACCTCGATGTCTCGTGTCAACGCGCGATACATGGCCGCATCCTGCGAAAAAGGCCTGTGATCATCACAAGATGTGTCTTTGTCGGATGGCGGCAAGGCCGGCCCTCGTATTTCATCATCCGGCCATGGGATAACGACGCGACAGCTCCCGTCAAGGGCATATGATCGGCCGCGCTTCGAGGCGCGACCGGCTTTTTTTGGTTTCTGGCGCTCATTCGGCGCTGATCACAACCCTTTGATTGCCGCAGCCAGGTCGTCGAGCAGGTCCTGCGTGTCTTCGATTCCGCAGGAGAGGCGAACCGTGCCGCCGGAAATACCAAGCTCTGCCCGTGCCTCGTCGGTAAGGTTCTTGTGCGTGGTGGTCGCCGGATGGGTGATCAGGCTCTTCGCATCGCCGAGATTGTTGGAGATCTTGATGATCTCCAGCGCGTTCTGCAGCTTGAAGGCAGCCTCCTTGCCGCCCTTGAGCTCGAAGCAGACGAGCGTCGAGCCGCCAGTCATCTGCTTCGCGATAATGTCGGCCTGCGGATGGTCCTTGCGGCCGGGATAGATCACGCGGGCCACAGGGCTCTGTTCGGCAAGGAAGTCTGCAACCGCCGCTGCCGTTTGCGTCTGCTGCTTCACGCGCAAGGGCAGGGTCTCCATGCCCTTCAGCAAGGTCCAGGCATTGAACGGCGACATGGCCGGACCCGTGTGGCGGAAATAGTCGTGCAGGTTCTCGTTGATCCATTCCTTCGACGAGAGCACGACGCCGCCAAGGCAGCGACCCTGGCCGTCGATATGCTTCGTTGCGGAATAGACGACGACATGCGCGCCGAGTTCCAGCGGCTTCTGGAAGAGCGGCGTGGCAAACACGTTGTCGACGATCAGCTTCGCCCCGATCTGGTCGGCAAGCTTGGCCACGCCTGCTATATCAATGACCTCAAGCGTCGGATTTGTCGGGCTTTCGAGGAACATCACTTTGGTGTTCGGCCGGATCGCATCTTCCCAGTTCTTCAGGTCGCGCCCGTCGACAAGGGTGCATTCCACACCGTAGCGCGGCGCCAGCGTCTCGACGACGTAGCGGCAGGAGCCGAACAGGGCGCGGGCAGCAACGATATGATCGCCGGCCTTCACCTGGCAGAGAACGGCGGCAGCAACAGCCGCCATGCCGGATGCCATGGCGCGACTGTCTTCAGCGCCTTCGAGCAGGCACATGCGCTTTTCGAACATGTCATTGGTCGGGCTGCCGTAGCGGGCGTAGATATAGCCGTCATTCTCGCCCTTGAAGCGGGCTTCGGCTGCTTCCGAGGTTTCATACACGAAACCCTGGGTCAGGAAGATCGCTTCGGAGGTCTCGCCATAGGGAGAGCGCAGCGTGCCACCATGAACGAGTTTCGTTGCCGGGCGCCAGTTCTTGCTCATGCGGGTGCCTTTCAAACACAAAAAAAACCGGTCGCGAATACGGACCGGTTTTGTGAACCCGGTCTATTTAGCCACTTGTTTAACGTGGCTGCAAGCCGACCGGCCAAATCACCACGGGATAAGGCTGCCTTACGCCTTCGCAGGCCTTGCGTCAATTGGTGGGCTTTGGTTTTGTCGGCCCAAACAGGATTGAGAAAAATGACCATCAAGTCCGGGATTTTGTCCGACCGCGCCATCGGTGCCTTGTTCGGCCAGGGCCAGCTGAAAAGCGAGGCCATGCTCGACAAGGATCAGATCCAGCCCGCCAGTCTCGATCTGCGCCTCGGCGGCAAGGCCATCCGGGTCCGGGCGAGCTTCATGCCGGGCCGCAACAGCACTGTCGCCGAGAAGCTCGACAAGCTGACATTGCACGAGATCGATCTCGAAAATGGCGCGGTGCTGGAAACCGGCTGCGTCTACATCGTGCCCCTGATGGAAAGCCTCGATCTGCCGGCTGAAATCTCGGCTTCCGCCAATCCGAAGAGCTCCACCGGCCGCCTCGACATCTTCACCCGCGTCATGGTCGATTACGCCCAGGAATTCGACAAGGTGCCGGCCGGCTACAAGGGCCAGCTCTACCTGGAAATCTCCCCGCGCACTTTCCCGATCATCGTGCGCCGCGGCTCGCGCCTGTCGCAGATCCGCTTCCGCGTCGGCCATGCATTGCTCGGCGAGGCCGAGCTCTTCGAGCTGCACAAGGCCGAGACCCTGGTTGCCAGCGACATGCCCAATGTCTCCGGCGGCGGCATCGCGCTCTCGATCGACCTCAAGGGATCAGGGCCTCAAGGCTTGATCGGCTATCGCGGCAAGCACCACACGTCCGTCATCGATGTCGATAAGAAGGGGGCGCATGATGTGCTCGATTTCTGGGAGCCGCTCTACAGCCGTGGCGCCGATGAGCTGATCCTGGATCCCGACGAATTCTACATTCTGGTGTCGAACGAAGCAGTGCATGTGCCCCCGCTCTATGCGGCCGAGATGACGCCCTATGATCCGCTGGTCGGGGAATTCCGCGTCCACTATGCCGGCTTCTTCGACCCGGGCTTCGGCCATGCCCCTGCCGGCGGCTCGGGCAGCCGCGCCGTGCTGGAAGTCCGAAGCCACGAGGTCCCCTTCATTCTTGAGCACGGCCAGGTCATCGGCCGGCTCGTCTATGAACACATGCAGGAGCGCCCCGAAGGCCTTTATGGCACGGGCCTCGGCTCCAACTACCAGGCGCAAGGCCTGAAACTGTCAAAGCATTTCCGCCTGCCTTGAAGATCGGTGTGGAACCAAGGGCGTCCCGCTTTCGGCCGCCTGCCGCTTGACAGGCCGGCCGAACTGTTGGATTCCTCATCCCCGTCGCGGGTGTAGCTCAATGGTAGAGCAGCAGCTTCCCAAGCTGAATACGAGGGTTCGATTCCCTTCACCCGCTCCAATTCTCTTCACTTTTCCCCCGCAAACCGCGCAAACGCCGCCAGCAGATCCGCCAGGCGCTTGACTGTCGCCTCGTCGGTGAGATTGCCCTCGGCATCGAACAACGTATGCGCCTTTGACACCATCAGCCGCTTTTCCGAGAATGTCCGGCAGCCCAGCGTATGCAGAACGGGAAGCCAGGCATTCTGGCTGAGCAGCGTGCCGAAATTGCCAGGAGACGCGCCGACGAGCGCGAAGGGCTTGCCGCCAAATACTTTCGCGATATCGGAGGATGGGCGGGACAGCCAGTCGATGGTGTTCTTGAAGGCGCCGGGAATGCCGTTGTTGTATTCCGGCGTAAACAGGATCACGCCATCCGCGGCCTGGATCTTTTCCTTCAAAGCCGTCACGGCAGCCGGAATGCCTTCGGCCGCTTCCAGGTCGCCATCATAGAGCGGAACGCCGTGAATGCCCGCCGCTTCGATCGCGTACCCCTCCGCCGGCAGCCGGGTGGCCGCGTTCAATAGCGCCGTGTTCAGCGAGCCCTTGCGCAGGCTGCCGGATATCCCGAGCAGTGTCACCATGGTCTGGTCCTTTCGATGATTTGATGTATGGGAAGGGTAGGACAGGGAGAGAGCGATGACCAGCGGCCTTCACCACATCACGGCGATCACCCGGAAGATCCAGGCCAATGTCGACTTCTATTGTGGATTTCTTGGCCTTCGGCTCGTCAAGCGCACCGGCGGTTTCGAAGATGCGGCTCAGCTCCACCTCTTTTATGGTGACGCGGAGGCAAGCCCCGGATCACTCGTCACCTTTCTCGCCTGGGAAGACGGCTCACCCGGCCGTGTCGGCCACGGTGCACCGAGCGAAATCGCCTTTGCCATCGCCCCGGCCGCGATCGGATTCTGGCTGACGCGGGCCCTTCAATTTGGTGTCGCCGCAACGGGTCCCAGCCTCGAATTCGGTGAACCGGTCCTGCGCCTGACCGATCCCGACGGCATCATCGTCAAGCTGGTGGGCACCGAAGCCGTGGCCGCCGGCGCCGTCTGGCCCATGCACGGCATGGAGGCCGATGACGCTATCCGGGCGCTTCGCGGCGCAACGCTTCTCTCGGAAAAGCCCGAGGAAACCTCGGCCTTCCTGGGTCAATATTCCGGCTTCGTCATGGCCGCGCAGGAAGGCACCATTCGCCGGATGACCTCAGCCAGCGGTCAGATCCTCGACATCCGGGATGCGACGGGATTCTGGCCGGCAGCACCGGGCACCGGGGCCATCGATCATGTCGCCCTGCGGATGGCTGATCGAGGCGCCGTCGACAGGGCCGCTGCAGTTCTGTCGGGCGCCGACGCCAATGCGGTCAATGTTCATGATCGCAAGTATTTCTACTCCCTCTATGTCCGCGAACCGGCCGGCTGCCTGATCGAACTCGCCTCCGATGATCCGGGTTTCGGAGTGGATGAAGCGCCTGGTGATCTCGGCACGACCCTGTTCATCCCCGAGCATTTTCATCTGCGCCCGGAAGATATCGTGCCCATGCTGCCGCAATTCGGGCTGCCGGGTGAACCGCGCACCATCTACCGCGACCTTCCCTTCGTCCATCGCATCCATGAGCCGGAGCGCCCCAACGGATCGGGCCTTGTTCTCCTGCATGGCACGGGCGGCAACGAGGCGAGCCTGTTGCCGCTTGGGCGCAAGATCGCGCCACAGGCCACGCTTCTCGGCCTGCGCGGTCGTGCGACGGAGGAAGGCGTCGCCCGCTTCTTCCGCCGGTTCGGCCCGCTCTCCTTTGACCAGCAGGATATCCGCGCCGAGGCGGAGGCCTTATCGGCCTTCATCGAGGATATGGGCCCGGCCTATGGTCTCTCGAAGGCGCGTACCGCCTTTGTCGGATATTCGAACGGCGCCAATCTGCTTGCCGCCGCGATGCTCCTCCATCCTGGCCTCATCTCCACCGCCATCCTCATCCGCCCCATGCCGGTGCTCGACGCACTGTCGGACGTGGATCTGTCCGCCGCCCGCATTCTCGTGGCGGCCGGCGACCGTGACCCATATCTGCCGCAGGCACAGGATCTGGCGAAGCAACTGCGTGAGTGCGGGGCCGATGTCACGTTCACCGCGCTTGACGCCGATCACGCGCTCTCGCCTGATGACGTGACCGCCGCGCAGTCCTTCCTCGGCTGAGCAAGGCCGGCTGTTGTCGTGGCCGCGCGGCTCGGGCTGTGCGGTGTCTTGTTCCAGTAGAAGGGCTTGAAGCGCAGCTCGATCGCCGCCTTCCAGGCAGCCAGAGATACGCCCATCCAGTAGACGGGGATGAGCATCCAGCGGTGTCCGAGTGATTTCCTCTCGGTGCCGCTCATCGGGAGGGCCCCGAGGACGAAAAAGATCGCATAGCTGCCAAGAATGTTGATCAGGTCGATGGCAAGCAGCACGGTGGTCATGAGATTGGTTTGGGCGATCGGCACCTCCCGCAGAGATGTCACGGCCACCGCGATGAACAGGATCAGCGCGGGATGCGTGAGCGCCGCAACCAGCATGCCGCCGACGAGCAGTTGAAAGACGAGAAACGCGCCAAGCCCCATCTCCTGCGCTGTTCTGGCCGGGCTTCGCATCAGCACCAGCCAGGTCTGTAGCCAGCCTTTGTACCAGCGCGTCCGTTGCCCGAGCCAGACCTTGAAGTGTGTCGGGGCGTCTTCCAGTGTCGGCGATGTGATGGTCGAGGCCCGGTAGCCTGCCCGGTAAAGCCGCATGCCGAGATCCGCATCCTCGGTCACGTTGTAAGGGTCCCAGCCGCCGCTCTTCACCAGCGCCTGCGTCTTGAAGTGGTTCGAAGTACCGCCCAGCGGCATCGGCAGCCGGTGATGGCCGAGCGCCGGCAAAAGCTTGCGGAAGAGGGCGGAATATTCGAGCGCGAAGATCGCGCTGATCCAGCTCTCGCCACCATTGGCAATGGCGAGCGGCGCCTGCAGGCAGGCAAGGTCCGGCGGTCCGAGACGGAAGGTGTGATAGGCTTCGCGCAGCTGCTGTGGATCTGGCCGGTCCTCCGCGTCGTAGATCGTGAGGAATTCTCCGCGCGCGCCGGCAAGCGCATAGGTCAGCGCCTTGGGCTTGGTGCGCGGCAGTGAAGAGGGCACCGCCACCACCTCAAACTGCGGACCCGGACGTGCGGCCTGAAGGGCCGCCAGTGTTTCGTGGTCATCGGCTTCGCAGACAATCTTGATGTCGAGCAGGCTCTTTGGCCAGTCAAGCGCGGAAAGGGCGGTCAGCAGCTGTGGCACGACCGCCGCCTCCCGGTAGATCGCAACCATGACGGTGTAGACGGGTAACGGGCTTTCTGGGCTTTGGAGTTCTGGTGCCGCCACATGCCTTTCCGATGTGCCGCCCTGCCTGCGGCGTGCCTTCTCTTGCTGGCAGCTGTGCTGGATCACCATCATCCGCAAGGCAAGGGCGGCCAGATGGAAAAGCGACATGACGATATGCAGGGCAAGAAGCGCTGCCATCGGCGAGATCGAAGCGACGACAATCAGGACGGAAGCAAGCAGGCCGGCGAGAAAGCCCTGTTCGCCGGTGACCACAAGCCGCGCCGACTGGCTGCGCGCGCTTTCGAAGAGCCCGCCAACAGCTTCGCGGGATCGTCGGCGCGCGCCTGCGGCCCACACGGCGTTCCGGACAGCGGACGGTGTTGCCACCACAACGGAACCCGCCATGTCGCCGCCGCGCGACAAGCGTCGTGCCAGAGCGTCTGCTGTCCGGATCTCTGGCACCACGACCATGATCGGCGGCCTGTCCGGATAATGCAGCCGGAGGAGGCGAGGTTGCTTGAGTTGGCTGTCGAGGCCGGAAAGGTCGGTGACCAGATCTGCGGGAATGACATCCAGGAAGGTGAACCCGAACATCCGCGCCAGGCCGGCATAATAGGCATCTTCCTGCACAGCGCCACTGGCCAGAAGTTCCTGTTCGATTGTTGTGCGGTGTTTAGCGGCCCTGTCTGCCATGCGGGCAATCAGCGGCTTGGCGATTCCGAGCCGATGCAGCAGGCGTGCCTCTGCCTTCAGTTCCCCAATACCGTCAAACGGCGGACCGGCGTTCCCGGCCGCAGGGTGCCGGTCTCCTTTGGCGCGCAACTTTCCTGTCGGTCGGCATGGCAACGCCGCCCGCGGGTCGTATTCCCTCGTCCAGACCAAACTGCTACACGTCATCGCAAAAGATGACGTCCCCTAGCTTCCCCGGTAGTAAGTGTTAACGATGCGCGCAAAAGTTTCATCCCTAGAATTGCCGGGGCTCTTGCAGTTGCTGGCCCGTCTGATCTTGGCCCTGCCTCTGATGGTGAGTCCCGCGGTTGCGCAGATGACCGAACTGCCGATCCTGTTTGACGCGCGCGAGCGGCTCGCCCGACCCGATGTCAATGACATCCTGCGGCTCCGTTTCCTGACGACGGCCGATTTCCCGCCCTTCAATTTCACCGATCAGACCGGGCGTCTCGCCGGTTTCCACGTCGATCTCGCCCGGGCGCTCTGCGCCGAACTCGGCATGGAGAACCGCTGCCAGATCCAGGCTCTGCCCTATGAACAGCTGGCGACCGCTTTGGAAGGTGGACAGGGCGAGGCGGTGCTGGCAGGCGTGGCGGTCACGTCGCAATTGCGTGAGCGCTTTCGGTTTACCCGGCCCTATCTGCTGCTGCCGGCGCGCTTCCTCACCAACAAGCAGGCATCACTGGCGCGCACCGATGCGCGCGCCCTGTATGGCAAGCCTGTGGGCGTGATCAAGGGAACGGCGCATGAGGCCATGCTGCGGGCCTTCTTCCCCGATGTGAAAGCGCAAGGCTTTGACACCCGCGATGCCATGCTCGAGGCGTTGAAGGCCAAGAAGGTCGATGCTGTCTTCGCCGATGCCCTGCAACTGTCCTTCTGGATGACAAGCCCCGCATCGGCCGGTTGCTGCGACCTGTTCGACGGCCCCTATCTGTCGGAGCAGTTCCTCGGCGAGGGGATGACCATCATGGTGGGTGGGCAGGATGCGCGCTTGTCGGCGGCACTCGAAAGCGCGCTTGCAGCCGTCTCGCGTGACGGCCGCCTGGAAGAGATCTACCTGCGCTATTTCCCGACGGGGATTTACTGATCCCATCTGCCGGGCGGACAGGGCGAAAGGCCGGTGTTCTGACCTCGAGAGAAGCCGTCAGAGAGTGCGATAACGGGCCGTTGCGCTGCGCTCAAGAGCAGCGCAGGTGAGCGGGTCGAGGCGAAACCGGTCGCGAAGCAATTTCAGAAGGCGGAACTCCTCCGGCCGGATCGACAGGTCGACGGCAACGATCTCGACCGCCAGGGCATAGGCCGTGTCGCGCAAATGGTCGGGCAACGCATCCTTGATCGTTTCGAGGGCGATCTCCAATCCCTCTGGGCCGCTCAAAATGCTGGCGCAACGCTGCGAAACCGGGATCAGCTGCTCCTTGTCGAATGCATCGAAGACCGGCAGGATGTCGATCAACTGGCCGATCCGCACCAGCTCCTTTTCAGCCATGGCGCTATCGACGGCTGAGGCCATTACCATGACGAAAATCAGCGCTTCTTCCGGGGAAACATGGTTGCTCATGGCGTCGATCGGTTCCTTGTTGTTGTGTCCGAAGAGTAGGGAGCGGTTTGCGCTGTTTCAAGCTCTGCCAGCCACGGCACTTCGTGGTCTCGGGCCTTGTTCAGGGGGCGACAGCGGCGAAAAGTCCGCGCGCCTCGCTGCGGGCCTGCTCGGTAAGGGCGGTGAGCCCGGAACCTGCCTCCGCCTCGGCCCAGCCCTGTTTGGCAAGCCATGCGGACACATCCTGCGCGCCGACCCAGCAACGTGAGCGGATTTCGCCCTGCCAGCCGCTGCCGAGCGTTTCGCAGGCGACCGAGCGGTTGCGGATGAAAAGACGCTGCTGCGTCCGTGCCATGGCCCCGCATGGCCATGCGCCACCGCTGGCATCCGGACAGGTGCGCTCGGGATCGGTCGCCTTGATATCGGCAAGCCGGATCCGCTGCTCTGCGCCAAAGCCGAGTATGCCGGCTTGCAGGCTGTTCGGTCGATGAAGCAGTGTCACGCGGGCACTCTCCGCCGTCTTCTCTTCGCTCAGCGGCTGGCGTGCCTCGATGCGTTCGAGATTGCCGGCGGGGGCGAAGGCAGGATAGGCAAAGACGTCAGGCTCGATCGGCCGAACCGTGCCCTGCGCTCTTTCGCTTCCGGCATCCGGCGTGCCCGCAGGTGCCATGGCGGTGGCGGTTTGCGCAACATCTGCTGCGCCCTCTGTCTCTCCCGTCGGCGCTGCAGCACCGGTCTCTGGCAGATCAAGGTCATCCAGGTCGGGAACTTCAAGGTCCTGCATGTCGTAATCCGGTGGCGCGTCGGAGAGCCAATGGCCGGCATTGGCAACCAGATAGGCCCAGACGAACAGTCCGCCGATGCCGGCAATCGTGATGAGGGTACGACGCATAGGTGCGTTTTCCTATTGGCTGGCCCAGATGATGCGTGCCACCCATTCCACATCCGCCATGTCGATGACACGCGTCGGATGTTCTGGATTGAGTGATTGCAATTCCACTGCGCGCGCCGTCTGTCGGGCGAGGATCTTGGCCATGACCTCGCCCTCCCGCGTCTTGACCACCACGCGGTCTCCACGCCGGACCTGCGCGCCCGGTTCGACGATCAGGGTGTCGCCGTCACGATAGAGCGGCTTCATGCTCTCGCCCTGCACCTCAAGCGCATAGACGCCACCCGCAGACCCTGGGGCTGCCGGAAACTCGACCATGTCCCAGCCTTGCCCCGCCGGAAAGCCGCTATCGTCGAAAAAGCCGCCGGCGCCCGCCTGGGCCATGCCAAGCAGGGGGATCGAGCTCACCTTGGGCGGAAAGGAGCCGGGAGGCAGGCTCTGGGCGCTGCCGCCATTGGGCGAAATAAAACCCATGAACTGGTCCAGGCTGGCGCCTGTTGCCTCCAGCACCTTGGAAATCGATTCGGTGGAAGGCCAGCGCATGCGGCCGTCGGCCGCAATCCGCTTGGATTTGTTGAAGGAGGTGGGATCAAGCCCGGCACGACGCGCAAGCCCTGACGGCGTCAGGGAATGTCGTTCGGCGAGCCTGTCGATCGCGGCCCATATGCTGTCGTGCGAAAGCATGGTTGCGCCTCACCCAGCGCCGGCAATGTCGGATGATCCTGTCCGGCAGTCTCGGAAGACCATAGAGCAGCCGCACGCGCTCGTAAAGCAAAAAGGAATAAAATCCTTAAGTGCCGTCAGGCAACCATCGCCATGTTGATCTTGCCGAGCTGGATCACGGCCTGGGTCCGGCTGTCGACCTTCAGCTTGAGAAGGATCGCCGAGACATGCGCCTTGATCGTAGCCTCGGACACGCCGAGTTCGTAGGCGATCTGCTTGTTCAGCAGTCCTTCACCAAGCATGCCGAGAACGCGGCTCTGCTGCGGTGTCAGGGTCCGCAGCCGGCTGATCAGATTTGCCACATCCGGGTCGCTCTCCTGCCCATCCTGGTAACCGGGCGGCGTGCAGATGTCGCCTGCCATCACCCGCTCGATCGAGGCGCGGATCTCTTCAATACCGGCCGATTTCGAGATGAAGCCGGAAGCGCCGAGTTCAAGCGCACGGCGGATCGTAACCGCGTCGTCTGTCGCGGAAACAATCACCAGCGGCAGGCTGGCGAATTCGGCACGCAGCGCCATCAGTCCGGAAAAGCCGGAGACACCGGGCATGGCAAGATCGAGTAGCATCAGATCGGCATCGGCATGTGCTGCGGCGGCCTCTCGGGCTGCCTCGAAGTCGCCGGCCTCAATGATGGTCTGGTCTCCGTCGATGCCGGTTACGGCCTGGCGCAGCGCGCCGCGGAAAAGCGGATGGTCGTCGGCGATGATGAAGGTTGATGCGGTCATGTCAAAGCCCCCTCCCAAGAGCGATGTCATCGGCGCGCAGATGGCGCGGTCACTGTCTTTTAGCGCTTGCTGTGCCTCTAGACAATGGTCGAGCCGCGAAAGCCCTGAAATCCTTGAGTTTCGTCAAGTTTGATCGGGTGCGGGTGCCTTTTCCTCATCCCGGAAGGTCTGTACGAGGCCGAAAAAGGCCCGCATGAAGCGTTCCATGATGCTGATCGAGCGGTCGATTTCCGCATCGCTCGGCAGGTTGCCGCTTGTCGAGGCTGTGCCGGAGGCGATCTGCGTCTCCAGCGCCTCCATGCGCTTTTCCAGCCGTGCGAGATCGGCGTCATAGGCCGCGCGCTCATCAGCCGCCATTCGGCAGGTCAGCGTACCCTCTGCCTCGGTGCAAAGCGTGACGGCGCCTGTCTGCCGGTCCAGACGCACGAAACCGCTTTCGGATTTCTCCAGTGTATAGCGACCGCTGTCCGTTTCCTGGGCAGAGACGGCAGGAGCGGAAAGCATGACCGCGACAAGCGCGCTGACGATGTTTCGGATCGACATCGGAACCTCCTCTGGTCCAAGCCGGGCTTCATCGCCCGTGGACATTTGTGCTCGTTTGCGGCAAACCCCGACCCACCCTCATGATCTGGGAGAGACCGGACCTTGGACAAGACCATATACAAGATCGTGGCGCAGGAATTGTGGCAGGAGGCGCGGCGCCTTGGTGTTTTCAAGGGTGCGCCCATCGATCTGAAGGACGGCTACATCCATTTTTCCACCGCAGCTCAGGCGGTCGAGACGGCCCGCCTGCATTTCTCGGGTCAAGCGGGCCTCCTCCTCGTCGCCGTCGATGCGACTGTCTTTGGCGACGCGCTCAAATGGGAGCCGTCGCGCGGTGGTGATCTCTTCCCGCATCTTTATGCCGATCTGCCGCTCGACGCGGTCCATTGGGAAAAGCCGCTCGCCCTCGGCCAGGATGGCCGGCATGTCTTTCCGCCAGCTTTCGAGGAAACCCGCTGATGCTCGATCTCTTCTCCCTCGGCCGTCGCGGCCTCTTCCTTTTCGATGCCGAAACGGCGCATGGCCTGTCGATTGCCGCGTTGAAAACCGGTCTTGTCCCGGCATGCCGGACATCCGCTGATCCGCGTCTCGCCCAGACGGTGGCCGGCATCCGCTTTGCCAATCCGCTCGGCATGGCGGCCGGTTATGACAAGAATGCGGAAGTCCCGGATGCGCTGCTGTCCCTCGGCTTCGGCTTTGCCGAAGTTGGCACCCTGACACCCAAGCCGCAGGCCGGTAATCCCAAGCCGCGCATCTTCCGCCTGGAAGGCGACCGTGCCGTCATCAACCGCCTCGGTTTCAACAATGAGGGCCACGACGCGGCACTTGCCCGGCTCTCCGGCCGCGGCAATCGGTCGGGCATTGTCGGCGTCAATATCGGCGCCAACAAGGATGCCGTGGATCGCATCGCGGATTATGTCGACGGCATCCGCCGCTTCTATCCCGTCGCCACCTATTTCACCGCCAACATCTCCTCGCCCAACACACCGGGCCTGCGCGACCTGCAGGCAAAGGAGAGCCTGGATGCACTTCTCTCAGCTGTACTCGCCGCACGCGACGAAGAAGCGATCCGCGCGGGCAAGCGCCTGCCGGTCTTCCTGAAGATTGCGCCGGACCTGACGGAAGAAGGCATGGACGACATTGCCGAAGTTATCGGCGTACATGATCTCGACGGCCTGATCGTCTCCAACACCACGCTGTCCCGTGACGGACTGACGGACGCGTCCCTTGCCGCTGAAGTCGGCGGCCTGTCGGGCGCGCCCCTCTTCGACCGCTCGACAGCGGTTCTGGCGCGCATGCGCAGCCGCGTCGGCATAAGCCTGCCGATCATCGGCGTCGGCGGTGTATCCTCGGCCGAGACGGCGCTCGAAAAGATCCGCGCCGGTGCCGATCTGGTCCAGCTCTATTCCTGCATGGTCTATGAAGGCCCCGCATTGCCGGGCCGCATCGTCAGGGGTCTGTCGGCCTTGATGGATCGGGAAAAGGTCTCGAACATCCGTGAATTGCGCGACAGTCGCCTGGATCACTGGCTCTCGGCAAAGGTCTGATCGGCCTTCGTCTTGAGGCGCAGCAGGAGAAGAATGCCGCGCAGGGCCAGAAACACGTTGAGCGCGATCCACAGGCCGTGATTGCCGAGGATCGGCGTCAGCGCCGCGACCGTGGCCAGATACCCGGCAAGCGCAACAATCATCATGTTGCGCATCTCCACCGACCAGGTGGCACCGATAAAGACGCCGTCCATCTGGAAGGCGAGCGCCCCGGTGAGAGCAGTCAGCGCCGCATAGGGCAGGTAGGTTTCCGCTGCCGCCCGGACATCCCCGGCCGTGGTGATAAAGCCGATGATCGCATCGCCGAAAACCAGGAAGAAGCCGAGGCTCGCCAGTGCAAGCGCCAAGGACCAGAGCCCCGTGAGCTTCACGGCGCGCTCGAAGGCTGGGCGCTGGCGTGCGCCGACGGCCTCACCGGTAATCTGCTCGGCCGCCGTTGCCATGCCATCGAGATAGAAGCTTGCGATCATGAAGAAGTTCATCAACACGGCATTGGCCGCCAGCGTCACGGCGCCGAACCCGGCACCGATCCGGGTCATCACGGTAAAGGCTGTAATCAGCGAAAAAGTCCGGATCAGGATGTCCCGGTTGAGCCGGAAGAGCGCCATCATCTTGGCCTTGTCGAGGATCATCGCAAGGCGCGGCTGTGCCGCTGCCCCATAGCGCCAGGCGAGAAAGCCGAAGCCGGCCAGCATGGCAACCGTCTCACCGATCACCGTTCCCCAGGCAACCCCGGCAATACCGTAGCCGAAGGTGATGCCGAGCAGGATCGACATCACGATATTGACCCCATTCAGCAGGATCTGCAGCGACAGTCCCACCGTGCCCAGGCCGCGGCCAAGCACAAAGCCGAGCAGCGTGAAGTTGGACAGCGTCACCGGGGCGGCCAGAATGCGGATGCCGATATAGGTCGCCGCCGCTGACTGCACTTGACCGTCAGCCCCCATCAGTGCCGGCCCGCCTCCCACGATGAGCGGTGAGAGAAGAAGAATGGCGAACCCGAAACCGAGCGACAACAGGATTGATCGCCAGAACACGGCAAACAGTTCGGCTGGGTCGCCGCGCCCTTGCGCCTGTGCCACGAGCGCCGTGGTCGAGGCGCGCAGGAAATTGAGGCTTGCGAACATCAGATCGAAAAGCGCCGCCGCAATCGCCAGTCCCGCCAGCGCCTCTGCCGATCCGCTGCGCCCGACCACAGCCGTATCGGTCAGGCCCAGAAGCGGCGTCGTAACGAAACCCAGCGTCATTGGCACGGCGATCGCCAGCACCGTACGGTGCGTGACGGCAATGGTCCGGAAGGCGGGGATCCGGGAGGCGGGGGGCGGCGAAGAGGTCTGCATGGGCTGCTCCGGCAAGGACCGGAGCAGAGGAATCACTCAGGCCGAAAGCACCATGGCCCAATAGGGCCGGTTGCCGGAAGCGGAATCCCAGGCGACGGCAACACCAAGCCCTTTGAAATCGCCGAGCATGTTGTCCAGGTGCCGCTTGGAATCGATCCAGGCCTGCACCGCCCGCTCGACCGTATCCTGACCGGTCGCGATATTCTCTGCTGCCGGAAGCGGCACTTCGTGCCCCTTCATCCGGGCAAGGAAGCTGTCCTTGAAGCCGATCAGATGCGACATTTCACCAGCGCGCGCCATGCGCTTGGCTTGCGCAACAGCGGCCACCTCAGCATGCGCATTGCGCGACAGCGTCGACAAGCCCTTGCCGGATCTCAGCGTGTTGACCATGGCCAGCGCCTTGGTCGTCTCCACCCGAGACTGGCCGTCGGCTGGATTGAGCACCTCGCTGGTGCGGCAACCGGCAAGCGTGGCGGTCATCACGCCAGCCGACAAAACGAGCAGCCGACGACGGTTGATCAGGGACAGGGTCATGCTCAGTTCCGCGAGGCAAACAGGCGCAGGATGATGAAAACCGGAATGACCACGGTCGCACCAATCACGAAGTATCGGCCGATATCGCCCAGCGCATTGAAGCCGGTATGCCAGAGGTCGAGCACGAAATTCCGGATGCCATAGACGAGGTCCATCGGATCGAGCCCGAAGATCGACATCACGAAGCCGACGATCAGCGAGACGACGATCAGCTTGACCAGCGTTCTGCCCGGCGTGTCGCCCAGGAACCGATTCATGCCATCCGCCATCTGTATCTCCTGTTGTCGCCGCAGATATGGGCGGCGCGCGCCATTGCTGCAAGTCGCCGAAGCAGTGTCCTGCGATAGGACTTGAGTTTTTTCCGCCGATCGGTCAAGACCGCGCGCCTTCTCCATGCTGAAAGACCTCGAGGGAGACTGCCCATGCACCCCACCCAGTTTTCGTCCGGTGACGTCATTGCCGACCGTCGCGCCGATTATGCCCGCATGCTCGCCGAGAATGGCGAACATGAGGCGGCGGTGGAATTGATGGAGCAGGCGCTTGAAATCACGCCCGCATGGCCGGCTGGCCTCGTCAGTCTTGCCGATTATGCGGTGAAGGCCGGCACGGCTGAAAAGGCGATTGCAGCCCTGCGCCAAGTTCTGGATCTCGACCCGCAGGATCTCTTTGGCGCCCGCCTCAAGCTGGCGGTCCTCGGCGCGGAAGACACGCCGGATGCGCCACCCAGCGCCTATGTCGAGGCGCTGTTCGACGATTATGCCGACCGCTTCGATAAGGCGCTCGTCGAGCGGCTCGACTACACGGTCCCGGCCAAGCTCGCAGCCCTGATCGCAGATCACGACGAACGCCGCTTCGATCTGGCCGTCGATCTCGGTTGCGGCACAGGCCTCTTTGGCGCCGAGATCCGCCACAAGGTCACCCGGCTTGAGGGCTTTGATCTCTCGGTCAACATGCTGGCCAAGGCCGAGGAGAAGGGGCACTACGACCTTCTCGCCAAGTCCGACCTGTCGCTCGATGCTGTCCGCTCGGGCCTGTTTGATGACGGCCTGCCGGCGCGCCGGGCGGACCTCGTCTCGGCCGCCGACGTGCTGATGTATCTCGGCGATCTCGGCAATGCCTTTTCACTGGCAGCAGACCTTGCCGCACCCGGCGCCCTCTTTGCCTTTTCGGTGGAGGACGCAGGCGAGGGCGATGGTTTCGTCCTGGCGCAGAGCTTGCGTTACGCCCACACCGAAGCCCATGTCTGCACCCGTCTTGCCGAAAGCGGTTTCGAGCCTCTCACCCTGGTTCGCAGCACCATTCGCATGGATGGCGGAAAACCGGTCTTCGGCATCCTGTTTCTTGCGGCGCGGACCGCCTGAGCGCAGCTTTCTTGCGATCTCATCGATAGGTCAGCTTTCCTGACCTATAGCCCTTGTTTTCAGGGCTTTCTGCGGTACCATTGGTCTCTGAAACGCATTCTGGAGACATGTCATGGCGCAATTGACGAGCATGCTGGGAATCTGGAATTCAAACCCCGCCCGCCACACCCCGGCCGAAGATTTTCAAGGCCTGCTGGCCGGCAGCCTCATCGCAGCCCTCGGCCTCTATTTCCTTGCCCAGGTTGGTCTGTTGACCGGCGGCATGGCAGGCCTCGCTTTCGTGTTGCACTACTGGAGCGGCTGGAGCTTCGGTCTCCTGTTCTTCGTCCTCAACCTGCCGTTCTACATCCTGTCGCTACGCCGCGTCGGGCTCGACTTCACCATCAAGACCTTCATCGCCGTCGGCTTGACCTCCTTTATCGTCGAGATCGAAAGCCGCTTTCTGGTGATTTCCAGCATCGCGCCGGTCTGGGCGGCTGTGCTCGGCGGCTTGCTGCTCGGCTTCGGTCTGCTCGCCCTTTACCGCCACCGCGCCAGCCTCGGCGGTCTCGGCATCCTCGCCGTCTATATCCAGGACCGCTTCGGCATCCGCGCCGGCCTCGTCCAGCTTGCCTTCGACCTCTGCGTGATGATGCTTGCTTTCGCCGTCGTCAGCCCCATGGTCGTTGCCTATTCGATCATCGGCGCCGTGGTGCTGAACCTGTTCCTCGCCATCAACCATCGGTCGGATCGGTATATCGCGCTGAGGTGAGGCGGTCTTGACAGTCAGATCCGCAGGTAAAGCTGCAACTATCGTGCGTCGTCTCGCCACGTTCTACGGTGTGACGCTTGCCTTTTCCTGGTCTTGGTGGGGTTGGATGTTTGTGATGGGGCAGATGGTCGAGCCGGGATCGGCTGCGTCGCATCTTCCAGGACTGGCAGGGCCTATGGTGGGCGCACTCGTCTCCACCGCCTTGTTCGACGGTAGGGCCGGGCTGTCCGAGCTTGCGCAGAGATGTCTGCGTTTTCCGCCCCGCCGCTGGCTTGCCATCTCGTTTGTCCTTTTGCCGCTCTTGCTGCTCGCCGCTGCAATCCTGATCGGTCGCGCCCAAGGCATGGATTGGCCTCCCGCAAATGCCTTTTTCGAATATCCGGGCGTGCCATCAGGCACGGGTTGGTTCGCGTCGATCATCCTCGTCCTTGTGCTCAATGGCTTCGGAGAGGAAGTTGGCTGGCGAGGTTACGCCTTCGATCAATTGGTCGGGAACCATTCCGCGCTGACTTCAACCCTCTGGGTTTCTTTGCTTTGGCTCGTGTGGCATCTGCCATTGTTCTTCGTGCATCGCAACATGGGCGAGATGATTGGCCCCGCCCTGCTGGGCTGGGGAATAGGCCTTCTCCTCGGCGCTTTCGTTCTATCCTGGCTCTATCTGACCTTTCAGCGATCCATCCTCGTTTGCGCACTTTGGCATACGGCTTATAATTTCGCCGTGGCGACCCCGGCTGGTGGCCATCTTGCGCCGGCGCTCATCTCGACAGTGGTTATGCTCGCGGGCCTGTGGGCTGCAGGGACCATGCGCGCCGGGACAATGTCGCGACCGCATTAGAGTGTCACCCAGGCTCCCTCTTCTCTTTCCGCCGCCGTCCTCTACGTTGTGCCCGTGAGCACCGTTGATTCCGCCATCAGCCTTCTGCCTGCCCCCTTCCTTCGCTGGTTCGGCGAAAAGGGCTGGCATCCGCGTGACCACCAGCTCGAACTTCTGGTGCGGGCCCGCAGCGGCGAGGATGGTGGAGAAAGTCTGCTGCTGATCGCGCCTACGGGCGCCGGCAAGACGCTTGCCGGCTTCCTGCCGTCATTGACCGAGCTCACCGAGCGCGGGCGCAAGAAGCCGGGGGAAGCCTTTACAGGCATTCACACGCTATACATCTCACCCTTGAAGGCCCTCGCCGTCGATATCGAGCGCAACCTGATGAAGCCGGTTGGCGAAATGGGGCTGCCGATCACCATCGAGAACCGCACAGGCGATACGCCGTCTTCCAAGCGTCAGCGCCAGAAGACGAACCCGCCGGATATCCTGCTCACCACACCCGAGCAGGTGGCGCTTCTGCTCTCACATTCAGACGCAGCCCGCTTCTTCAAGGATCTGCGCTACGTCATCTTTGACGAGCTGCATTCGCTGGTCACCTCCAAGCGCGGCCATCTCCTCTCACTGGCCTTGGCCCGGCTTCGCAAGCTGGCGCCGGGTGTGCAGACGATCGGGCTCTCGGCGACGGTGGCTGAACCCATGGACCTGCGTCGCTGGCTCGTCGCCCAGCCTGAGGCGGGCGAAGCCGCAGCCGGTCTCATCACTGTCGACGGCGGTGCCCGACCGCATATCACCATTCTTCAAACCGAAGATCGTATCCCCTGGTCCGGCCACAAGGCGCATTACGCTATCCCTGAGGTCTACAAGGTCCTCAAGGACTTCAAGACCACGCTGCTCTTCGTCAACACCCGCTCCCAGGCCGAGATGCTCTTTCAGGCGCTTTGGACGGTCAATGACGACAATCTGCCGATCGCCCTCCATCACGGCTCGCTTGATGTCTCGCAGCGCCGCAAGGTGGAAGCCGCCATGGCCGAAAACCGGCTGCGCGCCGTGGTCGCCACTTCGACGCTCGATCTCGGCATCGACTGGGGTGATGTCGATCTCGTTGTGCATGTCGGTGCGCCCAAGGGCGCGTCACGGCTTGCCCAGCGCATTGGCCGCGCCAATCACCGCATGGATGAGCCCTCGCGCGCCATCCTCGTCCCGGCCAACCGCTTCGAAGTCATGGAATGTCAGGCGGCGCTGGATGCCAACTATATCGGCGCCCAGGACACGCCGCCGGTGGGGGAGGGCTCGCTCGATGTGCTCGCCCAGCATGTGCTCGGCATGGCCTGCGCCGAAGCCTTCGATGAAGACCAGCTCTTCGCCGAAGTCACCACCGCGCTGCCCTATGCGGCGCTCCCGCGCGATACCTTTGCCCGCATCGTCGATTTCGTCGCGACCGGCGGCTATGCGCTCCGAACCTATGAGCGCTATGCCCGCATCCGAAAAACGAAGGAGGGGCTGTGGCGAGTGTCCAATCCGCAGGTCGTGCAGCAATACCGCCTCAACCTCGGCACCATCGTCGAAATGCCCATGCTCAATGTTCGTCTGGTCAAGCGCAACCAGCTCGGCTCCATTGGCCGGGGCGGCATGACGCTGGGCAAGGTCGAGGAGTATTTCTTCGAGCAACTGACCCAGGGCGATACCTTCCTCTTTGCCGGCAAGGTGCTGCGCTTCGAAGGCATTCGCGACAATGAATGCCTTGTCTCCAATGCCTTTTCGATGGACCCGAAGATCCCCGCCTATGCCGGCGGCAAATTCCCGCTGTCCACCTATCTCGCCGATCAGGTGCGCGCCATGCTGGATGATCCCGCCCGCCGGGCCGCACTGCCGGAGCAGGTCCGCGATTGGCTGTCCCTGCAACAGGAAAAATCCGTCCTGCCGAAGCGCGGCGATCTGCTGATCGAGACCTTCCCGCGTGGCGAGCGCTTCTACATGGTGATCTATGCCTTTGAGGGCAGGCTTGCCCATCAGACGCTTGGCATGCTGCTCACCCGCCGGTTGGAACGCATGCGCGCCAAACCGCTCGGCTTCGTCGCGACCGATTATGCGCTCGCCGTCTGGGGACTTGAGGATATGGGATCGCTGATCGCGCGTGGCGCCCTCAGCCTCTCCGACCTCTTCGATCAGGACATGCTGGGCGACGATCTTGAAACCTGGCTCGACGAGAGCTTCATGTTGAAGCGCACTTTCCGCAATTGTGCTGTTATCGCCGGCCTGATCGAGCAGCGTCATCCCGGCAAGGAAAAGTCTGGCCGGCAGGTCACGGTGTCCTCCGATCTGATCTATGACGTGTTGCGCAGTCATGAGCCGGACCATATCCTATTACAGGCGACACGGCAGGATGCGGCTTCCGGGCTTTTGGATATCGGCCGGCTTGCCGATATGCTGGCGCGAATCAAGGGGCACATCCTCCACAAGCGCCTGAGCCAGATCTCGCCGCTCGCCGTTCCGGTCATGCTGGAAATCGGCAAGGAGCCGGTCTCAGGCGAAGCCCAGGAGCACGTTCTCTCCATGGCGGCAGAGGATTTGATTGCCGAAGCGATGGCGTGAGGACGGCGAACCGGCTATGAAGCGCCGGCACCGCAGGATCGGGACATGACGAGTTTGACGCCAAGGCGTATCGCGCCAAATGATGGGCTGGAGATGTCGGCCGAGATCGTGCTCTCGGGCGTGGCGGCCGTCTGCGATTTGTCGGGTGCCCTGTATCTGCCCGATCACGACACCCTCGTCGTCTCGGACCTGCATCTGGAAAAGGGTGCTGCCTTCGCCCGGCGCGGCCAGTTGCTGCCGCCCTATGATACGCAGGCAACGTTGAAGCTCCTCGATGCCGTCGTCACCCGCTACCAGCCAAAGACCGTGATCAGCCTCGGCGACAATTTCCATGATCGCGTTGGGTCTGCGCTGATGCCCTTGCCCTTCCGCGAAATGATCTCGGCAATCGCCCGCGGTCGCGATATCGTCTGGATCAACGGCAATCACGATCCGGACGGCACAATTAATCTGCCCGGAAACTCCGTCGACGAATACCGGCTGGCGGGCCTTACCTTCCGTCACGAACCGTCGCTCGCCCATGGCCGCGGCGAGGTCGCCGGCCACCTGCATCCGGCCGCCACTGTTCGTCGGCGGGAAAAATCCGTCCGCCGCCCATGTTTCGCGACTGATGGCAGCCGCATGATCATGCCCTCCTTTGGCGTGACCACAGGCGGGCTCGACCTGCGCCACAAGGCCTTTACCGGCCTCTTTGCCCGCGCCGATCTGATCGCCCATCTGCTCGGTCGGGATCGCATCTATTCGGTGCGCTACGGCAATCTGATGGGCTGACGTGCCCGCGCTCAGCCGGCATTCACCGCATAGCGCAGAATGGTGGCGCCGGTTTCGACCGGCTGTGCCTCGATCAAGGTGAGCCGCTGCGCGTGGTCCGATGGCTTGAACAGCGGGGTCCCCTTGCCAAGCAGGATCGGCACCACGCAGACGCGCAATTCGTCCACCAACCCTGCCTCCAGAAGAGCATGTTGAAGCTCCGCGCTACCGAAGATGAAGATGGTTTTGCCGGGCTCCGTCTTCATAGCCGCAAGTTCGGCGACGGCATCCCTTAGCACCCGTGTATTGTTCCACTGGGCATCTGTCAGGCTTCGGCTCGCGACACCCTTGGCCTTGGCATTCATATAGGCCTTGATCTCAAGCTCTTCTGTTGCCTCCGGCCAATAGGCAGCCATGCCTTCATAAGTCCTTCGGCCAAAGACGATGAAATCCGTTTCCTCCCCGAGCGACAGCGCGTAGCGGCGCAGATCGTCACCCCATGCCACGTGGTGAAACGCGAGATCCCAAGGGGTCTCACCCTCAAAATACCCGTCCAGAGACATCAGGTTCCATCCCACCAGTTTGCGCATGCTCGCCTCCTCTCATCTGGTTGCATCTTGCAATCGGTTGATTGCTACATCAACTGATGGCAAACCGCAATCGGTTTGGAGATGGGATATGACCTCGCAACGTTCGGGCTGCCCGATCAATCTGACACTGGAAGTTCTGGGCGACCGCTGGAGCCTGATCGTCATTCGCGATGTGATGTTCGGCAATCGTCGGCATTTCCGCGAGCTGTTGCAGCAGTCGGAAGAAGGGATCGCCTCCAACATCCTCGCGGACCGGTTAAAGCGGCTGGTGGCCAACGGGCTGCTCTCGCGGGTGGATGATCCCGCCCACAAGCAGAAGGGTATCTACAGCCTCACGGAACCGGCGATCGAACTTGTACCTCTGCTTGCCATGATGGGCGCATGGGGACGCCGACATCTGCCGGTCAGCGAGGATCTCGCCATACGCGCTGAGATATTGGAAAAAGGCGGCCCCCCACTTTGGGAGGAATTCATGGCCGAACTGCGCGTGGCACATACCGGTGCGCCGCGAAATCCGGAGGCCCGTGATGTCCTGGCCGAGTTGACGCAGGCCTATCTCGCGGTCAAGGCCCGCATGGCCGCGGGCTAACGGCGCCGCTCAGTCCTTGCGGAAAATCAGGCTCGCAATCCAGCCGGTGAGAAGGGCGAGCACAACGGCGAACACGCCGTAGAGGAACGGCCGCTCGTGCGCGGCTTCCGTGATCGCTTCTTCAAGGCCCGTCTTGATCACGCGCAGCGGCTGTTCACGCTCGGTGATGAACTGCCCTGACTTGAACAGATAGGCCCGCACGGTATGGACCCCGTTCGGAATATTGGCCGGCAGCCTGAGCGTCGCCTTGAACAGGCTGGACGAGACAAACCGCACGCCCTCGGTATCGCGCTGGTAGAGCCCGCCCGTCTGTTTCAGCCGGCGGAACGCATCGCGGAACTCGGCCAGATTGGCCGCCGTACTGATGAAGCCGGTCGGCGTCAGTGCCAGATGGTCAATGCCGATTCCGAGCTCGGTCAGCGTCTTTGCGGGCGCGATCTGCTCCACGGGGCGTGTGCTGGCCAGCGAATAGGAGATCGGCATCTGTTCGAAGCTCATCGAGGTCCGGTTGACCCAGATGCCGAACATCCTCTCCTTGCGGCGAACCGTCGTCCAGTCGCGTGGTCCCTCCAACGTCACCACCACGTCATACTGGCCGATCGCCAGGAGAAGCTGGTCGACATTCGATAGGGCGCCGAAAACCGTCAGGTCAGCCCCGGCGAAATCGGAGGTGATGGCGATTTCGCTGGTCGAGGTGCCAATGTCGAGGCTCTCGCCCCCGGTCAGGGTGAGTTCCAGCGGGTTCTGCGCAAGGGCTGTCGGGCTGGTGGCGAAGGTAGAGGCGAGGATGGCAAGTGCGGCGAGGGCCTGTCTCATCTCAGCCCCCGATGGCCAGCGAATAGATATCGTCCGGCGTCACCACCAGTTCGATCGCAAGACGCACGCCGACCGCCAGAACGAGAAGGCCCAGCAGGGCGCGCAGCTGTTCCCCGCGCAGTTTCTGGCCGACACGCACGCCGTATTGCGCCCCGATCACGCCGGCAACCATGAGCGTGAAGGCAAGCACGATATCGACGGAATAGTTTGTCGAGGCCTGCACGATGGTCGTGTAGGCGGTGGTGAAGATGATCTGGAACAGCGACGTGCCGACAACGACATTGGTCGGAATGCGCAGGAGATAGATCATGGCCGGCACCATGATGAAACCGCCACCAACGCCCATGACCGAAGTCAGGATGCCGATCGCAAAGCCGAGCCCCAGGATCGGAATGACGCTCAGATAGATCTTCGACTTCTTGAACCGCATTTTGAACGGTAGCCGGTGCACCCAGTTGTGCTGGCCGGGACGTTTGAGCGCAACGGTCTCGTTGCGAGACGCACGCCGGAGTGCCCGCACGCTTTCGATCAGCATCAGGCCGCCGACTGTGCCGAGGAAAACCACGTAGAGCAGCGAAATGATCAGGTCGAGCTGACCCTGTCGGCGCAGCCAGGAGAAGATCCACACACCGACCGTGGCACCCGCAAGGCCTCCGAGCAGAAGCATGGTGCCAAGCTTTATGTCGAGCGTGCCACGCCGAAAATGGGTGATCGCACCGGACACCGAGGAGGCCACGACCTGATTGGCGCCAGTGGCGACGGCCACCACAGGAGGAATGTTGTAGAAGATCAGAAGCGGGGTAATCAGGAAGCCGCCACCCACCCCGAACATGCCCGAGAGGAAGCCGACAGCCGCGCCCATGCCGAGGATGATGAACACATTGACCGACAACTCGGCGATCGGCAGATAGATCGTCACTTCGGACCCCAAATGCAATGTGCCGCGCCTTTCGGCACGGTCATGTTCCGGGCCGCGTCACGCCCGCTACAGATTGCGCTTCAAAATTGGTCCAAGCCCTTGATACGGCTTGGTCCCAGCCAGTTTCATTCATGCGCCCCGCAGGACGTGCGAGTCAACCAACACGCCACCAATAGGGCCTGATTTTGTGCCTTCTGTGACGAGCCTCACTTGTTGCGCGTCAAAAGCGCGCTGACCAGCTTGTCATCCACCTGTCCCGTAGGCGCCTGGCCAACGGAGGTCTGGAAGGCCTTGATCGCCGACACGGTTTTTTCACCCATCAGGCCATCGGGCGTGCCGGCATCGAAACCGTTCTTGTTGAGGATTGCCTGAATGTTGCGCACGGCCTTCTTCATGTCGACGCTCGACGTCTTCAGGCCCTGGCCGGACCACTCGTCCGGCATGTTGGCCGAATTGGCGTCGGGGTCGAGCGGCTTGGCCTTCCAGGCTTCGACTTCAGCCTTGGCACGGGCCAGCTGGTCGGGCTGCATCGCGCCCGCCACTTCGTCACGCTTCTGGGCGGCATCCGTATCGCCGCCTTTGGCCGCAATCGCGAACCACTTGTAGGAACCGGCCAGATCCTGCGACGCGCCGTTGCCGCGCGCGAGCAGAATGGCCAGATTGAACTGGCTGTCGGAAACGCCGTGCTCGGCTGCCGAAGTGAACCATTCCAGAGCCTTGGCATAGTCCTGCGTGCCATCACGACCCGAGGCGTACATGACGGCGAGGTTATGCATGGCGCTGGTATTGCCGGATGCGGCGGCAAGTTCGTAGTAGCGCTTCGCCTCGGCCGGATCCGGAGCGACACCGGTGCCCTTTTCGAGGAAGTTTGCCAGGCGATATTGGGCGAGCGCAAAGCCGCGATCGGCAGCAAGCCTGTACCATTTCGCAGCTTCGGCAAAATCGTTCGGAACGCCACGGCCGTCCGTGTAGCGAGCGCCGATCTCGAACAGCGCGGCAGCATCGCCACGCTTGGCCGCGGTCACAAGCGAGGCCGGTGTGATTGCAGCTGGCACCTCGATCACGTCTGCCGCAGCTGCAGCCGGTGCGGCTACCGTCTCGCTGGCGGCAGTCTTAGCAGGTGCTGCAACAGTCTCCTGCGGTATTGGGGCAAGCGTGCTGGCCGCTGCCAGCGGTCCGACCGGTTCAAGGGTGTCGACGGCGGCAGGGTTTACCGTGGCAGGGCCGTCGAGCAGCGGCTGCGGATCGGCCTCTACGGCTCTCACAATCGGCGCCGTCACGCTATCCTTGGGGCTGGCGGCCGCAAGATTGGTCTCGGCCTGTCCGGCATCACCGGCGGCCGGCATGTCGATGGCGCCGCTTTCGTCACCCGTCTCGGCAGGTGCCGCCTGCGGCTCAACGACGGCGGGTTCTTCGACGAGCGCAGGCGCTGGCGTCTGCATGAAGGTGTTGACCAGCGGCATTGCCATGGCCGCGAGCAGAATGGCGCCAACGGCAATCAGGATCGGACGACGATAGCGACCGAACAGGGACGTTTTCTCGGCCCCCTTGCCGGCATCCTTCACCTTGTCCTCGGCGCTCGCCCGGGCAGTCGTTCCGGTCTTCTGCGCCCGGTTCATCTCCATCGCGGCGGCCTGGGCGGCACGACGGGCAGCGGCAATGTAGTCGGTCCGGTCGGCATCGCGCGCGTCTGCGGGGCTCTGGCGCGACTGGGCCTGTTGGCTCGCACGCACCCGTTCCAGGATCTTGCGGACATCAGGCGCACCCGAGCCCGGCTCCAGCAATTCGTTGGCGTCGTCCTGCGGTAGCACGTCGACCGGATCGATGGAGGGCGAGGGCTCGATGAAGGTCCGCGCTTCGCCCGTTGCCTTGGCCGCGGCCGGGGTCGCCTTTGGCGTCGCGGGCGGCTGGGTATCCTTCCGGCCCGGCAAGATCTTTCGGCCAAGCCCGGCCAAAAGGCTCGGCTTGGTCTCCGCCTTTTGCCGTTCGGCCTCAATGACGGGAAGTGCCGTCATCGACTGGGCAAATTCATCGGCAGCCGCGAGCAGTTCCTCGTCGATCGGATGATGCGAAACGGGCTGGACCGGCTCTGGTGCAGGTACCGCTTCCGGCACGCGGAAGCTCGGCTGGACGACAGGCTCCGGTTCCGGCTGGCGGATGGTCTGCGGCGCTGTATCTTCATCGGCAAGCCGCGTCATCGCAGAAACGGCCGGTGCGGCATAGGCTGCCGGCTGGCTCCACTGCGGCGCGGCCGGCTGTGCGGCATGGGCCGCGGGTCCGCCATCGTGATGGGCGGACTCGTGCAATTCATCGAGCCTTCCAGCGATCTGCACAAGCGTGTCGTGCAGCGCCTCGAAGGTGCGGTGGGTCCGCTCTTCCGAGTGACGCGAGTAATCTTCGAGCTGCTTCAGATGTTCGGCAAGCGCCGAAAGCGCGGTGATATCGCCGCTGTTGGCGCTCCCTGAGTGTGCGTTGTACTGCGAGAAATTCGCCATCACCGTTTCGGCTGCCTGGCGGGCGGCCTCGATGATGTATTCGTCGCTGGTCGCAACATAGTCTTCCAGCGCCGCGATCCGGTCAGATACGTCCGGGTTCGACGACGGCTGGCTGATCAGGGCCGAAAGATGGGCGATCTGCTCTTCAAGCCCGCGCAGGCTGGCGCTTTCGAGGCCCGGCTGGGTCACATGGCTTTCTTCCAGCCGGTCGACCACGGCATTCAATCGGCCTTCGAGGTCGCGCAGGGCGCTGTCGTCGATGGTTGCAGTCGCGGCCGGCATATCCAGCTCTTCGATCCGGCGGGCCAGGATTTCCAGCCGGTCGGCAAGGCGATCATTGGCCGAGCCATGGTCAAAGGCATCGATCTTGCGCGAGATATCGGCGAGATAGCCGGTCAGCTCCGGCATGTCGGAGGGCTGGCGGTTCTGTTCCAGCATCAGCGACAGCTGGTCGATCCGCTCTTCGATCCGGGCCGCACTCTGTTCGGCCGATAGCTGCTCGATCCGCTCGGCCAGGATTTCCAGCCGATCGGCGAGCTCGCGCGAGGTGTCGGGCTCTGAAGTCGGACGGACCGCCAGGTCTTCGATCTGCATCGCCAGCGAAACCAGCCGCTCTTCGAGCCGCTGGAAGTTGGCCGGATCGGTCGAGGTATTGGTGCGGCTGGCAGCAATCGCGCGGCTGATCTCATCCAGTCGGATGTCGAGCCCGGCAAACTGCTCCATCACGAGGCGTTCGTTCGGGTCCATCTGCGCGCTGATCTGTTCGAGCGCCGAGGCGACCGTCACGAGCTTGTCTTCCAGCATCCGGATTGCGCCGCTGTCGGCCATGCCGCCGAGCTGGGCCTTTATGCTGTCCAGCCGGTCGGCCAGGCGCAGGATCTCCTCGCGCAGCGCATCCGGATCGAATTGGTCCAGCCGAACTTCCACATCGTTCCAGCGGCGCTCCATCCGCTCGACGGAATCTTCGCGGGCAAGCCCGTCCATCAGGGAGCGAAGGGCGTTGAAGTCTTCGCGAAGACCATCCGTGCCGGGGGTCCGGGAGGCGTCCAGATGCTGGATGCCATCGGCGAGGCGGGCAATGTCTGCGCGCATCATGTCGTTCGGGCGGCTGTCTTCCGCCAGCGCCCGGATCGAGCGCATTTCTTCGCGCAGGCCCAGCACTTCGCGGGACAGGCTGTCGGCAATGTCCTTCTTCAAATCCTGTCGGAGACCGATCAGCGCATGGGCAAAATCTGTTTCACGCTCCTGGCTGCGCATCGGCTGGCGCGGCGCATAAGCCGTTTGGGTGTCGCGGGCTGCGGGCTCCCGGAGTACGGGTGCCTGTGGCAAGGGTTCACGCTTTGCGACCGTCTGCGGCGGCAGCACATCGGTTGCGCGCTGCACTACGGGAGGGCGCTCGGGCAGGCGATTGCGGCTTTCCTCGAGCGCGCGCTGGCGTTCGCGGATTTCGCGCAATGGGTCGGGCCGGAACGGGCTGTCCGTACGCGGCGCTTCGTCCGGCCGGCGGAACATTTCCCGCGCGGGTTCCTCGCGGCGGCGTCCGCTTTGCTCCATCAGGTCCCCGATGCGTGCCTCGAGCCCTTCAATGGTGCGGCTCAACGCGTCCAGCGAAGACGTGCCGCCGGGGCGCTGGGAGGGGGATCGAGATCCGTTCATGTTCTGCTCGCTTCGATGGTGTCGGCCGGAGCCGATGCCGCGGATGGGGTCGCTGGTGCTTCGGAATTTCGACCTCCGCGTCACGCCCAGAAAGGGATGTGTTGCGGCACGGTCGGAATCGATTGCGGATCACCGGCTTTCACGTCAACTTTTCGGGAAACATGGTAAAGAAGCAGTTAAGACATGGGTAAAATTCTCTTTTTGGCTTCAGGACGACGCGCCTCCGCGTGACCTTCCGGGTCCAGCCAGCCTGTGCCAGTTTCATCGTCGGAGGGGCGAGGGCTGGCACGGCAAAAAAACATCAGAGAGAACTTTGACGTTTACGCGCACGTCAATTATTTGTATAAGCACACCCAGTCCGATCCGGTCGGAATTTTGTCTTTGGAGGAAGATGCCCGATGCCCGTCTATAAGGCCCCCGTGAACGACACGCTTTTCATTCTCAACGACGTCCTTGGCCTGGAGCGCTACAACAATCTGCCCGGCTTTGAGGACGCGACCCCGGATATGGTCGAGGCGATTGTCGGTGAGGCGGCAAAGCTTGCGGAAGAGCAGCTTTTCCCGATCAATCTTTCCGGTGACCAGGAAGGCTGCGTCCGCGCCGATAATGCTTCGGTCAAGACGCCGAAGGGCTTCAAGCAAGCCTATGACGCCTACTGTCAGGGTGGCTGGCTGGGCCTGTCCATCCCGGCCGAATACGGCGGCCAAGGCCTGCCCTACACGCTGCATTCCGCCGTTGGTGAATACATGTCATCCGCCAATATGGCGCTGATGATGTATCCGGGCCTGACCCAGGGCGCGATCGCCGCGATCCTGGTGCATGGCTCTGACGAGCAGAAGCAGAAATACCTGCCGAAGATGGTCGAAGGCGTCTGGACCGGCACGATGAACCTCACCGAGCCGCACTGCGGCACCGACCTCGGCCTGCTGCGGACCAAGGCCGTTCCGAATGGTGACGGTTCCTACAAGATTTCCGGCCAGAAGATCTTCATCTCCGCCGGCGAACACGACATGTCGGATAATATCATCCATCTCGTGCTCGCCCGTATCGAAGGCGCACCGGAAGGCACCAAGGGTATCTCGCTCTTCATCGTGCCGAAGTTCATGGTCGGCGACGACGGTTCGGTCGGCAGCCGCAACACGGTCACCTGCGGTGCCATCGAGCACAAGATGGGCATCCACGGCAACGCGACCTGCGTGATGAACTATGATGAGGCGACCGGTTACCTGATCGGCGCCGAGAACAAGGGCCTGGCGGCCATGTTCGTCATGATGAACGAGGCCCGCCTGGGCGTTGGCCTGCAGGGTCTGTCGATCTCCGAAATCGCCTATCAGAACGCCGCAAACTATGCCCGCGAGCGCATCCAGGGCCGCTCTTTGTCGGGCGTCAAGGCGCCGGAAAAGAAGGCCGATCCGATCATTGTGCACCCGGATATCCGTCGCGCTCTGCTGACGATCAAGTCCTTCAACGAAGCCGGTCGCGCCTTCACGCTCTGGACGGCGCTGAAGTCCGACATCGCCCACCGCTCTACCGATGCTGCTGAGCGTCAGGCGGCAGATGATATCCTCGGTCTGATGACGCCGATCCTGAAGGGTGTCCTGACCGACAAGGGCTTCGATCACGCGGTCATGGCACAGCAGGTCTATGGCGGCCACGGCTATATCGAAGAATGGGGCATGTCCCAGTATGTCCGCGATGCCCGCATCGCAATGATCTACGAGGGTGCCAACGGCATCCAGGCGCTTGACCTCGTCGGCCGCAAGCTCGGCCTCAATGGCGGTCGTGCGGTGATGGCGCTGTTCAAGGAAATCGGTGATTTCTGCGAAGAGAACCGCAGCGACGAGGCGATGGCCGGCTTCACCAAGAGCCTGAAGAAGGGCCTGAACGATCTGCAGGCCTCCACGATGTGGTTCATGCAGAACGCCATGGCCAAGCCCGACAATGCCGGTGCCGGCTCCACCGACTATATGCACCTCTTCGGCCTCGTCGTGCTCGGCTATATGTGGGCCAAGATGGCCAAGGCCGCGAACGACAACCTGGCGTCCGGTTCCGGCGATGCCGACTACTACAAGAACAAGCTGTTGACCGGCCGCTTCTACATGGAAAAGGTCATGCCGGAGACGGCCTTGCGCAAGGCCCGCATCGAAACCGGTGCCGACAGCCTGATGGAAATGGCCGCCGAGGCGTTTTGATTGCGCGACCTACTCCCTCCCCCTTGTGGGGAGGGTTGGGGAGGGGCCTTTTAAGCGGAAACCCCTCCCCATCGCTGCGCTCCGACCCTCCCCACAAGGGGGAGGGTTGACCCGAGGATGCGGCCCCGGCTTGCCCAGATTGGGCAGGCGAAGGACAGTAAAATTCCGGCGCCCCTGTGCGCCCAAGGGAGAGAGACGATGACTGAAGTCTTCATTTACGACCACGTGCGCACGCCCCGCGGCCGCGGCAAGAAGGACGGTTCGCTGCACGAAGTGCCGACCCCGCGTCTGGCCGCCAAGACGCTGGAAGCGCTGCGTGACCGCAACGGCCTCGACACATCGACCGTCGATGACATCATCTTCGGTTGCGTCGATCCGGTCATGGAAGCCGGCGCCGTGATCCCGAAGGCCGCCGCCTTCGAGGCCGGTTATGATTTCGCCGCCCCTGGCATTCAGATCTCGCGCTTCTGCGCCTCCGGCCTTGATGCCATCAACCTTGCTGCCGGCAAGGTCGTGGCAGGCTCCGACGACATCGTGATTGCCGGTGGCGTTGAAAGCATGTCCCGCGTCGGCATGGGCATGTCGGGCGGCGCCTGGTACATGGACCCCTCGGTCAACTTCCCCGGCTATTTCATGCCGCAGGGCGTGTCGGCCGACCTGATCGCTACCAAGTATGGCTTCACCCGTGACGACGTCGACGCCTATGCCGTCGAGAGCCAGAAGCGCTCCGCCGCCTCCTGGGCTGCCGGCAACTTTGCCAAGTCCGTCATCCCCGTGAAGGATGGCAATGGCCTCGTCATCCTCGACCGTGACGAGCACATGCGCCCCGGCACCGACATGCAGTCTCTTGCCAGCCTGCAGCCCTCCTTCCAGATGCCCGGCGAAATGGGCGGCTTCGAAGCCGTGGCCATCCAGGCCCATCCGGAAATCGAGCGCATCAACTACATCCACCACGCCGGGAACTCGTCCGGTATCGTCGACGGCGCTGCCGCCGTACTCGTCGGCTCCAAGGCCGGTGGTGACTCGATGGGCCTGAAGCCGCGTGCCCGTATCCGCGCTTTCACCAATATCGGCTCCGATCCGGCGCTCATGCTGACCGGCCCGGTTGACGTGACCGAAAAGCTCCTGAAGCGCACCGGCATGAAGATCTCCGACTTCGACCTGTTCGAACTGAACGAAGCCTTCGCCGCCGTCGTCCTGCGCTTCATGCAGCATTTCAATGTCGACCATTCCAAGATGAACGTCGCTGGCGGCGCAATCGCCATGGGTCATCCGCTGGGCGCTACTGGCGCGATGATCCTCGGCACGGTTCTCGACGAGCTGGAACGCCGCGACCTGAATACCGCGCTGGTCACGCTCTGCATCGGTGCCGGCATGGGCACGGCGACGGTGATCGAGCGCGTTTGATGGGGTCTAACCCTCCCCCGTGTGGGGAGGGTGGCCGGCAGGCGGGAGGGGCCTTTTGGACACGATCCCCTCCCCAACCCCTCCCCACAAGGGGGAGAGGCTTAACCCCGCCAGATCGAACCCAACGAAGAGCGGCGGCGACATCGGCGACATCAAGGGAAGAGGAATCCCAACATGACCTACAAGAATTTCACCATCGAGACCGACGCAGACGGCATTGCGCTCGTGACCTGGGACATGCCCGACAAGTCGATGAATGTCTTCACCGTTGACGTCATGGACGAGATCGAAAAGATCATCGACCAGACAGTGGCCGATGACGGCGTCAAGGGCGTGGTCTTCACCTCTGGCAAGTCGACCTTCTCCGGCGGCGCTGATCTGACCATGATCAAGGGCATGTTCGAGACGATCGCTGCCGAGCGGGCCAAGGACCCGGCCGGCGCCATCCAGAAGATCTTCGAGGCCGTCGGGCGGATGACCTGGCTGTGGCGCAAGATCGAGACCAATGGCAAGCCCTGGGTCTCCGCCATCAATGGCACCTGCATGGGCGGCGCCTTCGAACTCTCGCTCGCCTGCCATGGTCGCGTCGCCTCCAATGCCAAGTCGGTCAAGATCGCGCTTCCGGAAGTCAAGGTCGGCATCTTCCCGGGGGCCGGCGGCACGCAGCGCGTTGCCCGTCTTGCCAACACGCAGGACGCTTTGCAGATGATGACCACGGGCTCGAGCCTGACAGCCGCCCGCGCCAAGGCGATGAACCTCATCCATCAGGCCGTCGAGCCGGATGAACTGATCAATGCAGCCAAGCAGATGATCAAGGATGGGCTGAAGCCGGTCGCCCCCTGGGACGAAAAGGGCTTCAAGGTTCCCGGCGGCGGCATCTGGACGCCGGCGGCAGCCCAGCTGTGGCCAGCCGCCTCCGCCATTCTGCGCCGCGAAACCGCCGGCAACTATCCGGCAGCGCTTGCCATCCTGAAAAGCGTCTATGAAGGCCTGCAGGTGCCCTTCGAGACCGGCCTCAGGATCGAGCAGCGCTACTTCACCGAAATCCTGCAGACCACCGAAGCCTTCTCGATGATCCGCTCGCTCTTCGTCTCGCTCCAGGAGCTGAACAAGGGCGCCCGCCGCCCGGCCGGCCAGCCGAAGACGGAACTCAAGAAGGTTGGCGTCGTCGGCGCCGGCTTCATGGGCGCCTCCATCGGCTATGTCACGGCCGCTGCCGGCATTCCGGTCGTGCTGATCGATCGTGACATGGAGGCTGCGGGCAAGGGCAAATCCGTCTGCGAAGGCCTCGTCGCCGGTGCCGTCGGTAAGGGCAAGATGACCAAGGATGACGGCGACAAGCTGCTCGCCCTGATCACGCCGTCCGACGATTATACGCTGTTGTCCGATGCCGATCTGGTCATCGAGGCCGTGTTCGAGGATCGCGACGTCAAGAAGGCCGTGATCGAGAAGGTCGAGGCCGTGCTGCCGGAAGGGGCGATCTTTGCCTCCAACACCTCGACCCTGCCGATCACAGGCTTGGCCGAAAACTCCAAGCGCCCGGTCGATTTCATCGGCATCCACTTCTTCTCGCCGGTCGAGAAGATGATGCTGACCGAGGTCATCCTCGGCAAGGAAACCGGCGACAAGGCGCTGGCCGTGGCGCTCGATTACGTCGCCGCGATCAAGAAGACCCCGATTGTCGTCAATGACACCCGCGGCTTCTTCGTCAACCGCTGCGTCTTCCGCTACATCAACGAAGCCTATGACATGCTGGCCGAAGGCGTGCCGCCGGTCATGATCGAAAATGCCGCCAAGTTCGCCGGCATGCCGGTCGGGCCGCTGTCGCTGAACGACGAAGTCGCCGTCGATCTCAGCCAGAAGATCATGAAGGCCTCGATTGCGGATCTTGGGCCAAGCTCGGTCAAGGTCGAGCACATGTCGCTGATCAACAAGATGGTCGATGACCTCGATCGCCGCGGTCGCAAGAATGGCAAGGGTTTTTACGACTATCCGGCAAAGCCCGCCAAGAAGCATATCTGGCCGGGCCTGAAGGAGCTCTATCCGCAGCAGAAACCGGATGCCGTTGACGTCAAGGTCCTGCAGCAGCGCTTCCTGGTCACCATCGCGCTCGAAGCGGCCCGCACTGTCGAGGAAGGCATCGTCACCGATCCCCGCGAAGCCGATATCGGTTCCATCCTCGGCTTCGGCTTCGCGCCTTACACGGGTGGTGCGCTGTCTTATATCGACGGCATGGGCGTGAAGACCTTTGTGGAACTCTGCGAAACATTGGCCGCATCCTATGGCGACCACTTCCAGCCGACACCGCTCCTGAAGGACCTCGCCGCCAAGGGCGAAACCTTCTATGGCCGCTTCGACCCCTATGGCGCGGCTGCCAAGGCGGCTTGAGAAACAGGGTTGGGGCGCTTGGCGCCCCGTCTCGCATGCTTGCGGCCAAGTGGCGCTTTGCAACAGTTGGGCCTCTTGCAACAGAACCGTCTCCCCCGCTGCCGGCCTTGGCTGATCCTCGGGACAAGCCCGAGGAAGACGGCGGGTATCGCCGTGGCTCCTCTCCCCACTTTGGGAGAGGGAGGGCTGAGTGCGCTCGGCCCTCATGCTGAGGCGCACGCGCAGAGCGCGGGCCTCGAAGCATCCCGTTAACCTGGCGCAGGGCTGGCCTCGTGCTTCTGATGTCGCATTCGCTCCCATCTCAGCATGAGGGGTGGCGGGGTGGCCTCGCCCTTCGAGGCCCGCCTGTGTCGGGCACCTCAGGATGAGGGGAAATCTATCACTGTCAAAAAACCAAGCTTCGCCGCCGGGCGGGATCTCTCCCTCCGGGGATGGCTTTGCTTGTCTCGGACGAGGCGCCAGAAGCAGCCTGTCTAAGTATAAGTATGTGGCTCCTTCCGGCGCCCCGTTCGGCGTCTATTCCCGCTTGCATGCGTCTCTCTGGCAAGGCGGCGACGGTCTTTGAGTTGCCTCAAAGATGGACCGGGCTAAGGGTCCGGCTTGGCAGTCAATTCCCGAGGGAATGACTGCCATAGCCTGGCCGGTGGCCCGGGAGGTTCCCGCCGGATGGTGCACCATTCCGACCGGGACCCTCGCCCGGGGGATGAGATCTGTCTTGCGACTGACCCCAATCCCCGCCGTTTGTTTCGCCCCGCCGTCAGGTCTTGTTCGCGACAGCGTTGGCGCCTTGTCTGTGTGCCTCTGAGGCACGCCCTTCCGATCGAGTATCCGGGTTCTGAGGCATCCGACCCCATTACCCTCGTCCAGCTCTTCGTCCGGAGGGAGACCGTTGCAAGCGGGCCGGGGTTTTATGCCTGCGACAGCACATCGCCCCGGCGCCGATCCCGCCTCGCCTGACATCGCATCGTCAGGTGTATCCGAGGGCGGGACGGGGAAGAGTCTATGAGAGGAAAAATGGGCGGGGATGAAAAAAAGAATCTCTGTTGATTCTGCTGGAGAATTTTCGAAACTGATCCCCGGGCCACTGCGGAAATTGAGGGGCTTTTGGCGGCGCCACAAGTGTGGGACCTATCTCCCCCCCTTGCGGGGGAGAAAGCGAAATCGAGGAATTGGCCCGATCAGGGCCAAACCTTAAGATTTCGCAAGAGGGGGGCTCGGTGAGGTATTCGCCTAGGAAACCATGCCCCTCTCCAGGAAAATCTGAAGTTTAGGCGGCTTACGCGCGCCTAAGCCTTCGATTTTCCGTCCTCCCCCGCATGGGGGGAGGTGGGATGCGCACGGTGCCCGCCCTTCGACAGTCTCAGGACCCGGATAATGGGGCGGCGGCTTGTGTGACGCCCTCATCCTGAGGCGCCCTTGCGAGAGCGAGTGCCTCTAAGGATCCAGACAATGGCTGCAAGATGGGCCTCGTCCTTCGAGGCCCGACTGTGTCGGGCGCCTCAGGATGAGGGGTAGAGGGTGCGGGCGGGGCTTGGTCGCGATTGGTCGACGCATTGCCCCAAGCTATTGTGTAGAAGGAAGGATCAAAGCCACTCGGGTTTCGTGGCCGGGCATTGTCCCGCTTGCACAGGAGGTCGCTATCGAGCTTACCTGGGGCCGCCGGCCAGCGCAAAAACGACACGCTCACGCATAATTTGGTACGTCATGCAGACAATACTCTCTCGGCGTACTGTTCCGCTTCCATCCGTTCTTGACAGGAGCCGAGGCGGGCATACACCGCGCCTTTTCCGCTTTTTTGAATAGGCAGTCATGAAAACGCTCGCATCTTTTTCCACCTTCGTCGGCAAGACCTTCGCCGGCTGGGTCATTCTCTTTGCCGTGCTCGGCTTCTTCTTCCCCGATGTGTTCAAGCAGATCGTGCCGTGGATCGTCACGCTGCTCGCGATCATCATGTTCGGCATGGGCCTGACGATTTCGGTCGATGACTTCCGCGAAGTGGTGAAGCGTCCCTTCGACGTGGCCATCGGGGTGGCCGCGCAATTCCTCATCATGCCGCTTCTCGCCGTGCTGCTGACGATGGTCATTCCCATGTCGCCGGAAGTGGCAGCCGGTGTCATTCTGGTCGGCTGCTGCCCTGGTGGCACCTCCTCCAATGTCATGACCTATCTCAGCAAGGGTGACGTTGCGCTGTCGGTTGCATGCACCAGCGTAACGACGCTGGCGGCTCCTATCGCCACACCGTTTCTCGTATGGCTGTTCGCCAGCCAGTTTCTTCCCGTCGACGCCATGGCGATGTTCATCAGCATCGTAAAGGTCGTTCTGGTGCCGCTGGCCCTCGGATTTGCCGCACAAAAGCTGGTGCCCGGTCTCGTGGCGAAGGCTGTGCCGGCGCTTCCGCTGGTGAGTGTCTTCGGCATCGTCCTGATCGTTGCGGCCGTCGTCGGCGCCAGCAAGGGTGCCATCGTCCAGTCCGGCCTCATGATCTTCGCCGTCGTCGTGCTGCACAATGGTTTGGGCTATCTTCTCGGCTTCTTTGCTGCCAAGGCATTCGGCCTGTCGCTGGCCAAGCGCAAGGCAATCGCCATCGAGGTTGGCATGCAGAATAGCGGCCTCGGGGCGGCCCTCGCCAATGCCTATTTCTCCCCGCTCGCTGCCGTACCAAGCGCGATCTTCAGCGTGTGGCACAACATTTCCGGCGCCCTTCTGGCGAATTACTTTGCTGGACGTGTGGACGCGGACGGCAAGCCGGATGACAGAGCCAAGGCCTGATGCGCGAAGAATAGCGGCCCGGGCAACTCTGCTCGGGCTCGCATCCGTCAGTTGGTCAGGTCGTAAGGTCGCCTCAGGCCCTGGCGTTCAAGCCAGGCGATCACGGCATCCGGCTCATCGGTCTGGATGATCGTCACGCCGCGATCAACGAAGAAGCCCCAGACATCTTCCGGTCGCCCGGATGACAGCGCCAGATAGTCGCCGCGCCCGCCGGCCACCATGCCCTCGGGGCGATCGGTGATCGGATAGGTGTTGATCCACAAATGGGCGTCATTGCGGATCGCGACTGCCTTGGCATGCGGAGTTAGCAGCGGCCCACCATCTGCGGTGATCGGCTGGCTGGCATCGCGGTGCCAATGGATGAGCTCGGCGGCCGGAGCTGCCAGCTGCGACTGGATACGATCGAGAAAGCCGGGCTCGACCACGCCGTCATCCGCAAGGATCGGCATGAAGGCGATATCCGGCCCGATGGCGCGGCGAATGTCGCGGGCAAGCTGCAGCCGATCGGCATTCCACACCGCAAGCTTCAGCAGCACGCCATTCTGCATGTTAAGCCGGTGCGCCAGTTCGGCAATCTCGACCAGCGCCTCCGGCTCGAGCTTGTTGTCGATATTGATCAGGATCCGCCCGCCCGCATGCAGCATTGCTTCTTCAAGCGTGAAGACATGCTCCGTCGTCGGCTGACGGCTATCCTCAAGCACCAGCCGGCAGTGGCGAAGCGCGGCGAGCGTATACTGGGCAACAAGACCTTGGCATGTCGTGGTGCGATCGAGCGTGGCGTCATGCATGATGACGAGGGCACCGTCCGAGGAGCGCCGGACGTCAAGCTCGACCATTTCCACCCCGGTTGAAACCGCGTGGTCGATGGCTGCGAACGAATTCTCCGCCCGGACGATCCGGCCGCCTGTCTTCCAGCCGGCCCTATGCGCCACGACCATGACGTGGTCGCGCCAGAGATTGGCACGGGTCAGGCGGTCATGGATGAGGGTGGCGCGACTGTCGATGGGGCGCAGCGCGTGGCTGGCGGGTGCGATCAGGGCCAGGAAGAGACAGGCGAGGAGCACGACGAAACGCATGGGGGCCTCCATATGCGATCAGTCTTTTCGCGATAGGCGCGTCGCGTGACGGCGACATGAAGGAATTCTAACGTTAAGATGAAAGCATCAGGGGAGGGGCCGGCCGCGCGATCCTATGGGTTGCAATGACCAGGAGCATCTGCGTCCCCATGCGCGGCATCCCTATGCCGCCCGAACAGCATTCCGGGAACAACGTCGTGCGGCGATCCGTTGATCGCCGGGCGCCTGGACGAGCTTGAGGGAGACGAAGATGAAAGTGACGATCGATGTACCGGTTGGCCATCGCCGCATCGAGATGGATCTGCCCGTCAATGCGATCCTGCATATCTGGCTGAAGGCGGTGACATCAGGCGAGCCGGGTTCGCTGTCGCTTTACAGCGTCAACGGCAAGTTCGGCGAGGTGCAGGCCGTCAATGCCGAGGAAAACTCCTTCCGCATCTACCAGGTCTTTGCCGGCGGAACGGTCGTGCTGGCCTATGATCCGGCGGTAACATCGGTTTCCGTCGTTTACTGGTTCACGCCATCCGACGTGATCGAGACGGGCATTACGGTGGTTCACACCAATCCCGCCAATGCGCCCCCGGATCTCCCGCATGGCTATCATTTCCGTCCACCTTTCGGCTGGATGAATGATCCGAACGGTTTTGGCCGTTTCGGCGGCCGGCCGCATCTGTTCTACCAGCATTATTCCCACGGCCGGACCTGGAACAACATGCACTGGGGCCATGCGGTCTCGTCGGATTATCTGCGCTGGCGGCATCTGCCGGTCTTCCTCTTTCCCTCCGAGGAGCTGACGGTGCGGCCCGACAAGCGCGGCGGCGCCTTTTCCGGCTCGGCCATCTCGGCCACCGACGGACCGGGCATTCGCGTCTTCTTCACCGAGAAGATTGCCGACCGCACGCCAGAGCAGGAAATCCAGCTGACGGCGACCTCGGCGGACCTGTTCACCGCGGGAGCTGCCGACGTGCTTTTGCCGCGCCGGCCCGACGGCGAGGACCTGACCTTCGACTTCCGCGATCCCTATGTGTTTCGCGGACCGGACGGGCTTTGGAAGATGCTGCTCGGCAGCCAGAGCGACAAGGGCGGTGTCATCCTGCTCTATGAAACGTCAGACCACACGGCTGCGACGGGCTGGACCTATTGCGGCAAGCTTTACGTCGAAACGCGTTACCACACCTCGGCGCTCGAATGCCCCTGCCTGCTGCCGATAGACGGCGATCCGCGCGATCCGAAAACCCGCTGGGCACTGATCTACGGCCTGATGAACGGCGAAGATGCCGAGACAAGCCGGAAGAACCTGACCATGGTTGATATCGGCTGGTTCGACGGGCGCAGTTTTGCCAAGGAATTTGGACGCGAACTCGATTTCGGCACCGACAATTATGCCTTTCAGGCCTTTGTCGATGCCGGATCACCCGTGGGGATCGGCTGGCTCGGCAACTGGGCCGATGCCGGTCCGACCATCGATTTTCCCTCGGCGATGTCCCTGCCGCGCACGCTGGTGCTGGAAGGCGGCGACCTGCTGACGCCGCCGATCGGGGCGGTGGAGAGCCTGCGGGCTCGCATGATCGATCGGACGCGGCTGGCGGCCGGACAGGCTGTCGCGCTGCCAAATGGTGCAGCCGAAGCCGTCTTTGATCTTGCCGCCGCCGGAGCTGCCTTCCGGCTGGAATTCGACCATCCCTCGGTCAGGCTCGCGGTGGTGCAGCACGAGGAGGGGCTGGAAATCCTGCATGGGGAACAGGGCGCGGCGGAGGCGCCGGATGCCGCGCCGCGTTATCTCGCCCGCCACGCCGGCGTCCGGCGTCTGCGCATTTTCATCGACTATGGCTCGATCGAGGTCTTCGCCGATGGCGGACGCTTGACCGCCACGAAGCGGATCGCCGGTTTTGACCCGGTGCGATCCCTGACGCTGGTGGCCGAGCCGGGGACGGTGGTGCAGGCGACGGTCTGGTCCCTCAGACTTTAGGAAGCGTCCTCAAGTGGCTTGATCCACGTCATCGGCCTGTCAACATGCGTGGACTAGGTTCTGGCATCAAGCGCGTGGAGCACGTCATGAACAGCCAGGATCGTTATAATGCCACAAGCCGCGCGGCCGCGCTGCATGTCGAACTGACGGCTCTGCGGGAGGTGATCCTGGCGGAGGCGGAGAGCCTGCGCGACGCCTGGGCCTGCGGCCGGGATGCCGAGCCGAAACTTGCCAACCTCGCCCATTATCTGGCCTTGCGCCGTCACGATATCCGGCCGCTGCAGCGCCATCTGATGGCGCTCGGCCTGTCCTCGATGGGAAGGCTCGAGAGCCGCGTTCTGCCGACTGTCGATGCCGTACTTGCAGCCCTTGCCGTCCTGTCGGGCGCGGAAGGGGCGCGGCAGAGCCCTCCGGCCGAGGCGGTGTTCTTTGCCGGCGAAGACGCGCTGGAGACGGCGACGACACAGCTGTTCGGCCCTTATACCGGGAAGCGCCGGACCCGCATCATGGTGACGCTGCCGGGGACCGCGGCCGATGGGCCTGATCTGATCGATGATCTCGTTCGCGCCGGCATGGATGTGGCGCGCATCAATTGTGCCCATGACGATCCGGAGGCCTGGCGTGCAATGACCGCCTTTGTCCGCGCCTCTGCCGCCGCCCGGGGTCGCGAGGTCAAGGTGATGATGGATATTGCCGGGCCGAAAATCCGCACCGGCACGGTTGCGAGTTTCGAAAAGAAGGCAAAGCTCCAGGCTGGCGACTGCGTGCGGCTTGTCGCGACGGGGGAGCCGCGCTGCGATGCCAAGATCGCCTTTTCCGCCGGCGTGTCACTGCCGGAAATGGTAACACGGCTGAGTGCCGGAGACCGGCTGCGCTACGATGACGGCAAGCTGGAGGCGGTGGTCGAAAGCGTCGGTGAGGGCGAGGCGATCGTCCGGGTGACACGCACCAAGGCCGGTGGCGTCAAGCTCAAGGCGGAGAAGGGCATCAACCTGCCAGACACGGCGCTTGGGCTCTCGCCGCTGACGGCCAAGGACGAGACCGATCTCGAAACTGTCATCGAATGCGCGGATCTGATCGGCTATTCCTTCGTTAGCCGACCGGAAGACATCGACCTGCTTGACGCCGTGCTGGCGCGCGGCGGGCGCGACGGCCGGCAGCTCGGGCTGATTGCCAAGATCGAGCAGCCGCTTGCGCTGACCAACCTTCCGGCCCTGATGGCCAGGGCGTCACGCCGTGGCCGCTTCGGCGTGATGATCGCCCGTGGCGATCTCGCAGCCGAGATCGGGTTTGAGCGTCTGGCCGAGATGCAGGAAGAACTCCTGTGGATCTGCGAGGCGGCATCGGTGCCTTGCATCTGGGCGACGCAGGTTCTGGAAGACATGGTCAAGGAAGGCATTCCGACACGCGGTGAGATGACGGATGCGGCCATGGCGGCGCGGGCCGAATGCGTGATGCTCAACAAGGGAGACGCCGTCGTCGAGGCTGTGGCTCTGCTTGACCGTCTGCTTGGCCGGATGAACGACCATGTCTTCAAGAAGACGCCGACGCTCAGGGCGCTGAAAAGCTGGTGAGGCTCACTCGGCGGCCGCCTGCCTCTGCGACGACACCTGGGTGATGAAGGCGCGGAGTGCCGCCGGCTTGACCGGTTTGTTCTGCAGCGTGATCTGGTGCCGTTCGGCCTCGGCGCGAACTTCGGCCGAGCGATCGGCGGTGATCAGCAGGGCCGGGATATCCGCCTTGCACAGCGACCTGAGCCGGAGAATGGCGCCGATGCCCGATCCATCGCCGAGATGATAGTCGGCGATGACAAGATCCGGCGCCGGCCCGCCGGCGAGGACCTCGTCCATTTCGGCGATCGATCCCGCCAGCGTGACTGCACAGCCCCAGCCGGAGACGAGCAGATCCATGCCTTCAAGGATCTTTGGCTCATTATCGATGCACAGCACGCGGAACCCCTTGAGCGACGGGGTGACGCGGTGGCTTTCGTTGAGGGGTGTCACGCCCTTGGCCGACGGTTTGGCCAGATCGAGCGGCATTGCCACCCGGAAGGTCGTGCCCTTGCCTGGCTTCGAGGTGAGTTCCACCGGATGGTGCAGGACCTTGGCGATACGGTCGACAATGGAGAGGCCGAGCCCGAGGCCGGACGCGGTGCGCATGCCTTCTTCAAGGCGGGCGAATTCCTTGAACACGGTGCGGAATTTCGACGCTGGAATGCCGATGCCGCTGTCGGTCACCTGGATGACCACCTTGTCGCCCTGTCGGCGCGCGCCGACCACAACACGGCCAGCCGGCGTGTACTTGATCGCGTTGGAAACGAGGTTCTGGACAAGGCGGCGCAGGAGCGTCGGGTCGGAACGCACCGAGAGTGAAGTGGGCATGACCACGAGCTTGAGTTTCTTCTCGCGGGCCATGGGGGCAAAGTCGGTGGCGATCCGCTGCATGAGCGTATCGAGCGGGACGGTCGAAAAGCGCGGCTTCATCGCGCCGGTATCCAGACGCGATATGTCGAGCACGGCGCCGAGGATGCTTTCCACCGATTCCAGCGCGGAATCGATGTTGTGCACCAGTGCGCTGTTGTCGGACACGCCCATCCGCTCGACCAAAGACGAGGAGTATAGGCGAGCGGCATTGAGCGGCTGCAGGATGTCGTGACCGGCAGCGGCAAAGAAGCGCGTCTTGCCGATATTCGCCTCATCGGCTGCGGCACGGGCCTCGGCCAGAGCATGGTTGACGCGCGTGAGCTCGGCCGTGCGCTCGCTGACGCGCTGTTCCAGCGTCTCGTTTGCCTGCTTCAGCGCAAGGTCTGCCTCGACGCGGGCCGTGATGTCGCTGAAGGTCGCGACAAGGCCCTTGTCGGGCATCAGATTGCAGCGCACCTCGATGATCCGCTGGCCGCCGGCAAGGACCATCTGGAACGGCCGGTCGAATTGATGGAACGAGCGCACGACGGCCGATACCCCGCCTTCCGGCACATCGCCGCGCTGCCCGAGGATCGCGATCATGTCCGCCAGCGGAAAGCCCACCTGGCCGACATGTTCAGGCAGGTCGAGAAGGATACGGAAACGACGGTTCCAGATCGTCAGCCGGTCGGAAGCGTCGAAGACGGCAATGCCCTGTTCCATCTGGGAGAGCGCCGTCTGCAGCATATCCTGATTGTATTGCAGCGCCTCCGAGGCCTGGTCGAGCAGCCAGACGGTATCGGCGGACGGGTCCTCGGCCTTTTGCAGGATCAACGACAGCACCAGCCGTGCCGAAGAGGAGCCGATGGCAGAGCCGAGCAGCTGTTCGGAAAAGTGGATGAAGGCCATATCGGCCGGGCTGTCATCGGCGAGCTTGCGACCTGCCGATTGCTCGTAAGAGCGGAAAGAGCGTTCCATCCGCTCATTGCCGAGATAGCGCGCGATGGCTGCCTTCAGGTCTCCGACCGCGACACTCGTCTTCCAGCCGCGCGTGGCGAAGTTGGAGCGCGGCTGCCGCTTGATGAAGATCGCCGACTGGATGCGCTCGACCGGCCGCGGATTCCGGCTGAGCGATCCGATGACGAAGGCAAGCGTGTTGACCAGGAGGCTGAACAGCGTGGCATTGACCAGCGGATCGGCATGGGCCTGTTCGAACATCGACAGGCCCGGAAGCAGGAAACCGAGAACGCGTGACGCGATCCAGGAATGATCCTCGGCGCCAAGGCTCGGCAGGAAGAGAAGATAGGCCCAGGCGAGAAACCCGGTGCAAAGCCCTGCAATGGCCCCGCGCGCATTGGCCCGCCGCCAGATGAGGCCACCCAGCATGGCAGGCGCGATCTGCGCGATGGCCGCGAAAGACAACAGCCCGATCTTGGCAAGACCGGTCGTGTTGTCGGCCGAGCGGAAGTAGATGTAGCCGAGCAGCATGACGCCGAAGATTGCCGTGCGCCTGATATGCAGCAGCGTTCGGGCGAAGTCCTCGCGCGCGCTTGGCCGGCCGAGAAGCCGCTGCCGCAGGAAGATCGGCAGGACCATGTCATTGGAAATCATGATCGCAAGCGCCACCGAGGCGACGATCACCATGGCCGTCGCTGCGGAAAAACCGCCGATGAAGGTGACGAGGGAAACAATGCTCGACCCAGCGGCCAGCGGCAGCGACAGCACGTAGAGATCCGCATCTCCGGTGCCGCCAAAGATCATGATGCCGGCAATGGCCGCCGGCAGGACGAAGATGTTGATGGCGACGAGGTAGATCGGCATGAGAATGCCGGCCAGGCGCAATTCTCGCGGCGTGCGGTTCTCGACCACTGTCACATGGAACTGACGCGGCAGCATGATGATGGCGAAGGCGGACAGCCCGATCAGCAGCAGCCACCGGCTCGGCGCGGTTTCATAGGAGAGAACCTCCATGACCGCAGGGCTGTTTGTTGCCTTGTGCCACAGGTCCGCCGGCCCGTTGAACATCGCATAGATGACGAAGAGGCCGAGCGTCCAGAAGGCGACGAGTTTGACCACCGATTCCATCGCGATCGCCAGGATCAGGCCGTCCTGATGCTCGGTCGCGTCCGTATGGCGCGTACCGAACACGACGGCGAAACAGGCCAGCATGAAGGCGACGATGAGCGGCAGGTCGATGAAATAGAGATTGCCGGTGCCGATCCCATAGGCGGATGGATCGATCACGGTCGCGACCGAACTCGACACCGCCTTCAGCTGCAGCGCGATATAGGGAATGATCCCGACGAGGCAGATGATCGTGACAAGCAGGCCGACAATCGGGTTCTTGCCGTAGCGCGCCGCGACGAAGTCAGCCCCGGAGGTGATTTTTTCGGTCTTGGCGAGTTCGACGATGCGGCGCATCAGCGGCATGCCGAGCGTGTACATCAAGATTGGCCCGATATAGATCGCCATGTATTCGAGCCCGCGCTCGGCCGCGAGACCCACGCCGCCGAAATAGGTCCAGGACGTGCAATAGACGCCAAGGCTGAGCGCATAGACCACCGGGCGTCCGCCGGCCGGCACGCCTCTGACGCGCGAGCGTCGGTCGCCATAGCTTGCCACAGCAAAGAGCAGCAGCAGATAGCCGAGTGCCGTCGCAACGATGATCCATCCTGGGAGCACGTGTTCCTCCTCGCCTGCACCCGAGGGAACCTTAAGGCATGTCTGAGGCTTTTCAAATCGTTTGGAAATTGACCTTAGTCGAACATGTCCACCGTTCCGGTGATGATTCACCATTTTCGAAAAGGTCAATCTTCGTTAACGATAAATCGTGGCCCAGCGGCCGCGCCGTCTACGCAAATAGGAGCAGGGGCATGTTAAACGAATTCAAGACATTCATCGCACGCGGCAACGTCATGGATCTCGCCGTGGGCGTGATCATCGGCGGTGCCTTTGGACTAATCGTCAATTCGCTGGTGCAGGACATCGTCATGCCGATCGTCGGCGTGGTGTTCGGCGGTTTCGATTTTTCCAACTACTTTCTGGCTCTGAGCAGCAATGTCACCGCCACCTCGCTTGCTGCGGCGCGCGAGCAGGGCGCGGTATTCGCCTATGGCAACTTCATCACGGTGGTCATCAACTTCCTGATTCTGGCCTGGATCATCTTCCTGATGGTCAAGGGCGTGAACACGCTTCGCCGGTCGCTGGAACGGGAAGAAAAGAAGGCAACCGATGCCGCGCCGCCGCCGGCAGACGTGCAGCTTCTGACCGAAATCCGCGATCTCCTGAAGTCGCGCTGAACCGCCAATCCGACGCAGCCCCTGATCAGGGCTGCGTCACCCATCACCCGCATCGATGCGCTGCTCAAGGAAAATCATGGGATTTATCACCGGTGATCGGTTAGACACTTCCCAATCGATGACCGGAGTTTTGCCCTGATGCCTCTTTTGAAAGACCTGAGCCCGCGCGCCCTTGCCGCCCCCGAAAGCGGTATCGTCGAGATCATCAATTATGCGCGTGGCCGTGACAATCTCCTGCCGCTCTGGGCAGGCGAAGGCGACCTTCCGACGCCTGATTTCATCAACAAGGCAGCGAGCGACGCCCTTCTCGGCGGCGAGACCTTCTACACCTGGCAGCGTGGCATTCCCGAACTGCGCGATTCGTTGTCGCGCTACTACAATCGCCATTTTGCCGTCGATCTTCCGGCGGAGCATTTCTATGTCACGGCCTCCGGCATGCAGGCGATTGCGCTTGCCGTACAGGCGCTGACTGCTCCCGGCGACGAAATGATCTACCTCTCGCCCTGCTGGCCGAACATCGTCTCGGCCATCGATCTGGCCGGTGCAAAATCCGTCTGCGTGCCGCTTTCCTTCACCGACGGTCGCTGGGTTCTCGATCTCGACCGGTTGGAAAAGGCGATCACGCCGAAGACGCGCGCGCTGTTCATCAACACGCCGTCGAACCCGACCGGTTGGACGGCGTCACAGGATGACCTGAAGGCGATCCTCGAGATCGCGCGCCGCCACGGCATCTGGATCCTCGCCGACGAGATCTATGCCCTCTATTATTACGGCGGCACGGAGCGCGCGCCCTCCTTCCTCGATGTGATGGAAGCGGGGGACAGGGTGATCTTCGCCAATTCCTTCTCGAAGAACTGGTCGATGACCGGCTGGCGCGTCGGCTGGATTGTCGCTCCGCCGGAACTCGGCCAGGTGCTGGAGAACCTGATCCAGTATTCCACCTCCGGTGTTGCCCAGTTCATGCAGCGCGGCGCGGTCGTCGCGCTCGACCAGGGTGATGATTTCGTGCGCGAGAATATCGCCCGTGCCACAGCCTCGCGCGACATCCTCTGCGATGCCCTGATTGCCACCAACCGCGTCGAGACGCTGAAGCCGGAAGGCGCGCTGTATGCCTTCCTGAAGATCGACGGGATCAAGGACAGCCGTCAGGCCGCACTCGATATCGTCGACAAGACGGGCGTGGGCTTGGCGCCCGGAACGGCCTTTGGTGAAGGTGGTCTGCCGTTCTTGCGGGCGTGCTTCCTGCGCAATCCGGCGCATATCGAGGATGCCGCTACGCGGCTCGTGGACTACATCAAGGCGCTCTGACGTCGATCGGCACCGATCGATAAAATGCGACGGATCGGCTTTGTGGGTCCTTAAGCATCTTGCCCGAAAACTGGGCGAAATCAGAGGCTTGGGTGCCTTAAATAAGCAGTCGGAAAGGTCGCCGTGCTTTTCTCTTCCCAACTATAAGAACGGGAAGAAAAATCATGGCGATCTTGGTGACAGGTGGTGCCGGCTATATTGGCAGTCACATGGTCTGGGCGCTCATCGACCAGGGCGAGGACGTCGTGGTCGTCGATCGACTGTCGACGGGCCTGCGCTCGGCAGTCGCGCCTGAGGCCCGCTTTTACCTCGGCGACATCGGCAAGCCATCCGTGCTGAAGCAGATTTTTGCGGAGAACGAGATCGAGGCGGTCATCCATTTCGCCGGCTCGATCATCGTGCCGGAATCGATCGCCGATCCGCTCGCCTATTACGAGAACAACACAGGCAATACCCACAAGCTGCTGACCGCTGCGGTAAAAGCCGGCATCGACAAGCTGATCTTCTCGTCGACCGCTGCCGTCTATGGCCTGCCGGAAACGCCCCAGCCGATCCGCGAGGATGCGCCGCTGAGACCAGAGACGCCCTATGGCCAGTCGAAGCTGATGAGCGAGCAGATGCTGCGCGATACGTCACGCGCCCATGGCCTGAACTATGTCGCGCTGCGCTACTTCAATGTGGCCGGTGCCGATGTGAAGGGCCGCACCGGCAATTCTGCAGCCGGCGCCACCCACCTTCTGAAGGTCGCCTGCGAGGCCGCTCTTGGCAAGCGTCCGTCGATGTCGGTCTACGGCACCGACTATGAAACGCCCGATGGGACGGGCGTGCGCGACTTCATCCATGTCAATGATCTGGTCGATGCCCATTTGAGGGCGCTGGATTACCTGCGCCGTGGTGGCGGCCCACTGGTTGCCAATTGTGGTTACGGGCGGGGCTACTCGGTTCTCGATATCATCGAGGCTGTCCGGCGTTCGACCAACCATAACTTTGTCGTCGACTACGCGCCTCGCCGTCCGGGCGACGCGCCGCTTGTCGTGGCGGATTCGACGCTGGCGAGACGGGTTCTCGGCTGGCAGCCGCAGAATGACGATCTTGATGTGATCGTGTCCACAGCGCTGGCCTGGGAACGCAGGCTGGGCGACCTGCCGAGGGACGATATTCGCGATCTGCGCCGCCGGCTTCTCGGCAGTCGCTTCTGACAGCCTTTTTCGCAGCATGAGACACACACCGCACCGGCTTGCCGGGGCGGTGTTTTCGTTTGGCTTTCCGGCGCGATCACCGCTTCGGAATTGATGTGCATCAAGCGATCGAACCACCACGCCGCGTAGTCTCACGACCGGTCCGCATTCGCGGAGATGAGGTCAAGGCGGAGAATTCGGCATGGCAAAGCGGCAGAGCGCCTATGTGGTCGCAATCCTGGTGCTGGTGGCGGGCGGCGCGGCCTATTATGGCTGGAAGGGCTTTGAAGGCAACGGCCTGCCGGTCTCGATTGCCAGCGGCAATGGCCGCATCGAGGCGGTGGAAATTGCAATCGCGACGAAATCCCCCGGCCGCTTGAAGGAGATACTGGTCGACGAAGGGGACTTCGTCTCCGCAGGCCAGGTGCTGGCGGTCATGGATACCGAACAGTTGGAGGCGCAAAGACGCCAGTCGGAAGCCGAGGCACGCCGCGCAGACATCGGTGTCGGGACCGCTGAAAGCGTCGTTGCGCAGCGCGGGGCAGAGCGCCGTGCAGCAGAAGCGGTCGTCACCCAGCGCGAGGCCGAGCTGGACGCGGCCGAAATCAAGCTTGCCAGGGCCGAACGGTTGATGGAAAGCCGGACGACCAGCCAGCAGCAGGTCGACGATGATCGGGCAGCGCTGGCCGGCGCGCGTGCGGCGCTGGCCGCGGCCATTGCTCAAGTGGCCGCCGCGGATGCAGCAATCGGGGCTGCCAAGGCTCAGGTCGTCGATGCCGGTGCCATGGTGGATGCAGCAAAGGCCGGAATTGATAGCATAGACGCCGAAATCCGCGACAGCACGCTGCGCTCACCGCGCGACGGGCGCGTGCAATACCGCGTGGCTCAGGCAGGCGAAGTGCTGGCGGCCGGGGGGCGTGTTCTCAACATCGTCGACCTCGGGGACGTGCATATGGCATTTTTCTTGCCCACATCGGAAGCCGGCCGGGTGGCGCTCGGGGCGGAAGCACGCCTGGTGCTGGATGCAGCCCCTGACTATCTGATCCCCGCCACGATCAGCTTCGTCGCCGATGTCGCCCAGTTCACGCCGAAGACGGTGGAGACCGAGGAGGAGCGGCAAAAGCTGATGTTCCGGGTCAAGGCGCAGATCCCGCCGGCGCTGCTGACGAAATACATCGCGCAGGTCAAAACCGGACTGCCGGGCATGGCCTATGTCAAACTCGACCCGAAGGCCGAATGGCCTGAGGCGCTCTCCGGCATGCTGGTCGAATGAGATGAATGGTCTGCCAAGCGACATGAGCCAGCCGCGCGATGTGGCACGGATCGAAGGGGTCAGTCTCGCCTATGGCAAGACACGCGCCCTCGATTCCGTGACGCTGACCATTCCGGCGGGCCAAATGGTCGGCCTGATCGGGCCGGATGGGGTCGGCAAGTCGAGCCTGTTATCGCTGATATCAGGGGCGCGCAAAATCCAGTCCGGTCATGTCGAGGTGCTCGGAGGCGACATGGCGACGGCACGCCACCGCAACCGCACATGCCCGCTGATCGCCTATATGCCGCAGGGGCTGGGCAAGAATCTGTATCCGACGCTTTCGGTCTTCGAGAATGCCGATTTTTTCGGACGGCTGTTCGGGCAGGACCGCATCGAGCGCGAGACGCGGATCGCAGCGCTTTTGAAAAGCACGGGCCTCTTGCCCTTCGCCGATCGACCGGCCGGCAAGCTTTCGGGCGGAATGAAGCAGAAGCTCGGGCTCTGCTGCGCTCTGATCCATGATCCGGACCTGTTGATCCTCGACGAGCCGACCACCGGCGTCGACCCTCTGTCGCGACGGCAGTTCTGGCAGCTGATCGAGGGTATCCGCGCCACGCGTCCCGGCATGAGCGTGATCGTGGCGACCGCCTATATGGAGGAGGCGGCACGCTTTGACTGGCTGGTCGCCATGGATGGCGGGCGCATCCTCGACACGGGGACGCCGGCCGAGCTCATGGCGAAAACCGGAACCATGTCGCTCGATACTGCCTTCATCGCGCTTCTGCCGGAAGACAAGCGCGGGCGCCACGCGCCTGTCGCCATTCCCAAGCGAGCGGACGGGCATGAGGCTGACATCGCGATCCGTGCGGATCACCTGACCATGCGCTTCGGCGAATTCACCGCGGTCGACGACGTCAGCTTCGAAATCCCGCGCGGCGAGATCTTCGGATTTCTGGGGTCCAACGGCTGCGGCAAGACGACGACGATGAAGATGCTCACAGGTCTTCTTGCCGCAAGCCAAGGTCGTGCGGAAGTCTTCGGTCATGCGGTTGATCCGCGCGACATCGATATGCGGCGGCGGGTGGGCTATATGAGCCAGGCCTTCTCGCTTTATGGCGAATTGACCGTGCGGCAGAACCTGGAACTGCACGGCCGCCTGTTCGGCATGGACGAAGCGGGGATCGGACCACGACTGGCTGACATGGCCGGCCGTTTCGGGCTGGAGGCCGTGCTCGACGAATGGCCTGAGGCATTGCCACTTGGCATGCGCCAGCGGCTGTCGCTGGCCGTTGCGATGATCCACGGCCCCGATATCCTGATCCTCGACGAGCCGACATCGGGTGTCGATCCCGTGGCGCGAGACGCCTTCTGGCAGATCCTTTCCGACCTGTCGCGTGGCGATGGCGTGACTATTTTCGTATCGACCCATTTCATGAACGAGGCCATGCTCTGCGACCGCATTTCGCTGATGCATGCCGGCCGGGTGCTGGTTACCGACACACCGCAGGGGATCATTGAGAGCCGCCAATCCGACAGTCTCGACGAAGCCTTCATCAGCTATCTGGAAGAGGCGATCGGGGAGGGCGGCGACAAACCCGGGCCCGCCGCCGTGCCGGCAGCGCAGGCGCCGTCTCTGACAAACACAGTGCCCGGCAATGCGCACCGCGTCATCGACCTGCGGCGTCTCCTCGCCTATAGCGGGCGGGAAGCACTGGAGCTTCGCCGTGACCCGATCCGTGCGACGCTTGCGCTGATCGGCAGCCTGATCCTGATGTTCGTCATCGGTTACGGAATCAATCTCGACGTTCAGGACCTGACCTTTGCCGTGCTGGACCGGGACGACACGGTGACCAGCCGCGATTACGTTCAGGAAATCGCTGGTTCGCGCTACTTCATCGAGCGTCCGCCGATCCGCGATCACGCCGAACTGGATGCGCGCATGCGTGCCGGCGAGATCAATCTGGCGATCGAAATCCCGGCGGGGTTTGGTCGGGACATCGCCCGTGGCGACACGACGGTCGAAGTCGGTGCCTGGATCGACGGGGCAATGCCGTCGCGAGCAGAGACGGTCTCCGGCTATGTGCAGGGCATGCACGCGACCTGGCTCGCCCGCAAGATCAGAGAAGCCTATGGCGATGCGGCCGTGACCGGGCGGTTCGGCCTTGAGCTACGCTATCGCTACAACCCCGATCTCTCGAGCCTTGTCTCCATGGTGCCTGCGGTCATTCCGCTTCTCCTGATGTTGATCCCGGCCATGCTGTCGGTTCTGAGTGTCGTTCGCGAAAAGGAACTGGGCTCGATCATCAATTTCTATGTCACGCCGGTGACGCGGCTGGAATTCCTGCTCGGCAAACAATTGCCCTATCTCGGAATTGCCATGCTCAATTTCCTGATCCTGACAGGTTTTGCCCTCTTCGGTTTTCAGGTGCCACTGACGGGAAGCATCCCGGCGCTGACGCTCGGGGCCTTTTTCTACGTCTTCGCATCCACCGCGCTCGGCCTGCTCCTGTCGACCTTCATGCGCAGCCAGATCGCTGCAATCTTTGCAACGACACTCGCCACGATCATCCCCTCGGTGCAGTTTTCCGGCATGCTCGATCCGGTCTCGGCCTTGCAGGGCGCAGGCGCTATGATTGGTGCCGTCTTTCCGGCGAGCCACTTTGTCACGATTTCCCGCGGCGTCTTTTCCAAGGCGCTCGCCTTCTCGGATCTTGGCACGGAACTGCTGATCCTCAGCGCAACCGGCCCGGCGCTTCTGATGACAGGGGCGCTTCTCCTCAAGAAACAGGCGGACTGACGATGAAGCTCGCCAATATTCTCAATCTCGGCATCAAAGAGTTGCGCGGGCTGGCGCGCGACCCCGCCCTGTTGTTGCTGATCGTCTATGCCTTCACGCTGAACATCTACACCGCCGCAACCGCGGCCCCGGAGAGCCTGAACAAGGCGGCGATCTCCATCGTCGATGAGGATCGCTCGCCGCTGTCGGCCCGTATCGTGGATGCGTTCTATCCGCCGCATTTCCTGACCCCGAAACTGATTGATCCCAGCGTGATGGATCAACGCATGAATGCTGGCCTCGACACATTCGTTCTCGACATCCCGCCCAATTTCCAGCGCGACCTCCTGGCCGGCAAGGCGCCAGCGATCCAGCTCAACGTCGACGCCACGCGCATGACGCAAGCTTTCTCCGGTGGCCGGTACATTCAGGAGATCGTCAAAGGTGAAATCGACGCCTTCGTCGATCGCGGCGAGCGTTTGGCGCCAGCCCCGGTGCAGCTATCGCTCAGGGCGCGTTTCAATCCGGAACTGTCGCAGGCCTGGTTCGGCGCAATCAACGAGGTGATCTCGACCGTCACCATGCTCTCGATCATCCTGACGGGGGCTGCCCTCATCCGGGAGCGGGAACATGGCACGATCGAGCATCTGCTGGTCATGCCGGTCACCCCGACGGAAATCATGCTCGGCAAGGTCTGGTCCATGGGTCTGGTCGTGCTGCTGGCGACCATGTATTCGCTGTTTGTCGTGGTGCAGGGCGCGCTTGATGTACCGCTTCAGGGTTCGATGGTGCTGTTTCTTCTCGGCGCAGCACTGCAATTGGTCGCCGCGACCTGCATGGGCATCTTCCTTGCCACGGTCGCGGGCTCAATGCCGCAATTCGGTCTGCTGCTGATGCTGGTGCTTCTGCCCCTCCAGATCCTCTCGGGTGGCATGACACCGCGTGAAAGCATGCCGGATGTGATCCAGTGGATCATGTCGGCGGCCCCCAACACGCATTTCGTCATCATGGCTCAGGCAGTCCTGTTCCGGAATGCCGGTCTCGACGTGGTCTGGCCGCAGATCCTGGCTCTGGCGGCGATTGCCGCCGTCTTCTTCGTCCTTTCGCTGCGGCGCTTTCGCGCTTTCCTGCGCTGATCAGAGCTTCAGGACCAGAAGCGTGACCAGCACGAGAAGAGCGAGGAAGACCGTCTCCGAGATGAGGAGAACAATGGCGCGCCCGCCGATGCGGAAGACATCCGGCAGCGAGGTCTTGACCCCAACGGCAGCAATCGCGACCAGCAATGCCCATCGCGAGACGGAACCGGCAACCTCGCCAATGATCGGCGGAATGGTCAGAAGCGAATTGAGTGTGGCGAGAACCAGAAACGCGACCACAAAGCCGGGCAACAGCGGCGGCCTACGCATCTGCGGATCGGAAATGCCCCGGCGAAAGGCAAGGGCTGCGACGAGCACCACCGGGGCCAGCATGGTGACCCGGATCAGCTTGACGAAGACGGCGGTCTCGCCGGCCGGGACGGAGACGGAAAAGCCTGCCCCTGCGACCTGGGCCACATCATGGATGGTGGCGCCGAGGAAGATGCCGGTGGCATGGTCATCAAGACCGGCCTGACTGGCGAGGATGGGATAGAAGATCATGGCGAGCGTCGAGAGCATGGTGACGCCAATGACGGCAAAGACCATCTGCTGATCGGCCTCCTTGTCACGCGCGCCGCCGAGTGCAGCCGAAATCGCCATGGCGGCCGAAGCGCCGCAGATGGCAACGGCACCGCCGGTCAAGAAACCGAAGCCGCCGCCCTGGCCTGAGAGCTTCGAGGCCAGGAGGCCGAAGAGGATGGTCAGCACCACCGAGGCGACGATCATCATGATCACCGCGGCGCCAAGCTCGGCAAACATGGCGACACTCACGCGGAGCCCGAGAAGCGCAATGCCCAGCCGCAACACGGCGCGGGAGGCAAAGTCGAGCCCTTCAGCCGTCTTCGGATCTTCGGCGAGAAAATGCAGGGCGAGCCCGATCAGGATCGCAAGCAGCATGGCTGGCGCGCCGTAGTGCTCCGACAGGAAAGCCGAAGCGAGCGCGATCAGGATCGTCACCGAAGCGCCGGGAAAACGGCGGCGCCAGCCATCTGCGAAAGACGCAAAGGACCTGTCCCGCCACGACTGCGGCGGGGTGGGGGAAGGCATGGACATGGAACACCTGTGAAAGGGGCGCGGCGGCGCTCAGCAGTCGCGTCGGGATCTGCGACGAAAGAGAGGATGCGCGGGTGGCCCGCGCATCCCGAACATGCGGTCAGTTGAGCTCGGCAGCGCGCTCGGCATCGACCTTTTTCTGCGCCTCGGCGACAGCTGCCGTGAACTGGTCGAACACCTCGGCACCACCGGTCACATTGCCCTTGAACCAGTCGAAGACCGGGGCAACTGCGCCCTTGAAGGCTTCCTTCTCCTGCGGCGTCGGAACGTAGATCTCACCGCCAGCCTTGGCGAAGTCCTGATAGGCGGCGATTTCCTTGCGCTTCGGCGAGGCAAAGGTCGCCTGCTGCAGGGCGGCAAAGCCGTCGACGACGATCTGCTTCTGCTCCGGCGTCAGGCTGGTGAAGCGGTCGTTCGACATCCACCAGAAGGCGCCCATATAGCTGTGGCCATCAAGCGTCAGGTATTTGAGGCCGGCATCCGGGAACTTCATCGACATGATGTCGGTGATGCCGTTTGCGGTGCCTTCGACAACGCCTGTCTGCAGCGAGGTGAAGAGTTCCGGCCACGGGATCGGGGTGGGGGCAGCGCCCACGGCGGTCGCAGCCTGCTGCGGCAGGTCGGCCGGAACGGTGCGCATCTTCAGACCCTTGAGGTCCTCGGGCGTCTTCACCGTCTTCTTGGTGTTGGCATAATTGCGCCAGCCGCCGGTATTGCCGATTGTCATCAGGCGAATCTTGTTGTCGCTGTCGGCAAGCGCACGCTCACGCAGCTTGCGCGGGAAGTCGCCGGTGAGCACGGCTTCCGCCACGCGGTCGTCGCTCATCAGATAGGGCAGGTCGAGCACCTGGATGTACGGGAAGAGGCCGGCAGCACCGCCCGATGTCGAGATATAGACGTCAAGCGATCCGTCGGCGATGCCCTGCAGGCATTCCTCACCGGTGGCGCAAAGCTGCGTACCCATGAAGATCTCGACGGCGATCGCGCCGTTCGAGGCGTTTTCGATGTAGTTCTTGAAGACGACGAGGCCGTCATAGTCCTCGTCATTCTCGTTGGAATTGGCCGTGGCACGCAGCGTGATGTCTGCGGCCTGGGCCACGCCGGTAATCGTCAGCGCGCTGGCAAGCAGCAGGGTCTTGAACATGGACTTGAGCATATCGTTACCTCCCGTTTTAAAAGTTAGTCGACAAAGCCCGCAAGGCGCGGGACGGTGAGTGTCAAGGCGGGGAAATAGGTGATCAGAAAGATCACCACGATCTCCGCCAAGAGGAATGGCATGACGGCCCGGGCGACGGTCTCGACCTTCAGTCCGGAGACCGAGGACGTGACGAAGAGCACGAGGCCCATGGGTGGCGTCAGCAGGCCGACCGTCAGGTTAACCACCATGATGATCGCGAAATGCACCGGGTCCACGCCGAGCTGGGTGAAGATCGGCCCGAGGATCGGCCCAAGCACGATGATCGCCGGCCCGGCATCGAGGAACATGCCGACGACAAACAGCAGAATGTTGACGAGCAAGAGCAGAACCAGCGGATTGTCGCTGAGGCTTAGGAAAATGTCGGCCAGCATTTCAGGCGTGTGAGCCAATGAAGCTACGGTCTTGAAGGCCATCGCGGCGCCAATCAGCAGCAGCACGACGGCGGAGGTCATGGCGGCCCGCATCAGGATGCCGGGAATGTCGCGGTATTCAAGCGTGCCGATGACGAACAGGCCGAGGAAGAAGGCATAGCCGGCGGCAATCGCTGCGGCTTCCGTCGGGGTGAAGACGCCGCCCAGAATGCCACCCATGATGATGACGGGTGTGAGCAACGGCCAGAAGGCACCGATCATGGCCCGGCCGCGCTCGCGCCAGGAAGCGCGTTTGGTGGCCGCCGGAAGATCGTAGTGATCGGCCATGAGGCGGATCATCACCATCAGGCTGATGCCGATCAGGATGCCCGGCACGATGCCGGCGAGGAAGAGGGCCGCGACGCTCTCGCCCATGACATAGGCATAGATGATCATGATGCCCGAGGGCGGGATGATCGGCCCGATGATGGCAGAGGCGGCGGTAATGCCCGCGGCGAAGCGGCGTGTATAGCCCTCCTTCTCCATGGCCGGGATCAGCATGGCGCCAAGCGCCGAGACGTCGGCGACGGCAGAACCGGAAATGCCGGCAAACATCATGGAGTCGACGACGTTGACCTGGGCAAGACCGCCGCGCATGTGGCCGACCATGGCCTGGGCGAAGTGGACGATCCGAAGCGTGATGCCGGCGCGGTTCATCAGCTCGCCGGTCAGCATGAAGAAGGGAATGGCCATCAGCGGGAAGCTGTCCATCCCGGCATAGATGTTGCGGTAGAGCAGCACGATGTCGCGCTCCTGGCCGTTCATCCAGAGCAGGATGGCGGGGGCCGCGATCAGGCCGAAGACGATTGGCAGGCCGAAGAGCAGGAACGCAACGAAGAGGGGGAGGAACAGGCTCAGCATCATTCGGCTCCCAACTGCCCGGCGATCGGGATCGGCGCCAGCCGTTCCCCGAAAAGATTGACGATGGCGCGAAGGATGAGTTCGATATTGACGACGAACATCAGCGTGATGCCGGTGGCAAGCGAGGCCATCATCCAGCCACGCGGAATTTTCATCCAGGTGGACAGGTCAAGGGACGTCGGAATGGCGATGGCCGACATGGCAAAGCGGCCGCCAATGCCGGTCACTTCCGACCAGCCGATGCGCATGCCGACGAACAGCAGGACAGCACTGAGCAGGAGGAAAGCAAGGGCGATGACGTTGGCGAGGAGGCGGGGCAGGTGGTCGACAATCATGCCGATGGCAACGAAGCCACCCTGACGGAAGGCGGTCGGCACCATAAGACCGGTCATCCACAGCATCAGGAAGCGCGAGGCTTCCTCGCTCCAGGCCAGTGCATTGCCGAGGAAGTAGCGGAAGAAGACCTGCATCAGCATGAAGAACAGCATGATGCCGAGGGCACCGGCACCGAGCCAGAGCCCGACCGTCAAAAGGGCGGCATTCAGCCGGCCGAATTGATGGGTCAGGTATGCGATTGAATTCATGTCTCCACCCGTCACTTATCATCGGTCAATTGCGGGCGACTATCGAAGACAAGTCTTTGCGACGCAAAGACGGTTGTTCCAGTTTGAAGCCCGATCGGAGCAAATTTCTCCACCGAGCCCGTTTTTACCGAACATCTTCGATCGTCCGCCCGCTGCATTGTGAAATGCACCGACGATCTCCTCCCAATATGACCGTTCAGACCGCGAAGCGGCCGAAACGTCCTCCCGAGAAGCACAGCGGTTCTCCCTGCCGATGTGCAACCCTTAACACCTTGCCGATGATGATCGTGTGATCACCGGCATCATGCAGCGCCTGCTGCACGCATTCGAACCGCGCAAGCGTGCCGGGCAAAACCGGGACGCCCTCCGGATTGATTTCCACCTCCAGTCCGTCAAAGCCCGCGCCCCCCCGCGTGAAGGCTGAACTCAGGTGATCCTGATCGGCGCCGAGCACATGGATGGCGTAGTGGTGCGCGCCCGAAAAGGCTGCGTGTCTGGACGAGCTCTTGGCCGGCGACCAGAGCACCAGCGGCGGATCGAGCGAGACCGAGGCAAAGCTGTTGACGGTCATGCCGATTGGCCCGTCGGCACTCATCGCCGTGACCACCGTTACCCCCGTGGTAAAGCTGCCGAGCGCATTGCGATAGGCGCGATGGTTCTCCGCCTCGGGGGTGAAGACTGCCTCGGTGCTGTGTCGCGTAACGTCGGCAGCCATCATCAGGCGACCTCCCGTCCGATCGCCAGCGTATAGAGCTCGAACCAGGTCTGGCGATCGATTTCGACCGTCAAGGCATCGGCGATCTTGGCAATCCGCTCCAGCGCATTGGTGCCCATGACGGGCAGGATGGCCGCGGGATGCCGGAGCAGCCAGGCAACGGCGACGGCGGTCTCATCCACGCCCTGCTCAGAACCGATCCGCTTCAGCGCGGCGAGAAGCTCCGGCTTTGACCCGTCGAACAGACGACCGCCACCCAGCGGTGACCAGGCCATCGGCGGCACCATGCGCTCCTGGAGATAGGCGAGGTCGCCGTTAACGAAGGCGTCGGTGGCCAGAAGGCTAAGTTCGATCTGGTTGGTGACGAGATTGTTTTCCATCGAGGACTGCAAGAGCGAGAAGTCCCAAGGGCGGAAGTTCGACACGCCGACCGCACGCACCTTGCCAGAGGCGATCAGGGCGTCCAGGGCCGGGCCCGTCTCGTCCGGATCGATCAGCGGATCGGGGCGGTGGATCAGCAGCAGATCGACATGGTCAGTGCCCATGTCCGTGAGCGAGGCTTCGACCGAGGCGGTGATGTGTGCTGCCGAGGTGTCGTAGTATTTGACGCGGGCGGCCGAATGGCGGCCCGCCGGGGCGACGATATCGCATTTTGTCACGATCTCGAGCTTGTCACGCAGGCCGGGCGAGGCCTTGAGTGCGCCGCCGAGCACGGCTTCCGCCGTATAGCCGCCATAGATATCGGCCTGGTCCATGGTCGTGATGCCCTGGGCAAGGCAGGCCTCGATCTTGGCCTGCACATGCTTAGGGGAGGTGTCGGCATCGTCGCCGATGCGCCACATGCCGTAAACGAGGCGGCTGAAGGTGAGGTCGGGGGTAAGATTGACGCGCTGCATCAGCGGCGAACTCCATTTCCAAGAGGGGTGGCCGGCATTTCCGACGGCACGCGACCGTAGATATGCGGAAGAGAGACTGTGTCCAGTTGCGGCAGCACCTTCGTGCCGAAATGCACGGCCTCGTCGATATGCGGATAACCGGACAGGATGAAGGCACGGATGCCCATCTTGCGGTAGGATTCGAGTTCGGAAAGCACCTGATCCGTCGAGCCGACCAGGGCGGCGCCACAGCCAGAGCGGGCGCGGCCAATGCCGGTCCACAGATGTGGCTCGATATAGCCGAACTGGTCGGCGAGTTCGCGGGCTCGCGCCTGATGCGCGACACCGAGCGAGATCGAGTCATGCGCTCTTTCACGGATCAGCTTGCCATATTCGTCATCGAGCTTGGAGACAATGTAGTCAGCGTATTCGCGGGCTTCCTTCTCGGTGTCGCGCACGATCATGTGGACGCGCAGACCGTAATCCAGCGTGCGGCCATGGGCCTCGGCCCTCGCATGCACGGCCTTCATCCGCTCGGCCAGCTGGTCCTTCTTTTCCGGCCACATCAGATAGACGTCGCATTGCGCACCGCAAAGTTCGAGCGCATCCGGTGAATAGCCGCCGAAATAGAGGAGCGGTCCGCCATTCTGCTGATAGGGGCGGGCGGGTTCGGTCGACACACCCTTGAACTGGTAGACCTCGCCTTCATGATCGATCGTCTCGCGCGTCCAGGCCTGACGCAGGATCTCGACGACCTCATGGCTGCGCTTGTAGCGAAACGCGCTGTCGGCCACTTCGCCGGGGAAGTCCGAGCTGATGACGTTCAGCGTCAGGCGGCCCTTGAGCATGTGATCGAGGGTAGCGACCGTGCGGGCCAGCATGATCGGCTGCATCTCGCCGCAGCGGATGGCGGCCAGCATGTTGATCTTGGAGGTGATCGGCGCACAACCGGCAACGAAGCTCAATGTGTCCTGACCGACTTGGTAAGAGGACGGGCACAGAATGTTGCGGAAGCCGAGCTGTTCGGCCTTCAGTACGATGTCGGAGCAATGTTCGAAGCTGGAACGCAGATCGCCATCCGGCACGCCGAGAAACTGATAATCGTCAGAGCAGAGGGCGGCAAACCACGACACTTCCGCGCCATCGAGATCGGCAGATGTGACGGGCACGACGGTCATTCGGGTCTCCTCCAAGACAGTAACTTTCCTCTTGCCTAACACCCGATTTGATGTAGATCAATAGTGTATCAATTTTTTCTCGACGCGACGAAACTGCAACGCTGAGCCTCTGCCGGATCCATGACAGCCGCCCCCGGAAGCCTTCCCATCTACGTGCAGATCGCTGAATTGCTGGTGCGCGACATTGCCGCCGGACGCCTGATCGATGGCGAAAAGTTAAAACCCGAGCGGGACATGGCCGAAGAACTGGGCATTGCCGTTGGCACCCTGCGCAAGGCGCTGGCGGAGCTGCAGCGCCGGGGCCTGTTGGAGCGCGTTCAGGGCTCGGGGAACTATATCCGGGCGCTCTCAGACCCGCAGTCTGTTTATGCGATGTTCCGGTTGGAACTGCTCGGCGGCGGCGGATTGCCGACAGCCGAGATCCTCTCGATCGATCGGCTCCCCAAGCCCTCAGCGCTGCCGGCTTTTGGCACCAGCGATGAGGCGCACCGCATCCGCCGCCTGCGCCGGCTTTCCGGCAAGCCCGCGGCACTGGAAGAGATCTGGCTTGATGGCGCCTATATCGAGACCATTGATCCAGAGGCCGTCTCGGAATCGCTCTACCTCTTCTATCGGACCAAGCTGTCTCTCTGGATTGCACGTGCCGAGGATCAGATCGGTCTCGACCACGTGCCTGACTGGGCACCGGCGGCCTTCGGTCAGCCTGCAAGCGCGCCGGTAACCCATATTCAACGCATCAGCCAGGACCAGGAGGGCGCCCGCGCCGAAGTCTCCCGCACCTGGCTCGACCACGACGTCGCGCGCTACGTGTCGCGCCTGAAATGAAGGGCCTCGAGCCCCCAACGCCCATGCCTGAGGAGGATAGAGTGGCAAGACTGAACTACGGGATCATCGGTTGCGGCATGATGGGGCAGGAGCACCTGCGCAACATTGCACTTTTGCCGGATGCGGCAGTGGTCGCAATATTCGAGCCGGATGCCGGCATGCGGGCGCTCTCGGCTGAAGCTGTCCCCTCGGCGAAACTGGTTGATAGCATCGAGGCGGTGCTCGCCGTCGAGGAGGTCAACTGCCTGCTGATCGCCAGCCCCAATTATCTGCATCTCGAGCAGTTGGAAAAGATCGCCGCCATCCGGCCGCTGCCGGTGCTGGTGGAAAAGCCGTTGTTCACCGATCCCGTCGATGCGCCGCGCCTGGCAGCGCTCAGAGCCGCCTATCCCGCGCCGATCTGGGTGGCGATGGAATATCGCTACATGCCGCCCGTCGCCCGGATGATCGAGGAGGCGGCGGACGCCACCGGCGGCATCCGCATGCTGACCATCCGCGAGCACCGCTTTCCCTTCCTGGAAAAGGTTGGCGATTGGAACCGCTTCAACCGCAATACCGGCGGCACGCTGGTGGAGAAATGCTGCCACTTCTTCGATCTCATGCGGCATATTCTCAAATCCGATCCGGTCCGCATCATGGCCTCGGGTGGCCAGTCGGTGAACCATCTCGACGAGGTCTATGGCGGCCAGAAATCCGACATCTGGGACAATGCCTATGTGATCGTCGATTTCGCCTCAGGCGCTCGCGCCATGCTCGAACTTTGCATGTTTGCCGAAGGTGCGCGCTATCAGGAGGAGATTTCTGCCATTGGTCCGAAGGGCAAGATTGAATGCCACGTGCCGGGGCCGGGCCGCTTCTGGCCCGAGCATCTCGGTGAACCGCCGATTGCCCAGGTGATCGTCTCGCCGCGTGATCCGAAGGGGCCGCGAATGGTGGAGATCCCTGTTGATCCGCAATTGCTCGAAGCCGGTGATCACAATGGCTCGACCTTCTACCAGCACCAGCGGTTCCAGAAGGCGGCACAGGGTGAGCAGCCGGTAGAGGTCGCGCTTGACGATGGCTGGTGGGCCGTCGCCATGGGTCTGGCTGCGCAAAAATCCGCGGAAACGGGTGAGGCCGTGTCCTTCCCGCTCGACTTTTCTCCCGCCGGCGACTTCGCTGTGTCGGAGCGCCGAACCTCCTGACAGTAGCTGGGGCGGGGTGTCTCGCCCCTCAGCCGGCGGCAGCGAAATCGGCTTCGAAGTCGATCAGCCCTAGCATGGCTGCATGGGCATCCGGCGCCTTGCCGCGTTCGATGGCGTCAACGAGATCGCGGTGCAGCCGAACGAAGGGGAGGAGCTCGCCTTCGCGGGGCTCGGCGACCGCGCGCTGATAGGCAAAGGCGTGTGATAGCTCGATCACGCCGTAAAGCGCGCGCATGAAAGGATTGTGCGAGGCATCGGCGACGATGCGGTGCAGTTCGAAATCCGCGAGACAGAAGTTCAGCGGTTGATCGAGCGACATTTCCATCTGCCGCACCCAGTAATGCATCAGACGCAGATTGTCGGCGGTGCGCCGCTCGGCGGCATGGCCCGCAGCAATCGGCTCCAGCGCCTGGCGGGTTTCGGCAAGCCCGCGCAGGAACTCTTCGTCCGGCGGGGCTGACAGATGCCAGGCAAGCACCTGCGGATCGAAGAGATTCCAGCGGCTCTTCTTGGCGACCTTTGTGCCGACCTTTGGCCGCGCCTCGAGCAGGCCCTTGGCTTCAAGCGTCTTCAGCGCCTCGCGCAACACGGTGCGGGAGACGCCGAATTCGTCGATCAGGGCTGCATCATTGGGCAGGGTCGTGCCGATCGGAAACCGGCCCGAGATGACCCCGACGCCGATTTCATTGATCACATGGGAATGAAAGTTCCGTGCCGCGACGCGTCCGGAAAGGGAGCGAAGCAGGCTCCCTGGTTCACTCATGCGGTGCCCTTCTTCAGACGTTTCCGCCCAGCCTGGGCATTAAAGACGAGCTTTTGCAGGAGGATGAACATGAACAGCAGAAACCCGATGGCGATCTTGGTCCACCAGCTGGAGAGCGTGCCGTCGAAGACGATATAGGTCTGGACGAGGCCCTGCAACATCACGCCGATCAGCGTGCCGAAGATGAAGCCATACCCCCCGGTTAGCAGGGTTCCGCCTATCACCACGGCTGCAATCGAGTCAAGTTCGATGCCAACGGCCGCAAGAGGATAGCCGGCCGAGGTATAGAGCGAATAGACGATGCCGGAGAGGCCGCCGAGGAAGGAGCCGAGCGCATAGATGCCGATCGTCGTGCGCGCCACGGGCACGCCCATCAGGGCTGCCGAGGTCGGGTTGCCGCCGATGGCATAGACATAGGAGCCGAAGCGGGTCTTGTGGGCGATGAAGCCGCAGACGAGGAAGACGGTCAGCATCAGGAGGCCAATGGCCGAGAGCCGTCCGCCGCCGGGCAGCTTGTAGTAAAGCGTCGAGACGAACTTGTAGAACTCGTGATTGATCGGGATCGAGTCCTGCGTCAGCACCGAGGCGAGACCACGTGCCAGGAACATGCCGGCCAGCGTCACGATGAAGGGCGGCACGCGCAGGAAGTGGATCGCAGCCCCCATGCCGGCACCAAAGGCGGCGGAGAAGGCGAGTACGATGGCAAAGACGGCGAGCGGGTGCAGACCGAACCAGGTGATCAGCACGGCGGTAACCACGCCGGTGAGACCGATCACCGCGCCAACGGAGAGGTCAATGCCGCCTGAAATGATGACGAAGGTGGCGCCGACGGCGGCAATGCCGAGAAAGGCGTTGTCTGTAAGGAAGTTGCCGAACACCCGCGTCGACCACATCGCCGGATACTGGAAGATGCAGATGGCATAGGCGACGATGAAGATGACGGTGGTGGCAACGAGAGGGCGATAACGCGGGTTCATCGGGTCTTTTCCGTAAGCCTAGATTGACCCATGCGGCGCGAGAAGATCTCGCCGATGCGGTCGGATTGCAGCACCAGGATGAGGATGATCACGCCGGCCTTGACGATCAGGTTGAATTCCGGCGGGAAGCCCGAGACGAGAATGCCGGTGTTCATCGCCTGGATGATCACGGCGCCCAGCACCGACATCGGGATCGAGAAGCGCCCGCCCATCAGCGAGGTCCCGCCGATCACGACGGCAAGGATCGCGTCGAGTTCCAGCCAAAGGCCCGCATTGTTGGCGTCGGCACCCCGGATGTCGGCCGCCACGATGACACCGGCAATCCCGGCGCAAAGGCCGCCGAAGCCATAGATGGCAAGGATAACGGTGCGGCTGCGCAGGCCGGTATAGTTGGCCGCCGAAAGATTGGTGCCAATCGCTTCGACAAAGAGACCAAGGGCCGTTCGCCGCATCAAGAGATGCGCGGCGATCATCAGGACGAAGGCGATCACGGCCGGCATGGGCAGGCCAAAGAGCGAGCCGGTGCCGACGAAGATCAGGGCGCGATCGGAGAAGGTGACGATGGATCCTTCTGTGATCAGCTGGGCCAGTCCGCGCCCGGCGACCATCAGCACAAGCGTTGCAACGAAGGGCTGGATGCCGAGAAAGGCGACGAGCGCGCCATTCCACAACCCGCAGGCAACGCCGACGGCAAGGGCCGCAAAGAGCGTGACGATCAGCGGCTGGCCGGAGACGGCGCAGGTGGCAGCAACCGCACCGGCCACCGCCATGACGGCGCCAACGGAGAGGTCAACGCCCTTGGTGGCGATGATCGCCGTCATGCCGATGGCAAGGATCGCCACCGGCGCACCGCGATTGATGACGTCGATCAGGCTACCGAACAGCCGACCGTCCTGCCAGGTCACATCGAAGAAGCCGGGAAAGACCAGCCAGTTGAAGATCAGGATGCCGATCAGCGCAAAAAGCTGCGGTTTCATCAGGCGCAGAAAGGGATTGGTTTTCATGCCGGCTCTCCAATCGGCAGTTCCGCGATGGTGCGGACGATGACCGAAGGGGTGATATCGGCGCCATGCAGTTCCGCGACCATGGCCCGGTCGCGCATCACGATGACGCGGGAGGAATAGGAGACGATCTCGTCGAGTTCGGAGGAGATGACGACCAGCGCCAACCCGTCTTCGCGAAGCCGCGTGATCATCCGCACGATCTCGGCATGGGCGCCGACATCGATGCCGCGGGTCGGCTCATCCAGAATGAGGAAGCGCGGATCGGTGGCCAGCCAGCGGGCGAGGATCACCTTCTGCTGGTTGCCGCCGGAGAGGAGCTTGACCGGCAGTTCGGCAGAGGCTGTGCGAATATCGAGGGCCTCGATGAAATTGCCGGCGATCTCAAGCTGTTCGTCCCGGTTCAATGCCCGGAACCAGCCGAGCCGCGCCTGCATCGCAATGACGATGTTTTCGCGCACCGAGAGATCACCGAAGATGCCATCGATCTTGCGGTCTTCAGGGCAGAAACCGAAGCCGAGTTCGACCGCATCGCGCGGCGATCCGACATAGGCTGTCTTGTCGTCGATGGAGAGTGTGCCGCTATCGGCCTGATCGACGCCAAACATCAGCCGCGCCATCTCGGTGCGGCCCGAGCCAAGCAGGCCGGCAACGCCGATCACTTCGCCCTTGTGAATGTCGAGCGTAAAGGGGCGGACCTTGCCCGCAAGGCCGAAGTCGCGGAAGGACATCAGCGTCTCGCCAACCTCCGCCTCTTCGCCGGCAACGTCGTGATGCGGGAAGACCAGATCCTTGCCGAGCATCATGCGCACGAGCTGGGTGCGGTCGAGATTGGCGATCGGCTCTGTGCCGATCAGCTTACCATTGCGCAGCACGGTCACACGGTCGGAGAGCTCGAACACCTGGTCGAGGAAGTGGGTGATGAAGACGATCGCGAGACCATCGGCACGCAGGTTGCGGATGATTTCGAAGAGTTTCTCCACCTCATAGCGGTCGAGGCTGGCGGTCGGTTCATCAAGGATCAGCACCTTGCCGGACAGTTCAACGGCACGTGCGATGGCGACGATCTGCTGGATCGCAACGGAGAAGGTGGAGAGCTCGGCGCGCACGTCGATATCGAGACCGTAGCGCGCGAGAATGTCGCGCGCGGCGCGTGCCATCGTGTTGCGGTCGATCAGGCCGAAGCGGGTTGGCTGGCGGCCGATGAAGAGGTTTTCCATCACCGTCATGTTCGGCAGGAGGTTCACCTCCTGGTAGACGGTGCCGATGCCGAGCGACTGTGCCTGCATCGGCGTGGTGAAGGAGACGGGTGCGCCGTCCAGACGGATCACGCCGCCGTCGGGAATATAGGCGCCCGTCAGGATCTTGATGAGGGTCGATTTGCCGGCGCCGTTTTCTCCAAGCAGGGCATGCACTTCGCCACGTCGCAGGGAAAAATTCACGGCATCGAGTGCCGTCTGGTTGGCGAAACGCTTGGTGATGCCCTCGGCTTCGAGCACCGCGCCGTCCATTCTGTTCATGTGGTCACGTCCCCTCGATCTCCCCGGAGCCTAGCCGCAGATGCGGCTGAGCGAAAGTAAGGACGGTCCCGCCACCGGTCAGGAGGTGGCGGGACCGCACCAGGGAGTCAGATCAATAGCCGAGGCCCTTGCGGCGGTCGTACTCGCCCTGCGGATCGTCGGCAGGCGTGTAGAGCTTGGACTCGGTGATGATGAACTTCTCCGGTGCCTTGCCGTCCTTTACGAAGGCGTCGAGGGCATCGAAAGCCGGGCCTGCCATGTTCGGCGTCAGCTCGACGGTGGCATTGGCTTCACCGGCGACCATGGCGGCGAAGATATCCGGAACGGCGTCGATCGAGACGACCAGGATATCGGTGCCAGGCTTCAGGCCTGCATCCTTGATGGCCTGGATCGCGCCGACGGCCATGTCGTCATTGTGGGCATACATCGCGCAGATGTCCTTGCCGCCATTTTCCGCCTTCAGGAAGCCTTCCATGACTTCCTTGCCTTTTGAGCGGGTGAAGTCGCCGGTCTGGCTGCGGGCAAGCGTAATGTTCGACTTGCCGGCAATGGCTTCTTCGAAGCCCTTCTTGCGGTTGATGGCCGGGGTGGAGCCGACGGTGCCCTGAAGCTCGACCACCTTGCACGGCTTGTCGCCGACGGTCTTGACCAGCCATTCACCGGCCACGCGACCTTCCTTGACCTGGTCGGATGCAACCGAGGTCAGGTAGAGATCCTGGGGTGCATCAACGCCGCGGTCGAGCAGGACGACCGGGATTTCAGCTTCCTTGGCTTCCGTCAGCACTTCTTCCCAGCCAGTTGCCACAACCGGGGCAACGAGAATGGCGTCAACGCCCTGGGCAATGAAGCCTCTGATGGCTTTGATCTGGTTTTCCTGCTTCTGCTGGGCATCGGCGAACTTGAGGTCGATACCGCGTTTTTCGGCTTCCATTTTGGTCACCGAGGTCTCGGCTGCACGCCAGCCGGATTCCGAACCGATCTGCGAAAAGCCGACGGTCATGTCTGCAGCAACGGCCGAAGAGCAGCCGAGCGCGATCACGCTTGCGCCGAGCGCAAGCTTGCGAAGAAATGTCATGAAGTGTCCTCCCAAAAGAATTGCGACACCACCTCCCTGGTGTCGAGGACAAGGTGTAATCGCAAGTTTTCAGGCTGTAAAGCGCAAAAGTACTATTATATATTGTGCATCGCAACATGACGTGACGGTGTCAGGGCTGCCTCTACCCTCCTGCGGCCATTTTGACCTCGCCGTTGCTCGGTGGACGGATCGATCTTCCTCTGACTGATACTCGCCGTCAACCCGTGGATGTAACCAGGCGCCGGGGCGCCAGTTCCCGCAGTGTGCCTGCTGGGCAGGCCTTTATGTAAGCAAGATCTTTCAGACTAAGCCCTGGCGGCCCTGCGCAAGGAAAAGGGCCAGCCGCAAACCGACTGGCCCTCGTAAGTCTGCCTTGTATCAGGCGTCAGTGTCGCTCAGCGCCTCAAGCGAGGTCGAAGCGATCCGCGTTCATCACCTTTACCCAGGCAGCCACGAAGTCCTTCACGAACTTCTCCTGGTTGTCATCCTGGGCGTAGACTTCCGCATAGGCACGCAGCACCGAGTTCGACCCGAAGACGAGATCGGCGCGGGTCGCGGTGAACTTCTTCTCACCGGTCTTGCGGTCGCAGATGTCGTAGGAGTTCTTGCCCGTCGGCTTCCAGGTGAAGCCCATGTCGGTCAGGTTGACGAAGAAGTCATTCGTCAGCTGGCCTTCGCGGGTGGTGAACACGCCATGCTTGGTGCCGCCGTGATTGGTGCCGAGTACGCGCAGGCCACCGAGCAGAACGGTCATTTCCGGACCGGTGAGGCCCATCAGCTGTGCGCGATCGAGCAGCATTTCCTCGGGGCTGACGACATAGTCCTTCTTCGCCCAGTTGCGGAAACCATCGGCCAGCGGCTCGAGAGCTGCAAAGCTTGCGGCATCCGTCTGCTCGGCAGTGGCGTCGCCACGACCGGCCGCGAACGGCACGATGATGTCGTGACCGGCAGCCTTCGCGGCCAGCTCGATGCCGACATTGCCGCCGAGCACGATGACATCGGCGACGCTGGCGCCGAATTCTTCGGCGATCAGTTCGAGCACCGAGAGAACCTTGCCGAGACGGGCCGGCTCATTGCCTTCCCACTCACGCTGCGGAGCAAGACGGATACGGGCGCCGTTGGCACCGCCGCGCATGTCGGACTGGCGATAAGTGCGGGCGCTGTCCCAGGCGGTCGAGACGAGTTCGGAGATCGTGAGACCAGAGGCCGCGATCTTCGCCTTGACGGCACCGACATCGTAATTCTTAGCGCCGGCCGGGATCGGATCCTGCCAGATCAGGTCTTCGGTCGGGGCCTCGGGGCCGATGTAGCGAACCTTGGGGCCAAGATCACGATGGGTCAGCTTGAACCAGGCGCGGGCAAATGTGTCCTGGAAATAGGCCGGATCCGCCATGAACTTCTCGCAGATGGCGCGGTAGGCAGGATCCACCTTCATTGCCATGTCTGCATCGGTCATCATCGGCATGCGACGGATCGACGGATCGGTCGCGTCCACCGGCATGTGTTCTTCCTTGATGCCAACTGGCTGCCACTGTTGTGCGCCGGCCGGGCTGCGCGTCAGCTCCCAGTCATAGCCGAACAGAAGCTCGAAATAGCCCATGTCAAAGACGGTCGGGTTGGCTGTCCAAGCGCCTTCGATGCCCGAGGTTACCGCAAGGCTTGCCTTACCGTTCTGGTTCGGGTTCATCCAGCCAAAGCCCTGGTTTTCCAGATCACCGGCTTCCGGCTCGACGCCCAGTGCCTGGGCGCTGCCATTGCCGTGTGCCTTGCCGACGGTGTGGCCACCGGCGGTCAGCGCTGCGGTCTCTTCGTCGTTCATGGCCATACGGGCAAAGGTTTCGCGAACCTGGGCAGCAGTCGCCATCGGGTCAGGCTTGCCGTTCACGCCTTCCGGGTTGACGTAGATGAGACCCATCTGCACGGCGGCCAGCGGGTTTTCCATCGTGTCCGGCTTGGAAACGTCATCATAACGGTTGTCGGAAGGGGCGAGCCATTCCTTCTCGGCACCCCAATAGACGTCCTTTTCCGGACCCCAGATGTCGGTACGACCAAACGAGAAGCCGAAGGTCTTGAGACCCATGTCTTCATAGGCGACCGTGCCGGCAAAGAGGATAAGGTCGGCCCAGGAGATCTTGTTGCCGTATTTCTTCTTCAGCGGCCAGAGCAGGCGGCGGGCCTTGTCGAGGCTGGCATTGTCAGGCCAGGAATTGAGCGGTGCGAAGCGGATATTGCCAGCGCCGCCGCCGCCGCGTCCATCGGCCAGACGGTAGGAGCCGGCGGAGTGCCAGGCGAGACGGATCATCAGACCGCCGTAGTGACCCCAGTCGGCCGGCCACCAATCCTGGCTGTCCTTCAGCAGGGCCTTCATGTCGGCTTTGAGGGCCGCCACGTCGAGCTGCTTGACGGCTTCACGGTAGTCGAAGTCCTTGCCCAGCGGATTGGTCTTCGTGTCGTGCTGGTGAAGGATGTCGAGGTTCAGCGCGTTCGGCCACCAGGCCATGACGGTTGATCCGGTTTCGGTGTTCGAACCGTGCATGACCGGACATTTGCCGGCGCCTTTATTGCTCAGGGTATCCATAAGTGCCTCCTTGAAGAATCCGCTTGCGTGATCTCGGACCGCGTCTGCGCATTCGACCATGCCTGCGTCACGACCAGATGAAGGTATCGGTGAAGGGTCGAAAACCCTGTTCCGCTCTGTGGGTGCCGGCATTTTCGCTTGTGCAGACAAGCCTTGGCAGGGCCGGTGAGGACCTGCTCCGACATCATCTGGAATGGTTCTAGCAAGTTCTTGCGATTAATGTAATTTGGAAATACTGATCAGTTCCATAGGAAAAGGTTATGATCAATTTTACCCTGAGACAGCTGCGCTATTTCGAAGCCCTGGCCCGTCATGGCCATTTCGGCCGTGCTGCGGAAGACTGTTCCATTTCCCAACCGGCGCTGTCCGTACAGATCCGCGAGCTTGAACTGGCGCTTGGAACCGAGCTTTTCGAACGGGCGGCGCGGCAGGTTCGGCTTTCGGCCTTTGGAGAGGAGTTTCTGTCCCGGGTCCGCGATGTCCTGCGTTCGGTCGATGAGCTCGGCGATCTCGCCCGTGCTCACCAGAGGCAGTTGCAAGGCAGGCTGCGGATTGGCGTGATCCCGACTGTTGCACCTTATCTTCTGCCGGCGATGATCTCCGATCTCACCCGCAGCAATGCTGGTCTCGACATCCATATCCGCGAGACGGTGACACCCAAGCTTTTGCAGGAGCTTTCAGAGGGGCGGCTGGATACGGCAATCGTCGCTCTGCCCGTTTCCGAGCCCGGCATGACAGAGACCCCGCTGTTTCGCGAGAACTTCGTTCTGGTGCGACCGCCTGAAGATGAGGGCAAGCCGGTACCCAATCGGGACACGTTGAAGGAAATGCGGCTGCTGCTGCTTGAAGAGGGGCACTGCTTCCGGGAGCAGGCCCTGTCCTTCTGCGAACTGGGCTCGGCCCGGCCTCGCGAGATCCTTGATGGCAGTTCTTTGTCCACGCTGGTCCAGATGGTCGGCGCGGGCATCGGCGTGACGCTGATCCCGGAAATTGCCTTGGCCGTGGAAACGCGGTCAGCTGAAGTCTCGATTGGCCGTTTTGAAGACCCGCAGCCGTCGCGCACCATCGGCATGATCTGGCGCAAGACGAGCCCGATTGCCCGCCAGCTGACCGAAGTGGCGGAGATCGTTCGCCAGGCGGCAAGGCGAATCGGAGTGGACTGCGGAGCCGCAGCCGCCTGAGCGCTATGGCCGAAGCGGTGAGCCCGGTTCAGGCGGCGTCGTGCTGCGTGCGCTCCCAGTACCAGGCCAGATATTGCCGACGGCGATTGCGTCCGCGCGATGCGAGATAGGCCTTGAACGCGCGCACATCGTCCTTCTCGCAGGCAAACCAGACAAAGGTTTCGGCATCGAGCTCATCCACCACGGCTCGCGCCTCGGTGGCAAGCACCCCCGTCGCGCCTGTTGGATAGCTCGAGCGATGCAGCCAGCGGACGGAAAGCGTACCCGCCGTAGGCAATGGCTGTTCCTCGCCTTCGTCCTCGACTTCGATGATCGCCTGCATCTTCGTTCCCGCCGGCGCTTCGGCCGTCATGCGAGCAATCGCCGGAAGCGCGCTCTCGTCACCGGCAAAGAAGATCGTGTCCGCCTCCGGTAGGCCGCCGCCGCCGGGACCCATGATCGCCACACGGTCGCCGGGTTGTGCATCACGGGCAAAGTCTGCGCCGGGGGTGGCGACGCCGTCTACCGGATGCTGGAGGAAGTCCATCGAGACATGGCCCTTTTCGACGTCGACGGAGCGGATCGTATAGATCCGCACGATCAGCTCGTCCTCTCCCTCGGGCCAGCCGATCCGGCCATCCGCCTTCAACTCCGGCCAGCGTGCCGTGCGCCCCTTCGGCGGCACGAGAAGACGGACATGCATGTGACTGTCGAGGAAGGGTGTGATATCGGTGCAGGCAAAGGTCACGCGGCGCATCCGGGGCGTAACAACCTCGGTCGAGACCACCGTCGCCTCTTGCAGATTGGCAGGCGTAATCTTCGGTGCAGGCGTCGCCCAATCGAGCGAAAACGACTCTTCTCCGGCAAAATAGTAGAGATGCTCGGCAAACATCGTGCGGGTCGCCTCAAGCGCCTCGGCGGTGTCGCAGCCAATGCCGATCTTCAACGTGTCGCTGTCGCAGACGATCTCGATCGTCCAGTCATCACTGTGCAGCGTCGCCGTCCCGCCGTCGCGTTTTACATCGGAGTGTTCGACGAAATGTTCGCAGATCTCTTCCAGCATCGCCGCGACATGGGCAGGGCGGGCAATGCCGGAAAGCACGAAATCATGGTGCGCGGTCATGGTTGCAACTCCAGGGTCGGGGCAGGGACTTTTGTCATGTGATGGCGGCCGATCGGCAGCATGATCGGGCGGCCGGAGGTGGGGTCGGTGACAATGCGGCTTTCGAGATTGAACACCCGGCGGACAGTCTCTTCCGTCAGAACCGCGTCCGGCGTGCCGGTGACAAACGGGCGCCCATCCAGCATGGCAACGAGATGGTCGCCGTAACGGGCTGCAAGATTGAGATCGTGCAGCACCATGGCGATGGTGGTGCCGCGCCGGCGGTTGAGGTCGGTCAGGAGATCGAGCACCTCGACCTGATGACTGATGTCCAGAAAGGTCGTTGGTTCGTCGAGCAAAAGAATTTCGGTTTCCTGCGCCAGCGCCATGGCGATCCACACCCGTTGGCGCTGTCCGCCGGACAGTTCGTCCACCGGCCGATCGGAGAGATCGGTGATCTGGGTGGCGTCGAGGGCAGCTGCGATCGCCTCGTCGTCGCGGAGCGTCCAGCGGGCGAAGAGCCCGTGATGCGGATGGCGTCCCCGGCTGACGAGATCGGCAACCGTGATGCCTTCCGGCGCGATCGGCGACTGTGGCAAGAGCCCAAGCCGACGGGCCAGATCCCGTGTCGGGACCTGATGGATGGATTGGCCATCGAGAAGGACCTGGCCGCGGCGCGGCGCGATCAGCCGCGACATGGCTTTCAGCAGCGTGGACTTGCCGCAGGCATTGGCCCCGACGATGGCCGTGATCTTGCCCGGTGGCAAGGCAAGGTCGAGCCCATCGATGATCAGCGTTTCGCCATAGCCGGCAGACAGTTGGCGCGCCTCGAGGCGGGGATCGGTCACGCGGCACCTCCGAGGCGATTGACCCTGATGATCAGGGCGATGAGATAGGGCGCGCCGAGCGCACCGGTGACGACCCCGACCGGATAGCGGCCGGGCAGGAGGAACTGGCCGACGAAATCGCCTGTCAGCACGAGGCCCGCACCGACAAAGGCGGCCGGCAGCAGAAGCGATCTGCGCTGTCCGATCGTGCCTGCGGCAATGGGCCCGGCGAGGAAGGCGACGAAGGCAATCGGGCCTGTGACGGCGGTGGCGGTGGCGATCAGCCCGACCGCTGAAACGATAACGAGAATACGGGTGAGGGAGACGTTGACGCCGAGGGCAGCGGCTGTTTCCTCGCCAAGGCGAAGGGCTTCCAGATCGCGGCTTCGGGCGAGGAGCAGACCGCCGAACAAGATGAGCGCGACGAAAAGCGGCAGCGCCTGAGCGAGCTGCGCGCCGTTCAGGCTGCCGGTCAGCCAGCGCATGGCCTCTTGCAGGGTGAAGGCGGGTGCGCGGGCCAGCACATAGGCGATCATGCTTTCCAGCATGGCCGAGACCCCGATGCCGACCAGGATCAGCCGCGGCCCGGCGACGCCATTGCGGGCAGAGAGGCCATAGACCAGGATGGCGACGCCGAGCCCGGCGACAATGGCGAAGACAGAGACCGCAGGTCCGCTCCACGACAGAACGACAATGGCAAAGACGGCCGCCGCACTGGCGCCGGAGCTGATGCCGATAATGTCGGGGCTCGCCAGCGGATTGCGCAGCATGGTCTGGAAGGCGACGCCGCCAAGACCGAAACTCATGCCGGCAAGGATGGCGAGCACCGCGCGCGGCAGGCGCAGCTGTCCAACCGTGAAGCTCGCGCCGGGCACGGTCTCTCCGAGAAGAACCCGGATTATATCGCCCGGTGGCGTCAGGGTTTTCCCCATCATCAGCGTCAGCAGAAAACCGGCGGCAAGGATCAAGCCCATGACCACAAGCGTCAGCTTTCGCTGACGGGACTGCCGCATCCGGTCGGCTGCTAGACGCCGGACGGAGGATAGGCCAGGTGCCGCCTGGACATTGGGCTGGTCGAACGCGATGGGCAGGTTCAGCGGCGTGTTCACAATGCGCGCACCTTCTGCCGCCGGACGATCCAGATGAAGAAGGGCCCGCCGATCAGGGCTGTGACGATGCCGACCTCCAGTTCCGACGGCCGGGCTGCAAGCCGCCCGACAATGTCGGCGCCGGTTAGCAGAATGGCGCCGCTGACGGCGGAAAAGGGCAGGAGCCAGCGATGATCGACGCCGACGAGAAGCCGGCAGGCATGCGGCACAACGAGGCCGACAAAGCCAATTGGACCGCAGATGGCCGTGGTCGCACCACACAGCAGGATCGCCCCGAAGGAGGCTGTGGCACGGGCAAAGGCAACACGTTCACCAAGGCCTGCGGCCAGCTCATCGCCCAGCGCCAGCGAATTCAGCCGGCGTGCGGACAAAAGGCAGATCAGGAAGCCGGCGACGAGGAAGGGCAAGACCGGCTCGATGCGCTCGAAGGTCGCCCCGCCGACGCCGCCGACATGCCAGGAGCGGATGCCGCCCGCGATATCCGCCCGTGGCAAGACAACGGCAATGACCAGCGAGGAAAAGGCGATGGAAGTTGCCGCACCGGCAAGTGCGAGCTTCAGCGGTGTTGCGCCACCCCTGCCAAGGGAGCCGACAAGATACACGAAGACGGCCGTGATGCCGGCGCCGAAAATGGCTGTCCATATGTAAGCATGCACCGACGTTATACCGAACCAGGCAACGGCCACGACGACGGCAAGCGAGGCGCCGCTATTGACGCCGAGAATGCCGGGATCGGCGAGCGGATTGCGGGTGACCCCCTGCATGACGGCGCCGGCAAGGCCGAGCGCCGCACCCGCAAGCATGGTCAGCAGTGTGCGGGGAATACGAGTGGCGACCGCCGCTTCACCAATCGTGCCGCTATGCCCCGAAAGCGCCGAGACGACCTCCGGCAACGGCACGTCGCGGGTGCCGATGGACAGGGAAAGAGCCGAGACCAGGATCGCCACAAGCAGCAGAACCGCCAGCCAGGACACCCGGCTGCCGGTCTGGGAGGCCAGCGACACGCGCGGCCGGTTGGCGAACAGGCGTGTCGTGTTCATCAGGTCTTTCTGGCAGCCTCAGCGAGCATGGCGACATAATCTGCCAGCACCCACGTAATCGACAGCGGCGTCGGATTGGCTGCGGTCCCGATGGGATCGCGGCCAAGCGTGACGATTGCGTCGTGTTCGACGGCGGGCATATGGGCGAGCAGCGGATTGGCCTTCATCGCGGCAATCAGGCTGCGATCGCCATAGGTCACGAGAATGTCGACATCGTTGAAATCATCGATCCGCTCGGCGCTGATCGATCCGGCGAAGCTGCCAGCCTTTGAAGCCTCGATCACGCTTTTCGGCATGGCGAGGCCCAGATCCTTGAAGAAGCGCACGCGTGTATCCTGCGTGGTGTAGAAATTCACCATGCTAAGATCGGTCGCATCGAGATGGGTGACGAACATGGCCGTCTTGCCCTTCAGTTCCGGATATTTGGCGACCTCTGCGGCAATCTTCTTTTCGATGTCGGCAATCAGTGCATCGCCTTCGCGGGCCATGCCGATACCGGCGCTGTCAAGCCGGATCGTCTCGCGCCAGTCCGTCGACCAGGGCGCCTGCGGATAGGCAACCACCGGCGCGATCTGGCTGAGCGTGTCATAATCCGCCTGGCTCAAGCCGGAATAGGCAGCGAGAATGACATCCGGCCGGGTCTCGGCAACCGTCTCGAAATCGATGCCGTCGCCCTCATCGAACAGTTGCGGCGGCGGGCCGCCCAGCGCCTTCAGCCGCTCCGAGACCCAGGGCAAGAGCCCGTCGCCGTCATCATCGCCGAAATTCGCCGCTGCCATGCCAACCGGGACAATGCCGAGCGCCAGCGGGACTTCATGATTTGCCCAGGCAACGGTCGCCACGCGCACGGGCTTGGCTGCGATTTCCGCCGTGCCAAGCGCATGGGTGATCTTTGCCGGATAGGCGGTCACCTCCTCCGCCATGACGGTCGATCCGTAAAGGATCCCGATCAGGAGGGCCGGCGCGAGTGTCAGATCACGAAAACGCAGTCGCATAGGGCAGGGCTCATCCATGTTTTAAGTTGACTGTCCCTCTCAGCTTCATGCAGGAAGGTCAAGCATCTTGCGGCCACGCCGCCCATGCCATCCTTGATTTTCCGGGGGATTCTACAAAACACGGAATTCTACAATACTGGATAGATTTTATCCAGTTAAAGAGCCGTGAAGGAAATGTTGAACGGCGCGCCATCGACCGCGAACGGAGGGGATCCGGATCACGGTGTGGGGCGAGATTGGCCGAGCGACATGGACGAGACCTGCATCGGTGGAACCCAAGATCTGCCGCAGCGGGACATCGGGACGTCACAGCACTGGAAACAGATATGGTCAGATTGAATTCCGCCGGAAACGCCGCAAGGGTCTCCATCCGCTACCGCACAGCCGTTCTTCTCGGCTGCACCGCCCTGATCGCCTTCGCGCCGCAGGTGCTGAAGGCGCAGGACGCCGATGCCGAAGCCGGCACCACCGTTCTGGAAACGATCACCGTCGAGGGCGCCGGTAAGGGCGAGGCGGATTCAAAGACGGTGGTAGCGACGGAAAGCACGGCCGTCGGCAAGATGCCCGGCGAGATCCTGACGACCCCCGCGACCGTGTCGGTCATCACGTCGAAGGAAGTCGAGCAGCGCGGGGCGGACTCAATCGAGAAAGTGGTGCAGTATACCGCTGGCGTGACCACGGACTACTACGGTTCCGACGACCGCTACGACTATATTAAGATCCGTGGCTTCACGCCTTTCACCTACCGGGACGGCCTCGTGGTTGGCCGGACCTGGAGCGGTGTCAAAGAAGAACCCTATGCCTTCGAACGTCTCGAAGTTCTGAAGGGCGCGAACTCCACCGGCTTTGGTGTGTCTGATCCGGGTGGTGCGATCAACTATGTCACCAAGACGCCGCGCAGCGAGCGATTCGGTGAAGTCTACGGCACGACTGGCTCCTTCGCCCACAAGGAAGCGGGCTTTGATTTCGGCGACAATCTGACCGAAGACGATACGCTGTCCTACCGCCTGACTGGCAAATTCCAGCGCGCTGATGGTGAGTATGATTTTTCGGAGAACGATGAGAATTTCATCCAGGGCGGCCTGACCTGGCGTCCGACGGATATGACCAGCCTGACCTTCGTCTTCGATCATCTCGATCGCGACGGCACACCGAGCGGCGGCGGTCATCCCCTTTATACGGATTTCGACCGTGACGTGTTCTTTGGTGAGCCAGGCTACAATTACAATACGACGAACCGCAACACCTACACCTTCATGCTCGACCACGATTTCGGCAACGGCCTGAGCTTCAATTCCACCGCTCGCTACAACAAGGCGAGTTCGGGCTTCGGCTATGCCTACATCTGGGATTCTCTCGGTGCCAGCGATCCGGCTGACACCCTGATTGATCGCAGTTTCTTCGGCAGCGAGAATTCGAGCGAACAGTTCAATATCGATGCGCATCTGCTGTATGAAACGCAGTTCGACACGATCGAAAGCCGTACCCTCGTCGGCCTCGATTACAACAATTTCCAATCCGAAGGCGCGCTATACTACACTGCTGCGCCCCAGATCGATTGGACCAACCCGATCTATTCCGGCGGACCAGGGAGCCTGTCGCCCTATAGCAGTTCGCAGCTGGAACAGGCGACCAACGCAATTTACCTGCAGCAGGATCTGATCTTTTCTGATCGCCTGACTGCAAGCGTGGGCCTGCGCAATGACTGGCTGGATTTGAGCGATACCGACCTGCTGGCAGGCACGGCTGCAAGCGGTGACTACAGCGAAATGAGCAAACGCCTCGGCTTGAGCTACAAGATCACCGAGGAATTGGCTGCTTATGTCAGCTACGCAGAATCGGTCGCGCCGCCGAGCACCGGCAACGAGCCGACTTACGGAACGCAGTACGAAGCGGGCATCAAATATCGCCCCGATGCCTTCCCCGCGATGTTCACAGCTTCGATCTATGACCTGACGCTGGAAAACATCACCACTTACGATGCTCCGATCTATCTGGCCAACACGGTCGACCAGGTGCGCCATCGCGGCCTGGACCTTGAAGCCAAGGTTGAGGTAACCCCGAATATCGAGCTGATCGCAGGTTACAGCTACATCGACTCGAAGATCGTAGACGCCAGCACGTCCGCCAGTTCCGTCGATGGCAATCGCTTCGCCCAGGTGCCAGAGCACATGGCTTCGCTCTGGGCTACGTATACGCTGGAAGGCGAGGGCGCGCGCGGCGACATGACTTTCGGTGCTGGTGCACGCTTCACCGGCTCCTACTACTTCGACAATGCGAATACACGAAAGTCTGACGGCGCGGTGGTCTTCGACGCATCATTCTCCTACGCGATCAAGGAGAACACCAGCTTCCAGCTGAATGTCAGCAATGTCTTCGACGAGAAGCATATCGCCAACAATGATGGCGGTGCCTACTACTACAACCCTGGCCGCGCGATCTACGCAACGATCCGCCAGACCTGGTAATCAACAAAAGGCCCGGCGGGTTCATCCGGCCGGGCCTTTGGCTTTTTTTGTCTTTAACTCTGCACCCTGCTGCGGCGCCAGGCGGCGGGTGTCTCGCCGACGACCTGGCGGAAAACCTTCGTCAGATGGGCCTGATCGGAAAAACCGAGCTGGGCAGCAATGTCTGCGATGGTCAGCGAACCATTGCAGAGCAGGTCCTGCGCCGCATCGATCCGGCGTGACAATTGCCATTGCAGCGGCGTCTTGCCGGTGGTTTCTCGAAAGACAGTGGCGAACCAGCTTTCCGACAGGCCAACCACCTCCGCCATCTCCGCCACCGTAATCCGCTGGTCCCCATGGGTGGCCAGGTGGCTCGTCAGCCGGTTCATCTGGGCCTGGGTGAGCCGTCCGCTCTGTATTGCTTCATCGTCCCTGGGAATGTCGAGCAGGGCGGTGGCGATGCTGCCCACCAGGCTTTCGGCAAAGAGTGGATGGCGCGTGTCCGTAGAAAGTTCGTCGACGACGAGACGGGAAAGGGCGGCCACCGGGCCGACATCCTGCACCTCGACCGGTCGCTTGATCGTGGACCTCGCCTTCGAAGCCCCAAGCGATGGCGCCAGATAGCGCATCAATCGGTCCTGATGCAGATGCAGATCGAGATGGGAGAACCGGTGCCGTGCCGAAAAGCGCGTCCACATGGGTACGCCGGCGGGCACATAAATTGCCCGCGCCATGCCCCGGTCATTCCGCCCAAGCTGATTTTCCCGATCAGCGACCCGGATCTGGCTCGAGACATCGTTGAAGAAGAAGACGATCCGCGGATCGGGCGACAGGTAGTAGCCATTGGCGCCCGCCTGGGCCTCGGCCTCCCAATGCACGCCGACAATGCCATCCAGAGACCGCCATTTCGCGGGCAGAATAGCCCGGATGCCATCGGTCTCTGCTTGCATGGAATGGAGATAGGTCATTCGTTCTGTCTCGGGCCACTAGGGCCATTCTTGCAAATAAAATGCGCAGCGCTTCTGCATGTTTATTCGGTGAAAACAAAGAGATAAACCATCTTCAACACGTCGTTTTCGCCGGAAATTCGCGGGCCTGGCGCGCTTTGAAGGCCGCAGCCGACGCCGCCTAACATCGGCCAGAAAGTCTGTTTCGTCAATAAAGGTGACAATCTATATCATATTATATGGGCTGGAAGCAGCTTTGGTCTGCCGCTGAGTTTCCGGGCTGACCTCTGGCATCGCCACAGCATAACGTCGGCGCTGACGGCATGGATTTTGATTCAGCGTGTACCTTGCCCGATGGCGATATGCGCCTATAGGCCAAACACGCCTTCGTAGGGTCTTACTGCATGCAGAGACCTTGCAGCATGAACGGCAAGATCAGCCGAGTATCACCGAGCGAACGCGCAATACCATGGTTTCAACGATTTCAAGGAGATGGAATGGTGCTGCTAGAGAGATTTGAAGTCGCTCAGGTTTATTAAATTACAATAGGTTATAAGAAGTTTTGTAACATTGTGGCGATCTAAACTTTGTTGCGCAGTAGACGAGATGCAGATCTAACTGATCGCACGAATCAGATCAAACTACGCATCGTTCGCTTCCAACGTGAGGGGCATTCTAGAATGGTAGACTGTGCGTCGGGGCGCAACCTAAGCTTGAGTTTTTCCGGCTGAGGTGTAGATGGTCTGAATCCAAACAAAGGGGGATGTTTTTTGAAGATTCGGATTTTTCTTGTCGCCGCCGCAGTGGCGCTCTCCGGCTGTGTCACTCAAGAGCAGATGGACAACGTGTTGGCGACGCAGCGCGCGCCATCAAATGCAGTCCGACATGCCATTGTTAAAGCCGCCAGGGATTACCTGATCGATCCCTATTCTGTTCGCGACGCCGAAATCTCGGCTGTGATGGATGCACCTGGCGGGAAGCTGCAATTCGTCTGCGTAAAGGCGAACGCCAAGAACCGGCTCGGTGCCTACACAGGCAGATCTACGATCTCAGTTCGCCTCGTCGGGGTGACACCGGTCAGCACAAATGAAAATGCTGCCGCTTGTATGGCGCCGCTTCTGAAGTGGTATGCCTTCCCGGAGCTAGAAAACCTTAAGAATATTTAGGCGATAGTCCGCGCAGCAAGAGCTGGAGATTGAGGGGGCGAGGCGAAAGCTTAGCCCTCTTCGCCAGCATAGATATCGAGCAGCAGGTCAGGGTTCGAGCCCTGGCCATGTAGCTCTTCCAAGATTTGCTCCAGGATCACACCATATTTGCCCTGAGCGCTGGCACGGCTCTGATGTGCAAGGTCAGCCAGAGTCCTTCTCGTGGCTTTGGCGAGGGTGTCAGCAACTGGATCAGTGCCAATAACCAACGCATGTCTGTCGACCATTCGCCAACGGATAAGGCCGACTAGGAGAAACGGCGCGTAGTGAAACTTGTTGTAGGTGGTGCCGAGATTTTCCCGGAACTCTAACAGCACGCGTCTGGCGAGCAGTTCGACATTCTGCCTTGTGAGCTGCCGGGGAGCGGTTTCGGATCGAGAGAGCATAAAGGCTAGGGCTGCAGTTTCACGCTGCCATACCCAGTTCTGTATCGGCTTCTGGAGGATCTTGTGTATAGCTCGCAACTCGAGCGTCTTGTCAGAAACGATCCGCCCAAAGCCCTGGTATGCTAGCTTCCAATGGCTTGGATGGTTGAAGAGCTTATGACCCGACACTTGTTGGTCCCAAGCATCGAGTAGAATGATGGCAACGTCGTTCGGACAAAGCCTGAACAGCCAAGTCAGAAACCGGAGAGAGTCGTTACCGGCATCCAACTTGCCGGACAAGCGCAGATTCAGATGAGTGATCGCTTGATCAATCAGCTTTCTTAGATTCCTTAGCGTTTCGCCGTCGATCCCGGATGGCAGCTGGCCATCGCTAGAAACAGCGTAAGATCGTGCGTATCGATCATCTGCTTTATCGGCCAATGCTTTCCAATCGACCTCGGCAGCGTTGGCGTTCGCGTTCACGAGCTCCGCGAAACCCACTTCGAAGACACTCTTGTCCCACAGAGCTTTAGAGCAAGGTATGATCAGACGACTTGGAACTGTCGGTTCTGGCTTCTCCAGTTTGGCAAGTAGTTCAGACCAGTCCTCATCGAGTTCTTCCGCGCTGTCCCAATCGACCAGAAACTGCCTTGAAAGACTTTCCGCATATACGGCAATCCTCGCGCGTCCGGATGCCGGGGATTGCTCCACACTCAGTTCAACCGGCACAGTGCCAGAGAGTCTTAGATCCAGATCGACAGTCGCCTTTCTGGGCTTGGTGACGTTTTGCTTGCGAAGGTAAATGGAGAACCGCTCCTGCCCCGCTTGTATCGCAAACTGAGCAGGGGCGGGGCTTCGGTAAATCTCACCCGCTGGCAGCGTTGTCTCGGGGTCTATGAGGTCGTAGCTTTCTGCGCCTGAAGGCCTTTGCACAATTGTCGAAATCTGCGGCAGGAAGTCGAAATAGACGGGTTCCCGCTTGCTCATGCGTGTCGCTGCGACCAAAGCGCCCTTGGCGACGGCCGATGGTGGTAGTGATACTAGCGGCATCCCCAGCGCATTCGCAAAATGATCGTGTATATGTTGCCTTGCGGCTCCGTCAGTCAGAGACTCAACGAGCACCAAGTCGCAGCTGCGGAGCAGATGCAGTATTGCGGATGGCAAGTCGGGGAACTCTAGGGAAAGCTTGTTTGGCGGCTCGAGGGCCTGCCAGTCGCCGTTGTTCATGCGAAGCAACTCTGGCTTGGTTTCAATGCCAAGCGCCAATCGCCCGACTGAACTTGCGGCATGCAGTGGTGCGCTCCAGTGCTTATAGGCTGACGCCTCTAGGCTACTAAGTGCGGCTTGCGCCAGATGCTCATATCCAAGGGAGCATTCGATGAGCTGACTGAAGTTTCGGCGCTCAGGTGCGAGCACCCCGCTGCCTTGGCCTTTGTGATTCCTGACTATGAGCGCCTGAACAGTAAACCCTCGATCGACATGATTGATCACGCCGACGCGACAGGGCTTTTGGATGAGCTCAGCCGATAGTCCATACAGAACCGAAAGGACCGGCCTCCAAACCAGAAGCGGTGTAGATATCTTCGACCGCCGGAGCGCGCTCAGAAGCCGTTCCTGAAGGATTTCGCTGCTGTCCGTGACATCGTCGATGCTCGCAACGCCGATGCCTGCTCCGACGAACATGCCTGCGAACGCGTGGCTAAGAGCCAGAACGCTCGGATCAGGGGAGCTCAGCAAGGATCTGACCGATATCCTGCGATCATCGCTTCCTAATGCTCCCCATCCGCCGCCTCGGCCATGTGGAGCAAGCCCGGCTTGTGCGCCCCCAACAAGCCGGCTTGCTTTGCCATCTCCGACCACAATGACTGAGCCGAATACGCCACCTTCGGTGGTGTTATCGTTTGCCGCTTCTTCACCATCGGCCGCAATTTGCCAATTGCGACTGGCGAAGTCCCGCCAGCCATTTAGGTCATAGCCACAGAGCTTTTTCATTAGGGCCCCGACTTGTAGATGTCGCCGCGGGCGAATGCTCGTATCGCATCAAGACCAAGCTTGAGGCCGGCACCTGCCGGATCGAAAGCTATACCCTGGACATTTGTCCGGACATCGCTGGCCTCCACCACCTCAGGCAAACCATTAGCTGGCGTGAGGATAAGGCCCTGCCTCAAGGTCTCTGACGTTGAGACCTTCTGGATGGCCATCAGGCGCTCATTGGCTTCTACGACAGCCTCCTTCACGTCTATGCGGTCAAGAGTATGAGGTGTCCAAACTGCCACTGTGCGGGGGACATCAACGCGGCTTGGGTCTGTAATCTTCAATGCCACATGTGAACGCGCATAGCTCAGAAGCCCTCTGGCCTGACTTGGGCGGGAATGAACTTCAACAACACGATTGAGCCGCTTCAGCCAGAAGACTGCGATGGGATTATCCTGATCAAACCATCGGCCGAGGCTTGCTTCCGAGCGCCAAAAGATTGGCGACTGCGCTACAAGCTCGCAATCCTCAACGTCGTGAAGTGCCAATATCACGGCTAGAACGCAGAAGTCTGTCCATGTCTCTGCCTGCCATGCCCACAGGTCGTCAATAACCAGCTGGTGCTTGAGCAGTCTCAACCACGCTTGATAGACCGCGCGGTAGTTGGAGTCCTGCATCAGGACATAGTTCGGAGCAATTCCTGCCTCTGCGATCATCACGTCCAGCTCCGCCAAAAGGCGGGAAAAAGTTCTGCAGAAGCGGTATAGCTCGTCCACTTGTTCGTAGCGTCGGCTGGCCTTTGCCTTCGGATGCTCCTTCATCCATTGCCTAGCCACATCCGAGGCAAGAACCGTGTAGGCGTGCAAGACTCGGTTCTCAGCAGTATCGAAGTTTTCGCGGCGAACCGTCGCTAAGATCCTTTGGCTTGAACCTGCCCGCTCTGCAATAGTGCTGCCAGGCTGGCGGACAAGCCAACGCATCGAAGCACGATCCATTTCCCGCACTCTGTCCAATGGCACAAGCTCGCGGGTGCGGCGCAGCACCTTCCGGATCCGCGGTTCAAGGTCCTTGAGCTTCGGGAGGATCTCTCTCGCCTGCCGGATAATCTCGGCCATGCGTGGGTCATCCTCGTGCTCCGCCCTTTCCCACGCGGCCTTGAGACGTGGCCAAACGTGAGCAGGCTCGTCCAATGCCTCGCCCAACTCCTGGACTCGAGCCAGCACCTCGTTCATTCGACGCAAAAGTGCCTGCGCTCGCAGATCCTCTTCTGTCTCGCTTTCAATCGTTTTCGGCGGCCGGACGGGGAAGCCCTGTCGAGTTGGATTTTTCCCAGAACCTGCGCGCGGGTATGGATGCAGAAGCAGATCGATCGGCTGCCCTTGGATCATGCCCTTGAGCAACACCGTGTGCTCCGTCTTGGAGCGGGCAGGTGGGGTCACCTCGCTGATCAGGCAATCCGTGGCCCCAAAGGCATCGAGACGCTCGCTACTCCATGGACGGGGTAGGTGCAGCATCAGCGAATGACCCCGTTCCAAACGAATTGCCCAGATCCATCCTGAGCGGCCTGGCGTGAGTCTTCGATCGCCTGAGCGAGCGCCTCATCCTCCAGGTCTCTGGCCACGAAATCGCGGAGTTTGCTGAACGGCTCATCAAAGCTGTGCACTTCGAGCCCACGCAACTTGGGGAGAAGCCTCATTTCGACTTGGTCTGCCAATGGCGCATGCAGAACTTGGCCTCGATCGCTTAAGGGGTAGTTTGCCACATAGGCCACAATTGCTTTTCCAAGCCGGTGCCCAAAAGGACGCTTGAAGGCGCTCATCAGCTCAATCATGGTGTTTAGGCTGGACTGGACCAGCGGCTTCTCTTCAACGGCCTTCGAATCGCGAACCCAGCTGCTCCAACGCTTCGCTGAGAGTGCTTCGGGCGTTGGCAGCTTCTCCGATACCGTGGCTGTCTTGAGTTTTTTCGGCGCGGCAAATCTCAAAACGTTGGCTCGGTCTACAACCTTGTCGGAAAGCGACTGAGTGCTCTCGTCCTCGTTCATGGTGCCCGCGAAGAGAAGATTGTAGCCGGGGAAGATTCTGGGCGCTTCCCGACCCTTGGGCATTGGAATCTCCAGTTCGATCTCGGCGTCCTTGCGGAGTTCAGCCTTTTCAACGTTTTTGGCAGACGGTCGGCTCTCAAGCCGGCTGAGAAAGTCAGAGAAATAGTATTCGACTCGCGCGAGGTTCATCTCATCGAGCAGAATCATCAGCATTCGGTCCTGGAACTCCGATTTCGGATTGTTCAGGAAATCGAGCTGATACAGCGCCCTAGCCATGTCGGTAGGCCTGAAGCGCTTTTCGATGTAGTTGTAGAAGCCCATCAGATCCTGAGGGCTGTCCCACCTGGGCTGAACGGGAACCTGAAGGAAACCAATACCCATCGCGGCTGCGTATTGCCTGGGCAGCTGGCTCTTGCCCGTCCCAGATATACCCGCGAGAACGGCCATCTGCGCTGTCTCATTTACCTTCATGGCGGTATGGAATGCCCTGACGACCCGGTCCGGGTAGTCTAGTCCGCTAGCTTTCAGCCTGTCGCTGACGTGTTTGAGAGCATCAGCTTCATTTTCCGGCGCCCGTTCTTTCCATTCTTTCAGTCCAGAGAGAACAGGTGGAAGAAGTGTCAGCTCTTTAAGCCGTTCATCAACTTGCTTTGAAATGTCGGGATCGGCGCCCGCGTCAGCTGCGTCACCAGCTAACTCCTCCAGATGGGCTAGTTTGGCCAGAAGGGCGGCTCTCTTATCCTCCAGCGACTCGACAGACCGTTCAGCAGAACTGATCTGTTCCTGTGCGGCTGCCAGCTTGGCTGCGACGTTTGCCAGCTCAGACCTTGCCTCGACGGCTGCGGCGCGTTCTGCCACTTGCTGTTCACGCACCAACTCAAGCTCACTGCGGGCCGCTTCAACTCTGCCATCCAGATGGGCGAGTTCGCGTTCGCTGTCAGCCAACGAACGATTAATCTCTTCGAGGAGCGCCTCGGCATCTACTAGCGCCCGCTTCTCCTCGCGTAGAGCGGTGATCTGGCGCTCTAGTTCCGCCAGTTCGGTCTTCATCAGTTCGATCTGTGCGAACATGCGCTCAGCCGCGACTATGCGATCCTGCACGGCTTCAAGGTCGAGCCGGGCCGTCGCGAGATCTGCGTCGACTGTCGCTTTCTCTGCGAGAGCAGTTTCCATTTCGACGGTCAGCTTGCGGATCTCTGCTCGCTTTTCGTCTTGAAGAGTCCACTCAAGCTTTAGCTCGTCCAGTTGCCGCTTGGTGGCATCATACTCGGCCTGGATGTCTGCGATGTTTTCAAGCCGCTTCCGCCGTTCAGCAAGTTCTGTCTCAACATCTCTCAGAAGATCTCTCTTGCTGTCGATATCAACTAGCAGGGCCTCCAGCGCACGCTGTGGACCTGCGGCTGAAACGACGCGGTCGTGAAAAATCGCGAAGAACAACTGGATGCCGATGAGTCCAAAAAGGCCGATCCCAAGCAGCAGAAATAAAAGGGTATTCGACGTAAGCATTGCGGGACCTTATTGCTCCGGGGCGGTGTTTGGCTGCTGGGTTGTGTCAGGAATTACCGGGGTCTCGTCGGTCGCTTCCTGCGAAACCGCCCCCGGGGTCTTTGCGGGAGTAGAATTCAGAGCGCTGAGCGTAGACCGCTTGGTTTTGATGTCCTCTGTCAGAGCCGCCTGCTCTCGCCGCAGATTTGAGACCTGTTCTGTTAAGGTTTTCAGCTGACCCTGCAGAGCATCGATGTCTGCCGAAATGAGGCGCGTCTGCTGCGCTGTGCCTTGAAGCTTGCTCAACTGGGATCGAAGAGCGTCCAGACTTGCCTGTTCGGTTTCGCGCTGGCTCTGTAGCTGCGATAGCTCTTCCCGGGCGGCGGCTAGTTGCTCACTCAAACTTCGTTGCGCTGCCTCCGCAGCGCTCTTACGTCGCTCTGCCTCTGCCGCCTGAGAAACAACCACGCGGGCAGCCACAGCGTCTCTTTCGAGTGCTTCAATCCTGGCTTCAAGTTCGGCCCTTTGTTTTTGTGCCTCGTCTATTTGGGGCAGCAGGCTTGCAAGTTGCCTCTGAGCTTGTGTTCGTAGTTCCTCAGCCTGTCTCTGCCGACCTTCCGCCTCAGCTGCGGCAGATTTCGCGGCGTCGGTGGCAAGAGTTGCGCTCTGTTGCTGCCCCTCGAGCCGTGCGATGTCTGAGCGAAGCTGCTGCAGCTTTTTGTCTAGGTCTTCGTTGCTCGTCGCTAATGTGTCTCGGGCACTCTTGAGGTCGTCGGCGTCGTTTTCCGCCGATGCCGCCTCAGCCTTTGCGCTCTCTACTTGGCTCTTCAGTGTCGCGAGTTGAGTGACATAAGTTTCAACCTCTTGCTCCAATGAAGCCTTCGCCGATTGTAGGCTTGCTTGGTTCTTCTCTAAATCTTCCACCTGTCGTTTCAGATCTTCTAGGTCGCTATTGCGAACTTGCGCGTCAGCAATTTTGCGGTTGAGATCCGCAAGCTGTGCGTCTGCATCTTCGAGATCCTGCTGCTTCAGACTGTAAGCCTGCTCACTGTCCTTCAAATTCCGCGTCAGACGATCCAAATCCGCCTGAGACTTCTTTTGCTCGGCCTGCAGCTTCGACCTCTCAGCCTGAAGCGACGAGACGGTTGCCTTTAGCCTCGCTGCTTCTTCAATGGCTGCTTCCGCAGCTTCTTGCCGCTTTGACAGCGCCTGCAATGCAGTCTCGCCTTCGTTCAGCCGAGTTTGCAATTCAACCAACTGGTCTTCAGCGGTCTTCAATGAGGTAACCTTGTTGGCCAAATCGCTTTGCAGTTTCTCAAATTCTCGGTTCTTCGAAGCGATCTCCGAGTTGATCTCATCTCGCTGTCTGAGTGCAGCTGCGCGCTCATTGTTAAAGCGATCAATCTCTGATGCGATCATGCCATAGCGACGTTCCATCTGATCCATTTGGAAGAAGATCGCTCCAAGCGCTGCAACCGAGACACCGGCCAGCAATCCAGCCAAAACTGTGAAACGATGCGATTTACGAAAGCTGTTGTTTGACGCGCTCAATGCATCCCTCCAAATCCTTTTCAAGCTCATCCACCCAGAAGCGCTGGACGCGCCATCCAAGTGATTGAAGCTGCTTGTCCCGCCAGTGATCCGCGAGTTTGCGTTTTCCATCTGTGTCCGCGTGCCAATGGCGTCCGTCGATTTCTAGGTCGAGCTTGATCTCGCCTCGCCCGAACAGTGCAAAGTCTAGCCTGCGGCCGGCAATCTCGAATTGAGGGATTGCTTCAAGCCCCTGCGCCTTGAGTGCGTAAAACACGCGTCGCTCCCATTCGCTGTCGAACGTGGTCTCTGCAGTGCGCTTTCGCGGTTCGGTGGCCACCCTTGCGAGCCTCTGTAGGCTGCTGACTTTGCCCGAGCGTGCGTAGCTGAGATCCCCGAACACGTGAGCAACTGCACGCGCACGACTGATCGCTACGTTCAACCGGCGCCAGTCCTTCTGGACAAACGAAACAGCAGACATAGCGCTGGATGGTCCGAGGCAGGGTGAGAACAGGATCAGGTCACGTTCCTGCCCTTGGAAGCTATCCACTGTTCCAATTCGCAGGTCAGCCTTTTCAATCAATTGTTCCGGGATTGCCGCATGGATCGCGTCGCTCAGTGCCTGCACCTGAGGCCGGAAAGGTGCAATAACGCCAACGCTGCCAGAGTATGCTTCAGTGAGAAGCAAGAGCTTCAGGTGATCAGTGATGGCAGATACTTCGGCCAAATTCATATTTGTCGACATGGGCGTCGACGGAGAAGGAACGTCCTTCCAGGCGATTCCCGGTTGCAATCCAGCGGGTGCCTTTAGCCTCTGCTGGTCGCCAGCGACACGCAGCTTTCCGCCGTAAAATGCTTCGTTGATGTATTCGACGATATCAGTTGCTGAACGGTATTGGTCGCGCAACATGACCTTCGACGCCCCCGGCGTTAGGTTAGCCAAGTCGAACAACGATTGCCGGCTTTGTGCGAAGCGGCCCATCGAGCCGATTGGCAGACCTTGCGCCTGCATGAGGTTGCGGTCATGGGCGATCCCCAGCTGACTGATGAAAGACAGCTGCTTATTGTCACCCACAACAACAGCGCGCTTGGCGCGCGCGAAAAGTGGCAGCGCTGAAGCGACATCGCACTGACTGGCTTCATCAAAAATGACCAAGTCGAAAAGCCCCGCCGCCAGCGGAATGCGCTTTGGAACACCGAGGACCGACGCAAGCCAAAGCGGGCGGTGATTAACGACCTTCCGGGCCAACTCAGGACGTAAGGGGCCGGTCGATTGAGCCAGCTCAAGGTTTGCGTGCTCCTCACCCAATTCCTGTCTTTCAGCCTCGGTCAGCACCGTCCTTTGGAGCAGAACCCGCGGCATGATCGACTGCACCAGTTCCGCAATCTCAGCCGTTAGCGAAACCGGATCCTCTTGTGCGCCAAGGCGCTCACATTCCTGCTGAAGCTTTGCAAGATGCTTCTTCAGCATCTCGTCCGAAGCGCCTTCGGCTGCCGGATCATCGTCAACGATGGCAGCACTTTTTCTCCCAATGAGCCGCTTGAGCACTTCGAGCAGTCGGGTGAAGATGGAAACGCGTGCGGCAGCTGATGGCGCTTCAGACGGATCAGGTTCCGCCTCGCGACGGGCCTCGAGGCGCTCTATAAGATCTGCAATGTGGCATCGCAGGCGACCAATCTCATCAATCTTCTGAAGCGCGTCTGCCCTCAACCTAGCGGTGGTAGCAAGCTTCGCACGGGCAATTAGATCTGGTGCAGGACCGGACCTACTCGGCTCCCTAATCAATTCCGTCAGGACTGCGTTAAATGACAAATCCAAGTCCCGAGCCGGATCGAGTGTCCGAACAATAAATGGCACGTCGTTGGCAATCCCGCGTAGCCGCTCTTCAACCGCATCGAGGGCTTGATGGTTCTTCGACGCCACGAGGACAGATCCGTCCGCATTGAGTATAGATGCCACCATCGAGACGATAGCTTGGCTCTTGCCGGTCCCCGGGGGGCCTGTGACGACCGTGAGGCTGGAGCCCAGCGCTTTCTCAACTGCTGCAATCTGTTCGCGGTTGAGCGGTCCTGTGTTGAGCGCTGCGGCGGGTGTGGGCTCAACCGAGCTATTTAGGCCAAGGATTGGCGCAAGAGCCGTTCTAGAGAGCTCGTCTTGGCTCCATGCCGCAATACGGTCGAGATCACGAACAGCTCCAGCAGTGAATGTGCTATCAGTTGGCAGAAAGATGCCGGCGATGTTGTAGATTCCAGGTTGAGCTGGATCGAGCTCTGTTGCGAGGCCACGGCCTGAAAGCTTTCCCTTGAAGCTGCCGCCCACTGCCTCCTTCAGTCGAGCCAAAAAGTCGTCGAGCGGCAGACCGGTGCCTTCCGGTTGACTGAAAACTTCGCGAAGAGCTTTTTCAGTCCATCGCTCACTACGTGCTGCCCCTTTGAGCCAGTCAGGATTGACCAGAACATCATCAGCGTCGATGGTCAGCTCCAGATGTGTGTCGGTGCGCACCCAGTCCGCACTAATCAGCCCGATCGGCCAGATGACCGGAGCGCCTTTGGTTTGGCTGACGGCGATAGGCCACCCAACTGCCATTGTCTGTTCGTTGGCTTCACGTTTGAGTAATGCCTTCCTGAACTCATCGGAGAGATCATTGAGCCCGATCTTGACTTGTATACCTTGCCCATCTTCGCCGGTAAGTGGGCCTGAACCCGTTACAAGATGAAATTGGATTCCATGGCGATCTTCAGCCTGAGAAATCGCGCCACGTGGGTCTGAACGAAGAGCCGAGCGGTAGTAACGCAGCAACGCCGCGGGCTCAGGCGCATTCGGCGCATCAGTTGGCTCAGGCAAATCGCCACTTTGAGAGATGCTCAGAAAGACTGCTGGCGCCGCCTTCAGGGCGCCCGCAATTGATGCGTCGAGTGGTGCGCTGACACCGGTAGACATGGGTCGGATCGCAGAGACCGCACGCCAGCGGCCATCACGCCCCTTGGAGATCTTGCCGGCCTCTGAGAGGGCAGCAAGCTCCGCATAGATCGAAGCCCGCATCCTGGGATCGAAATCAACATCGAGAAGAGCAAGCAACTCACTCGTCGTTCGTCCGCTTGGCAAAGCTGAGATTGTTCGAAGCAGAAGAGACATAGGCTTTTCTCGATTAAGGCGTTAAGCTGTTAAGCTTCTGGAGAACCGAGAGAAAAGCCGAATAGTGTGAAGGTAACCCAGGAATCTGCATTACAGTCATTGAACGGTATGTCATCGCTTCGCACGGCATAGGTGCACAATCATTCAGTGAACTGTCAATGATGATAAATGCGAATGCAACGACTTTTCCTGGCGCTATTTTGGGCTTGGGGTTGGCGCCAATACGACAAATCAGTGCCAATCGGTGACGCCGCCTCATGTCCTCGACCGGCTATCTTCTTCGTCGATTTGCACCACATGTTCCACCATGCATCCAGCCGGAGTTTGCTGGGAACATGGTCAGCGTCCTCTGAGCTTCCGGATCGTCGCCATGTGACCTCCAACGGATATTGAAGGTCACGCGTAGGACGCCCCCGAAGGGGTGCCAAGGGCGATCCCATTATCAACCGAATGTTGACTATGGATTCAACTAGAACTTGCCGAGCGACAAACGAAAAGATAGCCAACCAAGGCATATTTTTTGGAGGAAGAAGTGAATATAGTTCTCGAATTTACAAAGAAATTTCTCGGAGGAGAGCCAAAAGATCGCTTCGATTCCGTGAAATACATCTCAGACTACATTGCAATGATGGTGAGGCTATTTACTGCAGGCGTATTTCTTCAGATAACGGAAGATAGTTACGATAAACTTTCGTCTGCGGTATCGTGCCAGATCGCGTTCATAATCTGGATTATACTTTGGGCTGCTGTGATTACGATGTTCTTCGGCATTATTAGCATTGCGCTCGGCATCATAGTAAGGATCTTTCGGGCTCGGCCCTCAGAAGATCAAAAATCGCTCTCTAGCGTGGTGATTCATGGCTTCTCGACGGGCATAGTTGGAGCGATTGGCATCTACTTTTTGTCGGGTTTGCCTTCATTGCTTTTGTTCCTGCTTCAGCAGCAATTGCTAAAGCTATGAACATTGGTAGTCAGTTGAAATCGATTGGCTGCGCCGCAGACGTGGCCCTGCGATCAAATGTGATCGCAGCAACGACTCGGTGGCCCCTTACCGGACGGCTAGGAGTCTCGCAAACAATTAAACTCTAAAGGTATTTTGGCGGGTTAGAGAGAATATAAATATGAACCCAGAAAATGTCTGGAATATCAGTATCTTACGTAGCGGCATGCGACGAGCAAGTCCAGTCCAATCGCTCTTGAGCCAGATCATTTCGATGCGTTCTGACCTGAGACCCAATTTCCCTCCAGTTTTCGAGAGAGTCTTGGATTTTCAATCTGGCCTCATGCGGCCTGTTTTTCCATAGCCATTTTCATTGCGAACTCGCTGGGAGTGATATTGCC
>NZ_JBPUGM010000007.1:0-220282 GCF_051549525.1 Rhizobium sp. G187
GGCAATATCACTCCCAGCGAGTTCGCAATGAAAATGGCTATGGAAAAACAGGCCGCATGAGGCCAGATTGAAAATCCAAGACTCTCTCGAAAACTGGAGGGAAATTGGGTCTCAGGTCAACTGCGCATTGACGCAGCCTAGCGTCTTCTACTCAACAGATACATCAAACACGGCGCGCCAAGCAGGGCAGACACCAGCCCTGCTGGAATCTGGTAGGGTGCTGCGATGGTACGACCGACGAAATCGGCGATGACCAACAGTCCGCCACCGATAAGGGCTGCCCCGATCATCTGCGGCAGTGCACGTTTAAAACCGGCTTCTCTCGCAAAATGCGGGGCCATAAGGCCGACGAAAGAGAGCGGGCCAACGGTCAGCGTTGCGGCGGCCGTCATCAGACCGGCAAGCCCAAACAACATCAATCTCGATTGCGCCAGCGGTATGCCCACCGCAGTTGAAGGTGCCGGGCCGAGCGGCAGGATATCCAGCCAACGGCGCGCGGCAAATGCGATTGCGATCAGCACCGCCGCGACGATGACTTCCACTTGGGCCGTAGTGCCATTGACCAGATAAGTCGAACCGCTCATCCAGCGCATGAGCAGGACGGCTCTCGGATCTCCGGTTGAACTGAGAACGCCGACGGCCGCGTCAACCATGGCGCTCAGTGCGATGCCGGCCAGCAGCACCCGTTCCGGGGCGAAGGTAGAGCGACGTGCAGTCAGAAGTATGACGCCGAGAACCGCAACAGCGCCAGCGACGGCGAAGACAAACTGCCCTGAAAGACCGGGGCTGACGGCAAAAAGCGCGATCGCTACGCCAAAGGTTGCGCCAGCGCTGATACCCAAGACCTCGGGGCTCGCCATCTCGTTGCCGGTCAGTTTTTGGAGAATGAGGCCAGCAACGCCAAGCATTGCCCCGGATGCAAAAGCCGCAAATACCTTCGGCGCCCGGATGGCGAGAATGTCGCCGAGGAATTCTCCGGAGACAACAACCCAGGCGCTGCCGGGACCGCGACCCACAAAGAGGCTGATGGCGAGAATCATCAGGATACCGACGACAGCAACGATGACGGGGACTTTCGAATTCCACCGGCGCAACCTTTGACGCGCCGCTGCCTGATCAACCCTGTGGCGGATCTTCAATCGCGGCAGAAGCGCCAGAAGCAGTGGCGAACCGAAGATGGCGGTGACAGCACCCGTTGGCAGGAAGTCGCCTAGACTGCCTGCAACGTTTTGCAGCACGGAGTCGGCGAGAAAGAGAAGTCCAGCACCAATCACCGGGGACCAGACGATTAGTTGCACCGGCCGGCGGGCCCCGCAAAGGCGCGCAAGCGTCGGTGCGACCAGCCCGATGAAGCCGATGACGCCAACCGCGCTGGTGACGAAGGCGGCCAGTGCGACCGCGCAGGCGACGACCACGATGCGAAGCCGAGCAAGCTTGACGCCGAGCGCTACCGAACTGCTCTCACCAAGATCCAGCAGTGAGAGTGGCCTGATCACCAGCGCCGAGATGACGGCAACGCATCCCAGCTTCCAGAGAAGCGAAAGGGGAATGACCCAGCTCTGCTGCGCCAGAGAGCCAGCACCCCAGATGAACAAGCTCGCCAGGTATCGCTGGTTCAGATAGGTCAGAATGGCAGCCAGACCGCCGCACCAGAGGCTCAATACAAGGCCCGAGAGAACCAAGGCGAATGGGGAAAAACCACGCCTGGCCCCGAGACCAATGACGATTGCAGCAGCAACGGTGCTCCCCAGCAAGGCGACCATGTCGCGCCCGACGCCAAGAAGGCCGGGCAAGAAAAGCGACACTATGACCAGTGCGAGATTGGCGCCCGCCGAAACACCGAGCGTCGTCGGATCGGCCAGCGGGTTTCGCAGAACCTGCTGGAACAGGGCACCCGACAGGGCAAGTGCTGCCCCGGCGATGAGCGCGGTGGCGAGCCGGGGTAATGTCGAATGGTAGAGCACCATACGCCCGATGTCGTAGCCCGGTGTGATCGCTTGCGAAAGCGCCGGCTCCACGAGAAACCAGGACGCGAGGCATCCGCCGCAAAGCAGCAGAAGAGAGAGCAGCGCGGGCCCGAGATTATCACGGCTAAGGACACTCATGCGTCTTGTTCCAGAAGGTCGGTCACCAGGCCTGCGAACCGCACGGCCTCGTTGACCATGCCAAACATCAGCGCCGGCGGGATAACGGACACATGGCCGGGCCGGGAGAATGGCAATGATTGCCATAACCGGCTTTCGACCAGTTTCGGCAGAACATCCGAAGGCACGGGCTCAAGCGCGATCAGCCGCGCGTCCGGGTCACTCACGGTGGAGAGATCCTCGATCCCAATCGTCTCAAAGCCCCAATAATTCGATTGCCGTGTCCAGGCGTTCCGCAGCCCAATGCGCTCGAGCGCGTTGTGAAACAGACCAGGGGCCGAGTAGATGCGCGCATGGCGGGCATCCATGAAGCTCACCAGGGCCAGTGAAGGAATGGACCGGCCGGCGAGCCGCGCGCGGCATCCGTCGAAAAATGCGTCTGACCGCTCAAGGAAAAGCTCCGCCTCGCGTTCGCGGCCAAGCTCTGCTGCCAGCTTGCGCGTGGCTGTGATCGATGACGGCAGGATGGGGCCTCCGTCGGGCGTGAAGATTTCAAGCCGCAAAACTTTCGCGATCGGTTCGAGCCTGGGCAGCAGTTCGTCCAGGTAAGGCGTCGTCAGAATGATGTCCGGCTTCAATTGGAGAAGGACCTCGAAATCGACCTCATATGAGCTGCCGATGTCGACAACCGAGTCCGGCATGCGCGGCTCGACCACCCATCGTCCCCAATCGGCAAGATCGGATATTCCAACCGGAGGCAGGCCGATCGACAGGAGTGTCGATGCCAGCCCGTAGTCGAGGCTGACGATCCGTTTCCCGTCAACACCCGCAAATAGCGGTGTCGGAATCGTTGTGGCTGTAGCTGCAGCTGCGACACAGTTCAGGAATGAGCGTCGTGAAATCCCCATCACGTGTTCCACCTCAGCAGGCATAGGCAAGCGGATGAGGGAGATGCGGAACGGAAATCACATCCATGTCGATCCCGTAAATTGCATTGAGTGTGTCCGGACGCAGGATTTCGCCCGGCTTGCCGCTGGCAACCACGCGCCCGCCTTTCAGGGCATGGATCCGATCGCAGAAGCGTGCGGCCATGTTGATGTCGTGGAGGACGATGACGACACTCCGGCCGCCTTCATGCGCCAGTCTCCGCACCAGAGACAGCACTTCGATCTGATGCGCGATATCCAATGCCGCGGTCGGTTCATCGAGCAGCAGACAGCGGGCATCCTGTGCAATCAGCATTGCAATCCAAGCGCGCTGGCGCTCGCCGCCGGATAGCGTTCCCACCACACGATCGGCAAATCTTTCGATATTTGTTGCCGATATCGCGGCGTCGACAATACCCCTGTCGGTATCAGAGAAGCGCCCGAGGGCGCCATGCCAGGGATAGCGGCCACATGCGACGAGTTCACGGATCGTCATCTCAGCACCCGTTCCCAGATCCTGGGGCAGATAGGCGACCGAACGTGCGAAGTCACGGCTGTGATAAAGATCCAGATCGCGACCGCCGTAATTGACCGATCCGACAGTCGGCATGAGCTGCCGCGCCAGGATTTTCAAAAGGCTGGATTTCCCCGAGCCATTGTGGCCTACAAGAGCCACCACTTCGCCGGCCGGAAAATCGAGGCTGACGTCCGAGAGAATGGCATTGCCTTCGATAGAAAGCCCGATGTTCTCGACCATGAATGTTTGCGTCAATTTGGGTGTCTCATTGGTGTGTTGCGCCGAGGTGATGCCGCCTTCTTTTCTTGCAGTGGCGGGGAGGGGGCGAAGCCGGGACCTGTCACCCCTTGCGCCTTACTGAGCATTTGCATGCGATTCTTCGATCTCCTGCGCAACGGCGAAGGCGATGCTCACGGCCCGATTGACCGCCGGCCCGAGCACGGACATGTGGGTCTGTCCGGTAAACAGCTCGAACTGGGTTCGAATTCCGTCATCGGAACCATCAAGGCGCTCTGCCATCTCTAACGCCAATGCAACCGTCCGTTCGGTCTTCTTCTTTTCGAGGCGAGCGGCGGCATCTTCATTGCTATGCTGGAAGGGGGCCAGATGATCGCCTTCGAACTCGCCGGCTGACAAATGCAGGAATGCCGTGTTGCCCGGGACACGTTGGCGAGCCGTCTCATTGTTCAGGATTTCACTGCCCTCCCAGTAGATGGTCGGGCTTGCAGCAATCCAGTTGGCAAACAGTCCAGGCCGCTCAAAAAGGGCGTACAGCGTGAAGAGACCACCGAACGAGTGCCCGAAAAGCGACCGCCGCCTGATGTCGAGCTTCACCATTTGGGCAAGCCGCGGCAAGAGTTGCATCTCTATGAATGCAAGCAGTTCTCCCGTCCCGCCAATGCGGACCGGAGGGCCACCTTCGAAATAGGGGGGATAGGACTTGATCGGCGGGGGGCCCAGGTCCCATGCCCGTCGTTGGGCATTGTAGGGCTCATCACCAGGATATCCGATAGCGGCGACGACACCCCAGTCGATCCCGGTTCCGCTCGGGTAGGGCGCTTGCGTCACAAGGCTGGACACGGCGAAGGGAAAGGTCGCGTTGCCATCTGTCGTCAGCAGCAGCGGCCAACCTTCGGCAGGTGGTTCTCCTTTTGGCACAAACAGGAGGATCCGGTAAGGCTCGCCGCCCGAAACTGGTGCCAGATCGAATTGGACAGTTCCGGGCAGAACGAAGGCGTTTTCAGTCATGGTCGCTCCACAGAAATGTTCAGGCGACGACGTCGTTCATTTCTTCATCCTCAGCTGCGCCTCTGTAAGCGCGGCGGGACGATTGCGAGGAGACGACCGCCCAGGCCGATGATTACCACTGGTACTTCAGCGAGCCGAGAACTGTGCGGTTCCTGCCGGTATAGCAATAACCGTCAGTGCAGACCTGTTCGAGCCGGTTGGCAAGGTTGCTGGCGCTGATGGACAGCGACAAGCCTTTGAGTTCCGGTGACGTGACGCCGAAATCATAGGATAGGGCCGCATCGAAATAGGCGGAGCCAGAGTTCTTGCTGGTATTTGCGTCGCTGGTGAAGGAATCGCTCATGGCGCGTATGCCGGCGCCGATGCTGAGACCGGCCAGGGCCGTATCATCCGGAAGCGCGTAGTTCACCCACAGGGACGCGACATGGCGCGGAACCGTGGACGGCGTGTTGCCGATAAGTGTTTGGTCGATGTTGCCGGTGATTTCGGCATGCGCGTAGGTGTAGGCGGCGATTAGGCTGATGCCGTTCTCGAACTCGGTGCGGCCTTCGAGTTCAAATCCGGTGTAAGTGTTTTCGCCCGAGTTGTGGGAGAACAAGTAGCTAGAATCGTACTGCGGTTTGCCGGTTTCGACCAGCCGATAGACGGCGCCGCTCAACGAGTAGCTTTCGCCCTCGGGCTGGTACTTCACGCCCGCTTCGATCTGGCGGCCTTCGGTTGGATCGAGAACTGAGCCGTCTGCTGAAAGCGCGGTCGAAGGCACGAAGGATGTGCCGTAGCTGAGATAGGGGGCAAGACCGTTGTCGAAGAGGTAGAGGAGACCGAGTTGACCGGAGAGGACGCCATCGTCTTTCTCGCTTGTCGAGCCACCGGGGCCCTTTACGACGGATTCCTGATGCGCCCAGTCATAGCGCAAACCGGCCACGGCACGCCAGTTTCCGAGTTCCATTTGGTCCTGGGCGTATATTCCGGTTTGGCTGAGGTCGCTGCTGGTGAAGTAGTTGAGCGCAGGGACCGGGATAGCAGAGGCGGCCGTACCGGGAGCTACGCTGTCGCTGCCCATGGCAAAGTCCGATGTGACATAGGTGTAGTCGAGGCCTGCGAGCAGCGTGTGTGAGATGCTGCCGGTATCGAACTGACCTTCAACCTGGTTGTCGATCTGGTAGGTGCGCATGTCGTCCGTCACCGCGGTCGTCGGCCAGTCGCCATTGGTGTCGAGGTTTACACGATCGAGATAATGCGCCTTCAGCTCGACATCCCCAGCTCTGGCGTTCTGGCGGAAGGTCAGGCCGTTTTCGAATTCATGCTCCAGCTGGTAGCCGAGCTGGTATTGGTCGACCTTCTGGCTGTTGAATTCCGGGTCGGTATAGAGGAAGACGTCATCCCGCTGCAGATAGCTCCAAGCGCTGGCGCCTGTCTCGCCCTTCTGTGCCAAACCGTAGACGGTGAACGTCGTACTGTCGCTCGGCTTCCAGGTGAACGACGGCTGCAGGAGATAGCGATCATCTGCGATATCGTAGCTTCCTTCACCCTCGCGGGTGAGGCCAACCACACGGTAGAACATCTCGTCATTGATGGGACCGCCAAAGTCGAAGGCGGCCTGCTTACGGCCGACGGTGCCATATTGCAGCTCGACCTCGTGATGGGCTTCCTCGAGCGGCAGCTTGGAAATACGGTTGACAATGCCGGCTGCACTCGCGGCGCCGTACATAACAGAGACCGGCCCCTTCAACACCTCGATGCGATCCAGTGTATAGACCTCGGTCGCGAAAGAGCCATAGGTCATGATCGGCTGGCGCAGTCCGTCTCGGAAGTCACCCGCAGTCGTGGTTTCTATTCCGCGGATGTAGATCTGGTCGAAACGCGGGTCGTAGCCAAAGGCACCGGTGGTAACGCCGGAACTGTAGCGGGTCGCCTGGATCATGTCGGTTGCTGCGCGTTGCTCCAGTTCCTCACGGGTAACGACAGAAATCGCACGGGGTGTCTCGACGAGTGGCGTGTCAGTCTTCAGGGCAGAAACCGAGCGTTCTGGGACGAGGGTGTCATTGTCCTCGCTGATTTTCTCGGCACCGGCTCCATTGACGATGATCGGCGCCAACTCTGTGACGCCACTGGTGGCATCCTGCGCAAATACCGTGGTCGGCATCAATGAAATAATTATCACACCAATAAGTGCGGTAGATCCGAGCAAATGGTAGCGCAAGCTCAACTCGCGATTTGAAAAAATCATTGCCCGGTCCTTTTTGGCAAGCAGAAAACTTTGGTGAAACATCCGCGAAATCACGGATCTGGAGCAGCGAGGGAGGGGCGCTGGGCGACAAGTCTCGCCGGGCCCATCTATAGAAACTGAATTTCTGGCGATCAATATAATATGAATTACATTATCAACTTTTTTTCGCGGATGCGCCCTTAAGGTTTGTCCGCATCGGCCGCTGAACCTGATGCCGGATCGGTGAGCGGAGATCCTTTGCAAGCGCGAGCAGCGTCATGTCGAATCGCAATTGCCGTTTTCGTTCGAACGCAAGCGGATCATGCTGGAGCAAACGGAGATTGCGCGGGGTCTGGTCGGTCGCTATGCCGAGACCTATGCCTATGCTGACGGTCGACTGGAGGTGCGTTGGGAAGGTTATTCTCTGCCCTACACGGTGTTCGACAAGGGGCAGCGCGTGACACATGCAGCCATCACCAAGAACAAGCGACTCGGCGACGTTTTGGCCTATGTGAAAGAGCGGCAGGCCCAGCGGGTGCCGCCGGTCGTGAAGACCAAAAGCGAGAAGAACGGCTACACGCCGCGAGGTCGCAAGTCTGGAAGGCATAGGGATTGCGTGAACGATCCGGCGGTGATTGCGCGGCGTCGGCAAGCGCTGGCGTGGCAGCAGGCTCGCAAGACATGCCTCAAAGCTAAAGCCGAAGAGGCGTGCCACACCCGCCCCGATCTGATCTTGCTAGCGGATCGGCCGCTCAGATCGGGGCTGGTCGGCGTGCCAGAAACGACGCATCGGACATTTTTCACTTTGCAAACCGGCGGATGATTCAACTTTGTCGCTACAGACAATCAACGCGCCTTAGTTGATAAAAATTTGCAGATACTAGAGGGTCGATGGGCAGGCCTCTGGTCCGTATCCCATCAAGGCGCTAGGCAACGGCAGCGCCGCGCCCCAATTCCCCCGCGGTGGGAATTTGTAGTTCTCCAAGTGAGTGATTGCGAAGGTTGACGCCTTGCACTTCTAAATTCAGACGCCGTGGCGAAGGGCAGCCATCGGTTGAACGAGAATTTTCCGAGCTTTTTGCCGATTGATGAATAGCAGTTCGCTGATGCGGACTGGGCGACGGTTGGTCATGGCAAGCTAACCATACAAGAAGCCCTCGCCCTGTGTTCCGGAGCTGCGAGTGAGCGGTGGGAGTCCCGCAGAGCGAGCATTTTACAGTCACAGGCGCAATCCGAGCGCGTTGTCGATCTGCGCCCGGGTTCTTTCGCGTGCGCAGAATCGAATTGCTGCGCTGCGGAATCAATTCAGACTTTACAAAAGAATGTGAAGCTGTGAAGTGTGCGGGATATAACTGTTGGGAATGTTGATGTTGACCAAGCCACGTTTTGCCACCCGTCTGAACTCCTTCGCTTCCGCTGCCCACATCGCGTGGCCGGGTATCAAGGGCAAGCCCACCGTCTTGCAAATGGCTGAACGTGCCTCGCGTGTTCAGGGCCTGACGGATCTTGATCTCAATTATCCCGATCATCTCGGTGAAGATCCGCGTGAACTTGCAAAGAAACTGGGCGATCTGGGCCTCTCGATCAATGGCTTTGCCATGCGCTACTACACCAACCCGGCTTTCAAGCTGGGGGCGTTCACCCACCCGGACGCTGCTGTCCGACGCGAAGCGATCGATCTCACCAAGAAGGGCATCGATGCTGCCCGGGAGGTAGGATCCAGCCTCATGACGCTTTGGCTCGGCCAAGACGGCTTTGACTACGCGTTCCAGGCGGATTACACCCGCATGTGGCAACACGAAATTGACGGAATTCGTGAAGTTTGCGATCACGACCGCGATTGCATGATCAGCATCGAGTATAAGCCGAATGAGCCACGCTCCTACAGCCTGATGCCGGATGCGGCAACAACGCTGCTGGCGATCCGGGATGTCGGAGCCGACAATCTTGGCGTCACGCTCGACTTTGCACATGTTCTCTATGCCGATGAGCAGCCGGCCTTTGCCGCAGCTTTGATTGCCCGCCACAGCAAGCTTCTCGGCGTCCATCTGAACGACGGTTACGCAAAGCGCGATGACGGTCTCATGGTCGGCGCCGTGCATACTGTGCAGACGATCGAACTGCTCCGGCAGATCCGACGCGACGGATATGACGGCGCCATCTATTTCGACACATTTCCAGACATGACCGGCTTGGATCCGGTCCACGAATGCGAGGTGAACATCACGACAGTCAAGCGGATGCTGGATGTCGTTGATCGCCTCGAGCAGGACAATCGCCTCTCCGGCGCGATTGACCGTCAGGATGCCGTTGCCGCCCAGGCCATTCTGCAGGAGCTGATGCTTGGGGCAGCCACTTAACGCAATGACCATGAAACTCGGGAGGAACCGATGAACAAACTTTTGACCCTCGCCCTGGCGGCGAGCCTCTGGGCCGGCGCAGCTTTTGCCCAGGACCTGGCGCCGCTCAATTCCGACTCTGAACCGGACCGCATGGACTGGTCCGAACTGGAAGCCAAGTTCGGCGCATTTCCGGCAATCCCGGCCGGCACCAAGGCCGGTGGCGTATCGAAAACGCTGACGAACGAATACTGGCGTTCGCTCGGCGAGGGCTACAAGGCCTTTGCGGACAAGGTTGGTGTTGAAAGCGCCTATCAGGCAGCCCAGAGTGAAGGTGACCAGCTTGGTCAGCTGACGATTGCCGAAGGCATGGTCACGCAGGGTTACAAGGTTCTTCTCCTGTCGCCGCAGACCGATGCCAATCTGCAGCCGATCATGGAGCAGGCCAAGGCTGCGGGCGTTCCGGTCGTCAACGTCAATGATGCCGTCATCCCGCAGGCCGAGCACTATGTCGGCAACGTCCAGCGCGACAATGGTGTCCGCGTTGCCAAATGGTTCATCGACAATCGTCCGGAAGGTGGCAAGGTTGCCATCGTCGAAGGGCAGGCCGGCGTCTATGCGGCCGTGCAGCGAACCGATGGTTTCAAGAAAACCATTGAGGAATCGGGCAAGTTCCAGGTCGTGGCAAGCGTGCCTGGCAACTGGGATCGCCAGATGTCCTATGATGCAGCCACCAATATTCTGCAGCAGCATCCGGATCTCGTCGGCTTCTATGCCAATAATGACGGTATGGCGCTCGGCATCGTCGAAGCGGTGAAGGCAGCCGGCCTGCTCGAGAAGGTCGCGGTATTCGGTACAGATGGTATCTCCGATGCCTATGCCTCGATCAAGGCAGGCGAACTTACCGGCACCGTCGACAGCTTCCCGGTGCTGACGGGTGAAGTTGGCATGGAAGTCGCCCTGCGTCTCGTCGCTGGCCAAGACCTGCCGCGCGTCGTTGCAACGCCACAGGCGTTGATCACCAAGGACAATCTTGCTGATTTCCAGGGCGACGGCGTCGATCTTCGTGCCGTCCTGATGAAGGCCGCCGGCAAGTAAGACCACCCAAGGCAGGCGGTCGGTCCTATACGGGCCGGCCGTCGATCCTCACGAAGGGCCACAAAGATAATGACCACTGCCAGACTGACTTTCGAAGGCATGACGAAGGTGTTTCCGGGCGTGCGTGCCCTGTCAGACGTCTCCTTCCAGATTGCGCCCGGCGAGATACACGCCCTGCTCGGTGAAAACGGTGCAGGCAAATCGACCCTGCTGCGTATTCTGTCCGGTGTCTTCAAGCCGACGAGCGGACAGCTTTTGATCGACGGCGTCGCCCAGGCCTTCAAGACACCCGACAGCGCTCGCATGGCCGGTGTCGCAATGATCCATCAGGAATTGCAGCAGGTGCCGCACCTGACCGTCGCCCAGAACATGTTTCTCGGCCATCCCATCACCTGGGCAGGCGGCTTCTTGGTCAATCGGCGCGAGCAGGAGAAGCGGGCGGCTGAAGCGCTGGCAATGATCGATCCTACGATCGATCCCGCAGCACCGATCTCCTCGCTCAAGGTGGCGCAGCGTCAGGTCGTCGAAATTGCCCGCGCGCTCCTCGACAAGGCGAAAATCATCGCCATGGACGAGCCGACCTCCAGCCTGACGCCAAGCGAATTCGAGAGCCTTGCCGAGGTCATCAAAAGGTTGGCTGCCAGCGGCGTGGCCATCATTTATGTTTCGCACAAGATGGATGAGGTCTTCGGGATCTGCGAGCGCGCCAGCGTGATGCGTGACGGCAGGCTGGTCGGTGTCGTCGACCTCAAGCAGACGCAGCCCGCCGATGTCATATCGATGATGGTCGGACGGGAGCTGCAGGCGGAAGAGCATATGTCGCATGCGACCCGCGATGTCCGTATCGAAGCGCGCAATCTCTCTTCCGCTAAGGTCCAAGGCATTTCCTTCGACTTGCATAAGGGGGAAGTGCTCGGCATTGCAGGCCTTGTCGGCTCCGGTCGCACGGAACTCCTGCGCCTGATTGCAGGCGCCGACAGAGCAACCGGCGGCACCATCAGGATCGACGGGGCGGCCATGACGCTTTCCAATCCGCGAGCCGCTATCGCGGCCGGCATTGGCCTCCTGCCGGAAGAACGAAAGCGCGAAGGCATCATTCCGGGCCGCTCCGTCACCAACAATGTCGCGCTGCCGTCGATGAAACGTTTCGCACCGGCCGGCATCATTCGCCATCGAGCCTTGAAGCGCACGGCGACTGAGCTGCTGACCCGCGTGAATCTGCGCCCGTTCCTGCTCGACCGGCCGATCCGTCTGTTCAGTGGAGGCAACCAACAGAAGGCGATCATTGCCCGCTGGCTGGCCGCGGGATCCAAGGTCCTGCTGTTCGACGAGCCGACACGCGGTATCGATGTAGGCGCCAAATCCGAAATCTACAATCTCATCGAGGAACTCGCCTCCGAAGGTCATTCCGTCGTGGTCGTGTCGTCCGAACTCCCTGAAGTCATGCGTGTATCCGACAGGGTTCTTGTCATGCGCGAGGGGACGGTCGTGGCCGAACTGGCGCGCGAAGAGCTTTCAGAGGAAGCGATTGTTTCTCATGCCGTCGGCAAGGGGCATCGTGCGCCCGCCCGGCAAAGCCAACAGGAATAAAAGTCATGTCCGATCCAACGCTCAATGCCGCTGCAACACAGTCGAAACTGCTGGGATCGCTGTCCCTCCGCGACGCAGGGACCCTGATCGGCCTGATCATCATCATCGCCATCTTCGGCCTGCTGGTGCCCGATTTCCTATCGCAGAGGAACCTCGTCAACATCCTGCAGCAATCGAGCATCAATGCGTGCCTGGCCCTCGGCATGACGCTGGTCATCATCTCCGGGGGCATAGATCTCTCGGTTGGACCGACGGCTGCCATTGCCGCCGTGATCACGGCAGCCCTTCTGGTCGCCGGAACGCCGATCCCGCTTGCCATTCTTGCTGGTCTGGGCATTGGCGTTGTATGCGGCTTGGTCAACGGGATTCTCGTTGCCTATGTCGGACTTCAGCCCTTCATCGTGACGCTTGGAACGCTTAGCACATACCGCGCCATTGCGTTGATCTACACCGGCGGCAACCCCGTCTTCGGCCTGCCCCCTGCATTCCGCTCCTTGTTCAATGGCTCCGTCGCGGGCATTCCCAATTCGGTCATTATGGTGGCGGTTGTCGCCATCTTTGCTTGGGTTCTTCTCAAGAAGACACCGCTCGGTGAATATCTGCTTGCTGTCGGCGGCAATGAAGAGGCCGCTTATGTCGCCGGCGTGCCGATCGCGATCACCAAGATCACGGCCTATGTGATCTCCGGTGCGCTGGCAGCCCTTGCCTCGATGATCCTGATCGGTCGTCTGGGCGCTGCCGAGCCAATTCTCGGCAATCTCTGGGAACTGGACGCCATCGCGGCAGCAGCCATCGGCGGCGCCTCGCTGATGGGCGGCAAGGGCAGTGTCATTGGTACGATCCTGGGGGCGATCATCCTTGGCAGCATGCGCAACGGTCTCACGTTGATGAACGTTCAGGCCTTCTATCAACTGCTGGCGACCGGCCTTATAATTCTCGTTGCGATGATGATCGATCGCGTAACGAGAGGTCGTGGATGAATTCCCTGAATGACTTGAAGGCGGTCGGCCCGCGCATTCGAATGATGATGCCTTTGCTCACCCCGCTGGAGGCGCGGGTCGTGGAAACGGTTTTCGCTTTGCGCAATTTCACCGACGAAACGGCACTGAAGGAGATCGCGGAGGAAGCCGGGGTGTCCGAGGCGATGGTGGTGAAGATTGCCAAGAAGCTCGGCTTCTCCGGCTATCGCGACTTCAGGTCCGCCGTATCGCAATACAGCCAGCTGCCGACCGCTGAAATGCATCAGGAATTGTCGATCGAGGATACGTCGCGGGAGATCATCCAAAAGGTGTTTCGGACGTCGATCAACGCGCTCGAAGAGACTCTGGCGATCATCGACATGGACGCCTTCGATCGAGCAGCCGACCTCGTCAATCAGTCCGGGCAGCGCGATTTCTACGGTGTCGGCGGATCGGCCCAGATCGCCCGCGACGTTGCCCACAAATTCCTTCGCATCGGTATTCGCGCGAATGTTCAGGACGATTCGCACATGATGCTGATGTCGGCAGCCCTACTGGGTCCGAGCGATGTGGCGATCGGCTTTTCCCATTCCGGCAACACAACGGCGGTAATCGAGGCGATCCAGCTGGCGCGCCGAAATGGCGCCCGGACGATAGCAATCACCAACTATAACTCATCCGCGCTGGCGCAGATGGCCGACATTGTTCTCTGTTCAACGGCGCAAGGTTCGCCGCTGATGGGGGAAAATGCCGCCGCCCGCATCGCCCAACTCAACATTCTCGACGCCCTATTCGTTGCCGTCGCCCAACGCAATTACGGGGTAGCGGAGAAGAACCTGCAAAAGACCATGGCTGCGGTCATGTCGAAGCGCAAAGACAAGATTGTGTAAGGAACCATGTCCCAGGTCATCGTTTTCGGAAGCCTTCACTACGACATCATCGTCCATGGCCCGGGGCGTCCGCGCAAGGGCGAGACCGTTACTGGCGAGCGTTGGCTGCCGAAATGCGGTGGAAAGGGCGGGAACCAGGCGATCTCCGCGGCCAAGACCGGCGTTCCCACGGCAATGATCGGTGCTGTGGCGAATGACGATTTCGGACGTGTTCTCGTGGCCAACCAGGCAAGCGCGCATGTTGATAGCAGGTTCATTCGCATCATCGACGGTGTCGGCAGCGGCATGAGTGTGGCGATCTTCGACCAGGACGGTGACTATGGTGCAGTCATCGTGTCCGGCAGCAACCTTGCCTTGGGGCAGGTGGATGTCGAAGCCGCGGCCGAGCTTTTTTCGAAGGGCGGTGTTCTCGTCCTCCAAAACGAGATTCCAGATGCTGCCAATGTCGCCGCTGCCCAAGCGATGAGATCTGCTGGAGGGCGCGTCATACTCAATGCGGCCCCGGCGCGCGACCTTTCTGTTGCGCTCATGGAGCTTGTCGACGTGATTGTCGTCAATCAGATAGAGGCAGAGCAACTTACCCAGGGTCCGGTCGTCGACACGCTTGATGGCGCACTGCATGCCGCGCGCCGTTTGGCGCAGACCTATCCGGTCGCAGTGGTGACAGCAGGTGGCGAAGGGGTCGCTTGCGTGACTGCCGAAGGGTCTGAACTGGCCGTCCCCGCGCTTAAGGTAAAGCTCGTCAGTACGCATGGTGCAGGTGACGAGTTTACTGGTGTGCTCGCTGCCGAACTTGCGAAGGGCAGGGGGATCACAGTTGCGATAGATGCCGCCAACAGGGCGGCCGCGACCCTCGTCAGCGCGTCGATCTGAGTCTGCGGTTTGAGACTTCGAGCCGAAAGTTATGGGACTGACTCGTTCCCTGATCGCACTCAAAGCCAGAGGCGGTGACGCGCCGCTAATGTGAGCGCGTGATGAAGCACTCAGAAACTCTGAATGGGGATCGTAGATTCCTATCCATTCAAGAGCATCAACTCATGCTGACTTTCTACCAGCGATAGAGATGGCCAGCTTTGGACCCCGCTTGTCAGCTGCAAACCGTTCCGTGCACGTTTGATCTCGCAAGCTTTAGGCGTGAGTATTCGTCCTTGAGTGCGCTAGGTCCGCAGTGCTGTCGCGTTCAGATAAACGGCATAAAGGCAACGCGTTGCCGTGATGTAGAGACGGTTGCACTCAGGCCCGCCGAAGCAGACATTGCTCAGCGTTTCAGGCATGAGGATCTTTCCGATCACGCGACCATTGTGATCCAAGCAATGCACGCCATCGCCTGCACTCGTCCAGATGTATCCAGCGGCATCCACGCGCAGACCATCATACATCCCATTACTACACTCGCTAAAGACACTGCTTGCTTGCAGACAGCCTCGATAGTCCAGTGCATATGCCATGAGACGAGCGGGCTCTACGCCGCTGTCGACGACGTACAATGTCTGTTCGTCCGGTGACAGGGCTAACCCATTAGGCTGAACCAGATCGGTCACCACGGCATCTAGGCGTCCGTCAGGGCTCAACCTGTAGACATTGCGGCTTCCGATTTCGCTTTCCGCCAGTGCCCCCTCATAAGGGGTCGAGATGCCGTAGCTTGGATCGGTGAACCAGATATTGCCTTGTCTGTCCGCGATCACGTCGTTTGGCGAGTTCAGCCGCTTGCCTTCGAAACGATCGACAAGGACTGTCAGGCTACCGTCATGTTCGCGGCGGGTCACACGTCGCGTTAGGTGTTCGCAAGCGATTACCCGCCCTTCGCGATCGAGGGTATGGCCGTTTGCAAAATTCGATGGTGCCTCGAAGGTTGCGACGGTGTCGTTGACCTCGTCATATCGCATCACTCGATTATTCGGGATGTCCGAGAACAACAAATGGCGCGCCGCCGGCACGTAGACTGGTCCCTCCAGCCAGCGTCCGCCTGTGTAGAGCAGGTCAACATGCACATTCGGCAGGATCAGCGATTTGAACGCCGGGTCAATGATCTCGAACCAATCTGTGTAACGCATAACACCCAACTCCCCGCAAGGTTAGATCTTGCTCATCCAGCCCAGCCCCTCACGGGTGCCTGCTGCCGGACGATATTCGCAGCCGACATAGCCCTGGTAGCCGATCGCATCGATCTCAGCGAAGATCCTGCGGTCGTCGAGTTCGCCAATCATGGGTTCATGACGATCGGGCACTGAGGCGATCTGGATATGGCCGATAAGCGGTCCCATCTGCCGAAGCGCCATAATCACGTCCCCATGCAGGATCTGTCGGTGATAGACGTCAAATTGGAGCTTCATATGTGCCGCATCCATTTCGGCGATGAAGTCGACCGCGCGGTTGAAGTCGTTGAGGAAATAGCCCGGCATGTCGCGACTGTTGATTGGCTCGATAACGAGACCGATGCCGGCCTCGCCTGTGGCGTCGGCGGCGCGCTTTAGGTTGTCGCGATAGGTGGCGATCGCAGCGGGATCGGTAGCCGACGCTAGGCCTGCCATCATGTGCAGCAGCGGAGTACCGATCACCTTTGCATAGGCGATTGCCGTGTCCAGTGCGGCTGCAAAATCCGCCTTGCGGCCCGGCAGAGCTGCCATGCCGCGCTCGCCTGCCGCCCAGTCGCCGGGCGGCATGTTGAACAGCGCCTGGGCAAGGCCTGCCGCCTGCAGTCGCTCGGCGACGACTTCATACGGGTGATCGTAGGGGAAGAGATATTCGACGGCCCTGAATCCGCATTCGGCTGCGGCTGCAAAACGGTCGAGGAAGGGAACCTCGTTGAACATCATCGACAGGTTGGCGGCAAATTTCGGCATCTCAGGCCTCGTCCTCCATGCCAGGCAGCTTCAGGCCGGAAATCTTTGCCAAAAGGCGCGCAACCGAGCTGTCGTCGTCGCGTCCCATGCCGGCGGCTTCAGTCATGATGAAGAGCTGCAGAGCAGCGCTTGCAATGGGTAGGGGAAATTTCGCCTGTCGCCCGATATCGGAGACGATACCGAGATCCTTGGTGAAGATCGCGACGGCACTATGCGGCGAGTAATCGCCTTCCAGCACATGCGGGATGCGGTTTTCGAACATCCAGCTGTTGCCGGCCGACTTGGTTATCACGTCGAAGACGCGTGAAATGTCAAGGTCCATGCTCTTGGCGAAGGTGATCGCCTCGCAGGCAGCGGCGATGTGGATGCCGGCCAGCAGCTGATTGACGATCTTGAAAGATGAGCCGATGCCAGGCTGGTCGCCGAGTTCGTAGACCGTGCCCGCCATGGCATCGAGCGCCGAACGCGCCGCAGCGAATGCGGCAGGCGACCCCGATGCCATGAAGGTCAGCTGGCCGGCTTCGGCCTTCTTCGAGCCGCCGCTGATCGGGCCATCAACGTAATGAAGCCCTGCCTCTTCGACACGGGCAGCGAAGCGCTTGGCTTCAGCCGGCGAGATCGTTGCGCAGGCAATGATGACGCCACCTGATTTCATGGCAGAGACGACACCGTTTTCGCCGAAGAGGACGGACTCCGTCTGTGCGGCGTTGACCACCACGATCACGGCGACATCGGCGCCGGCCACTGCGTCAGCCGGATTGTTGCCTGCGGTGCCGCCGGCAGCCTCTAGCGCATTCAGCGCATCGGAACTGATGTCAAAGCCACGCACGGCATGTCCGGCTCGGATCAGCGAGCGCGCCATGCCGAGGCCCATGGAGCCGAGGCCGACGACGGCTACGGACGGAAGGTAAGACATCAGCGAAAGCTCCTCTTGTAGCCACGGATCAAAAGCATGGCCAGAATGATGACACCGAAGACAATCTGCCTGAAAGCTTCCGGCATCTGCAGCACAGAAAGGATGGAGGACAGGAGGGTGATGAAGATGGCGCCGACGATCGTGCCGCCATAACCCCCCTGGCCTCCCATGATCGCCGTTCCCCCGATGACCACGGCGGTGATAACAGGCAGCATATATGGGTCGCCCATGCCCTGATAGGCCTGGTTGGCATAGCCGGCGAGCAGGATGGCGCCGAGGGCCGTAAAGACGCCAGCGACCACGAAGGTGAGGGTGGTAACGAGCCGCACGCGAATGCCGGAAAGGTAGACGGCCTTTTCCGAATTACCCATGGCGATCAGATATTTGCCGTAGACTGTCCGGTGCAGCAGGTAGAACATCGCCGCCATCACCACCAGCCAGAACAGGAAGGCGTTGGGGATGCCGAAACTGCGCTCGAGCGACAGCGTGACCGACAGTGGCGGGGCCAAACCGCGCGGCTTGAAGCCGCCGGTGAAGAAGACAACGGAGCCGATCAGCATCGAGTTCATCGCCAGCGTCCAGACCATGGACGGCAGGCGCAGGAAGGCAACCCCGATCCCGTTGATCAGGCCGATCAGGGCGCCGGTCAGAAGTCCGATCGGGATCGCGAGTGCGGCAAGAGTCGGATCCTGCGAGCCTGCGATCGTCGTGGTGACGATGGCGATGGCCGAAATCGCGGCTGGCACAGACAGGTCGATATGGCCGAGCAGGATGACCAGCGTGGCGCCTGCGGCAATGATGCCGAGGAAGGAGGCGATCTGCAGTTGCTGCAGCAGATAACCCGCTGTCAGAAATGTTGGCAGAATGGTTCCGCCGGCAGCCAGCAGCAGACCGCAGCCGATGGCAACGACCAGAACGGCGGGGTCGACGGGAAGGCTGGGCCTTGATGGCCCTGATATCGCGCGGTCGGTCATTGGGCGAACAACTTCAGTTTGTTGCGGACACGCAGCACGCCGACGGAGCCGAAGGCAATCGCGAGCGCCAGGATCAGCCCCTCGAAGAAGGGCTGGGCGAGGGGAGGAAGGCCGGAGAAGAACATCAGCGAGGCGACGGTCTTCAACAGCATGGCACCGACGGCGACGCCGACTGCCGTGCCGATGCCACCGGCAAGCGACACACCGCCAAGCACGATCGCTGCAATTGAGTTCAGCGTGTAGGTGGGGCCGATGCCGGCGTCACCGGTCATTGTCACCATGGAGACATAGAGCCCGGCCATGCCGGCCATCAGCCCGCCCAGCACATGAGCGGAGATGCGTATTGAGGTCGTGTTGATGCCGGTGAGCTGTGCCGAATGCTCGTTTGCTCCAAGTGCTTGCAGCGCCATGCCGAAACTCGTCCTGCGCAGCATAATGGTGATCACGAGCACAGTGACAATGATCAGCAGCAGTGAGGTCGGGATAGGACCGATCGCGTAGGTGAAGGCATCGGAGAGCTCGGAGTTGACTCCGCCGCCCGGCGTCGGTCGGAGATAAAGCGCAATGCCGGAATAGATCGCTCCGGTGGCGAGCGTCGCGACGATCGGCGGCACGTTGCCGAAGCAGACGAAGAGACCCGTGAACAGCCCGCAGGCCATGCCGACCAGCAGAACGGCAGCCACGCCGAACGCAAGCGATCCGCCATCGCCGGCGAGTACGAAAGAAGCGGTGACATTGGTCAGCGCCACGACCGCACCGACCGAGAGATCGATCCCGCGCACCAGAACGACGAAGAACTGGGCGAAGGCAGCAAACACCAGGAGCGCCGATTGGTTGGACCAGATCGTCAGCACATAGGTGGAGAGCCCCCGCGGATGGGTGGCGATGTAGAGCACGAAGAGTGCAACGAAGGCTATGGTCGGGATGATGACGCGCAGGTTGCGTCGGACGTAGAGCGCGGTCATTGCACGGTCTCCGGCGCCGGTGTGGATGTGCTGAGGCCCATGGCGGCTGAAATCAGGTTTTCAGGCGTCAATGTGTCTCCGCTGAGTTCCCGCGCGATGCGGCCACGATAGAAGACTGCGACCCGATCGCAGAGATGCACGAGCTCTTCGTAATCCGTCGACTGCATGACGATCGCGATTCCCTGTCCGGCAAGGTCGTTGAGCAGGCGATAGATCTGCGCCTTCGTCTTGACGTCGATGCCGCGGGTGGGATCGAGCAGCAGCAGGCAGCGTGGGCCGAGTGCCAGCCATTTGGCAAGCAGCACCTTCTGCTGGTTGCCGCCCGACAGGGACATGACGGGATCGGAGAGCTGGCCATAGGTCAGTTCGAGGCGTTCGAGAAGGCTGAGGCAGCGGGCGTCGAGCGCTTCGCTGTCGCCGTGAAGCCCGATACCGGCAAGCCGCATATTGTCTGATATCGACAGCGGCTGGATCATGCCCTCGGTCTTGCGATCTTCGGGAACCAGCGCGAGGCCGATCTCCGGTGACTTCGACCGATGCGGCGATCGACGCTCATAGGTCTTGCCGGAAAGCTCGATCGACCCGCTGACGCCCGAGAGTGTGCCGAAGATCGCTTCGAGAACGCGCTGCTGGCCCTGGCCTTCCAGGCCGCCAAGACCATAGATCTCGCCGGGGCGCACTGTGAAGCCAACATTGAAAAGTTCACCGGCGAAGCACAAGTCCTTGATGGAAAGAAGCGGCGCTACATTTGCGGGCAAGGCCGGGCGCGGTGGCGGGAAGAGCCGGTCCATGGTCTCGCCGATCATCAGCGACACGATGCTCTGGTTGTCGATCGTGCCTGACGGGAAGGTGCGGACATGCTGCCCCGCGCGAAAGACAGAAATCGTGTCGGCGAGCGCCTCGACCTCGTGGAAACGATGGGAAATGAACAGGATGCAGCAACCTTCGTCGCGCAGCTTGCGGATGACGGTGAAAACTTTCTCGACGGCTGAGGCGCCGAGTGCGGAGGTGGCCTCATCGAGGATGAGAAGACGCGGTTTCTGGTAAAGCGCCTTGGCGATTTCCACCCGTTGCCGATCGGCGAGCGACAGCTCTTCGACGGGGGTGTCGAGGGAAATGCTCTCGGCTCCGATCAAGTCGAGAGCCGCACGGGCTTCTTCATAGGCTTTGGCGAGCATGAAGCCGAATTGGGTCTGGGGGCGGGCAAGCGTGATGTTGTCGCCGACGGAGAGGGTGGGCAGGAGCGAGAGTTCCTGGAACATGCAGACGATACCGGCGGCCGAGGCCTGGCGCGTTCCGGAAAACCGGATGGGCCTGCCTTCAAGGCGGATCTCGCCGGTCGTCGGCTGGATGGCTCCGGAAAGCAGTTTCATCAGGGTCGACTTGCCGGCGCCGTTTTCGCCGAGTATGGCGTGCACGGAGCCCGGCCGGGCGGAAAAGTCGATCGTCTTCAGAGCCTGGATCGGCCCATAGGACTTCGAAATCCCCGAAAGCTCGATGAGCGGAGCTGTCGTCATTCTGGCATGTCCTGGTATGGGTCGGACGACGGCACCTTCAGAGGTCAGGCACCGCCGCCCAGCGGGGAGGATCAGGTATTGTCGGGGGTCTGGCCGAGCAGCTCTTCCGGGGTGAAGACCGGGAAGCAGTTCGGATAGCCTGTCGTCGTGTAGAAGGAGTCTGGCAGGTTCGGGAAGTAGTCAGTGCCTTCCTTCAGCTCTGCATTGCCCTTGTTCGGGATCGGCAGGAAGACCTTCTGTGGCAGGGCATTGCCCTCGAGCAGCGAAACAGCGGCTTCGAGTGCGACGGCCGACATGACAGGCGCCTGGGCTGCGGTCAGGCCCGGATACTTGCCTTCAGCGATCAGCTTGCGGGCGCCATTGCCGGCATCACCACCGATCGGAACGACCGGGTGACCGGCATTCTTCATGGCATTCAGTGCGCCGATCGTGCCTTCCTGGACCATCACGCCGTCGAAATTGCCATTGGTGGCGATCGCGTCGGCGGTAACCTTCTGAACTGTGCCGGCATCCCAGTTGCCCACCACCTGGACGACCTTGAGGCCCGGATGCTTGTCGAGCACGGAGCGCATGCCAAGATGGTTGTCGCGGTCGGTCGCGTTGCCCGGCAGGCCGGAAACTTCGAGTACGCTGCCCTCGACCTTGCCCTTGGCCTTTTCGATTTCACGCACGACGGCTTCCGCCTTCATTGCGCCGAGCTCGAACTGGTTTTCATTCACCTGCACGATGGCATCGGTGTCGAGCACGTTGTCGAAGGGCACGAGCACGGTGCCGGCCTGTTCGGCGCGCTTGATTACGGAGGAGAAGGCGGTCGGGTTGACGGCGATGAAGGTGATCGCATCGTAGCCGGCGGCGATGAAGTTATCGATCGCAGCGATCTGGGCAGCACTGTCATTGCCAACCGAGACGACGGTGAATTCGGATAGCTTCGCCTTGTTTTCTTCGCGGGCTGCCCAGGCCTTGGCGCCCTGGATCGCGGTCACGCGCCAGTCATTGCCGGCAAAGCCGTTGACGAAGGCAACCTTGTAGGGACCATCCCGCTTCTCGTACTTGATGACCTTGGCATTGTCGGGTGCTGCAGAGAAGCACTCCGGACGATGGGTGTCTTGGGCGCGAACGGCCGAAGTGAAACTGAAGGCGCAGAGCATCGCAGCAGACGCGACAAGCGCTGCCTTGTTAAAGGTTCTCACGGTGAACTCCTCCCGAAGTGTAATCTCCCAGAAAGCGCTAATCTCAGCGCTAACATAATTTTTTAAGCACATCCTCTAGCCAGGATCAAGCGAAATATGTTAGCGCTGAGATAAGGCTTTCGGCACGGTCCTAGGATGCGGGGTCGATGCTGTCGTATGGTAGTATTCGGGCGACATGAGTGGGGGGAAAGACTGATGCAGCCGGAGACGCCGACGCTCACTCACGTGGCTCGCCTGGCGAATGTTAGCGAGAACACCGTGTCGCGGGTCATCCGCAACAAGGGCTCGATTGCGGAGGAGACCCGCAAGCGGGTTCTCGATGCGATCGATACACTGGGCTACGTGCCCAATCGGGCCGCGGGCTCGCTTGCTTCTTCGGCCTCGTTGATTATCGGCGTGATCCTGCCGTCGCTGTCCAACATCGTTTTTCCCGAGGTTTTGCGCGGCATTCATGCCGGTCTCGCCGACACCCCTTATCAGCCGATGATCGGCGTCACCGATTATGATCTCGGCAAAGAGCAGCAGCTCGTATCCTCGTTGCTTGCCTGGCAGCCGACGGCCTTGATCACCACCGGCTTCGAGCACACCGATGCTGCACGCCGTATGCTGGAAAACAGCCGGATCCGGATCGCCGAACTGATGGATATCGACGATCGGCCGATCGATCTCGCCGTCGGCCTGTCGCATCGCCGGGCGGGTCGCGCCATAGCCGAGCATCTGGTGCGTCGTGGATATAGCCGGATCGGCTATGTCGGTCATGACTGGACGGCGGACCGTCGCGCACGGGCCCGGTATGACGGCCTTTGCGAAGCGCTCTCAGAGGCCGGTCTTTCCCTTGCCGTCGAAAAGCGCCATGACGGTCCGAGCTCGACGATTGCCGGCCGCGATACGCTGGCCGGCCTTCGTGCCGATGGCGCGCCGGCCGATGCGATCGTCTTTTCTAATGACGACATGGCAGTCGGCGGCTTCATGCATTGTCTGGGCGCCGGGATACGAGTGCCGGAGCGTCTCGCCCTCTTCGGCTTCAACGGGCTGGAGATCGGCCAAGCGCTTCCGAAGCCTCTATCCACCGTTCGTTCGAACCGCTTCAATATCGGCAAGACGGCCGTCGAAGCGCTGCTCGCGCAGGCCGAACGGCCGGGCGAGGCGCAGATCATCGACACCGGATTTGCCATCATCGATGGCGCAACGGCCTGACCAGGCGCCACTTCACCGGAGAATGCCATGCTTTTGGGCGCGATTGCCGACGACCTAACCGGAGCCACCGACCTTGCGCTGATGCTGTCGCGAGAGGGCATGCGGACCATCCAGACGATCGGTGTTCCCAAGACCGACCTTGATCTCTCGGACGTCGACGCAGTGGTGGTTGCGCTGAAGTCGCGCACCAATCCTGCAGCTGAAGCTGTCGCCATGTCGCTCGAGACGCTTTCCTTCCTGCAGACGGCGGGTTCGAAGCAGTTCTTGTTCAAATATTGCTCGACCTTCGATTCCAGTCCCGCCGGCAATATCGGTCCCGTCACTGAAGCCCTGATGCAGGCGCTCGGCACGGATCTGACCATCGTCTGCCCGGCATTTCCGGCCAATGGCCGCACCATCTACAAGGGCCACCTCTTCGTAGGTGACCAAATGCTGTCCGACAGCCCGATGCGCAACCATCCGCTGACCCCGATGACCGACAGCTCGCTCGTTCGTCTGATGACCGGCCAGTCGCAGCTGAAGGTGGGGCTTGTGACCCGCGAAACGGTCGGGCAGGGAGCTTCAGCCGTCGCGCAAGCCTTCGAAGCTGCGCGAGGCAAGGGCGAACAGGCGTTGGTCGTCGATGCGCTGACCGATGCCGATCTCCGGGTAATCGGCGAGGCCGCTGCCGGATTGACCCTGATCACCGGCGGATCTGGTATCGCGCTCGGCTTGCCGGAGAATTTCCGCCGCGCCGGGCGCTTGCGCCCTACTGGCGGCACACTCGCTTTTTCCGCGCCAGCGGGACGGGCGATGATCCTTGCCGGATCCTGTTCGGAAGCGACCCGCGGCCAGATCCGCACCGCGATCGAGGCGGGGGTCCCGACGCTCAAGCTCGACCCTATAGCGATTGCAGAAGGTCACTTCCGGGTCGATGAGGCCCTTTCCTGGGCGCTGGCCCAGTCGGCACGGGCACCACTGATCTATTCGAGTGCCGAACCGGAAGAGGTAAAGGCAGCCCAGGCTGCCCTCGGTCGCGACAGCGCCGGATCGCTGATCGAGCACTTCCTCGCCGAGACTGCGCTCGGCCTCAAGGCTGCTGGCGTCCGTCGAATGATCATCGCTGGTGGCGAGACCTCGGGTGCCGTCGTCGGTGCGCTGGCACCCGATGCCCTCTTCATCGGACCGGAGATCGATCCCGGTGTGCCCTGGACGCTGACGCTCGGACAGACGGAGCCGATGGCGCTGGCGCTGAAGTCCGGCAACTTCGGCGCGCCCGATTTTTTCCTCAAGGCCTGGGACATCCTGCCATGACAACAATTCTCTCCGAGGAAACCCGCCTGCGCGACCAAATTGCCGAGGTCGGCAAATCCCTTTTCGATCGTTGTTTCACCTTCGGCTCTACCGGTAACATCAGCGCGCGGCTCTCGAACGGCGAGATCCTGATGACGCCGACAAACGCTTCCATGGGGTCGCTCGATCCAGGCCGACTGTCGAAATTCACGGCCGAGGGCGTGCATATCGGCGGCGACAAACCGACCAAGGAAGCCTTTCTGCACCAATGCATGTATTGCGCGCGGGAAAGCTCAGGAGCCGTCGTGCACCTGCATTCCACCCATGCGGTCGCGGTCAGTCTGATCGATGGTCTCGATCCCAATGACGTTCTGCCTCCGCTGACTGCCTACTACGTGATGCGGGTAGGCCGCTTGCCCATGGCGCCCTACTTTCCGCCAGGGGATGCTGCTTTAGCGGAGGCGGTTAGAAATCGGGCTCGCGATAGCCACGCGGTTCTGCTTGCCAATCATGGCCCTGTCGTTGCCGGCAAGACGCTCCGAGAAGCGCAATATGCGACGGAAGAGCTGGAAGAGACTGCTAAGCTGTTCCTGATGCTCCGCAACGAGAAAGTAAGGCCGCTGACATTGGAGCAGGCTGAGGCGCTCCGCTCAGCCTGATGCGATTGCGTCGTTGTCCATCCAGTCCGATACGAGTTCCATGGTCCAATCTCACGCTGCATCCGGTTGGAGTAGTCATGCCCTTTTTGATCATCACGTCAGAGAAAGAATAGCATCGACTCTGCCAGATAAGGCATTCGGCATAGTTCGCCAAGCGGCGTAGACCGCGACTTGAACTAAGGCAACCCGCATAGCCAACTCAACCAGACCCTTCGAGCGCACAGCCAATGGCTTGGCTCAGGACCAATCTCAATGCACCGTGCCCTGGCGCTGCGCAGACTGAAGGTCTCAGCTTGCTCACCGTCCGCAACCATTGAAGTTCCATAGTTAGGCTACCCCGCAAAGAGCTGGTTTTAGTGCTCCCGCAGCGGGCTTTATGCAAGTCTCCGCGTAATCAGGCCCCCGCAACCAAATCAAACCATAAATACGCAAAACCGCCTCCATCCAATGGGGGCGGTTTTGCGTTTGCGCATGTCGAAAACATGAAACCAAAGAAGGGGCATTGCGCTGGCACACGAAGTGCTTGGGTTTCCGAAACTGGCGGGGAGGGGGCTCCGCCCACCTCCCACGACAAGGCCCCGTCGGGGGCCTATTTTTTTAAACGCGATCCTGATTTTGCGCCGTCTTATGAGACCGAAATCGAATGCTGTTCGTCAAACAGGGTCTTCACCGCTTCGATGGGGCTCTGCAGAACGACCACATCCGTCCAGTCGCCGCTCAGGCCCATGCTCAGTGACGTGTCCGCATCACCATTGGTGTATGTCGCAACCGTACCGCTTCCGAACTCGCTTGCTTGCTCGCCAAGAAGCGTATCGAGAAGTGCGCTCACATCGAGCGCATCGCCTTCGGACAGGCTGTGGTCGCTGATGACGTCAGCAATATCGATCGCACTGAACGCCGTCTCGTCGAAGACGAATGTATCAGCACCTGCAAGGATGGCCTCACCCATTCGGTCATACTGTATGTCCTCGCCATCCGAACCGATCGCGCTTAGACCCTCCGTCTCGGTCGAGCCGAAAATCGTGTCGAAACTGACTTCGATGAAGCTTCCGGTCGAGCCGTCGGTGAAGGTGAATTCGCCTTCGGAGAAGATGGTCTGGCCATCTTCGGCGCCGTTCGTCTGGTCAGCGGCAAGCGAAATTTCCGTCACACCGTAATCCGCGAGGGTTGCGAGTTCGCCTTCGTCGCTGATGCCGTTGCTGTTGGCGTCCACCCAGATCTTGAGGGCTGAGAAGGCGGCATCTTGAGCGTCGATCCGACCGTCGCCATTCACATCGAGCGAGGCGAGAGCCGCCACGCCGCTAGCAAAGGTCCCGCCATTGAAATCGGGCGTAAAGATCTCCGACCCGTTATCAATCGTCCCATTACCATTTACGTCATAGGCGAGAATTCCGTCTTCGCTGGTCCAGGCGATCTGATCCGCGCTGCCGTCGGCATTGATGTCAAAGGTGACGCCGTTGTTGATCGACGAGAGCGCAAAGCCGTTTTTATCGAGGTCAAGGATAACTGGGTCGACGCCCTGGATCACGGTGTTGGCGTCGTCATCCTTAAACGTGAAGGTTTGCCCCGCAGCCTTGATGATGATCGAGCTGGTCGCAGCATCACTATAGGTAAGCATGTAAGCTGGCTGCCAGTCAGCTCCATCTCCATAGATCGAGACCCAGACATAGACGTGCTCACCATCGTGCGTTACGTCTATGTAATCCTTGATTGTCTTTCCGCTTGCGATCGAGCTTATTGCCGAGTTTAGATCAATCCGATCACCGTCGGAATATGAGTAATCATCGATGTAGTCGTTGTTGTATACTTCACTCCAGAAATACGGATTGCTGACGCCGGTACCGCTAAATCTCTCGGCGCCCCACATGAATGTGTCGGCCCCGCTTCCGCCATTAAGGGTATCGGTATCCACACCCCCAAGGAGTACGTCATCGCCGCTACCTCCGCTCAGGTAGTCATAGCCACCGTTTCCGAGGATGATGTCATTTCCGCCCATGCCGTCGAGAATGCCCGTCCCTACTCCATCAATGATGATCTCAGAAGAGGACGATCCTAGTATTTGATCAAGACTCGTTTCACTGTAATCGTTATATCCAGAGCCCTCGTTTATCACTGTTACGGTTTCATTTTTAGATGATATTCCGTCAGTAGCGCTGTACGTAAACGATCCACCCAATATATTGTACGAACCGGATGGACTGCTTCCCACGTAATCTTCGAAGGAGGTCTGAGCGCCATACGGATAGTTATAGTGATAGGCCTGCCCGCTATTGCTCTCTGAGACGCCACTAATTGACAATCTGTTTCCGTCAGCATCCGTGTCGTTGTATAAAAGTGTCCAATCGGGGATGTGGACAGTCTTTTGGTTGGTTAGAACGATATCAGCTACGGTTGTGGGAGCGCTGTTCGGGTCGGTCGCCCCGTTGATGGTGACCGTCACGATCTGCTTGGTTCCGTCGATTGTCGAGACTTCGAACGTGTCCGTGAGCGTCTCGTTGCTGTTCAGCTTGTTGACCGTCGTATTGCCATTATCGAGCTCATAGCGCCACTTGCCATCGGCACCGACCGTGAACGTGCCATAACCCTTCGCCGACGACGTCTTCTCGGAAACCGCAATCCACTTGTCATTCTCATTGTCGATGTCGACCGCATCGAGATTACCGGTTGCCGTCGGCTGCCCCTCATCCTCGCTTGTCGCCTCGATGGCTCTACCGGACGTGTCGCCAGATATTTCTGCCGCATCATTGACCGATTTGACATAGACCTTGATCGGGAGTGTCGTCGCGTTGGTATCGCCATTCGAGACTTCCGTCGCAACCATGACCAGATCCAATTTCAGCTCGCCACTGAAATTGGCCGGGGGGAGGACTGAGAGGGAGTTGTGCTCCCAGCTTGTCACGTCGACTTGCGTCTTGCCCTCGGTCGCTGTGAATTCGTGGTTTTTGCCGTCGCTGATGGTCGTTCCCACGGGGATGCCGGAGATCAGCAGGCTCAGCGTCTCTGACCCATCCGCATCCATGAGTTTGCCTTCAAATCGGATCGCTGCAGCATTGTCCTCAGATGTGCCGGAAACGGTAATCAGCGAATAGGTAGCGATGTCCGCAACCGCCTCGACCTTGACCGGCAATTCGATCGTTGTTGATGCGGTGTCGCCACTCGTCTTTTCCTCGGACGTCACAGTGACGGTGAGGTTGAACGAACCCGAATAGTTATAGGCCGGCCGCAGCGCGAGCGTTGAAAGGTCCCAGCCGGTTATGTCGACGCTCGACTCGTCGTAGGCGGCGTGACCTTTTCCGTCCACCAGCATGGTTCCGTCAGGTATGTTGGAGATCGTGTAGTGCAGCGATTCCGAACCATCAGTATCTGTCAGGTGCCCCTCGATCGAGAGGGGGATCTTATCGTCCTCGGAGCCGACAGCCGGCAGGACGGTTGCGGTCGGGGTATCCGCAACACCAGTGACGGTCACCAGCCAATTGGACTTGATCAGATGGCTCGAACCGTCAAAGGCATCCCGATAACCCAGTTCAACGAAGAACACGAACTGCTTGTCCAGATTGGCGCGTGGCAGGACCTGCAGGCTGTCGAGGTCCCAGTCGCTGACGTCAACGGTGTCCTCAAGACTTTTTGAGGTGAAGCTGTTGCCTTTGTCGTCAAGAATTGTCGTGCCAACCGGAATGGTGTTCAGCGTCAGCACCAGTTTCTCCGACCCATCCCTGTCCTTGCTGAAGGAGCTGAAATCCAGCGCGATGGGCCGGTCTTCCGATCCCAAGGCGGGGTTGAGCGTGAATGTGAAACTGTCGGGTTCCGACGAAACAGTTACGGTGGCCGTGGCCGGCGTTGCGTCCTCAAGGCCGCCTGCATCGCTTGCCGCATAGGTAAACGTATCGACCCCCGCATAGTCGGCGGTCGGCTTGAAATAAACGGTCGCGCCGGTCACGATGTCACCGACTTTCAACGGTTCGCTGGAGCTCGCGGAAAGGTAAAGCTGGCCGTTGCCGGGCAGGGACTTGATGACATAACCGGCCTGATCGCCGTCAGTGTCTTTGCTGGAGAACGTTACCTCCACGAGCCCGTCTTCCTTACCGGATGCCGAGACATTCGCCGTTTCCGGTGCCTCGTTGACATTCTCCACATCGACTTCGAAGCTCTTGTCGATGAACTGACCCTGGCTGTCGGTTACCCGTATTTCGAGGTCGACGGAGGGTGTCGTTTCATAGTCGATGATTGCACCCACCGCGACGGAGATGACGCCCGTGGTCGGATCAATGACAAAGCGGCCATCCGCCGAGGTCAGAGAGGGGCTTCCATCCTTGACGAAGGCGTAGGTCAGCTGATCGATGTCGCCGTTGGGATCCACGCCTGAAACCCTGCCAACCGCGATGCCGTCAGCGCTGTTCTCCTTCACCGACAGGCTCGTCGAGGTCACGTCACTTGGAGCTTGCTCGATCAACTGCTCCGCAGCGACCGTCCCGTTGGAGAATTGAAAGTGCTCAACCCCCGTTGCCTTGATGACCGCGCCATTCGGCAGAGACAGGGAGAACTCGCCGGTCGCGACATCCTTCACCACCTTGACGTCCTGCCAGCGAAACTCGCCATTGGCATTGCCGATCACCAGACTGTCGTCACCCGCGCCGGCTTTGACCACCACCTGATGAGCGGAGGTGAGACCGGAGACATCGAAGTGTTCCGAGGCGTCGCCGCCGGAGAGGGTCACCGTGGAGGTCAGCAGGGACGTCTCAGTGAAGTCGCCGACGACGGAGTAGGTGTCCGCGCCACCATTGCCATTGATCGTGATATCCTCGATTTCGCTGACCTCGGCAACGATGCTGCCGTTGACAGTCATGAGGATTTCCGATGTTCCGGCATAGCTGGCACCATGGGCTGCGTTATAGGCATCCCTGGTCCAGATCACGTAGTTTTCTGCGGCCGCGCTGCCATCGATCCGTAGAAGGTCGCGTCCGGCAACGTCTTCGCTGCCGCCGCCGATCGTGTCGCGTCCATCACCGATGGCGTAGACGATGGTATCGTTGCCCGCGCCACCTTCAATGACGTCATCGCCGGCATTGCCGTAAAGCGTATCGTTGCCATCACCGCCAGTGATCTTGTCATCGCCGGTGCCGCCCCAAATCTGGTCACTTCCCGATCCGCCGAACAGCTTGTCATTACCGCCGAGGCCCGAGATCAGGTCGTCGTTCTCGCCGCCATCAATATCGTCTGCCTGGCCATCCGAGCCCTGAAGGATGTCGTTGCCCTTGCCGCCATCGATCTCGATGAACGCCGCATCCGATGTGGTGTAGGACTTCGGAAGGAGGATGACGTCGTCGCCGTCGGTGCCGACGAACTTCTCCACGCCGGAAAGTTCCAGGGAGGCGTTTGCGCGATCGAAGACAAAGCCCTGGCCTGCGAATGCCGATTCGAAACGGACCGTATCGATGCCGGAGCCGCCGATCAGGGCATCGCCCTCTCCTGAGCGTTCAGAGATCGATACAAGGCGCGTGCTGCCGTCGCCGGCCGTGAAGGTGCGAAGATCGTAGCCTGTGGTGTCGTCAATATCGGCGGAAACAATCAGCGTGTCCTCGCCATCGCCGCCTTCAAGTCTATCGGCGCCCTTACCGCCGATCAGGAGGTCGTTGCCATCTCCTCCCTTCAACTGATTGGCTTCATCGCCACCAACCAGGATGTCGTCCGCCTTGCTGCCTTCTGCGTTTACCAGGCCAGTAAGCTTGTCCCGTCCTACAATGTCTCCGCCGTTGTGATCCATCGCGGTGTCTGCTGAGATGGATTGGCCCTCACGGCTCGTCGCCGCAGCGCCGAGATTGACGAACACGCCGGTATCGAGCTTGGCATAGGAAACCGAAGTGCCATCGATTTGACCGGAAGCATCAATGCGGATCTTGACCGTGCCGTTGGCAAGATCACCGTCGGCATCCATCGCCTGAAGTTGCAGCGCCATATCGAGATACTGATTGCCAGATGTCGGGGCGCTGTGATCGAGCGGGCGATAAAGCTCGAACACATATTCGCCATTCGATGCATCGACCGACACGCTGAAGACGCTATCCGGATCCGTGGTCAAAGACGGGATCTGATCGCCGATATAACCGATCAGGATCGAACCGACGAGGGCGACGTGAACGATCTGGCCATTTGATGTCAGCGTGACGGTTGCGCCGTTCTGGTCGGTCGCTGAGACCCCGGTGCTGAGTGACAGTTCGCGAGCCAGTCCATTATCCAAGCCGAAATCGATGCCGGTTTTGGCCGTGACCGATGATGGCCCGTCTTCGCCGATCAAGGCTTCCACAACAGGGGAGAATGAAGGCTTGGAGTCCGTGATCGTGACCTGCAGCTGTTCCTTGAGGGCAAGTGTGTCGCCATCGCCATCGCGGATTATGACGGCGCTGGACAGATCCAGCGTCAGTGTGTCCGTCGGTATGCCTGCCAGATCACCTTCCACCCGCTCCGGGCTGACAAGAGCCGGGCCCAGGTCCGCGTTTCCGCTTGTTTCCGGCTCGGACAGCAGGTGATCGATCGCACCTAATTGTTTGAAGCTATACGCTCCCGTGGTTTCATCGACCGCAAAGGTGAAGATGACAGTGTCGCCGGCCTTTGCGTAGAGCGTGTTGTCGATCACCGAGAAGGACAGTGATTGGCCATTTGACGTCAGGGATGTGAGGGAAGCGGAAAGATTGGTGGTCTCCACGGTGTAGCCACCCACGCCATCGGCCCCGAAGCTGACGACGCGCGATAGCTCTCCCGATACCTGGCTGCCTTCTGCCATCGTCTGCAGCAGGACTGTTTCCGTGGCGACCGGGGCGTCATCCTTGATGTGCAGCCACATTTCACCATAGGCGGTGTCGCCATCCTTGTCGGTGACGGTGAAGCCGATGTTGATCGAGCCGCTGTCACGGCCTTCCTCATGGGCATAGGCTGCGGTCATTTCGAAGCTGTATGATCCATCGGCGTAAATCGTCAGGATCGCTGCGGTCTGATGGGACTCCACGCCCGTTGCAACGAAGGTCGTGCTGCCGTCGGAAGCGGGTTTTCCGTCGCCCCAGGTTACAGTTTCGATGCGAGCGGTGCCTTCCTCCAGCTGCCAGACAACCGAGAAGCTGCCTTTGTGGATCGACAGGCTGCCCATCCCATCGGCCCCAACTTGGAGGAGGTCTCCCGCCTCGCCGCTGACGATTCGTCCGGCTCCGTCTTCTGTGCAGAGCGCCGTCTGAGCGGCATCCTCCAGAGATTGTGATGGACCAGCTTCGATGCTGGCCGTCGGCGCATCGTCGTTTATGACGACCGAGAAGCGCCCGTCCGTGCTGTCACCATCGGAATCTGTTGCGCGGAAATCGAAGTCGAAACGAAGATCGTCCTCGACGTCAAACCCTTTGTGATCGATCGGCTTCAGCAGCGTGAAGTGATAGCTGCCCGTCGACCGGCCATTGTCGAGCGTAACCGTGAAGACCCAGTTCTGCTCAGAGGCTGGATCGTCTCCGGTGAAGCCGATCAGCGCGGACTGGCCATCGATCTCGGTGACGAAATAGAAGACTTGCTGTTCGGCAGACGTGAGCCGCACTTCGGAATTGACGTAGACCTGCCTGTATTCGAGCTGCTCGACCGGCTCTCCGCTCGTCTCGTCGATTACCGCCCGGGGGTCGTAGCCGATGAAGACGAGAGCGCCGGCCTTGCCGGAATTGTCATCCGCACCCCAGTCGATACCAAGCGAAGCCGAAACGCTTCTGCCGTCGCCATTGTTTGTTCCAGGATGACCACTGAGGTCTCCGGTGTCGTAGCTGTCGCCCGGATTGCCGATGACGGAGGTGAGGTCTTCCTCATCGAGGCTTGTCGACGGGAGTGGTTTGATGGTCGGACCGTCATCTCTCACGTCAATGCGAAAGGTTCCCGTCGCAGTGTCGCCGTCCCGGTCGGTCACGGTGTAGGTGAAGCCGAGACTCAGTATGTCTTCGAGTTTGATTTGCTCGCCATCGTAACCAGCATCCGGATGATCGAGCTTTCCAGCGAGTTCGAAGGTGAATTCGCCTGTCAGGCGATTATCGATCGTCACGGTGAAAACGGTGTGGCCTTCGCTGTCGACGGCGCGCAGCGCAACGTAATTCAGAACTGACGCATCATCGGGCGCCGGATAGGTTTCGATGGTAACCGGAAGGCCACCTGATGTCAGAGCCGAAACAGTGTCGCCACCAAGACCGCTTTCATCGAGATTGGTCACGCCCGAGAAGCCGATTGCGCTGATTGCGCCGAAATCAGACCCTGGATTGAAGCCCAGAACGCCCGAATAGCTCTGGTTCCCTTCATCGCGGTCTGCGATCACCGATTCATCGAACGGGATCGGGTCATTCATCGTGATGATAGACGGGCGACCGTCACTGCCGAAAGAGGGCAGGTTCTCCGGTGTCTGGTCGGCAAAGGCAGTGCCTTCGAGCAGAGACACCATGATGAAGTCTTCGGCATTGCCATTGATAGGGTTGTCATCGAAGGTAGCGCTTGCATCTGATGCACGGGTTGAGGCGGAATAGCCCTCCGGCCCGGCTGCGACGTTGATGTAGCTCGCTTCCAGGGCCGCAAACAGGGTTGCCTGCGGGAGTTCGATGTCTCCGATCATGAAGGTCGGAATGTTGGCTGCACCACCGGTAATTACCAGTTCGGAGCCATCTGACAGGACCACGATGAGATCAGCGCCTTGCGTGCGGAAATCCGCGTTGTCGAGGTCGATGTCCCGCGGCAGGATGATGGCGTTGTTTGCGTCGGGGGCGAGTTCTATCGCTGCTTTTGCGGGGCCAGCCTCCATGCTCCGCGTGATCGGCGCGGTGTTTGCCGTCTGCGCCTGTGCCAATTCCAGCACCTGTTCCGGCGCGAGGCGACCGGTGACGGCTGCTTCGTTGTTCTGGTTTTCCATCGTGGCGCGGAGGCTCAGCGGAGCGGGGCTTTGATTTGACATGGTAACTCGACTGTTAATGTTCGAGCCGAGTTAAAGCGCCGGGAAACTGTTCGGGCAACGAACAAATCGAAGAATTTGCATAACCTGTTATGCCGTTATCGGCCAAAGTTGAGCGGGGTTTCCGCGTTAACTTTGTGACCAAAAATTCTCTGCCTGGGAGCGGCGCAATTAGCTCTGGCTCAGCTTGCTCGTTGAGCGCAGGAAGCTGTGCGTTTAATGGGCTTCCCATGGCTCAAACTGCACGTGGATGCTAGGCTTGGCGGATGGATTCGCTCAGACTGCTCTCTGATCAAAAGGCCGGCCAGCGCAGCCAGCTGCCGGACTGGGCGGCGCCGCGTGGGCGAGGGCTCAGCGAACTGGATGCAGCTTTTGCAGCTGGCGTCGCGCTGAAAGCGCTTGATGATCTTGTCCGCTCCGAACCCGTATGGGCGGGGTGCTGGCGCTCACGGCAAGCGCTCAGATGCGCGGCCGCCACGATGCGCTGGATGGGGCGTGGCGAGGATGAAGCTGCCTTGCGCGACGCCTTGGCCTTGACTGTCGCTGGCGGTGACCCTGGTCCGGCGGGACAGGTTCTTGTTGCATTCAGGCGGCTTGGCAGCCGCAAAGCAGGCCTATCCCTGAAAATGCTCGAAGACTTGGCTGGGCCCTTCGGTCTCAGTGCAGGCGACGATTTTTCACCGATCCTGGACATGGCGGAGAGGGCGCAGCAATCAGGCTGCGCCGTTCCGGTTGCCTTGGCCGATCTGATCTCATCCCTCCATGCTATCCGGCCGGATGCTGTGCCGCTGGGCTGGGCGATTGCGGATGCGATGATTGCCACGCGTCTGAAGTGGCCGGTTGCGGTGCCACTCCTTATGGGGGAATGCCAAGGGGTTGCGTTTCGGGTGGCCGGCGGGCGGGGGCGTGTCAGCCCGGGCGAGCCTGGATTTCAGCGTGCCGTCTGCCTTGCTCTGGTCGATGCGGTGAATGCGGCGTTGCGCTCGGCGGCCGAGATCGGGCGGCGCGCGGATGCGCTTCTGACCGCGGCATCCAAGGTTCGCACCAAAGGCGCGGCGGCCGTGATTGCCAAACTTTTGGCAGAGGATGCGGTGGCAGCCTCGGCACCCGGGACCGGCCTGTCGCGTTGGGCCGCGACCCGGCTGTTCGAACGGCTGGAAGGTTTCGGGGCCGTGCGGGAATTGTCCGGCAGGTCTTCTTTTCGGATCTATGGGGTCTAATCGTGGCAGGATCGGAGACGGCGAGGCGATCCCGCACAGAGACCGGCAACCGGGCTGATGGACAGGTTTTCGATCGAGAGCTGGATGGCTTGCCGGCCGATTTGCGCTGGCGGGAGTGGATGTTGCGGGTCGAGGCTGTGATCTTCGCTTCTGCCGAACCGGTTGGCCGGGAGATGCTGGCGCAGGTTGTCGGGCGCTCCTGCAGTATCGACCTTCTGATCGACGACCTCCAGGAGGAGTTGCGCGACCGGCCGTATGAACTGGTTCCGGTGGCCGGAGGCTGGCAGCATCGGACCCGACCACGTTTCGGCGATGCCATACGTGCCTCATCGGTGACGACGCGCAATGGTGCGGCCGCGCTTTCTGACTTCGAGGCCATGGTGGTGATGGCGATCGGCTATTTCCAGCCTGTAACACGGGGTGAGCTTGGCAAGATCTTCGGCAAAGAGATCAGCCGCGATACGATCGCTGCCTTGCGCAGCACCGGCTTCATCGCATCCGGCCCGCGCAGCCCGACGCCGGGCGCTCCTTATACGCTCGTGACCACCCGGCATTTTCTCTCCGCCTTTGGCATGGAAACGCTGCGTGATCTCCCGGATATCGAGGCGCTTGAGGATGCGGGGTTGTTCAACCGCGATCTGGCAGAGGCGGGCACCGAGGCCTCCGACGATCCCGACCAAGATGATATTGGCGAGGCGGACGGGGATGGGGCCACGCCTGAGCTGGACTCGCTCTAGCGTTGGTCAGTTCGCCTATGGCCCTTTGCGGCACCACAGAGGGCGACATTCGCTGAGGTGGACGAAGCGTTCGCAAGTGAACGCGTGATACAGCTTTTCAAACTTGTTGGTCACCTTCGCTGCCGCAGTTCGAGCGCGTCTGATGCGGGGTGTTTCCAGAGGCAAAGCTGTGAGCAAGCAGGTGGTCGGCTGACGCCCTTGGGCGTTCCTGTGTGCAGCATGTTTGGTCATTCTGCCGATGAGTGTTCTGCGAAGACCTTGGAGTAACCTGTTAAATTTCAGATAGTTAGCGCCGAAGCATGCGCCTTCAGCATTTTCCCGTTCGCTGGGACTGAAGCCCGCTACCCTGTGTTTCGCCGACTTGTAATACAGATTTGACATAATATTCGATTTCTGCGACAACCTATCTGACATGTTGGCAATCCACGCCGTAGGTTGGTGAACAGGAATACCGATGATCATTACAGACGTTTCCGTGCGACGATTCCGCACGACCACGCGCCGCCATTCCGATAGTGCTGGCCACGCCCATCCGGGCCCGCCGCATCAGGTTGAGCAGGCGATCCTCACAATTCGCACTGAAGATGGCCATGAAGGCCACTCGTTTACGGCATCAGAGATTGTTCGACCGCATGTCATCGAGAAATTCGTCAAGAAGGTGCTGATTGGCCAGGATCACCGGGATCGGGAGCGCTTGTGGCAGGATCTGGCGCACTGGCAGCGTGGGTCTGCGGCGCAGCTCACCGATCGTACGCTGGCCGTTGTCGATTGCGCCTTGTGGGATCTGGCCGGGCGGACACTTGCGACACCTGTTCACAAGTTGATCGGTGCCTATCGCGACAAGGTGCTGGCTTATGGCTCGGTAATGTGCGGCGATGAGCTCGAGGGCGGTCTGGCGACGCCTGAAGATTATGGCCGGTTTGCCGAAACGCTCGTCAAGCGCGGCTATAAGGGCATCAAGCTGCATACCTGGATGCCGCCGGTCAGCTGGGCCCCGGATGTAAAGATGGACCTCAAGGCCTGTGCCGCCGTGCGAGAGGCTGTCGGCCCGGATATTCGCCTTATGATCGATGCCTTCCATTGGTATTCGCGCACGGATGCGCTGGAACTGGGGCGCGGCCTGGAGAAACTTGGCTTCGACTGGATCGAAGAGCCGATGGATGAACAGTCCATGTCCTCCTACAAGTGGCTGGCGGACAATCTCGACATTCCGGTCGTGGGCCCGGAAAGTGCAGCCGGCAAGCACTGGCATCGCGCCGAGTGGGTGAAGGCCGGGGCTTGCGATATACTGCGGACTGGGGTGAACGATGTGGGCGGCATCACGCCGGCGCTGAAAACCATGCGCATGGCTGAGTGCTTCGGTATGGATTGCGAAGTCCATGGCAACACGGCGATGAACCTGCATGTGGTGGCCGCCTCTAAGAACTGCCGCTGGTACGAGCGTGGTCTGCTGCATCCCTTCCTCGAATATGACGATGGCCATGACTATCTGAAATCACTGTCCGATCCGATGGATGCGGATGGCTACGTACATGTGCCGGACCGTCCGGGCCTTGGCGAAGACATCGATTTCGATTTCATCGAGAACAACAGGGTCGGGTGAGGGCAGATGAAGACGGTCCTCGCATTTGGCGACAGTCTGACCTGGGGCGCCGATCCCGCGACGGGTTTGCGGCATCCGCCGGAGTTTCGCTGGCCTGAGGTGCTGGAAACGCAGCTGAGTGGCGTAGCGAGGGTAATCGGCGACGGGCTTGGCGGGCGAACGACCTGCTACGACGATCATACCGGGCCTGCCTGCCGCAACGGCGCCAAGGCGCTTCTGGTTGCCCTTGGCAGTCACATGCCGATCGATCTCGTCATCATCATGCTGGGTACCAATGATCTGAAGCCCAGTCATGGCGGACAGGCCGAACCGGCCGTTTCCGGTATGCGCCGGCTGGCGCAGATCGTCGAGACCTTCCCCTATAAGCCGAGATCGGCTGCTCCGCGCCTGATGATCGTTGCGCCGCCGCCTTGTGTGGCTGGCCCGCAGGGGACGCCGGCCGCCGGCCGCCGGATTTCCGAGTCCGAACGTCTTTCGCCTCTATTTCGCCAGCTTGCCGCGGAACTCGGCGTGGAATTCTTCGACGCGGGCACGGTCGCCACCGCCTCGCCCATCGATGGGGTTCATCTGAGCGCAGAGGCAACCCTTGCCATTGGACAGGCGCTTGCCGCGCCTGTTCGCACGATACTCACCTGAACCGGTCCTGCTCGTGGAGGAGTAGCAACCTGTTCTCTATGTCACAGGCCACCATATGAAGTGGGGCCGAAAGGGAGGAAGCATGAAGAAGTTTTTTCTGTCCGTAGCGATTGCTGCGCTTCTGTCGGGTGTCTCACCACTGGTGAGCCTTGCCGAAACACCTGAAGATCAGCTGGTGGTTGCGACATCCATGAGCAACATCCTGACGCTCGACCCGGCTGCCATTACGGGTCGCGAGACGGTTCAGGTGCTGAACAATGTCTATGACACGCTGGTCATGCTCTCCCCTCAGGATCGCAGCCTCCAGCCACGACTGGCTGAAAGGTGGGAGATCTCCGAGGATCGTATGTCGATCCGCTTCCACTTGCGCAAGGACATGACATTCGCATCCGGCAATCCGGTGACCGCACAGGATGTTGTCTGGAGCTTCAAGCGGCTGCTGACGCGCAATCTTGCCCAATCGTCATTCCTGAAGACGCGCGGATTTACGCTGGAAGCGGCAGACAAGCATTTCGTCGCCGAAGACGAACATACCTTCGTTCTTACCCTGCCTCGTGCCGACGATCCGAACCTGCTGCTGATGATCCTGGCCCAGAACGGTCCGGGCTCGATCATCGACAGCAAGACAGCGCTCGAGAATGAGAAGGACGGCGACCAGGGGGCTGCCTGGCTGACCACGAACTCGGCCGGATCGGGCCCGTTCACACTGACGCAGTGGAAATCCAACGAATACATCATTCTTACACGCAATGACGCATACTGGGGCGAAGCGCCAGCGATGCGCCGCGTGCTGATGCGCCATTTGCCGGAATCACAGTCGCAGCGTCTCATGATCGAAAAGGGTGACATCGACGTTGCCTATTCGATGCAGGCCCCGGACCTCCAGGCGCTGGCGAGCGACAAGGCGATCTCAATCGAATCCGTCCCCGGCTCGGGCTTCTACTATCTTGCGGTATCGATGAAGGATGAGCGCTTCTCCAACAAAAAGGTCCGTGAGGCGCTTCGCTACCTCATCGATTACAAGGGTCTCGATGAGGCTGTCATGCCGTACTACGGTAAGCTGCACCAGCGTTCGCTGAGCACCGGCGTCGTGGGCTCCCTGCCGGATCAGGGCTATACGCTGGATATCGAAAAGGCGAAGGCGCTTCTGGCGGAAGCCGGTTTCCCGAACGGCTTCGAAACAACCCTGCGCGTGCTTTCCGAAGATCCCTTCTTGAAGGCCGCGACGGCTATCCAGAACACGCTTGGCCAGGCCGGCATCAAGGCCGAGCTGATCAGCGGTTCGGGTGACCAGATTTATGGCGCGATGCGCGAGCGCAAGTTCGAGCTTCTCGTCGGTCGCGGTGGCGGCGGACAGCAGCCGCATCCGGACAACAATTTGCGCTCCATGGCCTATAATCCTGACAATTCGGATGAGGCCAAGCTGACCAACTACCAGAGCTGGCGCACGAGCTTCCAGGATGAAAAACTGAACAAGATGATCGAGACGGCTCTGGTGGAGCGCGATCCGGCCAAGCAGGCCAAGCTCTATGAAGAGCTGCAGGCGCATATGGACGAAATCGTCATGCCGATCCAGCCCTTCTCGGAAGTCGTGGATACGGCTGCCTTCCGCAGCGATGTCGAAGGCATGATCGTCAGCCCCTGGCTGTCGCGTTTCGAAGGCATCACCAAAAACCGTTGATGCATGCGAGCTCCCTGAGCGCTGCATTCTCCCCAGCGCTCAGGGGCAGGTTGATTTCCTCCCAAGGGACCTTGAGGCGCGTGGCAACACGCGCCTCTTTTTGTTTCGGCTCCACACGCCTGCCTCATCTTCCAGACGAACAAAAAACCCGGCTTTTCGGCCGGGTTCTGGACGCTATTTCAGAAAGGCAAGATGGGGATCAGCGCACGCCTTCATACTCCAGCGAAGCGCCGATCAGTTCACGCGCATAGGCATGGGTTGCGCCATTGGTGGCGATCGCCTCATGCGGCAGGATCTCTGTCACTTCGCCACGCAGCATCACGGCAAAGCGGTCGCACATATGGTCGACCACTGCGAGATCATGGGTCACCATGATATAGGTGAAACCGCGTTCGTCGCGCAGGCGCTGAAGCAGATTGAGGATTTCCGCCTGTACCGAGACATCGAGTGCCGATGTCGGCTCGTCCAGCAGGAGCAGTGCGGGTTCCAGGATCAGCGCACGCGCAATTGCCACGCGCTGCCGCTGGCCGCCGGACAGCTGATGTGGAAAGCGGTCTAGGAAGGATACCGGCAGCCCGACATCTGTGATTGCGCGGCGCATCCGCGCCTCGCGATCGTCCAGCTTGTGGATGACCAGCGGCTCATTCAGTACGGTGCGCACAGACTGACGCGGATGCAGCGAGCCATAGGGGTCCTGGAACACCATCTGCAGGGTCTGGCACCGCTCGATCAGCGGAATGTCGCGCACCGAGCGGCCGTTGATCCCGACGTCTCCCTTCCAGAAATCCGTCAGCAGCGACATGCAGCGCAGGACGGTCGACTTTCCAGAGCCAGACTCGCCGACGAGCCCGAAGCACTCTCCCGGTTTCACGCTGAACGAGACGCTCGGCAGGACCTTGACGGCGGCAGGGCCGCTTCCGAAGACGATGGAGAGGTCACGAACCTCGACTGAAACGGACATCAGGCCTTCTCCTCCAGCCATTCGGGCTTGCGATCCAGCACGGCAAGCGGCTGGCGGCTGCCGCCGATGCGCGGCTGGGCGGCCAAAAGACCGCGTGTATACGGATGCACGGCCTGATCCAGTTCGGATGCCTTCAGAGTTTCGACCACTTTGCCGGCATACATGATCAGCACCCGGTCGCAGAAATTGCGCACCAGATTGAGGTCATGGCTGATCATGATCAGGCCGATGCCGCGGTCACGAACAAGGCCGTCGAGAATGTTGAGGACCTGCAGCCGGACGGTGACATCGAGGGCCGAGGTCGGTTCGTCGGCAATGACAAGATCGGGATCGGCGAGCAGCATCATGGCAATCATCACGCGCTGGCCCATGCCGCCGGAGATTTCATGCGGATATTGTTTGAAGACCCGTTCTGCGTCACGGATCTTCACGGCTTCCAGCATAGCGATGGCCTTGGCATGCGCCTCGCTCCGGCTGCACTTGAAGTGGCGCAGATAGGTTTCCGCCACCTGATCGCCGACGCGGCGAATGGGATTGAGCGAGAATTTCGGATCCTGCAGGATCATCGACATGCGTCGGCCACGCACTTTCAGCATCTCCTTTTCGGAGAGCGACAGAAGATCCAGTTCTTCGAAGCGTAGTGTGTCGGCCGTGATGCTTGCGCCCGGCAAGAGCCGCAATAGTGCCCGGCCCACAGTCGACTTGCCGGAGCCGGATTCGCCCACAATGCCCAGGCGCTCGCAACCGAGGGTAAAGGACACGCCCCGCACCGCCTCGACAGGGGAGCCGCCATAGCGAATGCGCAGGTTCTGGACGTCGAGTATGGTCTTTTCCATCGCCTTACCTCCGGTTCATCTGCTTGGGATCGAGCGCATCGCGTAGCCCATCGCCCAGAAGGTTGAAGGCAAGGCTGACGGACAGGATGGAAATGCCGGGGAAGGTCACCAGCCACCAACTGTCCAGCATGTAGCGCCGACCGGTTGCGATCATCGCGCCCCATTCCGGCATGGGCGGCTGCGCGCCGAGACCCAGAAAGCCGAGACCTGCAGCCGTCAGAATCACGGTTGCCATGTTCAGCGTCAGGCGGATCAGCACGGATGGCAGGCACATCGGCATGATCGATTTGATGATGATGCGGGTGGTGGAAGCGCCCTGCAGGCGGGCCGCCGCAATGTAATCGGCATTGCGAAATGTCATGGCTTCGGCGCGGGCGAGCCGCGCAATCGGCGGCCAGGAGGTGAGTGCAATCGCAATGATCGCATTGTTGAGGCTCGGACCCAGTGCTGCGACAAAGGCAAGGGAGAGAATGAGGCTCGGGAAGGACAGGAAAATGTCGGTGATGCGCATCATCACCGTATCGACCTTGCCGCCGAGATAGCCGGCGGAGGTGCCGATGATAAGGCCAATCGGTCCGACCACGATCGACACGAGGAAGATGATGGTGAGCGTGATGCGCGCGCCATAGACCAGCCGGCTGAAGATATCGCGGCCGAGTTCATCCGTACCGAACAGGTGCTCCCCGCCGGGCGCCTTCAGGACGTTTCCAAGCGCCTGGACATACGGATCATGCGTCGCAATAAGCGGCGCGAAGATTGCGGTCAGCACCAGCACCGACAGGACGGCGAGGCCGAAGGCCGAGGTGGGGCTGCGCAGCAGGAAGGTGACGATGTTCTTCAGCGCGATCAGCCCAGCCGGCAGGCGGTGTGTTTGCGTTGTGGCATTCATCAGCGTGTCCTGGGATCAAAGATGCGGTAAAGGACATCGGACAGGAGGTTGAGTCCGATGAAGATGACGCCGACGATCAGCACGCAGGTCATCACCGCGTTCATATCGCCGATGATCAGGTTGCTGGTCAGGTATTGGCCAAATCCCGGCCAGGCGAAAACGGTCTCGATCAGCACTGCACCTTCCAGCAAAGAGCCATAGGCGAGCGCGATGATCGTCACCAGCTGCACCCGGATGTTTCCAAAGGCATGCCGCCAGATCGTCTGGTTCTGCGACAGGCCTTTGACCCGCGCCGTGGTCACATATTCCTGACCCAGCTGATCGAGCATGAAGCTGCGGGTCATGCGGGTAATGTAGGCCGAGGAAGAATAGCCGAGCAAAGCTGCGGGCAGGATCAGATGGTTGACGGCCGACCAGAAGACCTCCATCTCGCCGGCCAACAGGCTGTCGATCAGCAGGAAGCCGGTGTGTTCCTCGACCAATCCGATGTAGAACTGGTCCATCCGGCCACTGCCGCCGACGAGGCCGAGATAGGCATAGAAAACGATCAGTGCGATCATGCCCGTCCAGAAGATCGGCATGGAATGGCCGAAGAGGCTGAACACCCGGACGAGATGATCTGGCCAGCGATCCTTGTTGACGGCTGCGATCACGCCCATCGTCACGCCAAGTGTTGCGCCGATGATGATGGCGAAGGTGGCAAGTTCGATCGTGGCCGGCATAACATGCAGGATATCCTCGATCACCGGCTGGCCCGTGCGGATGGATGTGCCGAAATCACCGGTGAAGACGTCGCCGAGAAAGTAGACGAACTGCTCGTAGACCGGGCGATCCAGTCCGAGAGAGCGGTAGACCTGCTCATAGGTTTCGGGCGTCGCATCTTCGCCAACGATGGCGCGGACCGGATCAGCCGGCATCAGCCGGCCGATGAAAAAGGTCAGCATCAAGAGGCCGAGAAGCGTGACAGCGATACTGCCCAGCTGGCCGGCGGCCCCGGCTAGATGCAGGCGTCTGATTGACATGGATCCTCCGAACATCGATCGCCGCGAATGCGGTGACAGGCTCCCATCCTGTCTGACAACTATAGGAAACCTGTCACAGGTATGTTTGGGTGTCAACCCTTCCTTGGCAAGGCGCCTGCCCCCGCACAGGTTCCTTCCTCCGGTTTTCGGATTATCCCGCGGTCAGTGACGTGTCTTCAGGGGTCACGGGGAAGTCGGCGCGGCGTGGGGTGAAGTTGTCGATCAATTCGCCGGCCTCAAGGCATCGGCATCCATGTTCTACGCCGCCTGGAATGACGAGACTGTCTCCTGGGTTGAGTTCATAGATCACCCCGTCGCGGGAAAATTGGAAGCGTCCACTGGCAACAAAAGTCGACTGGACGTGCGGATGGCTGTGGAGTTTGCCCACGGCGCCGGTTTCGAACTGGAATGATACGACCATCAGCTCGGGGCTGTCTGCCAGAACGCGGCGGGTGACGCCGGGATCGGGATTGGCGGCGGCAAATCTGGGTAGCGACATCGGATTCTCCTGTATGAATAACTCCGTCATCATACAAGCTTGAAAATCTATCTGACAAGATGGGCCTTGCTCAAGTTTGCTGAGCCGGTTCCGATCGTTGGTATCGCAGAAGCGCCTTGTACCGTTCAAGGCTGCCACGCAGATGCGCCTTCATGTGGATGCGTGCCGCGTCCGCATCCCCTTCGATAATGGCATCAACGATCAGGCCGTGTTCTTCCTGAAGGTGAAGATTGTAATCCTTGGGGCGCGATCCTGGTGCCTCTCCCTGCAGGTCCCCGCGCGGAATGATGCCGGTCCGGATTAACTGCAAGAACTCGGGGAAGCGTCGGTTTTGCGTCGCTTCCGCGATCGCCAGATGGAGATTGAAGTCGGCATCCCGCGTTGGTGCGCCGTCCTGCAGACACTGGCCAACTGTTCTATGTGCTTCCAGAATCTCCTCGATCTGTGCGGCGGATCGCCGAAGAGCTGCAAGAGCCGCGGATTCCACTTCGAATACCGTCCGCAATTCGAGTAACTCGATGACCGACGAGATCCGTTGTGTAGCAAGGTCGTTGAACGGTCGCTCCGGTTCGCGGCGGGCGTCCAGGGCAAACACGCCCGCGCCCTTCTTCGCTTCAACCAGGCCGTCCGCCCGCAGGATGGCGATGGCCTCGCGCACGACTGTGCGACTGACCGAATATTCGCGCGTGAGCGTGCTTTCGCTTGGCAGTCGGTCGCCCGGGCGAAAGACGCCCGACACGAGATCCTGCCGCAAGGCGGAACTGATCATCGAGGCCAGTGACTGGCCCTGCTGGACTTCTGCTTGGCCCCCGGCCGCCATGGATTCCCCTCGACACTGAAAAGTTGTCTGGCAAGTCTATCGACTTCGCGGCAACCTGCCAAGTACGATGACGAAGCAGTCTGCACGCCAATCACGCGTGCCGTCAGAGTTGGTGACGTCGCAGGTCGCGAACTGACTTTTCAGAAGGTTCTCGTCAAGACGTGATGGCGCCTGCCCAGAGACGTGCATAATCCTGAAGTCCGGGCAATGTGCTCTCGACCTGTCTCAGCGGGGTGTCCAAACGGATGCCGGCCAGCAAGGCTGCCCCAAGTGCCGTTCCGGTATCGGCGAGAGATGCATGGACGGGCCTTTCCGTCAGCGTGTGCAGCGCTGCGAGAAAGACTTCGTTTGCGGCAAACGGACCTTCGACCACGATCGGCCCGCGTGAGCCGATGATCTCTAGACAGGTGACAGTCATCATTGCCTGGTACAGGCTGGCAGCTGCTCGGCGCTCCTCGACACTTGCTGGCTCGGCAGTCCATCGGGCCTTGGCATGTGGAAATGGACCTGTGCCGGAGACCAGGCTCGGAAGGAGCATTAGGTTCCGGTCAATGACGTCGCCTGCTGCTGCAAATTCGGCCGCGCGGTCCCCTTTTGACGTGTCTTCGGTCGCGATTTCCCATTCCCGACCTCCCATGTAACGGCCGGAGGGAACGGCAGTGCCATAGGCATCGACGTTAACGAGGGTGTCTCGTTCCTTGTCTAGGTTCTCTGGTTTGCCGCCGACTGCAAAGCAGACCACCCAGGTTCCGGTCGACACGACCGTGCAGGGCGCACCGAAGCCGACGAGATGCGGCAGGAGAGACGCGTTGGAATCGTGAATGCCGCAATAGACGGGGATCGTTTTGTCGAGCCCGAGCTCGATTGCCACAGCCGGTTCGATATTGCCCAGAGCATCGAAGGCGGAGCGCAGGGGAGCGAGCTTTTGTCTGATGTCGAGCGTGTCGACAAGGCGTGAGTATGTTTCTTCGAAGGGCAGCCAGAGATCCGTGTGGCAACCAAGGGAGGTTCGTTCGTTTGCGGCAATCCCCGTCAGTCGATAGGCCCAGTATTGCGGATAGGTCAGTATCGCGGTGGTGCGAGCGAAATCCTCCGGGAATGCAGTGCGTTGATAGTGCAGCTGGGCGCCGAGGTTGAGACCCCCGGTGAGGCGCGGAGAGAAAGTCTTGTTGAAGTCGGGCCGGATTGCGTCATAGGCGCGGTTCACTTCGTCCGGGTAGAGGTGCTCGTAATCAAGCACCGGCATGGCCAGCTCGCCGCTTGCGTCCAAGAGGGCAGCACTTGCGCCATGTGTGGTGATCGACAGTGCGTCATAGCCGGGCTCGCTCGCGAAATCGCGCAAGGTGTCGAGCATGAAGGACCAGAGGTGATCGGTATCGTAATGCGGATAGGGCGCTGCCTTGACAACAGTGTTTGCGGTCTTGCGCAGCGCGATCTCGGCGCCGGTGCGGGCATCGACCACGACCACTTTTGCATTGGTTTTGCCGATATCGATGACCGCGACGCGTTCGTAAATTGGTGTTGTCATGGCATATGGAAGAGCTTGACCAGGTCTATGGCGACCGGGGAGTTGTCCGGATTGGTCTGCATGACATCAGCCATATGGGTCCACCAGCGCTTCATCACCGGATGATCCGGTAGTGCTGCCATATCGTGGTCTTTCCTACGGGTCAGGACGCCGATCAGGCTATTTGTTTCCGGGTCGAGGTGGATCGTGTAGTCGCTGATGCCGGCTGCATGCAGCAGCTCGACCAGTTCCGGCCAGATCTCGTCATGGCGCTTGCGGTACTCGGCCTCCATGCCAGGGTTCAGGGTCATTTTGAAAACGTGACGCTCAACATCGGTCATGCTGCGCTCCTCGCATGGCGGAGTCTGCGGGCGACGATCGGAAGGGCGATGGTGACGATCAGGAGCAGGCCGATAAAGATCGACATGACGATCCCCGGCACGTTCAGGAGACCGAGGCCAAAGGTGACAAGGCCCATGACGAAGGCGGCGATGACCACGCCGGCAATCGTACCCGAGCCGCCAAGGATGGAAACGCCGCCGAGGACGACCATGGTCACCACTTCGAGTTCAAAGCCTTGCGCAATCGAAGGACGGGTCGATCCAAGCCGCGAGGTCAGGCAAACAGCGGCGATGCCGGACATCAGGCCGGTCAGCAGGAAGAGAATGAACTTTACCCGTTCGACCGGAATGCCCGAGAAGCGTGCCGCCAGCGGATTGATACCGATGACGAACACATGCCGGCCGAAATTCGTACGATGCAGGAGGATGGCGAAGACGGCCGCCATGACCAGGAAAAGGACGAATTCGAAGGAGAAGACCCAGAAGACGTAACCCTGGCCGAAATAGGCGAAGTCAGCGGGATATTTGCCGAAAGCCTGGTCGCCGAGGACGATGTAGGAGATGCCGCGGAAAAGGCTCATCGTGCCAATGGTGACCACAATCGATGGTAATTTCAGACCAGCGACGAGAATGCCGTTGAACGCTCCGCAGGCGAGACCCGTTGCAACCCCGATTGCAACCAGCCCCGGTGCACCGACGCCCAGCTGCGCTGCATAGCCCATGGCTGTCGAGGCAAGCGCAATGATCGCGGCGACCGAGAGGTCTATTTCACCGGCGATGATCAGCAAGGCCATGGCAAAGGCGATCAGCGCTTTTTCGGTGAAGTTGAAGGTCGCATCCGACAGGTTCCAGGCGTCGAGGAAGTAGGGCGACGCGAAGGAATTGGCGATGAAGATGAGAACGGCGACGCCAAAGAGCAGGACTTCCCAGCTGCCGAGTACCCGGCGGAAGGGTGTTTCCAGCCGATCGGGAATGATGCGCTTTTCGCGCTGTGCCTGGTTTGCAGAGCTCATGCCGTCACCTCTTTCGATGCGGAGCGATCCCGCAGGATGATGCGTCCCTTCTTGCGTTCTGCGCGCGCATTGAAGACCACGGCGAGCACGATGACGATGCCGGAGATCGCCATCTGGGCGAAGGGAGAGATACCGATGACCGGCAAAGCGTTCTTGATCACGCCAAGGAAGAGCGCGCCGAGCACGGTGCCGATGACTGTACCGATGCCGCCGGCGATCGAGATGCCGCCGATGACGCAGGCGGCCACGCTGTCGAGTTCGAAGCCGGCAGCAATATCGACATAGGCGACGGCGTAGCGCGAGACCCAGAGATAACCCGAGAGGCCAGCAAGCGCGCCGGAGAGGACAAAGGAGAGGAAGCGTGCGCGACCGACATCGATGCCGGCATAGATCGCGGCCACAGGATTGCCGCCGGCAGCATAGGTCGAGCGCCCGAAGGATGTGCGCGCCAGGATAAAACCGACCAGCAGCACCACTCCAACCGCGACCCAGGACAGGAGCGGAAGTCCCAGAATGGGCAGGCGAGGCACGCCGAGGAAATCGGGCTGCATCTGGTGTGCGTTAACCCAGGCGCCACCGGAGAGCACGAAGCTCATGCCGCGATAAATGGTCAGTGTACCGAGTGTCACGACGATCGGCGGTATCCGCAGCGCCCAGACGAGAAAACCGTTGATGGCGCCAAGAGCCGCGCCAATGCCGATGGCAATCAGCACAAGGAGAGCCAAGGGAAGGCCGGGGTAAGCGCTGTCAAGCATTGCGACGGCCATGCCGGTGAAGGCGAGGTTGGCGGCGACAGAGAGGTCGATCGATTTAGTAAGGATCACCACCATCTGGCCAAGCGCCAGAATGATCAGGATCGACGTATCGTTAAAGATGCCAGCGAGATTGGCCGGCGAGGCGAAATTGGGTGCACGGGTGGTGAAGGCGAGGATCATTCCGACGATGATCAGGCCCAACAATATTTCCCGATTTTTGAGCAGATTCTGCATGATCGTTCCTTAGGCGTTGCCGGTCGCGGCACGTACGAGCGTCTCGGCGGTCAGTCCGTCACGATCAAATATGCCGGCCTGGAGCCCTTCGCGCATCACCATTACCCTGTCGGACATGCCGAGAATTTCGGGTAGTTCGGACGATATCATGATAATGGACAGACCTTCCGAGGCGAGTTCCGAAATGAAGCCGTGGACGGCGGCCTTGGAGCCGATATCGATGCCCTTGGTGGGCTCGTCTAGGATGATGACTTTTGGCGAGGTGGCGAGCCACTTGCCGATTACGACCTTCTGCTGGTTGCCACCCGACAGCGTGCCGACGGGAACGGAAAGGGCGGCCGCTCGCAGGTCGAGACGTTCGGCGTAGCGGCGGGCCAACTTCAACTCGTTGGCGGCCTTCAGGAAACCGGAAACCGAGGTGCGGACAAGCGAGGGTAGGGACATGTTCTGGTAAATCGGCATGTCCAGCGCCAGACCATGCCGGCCGCGCTCTTCAGGCACGTAGACAATACCGGCGTTGATTGCATCGGATGTGTTGTCGATCCGGATCTCGCGCTCTTCCAGATGAATGGAGCCGGAGCGCGGACGCGTGATGCCGAACAGCGATTGGCAGAGTTCTGAGCGGCCGGCGCCTATCAGGCCGTACACGCCGAGGATTTCACCCTTGCGCAGATCGAAGGAGATGTCGCGGAACTCGGTGTCGTGGCAATAGTTGCGAATGCTGAGCACTGTCGGGCCAATCACGGCTGCCGTTTTTGGGAAGACGTCATGCACGTCGCGGCCGACCATTTGCCGGACGATCTCGTCCTGCGGGGTCTCTTTCAGGATGCCGGCACCGACCATGCGGCCGTCGCGGAAAACGGCGTAATTGTCGGCGATCTCGTAGAGTTCATCGAATTTGTGGCTGATGAAGAGGATCGCCTTGCCTTGCCGTTTCAAACCTTCGACGATCCGGAACAGGTCATCGATCTCCTTGCGCGAAAGGGCGGCAGTGGGCTCGTCCATGATCACGATGCGCGCATCAACCGAAAGGGCACGCGCAATTGCGACCAGATGGCGCTGAGCGATGGAGAAGTCCTTGAGTTTGGTCGATGGATCGATGTCGCTCTCGAGCGCCTGCATCAGGCTGCGGGAGCGCTCGTTGATCTGGCGCCAGTCGATCAGCCCAAAGCGGGTGCGCGGGGCGTGGCCGAGGAAGATGTTTTCACCGACGGTCAGTTCGTCGAAGAGGACGGTTTCCTGGTGGATCGCCGTCACGCCGGCATTGATCGCGTCCTGGGCATTGGTGAAAGCGGTCGGCTTGCCGTCAATCAGGATCTCGCCTTCGTTAGGACGATAGATGCCGGTCAGGATCTTCACGAGTGTCGACTTGCCGGCGCCGTTTTCGCCGATCAGGGCGGTTACCTTGCCGGGATAGAGCGCGATATTGACGCCGTCGAGCGCTTTCACGCCGGGAAAGATCTGCGAGATCCCGCGCATCTCGAGGATTGGCGTGTCGGTCCGCACGGCGTCAGCCTGCAATGTTTGCATTTGAATGGTCATCATCCGGCTTTGCTTCGAAACCCCACCCCACCCTCCCCGTGAAGAGGGGAGGGCTTAACCTGGTCGGAGCGCCGATACTCAATATGAGGACAGACGGCAGCGACCAGGTTTCTCCCCGTGGGGGAGATGGCCGGGAGGCCAGAGGGGGCTTGGTTTAATCAATCAATCAACGTGTCTCGATCAGAAGATCTTCGAGAACTGCTCGATGTTCGATGCATCGTAGACAAAGGGATCTGCCATCGCGGCTTCGCCATTGTCGCCGACCTTGATCTTGCCCATGCGGCCGGCAGGGATTTCCGAGCCCGGAGCGCCGTCGCTATCGCCCTTGACCAGGTGATAGGCGATCTGGGTTGCCGAGTAACCGAGGTCGATCGGATTCCAGATGGCGAACTCCTTGGTGGCACCCGACTGGATGGCGCCGGCCATTTCGGAGGGCAGGCCAAGACCCGTTACGTAAACCTGACCGATCTTGCCGGCATCCTTGACAGCCTGCGAGGCAGCCAGCACGCCGACCGTGGTCGGAGCGACGATGACCTTGACGTTCGGCTGTGAGGTCAGCAGGCCCTGGGCTTCGCGGTAGCTCTTGTCGGCAAGGTCGTCACCATAGACGGTCGTTGCGAGGTTGAGGCCGGAGAAATCCTTCAGCTGCTTCTTCATTTCCTCGATCCAGATGTTCTGGTTGGTCGAGGTGGTGGTGGCCGACAGGATGGCAAAATCGCCCTTGCCGCCTTCAAGGTGGTTGGCGGCGAGCTGCAGGCACATCTTGCCGATCAGTTCGTTGGATGAGGGGTTCAGATGCATGATGCGGCCTTCGGGAGCAACGCCCGAATCCCACGAGATGACCTTGATGCCGCGCTGGGCGGCCTTCTTCAGGGCCGGTACAACGGCGTCGGGATCGTTGGCCGAGATGGCAATGGCATCGACGCCCTGCGCGATCAGCGAGTTGATGACTTCGATCTGGCCTTCAGCCGTCGTCGTTGTCGGACCGGTATAGATGATTTCGACGCCGCCAAGTTCCTTGGCAGCTTCTTCAGCGCCCTTGTTGGCGGCTTCGAAGAAGCCGTTGCCGAGCGACTTGACGACCAATGCGATCTTCATGTCGGCGGCCTGTGCGGCAGAACCCATCGTTGCGAGCGCAATTGCAGCGCCGGCCAGCAGAATTTTCGTCAGTTTCATGTCTTCCTCCCAGTGTTGAACTTCAAAACTCCTCCCGCTTCGACCGCGTCCAACTAGGCGACCGAAGTGGTGTTCTCCTTCTCTGACGATGCCATCGGCTTGACGGTCATCAGCTTCACGCCGGCATCGGTGACCATGGCGGCCGCCTCGTCGGAAATTCTGTCATCGGTGATAATGGTCGAGACCTTGTCGAGTGCGCAGAGAATGAGGCTCGAGCGCTTGTCGAACTTGCTCGAGTCCACCATCACGATGAGTTCTTCCGCCTGGCGCACCAGTTTCTGCTCGCTCTGGATCACCAGGGCATCAGACTCCATCACGCCGAGTGCATTGATGCCCTGGGCGCCGATGAAAATACGGCGGGCGTAGAAGTTGCGGATCGCATCATTCTCAAAGGGCGACAGGATCAGGCTCTGGTCGCGGTAGATCGCGCCGCCTGGAACCGAGACCGTGCACTTCGAGTGCTTGACCAGATGTTCGGCAATGGCGAAGGAATTCGTCATGACCTGAAGCCTGCGGGCGGACATGAAATGGACCATCTGAAAGGTGGTCGTGCCGCCATTGATGATGATCGAGTCACCTTCTGCGCAGAGATCGACCGCTGCGCGCGCAATTGCGCGTTTCTTATCGATGTTGACCGATTCCGAAACGCGAAAGGGCCGGGCGGCCAGATTTCCGAGCTGTGGCGGGTGAACAGCCTCAGCTCCGCCGCGCACCCGGCGCAGTTTCCCCTGAACATGAAGCGACGCGATATCCCGCCTGATCGTGGCTTCGGAAGCCTCGGTCAGTTCGGCAATGTCCTGCACCGTGACCACAGGTTTTTCCTGGATCGCGCTCAGAATAATGCGATGGCGTTCGCGTTCGTGCATGGGGTCCTCCTGATCGTGATTTATTCGTAAACATTTTACGCTGTCAATCAGAAACGATCAAAAATAATAATATTGCACCGCACAATGAAAAGAAATGATCGAAACTGATTGACAACGATGAGATCCATGCGCGATACCAGCGGGCAAGAAGGAGATGGGTTCGTCTGTTCGACCCATGAAGCAATACCAGGGAGGATGTCATGTCGGGCCAAACCAGCCTTCTCGAAAGCCGTTGGGACGATGCCTATGCCGCGGGGCTCGATGAGCCCGGCAAGTTGCTCTATCGCTCGAATCTGCTCGGTGCCGACAAGCGGATCACCAACTATGGCGGCGGCAACACCTCTGCGAAGGTCATGGAAACCGACCCGCTGACAGGCGAAAAGGTCAATGTTCTCTGGGTCAAGGGGTCTGGCGGCGACGTCGGTACGATTAAGCTCGATGGCTTTTCAACCCTCTATCAGGACAAGCTTGAAGCGCTGAAGGGCATCTACAAGGGTGTTGCCGACGAAGATCGCATGGTTGGCTTCCTGCCTCATTGCACTTTCAACCTGAACCCGCGTGCTGCCTCGATCGATACCCCGCTGCATGGTTTCGTGCCGTTCACCCATGTCGATCATATGCATCCAGATGCGATCATCGCGATTGCCGCCTCCAAGAATTCCAAGGAGCTGACGCAGACGATCTTTGGTGCTGATATCGGATGGCTACCCTGGCGTCGCCCGGGCTTCCAGCTCGGTCTCGATCTCGAAGCCTTCGTGAAGGCCAACCCAAATGCAAAGGGCGTTGTGCTGGAAAGCCACGGCCTGTTCACCTGGGCAAACGACGCCAAGGATTGCTATCTGCTGACGCTCGAGATCATCAACAAGGCTATCGAGTGGTTTGCCAAGGAAACCGAAGGCAAGACTATCTTCGGCGGCGCTGTTGCGCAAAGCCTGCCGGTTGCCGAGCGTCGCGCCATTGCAGCAAGGCTGATGCCGGAAATCCGCGGCCGGATCGGCAAGGCGGAGCGCAAGCTTGGGCATTTCGACGATCAGGACGCTGTGCTCGAATTTGTCAATTCGAAGAACCTGCAGCCGCTCGGTGCGCTTGGAACATCCTGCCCGGACCATTTCCTGCGCACCAAGATCCGCCCGCTGATCGTCGACTTCGATCCGTCGAAGCCGGATGTTGATGCGGTTCTCGCTGGTCTCGACAAGGCGCTGGAAGACTACCGCGCCGACTACACGCGTTATTATGAGACCTGCAAGCACGACAATTCGCCAAAGATCCGCGATCCCAATCCGGTGATCTTCCTGGTGCCGGGCGTCGGCATGCTGTCCTTTGCCAAGGATAAGGCGACGGCGCGGATTGCCGGAGAGTTCTACGTCAATGCGATCAACGTCATGCGTGGCGCCTCGACGGTATCCGAATACCAAGGATTGCCTGAGCAGGAAGCGTTCGACATCGAATACTGGCTGCTCGAGGAAGCGAAGCTCCAGCGCATGCCGAAGCCGAAGAGCCTGGCCGGCAAGGTTGCCTTCGTCACTGGCGGTGCCGGTGGCATTGGCCGCGCCACGGCCGAGCGCTTGGTGGCTGAAGGTGCCTGCGTTGTGCTGGCAGATATCGATGCTCAGGCGCTGGCTGAGACCACGGCCGATTTTTCCAAGCGCCATGGCGGGGATGCGGTCCGTTCGGTTCAGCTGGACGTGACCAAGGAGGATGCTGTTCTGCAATCCTTCCTTGAAGCGTCGGTCGAATTCGGCGGCGTCGACATTCTGGTCTCCAATGCCGGTATCGCATCCTCGGCCCCGGTTGAAGATACAACGCTTGCCATGTGGAACAAGAATATCGACATTCTTGCCACCGGCTACTTCCTCGTTTCGCGTGAAGCCTTCCGCCTGTTCCGGCGCCAGGGGCTCGGCGGCAATGTCGTCTTCGTTGCCTCGAAGAACGGACTTGCCTCGTCGCCGAACGCCTCGGCCTATTGCACGGCCAAAGCTGCCGAAATCCATCTTGCTCGGTGCCTGGCACTGGAAGGCGCGGATGCGGGCATTCGTGTCAATACGGTCAACCCCGACGCCGTCTTGCGCGGCTCGAAGATCTGGAACGGCGAATGGCGCGAACAGCGCGCGGCATCCTCCAAGATCGAGGTGGACGATCTTGAGGAACATTACCGCAAGCGTTCAATGCTGAAGCTGAACGTCTTCCCGGAAGACATCGCGGAGGCGATCTATTTCCTCGCTTCCGATCTTTCGGCAAAGTCGACTGGCAACATCATCAACGTCGATGCCGGCAACGCGCAGAGCTTTACACGGTAATCTCCCGAGGCGATCGCGGCGCGAATGCCGCGACGGCCGTCTCTTGGGAATGCCGGCTTTTGCAGCGGATGAATGCGGGATGGAGCGATGAAGGTCGGCGGGGCGGAGGATGCCTTTGATCTGCAGATCTCCATCGTGACTGAGAACAGGCGCGCTTGAACATCGGTTCGCGCGAAGTGGAGGACAAAATGAGCGAGACACGCATTGCCGCCGATATCGTTGCGGCTGAGAACGAGACGCGCGAGGCAGCGCATCGCAGCGACTATCAGGCGCTCGGTGAAAAACTCGCCCGCAGCCATATCGACATTGAGGCCATCACGGGGAAGGTCGCGGAATTCTTCGTCGCCGTTCCGTCCTGGGGCGTCGGCACCGGCGGCACGCGTTTTGCGCGTTTCCCGGGCAAGGGTGAACCGCGTCATATCTTCGACAAGCTCGACGATTGCTCTGTCATTAACGAATTGACCCGAGCAACGCCAACCGTTTCGCTCCATATTCCGTGGGACAAAACGGATCCGAAAGAGCTGAAAGCCAAGGGCGATGCGCTGGGCCTCGGTTTCGACGCGATGAATTCGAACACCTTCTCGGATACGCCGGACCAGGCGAACTCCTACAAATACGGCTCGCTCAGCCATGTCGACGCGGCCACCCGCGCGCAGGCGGTCGAACACAATATCGAATGCATCGAGATCGGCGCTGCGATCGGCTCGAAGGCTCTGACGGTCTGGCTCGGTGACGGCTCCAACTTCCCCGGCCAGAGCAATTTCACCCGCCAGTTCGAACGGTATCTTGCGTCCATGGCGGATATCTACAAGGCGCTGCCGGATGACTGGCGCCTGTTCTCCGAGCACAAGATGTATGAACCGGCCTTCTACTCGACGGTTGTGCAGGACTGGGGCACGAACTTCCTGATCGCCCAGACCCTGGGTCCGAAGGCGTCCTGCCTCGTCGACCTTGGCCATCATGCGCCGAACACCAATATCGAGATGATCGTTGCACGGCTGATCCAGTTCGGCAAGCTCGGTGGCTTCCACTTCAACGACAGCAAGTATGGTGACGACGACCTGGATGCCGGTTCCGTGGAGCCCTACCGCCTGTTCCTGGTCTTCAACGAGTTGGTTGATGCCGAATATCGCGGCGTCCAGGGCTTCCACCCGGCGCACATGATCGACCAGAGCCATAATGTCACGGATCCAATCGAAAGCCTCATTTCGAGCGCCAACGAGATTCGCCGTGCCTATGCGCAGGCGCTCCTCGTCGATCGTGCAGCACTTGAAGGCTATCAGAATGACAATGATGCGCTCATGGCATCGGAAACGCTGAAGCGTGCCTATCGGACCGATGTGGAGGCCATTCTGGCCGAGGCCCGGAAGCGGGCAGGCGGGGCGATCGATCCGGTTGCGACCTATCGCGCCAGTGGCTACCGCGCCCGGGTTGCCGGCGAGCGCCCGGCCGTCAAGGGCGGTTCCGGCGGGATTGTCTGATCGGCTTTGAGAGGGCGGCGGCCTGATGGTCGGCTGCCCTCTTTATCAAATCGACCAGTAGCCCCAGCGCTTAGACGCCGCTTGATAAAACGGGTGTCATGTCCGGCGATCGCCTGATCTGCGACACGAGCCAAGTCTCGAATTGATCGGCGGTGGGATGCGTGCGCTTTGCCTCCGGTCGCACGACATAATAGGCATTCTCTGTCGATATCGGCTTGTCGAGGACGGCGACAAGCGCGCCAGTCTTCATTTCCTCCTCGATCAGATAGGTGGGGAGGAGGGCAATGCCGAGGCCGCTGATTGCGGCAGCCGTCAGCATGGAGAACTGGTCGAAACGCAGTCCCACATAGGCATTTTCCAGAGGCGTCTCGTGTTGTTCTGCCCATTCCAGCCAGAGTTTCGGCCGGGTCGTCAGATGCAGTAGCGGCGCGTTGGCAAGCGGCTTGCCCTGTTCTGTACGAAGTCTCTCGGCAAGGGCGGGGCTTGCGACCGGCAAAACCACTTCATTGCACAAAAACGTAGCGACGCCACCTGCCCAGGTCGGCTGGCCAAAATGGATGGCAAGGTCGAAGCCGTCTTCCGAAAAGCTGAATGGTTTCGAGCGCGATTCAATCGAGATGGCGACGTCGGGGTGGTCCTGAAGAAAGCCCGCCAGTCGCGGCACCAGCCAGCGCGTTCCGAAGGTCGGCAGGGTTGCGATCCTGAGTGATGCCTTCATCTGATTGGCGGCGATGGCGGTGATCATCAGCCGTTCCGATCGCGCGAGCAGATCCTTTACCTCCGGCAGGAAGCGGCGCCCGGCATCCGACAGGATAACCCGTTGCCGGATGCGCTCGAAGAGCTTAATGCCAATCTGCTGCTCGATTTCGGCGATCTGGCGGCTGACTGCACTTTGTGTGAGATTGAGCTCTTCAGCCGCGCGCGAAAAGTTTTCGTGCCTCGCTGCGCACTCGAAGGTCTGCAGATTGACAATGTCCGGGACCAGGCTTCGACGTGTCGTCATTCCAAACTCGCATCAACCTAGCAAGATATCTCACAACATGAGGCGCTAAATTCCCTCTATGGTGCGAAGTCAGAATGATATGCCACGAATTGAAGGGGTTGGCCACCATGACGGCAAAGGTTTCCGCAAACGATATCCGTGCTTCGTTTTCCGGCGCGATGTCTGCCATGTATCGCGATGAGGTGCCGGCCTATGGCACGTTGATGGATCTGGTTGCCAGGGTGAATGACGAGACACTGGCGGGTCAGCCGGAGCTCAAGGCCCGGCTTGAGGCTACCGACACGCTGGAGCGCATTTCGGAGGAGCGCCATGGCGCTATCCGCCTTGGAACGGCTGAGGAACTGGCGATGATGCGCCGGATCTTTGCTGTCATGGGCATGTTTCCGGTCGGTTACTATGATCTCTCCACCGCAGGCGTTCCGGTGCATTCCACCGCATTTCGCCCTGTCGGCGAGGAGGCGCTGAAGCGCAATCCGTTCCGCGTCTTTACCTCCCTTCTGCGCCTCGATCTGATCGCCGATGAAGCCTTTCGCGATGAGGCGAAGGCCATTCTCGCGGAGCGCCAGATCTTCACGGATGGTGCCATTGCGCTGACGGAAAAGTCGGAGAACGAAGGTGGCCTCGACAGTGACGATGCCGCACGTTTCGTGTCGGAAGTGCTGGAAACCTTCCGCTGGCACGACAAGGCCAATGTGTCGCTGGCGATGTATCATCGCCTGCATGATGCCCACCGGCTGATCGCCGACGTCGTGTCCTTCAAGGGACCCCATATCAACCATCTGACCCCGCGCACACTGGATATCGACAAGGTGCAGGCGTTGATGCCGGACTATGACATTGCGCCGAAGGCGGTGGTCGAAGGTCCGCCGACCCGCAAGTGCCCGATTTTGCTGCGCCAGACCTCCTTCAAGGCGCTGGAGGAAACTGTGTCGTTCCACGATGGCAAGGGTGGCTGGCAGGCGGGAACGCATACGGCCCGCTTTGGTGAAATCGAACAGCGCGGTGTGGCCCTGACGCCCAAGGGGCGTGCACTTTACGATGCTCTGCTGGACGATACACGCAAGCTCGTGCGGCCTGCGGCCGACGGCTCGAATGCCGTGGCCTATGAGGCAGCTCTGATCGAGACGTTCAAGGCGTTTCCGGATGACTGGGCGGCGATCCGCTCCGCCGGGCTTGGCTACTTTACCTATTCGCTGACCGAGAAGGGCGTGGCGGCTGGTTCGGCCTCCGGTGACATCGAAAGCCTGATCGCCGAAGGCTTCGTCCGCTTCGATCCGATCGTCTACGAAGATTTCCTGCCCGTCAGTGCCGCCGGCATCTTCCAGTCGAACCTCGGCGATGGCGCGCAGCAGGATTTTATCGCGAGCCCTAACCAGAAGCGGTTTGAAGCTGATCTCGGTGCGGTCGTGTTGAACGAATTCGACCATTATGAGGGGATCGAGAAGGCCTCACTCGAAGCCTGCCTCGATGCGCTGCAGACCCGCGCCGCTGCCGAGTGATCGGCCGACCCGACATTTTTCAAGGAGTTTCGACTGATGACTGCCACAACCCTTTCTATCCCCGCTGAAGCCTCTGCCATTCTGGAGCGGCTCGGGGTTCCCTCGTCCGTCTATACAGGCGGCGATCTCAAGGCCTTCTCGCCGGTTACGGGTGAGCAGACCGCAAGCCTCAAGACCGTGTCGGCCACGGAGGCTGCGGCTATGATCGAGCGAGCCGATGCAGCCTTCCGCGAGTGGCGCCTCGTGCCGGCGCCGAAGCGTGGCGAACTGGTGCGCCTGCTCGGTGAAGAGCTTCGGGCCGCCAAGGCCGATCTCGGCCGCCTCGTGTCGATCGAGGCCGGCAAGATCCCATCCGAAGGGCTGGGAGAAGTGCAGGAAATGATCGACATCTGCGACTTTGCCGTCGGTCTGTCGCGTCAGCTTTATGGCCTGACCATTGCAACCGAGCGCCCTGGCCACCGGATGATGGAAACCTGGCATCCGCTCGGCGTGATCGGTATCATCTCCGCGTTCAACTTCCCCGTCGCCGTCTGGGCGTGGAATGCGGCGCTGGCTCTGGTCTGCGGCAATAGCGTTGTCTGGAAGCCGTCCGAGAAGACTCCGCTCACGGCGCTGGCCTCGCAGGCCATTCTGGAACGGGCGCTCAAGCGCTTTGGCGATGCGCCGGAGGGCCTGTCGCAGGTGCTGATCGGTGATCGCGCCATTGGAGAAGTTCTGGTGGATCATGCCAAGGTGCCGCTGGTTTCGGCCACAGGCTCAACGCGCATGGGCCGGGATGTCGGTCCGCGGCTTGCCAAGCGGTTTGCCCGTGCCATTCTCGAACTCGGCGGCAATAATGGTGGTATCGTCTGCCCATCCGCCGATCTTGACATGGCCCTGCGCGCCATCGCTTTCGGTGCCATGGGGACGGCCGGTCAGCGCTGCACAACGCTGCGCCGTCTCTTTGTTCATGACAGTGTCTATGACCAGCTCGTACCGCGTCTGAAGAAGGCCTATGCCAGCGTTTCCGTCGGCAACCCGCTGGATGGCGCAGCCCTTGTCGGTCCGCTGATCGACAAGCTGGCCTTCGACGGCATGCAGAAGGCGCTTGCCGAAGCCAAGGCGCATGGCGGCGTGGTGCATGGCGGCGAGCGTGTCGATACCGGCAGCGCTGGTGCCTACTACGTCAAGCCGGCGCTGGTCGAAATGCCGTCGCATACAGGGCCCGTTCTCGAAGAGACCTTTGCACCCATTCTTTACGTGCTGAAGTACAGCGATTTCGATGCGGTTCTGGCCGATCACAATGCGGTGGGCGCTGGCCTTTCTTCGTCGATCTTTACGCTTGATATCCGTGAGGCGGAGCGCTTCCTGTCAGCTGACGGCTCGGATTGCGGTATTGCCAATGTGAACATCGGCACGTCCGGTGCCGAGATCGGCGGCGCATTCGGCGGCGAAAAGGAAACCGGTGGCGGTCGTGAATCTGGCTCGGACGCTTGGAAGGCCTATATGCGCCGGGCGACCAACACCGTGAATTATTCGCGCTCCCTGCCGCTGGCGCAGGGTGTATCCTTCGACATCGAATAAGGCTTAATGTCATGACCATCATAGCCAATATCGAGGAGGCGGGCTTTCGGCCCGCCGCGCGGATTGCTTCTGTCGGCGTCTCGAAAATCCTGCAGATCGGCGCCAAGGCGGCCGCGATGAAACGCGAAGGCCTGCCGGTCATCATTCTCGGCGCCGGCGAGCCGGATTTCGACACGCCTGACCATATCAAGGAAGCCGCCAAGGCTGCGATCGATGCCGGCGAGACCAAGTATACCGCGCTGGATGGCACGCCTCAGCTCAAGCAGGCGATCTCTGCCAAGTTCCGCCGCGAAAACGGTCTGGATTATGCGGTGGACGAGGTGACGGTGGCCACCGGAGCCAAGCAGATCCTGTTCAACGCCTTCATGGCGACGATCGATCCGGGCGACGAAGTGATTATCCCAACGCCGTACTGGACCTCGTATTCCGATATCGTCGAAGTCTGCGGCGGCACCTCTGTTCTGGTGCCTTGCGACGCCCAGTCGGGGTTTCGCCTTCAGGCCGAACAGCTGGAAAAGGCGATCACGCCGAAAACCCGCTGGGTGTTGTTGAACTCTCCGTCCAATCCATCCGGCGCCGCCTACAGCGCCAAGGACTATCAGCCGCTGATCGACGTGCTGCTCGCCCATCCGCATGTCTGGCTGATGGTCGACGACATGTACGAGCATATCATTTATGACGGTTTCACCTTCGTCACGCCGGTGGCGCTGGAGCCGCGGCTGAAGTCGCGGGCACTCACCATCAATGGTGTTTCGAAGGCCTATGCCATGACCGGCTGGCGTATCGGCTATGCCGGCGGGCCAAAGGCGCTGATCAAGGCTATGGCCGTCATCCAGAGCCAGGCGACATCTTGCCCCTCGTCGGTCAGCCAGGCAGCGGCCGTTGCGGCATTGAACGGGCCGCAGGCGTTCCTCAAGGATCGGCAGGAGAGCTTCAAGCGCCGCCGCGATCTGGTGGTCGGCCGCCTGAACGCCATAGAGGGGCTAGAGTGCCGGACCCCGGAGGGCGCGTTCTACACCTATGCGAGCTGTGCCGGCTTGCTGGACAAGGTGACGCCCAAGGGTCAGAAGATTGCCACGGATGCCAATTTTACCGACTACCTGTTGGAGGAAGCGCATGTCGCCGTGGTGCCCGGTTCGGCTTTCGGTCTGTCGCCCTTCTTCCGCATCTCCTATGCAACCTCGGAGGCGGAGCTAGTGGAGGCGCTCGACCGGATCGAGAAGGCTTGCGCGGCTTTGCAAGGATAAGATCGGCAGTGATACCCCGTCTCGCGCATCCTGCTTCCGTCGAAGCCATCCCGGCAGGTTTTGTCGAACACCTGATCGAGGCCGGTTTCAGGGGGGATATCGAGACGGGCGCTGCCTCACGCACCGTCTACTCGACCGATAACTCGATTTATCAGGTGGAGCCGCAGGCCATCCTCTTTCCCCGCGATGCTGCGGATCTGAAGATCATGGCGTGCCTCGTTTCCGATCCGGCGTACCGCCATGTCGTGATCGCCCCGCGTGGCGGCGGCACGGGGACCAATGGACAATCGCTGACGCATGGCATCGTCGTTGACTGTTCGCGCCACATGAACCGTATCCTGGAGATCGATCCCGTGCGGCGGATTGCACGCGTCGAGGCCGGTGTGGTCAAGGACCAGTTGAACCGGGCGCTGAAGCCGCACGGGCTTTTCTTTGCCCCGGAACTTTCCACCTCCAACCGCGCCACGATCGGCGGCATGATCTCGACGGATGCTTGCGGGCAGGGGTCCTGTCTCTATGGCAAGACCTCGAACCATGTGCTGGCGTTGCGCGTGGTGCTGACGGATGGCACGGATTTCTGGTCGCATCCGCTGGCTCGTGCGGGGCTCGACGAGGTCCTCGCGCGCGACGACAGGATCGGTCATGTCTATCGCACGGTCGAGCGGATCACCCGGGAGAAGCAGGCCCGGATCGGCGAGGTTTTTCCCAACCTCAATCGCTATATGACCGGTTATGATCTGGCGCATGTACGGCGCGACGACGGCGTATTCGATCTGAACGCCATCCTTTGCGGCTCCGAGGGAACGCTGGCGCTGATCGCAGAGGCCGAGGTCAATCTCCTGCCGATCCCGGCTGAGACTGCGCTCATCAACATTCGCTACAACGATTTCAACGCCGCGCTTAAAGATGCCCGTAACCTTGTGGCGCTCAAGGTGGCGTCCGTCGAGACGGTGGACGAAAAGGTGCTGGGGCTCGCCAAGGGGGATATCGTCTGGAATGCGATCAGCCGGTTTTTCCCAGAGGATGCGGCGGGGTCTGCCAACGGCATCAACATTGTCGAGGTGCTGGCCGACGACCGACCTTCGCTCGACTTGAAGGTGGCGCAGGTTATCGCAGCGCTTGAAAGCCTGGCGAATGTGAACCGGCTCGGCCATACGATTGCGCGCGGCCATGATGAGGCCGAAGCGATCTGGGCGATGCGCAAGCGTGCCGTTGGGTTGCTCGGCAATGTCGATGGGGCCGTGCGCCCTGTGCCATTCGTCGAAGACACGGCCGTGCCGCCTGAAAATCTGGCGGCCTATATCCGCGAGTTCCGCGCTCTCCTGGATGGGTTCGGGCTTTCCTACGGCATGTTTGGCCATGTGGATGCCGGCGTCCTGCATGTGCGCCCGGCGCTTGATCTCGTTCGTCCCGATCACGTGCCCCTGGTGCGGCAGATCAGCGATGCCGTTGTCGCGCTGACGCGCAAGCATGGCGGGGTTCTGTGGGGGGAGCATGGCAAGGGTGTGCGATCCGAATATGTGCCGGAGTTCTTTGGCGATCTCTATCCCTGTCTGCAGGAGATCAAGCGCGCCTTCGACCCGGAGAACCGGCTGAACCCGGGCAAGATTGCCAGCGGGAACGATACGCCGCTGATGAAAATCGATGACGTGCCGCTGCGGGGTGAGTTCGACCGCGTTATTGGTGACGAGCTACGCTTGCATTTCGACAATGCCGCCTATTGCAACGGCAACGGCGCCTGTTTCGATTTCAATGAGACAAGCCCGATGTGCCCTTCCTACAAGGCAACGGGTGACCGGCGGCAGTCGCCAAAGGGGCGCGCTTCCCTGATGCGCCAATGGCTGCGGCTTCTGGCGGAAAAGGGTACGGACCCACGTCAGGCGGCGGCGCGTGTGCGGCGTGCCGGTGTGCTTCGGTCGCTTCCTCAAAGGCTGCTGAATTCGTTGAATCCGGCGAATGCCAGTGACTTTTCGCATGAGATCAAGGCGGCGATGGACAGCTGTCTCTCCTGCAAGGCGTGCACCGGGCAGTGCCCGGTCAAGGTCAGCGTGCCGGCTTTCCGGTCTAAGTTTCTCGAAGTCTATCACGGGCGCTATCTGCGGCCGTTGAAAGATCCGCTGGTGGCCTCGATCGAGGTGCTGCTGCCCTGGTTCGCGCGTGTTCGGCCGCTCTACAACGTGGTGGCATCGACCCGCCTCGGCCAGGTGACCACGCGTCTTTTTGGCCTGACAGCGCTGCCGACAATGCCAGCACTTTCTCTCGCCCGTGAGGCAAGACGCATGGGTGTGGCTGTTGCTCGCGCCGAGGATCTTGGCCGACTGACGCCCGAGGAGCGTCGTTCCATCGTGGTCTTCGTGGTGGATGCTTTCACGGCGCATTTTGATCCTGACGTGGCGCTGGCCGCGATCCGGCTTGCCCGCAAGCTTGGCTTCGAGCCGTTGTTGGCCGGCCCACACGTCAACGGCAAGGCATTGCATGTGCATGGTTATCTGGCTCGCTTCGAAGCATCCGCACAGCGGACGGCGCGAGACTTGCAGGAAATCGCCGATCTCGGCATTCCGCTGGTGGGGCTCGATCCGTCGATGACACTCGCCTTTCGCAGCGAATACAGAACGCTTCCCGGCACGCCGCTCAAGGCCGTCGTGTCGCTGCCGCAAGAATGGCTTGTCAGCGTCTTGCCGGCGGCCGCGATCAAGCCTGCATCTTCAACAAAGACCTTCAGGCTGATGGCCCATTGCACCGAAAAGACGAATGCAGCGGCGAGCATGGGCGCGTGGACGTCCATCTTCAGGCGTCTGGGTGTCGATCTCTCTCTGGCGGAGACCGGATGTTGCGGCATGGCCGGTACGTTCGGGCACGAGACCCGCAATCGTGGGCTTTCCGAACAACTCTATGCGCTGAGTTGGAAGCCGGTGATCGACGGCCAGCTTGAGAGCGATGTCGTGATGGCGACGGGTTACTCCTGTCGGTCGCAGGTCAAGACCATTGACCGTCTGGCTGTTCCGCATCCACTGCAGATCCTGGAAACTCTCGTCTCGTGAGACTTGCCTTGACGATCGCTTGGCGCTGCCGACTACTGTTCGCGAAGCCTGTGCCCCCTTTCGCGAACGCAGTCCGACTTTGCAAACCGGTCCAATCCATGCGAATAAAGCGCCCGAAAGGGTAACAATGGATCGATCCTGGTTCAGGCGCGGCGTGCGTTTTCTGCGTGCATTCTCGCCTATCGCGACCTTAACAACCTTCGTTGTCATCTCGCTGCTGGGGCAGTCGGGAGCCGATACCCTGCGCCGCCTGCATCCCGTCGCGTCGGATACCGCATCCTATACACGTGTTCGTGGCGAGGCTTCGGCAGCCGCCGGGCAGCAGGAGAACCGGCTGCTTCTGGCATCGGACAGCTCGACCCGAAACAAGGCGCGGCCGGCCGATAGTTCCGGTGACGGGATTGTCCCGGTCATTTCCCTTTGGTTGCCCGATGGGTCTTCGGCCATTGGCGTAACACGCATTCCGCAGCGCCACGCCTTGCCTGTGCCCAGCGCTTACCGGCCCCGGGCGCCGCCGCTTTCCAGCCTTTGAGACCCGCAGCGGTCATACATTGACCCGAACACATCTCAGCCTGGTCGTCATGGCCAAGGCTTTCATTTGCTGGACCAAACTTATGAAAAACTCACTCTGGAAGGTGGCGGGCTATCTGCTCGTAATCCTTCTCGGTCTCCTGATCGCACTTCCCAACGTCCTTTCGGAGGCCACGCTTTCGAAGTTGCCGTCGTTTTTGCCGCATGAGCGCGTCTCGCTTGGGCTTGATCTCCGCGGCGGCTCGCATCTCGTTCTTGAAGTTGACCGGACGTCCCTTGAGGACGAGTGGCTTCAGAGCCTGACGCAGGAAAGTCGCCTTTCGCTTCGTGAAGCCAAGATCAGCACCCGTTCCGTCCGCCGCGAAGGCAAGGGCGTCGTCGTGGCGCTTGCCGATCCGGCCGGCCTCGATGCGGCCATGGAGGCGCTGGCGCCGCTCAATGGTCAGATCGCAACAGGCCTTGGCGCTGGACGATCCGAACTGGATGTTGCCACGCGCGGCAGCGACACGATCACCCTGACACCAAATGATGCCGGCATCACCGCGCGGATGAGCAATGCCGTCGAGCAGAGCCTTGAGGTCATCCGCCAGCGTGTCGACCAGGTCGGCGTTGCCGAACCCACAATCCAGCGTGTCGGCAGTGACCGTGTTCTCGTCCAGTTGCCGGGCGAGCAGGACCCGTCCAATCTCCGCGCGCTTCTCGGTTCTACAGCCAAGATGAGCTTCCACCTGCTCGGCCAGCAGGGACAGGCCGGCGTGCAGATGATGGAAGATGAGGAGGGGCGCAGCTATCCCGTCGAGAGCCGCATTCTTCTCTCCGGCGATCGCCTGACAGATGCGCGCGTCTCCTTCGAACAACAGTCCGGCCAGCCGGTCGTTTCCTTCCGCTTCGACCAGGCGGGTGCCAGCCGTTTTGCGCAGATCACGCGCGAGAATGTCGGCAATCCCTTCGCCATTGTGCTTGATGGCAAGGTGTTGAGTGCCCCGGTTATTCGCGAGCCGATCACCGGTGGATCTGGCCAGATTTCCGGCTCATTCACGGTTGAAGGCGCCAATACGCTGGCGGCGCTGCTGCGTGCCGGCGCGCTGCCGGCCAAGCTTACTGTCATTGAGGAACGTACGGTTGGTGCGGATCTCGGCGGTGATGCGATCGAGATGGGGATCATGTCGGGCCTCATTGGCTTCGGGCTCGTGGTCCTCTTCATCCTGGCGCTTTATGGCTCCTGGGGCTTGCTTGCGGTTCTTGCGCTGGCGCTCAATGTCATCCTGACCTTTGCCGGCCTGACGATCGTTGGCGCGACCCTGACCTTGCCCGGCATTGCCGGTATCGTGCTTGGCATCGGTCTTGCCGTGGATGCCAACGTTCTGATCAACGAGCGTATCCGGGAAGAAGTGGGCAAGGGCCGCGGCGCCTTTGCCGCGATCGACCACGGTTTTGCCAAGGCCTATTCAACGATTATCGATAGTAACGTGACGGCGCTGATCGCGACCGTGCTCCTCTTCTGGTTCGGCTCAGGCCCGGTGCGCGGCTTTGCCGTCACCATGGGCCTCGGCATCGCCATCTCGATGTTTACGGCGGTTTCCGTTGTGCGTGTCGCCATGGTCGCGATTGCCACACGCCGGAAGCTGAAGACGATCACGATCAAGCCGCTGCTGCCGTTCAAGCTGATCAAGGACGACACCCGCATCGACTTCATGAAGGCGCGGCTCTTCGGCATCGCCGTCTCGGCCTTCCTGTCGATCTCCTCGATCATCCTGTTCATCACCCCTGGCCTTAACTACGGCGTTGATTTCAAGGGCGGTATTCAGCTCGAGGTATCAACGAAAGGCGCGGCCAATCTCGGCGATTTCCGCACCGGACTTGAAACACTCGGCCTGGGTGAGGTTGCCTTGCAGGAGTTTGGCGATAGCAATCACGTCATGCTGCGTCTCGAGCGTCAGCCGGGTGGCGAGCAGGCACAGACCGATGCTGTTACGAAGGTGCGCGAGACGATCCAGAAGATCGATCAGACGGCCAAGATCGAGCGTACCGAAGTTGTTGGCCCGAAGGTCAGCGGCGAGCTGGCGACGGCAGGCATCACCTCCGTTGTTCTGGCCTCGCTTGCGATGCTCGCCTATATCTGGTTCCGCTTCGACTGGCCGTTTGCGGTGGGCGCAATCGCGACACTGATCCTGGACGTCACGAAAACCGTCGGGTTCTTCGCGCTGACTGGGCTCGACTTCAACCTCACGGCAATCGCTGCGCTGCTGACGCTGGTCGGCTATTCGGTGAACGACAAGGTCGTCGTCTATGACCGCATGCGTGAAAACATGCGTCTGTACAAGTCGATGCCTTTCCGGGACCTGATCAACCTCTCGATCAACGAGACATTGGCGCGAAGCCTCTACACCTCGGCGACGGCCTTCCTGGCCATGGTGCCCATGGCAATCTGGGGCGGCAGTGCCGTTGAGAGCTTCGCCATTCCGATGGTGGTCGGAATCTTCATCGCGGCGTCGTCTTCAGTCTTCATTGCCGCACCGATCCTGCTCTTCCTCGGCGACTGGCGCAGCCAGCGCCAGAAGGACCGGGCGCTCGCGGAAGCCCAGCAGGCAGCAGCCTGACGAGCATGGAACGGGCCGGTTTTCCGGCCCGTTCCATGCGGTCATTGATTGTCCTTGGCGGCGTAGACGCCCATGCAGTCGAATTCTTCCTTGGTGAAGGCAAGGCCGGAGCGCTCGAACGCGAGGCGCAACTGTGCCTCCGTCGATCTGTGGACGGGATGACGTCCGCCCTCGAAGTCTCGAATCGTGCTGCGGGATACTCCCGACTGTTCGGCGAGATCTGCCTGAGTCCAGTCCAGATAGCCGCGTGCGGCCCGGCACAGGGCCGGCGACAAAATTGGTCCGTTTACGGGTTGACCCATGTGTCTAAACTGCCCATATAAGTCTTAGTTGGCCATTTAGGGCATTTTTCAATGAATTTCTAGTCCGGCTCTTTTCGCCGCCGGGCCTTTGTCACATCAAGGAGGATGACGGCTTGGGATAACGACCGACGCCTGGATCTTGTTGTTGCTTGTGGCTTTGCCGTTTGTGGGAAGCCTCGCGTCTGCGTTCATCTTGAACACCACATCCCGGGACCTGCCGGTTTTCGTTGCCGGCGCCACGTCGATCTCCACCGTCATTCTGTCGGCTCTGGCCTATCCCTCCGTCACGGATGGAAATGTTCTGCGTTTCCAAGCCGAGTGGTTACCGCAGTTCGGGCTCGACTTCTCCCTGCGGATGGATGGATTTGCGTGGATCTTCTCCATGCTCGTTACCTCGATCGGTTTCCTCGTCGTCATCTATGCCCGGTACTACATGGGCAAGGACGATCCGATCCCGCGCTTCTTCTCCTTTCTGCTGGCTTTCAAGGGGGCGATGCTTGGCATCCTGATTTCAGGCAACGTCATCCTGATCTCGATCTTCTGGGAGCTGACAAGCATCTTTTCCTTCCTTCTGATCAGCTACTGGCACACCAGTGCTGCGGCGCGCGACGGCGCGCGCATGGCCCTGACGATCACCGGCATTGGCGGCTTCTGTCTTCTGATCGGCATGCTGCTCCTCGGCCATGTCGTCGGCAGCTACGATCTCGACAAGATCCTTGCCTCGGGCGACGTTATTCGCAGCCATCCGCTCTATCTGCCGACCCTGATCTTCATTCTGCTTGGGGCGCTTACCAAGAGTGCGCAGTTCCCGTTCCATTTCTGGCTGCCCAATGCCATGGCGGCGCCGACGCCGGTTTCGGCCTTTCTGCATTCGGCCACCCTGGTCAAGGCCGGCGTCTTTCTGCTGGTCCGCTTCTGGCCTGTCCTGTCTGGCACCTATGAGTGGTTCTATCTGCTGGGGCTTGCCGGGATCTCGACCCTGCTGCTCGGCGCCTTCTTCGCGCTCTTCCAACGCGATCTGAAAGGGCTCCTGGCCTATTCGACGATCAGCCATCTCGGTTTGATCGTGACGCTGCTCAGCCTCGGCAGTCCGCTGTCGACGGTGGCGGCGATCTTCCACATGCTGAACCATGCGACGTTCAAGGCCTCGCTGTTCATGGCAGCCGGCATCATCGACCACGAGACGGGTACCCGCGACATGCAGCGGTTGAGTGGGCTGTTCCGCTTCCTGCCTGCTACGGCGACGCTCGCCATGGTGGCAAGTGCAGCTATGGCTGGTGTTCCGCTGCTCAATGGCTTCCTCTCCAAGGAAATGTTCTTTGCCGAGGCGGTAGAGACCCATGCGGACTCGCTGCTGGATCGCGCGCTGCCTTATCTGGCGACGCTTGCTGGCGCCCTAAGCGTTGCCTATTCACTGCGCTTCATTCATGCGGTCTTCTTCGGACCGGCGCCTGTGGGCTTGCCCAAGGAGCATCCGCATGAGCCACCGCGCTGGATGCGGTTCCCAATCGAATTCCTCGTCGTCGTCTGTCTTATTGTCGGTGTCGTGCCGGCGATCTCCATCGGGCCGTTTCTTGATACGGCCGTTTTCAGTGTGCTTGGCGATCGAACACCGGAATACAGCCTCAGCATCTGGCACGGGTTCAACCTGCCGCTGATCATGAGCTTGCTCGCCATGATCGGCGGTGTGGCGCTCTATTTCGGGCTGCGGGACTATCTTTCCCATTGCGATGACGGGCCGCCATTTTTCCGGCGCTTGCGCGGGCAGCGTGTCTTCGAGCGTGTTCTCGTCGCTGTTTCTTGGCGCTGGGCGCGTCTCGCCGAAAGCCGTCTCGGTACCCGCAACCTGCAGCCGCAGTTGCGCTGGATCGTTGCCGTCGGTTTCGCTGCAGGCGTTTTGCCACTCCATCTCGCCGGCTTCGAACAGCGCCCCGTGGAGTTCTCAGCCATCGACCCGGCCTTCGTGTTGATCTGGGTTGCCGGCATCGCGATGGCGATTGGTGCTGCGGTCTCGGCCAAGTATCACCGCCTCGCGGCCTTGGTCATGCTTGGTGGCGTCGGGCTCGTGGTTTGCATGACCTTCGTATGGCTGTCCGCGCCGGATCTTGCGATTACGCAGCTGCTCGTCGAAATCGTTACGACTGTCCTCATCCTGCTGGGTCTCAGATGGCTGCCGAAGCGCAATCCTGATCTGGGCGAGCTCATGTCGTTACGCAGCCGTTTCCGGCGCTTCCGCGATCTGGTGCTGGCCATTGCCTGCGGGATCGGCATGTCGGTTGTTGCCTTCACCGTCATGACCATACCGGTGCCGGATGCGATCGCCACCTATTTCCTGCAGAACGCCTATTCCGAAGGCGGTGGGCGCAATGTGGTGAATGTCATTCTGGTGGATTTCCGTGGCTTCGATACGCTCGGCGAAATCGTGGTGCTGGGCATTGTCGGCCTGACGGTCTACGCGCTGCTACGCCGTTTCCGGCCGGCAGCCGACAGCATGGAGATGCCTGAGCAGCAGCAGATCCAGAACCGCTATGATGAGGAACGCCCCGAGCGTTCACCAGGCGACATGGTGCGCGACTATCTGCTGGTGCCTTCCGTGCTGATGCAGTGGTTGTTCCCGGTTATCCTGACATTCGCGGTCTATCTCTTCATGCGCGGGCACGACATGCCGGGTGGTGGTTTCTCTGCGGGCCTGACGCTTTCCATCGCCTTCCTGCTGCAATATCTGGCCGGCGGAACGCGCTGGGCAGAGGATCGCATTCGCATCCTTCCCCTGCGATGGATGGGAACGGGTATCCTCATTGCTGCTGCGACCGGCATGGGGGCCTGGGTGCTCGGCTATCCCTTCCTGACCTCGCATTTTCGCTATCTGGAGATCCCGCTTATCGGCAAGGTCCCGGCAGCCTCGGCGCTGCTCTTCGATCTCGGTGTCTTCCTGCTGGTCGTCGGTTCGACCGTGCTCATCCTTGTCGCCCTTGCGCACCAGTCCATCCGCATCAACCGTCTGAGGGCGCTGGATGCGGCCAAAGCGGAGGAGCGCTGATGGAACTCGTCCTGTCGATCGCAATTGGCGTGATGACGACCTGCGGCGTCTGGCTGATCTTGCGGCCGCGGACCTATCAGGTGATTGTTGGCCTCTCGCTGCTGTCCTATGCGGTAAACCTGTTCATTTTCGGCGTCGGTGGCGTGAAGAGCAACCGGCCTCCGGTGCTTGAGGATGGCGTGCTGTCCAGCACACTCACCGATCCGGTGCCGCAAGCCTTGGTGCTGACTGCGATTGTCATCGGATTTGCGACGACGGCTCTCTTCCTCGTCGTTCTTCTCGCCGCGCGCGGCCTGACTGGAAACGACCATGTCGACGGGAGGAACGAGAAGCCGTGACGTCGTTCAGCCATCATCTGATCATCACGCCCATACTGCTACCGATGCTGACAGCCGCTTTTCTGCTATTCATCGATGAGCGTAACAGGACAGTAAAGGCACTGATCAGCCTGACCTCGGTCGTGCTGCTCGTCCTCAATGCCGCGATCCTTTTTCGGATCGAGAGCGGGCCGAACGATTTCGACAATGTCTATCTGCTCGGCAATTGGGCAGCCCCCTTCGGCATCGTGCTGGTCATCGATGGATTGTCGGCATTGATGGTGCTTCTGGCCTCGGTTTTGGCGGTGGCGGCGCTGATCTTTTCTCTGGCGCGCTGGCATGCCGTCGGGGCACATTATCACAGTCTGTTCCAGCTGCTGCTCGTCGGCGTCAATGGCGCCTTCCTGACGGGGGATCTCTTCAACCTCTTCGTCTTCTTCGAGGTCATGCTGGCGGCATCTTATGGTCTTCTCCTGCATGGCACGGGCACGTTGCGGGTCAAGGCGGGCATGCACTACATTGCCGTCAACCTGGTGGGAGCCTTGTTCTTCCTGATCGGGGTCAGTCTGATCTATGGCACGGCCGGCACGCTCAACATGGCGGATCTCGCTACGCGCATGCCGGACATCGAGCCAGACCGACTGATACTGATGCAGGCCGGTGCCGCCGTTCTTGGCGTTGCCTTTCTGATCAAGGTCGGCATGTGGCCGCTCTGCTTCTGGCTACCGACTGCCTACAGTGCTGCATCTGCGCCGGTCGCGGGGATGTTCGCGATCCTCAGCAAGGTTGGCATCTATGTCATCCTGCGACTGACCATGCTGCTCTTTGGGGATGGTGTCTCTGCCGGCTTCGGTTCGCAGGTGCTTCTGTTCGGCGGTATCCTGACCCTGATCTTCGGCACGATCGGGGTGCTCGCATCACAGGCGCTCGGCCGGCTTGCCGGATATTCGGTGCTGGTGTCGTCAGGCACGCTCCTCATGGTCCTCGGCATCAATGATGGGATCGTCTCCTCCGGCGCGCTTCTCTACCTCGTGAGTTCGACGCTCACCATTGGCGCCTTCTTCATGCTGATCGAACTGGTGGAGCGGGGACAGGATGCGGGCGCAAACGTGCTGGCCGTGACCATGGAGGCTTATGGCGACGGCGAGGAGCACGACGTTGACGAGGGTGAAGGCGTTGCGATGCCGGGCACGCTTGCCATTCTCGGCATCTGTTTTGCCGCTTGCGGCATCCTTCTGTCCGGGCTCCCGCCGCTGTCCGGCTTCATCGCAAAGTTCGCCATGTTGTCGGCGATGATGGGAACCGGTTCGATTGGTACGACGCCCGGGCCTGCCGTCTGGATGCTGATCGTTCTTGTTATCTTTTCCGGAATTGCAGCCCTGATCTCCATGACGCGTGCGGGAATCCGCACCTTCTGGGGCTCGATCGAAGGCACGGTCCCGCGCGTTCTGGTCGTCGAAGTCGTGCCTGTGATGTTCCTTCTGTTCCTCACGCTGGTGCTGGCGATCCAGGCGGGTCCGGTCATGCACTATATGGACACGACCATTCGGAGCCTCGAGAATCCGAAGCAATACATTGATGCGGTGCGCAATGCGGTGGTTATCGAGAGCTCGGTGCCCGCTTTCGAAACCGAGACGGGCGAAACCGGGACAGGAGGATCGTGATGATACCCCATCCGGTGCTCAGCGCCTGCCTTGTCATCATGTGGCTGCTGCTGAACGACTTTACGCTTGGTCACTTGCTGCTCGGATCAGTCGTCGCCGTATTTGGTGGATGGGCGCTTGCGTCTCTGCGACCTGACAAGCCGAAGATCAGGAAATGGCATCTGATCCCGAAACTGGCTTTTCTCGTTTTTGTCGACATCATTCGCTCCAATGCAGCCGTTGCTCTGCTGATCGTCCAGGGCAAACGTCGGCCGCATACATCAGGCTTCATCCGGCTGCCGCTTGAGATCGAGCACCCGATGGCGCTGGCCGCGATGGCCGTGATCCTGACAAGCACGCCGGGCTCTGCCTGGCTGGCCTATGACAGCCGGAAAAAGACGGTGCTGATCCATGTCCTCGATCTTGTCGACGAGGAGGCCTGGATTGCGACGGTGAAGCATCGATATGAAGCCCTCTTGCTGGAGATCCTCGGATGAGTGTGATCATTCTTTTCACTGCCATATCGATCGCCAAGGTCCTTCTGGCGCTGGCCATGATGATTGCGGCTGTCCGGATCTTTATCGGACCGCGTGCGCAGGATCGGGTCATCGCGCTTGATGCCGTCTATATCATCGCCATGCTGCTTCTGGTGACCTTCGGGATTGGCAGCGGCACGACCATCTATTTCGAGGCAGCATTGGTAATCGGCCTGCTCGGCTTTGTCGCAACGGTGGCGCTCGCGAAGTTTCTCATGCGTGGGGAGGTCATCGAGTGAACATTCCCGTCACGGATCTGCCGCTCTGGCTTGTGATCGCGGTTTCAAGTCTGCTTCTCCTTGGATCCGTTCTAACGCTGATCGGCGCCATCGGGTTCTTGCGTCTCCCAAGCTTCTACGAGCGCATCCATGCACCAACGCTCGGGACCAGTTGGGGCGTTGGCGGGATCATGCTTGCCTCCATCCTCTATTTTTCCGTTATTGGCTCGCGACCTGTGCTGCACGAAATACTGATCGGTATCTTCGTCACCGTCACCACCCCTATCACCCTGATCTTGTTGGCGCGGGCCGCCTTGCATCGGGATCGATCGGAAGGACTTGGTCTGACGCAGGCGGATGAGGATGAGCAGCTGTAATTGTGTTTGGTGGTTGGGCCTGTGAGTGTCTGGCGCTGTCGCTTTGCTCAGAAGCCTCTCCGCGAACAGCAAGTCGCGGAACGGCTCGAGGTTTGTGTTTTCACGCAATTCCCGACGCAAAACCGCTGCGCACTTTTTCTGCAAATATTCTAGCATCGGCCTTTAAAACGAAAAGCCCTGCACGAGGAGCGTGCAGGGCTTGGCCGGGAGGCCCGGGCATGGGGTTGGATGTGACCATGCCCAATGGGGGTAGTGAGATCAGAGATCTGCCAAGAGCTCGTTGATCCGGGTTTCGGCAGAGGTCAGTGCCTCGTCGATCGGCTTGTCGCCGTTAACGGCGGCACCGATTTCTTCGCCGATGATGTCCTGGATCGGGAACTGCCGCTGGACCTCTGCCGGCAGCGAACGTCCGGTCTCCGCAATCTTGGCGATGTTGTCGCGATGCGGCAGGGCCTTGAACTCTGGCATGTCAAAGACCGCCTTGGCCGCCGGCAGGTGACCCGTGCGGGCCCACTGGAAGTCGTTATCGGCGAGGAACTTGAACAGCTTGCCCACGGCTGCGATCTGTTCGGGTGAGCGATCTTTCTTCGGCATCACCCAGCTATGGCCGTCGGCATAGGTGCTGTCCTGGCCGGGGAAGAGCTGAGGGATTGGATAGACGGTGTAACCCTTGGCAAGAGCAGTTCCGTCTTTCTCCGACTGGGCGACATAATCTCCGATCAGCCAGGTACCATTGACTGCGATGCCACCGTCACCGTTTGCAAATGCGGAGACCGCTGCAGCGTAGTCGAGGCCGGTTGTGGTGATGCCTTCGTCCTTGATCTGCTTTAGCAGTTCAACCGCGGCTTTGGCTTCCGGTGTGTTCAGCTTGATAGCGGTCGGATCGGCAAAGAAGTCAGCATTCTGCTGCTGGAGAAGCGTGTAGAGAACGCGGGCATAGGATGCCGTCTCATTGGCGAGGATCTGGACGAGATATGGCTTGCCGGTCTTTTCCTTGAACTGCTTGCCTTGGGCAACCAACTCTTCAGCCGATTTCGGCAGAATGGGCGTGCCGTCTGCGTTGACCAGTCCTGCTTCCTTCATCAGGTTCAGGTTGACGTGGAAGAGCATGGTCCAGTTGTCGAAGGGCAGGCCATAAAGCTTTCCGTCCTTGGTGACGCCGTTGAGGGCAGCATCCGTGAAACTGGCCGATGTAACGCCTTCGGCTGCCAGCACTTCATCAATCGGCTCGATCAGATCGCGGCTCTGGTAATCCGAGATTGCGGAATAGTGCATGGAGACGACATCGGGTGCAGCACCAGAGGCGAGCTGAGCATTGAGCTGGTCATAGCCCGGCCATTCGACCGTCGTGACACTGACGTCGATATCAGGATTGTCAGCTTCGAATTTGTTGACCAGTGCGGTGATGATACCGCATTCGCCGACTGCGGCAGAAACATCCGTTACCGTGCCGTAGTCCGCTTCGCAGGCGCCGAAAAAGCGCTGAAGTTCAATTTTCGTCTGTGCCTGTGCGCCGGCTCCATAGCCCAGCGCAATGACAGCAACAGTTGTCAGTAGAATGCGTTTCATGGTCTCACTCCCTCTAGTCGGGCGTCTTGGCCCTGTTGAACACGGCCGGCCGGCTCCTCCCCGGCCGGGGTAGGCTTTATTTCACTGCGCCACCCGAAACGGCTGTGACGATGTGTTTCTGGAAAATCAGATAGACGATCAGCGCAGGCAGGCTGGCAAAGACCGCCTGAGCCGCCAGGAAGCCGAGGCCTTCGCTTTGGGCAAAGTTCGACTGTGAGGAGGCGATTCCGATCGTCAGCGTGTACATTTCCTTCTTGGTCGCCGAGATCAGAGGCCACCAGTAGTCGTTCCAGGCATGCAGGAAGGTAAAGATGCCAAGAGTCGCCTGGGCAGGCAGTGTCAATGGCAGCATGATCTTCCAGAAGATCCGAAACTGGGAAGCATTGTCGAGCAGGGCTGCCTCGTCGATATCCTTCGGGATCGCCCGGAAGAACTGCGTCATCAGGAAGACGCCGAAGGCCGAAGACATGCCAGGCAGCATCAAGCCGAGATAGGTGTTGTGTAGGCCGAACCAATTGAACATCTGATGGCGGGCGATGATGACGGCCTGTTCCGGAACGGCGAGGCCGAACAGCACGATGACGAACAACGTGCGCCGGAAGGGGAATTCCAGGCGGGCAAAGCCGTAGCCAGCCAGAGAGGCCAGGACGAGCACCATCAATGTCTGGCCTGTCGCGACCACGAAACTGTTGAAGAACCAGCCGAAGACCTGCGAGGATTGCAGGATGTTGAGATAGTTGACGATGGTATAGGGCGCCCGGAAGACCGAGTCCGTACCGATCATCAGTTCCTGGTTGTTCTTGATCGAAAGGCCGACCAGCCAAGCCACCGGCGCCATCATCACGACCGACAGGAAGGCCGCACCCCAGAGAAGTGGCCGGTTTGCCGTCAGGACGTCCGGCTTGTAGGTTTCGTCAGGACGGCTCATGCTCCAGCCTCCGTCTTGCGCGTGGACACGACGTACTGGGCCATGGCCGCGATGAGGATGATCAAGAAGAGAACTTGCGAGGCTGCGGCTGCGCGGCCGACATCCCAGCGGATGAAGCCGACTTCGTAGATATACATGACCAGAGGACGTGAGCTGCCGTTTGGCCCGCCATTGGTCATCTGCTGTGCCTGCCCGAAAAGCTGAAACTGCATGACGATCTGGATGATCGTGACGAGCATGATGGTTCGGGCGATCGAGGGCAGGGTGATCCGTGTCAGCACGCGCCGCGGGCTGGCGTTGTCGAGGGCGGCGGCTTCGTAAAGGTCTTGCGGGACCTGTTGGAGGGCTGCAAGAAAAAGCATCATCGGCAGGCCGATGCACCACCAGACGGTGGCCACGCCGACCGAAAACAGGGACCAGCCCTTGGTCGAGAGAAAGTTGATCTGCTCGAGGCCGGTTTGTTCGAACAACACGGAAAGCAGACCGTCACCCGGGATGAAGACGAAGCGCCAGATCAGCGTCACGATGGTGACAGACAGCACCGAGGAGGAGAAGAACAGTCCCCGGAAGAAGCTGGTCGTGCGGGTGGTCCGATTGAGGGCAAGCGCCAGGAAAAGTCCGAGCGCGACCAGCGATGGCACGCTGAAGAGGACGAATATTACCGTGTTGCGCAGCGCCTGCAGGAAGACCGGATCGCCCAGGACCCGGACATAATTGGTGATGCCGACAAAACGACCGGGACCGAAGAGATCCACTTTATGCAGGCTGAGCCATATGCCCCAGAAAAGCGGAAAGGCCAGCAATGCGACGAAGACGAGCAGATAGGGCAGGATGAAAAGCCCATGGCTCCACTGGCTGCGGCGATAGCTCTCTGCCATGTCAGCCCTCCTGCCTTGCAAGCGCGTGTCCGTCCGCGCCGAAGAGATGGAAGGCATGGGCGTCGGCCTTTATGCTGACCGTGTCACCCGCCTTGACCAGCGACCGGCCGTCCGCTTCAACGACGAGCTTGGTGCCGTCGCCGAGTGCGCCATAGATCAGGGTCCTGTCGCCGAGGCGTTCGATGACGTCTGCCCTCAGGGGAACGCCCGCTTCGCCTGGAGCACAAACCGAAACGTCTTCGGCACGGATGCCGAGCACGGCGCCGTCAGGACCAAGATCGCTCGGGGCGATAAAGCCTGTTTCCACACGCCCTAGGCCTGCAGTCGTGACGACCAGGCCTGACGGACCGCGGGCCCAGCCTGAAACGGGCAGGAAGTTCATCGCCGGTGAGCCGATGAAGCCGGCGACGAAACGGGTCGCCGGGCGCTGATAGACCTCCATCGGCGTGCCGATCTGTTCGATCTTGCGGGCATTCATGATGACGATCCGATCGGCCAGCGTCATCGCCTCGACCTGATCATGGGTTACGAAGACCATTGTCGAGCCAAGCCGACCATGCAGTTGCGCCAGTTCCAGGCGTGTCCTGCCGCGCAGGGCTGCATCCAGGTTTGACAGTGGTTCATCGAACAGGAAGGCTTTTGGCTCCTTGACGATGGCACGCCCGATAGCGACGCGCTGGCGCTGTCCACCTGAGAGCTTCTGAGGCTTTCGATCGAGAAGGTGCCCGATTTCCAGCGTGTCTGCGGCCGCTACGACACGCCGCTCGATCTCATCCTGTGGCATGCGGATGTTTTCAAGCCCGAATGCCATGTTCTGCTTTACTGTCATATGCGGGTAGAGCGCATAGGACTGGAAGACCATGGCCACACCGCGTTTGCCAGGGGGCAGGGTATCCACCCGCTCCCCGGCCACACGGATCGTGCCTTGGGTGACATCCTCAAGCCCGGCGATCATGCGCAGAAGCGTCGACTTCCCGCAGCCCGAGGGTCCGAGGAATACGACGAATTCGCCTGCGTCTATCGAGAGCGAGATCTCGTCCAGAACGGTCAGCGCGCCGTAACGCTTGGTGACATTTTCGATTTCAATCGAAGCCGACATGGTTTCTCCTCCCCGTCGTCGATCGGTTTACTGGCCGAGCCGGATCATCCGATAGCTCAGCGGCGCGATCTCTCCCTTGAGGCGTCCGCTTACGACATCGAGCCCGGTCCCATCAGCGGGTGCGACGGTCTGATCAGCCGGTCCGTTGACTGTCCGAAGTCCATGGCCTGCGATCACCTTGTCCATGATCACGCGGCGGTCGCCGAAGCCTTCAAGCGCGACATCGAGCATGATCGCGTCGCTCTGGTGGCGATTGACGATAAAGAGTGTGAGCGCGCCGTCCTCGTCACTCTCGACGGCGGACACATCGAGATAAGGTACGTTGGCTGCAAAGTCGGTGGCGTAGCCCGGGCAATCCAGTGCCAGCTGATAGGAGGTGCCGCGGCCATAGCGTGAAGCGAAGAGGTAGGGGTAGTATGTCGTCTGGCGCCAGGCCGGGCCGCCCGGTACCGTCATGATTGGCGCGATGACGTTGACGAGCTGGGCAAGGCAGCCAACCTTCACGACGTCAGCGCGACGGATGAACGTGTTGAGAATGCAGCCGACCTGAAGCACGTCTTCGAAATTGTAGATGTCCTCCAGCAGCGCCGGGGCATGAGGCCAGCCGTCATTGCCTTCCAGCACCTTTCGGTCCGCTTCGCGGGAGTGATACCAGACGTTCCACTCGTCGAAGCTGATATAGACATCCTTCTTCGAGCGCTTCTTCGCCTTGGTAACGGTGATGACGCCGGCGATCGTGGCGATATAGTCGTCGAGCCGGGCGTTCTGGGCGAGATAGCTTGCGGTGTCGCCTTCATGATTGTCGAAATACATATGCAGGCTGATGAAATCGACGCTGTCATAGGTGTAGTCGAGGACCGTGGCTTCCCAGGCCGGATAGGTCGGCATCTTCGGTGAGGACGAACCGCAGACCACGAGCTCGATCGACTTGTCGAAAGCCCGCATGGCCTTGGCGGTTTCGAAGGCGATGCGGCCATATTCGTCGGCGGTCTTCTGGCCGATTTGCCAGGGGCCATCCATCTCGTTGCCCAGGCACCACATCTTGACGCCCCAGGGTTCCTCGCGGCCGTTCTTGCGGCGCAGGTCGGACCAGTAGCTGCCGCCGGGATGGTTGACATATTCGAGGAAGGCGCGGGCCTCGTCGAGGCCCCGCGAGCCGAGGTTCACGGCCAGCATCATCTCTGTGTTGGCGGCCTTTGCCCAGTCGGCGAATTCGTGGATGCCGACCTGGTTCGATTCCGATGTGTGCCAGGCGAGGTCTAGGCGCACCGGACGCTCCTCACGCGGGCCGATGCCGTCTTCCCAGTTATAGGCAGAGACGAAGTTGCCGCCGGGATAGCGAACGATCGGCACGTCGAGTTCACGTACAAGGTCGATTACATCCTGACGCATGCCGTTCTCGTCCGCTGTCGGATGATCCGGCTCATAGATGCCGGTGTAGACTGCGCGGCCAAGATGCTCGACGAAAGATCCGTAAAGACGCGGATCGATTTTGCTGATGGTGAAATCGCGGTGAACGGTGCCGACAGCCCGCATGTTTTACGCCTCCCTTGCATATCCGTTTTCCGGATATCTATCATGATTGGCGATATGTTACACGGGATCGACCGGAGGTCAATCCGGCAAAGCGAGGTGTGGAAAAAGAGTTCAATCAGGCCTTGATGCGCAGGACGATGTCCTGGTCATAGTTGCCGAATCCGCGGCCGAAGATATTCACGCCGCCCGGATGTTCAGCCGTATCGGGGATTTCGATCCGGAGGCGGATGGAGCGATGTTCGGTCAGTTCCAGGTCGTCGACGGTCGTTTCCGATACCTTGACGCCGTCGATGAAGGTGCCGCGATCGGTCACCCTGAAGCTCTTCAGCATGCCGTATTGGCTGCCACGCAACTTCCACCAGTCGGGCGTCAGTTTGCCGCGCCGATCGCCAAAGTCACCGGGCGAGGTCCAGACCGCGATCGGCTTGCCGTTGATCGAGATGGTGATGTCGGAAGGCCAGTTTTCCGATGTTCCGGGCACTTCTGAGGAGAGTTCCAGGAGGAGTTCCAGCTCCTTGATCGGGGCGCCTTTGATCTTGGCATTGTTGGGAAACTGATAGTCCACATAGCCACGGGTAAACCACAGAAGGCCGGCCTTCATCCGGTCCGGCGAGAGGAAGGTGTCGGGGTTGTCGAGGTATCCGATGATGGCGTCGTGCGAGCACATTCCGCAGGGGGCGAACACATCATATCCGCTGTAGAGCCCGACGGGCATTGCCACCTCGATCGCCTCATTCGTTTCGTCGTTCGGGCGGGCGAATGTCAGCACGATCTCGTCATGCACGGCATGACAGATCTTCTGGCTGCCTTTGCGCGCCTTCTGCACTTCTGTGCGGATCAGGCCTGCCTCTTCCATCTGATTGATATGGGTGGAGGTGGTCGATTGGGGCAGATCAAGCAGCTCTGCAATCTCGTTGACGTTCAGAGATCCCTTGGCATGCAGGATCTCAAGTATAGAGAGCCGGGCAGGGGCTGCCAAACACTTGAGCACATCCTTGCCGTCTTCCGGCGTGATCATCAGAAAACGGCTGCTCACGTCTCTCTCCCCCTGTTCGTCGATCTATATCGAGATTTTCGATTTAGTTCAATCGCAGTCTCACGCGTTTGTCATATTGAGTTCTTACCGGTTTCCGGATCAGTTGCGGTCGAGCCGACTTGCATCTGCCGAAGGTCGGGCAATGGGGGAGGGGCGGCATGCGTGATGTGCATCAGACGTCATTTGTCAGTGCGAAAATGGTTGCCGAACGCGCAGGCGTGTCGCGCTCTGCGGTGTCGCGGACTTTCACCGATGGTGCCAGCGTTTCGGACGAGACGCGCCGCAAGGTCATCGAGGCCGCTGAGGCTTTGGGTTATCACGTCAATCATCTCGCGCGGCAGCTGCGTGAACGCAGCAACATCGTCTGTCTGATCGTGTCCGACGTGACGACGCCGGTGCGGGCGGCGCTGCTCGACAGTCTGACGCGCAGGCTGCAGGCAGCGGGCAAGATTACGGTTGTCCTCAATACGGAGAGCGACGAGGCGAGTGTCGGTCGCGCGCTGAGACTGACCTTGCATTACCGGGCGGATGCGACCGTGGTCTTATCGGGCACACCATCATCCTCGCTGGTGCAGACGGCGCTTGCCAATGGGCAGCAGGTCATCCTGATCAACCGCGACGACCGGTTGAGCGGTTGCGACAATGTCGGCGTCGATAATGCGCTTGCGGCACGCGAGGCCTTGTTCCTGCTGCGGCGGGCCGGATGCCGGCATATCGGCGTTGTGACATCGAGTGCGAGGACGCCGAGCCTGATCGCCCGGGAGCGCCATTTCGTTGAGGCTGCCGAAGGAGAGGGCCTTTCGGTTGGCGTCTGGGAAGCGGGCCCAGCCTCCCATCGCTCCGGCGTCGAGGTGGCGCGGCGACTGTTTGCCCGATCCAACCAGCCAGATGGAGTCTTCTGCGTCACAGACCTTCTGGCGCTGGGCTTCATGGACGGCGCGCGCCATGAATTCGGACTGAAAATCCCCGAGGATCTCTGCATTGTCGGCTTCGACAACATTGAACAGTCTGGCTGGGAATCCTACCAGTTGACGACATTCGAACAGCCGCTCGACAGAATGGCGGGGCATGTTGTCGAGCTTTTGACCTTGCCGGATCAGTCGCCGAGCGGGCAGACCCGCGAAGCTGTCGTATTTGAGCCGGCGCCGATCTGGCGGCGTTCGGTGCGGCCACAGTCTGCTTGAGCGAATTTCATTGCACATGTGTGCATTGCGCCACTGTCATCAAAGCTTTGCGTTCGAACGGTAGTGAGGAGCGGCCGAGAGGGATTTGTCTGCAATCATGTGCAAGCGCATCCCTGGCTGGTGCCTTCCCTTTGATGTCCGGCCCTGAGCGTCCGGCGGAGGTGAGGTTCGTCGAGAGAAGTTGGCAGTGTCGGTCCGCTGTCATCCTTCGGCCGTCTGCCGTCTCTCCCTGTTTTTTGACCGTCGACCCGTGCCGTGAGCCTTTGCCCGGCCACCCTTGGAGAAGACGATGAAGCGTCGCGCCTTTTTGATCTCTACCGCCGGCTCCGTGGCCGGCATGATGCTCCTGCCGAAACTGTCTTTCGCGGCCGAAGGTCAGATCGACTGGTACACTGGTTCGGACAGCAATGTCCTTGATTTCTGGACCAACACCGTCAAGCCGGCCTTTGAGGCGGCGCATGCGGGCGTCAAGCTCAACCTGGTGGATGCCGGCGATAATGCGGGCGTTCAGGCGATCGCCGAACGTGCTGTTGCGGCCATGCAGACGAATACCGATCCGCAGGCCGACTACTTCGAGCACACCGATCCGCGCCTGCCGAAGGGCGCCATCGAAGCTGGTCTCTACGTCAACATGAAGGAAGCCGGTCTGTCGAATTATTCGAAGGTCAATCCGCTGGCCTTCGACAGCGATTACAGCCTGCCTTATCGCGGTTCGCAGGTTCTGCTTGCCTATGACACCACAAAGCTCTCGGCTGCCGATGCACCAAAGACCTGGGAGGCTCTCGTTTCCTGGATCAAGGCCAATCCCGGTCAGTTCGTCTATAACCGTCCCGACAAGGGCGGCTCCGGCGGCAATTTCGTCCGCCGCGCCATCCATCAGGCCAATGGTCTCGATCCCAAGGCTTTCACGGTCGACAACTATACCGACGCCTTCGGCACGGAAGCGCTCGGCAAGGCCTGGGAGATCCTGAAGGACATCGCGCCATCGCTTTATGACAATGGCGCGTACTCTTCTGGCAATACCCAGTCGATCCAGCTCCTGGCTCAGGGCGTCGTTACCATGACCCCCGTCTGGTCGGATCAGGTGCTGCAGGCGATTGCCCAGGGCGTTCTGCCCGAGACAACCGGCATCGTTCAGCTTCAGGATCTGGCACTGTGCGGAAACTTCTCGCGCGCTGTCGTGCTTGCCAATGGCAAGAACCGTGATGCGGCTCTGAAGCTTGCCGATTTCATCCTCACGGAAGAGATGCAGAATGCCATTTTGACGGAACTCGGTGGCTTTCCGGGTGTCGCCTGGGATTACGTCTCGGCCGATCTGCGCGAAAAATTCGCCGATATCATCCCGGCTTCGATCCCGACCTTCCCGGCGGGCGCCTGGGAAGCTGCCGTCAATGACGGTTGGTATCGTAACGTTGCGCCGACTATCGACCGCAAGGCGTGAGCGGTTCCGTGCCATCATCTCTGTCCGTGCACACTGACGCAGGCAGGAGGCCCATCGGCCTCCTGCTCGTCGCCATTCCGGTGTTGCTCGTCGGCTGGCTGGTCATCTGGCCGATCGTCAGTGCGGTGCTGCGCACCGTCTGGCGACGGCAGGCAGATGGCGCGATGGCCTTCGATCTGTCGAGCTATGCCTTCTTCTTCGGTGATGCCTATAGCCTCAACAATCTGTCGCTGACACTGTGGACTACAGCCCTCTGCGCGATCCTCCTGCTGATCGTCTGTCTGCCGATCGCGCTGTACCTGCGTTTTGCCGAGGGCAAGGTGGCAGCCTATGTGCAGGCGCTTGCCATTCTTCCGATGTTTGTGCCTTCGATCATCCTGGCTTACGCCTTCATCCGCGTGCTTGGGCCGAATGGCATGGTCGATCTTCTCCTCAATTTCGCGGGGCTTCCCAAGATCCGCACGCCCTATCTCACACCATTGGGGCCAGTGATTGGTCTTGTCTGGGACAATATTCCGCTGACCGTTCTCATCCTTCTGTCTGGCCTCGGCTCAGTCAGCAATATGGCGGTCGAGGCGGCGCGAGATGTCGGAGCAAACCGGTTGCAGGTTCTCTGGCACATCATCCTGCCCAGGATCGGCAATTCCATTCTCGTTGCGCTGTCCTTTGCCGTGCTTGGCATCTTTTCGGCCTTCACCCTGCCTTATCTGCTGGGGCCCGCATCGCCGGAGATGATGGGGCCGTTCATGCAGCGCACCTTCCGTGATCTGAACGATCCGGTTGGCGCGATTACGCAGGCGGTGATCACCTTCGGTTTCTGCATCGTCTTCGGGCTGTTCTATGTGCGGTCCGTTGCCCGCAATCAGGGAAAGTAAGCTGTCCATGACCAAGCTTGCTTTTATCCGCCGGCCCATTGATGGCACAGGTCTATTGCTGGCCACCCTGCTGACGATCGTCATCATCATGCCGCTGCTTGTCGTCGGTATCTGGGCCTTTACCGAGGTCTGGCGGTATCCAAACCTCATGCCGCAGCAATTTGGTCTCCGGTTCTGGGAACAGACGCTCAACCGCTCCGATGTCTGGAGCGCGCTGAGGCTCAGCCTTTTGCTCTCGGGCTTTGTTACGCTCGCCTCTGCGGTCATTTGCCTGCCGGCGGCCTATGCCTTTGCCCGGATGCGATTTCCGGGGCGTGACCTGCTGTTCTTCTCCTTCCTTGCCGGTCATGCCTTTCCGAAGTTTGGCTTGCTGGTCGCGATTGCCGCGATCTTCCTGCAGCTCGATCTGATCGGTACCTTCTGGGGCGTGGCGCTGATCCAGTTGGTCAACACGCTGATGTTCATGATCTGGATCCCGGTGGCTGCTTTCCAGGCTGTTGACACGCGGATGGAGGAAGCGGCGCGTGATGTTGGCGCTGGCCCATTTCGCGTGTTCTGGTCGATCACTTTGCCGCAGGCTGCTCCGACGATTGCTGCGGCCGTGCTGCTGACCTTCGTTGGTACATTCTACGAGACCGAAGGCGCCTGGCTGATCGGTGCGCCGGGCATCCGCACCATGCCGGTACTGATGATCAGCTTCATCAATAATCAGATGGTGATCCAGTTCGGTGCCGTGCTTTCGGTCATGCTGTGGGTGCCATCCTTCCTCGCGCTCATTTTTGCCCGCCGCATTATTGGCGGATCATCCTTTGCTCGCGGCTTCGGCGGTTGAATTTTCGGAATCAGGACGTTTCCATGTCACTTCTCAGCATTAAAAGCGTTTCGAAAGTGTTTGCTGGCGGCACGGTCGCTGTCGACGATTTCTCGCTCGACGTCGCGGACGGCGAACTTGTCTGCCTGCTCGGGCCATCCGGTTCGGGCAAATCCACCGTTTTGCGCATGGTGGGCGGCTTCGAGCGTCCGACATCAGGCGTCATCTCGATTGACGGGGAAGATGTGACCGGTCTTTCACCGGATCAACGCCCGACTGGCATGGTGTTCCAGAGCCACGCGCTTTGGAGCCACATGAATGTCTTCAACAATCTTGCCTTCGGTCTCAAGCTGCGGCGGCTGCCGGCTGGTGAAATAGCTGACAAGGTGGCCGGTGTGCTCGAGCTTGTCGGGCTTGCCGGCTATGGCAAACGACTGACCAATCAGCTTTCGGGCGGTCAGCAGCAGCGTGTGGCGCTTGCCCGTTCGCTGGTGCTCGAGCCGAAAATCCTCCTGCTCGACGAACCCTTTGCAAGCCTCGACCAGCATCTGCGCGAGCGGCTTCGGGAAGAGGTCCGTGACATCCAGTTGCGGCTGAAGATCACTACGCTGTTCGTGACGCATGGCCAGGACGAGGCACTGTCTATGGCTGACCGGATCGTCGTGATGCGCAACGGTCGGACCGAGCAAGCTGATCGCCCGGAGATCGTCTATCGCGATCCACAGACACCGTTCGTTGCCGGTTTCATCGGGTCTATGAACTTCATAGAAGGCGTGGTGGAACAGGGGCGGTTTCTGCATGACGATGTCAACGTGCCGCTACCGGTCAGCGATGGGCCTGCGACGCTTGCGGTGCGACCAGAAGCGCTCGATCTGGTCGCAGCAACGCCGGGTCAGGCCAGTGTTCACCGGGTCACCGATTTCGGCACCCACGGGCTTGTCGATCTGATGCTTGATGACGGCACACGGATCAAATCCATGGTGCGTACACCCGATCTTTTCCGCGCCGGCCAAGGGGTCGACCTTCATCCGCGGGCCTTTGCTGTTTTCCGCGACGGTCAGCAACTTTATCGGACCAATGCCCATGTCTGATCCGATTTCGATCGAGTTTGGCGGGCACCGTACCTGGCTCAAATGGCATCGTGCCCGGCGGACAATCACCGACCCGGAGTTTACTGCAACGCGCATTCTTGAGGCCATGCGCCTCGGGGCGAGTGTCGAAGTGGATCTTGTCGTGCATGGCGATCACGGCTTTGCCATCCTCCACGATCTCGATCTTGACCATGGCACAACCGGCAAGGGTCTGGTTGCGCACGCTTCGGCAGAAATGTTGCGTGGTTTGCATCTGCGCGGCAAGGATGGCGCGCCCATCGATGATCGCGTCATGTTGCTTGAGGACCTGTGTGGGCTACTGGCCACCAATCCTGCTCATCCGGAAGCGCTCCTTCAACTCGATTTCAAAGAAGACATGGCCCGGCTTGATGCGTCCAGCATCGCCAATTTTGCCGCAGCCGTCACGCCGGTTGCAGCGACGATGATCCTTTCGGGTGGTGATGCTGCGGCGGTGGCAGCCCTGGCTACTACCACGCCGGGGCTGAAGACGGGATATGACCCGACTTATCCCGGCGTACTGCAGGATCTGAAGACAGCCGCCGATTTTGCCGTCTTCACCAAGCGGGCTCTAGTTACGGCCCCGGCGGCGCAGATGATCTATCTCGCCTACGACCTTATCCTTGCGGCCGCCGATCAGGGCTTCGACATGATCGCGGCGGTGCATGCTGAGGGGCGGCGTGTGGATGCATGGACTCTGCGCGATACCGGCCCTGATGCCGTTGCCGCAGCCTTGCGTCTGCTTGCTCTGAAGGTCGATCAGATCACCACGGACGACCCGGAAACATTGGCAGTCAAGCTTGCAGGAAGCACCGTATGAGCAACATCGACATCAAGTCAGTCCTCGCCGACATGATCGAGGCGGCCCGTCTGGCAGGCGCGCTGACGATGGATTATTTCCACCGGCGCGAGACGCTTGATATCGGGGTCAAAGGACCAGGTGATTTTGTCAGCGAAGCGGATGAACAATCTGAAATGCTGATCCGCAAGCATCTACTGTCGCGCTATCCGGACTGGAGTTTGAGCGGAGAGGAGTTTCCTCCCGTAGAGGGTGTCGACACCCATTATCGGTTTCTCCTTGATCCGATCGACGGCACGACAAATTTCCTCAACGGTCTGGATTTCACCATCACGATTGCGTTGAGGCAGGCGGGCAGGACGGTCTGCGGCCTCGTGTTCAATCCTGTCACAGATGAGATGTTCACCGCGATCGCCGGGGCGGGTGCTTATCTCAACGGACGAAAGCTCGACATGCGGGATACGGGCCTCGTCGGCCAGATGGTGGTCGGTACAGGGTTACCATTGCCGAGCCTGTCGCTGCATGCCGGTGCCTATGCGAGGCTCGATGCGATCCGGGCGCCGATCGGCGCCGTGCGGGTGATCGGCAGTGCTGCCAATTGCTGTGCCTATGTCGCTTGTGGTCGGTTTACCGGCTATTTCGAGCAGACCGGCTTTATCGATACCGCTGCCGGAATCCTGCTGGTTGAGGAAGCTGGCGGAGTTGTGACTGACTGGTGGGGCAGAGGACCGGAGCATTATGAGCGGTCGGGAATCCTGATTGTCGGCAATGCATCGACGCATGCCTATCTGCTCGGTCACCTGAAAGGGGTCACGACACCGGCTACCTCAACAATGCCGTGAGAGAAGCATGAGCGGCCATCTTGATTAGCGGCCAACGCTTTCTGCCAGTTGCATTACCTCCAGCGCGGAGCGTGCCACGACATCGGCGCCGATGTTGTGAAACGAAAGCGGGTCGCGCATGACAGCCGGCCCGCCGATTGCAACTTTCACCTGTTTTGTCGTGCGGCTGGAATGGATGCGACGGATCGCATGAGCGCATTGATCGACTTCGTCGACCTGCCCCACGGAGATCCCAACCAGATTGTAAGGTGAGGCAGACAGTTTCATGTAGAGGCTGTCGTCCAGTTCGAGGTCGGCTCCGCCCTCGACGATCCAGCCCATATCGCGAAAACAGGAGGCGACGATGGAGACGCCGATTGTGTGCAGCGCGCCGCGCGTGCGGGCCAGCAAGATTCGACGATCAATGTCTCGTCGGCCGACGGTATGCCCGTGACCATGGGACAGGTGATTGATGATCATCCCCAAGCGCGTAGAGGCGACGGCTACCTGCATGAAATCGCTCTCGTCGGTGCACCAGAGGTTACCCAAATGCACCGCGACTGGCGAGAAGAGCTGGATGGCGAGTGTGTGCAGGGGAATGCCGCTGCGCACCAGTTCGTCGATGATTTCGCGATGACCTCGGGGATCCATGTCCACAAGGACGCGATAGAGGCTGGTCCTGTAGGCGATCGCCTTTTCAGTTCCAGGCAATTGGCGGGCAAGGGGATCAAGCTCGGGATGTAGATGGAGATCGGGCTCATGCGCTGCCTGATCGGTCCCGGTCGACTTTTGCAATTCCGGGTGGCCGGCGCCGACGAGTCTCGGTACGGCCTGCCGGATTGCCTGTTCAAGAATGCGGTGGTCCCCCGCACTCATGGGCACATCGCATTTGGTCAGGTTAGGCTTACTGTTGCCTGTCGACTGCGATGCGTCAGCATCTCCCGGCGGACCCGGTCTCCTGTCATTGGCCATGTCACCCTCCCGATCCTTGGCCTTGGCGGTCGTCTGTCCGACGGCGGCACAATACCGCATCTGACAAAAGCCGCAAAACACTTAATGGTCGTAGACGCGGCATCATGCACGAAATAGGCGTTAACGATCTTCTGCTCGATGCAGTCGCGCGGACTGCTCCGCAACGCCGCCTCTTGTTTGAGGCAGTATGCGGGTGCCTGGCGCGCGCAGTTGAAGCGCCTTGCGGACCTGTGCTGCGATATGGCGGGCCGACAGTCGCGCCTCGTCATACATGTCATCGGGGCTCGCCTGGGCAATGAAGCTGTCCGGCAAGGTCAGCGTCCGAATGCCGCACCGTCCGTCCAGCATTCCGTGATCCGCGAGGTGGTGCAGTGTCAGTGCCCCAAAGCCGCCTGTTGATCCTTCTTCCACCGTTACGAGCAGAGCATGTTGCTCGACCAGTTCGGTGATCAGCGCGGTATCGAGCGGTTTGGCGAAACGTGCGTCGGCCACCGTCGCCGAAATGCCTTGGGTCGCCAGCAGCAGGCGCGCCCGTAGACAATCCTGCAGCCGTGTACCGAATGACAGGAGGGCGATGTCATGGCCTCTTTCGACAATCCGTCCCTTGCCCAGCGTGAGAATATCTCCGCGGGTGGGGAGGGGTACGCCTCGGCCTTCTCCGCGTGGATAGCGAAAAGCGATCGGACCGATCTGATGGGCGGCGGCCGTCGCCACCATGTGGACGAGTTCCGCTTCGTCGCTCGGTGCCATCACGGTAAAGCCCGGCAAATTTGCAAGATAGGCGACGTCGAAGGCCCCGGCATGCGTTGGTCCGTCGGCACCCACCAGACCGGCTCTGTCTATGGCGAAGCGGACCGGAAGCCCCTGAAGCGCGACGTCGTGGACGATCTGATCGAAAGCGCGCTGCAGGAAGGTCGAGTAAATGGCGCAGAAGGGCTTCATGCCACTTGCCGCGAGACCGGCCGCAAACGTTACGGCGTGCTGTTCCGCAATGCCCACATCGAAGCTTCTATCAGGAAAGCGGCGTTGAAAGAGATCGACACCTGTGCCCGCCGCCATGGCGGCCGTTATGGCGATAATGCGCGGATCCGCTTCGGCCTCGGCGATCAGCGCGTTGGCGAACACCTTTGTATAGCTTGGCGCGTTGGCGGGCTGCTTGACCTGCTTTCCCGACGCGACATCGAAGGGGGACACACCGTGATACTTGTCCTCAGACTTTTCCGCATGTTCATAGCCGGCACCTTTGCGCGTGACGGTATGAACGAGAATGGGGCCGCGGCCCGCGGATGATATTTCTCTGAATAAGGGAAGCAGCGCGCCGAGATTGTGACCGTCGACGGGTCCGTGGTAGCGAAACCCCAAATGCTCGAAGAGATTGGCGGTCTTACGGCCTTCTGTTGCCTCATCGGCTGGCTGCTTGATGTCTGCCAGATGGTGCGACAACGCACCGGTTGACGGCGAGATCGACATGCCGTTGTCATTGAGAACGACGATCAGGCGGTGGCCAAGCGCGCCTGCATTGTTCAACGCTTCATAGGCCATGCCTGCGGACATCGCGCCATCGCCGATAACACAGACGACGTGGCCGGTCTTGCCTGCCAGACCTCGACCGACGGCAAAGCCGAGGCCAGCCGAAATGGAGGTGGAGGAATGCGCGGCGCCAAACGGGTCGTATATGCTCTCCGAGCGTTTGGTGAAGCCGGAGATACCATTCTTTTTGCGCAGGTTTGCCATTTGTTTGCGTCGACCCGTGAGGATCTTATGCGGGTAACATTGATGGCCGACATCCCAGATGAGCGTGTCGTTTGGCGTATCAAAGACCGCATGGATAGCGATACTGAGTTCGATCACGCCGAGGTTCGATCCCAGGTGGCCGCCGGTATTGGAGACAGCGCGCACGGTCTCGCCGCGCAACTCGTCTGCAAGGCAAATGAGTTCGTCATCTCGGAGACGCTTTAGATCGCGCGGTGATTTTACGCGGTCGAGCAAAGGCGTGGCGACGGTATTCGCATAAGTTAGGTTCACAGCGATCTCCTCCCGCGCAAGCATCCGCCCGAGACCGTACCGCCTTCATCGCATTCGAGCGATCCTGCGGTCATTCCTGTAGACGATGTCGCTTACCCATATTCGGAGAAGACTTGCGATATGTAAACTTTTTTTTACACTTGGCCGTCGATTTCCGTCGGCGAAGTCTCGCCGACGGAAACGTCGAGATGATCAAGGAGCCGGCGTATGCTGCTTGAGGAAGGCGATCACATCAGCGATATCCTTCGGCTCCTTCAAGCCGGCAAAGGCCATTTTCGTACCTTTGACGACGCCGCGCGGGTCGGCGAGGTAGGTCGTCAACAATTCATCATTCCAGACCTTGCCGGCGCCAAAGTCGGTCATGGCCTTGGAGTACTTAAAGCCTTCCACGACGCCTGGCTGTCTTCCGATGACACCTTGCAGAGATGGCCCCACCTTGGCCTTGGGGTTGTCGACATTGTGACAGGCCGTGCACTTCTTGAACACGGTTGCGCCGGCCGCTGCGTCGCCCTCCTGCGCTGCAGCTGGTAAGGTAAGTGCTAGTGTTACGGCTGTGAATGCGGCTGCGTATATCCTCGACATGTGTAACCTCCCATGGCATCGCGGATCGGATTCAACTGCAATTCCTGAAATTTATGTGATGCGCGGATCGGATAAACAGGATCGACCCATCCCATGCTTCATACTGCCTCAGCCGCTTTCCTCGTGGCGGTTGTCGTGCAATATGAACCTATACGGAAACGGCACAGGGTTTGGATCATGTCTGCAATCGTATTTGGCGTCATCGTGCTGGCCGCGGCGTCCACCGGCGCCATCTTCAAGCCGGGCGCCTGGTATGAAACCCTGCGCAAGCCCAGCTGGACTCCGCCAAAATGGGCGTTTCCCGTCGTCTGGTCGGTGCTGTATCTGATGATCGGCTATGCCGGGTGGCTGGTATGGACGACGAGCGGCTGGTCGATGGCGATGATCTTCTGGAGTCTTCAGCTCGTTGCGAATGCCGTCTGGTCCTATCTGTTCTTCGGGTTGAGGCGTATGGATATTGCGCTCGCCGACATTGCCATCCTGTGGCTGTCGATTGTCGGTTTCATCCTCACCGCAATGGCAATCTCTACGCTCGCAGCGCTGCTCTTCCTGCCCTATCTGGCCTGGGTAAGCACGGCTGCTGCTCTCAACCATTCCGTCTGGCGATTGAATATCCAGAAGGTCTGAAGCGAGGCGACGCTTCACGTCGGCCAGATAGGCAAGCAGGGATCCGGCAAGCAGCAAGGCCACCCAATGGGTTTCCGCCTGCCGGAGTGCGAGGCCGAGGGCGGCGAGCAGGAAACTGCCAGACAAGGCGTTGGGTGCGAGGCGGCGGAGTCTCTGCCGCGGTCTTTCCGCGACCAAGCAGAGCCCACATGTCACGGACCAGAGTACCGTCACGGCCAAAAGGCTGACCGCTCCGCTCGAGAACAGTTCGTCCAGCCAAGCCGTCATTTCTGACCTGCCAGATTGGCGAACAACTGGGCGGTGTCTTTGAGGAAGACACGTGCATGGGCGAAGGGATCGCTCCTGACGAGCTTCTTGTCGAGATAGGATTGCCAGGTCAGTCGCTGCACATCCGGGTCCGCGCACATACTGACGAACCTTTCCCGCAGCCTGTCGTTGCGGTACCAGATTGTCTGCATGAGGCCGAGGATGAAGAAGACGCGGCCATGGTCGCGCATGAAGCTGCGCCTGGCCTGCTTGAGGGCAGAAGCCTTGTTGGTGGCGAGCGACAGGCTGATCGCATCGGCGCTGAGTTTGCCACATAGCATGGCATAGTAGATGCCCTCACCGGACGAGGGGGCCACGGTGCCTGCGGCGTCGCCGGCGAGCAGAATGCTTCTCCCGTCGTCCCACCGGCGCATGGGTTTTAGCGGCAGGGGCGCGCCTTCGCGGCGTATCACGCGTGCATCATTTAATCCGGCTGCACGACGCAGCTCGCTTGTTGCCTTGCGGAGGTCGTGGCCTTTGACTGCCGAACCGCAGCCGATGCTGGTCTGCCTCCCATGCGGGAAGACCCAGCCATAGAAATCGGGCGAAACATGCCCGTCATAGATCACGTCGCAGCGGTCTGGTCGAAATAATGCCGGATCGGGTTCAGCCGGCGTTTCCACGATCTCGTGATAGGCGAAGACATAGGGTGGTTTCCTTGCTGCCGGGAACATCTGGCGACGAACAGTGGAATTCGCGCCATCGGAACCGACCACCTGGCGGGCCGCGATCCGGCTGGTGCGGTCGCCGGATGGCGAGGAAAGGGTAATTTGCAGGGCGCCATCCGATCGATATTCGAGGCTTTCTGCGCGCGCGCGGATGCGCCTTGCGCCGGCGGCCTCTGCTCGGGCTCGAAGATAGGGGTCGAAAGTGGCGCGATCGACCATCCCGACATAACCGATGTCGCCGATGCGCATTTCCACAGTCTTCCCCGAGGGCGCGATGATGCGTGCGGCATTTGCCTTGGATACGAGCAAGGATTCCGGAATAGCATAATCGGTCAGCAAACGGGACGGGATCGCCCCGCCACAGGGCTTGATGCGATTCTCGGGATCGATCAGCGCAACGCTCAGGCCCTGCCTTGCCAAATGCATTGCGGCAATGGCCCCGCAGGGGCCTCCTCCGACCACGGCGACGTCGAATACTTCGTACATCCTGATCTCCTGGTCCAGGCCCGGGCGGGGCTCATCTGATTGGGTTACTCACCGGGGACGGCCGCAACCGTCGCGGATCGGTGTAGGTCCTGTGGTATCTTGCTGTTTGGGGCCCGCCTCAGCCTGACCGCCATTCCTGTCGCGACCAGGAACAGCGCCGCCTCCAGACCAAACACGGCGCCAAAGGCTATTCCGTTGTCCTGAAACAAGCTGCGTCCCGTATCCAGCGCGACCGTTCCGAGCAAGCCTCCAAGGCCGAAGGCGATGGCCTGTGCAGCACCCCAGATCCCCATCCGCATGCCGTGATCTGCCCGCTTGCCAGCCCCTGCGAGCAGCATCATCGTGCTGATGGCGGCGACCGCAAAGGCACCATTGGCCACACCCAGAACGAAAACGTTGGTTTCAAGCGGCCAGGAAGGGGCATGCAGCGATGAAAGACCAAGGCCGGCCAGCGCGAGGGCCGAAACGAAGCATCCGCCGGCGATGATCAGTTTGGGCATGCCCGGCATGGTCTTGCCAAAAATGGTTCCGGCAATCCCGACCAGCAGCATGCCAAGGAGCACTCCTGCATGCTGGGTTCCGGTCAGGCGGGTGGTCTCGCCGGGAGACATGCCGAACATCAGACCGGCAAAAGGTTCGAGGATGAGATCCTGGGTCGCGTAGGCCAGCATCGAGATGAAGATGAAGAGCGTAAATAGCCGCGCATCGGGGTCATGCCAGACATCGGAGAAGCTCTCTTGGAAGCTGCTGGTCTCCAGCGGTGCACTCTTGCGCGCCGGCTGACGGGATCTGCGTTCGATGCGGCCAACGGCGACCAGCGTGATACAGAAACAAAGCACTCCGGTGATTGCGGTGATCGCAATTAGCCGTGGATGCGAGTAGGGATCGAGTGTGCTGCCGACGAGTACCGAGCTTACGATAATGCCGAAGATCATCAGGATCCAGGTGATGGTCGCGGCTGCCGCCTTGCGCTGTGGGGTGGTTCGCGCGGCGATCAGGGCGAGCAGGGACGTTCCGCAGGCACCAATTCCGATGCCGATCAGACTGTAGGCCAAAACCGCAACGGCCAGTCCGAGGGTCAAGCTTCGTTCGAACAGCAAGGTGGTTGCGGCCGCAAGGGTGGCCGAGACAGCCAGCAAAGCCATGCCCCGCAGGATCCAGGTGGTGCGATCCTGGCCCGCGTCGGATTTGTGCCCCCAGATCGGACGCGTGATCTGTACACCGTAGTGGAGACCGACCAGCGCCCCGGGGATGACTGCGGCAAGCCCCAGTTCGACGATCATGACCCGGTTGAGCGTTGAGGTGGTCAGGACGACAATTGCGCCTAGTGCGGCCTGAACGAGCCCGAGGCGGAAAATCGATATCCAGCCGAGCTCCTGTGAAAGTTCGTGGTTACGCCTTTGGTCCGTCCTCCGCCCCGTTTCATCCTTCATTTTCTGGGGCAGGGAGGGTGGGTGCATCGCAGGTTCCTCAAATGAACTGGATGGCGGTTGCGGCGGTGGTGCCAAAGGCAATGGCAGTGACCATCATGCCGACGACATAGAGTCCGACGCCAACGGCCGAGTACCAAATGGCGTATTTTTGCGGGTCGGCAAGAAATCGCGGCATGCACAGCACCTGTGCAAACAACAGCAGAGTTACCAGACTTGCCCCGGTTCGATGGCCGCCAGACAACAGGATGAGGATGACGCCGGTCTGCGCTGCCGCCATAACGAGGCAGGCAATTCGCGCCGCGCTCCGGGTGCCATGTAAAACAGGCAGTGTTCGCACGCCCATCTCGGTGTCGCCGGCCACGGACTTGAAGTCGTTGAGTGTCAGGATGCCGTGGGCGCCAAGGCCATAGAGAGCAGCCACCCAAGCCACGGGCATGGACGGCGCTGAGCCCAAGGCGGCGGCCATGGCGGTGATCCAGGGCAGTGTTTCATAGCTCAAGCCAACAACTCCATTGCCGATCCAGCCGTTTTGCTTGAAGCGCAAGGGCGGGGCGCTGTAGCCCCAGGCGAGAGCCAGGCCGATGAGGGCGGCGCCGAACACCAGCGGGCCGAGCAGCCAGGCAAGCGCCATCGACAGGGCGGACATGGCTATTGCGATGTAGAGGCCCCAGCGACCCGGCATGCGACCTGAAGGGATCACGCGATCCGGCTCGTTGATTGCATCCACATGGCGATCGAACCAGTCATTGACGGCCTGGCTCATGCCACACAGAAGCGGTCCCGCCAGCAGAACGCCCATCAGTACCGGAAGCGCCCGGTCCTGGAGGCTGGCACCCGAAGCGACCGCGCCGCAAGCATAGGCCCACATTGGCGGAAACCAGGTGATGGGCTTCAACAAAGCCACAACCGCCGCCGGGGACGGATAGGCTGGAAGCGGCGGGTGGGTCGGGGTCATTGCCATGAAGAAAGGCTATGCCTGCCTCGCATGAGTGTCAACTTAAATTGACAGTTCCGTGCTCAGGCGAGGGTGTGCTCTCAGCTTCTTGGACGATAGTCCTCAAGCCCATGACGGCGAAGCTTGATATAGAGGCTCTGGCGCGACAGGCCGAGAATTTCGGCGGCATAGGCGCGATTATTGTTGGTCTGGTCGAGAGCTGCCTCGATGCAAATCTTTTCGATGACGTCCAAAGACTCGCGCATGAGGTCCTTCAGTGGAACCTTGCCGACGAGACTGGAAAAGCCTTCCGCCTGATCGGGAATACCCGGCGAGGGGATTGTCAACCGTTCAACTGTTGTCGTCTGCGGCGTGATGACCAGTTGGACGCTTGCCTGTTCCTGGGAAAGACGAGCGGAAATCTGGACCGCACGATCGCCAGAAAGATTGTCGGTCAGGGTGGAGGAAAATCCTCGAACGACATGTTCATCCGAAAGGCGTGAGTAGAGAACGCGCAAATCGATGGCCGCATTGATAAACCACGTAGCGATGTTGCGACCAACAACCTGGTTCAGCGTGGGGGCGTGGATGAGGTCGAGAAAGAGCGTGTTGGCGGCAGTCACCTTGCCGTCCGCATCGGTCTGAACCACGGCTTCTGGCAGATCGGCAAGGTCGATCGTCGCCCGGCCCTTCAGCGGCTCTGGTCGATGCCTTTGGGTTTCTTCAGTTGCACTGCTCGGCCAGAGCGTCAGGATGAGATTGGTGATGCCGTTTTCGCGATAGGCGCGAATTGTAGCGGACACCTCTTCGTTCTTGGCGCTTTTCAACCCATCCAGCTGAACGGGGTCGGGATTGTGGCGTGCTTCACTCACGCCGTCGCCGAGGCGGTCTCGGTCCTGCTTGTGAAACATTTCCCGCAAGGGCTTGCCGACGATCGCGTTACCATTGGTCGACAGAAGCGCTGTCGCCGCCGCATTTGCCTCCAGCACGGTGCGCTTTTCGCCGTCGACCATCACAGAGGCTGTCGTCGCAATCTTAAATGCGGTGCGATAGCGGGTCTCAGCCTCCTGCAGTTCGCGATAGTCCGCTTCCAGCTCCATCTGGGTTTGTACAAGGCGCTGCTGATCCATCATCTGCTGGCGCATGTCGCGGCCAACAACGATGGAGAAGGGTGACCCCTTATAGGAAAAGGCGGAATAGATGATCGGAAGGTCGTTCTTTTTGCTCAGCGGATGGTTGACCTGATATCCGCGCGCCGGGTGATTGGCGGTGCCCTTATCGAGCATGGAGTTGATCTTGGCGACCGACTCGATTGTCACACAGTCCTGTAACCGCTTGCCGACCATGTCGCTCAACCGGTATTCCGCCAGATCCTTGTTCGGTAAATGCACCTTCGACACTGTGCCGCTGTCATCGACGAGAAGCACGATATCCGCGCCGAGGCCGACGAGTGCAACAATCGAATCCGGGTCAAGGGTATGAAAGAGATGGTCCGCGACCATGAAGCCGGTTGCTTCGCTATGACCGTTTGGTGGCTTCATGGAGTGAGCCAATCAATTCCGCTGGGTGTTACGACTGCCGTACTGCCTGCGGCACGAGACTGCTGGCTGATTCTTTCAAGTTCGTAATAACTCTCGCAGATCCTGGCTGCGGAGTAAATGCTGTCGCATATGCAGTCGACGCCCAATCCGACAAGAAAATCAACGGACTCCAGTGCAGCGGCGCCGCCCACGATGATCGGTAGGTGAATATGTCGTCTATGTGACCTGAGGTTGTGCATCAGTGTGCTCAACTCAGTGCGCAAACGGCTATTGCTCCAGCCTATGCAAGCGATTTGTGCGTGGCGCGCCAATTGCGCAAACCGCCGCCCTTGCAGTTCCGAAGGCTCGAGTACACTTCGATCCCAACCGAGCGTGTCGAGAAGCAGTCCCATGAGATGGGGCGCTAGCGTGTGCTGTTCTCCCAGCGGGCTGACGATAAGGGCGCTTGGCTTCGAGATGTCGCTTGAAAGGCGGAGCTTCTGCGACAACATATTGATCAATTGTTGTAACTTCGCTGTCCCTACCGTGACATCGACGAAATTGCAGCTATCCGTCGTCCATTCCCGCCCCATCATGCGGGCGACCGCTTCCAGGAAAAGAACCTTTACATAATCCGGCCTGCCCGCAGGGAGCTCGTATTCGACGAAGGCGTTGAGAGAGGCAATACGGGTGGATGGTTTTACGATGAGACAGCGGAACTCTTCGACCGCTTTCGTGTAGAGGTGATCGTTCTCAAGGCCAATTTCGTAACGCGCCGACAACTTTGCAGCAGTCATGGACGCCACCGTTCCCTGTATTAGACTCCGGAGCGTTTCTCCGTCGCTATGGTTTAGGTAGGGGCTAAAGCGCCGAGGAACAAGCGTCTTGCTGTTCCAGGCCGCGCCATTGGTGTCCGGCGACCGATCGGTCGCCGTAAAGCCCGCAATGTTTGCTCCCTCCATCATTCCTTGCGCCTCCCGCTGGCTTCGATCGCGGTCGCAGAATCTGGGTTCGGCCCGCCCTCATGCCGTCGCCCACCCACAATGACTCCGGATTGAAATTGTGTAAATCAAAATATACGTCAATCTAAGTTGACACTTTATGTAGTGGAAGCGTAGTCTCACTATCGATCCCGATAGCCCGCGGGGGACCTTGGGAGAGGATCTTGAGAATGGGCAAGTCCGCACAGACTACGGTATCTCGAACCGCACTCTATACATCTGAAGAACGCCGCCGGCGTGACAGCAGCGTGTGGACTTTGGTTCAAGGCGTGCTCGCACCCATCCAGTTTCTCATCTTCATCGTCAGCCTGTTCCTGATCCTCCGCTATCTCATGATCGGGCAAGGACTTGCCGCTGCGCAGGTTTCGGTGGTCGTAAAGACCCTCGCGCTGTACGCGATCATGGTAACGGGTTCGATCTGGGAGAAGGAGGTCTTTGGCCGCTATCTCTTCGCCAGACCTTTCTTTTGGGAAGACGTCTTCTCAATTCTGGTGCTCGCACTGCACACGGCCTATCTCGCGTCGCTCTTCACCAACGCTCTGTCTCCACTGCCGTTGATGCTGCTGGCGCTTGCCGCCTATGTCGCCTACCTCGTCAATGCGGGACAGTTCCTCTGGAAACTGCGGCTTGCCCGTCTCGATCAGGGGCGCTCTTCGAGCGTTGCCGAGGTGACAATGTCCGGCGGCTGCCTTCCGGGGAGCGCGCCATGAACCAATCTCTCGTATCCTGCGGGTCGACCGGCACCATCCGCCAGCGTGGCCAGCATGAAGTCTTTTGCGGCCTGACTTCGATCATATGGCTTCATCGCAAAGTGCAGGACGCGTTTTTCCTTGTCGTTGGGTCGCGCACCTGCGCCCATCTGATCCAGTCGGCCGCTGGGGTGATGATTTTCTCCGAGCCTCGTTTTGCAACGGCGATCATGGAAGAACGCGATCTCGCCGGCATGGTGGACATGCATGATGAGCTTGATCGCGAGGTCGCTCGGTTGCTTGAGCGCCGGCCGGACATTCGCATGTTGGTGCTGGTCGGCTCCTGTCCGTCCGAGGTCATCAAGTTCGACCTGAAACGGGCCGCAGAGCGGCTGGACCGCAAATACGGTGCCGGGCCCCGCGTACTTTGCTATTCCGGTAGCGGCATCGAAACAACGTTCACACAGGGTGAGGACAATTTTCTCGCGGCCCTCGTGCAGGACCAGCCCCGCAATGGTGCGACGGGCAATGTCGCAAAACTTGTCGTCGCCGGTTCCGTCGCGGATGTTGTTGAGGACCAGATCACGCGACTGCTGGCTGAAATGGGCGTCGACGACGTTGTCTTCCTGCCTGGCCGCAACAGCGACCGCTTGCCGAGGATCGGTGCGGGCTCCCGCTATATCCTGGCGCAGCCCTATCTCGGCAGCACTGCTGCCGCGCTGGAAGGGCTTGGGGCAACACGGATCAATGCCATTTTCCCGCTTGGTGAAGAAGGCACGACCGCCTGGCTGAAGGCGATTGCCGACAGTTTCGGGGTGTCGCCTGCCCGTTTCGCTACTGTCACGGAAGCGCCCCGGCGGCGGGCGCTTGAAGCGACCGCTCACTATCGCCGCCTCATCGAAGGCAAGAGGATTTTTCTTTTTCCAGACAGCCAGCTTGAGCCGTCGCTTGCCCGCTATCTGAGCCGCGAACTGTGCGCCGACATCATTGAAGTGGGCAGCCCCTATCTTCACCGCGAACACGTGGCAGGTGAGCTGGCCATGCTGCCGCCCGGCGTCTCAATATCGGAAGGTCAGGATGTCGAGGTCCAGATCGACCGCTGCCGTGCCGCCGCGCCGGATCTCGTCGTCTGCGGTATGGGTCTTGCCAATCCCTTCGAGGCCGAAGGCATCGTCACCAAATGGTCGATCGAATTCGCCTTCACACCGATCCATGGCTATGAGCAGGCCGGTGATCTGGCCGAGCTCTTTGCGCGGCCGCTGATGCGCAAGGCTTTGATTGCTGACGGCCAGGCCTCCTCCCGCAGGAGGATTGCACCATGAAGCTCACCATGTGGACCTATGAAGGACCCCCGCATGTGGGTGCAATGCGCATCGCCGCATCAATGCAAGGTGTACATTATGTGCTGCATGCGCCGCAGGGAGATACCTATGCGGACCTCCTGTTCACCATGATCGAACGTCGCGCTTCGCGCCCGCCGGTCACCTACACCACGTTTCAGGCACGCGACCTCTCGGGCTCGACCGCCGACGTTTTCAAGACGGCATGTCGTGACGCTGTTCAACGTTTCCGGCCGGATGCGCTGCTGGTCGGTGCTTCCTGTACGGCAGAACTGCTACAAGACGATCCCGCAGGTCTTGCCCGCACCCTGAATGTCGGCGTGCCTGTCGTGCCGCTTGAACTTCCGTCCTACCAGAAGAAGGAAAACTGGGGCGCGTCCGAGACCTTCTATCGTTTGGTGCGCAATTTTGCGGGCGGATGTGAGCGTCCTCAGCATGTGGCCCCGAACAGCTGCAACATCCTCGGCCCCTCGGCGCTTGGTTTTCGCAACCGTGACGACGTCACCGAGATCACGCGCCTGCTTGCGGCAAACGGGATCGATGTGCGGGTCGTGGCACCGCTTGGTGCAACCGTCGAAGATCTGGCGCGGCTGCCGGAGGCTGCCTTCAACATCGTGCTGTATCCCGAGATCGGCGATGCCGCCGCGCGCTTCCTTAAAAAGACATTCGGTATGCCCTTTGTCTCCACCGTGCCGATCGGCGTTGGGGCGACACGCATCTTCCTTGCAGAAGTTCGGGCGCTGGCAGGCCTTTCGAATGACGTGCTCGCCGGCGACGACGAGGATCGCGCCACCTGGTATTCCCGTTCCGTCGATAGCAACTACCTGACGAACAAGCGTGTCTTCATATTCGGCGACGCCACGCATGCGATTGCCGCTGCCAGGATCGCTGCCCGAGAACTTGGCTTCAAGGTCTGTGGCCTTGGCACCTATATGCGCGAATTCGCCCGCGAAGTGCGGGAAGCTGCGGAAGAGTTCGGCGTCGAGGCCTTGATTTCCGACGATCATCTCGACGTCGAGGCGGCGATCGTCGAAGCTCGGCCAGAGCTGGTGCTGGGAACGCAGATGGAGCGGCATATTGCCAAGCGGCTCCGTGTGCCCTGCGCTGTTATCTCGGCGCCCGTCCATGTGCAGGATTTCCCCGCGCGTTACTCGCCGCAAATGGGGTTCGAGGGCGCCAACGTCATCTTCGACAGCTGGGTCCATCCGCTAATGATGGGGCTCGAGGAGCATCTGCTGCAGATGTTCCGCGATGATTTCGAGTTTAACGACCGTGCTCAAGCCTCGCATTTGCATGTCCATGCCGCAGGGGCCACTGCCGCGGCCGTCGAAGACGCGTTCGACGGTGAGACGTTGCTGACTGCCGATCAGCCCGCCGTAGACGTCAGCTGGACGCCGGATGCCGAGCGTGAGCTGAAGAAAATTCCGTTCTTCGTGCGCGGCAAGGCCCGCCGCAACACCGAGCTTTTCGCCGCCCGCAAGGGTATCCGCCCCATCACCGTGGAGACGTTGTATGACGCGAAAGCCCATTTCGCCCGCTGACGCGACCCCGGTCCGGGTGGTGTTTGTGACGCTCGATAATCACATTGTCGCGGCTGTCGATGATGCGCGCCGCAGCCTTGCCAGAGACCTGCCTGGGCTGACGCTTTCGGTGCATGCCGCGACCGACTGGAACGACAATCCGGCGAGCCTCGAAGCCTGCCGCGCAGCGATCCGTGCCGGCGACATCATCATTGTCTCGATGATTTTCGTCGAAGAGCATGTGCGCGCCATAGCCGACGTACTGGAAGCACGTCACCTCGAATGCGACGCCATGGTGTGCTGCATGTCTGCTGGCACGGTGATGAAATACACGACCATGGGTCGCTTCAAGATGAGCGAAGAGCAGAAGGGTCCGCTCGCGCTTCTGAAAAAACTCCGGGGAAAAAGCTCGCGCGGTGGCAAGGATAGCGGCCGCACCGCCGGCGAGCGCCAGCTCGCGATGCTGCGCCGCCTGCCGCAGCTGCTGCGCTTCATTCCAGGCACGGCGCAGGACGTGCGCAACTATTTCCTGACGCTGCAATATCGCATTGCGGCTTCGGACGAGAACATCGCCAACATGGTGCGCCTGCTGGTCGGCAAATATGCCCGGGGGGAGCGCAAGGGGCTTCAGGGCCGCGTTACGGTCGGGGATCCCGTCGAATATCCCGACATGGGTCTCTATCATCCGGGCCTCAAGACACGGGTCACGATACAGCTTTCCAGCCTGCCACAGAAGGCTGGTGCGCGCGGTACGATCGGGCTTCTGCTTCTGAGAACCTACATCCTGTCGGGCGATACCGGCCATTACGACCGCGTCATCCGTGAACTTGAAATGCGCGGCTTCAATGTCGTGCCGGTGTTTTCGAGCGGTCTCGACATGCGCGGCGCAATCGAGCGCTTCATGACGCCCGCTGCGGGTGGTTTGCGTATTGATGCACTCTGCTCGCTGACCGGATTTTCGCTGGTCGGCGGACCGGCTTATAGCGATGCCGCCGCCGCCGCCCGCACGCTCGATGGCCTTGATGTCCCCTATTTCTCGGCGATGGTGACCGAGTTCCAGAGCAAGGAAGCCTGGTTCTCGTCATCGCAGGGCCTGACCCCGATCGAAACCACCTTGATGGTGGCAATTCCGGAGCTCGATGGCTCCATCGGCTCTATGGTGATTGGGGGCCGATCCGATGCCACGCACACATCACGCGCTTGCATCTGCTCAAGAGAGCTCGCGTCCTGCCCGTCGGGACGCGCCTGCATGCAGCCGGATGACGAACGTGTCGCGCTGCTTGCCGATCGCCTTGCCGCCATGGTCGACCTGCGCCGCAAGGAGCGGGCTGAGCGTCGCATCGCGATTGCGATGTTCAACTATCCGCCGAACAGCGGCAGTATCGGCACTGCCGCCTATCTCTCCGTGTTTGAGAGCCTGTTCGAGACCATGCGCCGGCTGAAGGCCGAGGGGTACGATGTCGACTTGCCCGTCGCTGCCGAAGCGCTGAAGGACAGCATTCTGGAAGGCAATTCAGCACTTTACGGCGTTGAGGCCAATGTCCATACGGTCATCCCCGTCGACCAGCATGTGCGCCACGAGAAACACCTCGCCGATCTCGAAGCGAAGTGGGGACCGGCACCGGGACGCGTTCTCAGCAATGGCCGCGGCATCTTCGTGCTCGGTCGCCAGTATGGAAACCTGCTGATCGCGATCCAGCCACCTTTCGGTTACGAAGGTGATCCGATGCGCCTGTTGTTCGAAGGCGGCTTTGCCCCGAACCATGCGTTTGCCGCCTTCTATCGCTATCTGCGCGAAACCTATCGCGCCGATGCCGTCCTGCATTTCGGCACCCATGGCGCGCTCGAATTCATGCCTGGCAAGCAGGTTGGCCTGTCTGCAGACTGCTGGCCGGATCGACTCCTGGGCGCGCTTCCCAACTTCTATCTCTATGCCGCCAATAACCCGTCAGAAGGTACGATCGCCAAACGTCGGTCGGCTGCGACGCTGATATCCTATCTGACGCCGCCGATCACGCATTCCGGGCTCTACAAGGGCTTGAGTGAGCTGAAAGGCAGCCTGGACCGTTATCGTGGTACTGCACCCGAGGCGCGTGTCGAACGCGAGAGGCTGTTCCAGCTCATCCAGGTGCAGGCCGAACAACTGGACCTGGGCAAGGATAGTCTCGGGCTTGCCGAAACCGACCTTGTTCTGGCGCTCGTCGCCGAGGTGGCTGAAGTCGAATACGCGCTCATTCCGCATGGTCTCCATATTGCTGGTCGCGGCATGGACGAACGTGAACGCCTGGAAATGCTCGACCATGTTGCCTCGAACATGCCTTCCGTCGTTCGCCCGGACCTCACGGCTGATTTACTTTCAGCGATCGCCAAGGGTGACGGCGCAACGATTGCGCGGGTGACCAAGAATGCTGGAGGCGAGCTCAAGGACAGCATCGGCAAGCTGGTGACGATGAACCGGGAACTGGCGCACAACGGCGAGATCGACGGTCTCGTTCGCGCCCTCGACGGTCGCTATGTGTTGCCGTCTCCTTCCGGCGATCTCCTGCGCACGCCTGAGCTTCTGCCGACCGGCCGCAACATTCACGGTTTCGATCCCTTCGGCATTCCGAGCGCCTTTGCCATTCAGGATGGCGAACGCCAGGCCGCCAAGGTGCTTGAACGCTATCTTGCTGTCGATGGACGCCTGCCGGAAACGGTCGCCGTGGTCCTTTGGGGTACCGATAATCTGAAGACCGGCGGTGCGCCGCTGGCCCAGGCCATGGCACTCATGGGTGCGCGTCCCCGGCTCGATGCCTATAACAGGGTCTGTGGCGCCGTTCTGGTGCCGCTCGAAGCGCTGCAGCGTCCGCGCATCGATGCCGTCATGACTCTATCGGGCATATTTAGAGATCTCCTGCCGATCCAGGCGAGCATGCTCGCCGAGGCGAGCTACCTCGCGGCTGTTGCCGACGAGCCGGTCGAGATGAACTTCATTCGCAAACATGCGCTCGCCTATTGCGAAAGCCATGGCTGCGACATCGAAGCTGCGGCCTATCGGGTCTTCTCGAATGCCGATGGCGCTTATGGATCGAACGTCAACATGCTGGTGGCGTCCTCCTCCTGGAGCGACGATGACGAGATCGCGCAGACCTACAGCAATCGCAAAAGCTTCGCCATCAACCGTCGTGGCAAGACCAGTCCGCAGGCCGAGGTGTTCGATGCGATGATCGGTCAGGTCGACATGGCTTACCAGAATCTCGATTCCGTCGAGATCGGTGTGACCACGATCGAAAACTATTTCGACACGCTGGGCGGACTAACCAAGGCAGTCAACAGGGCCAAGGGTGGCGGTTCTCTGCCGGTCTTCATCTCCGACCAGACGCAAGGCGAGGGGCGTGTGCGCACCCTCGGTGAGCAGGTCGCGCTTGAGACACGTACACGCACGCTGAACCCCAAATGGTTCGAGGGCATGTTGAAGCATGGCTATGAGGGCGTGCGCAACATCGAGACGCAGGTCACCAACACCTTCGGCTGGTCAGCGACCACAGGGGATGTCGACCCATGGATCTACCAGCAGATCACCGAAACCTTCGTGCTCGACACAGAGATGCGCGAACGGCTGGCCACACTCAATCCGGCGTCGGCTGCGAGGGTCGCCAACCGACTAATCGAAGCGCATGAGCGCAATTATTGGCAGCCGGATGCTGAAACGCTCGCCGCGCTGAAACAGGCCGGGGAAGAATTGGAAGACCGTCTCGAGGGGCTGGTCAGGGAGGCTGCCCAATGAACATCTACACCCATGGGAAGATCGCCGAACGCGAGGTCCGCATTGCAGAGAAGCTCCGGGAGCGAGCCGATGGCGAAGGCAGCGTCCAGGTGCATCTCGACCCGACGATGGAAATCGATGGCGCCAAGGTTTTCGCGATTTACGGCAAGGGTGGCATCGGCAAGTCGACCACATCCTCGAACCTTTCGGTCGCCTTTTCAAAGATCGGCAAGCGTGTGCTGCAAATCGGCTGCGATCCGAAGCATGATTCCACCTTCACGCTGACCAAAAGCCTGATCCCGACTGTCATCGACGTTCTCGAAAAGGTCGATTTCCACTCGGAAGAACTCCGGCCGGAAGACTACATGGTCGAGGGCTATAACGGCGTTCAGTGCATCGAGGCAGGCGGTCCGCCGGCTGGCACCGGTTGCGGCGGTTACGTGGTCGGTCAGACGGTCAAGCTCCTGAAGGAGCATCACCTGCTCGATGACACCGATGTCGTCATCTTCGACGTGCTTGGCGATGTCGTCTGCGGAGGATTTGCCTCGCCCTTGCAGCATGCCGAGCGAGCCGTTGTGGTTGCGGCTAATGACTTCGATTCCATCTTCGCGATGAACCGCATCGTTGCGGCCATCAAGGCGAAGTCAAAGAACTACGACGTGCGCCTCGGTGGGGTGATCGCCAATCGTTCCCGCGAGACGGACCAGATCGATCGCTACAATGCAGCGATTGGACTGACACGGCTTGCCCATGTGCCCGACAGCGATCAGGTGCGGCTCAGCCGACTGAAGAAGAGCACGCTCTTCGAAATGGGCGATAGCGCGGAGCTTGTGGCGATCCAGAACGAATATCTGCAACTCGCGGAGCGGCTGTGGGCCGGTGTCCCGGCGCTGGAGGCCGAACCGATGAAAGACCGGGAAATCTTCGAATTTCTCGGCTTTGAGTGAGGACGAAGCCATGAGCCAGACCGACTACCTTCGAAGGACGGGCGAGATCGAGCACTATTTCGATCGCACAGCACTCGATGCGTGGAAGCGCCTTACTGGCGACCAACCGGTCAGCGGCATACGGGCAACTGTGCGCAAGGGACGCGACGATATGCGCCAGGCGCTTGTTTCCTGGTTGCCCGCCGATCTCACCGGTTGGCGCATTCTTGATGCCGGCTGTGGGTCTGGTGTCCTTTCCTTTGAGCTTATGCAACGTGGGGCTGAGGTCGTTGCTGTCGATCTCTCGGCGCAGATGGTCGCCCATGCCCGGCAGCGAGCGCACGAACTGGAACATAGCCATGGTCGGGCAAAGGGTTCCGTGACCTTTCACAGCGGTGACATGCTCGACCCGCGGCATGGCAGCTTCGATGCGGTCGTTTCAATGGATGTGCTGATCCACTATCGTTCAGCTGATGCCGTGCGCGTGCTTCATACGCTTGCCGAACGCTGCTCGCGCAGCATGCTCTTCACGCTTGCCCCGGGCTCCCGCCTGTTGCGGGCGATGCTCGCCGCGGGCCAGATCTTTCCGCGAGGCAATCGCGCGCCCGCCATTTATCCGGTTGAACCCGACCGCGTCGTGTCGGACATGCTGCTGGCTCCAGCGCTTTCCAGCTGGGCAGCCGGGCGCAGCCACAAGGTTTCGGTCGGCTTCTACACCTCCCAAGCGATGGAGGTGATCCGGTCATGAACTTTGCAGGCGCAAACCGGAAGATGATCGCGTTCTGGCAAATGATGGGCACGCGCTTCATGCCCTTTGCCGATGCGGCGACGGTCGAGATGCCCCTGTCTCGGCTCTTGCGACTGTCGCTCTTCCAGGTTTCCGCCGGCTGTGTCCTGGTGCTGCTCACCGGCACGCTTAACCGTGTGCTGATCGTCGAGCTCGGCGTTTCGGTGGCGCTGGTTTCGGCTGTGGTGGCCATCCCCGTTCTTGCAGCCCCTCTGCGTCTGCTCTTCGGATATCGCTCGGATACCTACAAATCCGTGCTTGGCTGGCGGCGGGTACCGTATGTCTGGCTGGGCAGCCTTCTGCAATTTGGCGGGCTTGCCATCATGCCGTTTGCGCTGCTGCTCCTGCAGTCGCAGACGGTTGGGCCTGAATGGGCCGGTGCTGCGGGCGTCAGCCTTGCTTTCATCCTGACCGGATTTGGCATGCACATGGCGCAGACAGCCGGACTGGCCCTTGCGACCGACCTCGTTCCGGAGGCAAAGCGTCCTCGGGTCGTCGCGCTCCTCTATTTCATGCTGCTCGCGGGGATGATCGGGGCATCAAGCTTTTACAGCGTCGTGCTGGTGGATTTCAGCCCCAAGATGCTGATCCAGGTTATCCAGGGCACGGCCCTTCTGACCATCGTGATCAACGTAATCGCCATTTGGAAGCAGGAGGCACGCGATGCCCGCCGTACGGCGGTCGACCGGGATCTTGTGAGCTTCATCGATGCGCTGGACGATTACCGCAGCGCACCGGGCGTGATGCGCCTGCTCCTTGCCGTTGCCATCGGTTCGGCCGCATTTTCGATGCAAGACATCCTGCTTGAACCCTATGGCGGCGAAATTCTCGGGTTGTCTGTCGGCGAAACGACGCGCCTTACAGGTCTCTGGGCGCTTGGAACCATGGCAGGCTTCGGTTGGGCCGCGCATAGTCTGCAGGGTGGCGTACAGGTCTATCGAGTCGCCGCGCGCGGCCTGCTTGCCGGCATCTGTGCCTTCTCAGCGGTTATCTTCGCTTCACCGCTCGGGCTGACGGCGCTGTTCCATATCGGCGCTTTCGGTATCGGTCTCGGGGGCGGTCTTTTTGCGGTCGGCACCATGATTGCGGCGATGGGCATTTCCGAGCGGTCGGACAGCGGGCTTGTGGTGGGTGCCTGGGGCGCGGTGCAGGCAACGGCGATCGGGGCGAGCATGCTCGCTGGCGGCGTTGTCAAGAATACGATCAATGCGTTGGCGCTCAACGGGTCGCTCGGCGAGGCCATGATGACCCCGGCGGCCGGTTATGTCGTCGTCTATCAATTTGAAATCGTTCTTCTCTTCCTGTGCCTGGCGGTGATCGGACCGCTGACCGGGCGGCGTTATCACAGAGATTACCTGAACAACACGCGTTTTGGATTGGCGGAGATGCCCGGCTGATCGTCGGGTGCCACGTCTTACACTGGAGGGTCTGATATGACCGGATCATTGGTAGGAAGTATCGATGTCGCACAGGTGGTGCTCTACGCATTCTGGATCTTTTTTGCGGGGCTGATCTGGTATCTCCGTCAGGAGGATCGCCGCGAGGGCTATCCGCTCGAGGAGGATGTCACGGCCCGTTACAACAAGAGCCCCTGGCTTTTCGTCCCGCCGAAAAAGACCTTTGTTCTTCCGCATGGCCAGGGACTGAAGCAGGTTCCGGACTTCCAACGTGACGAACGCAGCTTTGCCAGCCGCCGGGTCGCACCGGCACCGGGCTATCCGAGTGAACCTGTCGGCAATCCGCTTCTCGCCGGCATTGGTCCCGGTTCCTGGGCAGAGCGTGCCGACAGGCCTGATGTCACGGCGCATGGCGATGCACGGATCGTGCCGCTGCGCGTCGCCGACGGCTTTTCGGTTGTCCCGGGCGCCGTTGACCCGCGGGGGCTTTCCGTTCTCGGCTGCGACCGGCAGGTCGCAGGTATCGTCAAGGATATCTGGGTAGACCGGGCCGAACACCTGGTTCGCTACTATGAGGTCGATCTACCGCTTGCCGATGGTTTACGCACCATTCTCCTACCGAACAATTTCGTTGTTTTCGGCACAGGGCGCGGTGGCGTCCGCCATCTCTACGTCCATGCGATCACCGCTGCCCAGTTTGCGGATGTTCCGGAGACCGCACGCCCCGAACTCGTGACTTTGCTCGAGGAAGACAAGATCGCCGCTTATTTCGGCGCCGGGCTTCTCTACGCGGATCGCGTTCGTCAGGAGCCGCTGCTGTGAACCATTTCGTCACCCGGGAACATGAAATCGAACCACTGCCGGGTCTTCCCGGTGTGCCTCCAGCTGGCGAGGTTGTGCTCTGGCAAGGCCGGCCGTCGTCGGCTCTCGTCGCCCGGCATCTTCTCAAGGTCCGATGGATCTGTGGGTATTTCATCGTGCTGTCCGGTTGGGCAGTAGCCTCCGGGCTCAGTGATGGACGGGCTGTGGGCGGGATCCTCTTTTCCGTCGCGATCCTCACAGCTCTTGCCGCCGTGCTTGTCGGCATGATCGAGCTTTTTGCCTGGGCCGTCGAAAAGACAACGCTTTACACGGTTACCACCGAACGCGTGGTGATGCGGTTCGGCGTGGCGATCTCGATGACGCTCAATCTGCCTTTCCGGCAAATCGATGCTGTTTCCTTCGCAAGGATCGGTCAGTCATCCGGGATGATCGCCATAGCGCTTGTGCCTGGTCAGCGCCTGTCCTGGCTCATCCAGTGGCCGCATGTGCGCGGCTTCCGGGTCGCACACACCGAGCCCAGCCTTGTCTATCTGCCGGATGCTGAAAGGGCGGCAGCCGTACTTGCGGCAGCGATCGGGCAATATCGTACGGCGGATGCCCACCAGTCTCGGTTTGTCGCTCGCGGCGCTGATCTCTCCCACCAACCACCCGCCGTCGTTGCGGCAGAATAGGACAGGGTCATGGGCTCGGCATCACATCTCGGCTATTTTTCTGACCGCAAGGGCAAGACGCCAAACCATCTCCCCAAGGGGGTGTTCTTTGGCCTTGCCGGCCTGATCGCCTTCACGGCCGGAGCGATTGTCTTCGGCCAGGTGACGGGGCTTGGTGTGGTCAAGCAGGAGCTGGGAGCGCCGGTTTCAATCCGAGACCTCATGATCACACGAAACGCATCGGGTCATGTTGTGGTGACTGACGCTGCCACGCGAGAGGATATTGCACTCTATGCGCCGGAAGCCGGTGGCTTCGTCAGTGGATCATTGCGAGCCTTTGAGCGGATGCGCCAAGTTTCCAACGTGCCCTTTGATGCGCCCTATCGACTGATCAAATGGGAATCCAGTGCCGTCAGCCTGTCGGACACCGGTACTGGCGAGCGGATCTTTCTCGATGCCTTTGGCCGCGACAATGCGGCTGCTTTCGAAGCCCTTCTGGGCCCACAGGGAGGAAATAGCCAATGAACCCGGTCTTCGCCTTGATGAGACGAAAGGAGACGGTCGATTGTACCGTCGAGATCAACAACACGTTTGAGGCGCTTGGCGCGCATCTGCGGTTCGACAACGGCGTCATCGTTCATCCCGGTGACGAAGTTCTGGTCCACGGGGCCCCCATCTCGATCCCCTATGGATCGACCAGGAATTTTCGCAGGAAGGCTACCATCACGCGCGCTGGAGTGCTGGAGCGCGCCTGGACACGGGCGACCGGCGATCTCGACATGATGGAATTGTGCGAATTCAGCTTCACCGAGAGGGCACTGTCATGAACAATCATGTTTCGCCGAACGATCTCGCTGACCACGAACCGACGGTCGAGGAGCGTATGGCCGGGGTCAACGACACGACGCGCAGCGCGCTGGTATCGACCATGCTTACGCCGCGCTTCTACACCACCGATTTCGAAGAAATGGACAAGATCAATGTCGAGCCGGTCCGCGCCGAATGGGACGTGCTCATCGCCCAGATGAAAAGCGACCCGAACCGTGGTCATTTCAAGCGCAATGAGGACTGGAACGACATTGACATTGATGCGCTGCCGCACGATTTGCGTGAGGAGTTCATTGATTTCCTCGTCTCCTCGCTCACCTCGGAATTCTCGGGCTGCGTGCTTTACAAGGAGATGAAGCGGCGTGGCAAAAACCAGGAGATCTGCGAACTCTTCGGTTATATGAGCCGTGACGAGTCTCGCCATGCCGGGTTCATCAATGATGCCTTGAAGGAGTTCGGCATCGGCGTGAACATGGGTTTCCTCGCCAAGGCCAAGAAGTACACTTTCTTCAAACCGAAGTTCATCTACTACGCCACCTATCTGTCCGAGAAAATCGGTTATGCGCGTTACATCACGATCTTCCGGCATCTGGAGAAACATCCGGAGCAGCGCTTCCACCCGATCTTCAAGTGGTTCCGGGAATGGTGCAATGATGAGTTTTCACATGGCGAGGCGTTTTCGCTGATCATTCGCTCCGACAAGCGGCTGACGGAGGGATTGAACACCTACTGGATCAAGTTCTTCCTGCTTGCGGTTTTTGCCACCATGTATGTGCGTGACCACATGCGGCCGGCTTTCCATAAAGGCCTCGGCGTCGACATTGACGACTACGACATGAAGGTCTTCCGGCTGACGAGCGAGATCTCGCGGCAGTGCTTCCCCCTCGTGCTCGATCTGGACAATCCGGCGCTGCGTGAAGGCTTCCGCCGGATGGAGCGGATCAACCGGAAGATCATGGCAGCCAATGCGAAGGGCGGGCTCACCGGACGGATCACGAAGGGCTTCTGGTCAGCGGCGGCTGCCGTTAACTTTATCAGGATGTATGTAATCCCGTCAAAGTCGAATGCGATCCCCGCAACCTCCCGCCTGCAGCCGATCTGGTAGGAGATCCGCCATGAGCCTGTCACACCCGCTCGCTGTCGTTCTGGTCGCCATCGCCGTGTGGTGGCTATCGACCGGGCTGGTGCTGGCCGTGGTCAACCGCTCGAACAGCGGCCGTCGTGGCCTTGTCTTGATGATGGTAATGACCGTCGTTGGCGCCGGGGGCTTCGCGCTCATGCTTTTCGGCGCGGGGGAGCGCACACCGGTCGGCTCCTATGCCGGCTTCTTCGGTGCCTTGCTCGTCTGGGCCTGGCATGAAGCGGCATTCCTGACGGGCTTGCTCACAGGGCGCAGCGGGGAATGCCCAGCAGGGCTTGTTGGCTTCGCCCGCTTCAAAGCCGCTTGGGAGGCCGTGCGAGATCACGAGATCGCCATCCTCGTGACTGGGCTTGGCCTCTGGCTGGCACTGGCGGATGCACCGAATATCTTCGGGCTTGCGGCCTTCGGCCTGCTCTGGGGAATGCGGGTTTCCGCCAAGATGCTGATTTTTCTTGGTGCGCCGCATGCCGTCAGCGACTTGATGCCAAAGGGCATCGCGCATCTGAAGACGTATTTCAGGACGGACCGGCTTACGCCATTGTTTCCAATATTTCTGTCAACCGCCGCTGGCCTGTTCGCCATTCTCGCCATCGGCGCAGGTCGCGCGACGCAGGATCATTCGGTCGTCGGCCATACGCTGCTGGCCACCTTTATGGCGCTCGCCATCATCGAACATCTCATTCTTGTCCTTCCGGTCTCGGATACGGCGCTATGGCGCTGGGCGACGACGCGTCAGGACAGGCGCAAGCTGGCCGTACGCCCTCCGCTGGATGGTACGGCAGTTATTCAAGGGGGGGCTCCGCCAGCGCTTCATGCGTCATGGGTGGCCGTTGGACATGATACGATCGGGAAGAGGAAAGACTGATGGATATTCTCCAGCACATGGAAGAGGCGCTCGCCGGCCTGCATACTGCCGGTAACTACCGCGTCTTTGCGGAGTTGGAGCGCCATTGCTCCGCCTTCCCGAAGGCCTCGTTTCACAACGGGGACGGCACGGTTCGGGATGTTAGCGTTTGGTGCTCAAACGACTATCTGGGCATGGGTCAGAACCCGATCGTGACCGAGCGTATGATCGAGGTCGTTCGCAAATGTGGGGCGGGGGCTGGGGGCACCCGCAATATTTCAGGCACCAATCACTATCATGTCGTCCTGGAGCGTGAACTTGCGGACCTGCATGGCAAGGAAGGGGCGCTGATTTTCACATCCGGCTACGTGTCCAACTGGGCGGCGCTCGGCACCCTTCTTGCAAAGATACCCGGGATCATCTGTTATTCCGATAGCCTCAACCACGCCTCGATGATCGAGGGTATCCGCCATTCGCGCTGCATCAAGCGGCAGTTCCGCCACAATGACTACCGTCATCTGCGCGAGTTGATGGCGGCCGACGATCCGGCGGCACCCAAGCTCGTCGCCTTCGAAAGCGTCTATTCCATGGACGGCGATATTTCGCCCATCCGGGAGATCTGCGATGTGGCAGATGAGTTCGGCGCCATGACCTATCTCGACGAAGTGCATGCTGTCGGCATGTATGGGCCGCGGGGCGGTGGCGTAGCGGAACGTGAGGGCCTCATGGACCGCTTGACGGTCATCGAAGGCACGCTGGGCAAGGCCTTTGGTGTCATGGGCGGCTATATTACCGGACCCGCTGTCCTGGTTGACTTTGTCCGCTCCTTCGCCTCCGGCTTCATCTTTACGACGGCCATTCCGCCGGCCGTTGCCGCCGCAGCCACGGCGTCGATCCGCCACCTGAAGGAGAGCAACGTTGAACGGCAATCGCACCAGGCTGCCGTTGCAAAGGTACGGCATGCCCTCGACGTGCGTGGCATTCCCCATATGCGCAATTCGAGCCATATTGTGCCGGTCATGGTCGGCAATGCAGCGAAGTGCAAGTGGATCTCCGACGTGCTGCTTGACGACTTTGGCGTTTATGTTCAGCCGATCAACTATCCGACTGTGCCTGTGGGCAAGGAAAGGCTTCGCATTACCCCGACGCCACTGCACAGCGATGCGGATATCCGCCACCTCGCAGAAGCACTCAGTTCCCTCTGGTCGCAATGTGCGTTGGCCCGGGCTGTTGCCTAACAGGTACAAAGGCCTTATCGGCGGCGTGCCCGATGAGATGGAGTGGACTGCCCATGCGTGACAGCATCGAGATCCCCGCGATCGCGGATGACGGGTCGTTCTTTCCGGTCGACAAGATGCGCGCTCATATCGAGGGGCTGCTGCATCTCGCCGTCTCCGTCTTTGTCTTCGACGGTGATCGTCTTTTGATCCAGAAGCGCGCGGCGACGAAGTACCACTGCGCGGGTCAGTGGGCCAATACCTGCTGTACTCATCCATACTGGGAGGAAGCCGTGGAGGTTTGCGCCGAGCGACGCCTCCAAGAGGAATTGGGCTTTACCCTACCACTCACACGCCATCAGACCGTCGAGTATGAAGCTGATGTTGGCGGCGGGCTGCGCGAGCATGAGCGGGTCACCCTGTTCAGCGCCCAGGCCGATGCGCGCACATTGACGGTTCGTCCTCAGGCCAGTGAGGTCGAGGCCGTGCGCTGGATTGGCTCAGACGAACTGGCTCGGGAAGTCGCGGTGCATCCCGGCCATTTCACGCCCTGGTTCCGGATCTATCTGGAACGGTTTCCGGGCCTCAGTCTATCCCAAGCCGCCTGATATCTTTCATCAATTGCGTCCGCTCACTGCAATCCCGGATCGCTCGTTGCGAGGCTCAGCCTTGTCCTTCATATGATTGCTAACCTCGCATTTCCCCAAGATCCATCAGCGCACGAAAAGAAGGGGAGCCATTGAGCTCCCCTTCCTCTTGCGGCCTGGCCTGGGAGGCCGCTTATCTGTTTCTCATCCTCAGTTTTTGCCCTGGGATGTATCGGCCGGCAGTTCGAGGATCGAGGCTTGCTGGTTCGGCAGCTTTTGGAGTGTGCTGCTCTGCTGTAGCGGCTCCATTTTTTGCGTCGTTCCGGGCTGGTATTTGGTGAAATCCGGAACAGCAGTCGGCCCCTTCTTCGCAAGGGAATCGACGTAGTCTTGCAGCATGGAGACGCCATAGAGCGGCTTTTGCACGCCGGCATGGCATGTGGCGCAGCCGACCTTGAAGACATCGCCTTCGGGACCTTTGCGGTGCTCTGGGAACACGGATGTCAGGCCAACCATGTAGTTTGCATTGATGTCGCGGGCCATACGGATACCATGCCATGCGGTGACCCTCTGCGGAGGGCTTTGGTCCCAGTCATTGAAGGCGCGGCTGTTGTGGCAGGTGGTGCAGTTCACCCCAAGCGATTCCGACATGTGCATCATGAGAGACCATGTGGCTTCCGTCTCTTTGGTGCCGGCCTGCGAGGTGCCAGTGGGCAGAGCGGTGGTCGCGTGGACCCGGATCGGCTTGGCATCCAGGAGATAATCCTTGAGCACATTTTGCGGCAGCGATGCATTGCCACCGAACCGAGCCGCTACGTTCTGGCCTTCGCGATTTTGGGTCATGTTGCCGGCCGGCTTCGGCTCCAGATCCTCGAACCAGTAGTTCGTCGGGATGCCCTGACCGCGGTGACAGGTGTAGCAGGTCGCGCCAACCTGGCCGACATGGCTCTTCCAGTCGACATTGATCGCCTGTGTCATCTGGATCATGCGACGGGCAACGACCTTTTGGTAGACTTCGTCGGAGGCGAGGTTTTCAGGGTTGTGGCAGTAGTTACAGCCTGCCTCCGGCGCCACCCATTCGGTGATCGAGGCCATGAACTGGTTGAACTGGTCGTCGGAGAGATCTCCGAGGATCTGAACGTTTTCATAGAGATCGCGAGCCTTGTCGCCAGCAGGATCGGCTTGCCAGGGTGCCGGCGGCACGACATTCGCCGCTTTCAGGGCTTCCTGCTTTTCGACGTCGCGATGAATGTACATACCGCTGCCGCGATGGCCGATCTGGGTCGTTTCGACCGGGGGCGCATCCCAGCCGGCGCCGACGAAGCTCGCAATGGTGAGCAGTGATCCGGCTGAGATGGCGAATGGAATCCAGAGTTTCATGGTCATTCTCCTCAAAGCGCCGGATCGACGACGCCGGGATAGCCTGGCAATGGCGAGACGATCCCGTGGTTGATGCCCCAGAGGTACCAGTTGTCGACGACAGTGCCCGTGAGCAGGATGCCGATGGCCCCGGTGATCGGTGTCAGGATGGCAAACCACCAGGCCCAGCGGTGGACGGATTCCATGGTGGCGTTAAAGCCCATGGTCCATCTCCAGAAGAGAGCCGCGCGCTCGGAAGCAGTGCCCCGATCTGTAATCTGCTCCAGTTCGCGTTCGCCACCATATTTGCCCACCGCAAGGATTGTCGCGCCATGCATCGCGAACAAAAGGACGGAGCCATAGAGGAAGACGATCGAAAGGCAGTGGAAGGGATTATAGTAGAGATTGCCGTAACGGATCGAGAAGGCAGCGGTCCAGTCAAGATGCGGGAAGATCCCGAAGGGTACGGCCTCAGAGAAATTTCCCATCAGAAGCGGGCGGATGAAGCCGAGCGACAGGAAGAGAAAGATTGCAGCCGCAAAAGCCCAGGCGACATGGGTGCCGAGTTCCAGCTGGCGCGCCCGGCGATAGACCCGAACCCACCATAACAGGACCGATAGTGTCAGGAAGAAGCCGGCGATCAGCCACCAGCCCCCTTCTGCAAGCGGGGGCAGGACCTTCAGGCCGTATTCGGCTCGCGGCGGTTCGAGACCCAGCCAGAACAATTGCCGGACGAACTGAATCGGATCCCAGCCCACCGATGCGAACATGTTGAGCCCAATGATCTCGAAGGCAATGAAGCCGAAGACCAGGGACAGTGTGCCGAGATAGCCGAGATAGATCGGGCCGATCTGAGCATTGCCGATCATTCCGAAGAGACGGACCAGCGTTGGCTTTCCTGCGCGTGGGCTATCGCCTCTGGGAAGTGGCATGCCTTCCTCAAGAGGGCCGCTCACCTGCACCGGCGTGATGATATTCTGATATTGCAACAATAACATGATCCGGTCCCCCTCAGTTCCAGATTGGCAGCGTCAGCCACCAGTTCCACCATTGCGGCCAGCTCTGGTTCCAGAAGGGGCCGCTGATGATGATGCAGACGGCGCTCCAGAAACCTGCGTTCAAGGCGAGGATCAGGCCTAAGCGGTGGATGCCAAGCGTGCCGATCGAGTAGCCGATGATGTCGCGGAAAAATGTGTCTTCATACTCCGGCGTCTTGACCTCGGCCTGCTTGCCGGCTTCCGTGATGGACGCGCCGGGGTTGGCCGCAGACAGGATCAGGCCGCCGTGAAGAGAGAGCGCTAGCGTCGTGGTGAAGAAGAAGGTCACCGCGATCATATGCGCCGGATTATAGTGGAAATGCAGATACTGGTAGCCGACATTCGACACCCAATCGAGGTGGCTGAAGATCCCGTAGGGAAAGCCATGGCCCCAGGCGCCGAGCAGCAGCGGCCGAAAAACAACGAGGGTGGTGTAGGCGAAAATGGCGAAGGAAAAGGCAAACGGCACATGATAGCCCATGCCGAGCTTTCGGCAGATTTCCACCTCGCGCAGGGCCCAGGAGATGAAGGATCCGAGCGCGCAAACCGTGACGATCTGCCAGAGACCGCCCTCTTTTAATGGCGCCAGCGCAAGGCCGTAGGACAGATCGGGCGGCGCGATCGAGATGCGCCAGATGTTCCAGGTCGGGCCAATCGCTGCTCCATAGATGAGCAGGGCCGTGCCTACCGTGGCAAAGAAGGCGGTGGTTACACCGAAGAAGCCGACGTAGAACGGACCAATCCAGAAATCGAAGAGATCGCCTCCGAGCAGCGTTCCGCCTCGTACGCGATATTTGCGTTCAAAACTCAGCAGCGCCATGTTCGTTTCCTCCTCAGGCGTTCAGCCAGGTGGCGATGTCGGGTCGTTGCGGATTGGCGGCGGGCGAGACCTCCTCAGTCGCGCCCGCTGCCGTCTTCAGTTTTCAGCCGATCAGCCTGAAATCCACACCTTCAGAGATGGACTGCTCCAGAGAGCTGGTTTTGAGGGGCTTGCCCTCCAGCCAGTTGAAGCGTTCCGTGCTCAGCAGGATGAAGTGGATCAGGATCGCAAGGGTGAACAGGAATACAGACAGTGCGACCAGCGCTTTGCGCGGATCGAACATAAGCCAGACTCTCCACATATCGCGTCCTCCTCAGGCCAGCATCGGCATAAGCGCGAGGGCCGTCTGGTTGATGCCCTCGAGAGAGCTGTAACCTTCCGGACCTGGGATCCAGGGACGCCACATCCAGACCAAGATATGCGCGACGATGGCTATCGCCGTGAATATCATGAAGCCTTGGATGAAGAATCCATGGACCTCGCGCGCTTCGCTTTCGGTCAGACCCGAAAGTGAAACATTTGATGTTTCAGCCATCAAATTCACCTCCTAGTCTCGAATACCGCGGCGCCCCCGCGGCAGGGTTTCGACAGGGAGCTTTCCGGCTCCTGCCGGGTCTTGCTGATGTCGAGAACATCGGCAAAGGGAGCAGTCACGCCTGGAAGGCGTAACCGGCAGCTGCGTATGCCGAAGCCCGGGCCTCGGCGAAAATGGATTGCGCGGGCTTTGCGGTCGCCGCATCCGAATGGTCGGTCAGACGTGCCGCCACCGCTGCCATGAGGCAAAGCGGGTACATCAGCAGATAAAGACGGCGCATGTTCACGCGTTCCGACTGGCGGTCCTCATGGGTGCGGCGCTCGTGCGGATTGGTTTGCGTTGCAGTGATCATGCCTTCACCTCCAGGTTTCGCAGATCGGGATCGTTTTTTTCGCCATCATGCGTGCGCCCTCGTCAGACGGACGGCATCGTCGACATGCTGGCGGGTGACTTCAGACGCATGGACCCGTCTCGCTTCGCGTTCGGCAGCTTCGCGCAGGCGCTTGGCGGCGGAGATCCGGACGAGGACCGGTTCCTTGTCGATGCATGTTTCAAGTGAGGCTCGCGCCTCCGGCTCCCAGACCATTTCGGTCCGCTGCCTTGCGACCGTTGATTCGATCGCATCGAGTTCGCCTGCCCGCGGCAGAATGTCGAAGAGGATGTCGAACAGGGCGTTGCAGACTTCCTGGATCAGCCAGCTGGCCCCCGAATAGCCCATGACCGGCGTGCCAGGGTGGCGACGGACGATGGCGCCAGGATAGGACAGCTGGATGAACTTGCCGCGCGCACCGCATTCGGCCATGTACATGCGCTCGTTGAACGAACCGAACATGACCATCGGCGGCTTCGTGGCGGTGAGTTCGCAGACCTTGGTATTGTCGGTCTTGGACCCTGCCTTGCGGGGAACGGCGAATGTGCAGGGCAGGCCCATTTCCTCCTCCAGGAAGTGGCGGATGCCGCGCACATAGGTTTCATTCGCGACGATGGCGAAGCTTGCCGTTGCGAAGAAGTCCTGCGTGACCGAGCGCCAAAGATCCCAGAGCGGCTTCAATGTTGTGTGTTTTTCGCGCGCGATAAATGGCTCAGGATCGAGGCCCAGCATGCCGCCGAGCTCCCGCAGGAAGGCCGTCGTCGACTGAATGCCGATCGGTGCCTGCAGGTAGGGGCGTTCGAGCGTTTCGCAGAGCAGGCGGCCGAATTCGCGGTAGAGGCAAATGTTGGCATCGGCGTCTGCGAGCTTGCGGACGTCTTCAAGATGGCTTCCGAGCGGGAAGGTCATGTTGATCTCGGCGCCCAGTCCCTCGACAAGGCGGCGGATTTCAGCCAGATCCGAGGGCATGTTGTAGGTGCCGTAGATCGGGCCGATGATGTTGACCCGCGGTTTTGCGCCGTCGGGGCGGCGGCGTGGGACCGGGACCTTCCCACCCTTTGGGCCGAATTCCGTCCAGAGCCATTTCAAGGCGCGATCAGCACTTTGCCACTGATCCTCGTCGATGGTGCGCGGCAGAAACCGCACAATGTTGGATCCCTCAGGCGTCACGCCGCCACCGATCATTTCGGCGATCGAGCCTGTGACCACCACGGCCGGCAAATCCGGATCGAGCACCTGGCGTGCGCGCTTCATCGCGCCTTCCGTGCCGTGCTGACCGAGTTCGTCTTCGGAGAGACCTGATACGACGATCGGCAGTTCGTGCGGCGGCAGCGCGTCCGTGTAGTGGAGGACGGAGGTGACGGGCAGGTTCTCACAACCGACGGGGCCGTCGATAATGACCTGGAGGCCCTTGATGGCGGTGAAGGCATAGACACTGCCCCAGTAACCACCGGCTCTATCGTGATCGAGGATCAGCATCCGACACTCTCCCCGCTATCGACCGCATTGCGGGACTGCTTGACCTTGGCGGCAAATTTCTTCCGATAGGCGCTGCGGTCTTCAGGGACGTTCTGCCAGATGCCCGCGCTGTCTCCCGCGCCGACACCTTCGAAGAAGGCGTTCATGGCGAGGAAGCGATCCTTGTTGCCGATGGCGGCGTTGATCACGGTCGGCAAGGAGGCAATGCCAGCGGGTCCCATCAAGGGACGAGCGGAAATCAGGTTGGTGAAATAGAGGGCTGGGGTCGCAGCCTCTTTGGCCTTCTGAACCACGGGGGTCGTGCCAATGGCGAGGTCCGGGCGGAATTCCTCGAAGGCTGCCAGATCCTGCTCAAGCGAAGCGCGGAAGCGGAGCTCGACACCATGGGCTGCGAGCCAGTCCGCATCCTCGCTGTTGTAGGGTGTCTTCGGACAGGCTGTGCCGACATAGCGGACGTCCGCGCCGAGTTCGACCAGGAGACGGGCAACGAGAAGCTCCGAACCCTCATAGCCCGAGAGTGTGATGCGCCCCTTGATGCGGTGTTCGGCAAGGGCGGCCGAGATTGCGCCCCGCATGGCATTGCGGCTGATCGCGGTCTTGGCCTCAGCAATGCCGCAGCTTTCACCGATGGCTTTCAACCAGGCATCCGTGCCATCAAGACCGACGGGGGCAGAGCCGACAATGGCGCGGCCCGCGGCCTGGAATTCGCGAAAGCTGGCGGTGTAGAAGGGATGGATGGCGGCGACAACTGCGCAGTCGAGTGCTGCATAGAGGTCACGCCATTCACGAACGGGTACGGTCGGTCCCGCGGCGAGCCCCATTGGTTCCAGCATGCCGCCTATGACGACCGGATCGACGGGGAACATTTCACCAACCAGTGTGACAGTCGGCTTGTCCTTGAGGCCGCTGCGCGGGCGCTGTACCGGACCGTCAGCCACTTCCTGGCGGGCATAGGCGAGCATGGCAGCGGACAGGACGTCTTTTGCCTCTGCATGGGTCGGAACACCGAAGCCGGGCACATCGATGCCGACGATGCGGACGCCATCGATTTCACGCGGCAGCATCCGAAGCGGCACGCCCGAGGCGGAGGGAACGCAGAGGTTGGTCACGACGACGGCGTCGAACTTCTCCGGGTCCGCCATCTGATGAACGGCCTCGACGATGTCTTCGTAGAGCTTGCCGGTGACAAGCGTTTCAGAATTGAAGGGTACGTAGCCGACCGAACGTTTGGCGCCGTAGAAATGCGACGTGAACGTGAGGCCGTAAACGCAGCAGGCCGAGCCGGAGAGGATCGTGCCGACGCGCCGCATGCGCAGTCCGACACGCAAAGAGCCGAAGGCGGGGCACATGGATTGCGGCTGGTCGTGTGGTCCTTTCGGATAGTCGGCTTCCAAGCGGTCCATGAGCGCACCTTGGCCGGCCGCACGCGCCGCTGCTTTGGAGAGCTCAGTACCTCCATGGCAGCCAATGCCAGATGCAGGCTCGTCGGCCATGCCGTCGCGAAGGACGGCGGCATCGGTGCCGACGGGAATAATCCCGTTGGCATCGTCTGGCTCGAATTCCTTGCGCAGGTCATCCATCATGCTCACCCGATCTCATACGTTGTCGTAGATGACTTCCAGCGACGGTCGTTTCAGCGCGCCCGTGGCGCACATGTCTTCCGGCTGGGCTGGCTGGAGCTTGTAATCGGCGCCGGTCTCGCTGGCGTCGAAGAGGCCGAGCAGGCCATCCTGATCGAGCGGTTTCGGCAAGATCGGCGGGGCTTCAGCCAGATTGATCGACAGCGCTTCGAAGAGCGGTCCCCAATGGCTGTCTTGGGTGCCGATGATCTGGTAGTTGGCGCTCTTGCGCCGGATGTCGTCGTCCTGCGGGATCGAGGCCAGCACGGGAATGCCGACAGCCTCGGCAAAGGCCTGGGCTTCACCCGTGCCGTCGTCCTTGTTGATGACGAGGCCGGCGACCCCCACATTGCCGCCGAGATTGCGGAAGTATTTCACCGCCGAACAGACATTGTTTGCGACGTAGAGCGACTGCAGGTCGTTCGAGCCGACCACCACGACCTTTTGGCACATGTCACGCGCAATCGGCAGGCCGAAGCCGCCGCAGACAACGTCGCCTAGAAAATCGAGCAGAATGAAATCGAAGTCCCAGTCGTGGAAGCCGAGTTTTTCCAGCGTTTCGAAGCCATGTATGATGCCGCGGCCACCACAGCCGCGGCCGACTTCTGGTCCGCCGAGTTCCATTGCGAAAACGCCATCCCGTTTGAAGCAAACATCCGAGATAGACACTTCCTGCCCGGCTTCCTTGCGGCGCGAGGCCGTCTGGATGATCGTGGGGCAGGCGCGACCGCCAAAGAGCAGCGAGGTCGTATCGCTTTTCGGATCGCAGCCGATCAAGAGCACCTTCTTGCCGAGCTGTGCCAGCATGTAAGAGAGATTGGCGAGCGTAAAACTCTTGCCGATCCCGCCCTTGCCGTAGATCGCGATGATCTGCGTTTCCTTGGTCACCTTGCCGATAACAGGCGCATCGGGTTCTATGGCTGCTTCGTCGCGGAGCTGTTCCTGGAGACGTTCCAAGCCGTCTGGGGCGAGATCGAGGCTCATGCTGCGTTCCTCCAGTCGATGATCATTTTCAGGCATTCGGGGTCGGAAAATGCGGTCCTGTAGGCCGAAACGGCATATGCAGGGCTAGCATGGTGGGTAATCAGGCCATCGAGCGAGAGAGCGCCAGCTGCGACGAGCGCCTGGACGGCGGAGACGTCGTCGGCCGTGAATTCGGCAGCCGCGACCAACGTGGCCTCACGCATGAAGATGCGCGGAAAATCGAGATTGATCCGGGCGCCGTAGAAGCCGGCGAGCACCAGCACACCCTGACGCTGCAGTTTGGCGATCGCCTCGTCGAGGACCTGGGTATTGCCGCTGGCATCGATAATGGCGGTATGGCGCTGGCCGTCAGCGTCCTCAGGTGACGACACGGCATATCCAAGGCCGCCGGTTCGACGGGCGGGTACTGTCTCCCAGACGATGGGAGCAGGGTGTCCAATTGCGATAATCATGCGGGCGATCAGGCGTCCAAGAACGCCATGGCCGATGACGAGCGATGGCGGGCGGCCAGCGCGCAAGACCGCGTGGTGAGCCGTGGCGGCAAGCGCCAGGAGAACGGCCTGTTCCGGCTGCTCTGCGATCAGCGGCACACTGCGCCTGCCTTCGACGATCAGCATTTCGGCACTCGCGCCGAAGAGGCCAGCGGCATCGCGGTAGCAGTTCGCACCCGGAATGTAGACAAGCTCGCCGACGGAGCGACCCGAGGTCGATCCGGCCTCGACGACCCTTGCAACGGTCTCGTAACCAGGGACCAACGGATACCGCATGCCGGGAAAGCTCGGCATGGTTCCATCAAACAGCATGCGTTCTGTGCCGTTGGAGATACCGCTGAAAAGCGCGCGGGCCACGATGTCGCCCTCGGACGCGGTCTGCAGCGCAAGCTGCTTTATGGCCAGCGTTCCCGGTTTTTCGAAGACTATGGCTGCTGTCTGCATTGTCGTGCCCTCCCCGGACACGGGACGCTGCATGCTCCCGAATGTCATCTTAGTTTTACCATTTAAGGTGTCAACTTATATTTACACTTTGGGGGGGCGTCGTGGGGCGACGCTGTCATCGTGCACCGGTGATCAGCGTGGCGAGCAGAGGATTGACCGTCGAAATGATCTGCGGATTCTGAAAGCCTGAATCGCGCAGCAGGGTGGAGATTTCGCCGGCAGTGCGGCACCGACCAGACCCCATGGCGCGAAAATAGATCCCGAAATACGCGGCTGCGAGCCGTTCACCGGACGAAGGGCCGGCCATGGCTTCCGCGATGACCAGATGTGTTCCTGGGGCGAGACTGCGGTGGAGATTGGCAAGGAGCCGGCGGACCCGATCATCCTCGTGATCACAGAGTACCCGCAGCAACGTCACACAGGCGAAGTCGGACGGGATCATGTCCTCGAAAAAATCGCCGCCATGAATACGGGTGCGATCGGCCATCCCTGCGCGAGAGATCTGCGTCTCGGCTGCGGTGGCGACCGCCGGTAAATCGAATAGGCCGAGCTTCAGCGCATGATAGCGATTGCCGAGGGCGGATAGGAACGCACCGTCTCCGCCGCCAATGTCCAGTACGGACTGGTAGCGAGCAAAGTCGTGTGAGGAGAGGATGCAGTCTGCCAGCATTGCCTGGCTTTCGCGCATCAAAGCGGTATAGGGCGCGACCGCGCTATCGGGGCATTCGGCCGGCGTTTGGGTGCGGACATAGGCCCAATATCTGCGAAGCCCGGTATCGGTCGTTTCGTTCCGCCACAGGGCTACGGGGTCTTGAAGATCGCGATAGAGGATTTCGTGATGGCGGATCATCTCACGCAGCCCGCGGTCACTGGCGAGAACGGCGCCGGCGTCATCAAGCATCCAGCTATTCGGTTGGATTTCGATGACGAGGTTGAGGTGTTGAGCAAGTTCGAGCACTTCTCGCATGCGCGCAGCTTCGAGCTTGCAGGTATGTGCGAGTTGCTCGGTCGTTTGCGCGCAGCCATCCAGATGCGCGAACAGATCCAGGCGCACACAGGTCGTCAGGATCTGCGTTTGGGTAAAGCCCGCGACCAGTTGAAACAGCTGATTGGCCTTTCGCTGTGCCAGCCAGCGGGTCCAGGGAAGGCGGGCCATCCAGTGGCGAAAGCGCTGCGAGCCGATCTGCCGGTTTCGCCACATGCGCCATTGGATCGCCAGCGATCGTGCCGATCCGCCATCACGTGGCTTGTGATTTTCTGGTCGCAGGGCGGTGGCGGCGGCCGGATCGCCGAGCGGCTCGACCCCGTTGGCCATGGCCTCAGGCTGCGCTGGTGGCGAGCGTCTTCGGCATCAGCCGGGTCGCCTCGTTGAGGATCATGTGGCGAAAAGCATCGGCTCCCGGGCAATCGGGAACGTTTGCAACCGCCTCCGAGACCAGGCTGTGCAGCCGCGAAAGGGAGGCGGACAATCCCAGTTCAGCCACGATGTTCGGCTTGCCATTGCGCTTATCCTGCCCTGCGGGTTTGTCGCTGCCGTCTGTCTGGCCGACAGCGTCGTAGAGATCATCCGCTACCTGATAGGCAGCGCCAAGCGCATCGGCGAGACCAAGCCAATCTTGCGGATTGCCGCCGGAGGCGATGGCACCGGTGGATACCGCGCCGCTGAACAGCGAGGCGGTCTTGGCCCGGTGATAGACCGCGATGTTGATTTCCGGCTCGCTCTCCCATGCCTGTCCAGCAACGAGGCCATAGGGCGAGCCGACGGCCTTGGCGATGGTGGCGATGATCGGGGCGGTGAGCAGAGGTGCCATCTGCGTTTCCCGTGCCACGGTTTCAAAGGCTGCCACGATCAGGCCATCGCCTGTCAAAAGTGCAATTTCCTCACCGAATTCCGCATGCACACTGGATCGACCCCGCCGGGTCATAGCGTTGTCGAAACATGGCATGTCGTCATGCACAAGCGAGGCGCAGTGCAGAAGTTCAATGGCCGTTGCAGCCGAGTCGGCGATTGCGGGCTCGCGGTCGCCGCAGGCGGCGGCGACCGCGAGGCAGAGGCGAGGTCTTATGCGGGCGCCGCCTGGAAACACGGCATGTCGCAAGGCATTCGCCAGGATGGGCGGACATCCATTTGCTGTCGCAAAGCGAAGAGAGCGTTGCATTCCGGTCTCGATGCGGTCGGCGACGTCCATAAGATTCACCTCCTGAGAAACGACAGATGTAATCTTTACATTACTCTTCAATCTGTCAATTTAGATTGACACATTTAAAGAGGTTGTCAACTCAAGCGGGAGAGGATTGTGTCCGGTGAACAGGGCGGTCCGGTGCTGATCATCGGGGCAGGTATGGGTGGACTCGCGGCGGCAATTCGTCTGGCTGCCGCCGGCATGCCCGTCTGCGTGGTTGAGGGCCAGGCGGGCGGCGGTGGCAAGCTGCGCCAGGTCGAGGCGGGTGGTCAGGCTTTCGATGCGGGTCCGACGGTTCTGACCATGAAATGGGTTTTCGATGATTTGTTTAAGTGCGGGGACGCCGTGCTGGACGACCAATTGGGCCTGATGCGATCCAAGATCGTCGCTCGGCATTATTGGGAAGGAGGCAATGGCCTGGATCTTGTCTCTGATCCTCTCGAGAATGCCCGGGCGATCCGTGACTTCGCCGGAGCAAAAGCGGCAGAGGGCTACACATCTTTCGCGGCCGACAGCCGTCGGATCTATACGCTTCTGAAGGACAGTTTCATCTCGGCGCAACGGCCAAATCCGATCACGCTGTCGCAACGCATCGGGTTGTCGCGGCCCCAGGATCTCTTTGCTATCCGGCCATTCTCATCCATGTGGTCGACGCTTGGAGGATATTTCGCGGATGTGCGCCTGCGCCAGCTCTTCGCCCGCTATGCGACCTATTGTGGCTCATCACCCTATCTGGCGCCGGCAACCCTGATGCTGGTCGCCCATGTCGAGCAGGAGGGGGTCTGGCTCATCGACGGCGGCATGCGGGCACTTGCGGCGAAACTGGTTGATCTCGCGACGGATCTCGGTGTCGAGTTCCAGTTCGGCGATCCTGTCAGCGAGATCGTCACCGACCCCTCCCGCAATGCTGTCTCGGGTGCCGTGACGCGCAGTGGACGGCGGATTGCAGCGCGACGGGTGATCTTCAACGGCGATGTCGCCGCCCTGCCGCGCCTGCTGGGCCGCCCTTCTCAACCGGCAAAGGCAATTGCCCGACGGTCGCTATCGGCTGTTGTCGCCTGCGGTCCGGCGGAAGCGCGCGGCGTGCCGCTTGCGCACCATACCGTCTTCTTCTCCAGTGACTATGCAGCTGAATTCGATGCGATCTTCCGCTGGAAGATGCCGCCGGCTGATCCGACTGTCTATGTCTGTGCCCAGGATCGTGATGGGGCTGGGAATCCTCCGGATGGGCACGGGTCTGGTCGATCCGAACGCCTGTACAGCCTGATGAATATGCCGGCCGATGGTGACCGGCATCAGTATGACGAAAGCGAGATCGACAGATGCCTGCACCTGATGGAACGCAGATTGGCGTCGAATGGGCTCACGCTCCGCCAAACGGAAGCGAGGCCGAACGTGACAACCCCGGATCGGTTTGCGAGGCTGTATCCGGGCAGCGGCGGCGCCCTTTACGGGATGGCGTCGCATGGCTGTATAGCGTCCTTCGCCCGACCGGGAGCGAAAGGGCCGGTGCCGGGGCTTTACCTGGCGGGCGGCAGCGTGCATCCGGGGCCGGGGGTGCCGATGAGCGCCCTTTCCGGCAAGCTTGCGGCGGACCAGCTGATGCAGGATATGGGTTCGACCCGTCGGTTCCGGCAGGTGGCTATCGCTGGTGGTATGTCGACGCCGTCAGCGATTGCGGACAATTCGCACTGACCGTCATTGCCTTTGTCGGGTCCGTCTTCTCCCCCTACTATCACTGGAGCGGGCGCAACGACCCGGAAAATCATGTTGCGTTCAACGTCGCTCTTTATGGACCGGAGGGCCATGCCTGGGCGATGACGGAAAGAGGGCGAAAGACCCTTGATCGCCGCGGAGAGCGGTTGCAGATCGGCCGGAGTGCGATCCAGCTTGGCAATGATGGTCTGGAGATAGCGTTCGATGAAGTGTTTCTGCCTTGGCCGGGGCAGGCCCTCTTGCCCAAGCGAATGGTGGGGCAAGTCCGGCTGAGGCCCGCCTTCACGGTTCAGTATGCCGTCGCACTGGATCCGTCTGCCTTGCATCATTGGCGGCCGGTCATGCCATCGGCCAGGGTCGACGTGGCGTGCCGGGATTTCTTCGGGGTCCATTGGCTCGGGCATGGCTATCACGACATGAATTGGGGCTCGCGTCCGCTCGAGGCTGACTTCGTCGGCTGGGACTGGGCGCGTGGTCGTGCCGATGGAGGGAGTACGGCCATCCTTTATGATGCCGCTCTGCTTGATGGACAGGGTCGCCGGTTGGGCCTCCTCTTCGACAGTCAGGGAGAATGCCAGACCTTCGATCCGCCGGAACGACGGTTGCTGAATAGAGGGTTCTGGGGTGTGGGTGGCGGGATAGCCTGTGCTGATGGCAGCACGCCACGTGTCTTGCGATCGCTGGAGGACAGTCCGTTTTATCGCCGCTCGCTGGTCGAAACCGTTCTCGGCCAAGAGGAGCCGATCACGATGATGCATGAGACACTCGATTGTTGCAGGCTATCCAAGCCACTGGTTCGCGCCATGCTGCCGTTTCGCATGCCGCGACGGGGTTAGTCGGCCGTGTCGTCGCTCGCCTTGGGGGCTTCGACTTCCGCTTTTGCTTTCGCTTTCGCTTTTTCGTTTTCCTTTTTCAGGTCAGCTCGCTGCCAGACATAGAAGGCGACGGCGAGGCCGAAGACGAATAGGGCCTCGATCAGGCCAAAATAGTTTTCAAGCAAGACGTGCCACCTTCTCCCGGGCTGCGAGGCGGCGATTGTGCAGCTCCTCCCGGGTGTTCGCATGAAGGCTGAGAAGAATTGTTGTCAGGCGCTCGCTGGCGCCTGCGGTCGGTGCAGTTCGTAAAGGTTCCGTCCCACGTCTGCTCTGAAGCGCAGCAGCCGCAATCGAAACAAGGGGTGCCGAGGCCGGCTCGCAAGGGACTGTCATGTCACGAGCTGTCGTTTCCGCCCAACGGGGCTCGGCCCTGCCTGCCCTGACCAGCAAGCGCAGCTTGGTCGGCAGTGATGTCTTGGCTCTGCGGGTGACCGTGTCGAAACCAGCTGCGGCAATCTCGTGTCCGATTGCTTCATAAATCAGAGCGGCGGCGCGTATAGCGCGGCGGCACTCAGGCGGCAGCGCTGCGACACCGGCATGGCCGAGGCGGTAATGGCGTTCTGCCTCTTGCAGGAGCCTTTCGACCAGATGGCCGAGGCCAGGGCTAAAGCTAGGCCTCTTCAGGAAGATGCCTGGATCGATCCCGGCTTCTGCCAGCCAGTCAAGCGGAAGGTAGAGCCTGCCATTGCGGGCATCCTCGCCAACGTCCCGGGCAATGTTTGTCAGTTGCATGGCAATGCCGAGGTCGGCGGCGCGTGCCAGTGCCGCCTGATCTTGGACACCCATGACCATCGCCATCATCACGCCGACGCTCGACGCCACATTTGTTGCATAGACCTTTAGATCATCGATGCTGCGATAGCGGCATCCAGACAGGTCCATCTCAAAACCTTCAAGGAGCGCACTCACTACCGGTTTGGGGATGCAATGGCTCTCGACGACGCGGGCAAAAGCGCGGTCGCAGGCATAGGCTTCGGGTGTGCCGCTATAGATGCGCGCCAATCGATGGCGTAGGCGCATCAGGGCCGGCAAGCCGCTGTTTGGCTCATCTATGAGGTCGTCGGAATGCCGGCAGAACGCGTAGAGCGCGCGGGCGGCGCGACGTGTTGAACGTGGCAGGAGAAGCGAGGCAAGGTGAAACGACCGGGAGCCGTGGCGAATGGCTGTGTTGCAAACCCGTTCGTCTTCAGCCTCGCCTGAAAAGCCGTGGTTGAGGGCAAGTGGCCTTGAAATCAGGGGGCGGGCCAGAAGAGGCTCGATCTCGGCAGAGGAAATGGCGGGCGGTGGGCTCATGTGACGCTCCCTGATCCTGCGTGTCCGTGTGTGGCAAACTCTCTTGGATGGGGGACGAGATCCGCCACGATACGGGCGGAACATATGACGCCCGGCAAGCCGGCACCCGGATGGGTGCCCGCGCCACAGAGGAAGAGATTGTCCAGTTCCTCGCTGCGATTGTGCGGGCGGAACCAGGCGCTCTGAAAGAGTTTGGGCTCCAGCGCAAAAGCGGCACCCTGCCAGGACAAGAGCCGATCGCGAAAATCAAGCGGCGTCGCGATACGGGAGGTAACGAGATGGCGGGAGAGGTCGGGGAGAACCGTTTCCTCCAGCCGCTTTTCAATGCGGGTCCGGTAGACTTCCGCCTCGGCGAGCCAGTCTGTGCTGCTCGCCAGGTGTGGAACAGGGCTCAGCACATAAAAGCTGTCGCGGCCTTCGGGCGCAAGGGACGGATCGCTTGCGGTTGGTCGGTGCAAATAGAGGCTGAAATCATCCGCCAATTTACGATTGCGGAAGATGTCGTCGAGAAGTCCGCGGTAGCGCGGGCCGAAGATCATGGTGTGGTGATCGACGGTCTCGTAGCGACGGTCGGTGCCGAAGTACCAGACGAAGAGGCCCATCGAATAATCACCGCGTTTTATCTTGGCATCCGTCCACCGCTTACGCGGGAAGGCGCGCAGGAGTTTTCCATAAGTGGTGGCCGGATCGGCATTTGAGACGACGATATCGGCGGCGATCCGCTCTCCGGACGTCAGGCGAACGCCTATTGCCCGTCGGCCTTCGGTTTCGATGGCGGCAACGGTTTCGCCGAGGCGAACCTGGCCGCCATTGCGGGTGACGAGCGATGCGATGCCTCGCACGAGCGCATGTGTGCCACCAACAGCATGATGAACGCCGTATTTCCCCTCGAGATGCGCGATGAGGCAATAGAAGGATGTGGCGGAGAATGGATTGCCGCCGATCAGCAGAGGGTGAAACGAAAACAGGGTGCGAAGCTTGTCGTTGCGGAAGTGCCGCGAAACGACGGAATAGACGGATCGATAGCCGCCGAGCCGCACAAGACGGGCGAGGGTCTTTGCGGTAAAGGCCAGGCTGTGGAAGGGTTTCGCCGCCAGTTGCTCGAAGGCGACCTCATAGATGCGGCGGCTTTCGTCGAGGAAACTGCGATAACCCTTGACGTCCTGGGGTTCAATGCGAGCGATCTGGTCTTCCATAGACTGCCGGTCGCCGGAGTAGTCGAAGATGGTGCCATCGTCGAAACGCACGCGATAGAACGGTGTGTTGGGGCGAAGTTCGACGTCTTCGCGGAGTTCCCCACCGCAATCGCGCCAGAGTTCTTCGAATAGCCAGGGCGCTGTGATGATCGTTGGCCCGGCGTCGAAGGTGTAGCCATCCTGATGATAGGCGTAAGCGCGACCACCCGGCAGATCGAGAGGATCGATGATCGTGACGCGATATCCCTTTGCGCCTAGCAGGGCGCCAGTTGCAAGGCCACCGACGCCAGCGCCAATGATCACAGCATGCGGGCGTCCGTCGGGCGCTGCCGGGTGGGCTCGGGAGAAGCGTTCGGACATGTTCATGCGGCGTCCGCTCCCTCCGGCTGTTTGTCCTTGATCACCTCGGCAATCCAGTCCGCGACCTGTTCCGCCCGGCATTCATGCAGGAGGTGTCCGCCGGTTTCGCTGGTGATCAATCGGCTACCGGTCGCGATCCGGGCGGCGTGATAGGCGTTCCGAGGTGGCACCATCGGATCGTCTTTGGCGACGATCAGCGTCATCGGAAAGGCTAGCCGCTGTAGCCGTGTGTCGAAACGGGCGAGATCCCAGTTTGCCATCATGCCTAGCGCGCCACGCACGTGATCCGGTGTGCTGAGCAGCAGCCGGTATACTGCCTTGCCTGCCTCATCGATCGGCGAGCCGGTGGCCGTCAGCAGGTTTCCGCCAAGCGGTGTCGCGCGTGCCAGAAGCGAAAACAGGGCTGGGGTGAAGGGATTGACGAACATGGCCTTTGCCATGGGCGAAAACAGCGCATTGCCGCGGATTGGCAGGAAAGCGCCGTTGATGCCGACCACGTGTCGCGGCACGGTCTGGGCGCTGGCGGAGGTCCGTCCGGCCGCCAGAGCAACAGCGATCGCTGCCCCGGCCGAGTGACCAATGATCATGGCTGGCGCACGGCCCAGATGGCGTTGCAATTCGGAAATGGCCTGCACCATGCCGGGCAGCGAAAGATCGGCGCGGCCGATCGCGCGGGTGAAGCCGTGACATGGCAAGTCGGGAACCACGACGCGAAAGTCCCGCGCCAGGAGTGGTGCAAGGTTGCGCCAGGAGTGTGAGGATGCGCCGGTACCGTGCAGCAGAAGTGCCAAGGGCGCGTCGTCCCGGCCGAAGATCTGCACATGCCAGAGATGGTTTTCCGTGCGCAGGAACTGGCTGGCTTCGCGATGCGGCCAGATGGAACCGTCTCTCTGCCAGTCCAGGCGGTCGCCGATGGGTCTCATGGCCGGGTCTCCCGCAGGGAAGTGTCGACCAGCGTCGATATCCGTTCGGCATCAGCCTGACGGAGACGGTGCAGGTCGGCATTCAAGTCACGGGCGAGCACAGCAACGCTTTCGCGCGGTCGTCTTGCCACGTCGATGCAGACCGTCTTGATGCTCTCTACCCTGTAGGCCCGTGTCATTTTCCCGAGGTCGTCGGCAGCCTTGGCGCGGTCCGCCGTGCCGTCCAGCGCAATATTGCCGCTGCCATCAGTCAGCAGCACGATCACCGGGGTCGTGCCCCTGCGCCTGAGCGAGAGTGCAAGTTCCAGTCCCCGTTGCAGGCCGGAGGCGAGCGGTGTTGCGCCCCCACCGGGCAGGGCGCCGAGTTTGCGCTTCGCAGCAACCAGAGAGCGGGTGGGAGGCAGTAGCGTTTCGGCCGTGGTGCCACGGAAGGCGATGAGCGCCACTTCGTCGCGACGCGCATAACACCGGGACAAAAGATGTTCGATGGCGCCCTTGGCCTCGCCCAGACGGTCGAGCGCGGTGGAACCCGAGGCGTCAACGATGAAGATTGCGGCCGAGGGTGTGGCATGGCGCAGCCGCAGATAGCGAAAGTCATCACGGATGATGAAGGCTTTTGGTTTCCAGGAAGGGGGCTGCGATCCGTCGTTTTCAACCAGTGCCGCTTCAACCTGTCCCGCATGGCTTTGTGCCAGTCGCAGTTTTTGCCAGGGCGCTGCGGCCCTGAGTGTCGCAATCACGTCCGGGCGGGCGTCTGGCTGCGGTGCCGACAGGCTTGTGCCGATGGGCCGGCCGCGCCTTGCGTGTTTCATGGCATGACCGGATTTCCCCGATCGTCTGGCTTGGTTTCGTGGTCGTGTCGAGGCGTCAACAAGCAGATCGCCTGAAATGGCTGCCGCCTGGACTGCGGCCAGCATATCTTTCAGTGTGTCGGTGCCGGGTTGGCTATCATCGTGCGGGGAAAGCGGCGGATCATCGGCGCGATTGGCGCTGCTCTGCCCAGGGTCGGTACCCGGTGTCTTCTCCTCTTCGACGGCCATGCACTCGGTGGATGGAGGCGACAGCCTCAGTCCGAGGCAAAGTCTAAGGGCCGTGATGGCGTCCTGATCCTCAACGCCGGTCCGAGCGTTGAGATGGGCCAGCATCCGGGCAATCCTTGCCAGATGGTGCAGGATACGGATCGACTTGTGTCCGCTCGTGAGGGCCATTGTCGCCAAAAAGCTGAGCCGCCCGTCGTCGATGGAGACCTGGTGCCATCGTCTGTCGAACGCTGGGGGCTGGTCGGTCACGATGTTCTGTGTCTGATTCCAGGCTACTGCGTGCAGATTGAGCCGAAGCCCCAGCCGATCAGCGAGGGCAACCGGAAGCCCTTCGTCGTCATCGACAGATTCGTCCAGCGCGACGAGAACGGTCGGCTGTTCTTCGTCGTCGTCATTCGCTGCAGTAATCATGGCGGTGACGGTTCGGTCCATGCGCTCCGCCATCGGAAGAACGAGGACGCCACCCCTGGATGCCTCGATCAATCCGGCGCGCTCGACACGTCTTCCGCTCTCAGCCGTGGCTGCGATATCGATTGACGCCGATAGGTGATGGGCCGTCGTTCCGGCTGGTAGGCGCAGCCAGGCAAGATCCGGCGGAGCACACTGGCGGAGATGGGCCAAATAGACATCGCGAACGCCGCTGGATCTTGCCCGAAGCCAGATGCCTCCGGTGGCAGCGCCGCCGAGACGGAGAAGGTCGGCGGCAAGAAGCGCGTCGTCCCACTGCTCGCGGCCGTGGTCCCGAAGAGCCTGCTCAAAGGCTTCATGTGGCGCCCGCTCAACCATGTCCGTAGGTGGCGCTGACGGTTGCCAGAGCCCTTTCGATCCTCGGCGCGGAGCCTGCTTCTTCTAGAGGATCGCGCCGCAGGCGGTGGCACAGCACCATTGGGGCGATCTCGCCGACATCGTTCCAGGTCACTTCTGTGCGTCCGGCAAGGGCAGCTGCCGCGCGGCTTGCGCGCATCAGGGTCAGTTCGCCCCGCATGCCGTCGATGCCGAGCCGCAGGCACAGTTGCGACATGCGTGTAACCACGGTGTCGGAAATCTCGACCTGTCGCAGGATCTTTCGGGCGGCAATCACCCGCTTGCCAATGGCTGCGTCACGTTTCGCCCAGGCCGCGCAAAAGGCGTCCCGGTCCGTTTCATAGGCGTCGCGGCGGCGGATGACTTCGACACGCTCGGCGATGTCATCGATGGTTCGGACCTCGACGGAGAGGCCGAAGCGATCAAGGAGCTGCGGCCGTAGGTCGCCTTCTTCCGGGTTGCCGCTGCCGACCAGAACGAACCGGGCATCATGACGGATACTGAGGCCCTCGCGTTCCACCAGGTTGACACCTGATGCCGCTGCATCAAGCAGGAGATCAACGAGATGGTCCTCCAAGAGGTTCACTTCGTCGATGTAGAGAAAGCCCCGGTTCGCGGCGGCGAGCAAGCCGGGCTCAAAACGCTTCTCGCCGGCAATCAGAGCTTTTTCGATGTCGAGCGCCCCGCAGACCCGATCCTCAGTCGCGCCTAAGGGCAAGTCGATCATCGGCGAGCGGATCTTCACGACCGGCGCCAAAGAACCTTGTTTTCCTTGCATTTCCGAAGCGGCATTGCAGACGGGGCAAGAGGGTTGCGGTTCTGCCGGCAGGCAGTTGTAACGACAGCCGGTCCTGACCTCGATCTTCGGCAGAAGTTCTGCCAGCGCCCGAACTGCGGTCGATTTGCCCGTTCCACGGTCCCCGAAAATCAGCACTCCACCAAGTAGCGGCTCGACAGCCGCCATCAGGAGGGCCTTCTTCATATCCTCCTGGGCAACGATTGCGGCGAATGGGAATGGATGGGCCATGGATCCCGCCTCAGCTCTACGTGTAAAATAAAGTTTACACTTTTCTGAGGTGGTTTGAAGAGGGCCCGCGTATTATTTCACGCGGGTCAGGCTGTGGGTCTTCTCACTGTTCCAAATGGGCTGCCGATAGGATCAGTGCGATCGTCAACCCAGTCGGCTGCCAGTCAAACGCGATGCTGCCACCGAGTTGGTGGGTCGCGCTCATTCTGGCAAGCTTGCTGCCGAAGCCTTCCGAGTTCGGCGCCTTCATGGCCGCATGCCCCAGATCCTCGACCCAGCTGACCCGCAGCTCCGCGCCGTCTTCTGCCCAGCGGACGTCGAGCCGGCCGTCTGGTTCGCGGAAGGCGCCATATTTCGAGGCGTTGGTTGCCAGTTCATGAAAGATGAGTGCAAGGCTCGCCGAGGCTTTCGGCCCGACAAGGATGTCTGGACCTGCCATCGAGACGCGATCCGATGCCGGGTCGATATGCGGACTGATGAGCTCCTGGAGGAGGGCTGCGAGGTGCAGTGCTTCGCGGCTCGTCGTATCGTTCGAAATGACTGGCTGAACCAGTTCGTGGGCCTTTGCCAAGGCCTGTAGCCGCCCCTGTAGAGAGGTTGCCATACCGGCGACTGTCGCGGAGTTCCTGGCGGTCATGCTGACCATGCCGGATGTCACTGCGAAAAGGTTCTTCACGCGGTGATTGAGTTCCTTAAGCAACAGCTGGCGGGCTTCCTCCGCAACCTTAAGATCGTGAATGTCGGTGCAGGTTCCGTACCAGCGCGTGATGTCACCGTCGTCATCGCGCACGCACTGGGCTCGGCCGATCACCCAACGGTAAGCGCCGGTGTGATGGCGTAGCCGATATTCGACCTCATAGGGGGCGCCCGTCTCCAGACTTTTTCGCCAGGTATCCCATGTGCGTGGCTGATCTTCCGGATGGAAGACATTGGCCCAGTCTGCACCGTCTGTGGAGCCGCGCGGGACACCGGTAAATTCATACCAACGCTCGTTGAAGTAGTCATGATAACCATCGGCGGTGGTCGACCAGATCATCTGGTCGATCGAATTGACGATCGCTTCGAAGCGTTGCTCGCTCTCCCGCAGTGCAACCAGTGCCGTCGTGGCGTCGGTGACGTCCGTCGCCTGAACGAAGATGCCGCGAGAGCCGCCTTCCGCATTGCTGATCGGCTGGTAGACAAAGTCGACATAGCGCAATTCCGGGGCCGTTCCCTCGCGGGCCAGGCGAATGGGGACAGCTCGGCCAATATGAGGTTTTCCAGTCTCGAAGACCTGATCCAGAAGCTCGATAAAGCCTTGGCCGACCAGTTCGGGGAGGGTCTCGGCCACCGTTCTCTGCAGAACCTCATCACGGCCGATGAGGTCGAGGTAGGCAGGATTGGCCAGAGTAAAGACGTGATCCTTGCCTTCCGTAATGGCAATCGCTGCCGGAGCCTCGGCGAACATGCGTCCAAGACGGGCATTTTCCTCCTGCGCTTTGCGCCTTGCGATGACGGCAGCCGTGGTTTCGTTGCCCTGGTTGAACACGCCGACGATGCGATCGCTCTCATCGCGAATGGCGGTAAAGCTATAGTTCCAGTAGGTTTCTTCCACCACGCCGTTGCGCAGCATCGGCAGAAGCTCATCGAAGCGCGATACGCCCTGACCGGTTTGCTGGACCTGTTCGAATTGGGGTCCGACAACTTCCCAGATATCGAACCAGACTTCGCTTGCGGGCCGCCCAAGTGCCCAGGGGTGACGTTCGCCCGGAATGGGGGCCCAGGCATCGTTGTAGATCAGAATTAAGTCGGGGCCCCAATAGATCGCCGTCGGAAAACTCGAGCTCAGACAAATGGACAAGGCAGCCTTCAGGGCCGCCGGCCAGGCATCCGGCGGGCCGAGGGTTGTAGACCAGTCATGGCTGCGGATGAGATCAGCCATTCCGCCCCCGTGCCTCAGAAAGCCGGGCTTACTCTCGTTCGTCATGAATGGTCGGTTCTCGTGATTTTCACGCTAAAGTTACGGAGAGGGGGTGGGCGGGTCAAGTCGTTCGGGTGCCGCACAGATTGCAATTATCCTTGGCACGTTGCCTCTTGCGGATGCCACACAATTTTTTTCCGGATCGGTGGGAACCATTTCCTCACTGGCTCATTTGCTGTCCACACAAGTGTCAGGATAGTTTTTGCATGAGTGACTTAAATTCCTCGCGACGTGGTGCGCGAGATGCGGCACAGCGCCTCCTGGCGGCGCATCCTTCCGAAGATCCCTTTGCCGCGGCCTTCAAGGCGACGCGCATGCCGATGCTGATTACCGATCCTCGGCAGGACGACAATCCAATCATCTTCTGCAATCAAGCCTTCCTGAAGCTCACGGGTTACACCGAAGATGAAATGTACGGGCGGAACTGCCGGCTTCTGCAGGGGCCTGAGACGGATCCTGACGCCGTGCGTCGCCTTCGCGAAGCAGTGGACAACGCGCATGACGTGTCTCTTGATATCCTCAACTATCGCAAGGACGGATCGACGTTCTGGAATGCGCTCTTTGTCAGTCCCGTGCGCGACGAGAGCGGCGAGGTCATCTATTTCTTTGCCTCCCAGCTTGATTTCACCAACATCAAGAGCAAGGAAACCGAACTGGCCGAAGCGCGCCGTTCAGCCGAGGAAGAGGTTGCCAGGCGGACCAAGGATCTCAGCGATGCCTTGCAGGCAAAGACCATGCTGGTGCATGAGGTCGATCACCGGGTCAAAAACAACCTCCTGACCATCGCCTCGATCGTCAAGTTGCAGGCCCGCCTTTCGGAAGACGAAGTGGTGAAGAGGACGCTGTTTTCGGTGCTCAATCGTGTCGAGGCGCTCAGCACCGTACAGCGCAAGCTATTCACCAGCAGCGATCTCGGTCGCTTTGATGTGGCCGACTTTGCCAAGGATCTGATCCAGGATCTGGTCGGGGCCCTGCATCGTGACGATATCCGCGTGACGACAGATCTCGCGCCAGTGCTTGTGCCCTCCGTCAAGGCGTCGGCGCTGGCATTGATCGTCAACGAGCTCGTCGTTGATGCGGTGCGCCGTGGGCTGAGTGACGGTGGTGGTGAAATCCACCTGCAGGTGAAGCGCAAGAACGGCCATTTCATCATCAGGGTAACCGACACAACCACGCCCGTTTCCGTCAATCCGGAAGAAGAGGCCTTTGGCCGGCTGATGCTCGACACCTGTGCCAAGCAACTCAATGCGTCGATCGAGCGTTACGAGGACGGCCCCCGGACGGACGTGCTCGTGACCATGCCTGTCGAGATTATGAAGGACTGAGAAAAGTGAAGATCATGATTGTCGAAGACGAGGCGCTGCTTGCACTCGAGCTCGAGTTTGAGGTGGAGGCGGCCGGCCATTCAGTGGTTGGGACTGCCCCGTCGCGCAATGCGGCCTTTGATCTGATCGAGCAGGGGCAGCCGGATTTCGCTTTCGTCGACGTCCATCTGAATGATGGGCCGACAGGCATCGAAATCGGGGAGCGGCTCAGTGAGCGCGGCATTCCCTTCATTTTTGTCACGGGCAATGTGAAGCGCATTCCGGAGGGATTTGTCGGTGCAATCGGGGTGATCGAGAAGCCCTACACGATGCATGGCCTGAAGAATGCGCTGACCTATATCGGCGAACGCGTCATGTGCGGTACGGAAGTCGGGCCGCCAGCCGGCCTTATTCTGGCGGGATAACGCTTTAGAAGCTGCGGATTTCGCATGCTTTCCGTGGACCGCCGCCATGGGGCTGATAGGTATTGTCACTGACGCGATAGGACCTGTAGCGCGCGGCGCATTCCTCTATGCTCACTGCATCGACGTGCATACTGTCACGTTCGGCTTCGCTCACCTCGTAGCTGGCAATCGACGAATCTGATGTGTCTGACGAAACCTGCTCCAGTGGTATTGGTGAAGACCTGTCATGGAACTCTGCCGTGTCGAATGGTGACTCGCATGTCCGCCTTGCGCCGCTGAATGACAGATAGGTGTTATCTTCCACCCTATAGGAGCGATACTTCCCTTGGCACCAGTCAAGATGCTCCGGCGCATAACCGATGCTGATCTCGCCTTCTTCCGGCGGGATGCTTTCCTCCAGCGCGGACGTGACCACATAGTCGAGGCCCGACGCTTCGTTGTCAGCTGATAGATCCGGCTTGGTTTCAGGCGGGATGGAGGCGACCATTACCGTGTCTGCTGGCAAACGGGCAGCGATGCGCTGATAACCCTGCGTATCTCTGTTTGCTATTGTGACCGGCCCGCTTGTCCAGAGAGGCGAATTGTCCAGGCCGGTAAAGTGATGCTGACCCTCATCCGGCAGTGCTGCCTGGACCACTGCCAAGCCAGCGATGAGCAGGGTCACCGTCGTGGCGACGCCAGAGAGGAGCAGAAAAGCGGACTTCATGTCATTCTCCATTGATTTGACTGGAGAATGTTTACCTGCCCCCGGATGTTCCCGACCGATCCGAAAACTCTGTTTTGCCCTTGTTACCGGCCCCAGGCGAGGCCGGCTGCGGGTGTCGGTTGAGTGTCAGTGGTTGTGACGCGGTGGTTTTTTTGCGATTTGGCGGAACCTGTCGGCATCACGGATGGTCGCGCCATCCGCGAGCTGCGTCACCGTCTGACGGTACAGCATCTGCCATGGCGTGGCGTCTGCCGGCACGGCAGGAATGCCCTCAGCTTTGCGACGGGCAATTTCCGTGTCATCCACCAGCATGTTGCATTGTCCCTGATTGAGGTCGATGCGGATCGGATCGCCTGATCTGATCCATGCAAGGCCACCGCCAGCTGCACTCTCTGGCGAGGCATTGAGGATGGATGGACTGTCAGCGGTACCGGACTGGCGGCCGTCGCCGATCGTCGGAAGGCTCAGGACCCCACGCTTGATCAAGTGGTCTGGTGGCTGCATGTTGACGACCTCGGCAGAACCCGGCCAACCCAGTGGACCTGCCCCGCGAATGACGAGGATGCAGTTCTCGTCTATGTCGAGGGCGGGGTCGTTGATGCGCTTGTGATAGTCTTCCGACCCATCAAAGACGATGGCGCGGCCTTCGAACACGCCTTCACGTCCCGGCTCCTGCAGGTATCGCTGGCGGAACCCTTCCGAGATGACGCTGGTCTTCATGATGGCGAAGTCGAAGAGATTGCCTTTCAGAACGAGGAAACCGGCGCGCTCCTTCATCGGTTCGGCATAGGATTTGATGACCTCGCGGTCGGTCGCTTCCCGCCCTTCGATGTTTTCCGCCATGGTCTTGCCGGTAACGCTCTGACAGCTGCCGTCGAGTTTGCCCGCCTGGAGCAGTTCCCACATGATCGCCGGAACGCCGCCAGCCCTGTGGAAGCGTTCGCCGAGATAGGCGCCGGCCGGCTGGACATTGGCAAGCAGAGGAATGTCGAAGCCATGGATCTGCCAGTCCTCCGGCAGAAGTTCGACCCCTGCATGCTTGGCCATGGCCATCAGGTGCGGCTGGGCGTTGGTCGAGCCGCCAATTGCTGAATTGACCTTGATGGCATTGAGGAAGGCTTCCCGGGTGAGGATGTTCGAGGGGCGAATGTCTTCAAGCACCAGCTCGACCGCACGGCGCCCGGTGCGATAGGCCATCTGGCCGCGCTCGCGATAGGCGGCTGGAATGGCTGCGCAGCCGGTGAGCGACATGCCGAGGGCTTCTGCGATCGCATTCATGGTCGAGGCGGTGCCCATGGTGTTGCAGTGGCCGATCGACGGGGCGGAATCCAGCGCCCGTTCGAGGAATTCCTCGCGGGTGATTTCGCCAGCGGCATATTTGCGTCGTGACCGCCAGATGACGGTGCCGGAGCCGACGAGTTCGCCATCGTGCCAGCCGTCAAGCATGGGGCCGCCTGACAGAACGATGGCGGGAATGTCGACGGTGGAGGCTGCCATCAGGGCCGATGGCGTGGTCTTGTCGCATCCCGTGGTCAGCACGACCCCGTCAAAGGGATAGCCATAGAGAAGTTCGACCAGACCGAGATAGGCGAGATTGCGATCAAGGGCTGCCGTTGGTCGCTTGCAGTTTTCGAACAGGGGATGCGAGGGGAATTCGATCGGAATGCCGCCGGCATCGCGAATGCCATCGCGAACACGCTTGGCGAGATCGACGTGGTGGCGATTGCAGGGGTTGATGTCGCTGCCAGACTGGGCAATCCCGATGATCGGCTTGCCGGAGCGCAGTTCCTCCGGTGTCGTGCCGTAGTTCATGAAGCGCTCCAGATAGAGGGCCGTCATGTCGAGATGGTCGGGATTGTCGAACCAATCCTGCGAGCGCAGGCGGCGATCATTCTTTTTCGTCTCGCTCATCGGTTCTCCTCCCCGCGATGATTGATCTTTTCCAGGTGCAGCAAAAGGCCGCTATGGTCGGTTTCACCGTGGCCATCGGCAACAAAGGCCTCGAAGGCGCTTCGAACCTCTGCCGTCAGTGGCAGGTCGAGCGACAGGGCGTCTGCCATGGCGACGACTGCGTTCAGGTCCTTCAGCTGCAGTCGCGATGGGCCACCCGGCGCGAAGCTCCGGTCAACCATGCGCTGGCCATGCAGCTCAAGGATACGGCTCTCGGCAAAGCCGCCCCGGATCGCGTCGCGAAATTTTGCACGCGATGCGCCGCCGGCTTCCACCAGCATCATGGCCTCCGCCACCGCGCCGATGGTGATGGCGACAATCTGCTGGTTGGCGAGCTTGCAGATCTGGCCGGCGCCGGAAGGGCCGACATGGGTCACACGGCCGAGCGGCGCGAAGACGTCGGCAAGGCTTTCGACAATCTCGGCATTGCCGCCGGCCATGATGGCAAGCGTGCCTGCCTCTGCACCGACCACGCCGCCCGAAACCGGGGCGTCGAGATGGGCAATGCCACGTTCAGCAAGGCGCGCCGCATGATCGATGGCCATCGGGGGAGCAATGGAGGAGGTATCTACGACGATTGCCCCGTCTTTCAGCGTTTCGGCAACGCCGCCCGCAAACAGCACGTCGGCGACGGCGTTGCCATCCGATAGCATGGTGAAAACGATATCGGCGTTCTTTGCTGCGCCGGCTGCTGTTTCGCAGATCCTGGCGCCATCGGCGGACAGCACTTGGGCTTTTCGTGCGTCACGGTTCCAGACCGATACATCGAAGCCTGCCGAAAGGAGGCGCTTCGCCATGGGCGCGCCCATCAATCCTGTGCCGAGAAAAGCAATGTGTCTGGCGGCTTGGGTGATCACAGCGAACCTCCCAGTTCGTCTTCGATATGAACGCGGATGATGTCGTCGAACGAGCTTTCGGCGGTGAAGCCCAGTTCGCGGGCGCGGGTGGCTTCGAAGCCGGGTGCCCATCCGGCGCACATGCGCATGATCATTTCGTCCGGTTCACGGCGGATGAGTCTGACCGCAGCGTCACCGGCCACGCGACGCAAGGCCTCAATCTGTTCACCGACCGTGGCGCTCAGGCCCGGCATGGAGAGGTTGCGGCGGGGGCCGACCTTTTCGAGGTCGATCGTCGCGCCATGGATCATGAAGCCTACAGCAGAGCGGGGGGAGGCGTGCCAATGGCGAACGTCCTCGCTGACCGGAAGCACGGCTTCCTTGCCAACCAGCGGTTCGCGCAGGATGTTGGAGAAGAAGCCCGAAGCGGCCTTGTTCGGTTTGCCCGGGCGGATGCAGACGGTGGGAAGCCGAATGCCGATGCCGTCGAAGAACCCCTTGCGGGAATAGTCCGAGAGCAGAAGTTCTGAAATCGCCTTCTGGGTGCCGTAGCTCGTCAGCGGCGTGGTGTGGAAATCGTCCGGGATCGGATAGGGCAGGGGCGCGCCGACAACGGCAATCGAGGAGGCGAAGACGAGGCGCGGGCGATAGCCGTCTTTCTGATGGGCCATGCGAATGGCCTCGAAGAGATAGCGTGTGCCGTCGAGATTGATGCGATATCCCTTGTCGAAATCCAGTTCCGCTTCGCCCGATACAATCGCGGCCAGGTGGAAAATCACATCCGGTCGGCCGGTTATAAGGGATTCGGCGGCATCCGGAGCCGACAGGTCGATGGTGCGGATGTTTGTTTTGCCCGTGAAGCCTGCCGGTTCCTCTGGAGCGACGACATCGACCAGTGTCATCGTGTCGATCGCCCGGCCATCAAGCCCACTGTCGCGCACCAGCCGTTCCGCAAGCTTGCGGCCGACCATGCCGGCTGCGCCGATAATCAGAATATGCATGCGTATCTCCTCCTCCAGAAGCATCCGACGGGGTGGTTATCCAAACAAGCCGCCGTTGATAAAAAAAGCATTTGTAAGGTTGTCTGATAACCTTATATCATTCGCTTGGAAACTGAATTGTTGATCATGCCTGCGGCTCCTCCGAAGTCGGCCCCGGCCATGGTCGTAAGGCCAAAGGAAAGAGCGCTATGGTCGCTGAGGGGAAACCGGGTGGTCACGTCGAAGCATTGGAGAGCCTACTTGGGGCTGATCTGGTGCTGTCTGGCCCCGAGGTGGAGCGTTATTGCCGGGATTGGCATGGCGATGTGACGTCCAGTGCCGTCGCGGTCATCCGGCCACGCAGCACGGCTGATGTCTCCGCCGCGGTTCTGGCAATCTCCGGTCTTGGTCTTTCCATCGTGCCGCAGGGTGGCAATACGGGTCTGGTGCTCGGGGCAACGCCTGATGATCCGGCCCGGCAAGTGGTCATCAGTCTTGAGCGGATGACGGCTATCCGTCGGATCGATGCCGATGATTTTTCCGCCACCGTCGAAGCCGGGGCGATCCTTTCCGATTTCAAGGACAAGGTGGAGGCTGCCGGGCTCTATTTCCCGCTGGCGCTTGGTGCCCAAGGATCGTGCCGGATCGGCGGTAACGTCTCGACCAATGCAGGCGGTATCAATGTGCTGCGCTATGGAATGACCCGCGAACTGGTGCTGGGTCTCGAAGTGGTTTTGCCCGATGGTTCCGTCTTCGACGGTCTATCGACCCTGCGCAAGGACAATCGCGGTATCGACCTCAAGCAATTGTTCATCGGCGCCGAAGGGACGCTCGGCATTATCACGGCGGTCTCGGTCAAGCTCCTGCCGCCAGCCGAACAGGTCGCCACGGCACTTGTCGGTCTCAACGCTTTGTCGGACGCCATTGCCCTTTATCGGCGGGCAAGGCGGGATTGCTGCGACCTGATGTCGGCCTTCGAATTCATGCCGCCCGTTGCCTTCACGCTTGCCCGTGAGGCTATGCCGGATCTCCTCATGCCAATTGCGGCTGATTATCCGGCCTATGTTTTGATGGAGATTTCCGGATCCGGGCTGGTCGATGTCGAGGATCTGATGCATCGCTTCCTTGAGGGCGTGATGGAGGAGGGGCTGGTGCTCGATGGTGTCGTCGCCGCATCCAAGGCCCAGTCGCGCAATCTCTGGCTCTTCCGCGAGGGCATGAACGAGGGCCAGGCGAGGCGTGGCGCGCATCTTCGCACCGATGTCTCCGTTCCCCTGTCGCGGCTTGCCGATTTCGTGCATGAGGCCGAAGCGGCTGTCATGGAGCAGTTGCCGGATGCACTCTGTGTTTCCTATGGCCATGTCGGCGACGGCAATGTGCATCTGAATGTCCTGCCGCCGAACGGGCTCACGCGGGAGGAGATCGATGCCTATCTCTACCGAGCGAAGATAGCGATCAACGAAGTGCTCTACCTCTTCGGTGGCTCGATCAGCGCCGAACATGGGGTCGGCCGGTTGAAGAAGGCTGACTTCGTCTCGCGGCTGCCGGATGCGCAGGCACGGCTTCTTGGTGCTATCAAGCGTGCGGTCGATCCGGGATTGATCATGAATCGCGGTTGCCAATTGAATTTCGATCCGGATTGATGAACAACCGGCGGCAGGGCAGGGAGATAAGGCAGACATGTCGACCGAGATCGGGCAGTTCAATATCGGGCAAATCAGGCGCAGCGAGCATTTGCCAGCGCGGATTGCTGCGCATCTTGCATCGGAGATCAGCGAATCCCGGCTGAAGCCTGGCGACAAGCTGCCGACCGAGCATGTTCTGGCAAAGACGTTGGGCGTCAGCCGTTCCGTGATCCGCGAAGCCATTGCCCAATTGCGCAACGAAGGCATGGTGGAAACCCGTCAGGGGGTCGGCGCCTTTGTCAGCGAGCGCTCGGCCCGTCTCATCCGGATCAAGGATGGTGAGCTATTCGACCCGCAAAGTTTCAGGGCGCTGTTCCAGCTTCGCGTGCCGCTGGAAGTCGAGGCCGCTGGGCTGGCGGCCGTGCATCATACGCCGGACGATCTTGCGAGGATCGATGCAGCGCTCGCGCAGATGACCGGTACGGAAAAATGGACAGACCAGGGGATCGTTGCCGATCTTGCCTTCCACCGCGTTGTTGCCGAGGCAACCCATAACGAATACTTCGCGCTGTTCATCGGGTTTATCGCTGAGCGGATCAGCCTGGCCATCAATGCGGCGCGGGCACGAGCGGTGCTTGAGGAGATCGTCGAAGCGACGATTGCCGAGCATGTGGCCCTGCGTGATGCAATTGCCAGTCGCGATCCAGCGGCGGCCCGCGAGGCGATGCGGGCCCATTTGCACGGGGCGGCAAGCCGCATCGCCCTCAGTCTCGACTAGACATGAATGGCCCGAGGGCCTGCTATCCGGGGTAAACTGCAGTCAGTGACTGGATGGGGCTAGACAGGACAGGGATCTGTCCTTAATGATTTGAATGGAGAGTTGTCAGACATCCTGACAATAGGGCGAGGTGACAGGAGGGTGTCCCTTGCCTGAGGAGGAGGAGGCCCGTCTTGGCGCCGAAGCATAACCTGAAGTCCGTCGATATCCTGCCGGAAGACGCCGCTGATGCAATCCTTGTCGGGCGCGTCTGGTCAAACGCAGCAGGTGGTCCGTGCCCGGTGCTTGTGAGGGCCGGCCGCGTGTTCGACCTCAGTAGCCTGTCGCCAACGGTCTCCGGGCTGCTCGAAATTGACGGACTATCCGACCGGCTTCTGGCGACAGCAGAATTCAGTGATCTTGGGGATCTGGATGCCTTCCTGAGTGGTGCATCGGGCCGGTTGCTGGCGCCGATCGATCTCCAGGCCGTGAAAGCGGCCGGTGTGACCTTCGCCGACAGCATGCTGGAGCGCGTGATCGAAGAGCAGGCCAAGGGCGATGCGGCACGTGCTCAGGATATCCGTGCCAAGCTGGCGCCGGTGCTGGGCGACAGCCTGCGCGGGCTCGTGGCCGGGTCCGAACAGGCCGCCAAGGTCAAGGCCCTGCTGCAGGACATGGGCCTCTGGTCGCAATACCTCGAAGTTGGCATCGGTCCCGATGCCGAAATCTTCACCAAGGCGCAGCCGATGTCTTCCGTCGCCTGTGGCGACCTTGTCGGCATTCATCCGATCTCCCATTGGAACAACCCCGAGCCCGAGGTCGTGCTTGCCGTACGCTCGGATGGTCGGATTGTCGGGGCTGCACTCGGCAACGACGTCAATCTGCGTGACGTCGAAGGTCGCTCGGCGCTGCTTCTCGGCAAAGCCAAGGATAACAATGCCTCCTGCTCCATCGGTCCGTTCATCCGCCTGTTTGACGGGCAATTCACGCTCGATGTCCTGAGCAAAGTGCGCGTCTCGCTTCTGGTACAAGGTGAAGACGGCTTTGAGATGACGGGCGAAAGCCCCATGGAGGCGATCAGCCGTTCGCCTGAGAATCTGGTCTCGCAACTGCGCAATCGCAATCACCAGTACCCCGATGGCGCCGTTCTGTTTCTCGGTACGATGTTTGCGCCGGTCAAGGATCGCAGGGGAGCGGGGCTCGGTTTCACCCATGAGGTTGGGGATCGCGTCGAGATCTTCACGCCGAAGCTCGGCCGGCTCGTCAACTGGGTCGATCGCACCGATGCGTGTCCCGAATGGACATTCGGCACGCGCGCTCTGTTTCGCAACCTCGCCGAACGCGGCCTTCTCAACAAGGTGTGAGACGAATGACCAAGATCATCGACCTCTTTTATCGCATTCTCGAATGGCTTCTCATCCTGCTCCTGTCGGGCATGGCCGTGATGGTCTTCGTCAATGTGATCCTGCGATACGCACTCAATTCGGGCCTCACCGTTTCCGATGAATTGGCGCGTTACTTCTTCGTCTGGCTGACCTTCATCGGGGCCGTCGTCGGTTTCCGAGAATACGGGCACCTCGGTGTCGAGTCGCTGGTCGCCGTCCTCGGCCGCCGGGGGCGTGTCGTCTGCATGATCATCAGCAATCTGGTCATTCTCGGCGTGTCCCTGCTGTTCTTCTGGGGCACGTGGAAGCAGTTACCGATCAATGCCAGCATGGCGGCGCCCGTGACCGGTCTGTCGATGGGCTGGGTCTACGGCATCGGCTTCTTCACTGGTGGCGGCTGTGCGCTGATCGCGCTTGAGCGCCTGGTCAGGCTTTTGAGCGGTCGCGCGACAGATGAAGAAATTGCCGCCTTTGCCGGAGAGAACCTTAGCCTCGAAAAACTGTCGGAGCGTGCCTGATGACCCTTATCGTCTTCATCGTCTCGCTTCTCGCTGCCATGGCGGTTGGCGTGCCGGTTGCTTTCTCGCTGATGTTCTGCGGCGTCACGCTCATGTGGTACATGGGCATGTTCAACAGCCAGATCATTGCCCAGAACATGATCGCCGGCGCTGATACCTTCACGCTGCTTGCCATTCCGTTTTTCGTGCTCGCCGGCGAACTGATGAATTCCGGTGGCCTTTCCCGCCGCATCATCGATTTCGCTGTTGCCTGTGTCGGCCATGTCCGCGGCGGCCTCGGCATCGTTGCCATTGTGGCGGCCGTCATCATGGCCAGCATTTCCGGTTCGGCTGCGGCTGATACGGCAGCGCTTGCGGCGATCCTCATTCCGATGATGGCCAAGGCCGGATACAACGTGCCGCGCTCGGCGGGTCTCATTGCGTCTGGCGGCATCATTGCGCCGGTCATTCCGCCGTCCATGGCCTTTATCGTTTTCGGCGTCGCGGCCAATGTCTCGATCACGCAGCTCTTCATGGCCGGCATCGTGCCCGGCATTCTGATGGGCGTAGCGCTGGTCGTGGCCTGGCAGATCACGGTGCGCAAGGACAATATCGTGCCGTTGCTCAAGGCGTCCTCGGCCGAGCGGCTTCGCGTGACAGGCCGTGCAGCCTGGGCTCTCGGCATGCCGGTGATCATTCTGGGCGGCATCAAGGCCGGTGTGGTGACGCCGACCGAGGCGGCCGTCATTGCAGCCGCCTATGCCATGTTTGTCGGCATGGTGATTTACCGCGAACTGAAGCCGAAAGACCTGCCACACGTTATCCTGCAGGCGGCGAAGACCACGTCGATCATCATGTTCCTGGTCTGCGCAGCGCTGGTTTCCGCCTGGCTGATCACGGCTGCCAACATTCCCGGTGAGATCACGGGCTATATCGAACCGTTGATTGACCGCCCGATGCTGCTGATGTTCGTCATCATGCTTCTGGTGCTCGTGGTGGGCACGGCACTCGACCTGACGCCAACAATCCTGATCCTGACGCCGGTGCTGATGCCGATTATCAAGCAGGCAGGCATCGATCCGGTCTATTTCGGCGTCATGTTCATCATGAACTGCTGCATCGGCCTGATCACGCCGCCAGTTGGCGTTGTGCTCAACGTCGTCAGCGGCGTCGGCCGCGTGCCGCTTGGCAAGGTGATTACGGGTGTCACGCCCTTTCTCCTCGCTCAGATCGCCGTGCTGATGCTGCTGGTGGTCTTTCCAGAGATCGTCATCGTTCCAGCTCAATGGCTGAGGTGACGCCCAAGCTTTTCTGCCGTCTCATCGTCAATCCAAGGGAGGATATCTTATGAGGAAGTTTCTACTCGCAACCACCGCAATTGCCTTCGCGGTCTCTGGCGCAGCCCCTGCGTTCGCAGAGTTCAATGAACGCACTATTCGCGTCTCGAACGGTATCAATGCGGACCACCCGGTCGGCAACGGCATTGACGCCATGCAGAAGTGCCTGGATGAAAAGTCCGGCGGCAAGCTGAAGCTACAGGCCTTCTGGGGTGGCGCTCTCGGCGGTGACCTTCAGGCAACCCAGGCCCTGCGCTCGGGCGTCCAGGAAGCAGTCGTCACCTCGTCCTCGCCGCTGGTCGGCATCGAGCCGGCACTTGGCGTCTTCGACCTTCCGTTCTTGTTCTCGTCGGCTGACGAAGCCTACAAGGTTCTCGACGGCGATTTCGGCAACATGATGAACGAGAAGATGGCAGCCGTCGGCCTGGTCAATCTCGCATACTGGGAAAACGGCTTCCGCAACCTGTCGAACTCGGTTCGTCCGGTGACCAAGTGGGAAGACTTCGAGGGCATGAAGGTTCGCGTCATGCAGAACAACATCTTCCTCGATACCTTCCAGAACCTCGGCGCAAATGCCACTCCGATGGCGTTTGGTGAAGTGTTCTCGGCGCTGGAAACCAAGACGATCGACGCGCAGGAAAACCCCTACGTGACGATCGATACCTCGAAGTTCTTCGAAGTGCAGAAATACATCACCGAGACGAACCACGCCTATACGCCGTTCCTCTTCCTCTTCTCCAAGGCGATTTTCGACACCTACACCCCTGAAGAACAGACCGCTCTTCGCGAGTGCGCAGTCGTTGGCCGCGATGTCGAGCGTTCGGTCATTGCCGACCTCAACAAGAAGTCGCTGGAAAAGATCAAGGCCGCCGGTCTTGAGGTGAACGTCCTGTCCGCTGACGAGCAGGCCCGGATCCGCGAGAAGTCCAAGATTGTCTACGAGAAGCACAAGGACGCGATCGGTGCTGATGTCGTCGATCAGATTCTCGCCAAGATCGAGGAAGCCCGCAAGTAAGCCAAAGTCTCCCTGGTCGTGGTCCTGATCCACAACCAGAAGAAGCCCGCAGCGTGTCATTACGCTGCGGGCTTCTGCATTTAAGATCTATCCTCAGAGGAAGCTGGTCTTATTCCGGGATGGCAGGCAGAACTTTGTCGCGCTTCTTCAGCTGCTGTTCGCGGAAGAAGATGAATAGACCGGAGCCCACGATCAGTGATGCGCCAATGACCATGGTCAGGCGTGGCACTTCCCCGAAGAAGAACCAGCCGAAGACAACGGCCCAGAGCAGAAGCGTGTACTGCAAGGGGGCAACGGTCGCAGCGTCCGAGATCTTCAGGGCTCTGTTGACCAGCATATGCGCACCCATTGCGACGATACCCAGGAGACCGAGCATCAGGACCTCGGATATCGAGGTCAGCGGCGTCCAGTCCAACGGCGCCATGACCAGACCGATCAATGCGGCACCTGCGGTCTGGAAAAAGACGAGCGTTTTGTCCGGCGTGCCACGAAGACTGCGGCCGGACAGCATCATGAAGGCGAAGGCGCCTGTGCCGATGATCGAGATGACGGCCGGCATGGTGAACATCGCACTCGACGGTTCGAGTGTGATGATGACGCCGACAAAGCCGATCGCGATCGCCGTCCAGCGTCGCCATCCGACCTTTTCACCGAGCAGGAAGGGGGCGGCGGCGGCCACATAGATCGGGGCTGCGAGCCAGTAGGTCATGACGTCGGCCAAGGGCAGATACATGACCGCATAGTAGAAGCAGAAGAGTTCGAGCGTGGAGAAAACCACGCGAGCAAACTGGAGGGCGGGGCGTTCAGCCTCGACGATTGGCTTCCGACCGGCCATCCAGAGAAAGGGTGCGAGGATGACGAGGGCGGCGATGCTGCGAATGAAGATCACCTGTCCGAGGCCGTAACTGGCGACCAGCCATTTGCCCATGGCATCATTGAGCGCAAAGAGCAGCATGCCGAGAAGCATGACGGCGGGGCCCGCAAAGGCCGCCCATCCTCCGGTCGATGTCGAGGAGGGCGAAGACGAGGTGGAGGTGGTCGACATGAAGGCTCCGGATCGGAAAAGTGGTCCGCTGCGGGCAGACGAAGAACGAAGGGTGGATCGGAATGAGGGGCCGGCGATCCGCGTGTGGTGATGTGAGAAGACCGCAACCGGACCTCTGGCTGGCTTACTTGCCGCCTAAAGCGCCCTGCTGCACTCCTCCCGAAGCGATGTCTGCATCTGTGCGGATACTCTCCCGATGCTGGTGGTTTTCCGATGCTGACTTCGCTGTCACGTTGTCAGACAAACTCGGGATCTTCAACTTCTTTCGGCATAGGTGCGCACGGTCAGAACCGGGCGGTATGGCCTTTTGAAATCCGTGTGCCGGAAGGGAAGGGCTTACGGGTTACCAATTCCCTAACGGCGTAGAACTTTAGCATACTAATCTAGTCGTGATTATTGACGCGAGACCGATTTATGGCAAGAATGTGACAAAGATGGCGAGAGCCACTTGAGGTCCGATAGGGAGAATTGCCATGTCTTATGCAGATATCAAACGGGGCAACGAACATCGGAATTGGCGTGCGGTTGAGGCTTGTCAGTCGCGCATCGCCATGATCGTCGCTGCTGTCAGCATCGGCTTTCTCGCAGTCCTCATCGTCACGCTCTGATCCTTTACGCCCGCGAGGGCTTTTCATTGAAGACCAAACAAAATGCGCCCGGATTGATGGATCCGGGCGCATTTTTTGTGTGTGAATGATCTTGGGGACTTATTCTTCGCGCTGACCGGTCAGGCTCAGCAGCAGCTGGAACAGGTTGACGAAGTTCAGATAGAGCGACAGAGCACCAAACACGGCGAGCTTCTGCTGGCTCTCCTGGTCGACATTTTCCGCATACTGCTGCTTGATGTTCTGGGTATCCCATGCCGTCAGGCCGACAAAGACGAAGACGCCGATGACGGAGATGGCAAACTGCAGGGCGCTGGAGCCCATGAAGATGTTGACCACCGAGGCGATGACGACGCCGATCAGACCCATCATCAGGAAGGAGCCAAACTTCGCCAGGTCACGCTTGGTGGTGTAACCATAGAGGCTCATGGCACCGAACATGGTTGCGGTGATGAAGAAGGTCCGCGCGATCGACGTTCCCGTGAACACCAGAAAGACCGACGAGAGCGAGAGGCCCATGACGGCGCAGAAGGCCCAGAAGGTCATTTGTGCCGTAGATGCCGACATCGTCTGGATGCGGAACGAGAAGAAGAAGACAAATGCAAGCGGAGCCAGCATCACGACCCACTTCAGCGGCGACGAGAAGATCGGCACATAGAGGGCCGGTGTCTGGCTGACGAAGAATGCGACAAGGCCGGTGATGACAAGGCCAAGGCCCATATAGTTGTAGATGCGCAGCATGTGCTGGCGCAGGCCCTCGTCGAAGAGAGCGCCGGACTGCGCCTGGGCGTTGGTGTAGCCCCAGCGGTTCTGAATAGGATCCATAGTCGAGTACCTCCGTGGATGGATCAGTAAAGGGTACGGGCAAGTTTGCGGGCCTGGTCGGCCAGCCTGTCCGTGTTTTCAGTTTCGGAGATCAGCGCGTAAGCGACTTCGCCGATCTGCCAGTAAGCGGCCTGGGTTTCGCCATCCTGCCGGAGCAGGACCTGCTGGACCGCAAAATTTCCGGGGCGCACGGCGAAGAGGGAAAGCCTCTCGCCCGCCTTTGGCTCAACGGCCAGTTCCACACTCGGTCCATAGGCCGAAGGAAAGACCTGCGCATCGCGCACCGCCCAGTCTCCTGGCATGGAGGGCAAGACGATTGCCGTCGCCGAGCGGATTTCAGCCGGGTCGAAGCGGCCGGCTTCGGGCTGGGATCGCATGTTCTCACGCAATTCCGCCGTCTGGTGTGCCCGCATCGCTTCCTCGACGAATTGCGGCGGCGGTACGGACGCGACTACCTCACCGATCCCTCCTGGCGCGATCCAGCCATGGGCGATCCAGCCGGCGCCGACGAGCAGCACGACGGCTGCCGCACGGCGCATTAGGTCCAAAGTCTGGCGACCGTTGAACGCACGCTCCAGCACACGGGCGGCTTCGCGGGTTTCCTGCCGCGCCACGGATGGAAGGCCGGCAAGTGCCAGACGGAGTTCGTCCCGGACCCGAAGATCAGCCATGACCTTCGCCGCAATCGAAGGATTTTCCGACAGATAGGCCTCGACCTCGATGCGACGGGCAACATCGAGCTGGTCGTCGACATAGGCATGCAGATCGGACTCGATGACAGGATCAAGGTTGGTCATCGGGATTTCCTCCAACGATTCTGAGGCGGGGCACGGCTTTTTCGTCCTCGCCGCCTTCCATGGCGCGCAGGCTGGCGCGCGCACGGGAAATGCGGGACATCAGCGTGCCCATAGGAATGTTCAAGACAGTTGCGGCTTCCTGATAGGATAGCTCCTCAATCGCAACGAGATGCAGCGCCTCGCGCTGATCGTCTGGCAAATCGAGGAAGGCTTCACGCACCTGCGACAGGCGAACCGAATGATCCTGGCCAGCAGGCGAAACGAGTTCTGCGATATCGCCGGCTTCACGATGGCGCCGCTCCAGCGAGCGATTGCGCCGCAGCCTGTCGACATGTGTGTTGTGCAATATGGATAGAAGCCAGTTGCGAATGCTGCCGTCGGAGCGAAAGCTCGACTTGCGTTCAAGCGCACGCACCAGCGTGTCATGCACCAGATCCTCGGCATCTTCGGGATTGCGGACGAGCGAACGGGCATAGCGTCGCAGAGCTGCGAGCTGGCCAAGAACATTGAAGGGGTTCGTTTTCGTCGTCATGACCCAGTATACGGTGCCGATGCCGCATTTATTCCAGCTGCGCTCAAAAAAACTTTGCGACCAAAGTCCGGGCGGGGCTGCATGTGTCGTTACGGCGTTTCCGCTCGAAGGGAACCGGCAGGGGTTTCCGGCTGTTACCACTTCCCCAACGGAGGTGAGACATGGACACGCCCACGCACAAGAATGATCAGAGCGAAGGTTCCAAGGCGAAGGATTTGCCGGCGGCCGGACCGCATGACAAGAAGGAGCTTCAGGATGAGATGAAGACTCCCGGGACAGGTGCACTCAACAAGCCTGGCTCCCAGACTGCGGATGTCGGCTCTGACTGATATGAACCTTGGCCAGAATGACAAAGGCCGGCGGTAAACCGCCGGCCTTTTTGTGTAGATTGAGTTCAGTCTCAGATATTGTCCGCGACGTTCTCGCGGGCGAGGCGCTCTTCTTCCTCGCGCTCCTTGCGATTGTACTTGATCGACGACCAGAGGGAGATACCGATCAATGCCGCGCCGCCAAGGCCGGTAATGACTTCGGGGATGTGGACAAGCGTCTGGACATACATGATCACCGAAAGGATCAGGATGGCGTAGAAGGCGCCGTGTTCCAGGTAGCGGTATTCGGCAAGCGTGCCCTTTTCCACCAGCATGATCGTCATCGAGCGAACATACATCGCACCGATGCCGAGGCCGATTGCAATGATGAACAGGTTCTGCGTCAAGGCGAAGGCGCCGATGACGCCATCGAAGGAGAAACTGGCATCGAGCACTTCGAGATAGATGAAAGCGCCGAGGCCGCCCTTGGCCGCTTCGCTCATCGCCTTCTGCGAGGCATCGAGCAGACCGCCCAGCACTTCGACAGCCAGGAAGGTTACCAGGCCGTAGATCGCCGAATAGACGAAGGTCGTGGCTTCCGCGCCTTCCAGCAGGCTGGAGAAGACCAGGATCAGAATCAGGACGAAGGCGATCTCGATGCCCTTGATGGAGGCCGAGCGCGCCATGTGCTTTTCGATCACCTCGATCCAGTGAACATCCTTCTCATGGTTGAAGAAGTAGGTCAGTCCGACCATCATCAAGAAGGTGCCGCCGAAGGCTGCGATCGGCAGATGAGCCTCGTTCATGATGCGGGCATATTCCGCTGGCTCGCGCGCGGCCAGCACGATGGCTTCGATCGGCCCGATCTTCGCTGCGATCACAACGATCAAAAGCGGGAAGACGATACGCATGCCGAAGACGGCGATGACGATGCCCCAGGTCAAGAAGCGATGCTGCCAGAGCGGCGTCATGTCCTTCAGCTTGTTGGCATTGACGATGGCGTTGTCGAAGGAGAGGGAAATCTCAAGGACTGCCAGGACGCAGCAGATGAAGAAGACGGTCGCCATGCCGCCAAGCGTTCCCGACGACTGCCAGCCGAGCGCTGCGCCGAGAACGAGGCCGATGGCCGTAACGATAAAGGCCCAACGGAAGTAACCGAGGGTGGACTGGCCACCCGATGTTGCTGGAGTGCTCACGCCTGCACCTCCGAGACAAAGAAGAGGCAGGGAATTGCGAGGCGGTGCGCGACGCGCGCCTTCGCCCGAAGCAGGATCAAAGTGTTCATTGTATTGAATCCGCCGGCTGATTTGCTGGCGGTACCGACATCACGAGAGCGCCGTAAAACTCTCGCCAGAGGGGCCCGGCACCAGGTTTCGATCGCGTGATTGCTGCAATCACGACATCTCACGAACTAGTTAAACGACACGGGTTGAAGGTCAAGATCTACCGGGCAAAAGGGTCCCGTTTCAAACGATTTCACAACGAATTTCGTTGGTCTGCGGCGCTGTCGTCTTGAGCGGCTGACGGCTGGGACCGAAGAACGCAGGCCCGGCGAAAATTTAGGTCGTCGTGACGATCAGTGTCGGACGCAGGGCAAGGCTGTTGCTGACTGTGCAGATCGTTTCAGCCTTGTGGGCGACGGCGCTCTGTTCGTCTGCAGTGAGGTTGCCCTCGAAGCGCATTGTCACAGTCAGGCTGCCAAACCGGGAAGGCTCATCGGCGGCCTTTTCCCCCTCCACGTTGACGGCGATACCATCGAACCTGTCGGTGAGGCCCAGTTCACGGGCGGCAATGCGGGCACTCATGCTCATGCAGGCAGCAAGCGACGCCAAGAGAAGATCCAGCGGGTTGAAGCCAGGCTGTGTTGGGCCGGTGACGATATCAAGTTCGCCGCCCGTTGCCGAACGGATGGCTGGATAGCCTGCTCTTGCGAGCGTGGCGGTTGCCCCAATCGGGCGGTATCTCAAATCGGCCATGGTGGTTCCCGGTGGTGAAAGGCTCTCAGCCTAGAAGAGCCCTTCACGCGGTGCAAGCCACCGTCAGATACTGCTGCCGATGCGTGCGGTGCCGGTCTCGCCATTGTCGCGGATCCATTTGAGCCGCTTGTCACCGGTCCGGATGAGTTCGAAACACATGGGGGCACCCTTGTACCAGCTGGTAAACTGCTGGCAGAGTTGGTCGCCCTTGATCCACCACCGCCCCTTGTCGTTCGGCTTGGCAAAACGACCGAGGCCGAGGGCCTCGCCAGAGCCATCCACCTGTCCATTGGTCCGGTAATTCAGTGGAAACTCGCCCCCGAGCGGTACGGCAAGGTAGATCCGCTTGCCGATGATCTCGCCCTTGATGTCATTGGCGGTGAAGCGCTCGTTCGCCATTGCGGACGTCGTTGCGACTGCGAGGGTCGAAAGGACGATTAGTCCTGTGCGCAAACTGTTGGTCATTTCGAAGGTCTCCCGTCGGAAAATGGTCACAGGCACAATACGCGTGGAAGGCGTTTTCGGATCATGACGACCCTTGCGAGCTTCGAGTCAATCGCGGACAAAGACGCTGACCGAAGCCGCCCGACCATCGGCGTCGAGGACGGTGAGGGTTGACTGGCCTGTGCCAGCCGGGTGCCATTCTCCTGTTCGCCGACGGGTGATGTCGGCAAAGGGCTTCCCGTCGATCAGCCAGCGGAACGGCGCGCGCCCGGCCTGCATCTTCATCACCACCGGCAGTCGCGCGCCATCCGGGCCCTTGCCAAGCTCCAGTATGGAGCCTTCCGGCGGATAGATGATGTGCGGTGGTTGTTCGCGGGCGCTGGTGGAAGCCAGGCCATTGCCGGCGGTTGAAAAGCGGCGCAGGCCAATCGGCAGATCGGAGGCTGCCAGCCGCATGGCGCCGGCGGGTGCGCGGGGCAGGGGTGTTCCGGACAGGCCGGATTTCGCGAAGGCCTCGAACAGGACGGGAGCTGCCGTCTTGTAACCTGAGATGCCGGGCACGGCGGCATTGTCGGGCCGGCCAATCCAGACCCCCAGCACGTAGCGGCCATCATAGCCGACCGACCAGGCGTCGCGATAGCCGTAGCTGGTGCCGGTCTTGTAAGCGATGCCCGAAGGTGGACTGCCGGTCGGGGGAAGGACTGCGCCCAGTACATCCGCAACAGTCCAGGCCGCTGTCGGCTCGAACAACGGCTGGTCATCGATAAGCTCTGCCTGATCGCGAATACCGTCCCCCAGGCGGACTGGTTGCTCGCGATTGACGAGGCCAGCATAGAGCTGGACCAGATCCTTGAGGGTGATGCCCGCACCTCCAAGTGCAATTGCCAGACCCGGCGCCTCAGATGGCGGCAGCTTCAACGTCACATCCGCGCGCCGTAGCCGGACCATCAGGCGGGCTGGGCCGACAGCATCGAGCAGGCGGACGGCGGGCACGTTCAGCGACAACTGCAGCGCCTGACGGATGCTGACGTCACCCTGATACTGCATGTCGAAATTCTTTGGGCGATAGCCGTAGAAATCGGCCGGACGGTCTTCGACAATGGTTTCCTGGGCAACGAGTCCCTGTTCGAAGGCGAGACCGTAGATAAAGGGTTTCAGCGCCGATCCGGGGGAGCGTTCCGCCCGCGTCATGTCGATCCAGCCGGAGCGGCTGGTGTTGAAATAATCGGCTGCACCGACTTCAGCGACGATCTCGCCGGTCTTCGCATCCGCCATCAGGAGGGCGAGCGAGACCTTCGGGTCGAGTTTGCGTCCCGTTTCCAGCGCCAGTTTTTCCAGTCTCTCCTGCACGCTGCGCAGGATGGTCGTCTGGTGTCGCGTTGCCTGCGGCGCTTTCCGCCTGGCGGCTTCCGCCAGATGCGGTGCGAAAGCCGGCAGTTGGCGGCGAAGGTTTGGCAGCTCGGCTGTGACTGCCTGTGCCACTTCGCCCGGTTCCACAACACCGGCTTCACCTGCTCGGTCGAGGACGCGCTGCCTCGCCTTCAAGGCGTTGTCGCGAAACCGGTCCGGCCGGCGCTTCTCCGGCAGTTGCGGCAGCGCGACGAGGAGGGCAGCTTCCGCTGTCGTCAACCGTTTCGGCTCCTTGCCGAACCAGGCGAGGCTTGCTGCCCGCACACCTTCCAGGTTTCCGCCATAGGGCGCATGCGTCAGGTAAAGGTCGAGGATCTCGCGTTTCGAAAGCCTGCGCTCGATCTGCAGGGCCCTCGCGATCTGGATCAGTTTTGCCGTCAGCGATCGTTCGCGGCGCGGTTCGATGAGGCGCGCGACCTGCATTGAAAGCGTCGATGCGCCGGAGACGATTTGACCATTGGTGACGAGTTGCCAGGCTGCGCGACCGAGCGCCAGCGGATCGACGCCCGAATGGCTCTCAAAGCGCCGGTCTTCATAGGCGACCAGCATGCGAACAAGGGCCGGATCGACGTCATCGGCCGTGGTCTTCAAACGCCAGAGACCGTCGCCGGTTGAAAAGGCACGAAGCAACTGCCCGTCCCGGTCAAGGATTTCCGTCGAGACTTGCCGGGCTGCTTCGAGCGGTGGGGGGAAGCGCTTGTCTGCATAATCAAGCGATGCAACGATGCCGGCGGCGATCAGGACGACCGCCGCCGAAACTGCTGCAATCCGCCGGCCCTTTTTCATCAGGGGGCTGCCGAGACAGTCATGGCACCGGCGGCCGTTCTGGCGGAAAGCTGCGGACGGTACATATCCTCGACGCTTGCTGCCGGAAGGTCGTAGGTGCCTGGTGTGACCGCGCGAACGACATAAGCCAGCGTGATCGGGCTGTTGTCGCCCTCGGCGCGATCGATGGCCGCGACGAAGCGGTCGCTGCGGAACTCAAGATGGGCGGTGTCCGTCTGCGCCAGCCAATCGAAATTGGTCAGCGCCGCACTATCCACCAGGCTCGGATTGTCGATTTCCAGACCCGCCGGCAGAAGATCCGTGATCAGGATCTGTGCCGGCCACTCGGCGTCCTCGGTCACTTCGATCAGAACGACGTAACGCTCGTTCTGGGCCGCTTCGGTGATGTTGGCCTCTTCACCATCCAGGCTATAATAGGTGCGGGTGATGCCAAAACCATCACCCCCTGCAGCCGGTGGTTCCACCGGTGCCGCAACTGTGGTGACGGCTGCGCTGATCGGCTCGAGGCCCTTGTTGGTCAGGGTGACTGGCGACTGCAGGAGTGCTTCGCCGGGAATCGTCGCGGCATAGGCGCCCGTCCGTTCCGCACCGTTGACCTCCACCTTCAGCGCCTTGTCATCCTGCTGCAGAGCACGAGCGGCGAGCAGCATCCAGGTCTGTTCCTGGGTGCTGAGTGTCTGTTTCGCGTTCCACTCTTCCGCAACAACCTTGGCAAGGATCGGCACGACCGGCGGGACCGGTCGGCTTTCGGCGGCGAGGGCAAGCACGCCAGCTGCATCGCGCAGGGACGAGCCATAGTCATTGCGCGAGAAGCTGACGGGTGTCAGGCGCGCCTGCTCACTCATCCCAGCCGCTTCGAGGAACACCGCATTGGCTCTTTCGCTGTCGCCATAGAGCGAAAGGGAGGCTGCCAGATGCGCCTTGGACAGAGGTGTCGGGAAGTCCGCAAGCATCGTGTCGGCATAGTAGCGCAGGTCGCTCAGCGATGCCTTGCGGCTGCGGGCCAGCACATAGAGCGCATAGGCGATCTCGTTGCCGTTGGTCTTGATATCGTTGTTGTAGGCCAGGCGGTTCTGCAGGTTCTGCAGCGCCAGAACGAGGGCCTCTTCGGGCACATCGAACTTCTGTTCGCGGGCGCGGGTGAGGAAGTCGCTGACATAGGCATCGAGCCACAGGCTTTCCGATCCCGGAGCCCAAAGGCCGAAGGAGCCACTCGACGACTGGTAGGCGAGCACGCGCAGGATGCCATCCTGAACCCGCTTGTTGATCGCCTCGTCTTCCGGCAGGCCGGAGAGTTTGGCGAGTTCACCGAAATAGAGGAGCGGCAGGGCGCGGCTCGTCGTCTGTTCGGCACAGCCATAAGGGTAACGGTCGAGCGCCATCAGCAGGCCGGGGATATCCAGACCATCAGCGCGCGCGACGTTGAGGCTGACCGATGCGCCCTGCAAGAGGCTGTCGGCCAGAAGTTCGCCATCGACCGTCAGGCTCTTGCCGGGAGCAAGCGCAATGACCTGTCGCTGGGTGATCGGCAGTGTTGCAGGGCGAACCGGCACGTCCAGAGACTGGCTGATGGCGACACCGTCACCGCCTGCAAGTGCGATATCGATCGTGCCCGCGCCCGGCGTGACACCCTGTATGGGAAGCGTGACCGTGACGGTCTTGCCGGGAACAAGGTCGACCGTTTGGCTGTCGGCACCGCCGACAGTGACCGGGCCGTTGCCGGTGGCGGTCACCGTGTAGCTGCCGGCCGGCGCATCGGTCGCGGCGATATCAAGGCGCAGATTGCTTTCGTCCTCTGGAGCGAGGAACTTCGGCAGGCTTGCAGTCACCACAACCGGGTCGCGGATCACGACGTCGGTCTCGCCGTGGCCTAGGCCATTTTTCGACCAAGCCCAGGCCATCACGCGTGCCGTACCGTTGAATTGCGGAACATCGAAGGAAACCGTCGCCTTGCCATCGGCATCCAGCTTGATTGGGCCGGAGAAGAAGGCGACCAGTTTCTCCTTTGGCGGATTGCCTTGCAGGGCGAGTTCCCCGCCGTCGCCGCCGGTGCGCAGTTTGCCAGTGGCACCGAGCGAGCCGTCAATCAGCCGGCCATAGAGGTCGCGCAGTTCCAGCCCCAGGCGTCTCTGACCGAAATAGTAGGCTTCTGGCTTCGGGGTGTCGTAGCGGGTGAGGTTGAGGATGCCGACGTCAACGGCGGCAACCATAACATAGGCTTCTTCATCCACGCCGGCTCCGCTCACTTCGATCGGGATTTCCAATGCCTGGCGGGGCAGGGTCTTTTCCGGCGGGGACAGCTTGACTGCCAGCTTGTCTGTGCCGGGATCGACGGCCAGCCACGCGATGCCAATCGCACGTGCGGGCATCCGGCTTTCCACGCCGTCGCCCGGCCTGAACAGCGTCGCGGTAATGTAAGTGCCAGCACCGAATTCGGCGGTGACCGGAATGTCGATTTCCGTTCCTTCCGGCGGCACGTCAGCGACCTCTGTGGCGATCAGCGTGTCTGTGCCCGCGGCCACGATGACCTGCCCGGCGAAGCGTGGCGAGATCTTCAGTTTTGCGGTTTCACCGATCGTGTAGGACGCCTTGTCGAGGCCGATTTCAAGCGCGTCCGGCGTTTCAGTCGAGTTTGCCGAAACGAACCAGCCGGCGTCGAAATCGACGCTCGAAACCGAGCCGCCGGCCTCGACTTCCAATCGGTGGCTGCCCCAGGTGACGGGGACGGAGAGTGGTGTGCCGTCTGCGTCGATGTCGAGCGTGCCATCCGCCACCAGCTTGGTGGTGGTAATCGGCTCATAGCGCCAGGACGAGCCTTCGCGATACCATTGATAATTCCGCTCGAGCTTGATCAGTTTCCAGCGTGCTCCGGGCAGGGCCTGCCGGGCGCTGTCGGTGCCTATGGCGATCAGGTTGAAGCTTGCATTGGTGTTTTCGGCAAGTTCGCCTTCAAATTCCGGCTTGATGCCGATGACAGGGCCTTCCGGCATGACGGGGAGCGTCAAGGTGCGTTCCACCGCCCGCCCGCCGCCTTCGCGCAACCGCAGCACCACATCGGCATTCAGAAGACGGGTCGTCGACGGCAGCTCAGTCAGCGAAACGTCGATCGAGCCTTTGCCGTCCTCGTCGAGCGGCTCTAGCTCTTCGAAGGAGACGCGGACGTCTTCAATGCCTTCTTCGTCGGCCAAACCGAAGCTGTAGCGCGCGTAGTCCGGGTGGCTCGTTGTCGGCTTGACCACAAGCTCGCCTTCCAGCGCGAGGCCTGCGGCCGGTGCGCCATAGAGGTAGTTGCCATCGGCAGAGATCGTGACTGCTTCGTCCACGGCAATCGTTTTCGCCTCGGTCGACAGTTTCAAGTCGAGCCGGTCCGGTACGAAGTCGTCGACGAGGAAGGTGGTCTGGGCAATGGCCTGCTTCTTCGGGTCGGTGTGGATCGAGACTGTCCAGCTGCCGCGCATCGCATTGGCGAGAATGGGCAGATCGACGGCGTAGCCGCCAAGCGCCTCGCCACTCACGGCCATGCGGCGGGATTCGACGCCGTCTGGGCGGCTGAAAACGAAGGTGAGGGGCAGGTTTTCAATCGCATCCGCCTCGCTATCGCGTGCGAGTGCCGCGACATGAACAGTCTCGCCGGGGCGGTAGATGCCACGTTCCGTCCAGGCCATGATGTCAACGGGGCCGGGTGCCGGGCGTCCCGTCACGCCGCGGTCCGACAGGTCGAAGCCGGCGCGGGTCATGTCGAGGAAGACATTGTCGTCGTCGCCGCTTCTGGCCGCAATCACGGCAGGGGCCAATGCTGCGCCGCCGCGCAGGAGCCCAGCGTCAAAGCGCGCGCGCCCATCGGCGTCGGTGGTGGCGGTTGCGAGGATTTCGTTGTTCTTCGCAATCAGCTGCAGGCTGATGCCCGAGAGAGGCTCGGCTGCCGCCAGCGAACGAGCAAAGACATGCAGGCCATCGGTTCCGGCGAAAGTCGACAGGCCGATGTCGGAGACGACGAACCACTGGGTGGCTCGGTTGTCCCAGCTCTCTGTCGTCCCTGTGGGCGGAACTGCCGTCATGACATAGATGCCAGGCTTGCGGGTCGGAAGCGCCTCGGCCAGGGGAATGCTGGTGACGACTTCCTTGTTCAGCTCGTTGGCAATGTCGAGCGAACCTTCCCATACCAGTTCACCGATTTCATCGCGCACCCGTGTTGCGGTGTAGCCGTCGAGCTGGGTGAGGAACTGAGAGGCTGAGAGGAGCGGCGCGATGTTGCGGTCGCCGATGCGGTAGAGTTCGAGCTTGGCGCTGTCGGCGTTGATCGAGACGAGCGGGATGCCCTGACGCGCAGAGGAGGGCAGGACAAAGCTATCGCCGGTAAAGCGGACGGTCGAACTGCGGTCGCGGATATAGATGTCAACTTCGGCTGGCGCCTCCAGGTTTTCACCGACGGAGGATGGCAGGCCAGCGCGCACCGCCAGCCGGTAACGGCCACCATGCTCCAGGCCTTCGACGCAAATCTGGTTGTTCTTCGCCTCGATTGCCTTTGGTGCCTTGCCGTCGAGCGTGACGAAGGGGGCATAATCGACGCCGCGTTTGACGAGTTCTTCGGAGAACACAACGCAGGCGCGGGGCGACGCGCTGTCTGAATCGATGGTGTTGGACACGATGCGGAAGCCCTGGCGCGACCGGAGGTCGACAAAGGCGGCCTGAACCTCGGCATTGGAGGCCAGCTCAAGGCTTGCCTTGTAAGCATTCAGGGCGGCGCGCCAGTTCTCGCCATTCTCCAGCGAGCGAGCAAGTGTCGCGAGTGCCTCGGCGCGCGTCGCCGTTCCTCGTGTCAGCAGGTAGCCATTGACGGCGGCCATCGCGCCTTCGCCTGCCATGCTGTAGTTCCCGGTCACCGTATTGGCCATGCGGGCCATTTCGAGCCAGAGGGCCGCGTCATCGGCATCGATGGACAGTGCGCCCTTCATCGAGGCGAGAGCCAGATCGATATTGCCTCCGGTAAAGGCAGCGCGACCGGCTTCGATCAAGGCATCACGACCAAGCCCCTGCTGCTCTGCTGCGACTGCGAGACTGGACCGCTGGTTGCGGGCGTCGGTCTTCAGCTGCTCGGTGATGAAGGCAAGCGCCGGCGGCGCGCCGATATCTTCCTCTGCCGTGGTCATAACGATCCGGCCGGCGACGGCGCCTGGAAAACTGTTGAGCGTGTCGAAGTCAGACTTCAGAAAACACCAGCTGACCTTCGGATTGTAAGTGAAGGCGCGGCAGGAATTGTCGGCGATGCAGCTGGCTTCGCATTCTTCGAGCGACACGTTCTTCTCGGTCCTGAGGTCAAAACCAAAGTAGTCGCCATTGCTCACGCGCTCGATCGTTCTGACGTCTTGTGCGGATGCCGGGAGCGCGACCGAACCGAGAGTGAGGGCGAGTGTTAGTAATTTTAAGATGTGACTTTTGTACATGCTTCTCTCCCGAGCCCGATCACGGCATTTTCATTTTAGTCTTTGCGCATGACACAGGGTTGTCAATCGGCATGCAGCACAGCCCGGTGTGCTATCACAACCGCTTTTTTAGGGGCTGATCGCGTTCCTGTCGCTGAAAGCTCTTGCCGTATCGATGATCCAGTTGGCGAAGAGGCTTGCGGGACCATAGGCCATCTTCGACAGGGGGCGCACAAGGTAGTAGGCGCTCGCGCTTTTTACTTCGTGGTCCCAGGCCCGCACGAGTTGTCCGCTGGACAGTTCCGGCTCGATCAGGAATGTTGGCACGAGTGCGATGCCGAGGCCGGCAAGGCAGGCCTGTACAACGTTGGAAAACTGCTCGAACCGCATACCGCCACCACGGCCTTCTACGATGCCGAGGCTTGCAAACCAGTGTTCCCAGGCGCGAGGTCTCGAGGCCATGTCGAAGAGCGGCTTTGACAGGAGGTCCTGGGGCCGGTTCACCGGGTTCGCGGCAAGAAAGCTTGGACTGCAGACCGGCACGACCATTTCCTGCATCAGAAACTGGCAATCGGTGCCGGGCCAGTTCGGCTCGCCTATATGGATCGCGGCATCGATGCCAGAACCCTCGAATTCGAACTGGCCGATGCGGGTGGCAAAATCGATGATGATCGCCGGGTTGCGGGCCAGGAAATCGGGGATGCGTGGCATGAGCCAGCGGGTGCCGAAGGTTGGCAGGATGGCCAGGCGCAGATGCGTGTCGTCGCGGGTCGCCATGGCTTCAAGCGAGAGCGTCCGGATTGTCGCCAGTGCATCACCGATCCCCTTGGCGTAGGTTTTGCCGATCGCGGTCAGTTCCACGCCGCGATTGGTCCGGTCGAACAGCCTGACGCCGAGCTGCTCCTCAAGAAGGCCGATCTGACGGCTGATGGCCCCCTGGGTCAGGGCCAGCTCGTTGGCGGCAGCCGAGAAGCTCCCGAGCTTGGCCACGGAATCAAAAGCGGCGAGAGCACTGGTTGAAGGCAGGAAGCGGCGTTGATGTGTGAGCATGTGTTATGACTAGACCTAATAGCAGCATGAGTAAACATGGCTTGAATTGCGGGTCGATATGAGCAATCTGGGCATACGAAACAAAGGATGAGACCGATGAGCGAGATGCGACCCTTTTCCTGGAGTGATCCTTTCCTGATGTCCGAGGCTCTCAGCGAAGACGAGCGGATGATCCAGGATGCGGCCGCCGCCTTTGCAAGGACTGAACTCGCGCCACGTATCAGCGACGCCTATCTCGGCGAAACGGTCGAGCCTGAACTGTTCCGATTGATGGGGCAGGCCGGTCTTCTCGGTGTGACCCTGCCAGAGAAGTATGGCGCGGCCGGTGCCAACTATGTGTCCTACGGACTTGTGGCGCGAGAGATTGAACGGGTCGATTCCGGTTATCGCTCGATGATGAGCGTCCAGTCGTCGCTGGTGATCTATCCGATCTATGCCTACGGCTCTGAAGAGCAGAAGGATAAGTATCTGCCAGGGCTCGTTTCCGGGGAGCTGATCGGCTGCTTCGGGCTGACCGAGCCTGATGCGGGTTCCGATCCGGGCGGCATGAAGACGCGTGCGGAAAAGATCGAGGGCGGTTACCGCCTGAAGGGATCCAAGATGTGGATCTCGAATGCGCCGATCGCTGACGTCTTTGTCGTCTGGGCAAAGTCGGAAGCGCATGGCGGCGAGATCCGGGGCTTTGTGCTGGAAAAGGGCATGAAGGGTTTGTCCGCTCCCAAGATTGGCGGGAAGCTTTCTCTGCGTGCGTCTGTCACCGGCGAGATTGTCATGGATGGCGTCGAGGTCGGGGAGGACGCGCTGCTTCCGAATGTTTCGGGTCTTAAGGGACCGTTCGGCTGCCTCAATCGCGCGCGCTACGGCATTTCATGGGGTGTTATGGGTGCGGCGGAAGACTGCTGGCACCGCGCGCGCCAGTACGGTCTTGACCGCAAGCAGTTCGGCAAGCCGCTGGCGGGCACGCAGCTTTTCCAGAAGAAGCTCGCCGACATGCAGACGGACATCGCTCTCGGCCTGCTTGGCTCTTTGCGGGTTGGCCGTCTGATGGATGAACATCAGTTCGCGCCGGAAATGATCTCGCTGGTCAAGCGCAACAATTGCGGAAAAGCGCTAGATGTCGCCCGGATGTCGCGTGACATGCATGGCGGCAACGGCATCCAAATCGAGTATCATGTGATGCGGCACGCGCAGAATCTTGAGACGGTTAACACCTATGAGGGTACTCATGATGTTCACGCCCTCATCCTCGGGCGTGCCCAGACTGGTATTCAGGCGTTCTTTTAAAGCCCCGTGCTGACTTTTTTCGTCCGAACTGTCGCAAGTTTGCGATAGGTCTGGATAGTTGATGCTATATCGGCAAGGCTTGGCTTGCGCCGTCGAGAGATTGGCAGCACAACCACTCCGTTTGGCCGTAGAAAGGCGTGTGCCCTCTCCGGTGTCGCGGATTCCGGGAGAGCAAGCATGCATGACGTCATCGTTCTAGATCAATCTACGCTGTCGGCCTTCCGAACTGAGCATCCGTGGCTTGTCTTTCCCGATGCGATTAACGAGGTCACGATCCATTTCAACGAGGACGGTGGTCCGCGCAAGATGACCGCAGCACGGCGCGGCTCCGATGGGCAGATTGAGGCCGCGGACGTGGATGCTTTGGGTTCGGATGTTATTCTTGCGCTGCTCGCCTATGCCCCTCGCGGCGCCGCTTCGGTCGAGGCGCGGCCAGAGCTCGAGAAGGTTTGGGAGATCATTGAAAATCTGCCGCGCCTGGGAGGCTCATCGAAGACTGACGATGTCGCTGCGATCGAGGCAGAGAGGCGTGCAAGGCTTGAGGAGGCGTTTTCCATCGTCCGCGGGCTTGCTCTGTCGATCATCGGTGAGATGGAGCTCTCATCCACTGGCGAGGGCGGTGCTTGTGGTCGCGAGGCGCTGGCGAAAAGCCTGCCTCTGACCCTGGATGCTGTCCGCACCGAGCAAAAACCCGTCTGGTCTCGGCTTGATCTATGGGGGGTCGTTTCAGTTTTACGCGACGAGTTGGCTTTGCCTGCCGACCACGAGCTCAGTTCTTCCGAGGATAACAGCTATTTTTCGCGCGAAAGTCTCGACCAGGCAGTTGTTGCCGCCATGTCCGGTCCCATTGTGCAGGCCTTGTTTGATTTATCCGTGGGTGCGCTCTGCGTCTCGACCCTCGGAGGAACGCGGTCGCGCTATATTCGTGTCAATCAGGCCTACCTCGACCTCGTCGGCAGGACCTGGGAGGAAATCCAGGGAAGTGAAATGCTGTCAACGGGCATCGTCACGGACGGCGACGCGCGCGGGCGGCGGCTTGATCTCCTGGATCGGGAAGGTGGCTATGTCGGAGAACATGCCGATGTTAGCACGGCGAGCGGGGACAGAATTCGCGTAACGATTTCTGCCCGGCGCATTTCCATCGCCGGGCAGTTGTTTGATTTCGAGATCATGGTGCCTGTTCAGGAGCGCTGAATAAGGTCAGCGCCGCCTGAACAGGGCAAGCGAGCGCGCCTGCATGTGGAAGGGTGCGGCCTCGCTCACGGTGTCACCGGCGCGCTCTACGTCCGACGTCGTGAGTTCCAGGATCCAATCGCCGCCGCCGGTCTTGGGCATGACGAAGTCGATGTCGTCATCGACAGGATTGAACATCAGCATGACTTCCGGCCACACACCGTCGGTGCCTTCGAGATCCTCGCGCCGAAGCTTCAGGGCTAGCGGATTGCCATCCAGCCAATGTTCGGGGCGCTGCGCTCCACCATGCAGATTGTACCAATCGATGATCGTGCCGTCGCGCCAGCTGGATCGGCGCAGCAAGGGTTGGTCCCGCCGGAGGGTGATCAGTCGCGTGGTGAATGCCCGCAGATCCTCGCAGGTGGCGGGGAGGTTTTCCCAGTGCAGCCAGCTGATCTCGCTGTCCTGGCAATAGCCGTTATTGTTGCCCATCTGCGAACGACCAAATTCGTCCCCCGCCAAAAGCATCGGCGTGCCATGCGAGAAGAACAGCGTGGCGAGGAAGTTGCGCTTTTGGCGTTCGCGCAATGCGTTGATGCCTTCGTCGTCTGTTGGTCCTTCGTGGCCGTAGTTATGGCTGCGATTGTCGTTGTGGCCATCGTTGTTGTCTTCGCCATTGGCGTCATTGTGCTTCTGGTCGTAGCTGACGAGGTCGTTCAGCGTGAAGCCGTCATGAGCAGTGATGAAGTTGACGCTGGCCCAGGGGCGGCGTCCCCGCTGGTCGTAAATGTCGCCAGAGCCGAGCAGGCGGGCGGCAAAATCCGGCGCGCAATTGTCACCGTTCAACCAATAGTCACGGGTGGAATCCCGATATTTGTCATTCCATTCTGCCCAACCCGGCGGGAAGCCGCCGACCTGATACCCGCCGGGGCCGATATCCCAGGGTTCGCCGATCAGCTTGACCTTGGACAGGACCGGGTCCTGGGTGACGGCATCGAAAAAGCCGCCGCGCTGGTCGAAGCCTTCCGGCTCGCGCCCGAGGATCGTGCCAAGGTCAAAGCGGAAGCCGTCGACGTCCATCTCCTCGGCCCAGTAGCGCAGACTGTCCATGACCATTTGCAGCACGCGCGGATGAGAGGTGTTCACCGTGTTCCCGGTGCCGGTGTCGTTGATGTAATAGCGGTGATTGTCGGGAAGGGTCCGGTAGTAGGAAAAGTTATCGATGCCCTTTAGAGACAGCGTCGGCCCCAGTTCGTTTCCTTCGGCGGTGTGATTGTAGACCACATCCAGGATCACCTCGATACCTGCATCATGAAAGGCGCGTACCATATCGCGGAAACCGGTCAGTCCCTTGGGGCCGTAATAGCGGCTTGCCGGGGCGAAGAAGCCGATCGAATTGTAGCCCCAGTAATTCTTCAGCTCCTTGTCGACGAGATGGCTATCATCGGGAAAGGCATGGACGGGGAGAAGTTCGATTGAGGTGATGCCCAGGCTTTTGACGTAGTCGACGGCGGCCTTGTGTCCCAGGCCCTCGAACGTGCCGCGCAGATCCTCGGGGATCGCGGGATTGAGCTTGGTAAAGCCCTTTACATGCGTCTCGTAGATGATCGCATCCGGCCAGGCAGTACCCTTAAAGCCGTTGGTCTGCCGGTTTAGGGCTGTATCGACGACGCGGCATTTCGGCGTGACGGGCGCACTGTCGAGATCGTTGAAGGAAAGATCCTTCTCCTCGCTGTCGAGGTCGTAGCCGAAATGGGCGTTCGACCACTGGAAATCTCCGACGATTTCGCGCGCGTAAGGGTCGAGAAGGAGTTTGTTCGGGTTAAAGCGATGGCCGTTGGCGGGGTCATAGGGACCGTGAACCCTATAGCCGTAGAGCTGACCCGGGCCGATGCCGGGAAGGTAGGCGTGCCAGACTTCATTGGTAAATTCGGGAAGTTCGATGCGGGCGGTCTCGATCGTGCCGGTGTCGTCAAACAGGCATAGTTCCACTCGTTCGGCATGGGCCGAGAAGAGCGCGAAATTGGTGCCTTCACCATCATAGTGCGCGCCAAGCTTATGCCATTGCCCTGCCTCGACCGGGTGGAGCTTAAGGGTCATGTCCATGGATACCTCTGGAGATGGAGTTGCGCTGTGTAATCCATGGTTGCCTGCTTTGTTCCATATCGGCGCTCGGAACTTTCCAGCGCATGCCCGGTTTTCGTCTGATCATCAGACCAGACAGGAGGGCTGTCATGCCGGCAAAGGCGAAGTCAAAGGCGCAACAAAAGGCGGCGGGGGCGGCTCTGTCCGCCAAGCGCGGCGAGGTTCCGAAAGGAAAGCTCAAAGGAGCGTCGCGGAGCATGGAGAAAACCATGAGCGAGGCAGAGCTGGAGGCGCTTGCTTCGACCAAGCGCAAGGGCAAGCCTGAGCATGTTGGAGACAGGGCATGACGCGATCCGACTTTGACGGTCGAAAGGCCTTGGTTACCGGGGCAGGCTCCGGGATCGGCAAGGGTGCCGCTCTCCGTTTGGCGGCGGAGGGAGCCTTTGTCGGCTTGCTTGGGCGGACGGAAAGGGAACTTCGGGAGACTTTGGATGAGATCCGGGCTCTGGGTCGTGACGGCATGGTTTTGATTGCCGATGTCAGCCGCGCAGATGAAATGCAGGCTGCTTTCGAAGGCTTCGTCGCGCAGACAGGTGGCCTTGATATCCTTGTTGCGAATGCGGGGATCAATGGAACATGGGCTCCGATCGATGAATTGATGCCGGACGAATTCGATCAGACCGTCGCGATCAATTTGCGTGGCACTTATCTGACCCTGCATTTCGGCGTAGGGCAGATGAAAGAGAACGGAGGCGCCATCGTCGTCGTCTCCTCGATCAATGGGACCCGGACATTCACGACGCCGGGAGCATCTGCCTATTCGGCCACGAAAGCAGCGCAGCTTGCCATGGTGCAGCAACTGGCTGTGGAGCTTGCCAAGCATCGGATCCGGATCAATGCGGTGTGCCCGGGTGCGATCGAAACGAAGATCGAAGACAATACGGCGGTGCGAAACCGTGCCGGCGCCGAAGAGCCGGTGGAGTTCCCGAATGGCGATATCCCTCTGACAGACGGCGAGCCGGGTTCCGTCGAAGCGGTCGCCGAGGCTATCGCATTTCTGGCTTCCGATGCAGCCAGCCATGTGACTGGCAGCCCACTTTGGATCGACGGAGGACAAAGCTTATTGCGGTGAGGGCTTTCAGCCCTCATCATTCCCCGAGAGCTTGCCTTCCAGTCCCCGCAGGATCCAGAGAACCGTCAACGCAAATCCGGTCGCGATAAGCGCGATTGTCCAAAATCCGAGGCCGCAGGCAAGGCCAATGGATCCGGCAAACCAGAGGCCCGCTCCAGTTGTCAGGCCGCGGACCTGTCCTTTCGTGAAGACGATCATGCCGGCCGCCAGGAAGGCGACGCCAGCAGTGACCGCTTCGATCAGGCGAATGGGGTCGAGGCGGACTTCGCTGCGGGTGAAGGCTTCGTGATGGGCGATCTCGATGGTGAGAATGGCGACGATCGCAGCCGACAGACACACAAGGATATGCGTCCGCAGCCCTGCCGCGTGGCTACGCCACTCTCGCTCGAAACCGATTGCGCTGCCGCAAGCCATGGCAAGCAGGAGCCGTAACACGATGGATGTCAGCGCCAGATGGGTTCCGGCGCTGAAGTGGGATATTTCCTCGCTCATTTTCCTCCCGATCGTCCTAGTTAGTGGCGCTGATCAGAGCCAGGCGTCGAGGTGTAGGTTGCGGAGACCGGGTCGCTGGCCGGGAAGGTGTCTTCGAGGCCTTCCTGCAGATCGCTTTTCCTGCTGTCCTGATCCGCTTGCTCCTGACGCAGGCTGTCGACGGCATCGCTAGACTCCGTATTGGTCGGATCTGCCGAGGTACCAAAGCTCGCGGCCTGGAGGAGCATCACCTGCGCCTTCGCCACGGCGTCCTCGCTGGCAAGCCGATCTTCGCCCTGCGCCATGGTGACGGCGATGCGTTCACCGCCATCCCCGCGAAATTCCACGATGGTTGCTGTGCCCGACGTCTCGGTCACTTCTGTCCCGATGATTTGCATTGTAGCCCTCCTTGGCTGTTGGTGTGCACGAAACGCTACGGATGGCGGGTTGTTCCATCGTGTGCATTGTGCGGGAGAGGCATTCCGGGGCATGCGGGTCGCATGGGGCGCAATGTTCCATCTCTGACACGGTTAACGCACTGTTTACCATGATATTTTGAATTTTAGGCAAAGCCGAACTAAGTCCGCTCTCGGGCGTTGAGCAGCCAAAGGAGATTTGTCATGCGGACTGAGAAAGCACTTGCGATCGACACAATCCTCATCGTTGAGGACGATCTTTTCATCTCGATGGATGCAGCCGATGCCGCTGAACGAGCCGGCGTAAATGTCATTACCGCAGAGAGCGTCGAGGAAGCGCTGATTATCCTCGACACCGAACATGTCTCGGCTGCCATTCTTGATTTTCAGGTGCGGGACGGCATGATTACGCCTGTTGTTCAGAAACTTCGTGTCCGTGGAATTCCCTTCCGCGTCGTTTCGGGGTCCACGTTCCAGGAGATCGCCGACAACGGCATTCCGCGCGAATTGTGCACGGCGAAACCCGCAGACTACAGCAAGGTCGTCAACGCTCTATCGCCCGGTCAGAATGGCTTTGGCAGTGCAAGGCATCACTAAGGGTCAGCTGCGTTTCGCCATCAGGCGCTCGAGTGTGCGTTCAACCACGTCGACCATCACCATGGTCTGGTGATCGACCTCAATGTTGATTGCGTCGCCGACCGCATAGTCGGCAAACGTCGTCTGGCGCAAAGTTTCCGGAATGAGGTTGATGGTGAACTCGTCCCCTTCCGCTTCCGCCACGGTGAGGCTCGCACCGTTCACGGCCAGATAGCCGCGCTTGAACACGTATTTCGACCATTCTTCCGGCATCTTGAACCGGATGAAGGCGCCCGGCATTTCGAACTTGGCTGCAACGATCTCTGCCGTCGTTGCGATGTGGCCCGCAATGTTATGGCCGCCGTTTTCATCCGTTGGCTTGGCCGAGCGCTCGATGTTGACAGTGCTGCCTCCCTTGAGACGTCCCAGGTTTGTGCGATCAAGCGTGGCATCCATGGCGTCAAAGGTGACCGTCGAGCCGGCCATCGATGTCACGGACAGGCAGACACCCTCGACCGAAACGCTGGCACCGAGCTTCAGATCATCGAGCAGGGTTTCCGGCAGATCGATAGCAAAGGTGGTGTAGCCGTCATGGCGGGTAACTTCGGTGACGGGCGCGACGGTCTGGACGATGCCGGTATACATGTTGGTCTTTCCTCGAACTGTTCAGCGAAAAATAGTGTCTCTTTGTCGAAACACAATGCCGTTAGACCATCTCTGGCATAGGTTGGGTTCAGGGACAGGGGGGCATCTTTCAGGGTTGGATCAGCCACGCCCTTTCGGTTCCGAGCCTGTTTGATACGCTTGTTCCACCGGCTTTAGCTCTCATTACGTTTGTCGCTGTCTAGCAGAATGGTCGTTTGATGAAGAAAATTCTCACCATCGCTCTCAATCCCGCCATCGATATTTCCAGTGAAGCCGAGGTGGTGCGTCATACGCACAAGACCCGGACCCATAACCAGCAACAGTTTCCCGGGGGAGGTGGCGTGAATGTCGCGCGCGTGCTGGCGGAGCTTGGGGCTGAGTGCGAGTTGATGTTCCTGTCCGGTGGTGCCACCGGCGAGTTGCTTCAGGCCATGCTGCGGCCCTTGCCGATTGTCGAGCGTCCCTTTCCAATCCATGATCCGGTCCGCGTTGCCTATGCTGTTCGCGAGAGCTCGACCGGGCTCGAATATCGCTTCGTACCCGAGGGACCGCTCGTTACGGATGTGGAACTGGAGCCGCTGATGGAGGCCGTGCGGAGGAGCGATGCGGATTATGTCGTGGCCAGCGGCAGCCTGCCACGCGGGGTATCCAGCGATACCTATGTCCGGCTCGCTGCATTCGCGGAAGCGAGAGGCGCGAAGTTTATTCTCGACACGTCTGGCGACGCGCTCACGGAAGTTCTGACCAAGGCGAGGGTCTTTTTGGTCAAGCCCAGTCTTGGCGAATTTGAGAGTTTTGTTGGCCGCAAACTGGGGCATGATGTGGTTGGTCCTGTTGCTCAGGATTATGTGCGGCAGGGAATTGCCGAGCATATCGCGGTCACGCTTGGTGCCGATGGTGCAATCCTCGTTTCGGCTGATCGCATTGTCCGGCTTGCGGCGATCGACGTGCCGGTCAATTCGGCAACCGGTGCCGGAGACAGTTTCGTTGCCGGCATGGTCTGGTCACTTGCCGAAGGACATAGCGTGGCAGACGCCTTCCGTTTCGGACAGGCTGCTGGCGCTGCAACTGTAATGACCGCAGGCACGGAGCTTTGCAGACGGGCGGACGTGTTGCGTCTCTACGAGGGCTCCAAAATGGCGCCCGAAGGGGCGCGCGGTTGAAAGCTTCGTGAAAATGTCTGGTTAGATTCGGATATTACTTGTCACTCTGGGTCAAGTTTATTAAGGGAGATGCAAGGCCAGCAAGGCTGGCGGTTTACTCTCAGCACGAATTTATAAGGAGCTCCCAATGTCGCTCATCCATTCGGGACCTTCATCGAAACGCATCGGTTTTACGCTTATTGCGCTTCTGCTTGCAGCATCTGTACAGGCGCAAGACGTGTCCACCACGCCGGCTGCGCCACAGCCCGTTGTGCCTCAGGCCAGCACTCTCCCCGCTGACGCACCGACGCCGTCTGCCGCGACGCAGGCAGCACCTGCGGTGACCCAGCCGTCTCCGGTTCTGTCGCCTGCAACGGCGCCAGCCCCGGTAGAGGCTGCTCCGCGAGCGGCCGCACCTCAGGCGTCTGGGAACACGAACAGCACAGCTGCTCCGTCTTCTTCGGCTGCTCCTGCGGGCACTGTTCCTGCTGAGGTTCAGGTCGCGCCGGCCGAGCCCTTGCCGCCGACATCGAACCTGGAAACGGCAGCACCCGCGACACCGGCGCCGGCTAGCACCGCACCCGCAACGGATGCCGCAGACACCATCCCGCATGACCTGTCGCCCGAAGGCATGTTCATGGCCGCCGACTGGATCGTGAAGTCGGTGATGCTGTCGCTCGCATTCGCTTCCCTGGTGACCTGGACCGTCTGGGTCGCCAAATCGCTGCAGCTTTTCGGCGCACGGGCTCGCGCCAATCGTGGACTGAAGGCGATCCTCAAGGCGCGCCATCTGAAGGACGCGCTGTCTGTGCTGGAGAACCGGCCGGGCGTGGTTGCCTCAATGGTCCGTGCCGCCCAGCATGAAATGCTGTCTTCCGATGCTGCCATTGATCGCGTTGGTGGTGATGGGGTCAAGGAGCGTGTGGCCTCGGCACTTGGCCGCATCGAAGCTCGTGCCGGTCGCCAGATGTCCAAGGGCACCGGCGTGCTGGCGAGCATTGGCTCTACTGCGCCTTTCGTCGGTCTGTTCGGCACGGTCTGGGGCATCATGAATTCGTTCATCGGCATTGCCGAAACGCAGACGACCAATCTTGCGGTCGTTGCGCCTGGTATTGCGGAAGCGCTGCTGGCGACGGCAATTGGTCTCGTCGCGGCCATTCCGGCCGTCATCATCTACAACGTTTTTGCGCGGTCTGTTACCGGCTACCGGCAGCTACTTGCCGATGCCGGTGCGGGGATCGAACGGCTGGTGAGCCGCGATCTGGACTATCGCAAGAGCGCCTTGCTCGCCACGGGCGGCAAGGACGTCAGACAAGCGGCGGAGTGAGACCATGGCCGGCGGCATTCGCGAAAACGGTTCTGGCGACGATCTATCCGAGAACCACGAAATCAATGTGACGCCATTCATCGACGTCATGCTGGTGCTCTTGATCATCTTCATGGTGGCAGCGCCGTTGTCGACTGTGGATGTCAATATCGATCTGCCCGCCTCGACCGCGCAGCCGGCCAAGCGTCCGGATGAGCCGGTTTATGTTTCGCTCAAGGGCGATATGAGCCTTGCACTGGGCAATGACACCGTGGCGCGCGAAGAGCTTGGTGCATCGCTGGATCGCTTGACCCAGGCCAACAAGGAGACCCGGATCTTCCTGCGCGCCGACAAGGCGGTCGACTATGGCAGCTTCATGGAGATCATGAACCTGCTGCGCGATGCCGGCTATCTCAAGATCGCCCTTGTGGGCCTGGAACAACTTCCCATGCCGCAGAGTGCGGCGGAGCCTGCTTCTGCCACGGAGCCCACCCCATGACCATGCTCGACGAGCGCCGCTCGACAGGCCGTGTAATCGGTGAGTGGGCCTTGTGGACTTCGGCCTTCGTGATCATCGGTGCCGTTCATGCCGGTGCTGTGGCGCTGCTGTTGCAGGAACCTGACGTCGTCATCGCCGATGGTGGACCGCCGCCGGCGATCATGATCGAACTCGCGCCTGAGCCTGAGGCCGTCAATACCGAGGAAACGGAGTTGACGACCGAGGAGGTCGATGCTGAGGAGGTCAAGACCGCAACCGCCGAGCCGATCATCGAGCCGGTTGTGGAACCTCCGCCGGAACCCATGCCGGAACCGCTGCCACCAGAGCCGTTACCCGAACCGGAACCCGAAGTCGTCGAGCCGGTTGTGGAACCCGTCGTCGAGCCCTTGCCGATCGAGCCTGAGCCGCTTCCCGAGCCGGTCGAGACCGTGGATCCGATTGAGGAACTGGTGATGGCGCAGCTCGAAAATGTCGAGGTACCCGTGCCGATGATGCGGCCGAAGCCGGCGCCGGAAAAGAAGCCCGATCCGGTGAAAAAGCAGGTGGTGAAGAAGCAGAAGCCGCAGGTGCAGGTGCAAGCTTCGCAGGCGGCTCGCAAGGCCGAAGCCCAGGTCGCGCAGTCCAACCGGAATGCCGCTGCTGCGACCAGCAACAGCACTGGCCGAAGCAGCGTATCGCCGGCAAAATGGCAGTCGCGGCTGGCATCGCATCTGGAGCGGCGGAAGAAGTACCCGCCAGAGGCGCGTCGTAACCGCGAAGAGGGCACTGTCTATGTTCGTTTCAAGATCGACGATTCCGGCAATGTCTTGACGGTATCCCTGTCGCGCTCGTCGGGATCGACGGCCCTCGACAATGCGGTTCTCGATATGGTGCGTCGGGCATCGCCGGTTCCGGCACCCCCTGCAGGTGTCAATAAGACCATCACCACGCCGGTTCGCTTCAATATCCGTTGAGGCGGATCGAGGCGGGCACCATAGTGAGGACCCGGGCGAGCAATTCGGCCGGTGTCGCATCGTTGCGCACATGGGTCCAGTCGAGGGGCCCCAGATCCCGCCGCATCTGCATGTCGAGGATCTCGACGGTTGCATCCGAATCCAATTTTGGACGGGCTTCAAGGCGCTCTCGCAGAACCTGCGTATCGACATCTAGCCATAGACCCACAAATGGAACGGCGTTGCGCTTCGCCACGTCTTCGATGGCTCGCCTGTCGCCCTCCCGGTCGAACACCGCATTGACCACGGCGCATGCGCCAGAGCTGACGATGATTTGCGCTTTGTCGAAAAGGCTTTGATAAACACGAGCAGACATATCAGGGAGATAGGCCTCCGGCGGCATCTTGACCCCACGCGGGAGCGCGAGGAAGGATCGACGGATCCTATCACTTTCGAGCAGTCTTGCGCCCGGTGCCTGCCCAAGCCTGGGCGCTAGAGCCTCGGCAAGCGTTGACTTGCCCGACCCACTCAAGCCGCCGATTGCAATAAGAATCGATGTCTGGGGCCGCAATAGGCGTTCTGCGAGATCGACATAGGCTTCTGCCTCCGTCAGCAATGCTACCGTCTGGTCGTTCGCCTGTGAAATCCGGGTGGCCGAGACATGTGCGCGGATGGCGGCACGCACGGCCATGAACAGCGGCAGGGCGGCAAATCCGCCCTCGTCATTCATGCGGTCCAGGTAACGGTTGACGACGATGTTGGCAAAATCCGGGAGATCGCGGTGCCAGAGATCCATCAGCAGAAAAGCGAGATCATACAAAACATCGGAGACTGCGAGCTTTTCGTTGAAATCGATACAGTCGAACATGCGGGGACCGTGGGGGCCGAGGAACAGGTTCCTCAGATGAAGGTCGCCGTGGCAGAGCCGGACGGCGTCTTCCATTTCGCGACGGTCGAGGCGATCACTCTCGGCGCTCCAGGCGGCGCGGAAAGCTGCGTTCAGTGACGCGATACGTCTCGCTGGAAAGATGTTAGCCGAGGCGAAGGCCGCTTCATTGATGTCGAGCACCGCACCGAGATTGGCGCTGCCGCTGCCCTCGTGGCGGATTTCGGCGGAGCTGTGAAAGTCGGCAATCCGTTCGGCCGTCTCTTCCATGAGCGGCTTGCTCAACTGCCCCTGCTCGGCGAGCCGGTCAAACAGCTTGGCTTGCGAAAAGCGAGACATCTCGACGACATAGTCGATGACATCAGCATCCGCGTCATCTGCAGCGAAGGCCAGCGTCCCGTCCTTGCTCCGGATCACGGAGCGCACGCCAAGATAGATTTCCGGCGCGGTCCGGCCGTTCAACTCGACCTCAGCGCGGCAATATTTCAGGCGCAGGGCAAGGGTCGAAAAATCGGCGTAGGGCAGCTTTACCGCACGCTTGAGCTTGTAGGCGCGATCCCCGGCGAGCGCGATGATCGAGATATGAGTCTCGATAACCTGGACGTCCTCTGCATCCGTATAAGAGGCAGGGTCCGATAGGAAGGCAATCGTGGCGGACTGGTCGTCGAACTGCATTTCGCTTTCCGCAAATTGGGCTGGTCAGGCCAGTGTCGCGGAAACGGGCGTCGATGAACAGTCGATCCGTGCCCGACCTTTGTCGAAGAAAAAAGGGCCGGTGGAAAACACCGGCCCTTGGCAGTTTATTCGATGTCGAACTTCACGCCCTGCGCCAGTGGCAGGGTGCGGCCGTAGTTCACTGTATTGGTCTGGCGGCGCATATAGGCCTTCCAGCTGTCGGAACCCGATTCACGGCCACCACCAGTTTCCTTTTCACCGCCGAAGGCGCCACCGATTTCAGCACCCGAGGGGCCGATATTGACATTGGCGATGCCGCAGTCGGAACCGCGATCGGATACGAAGGCTTCGGCCTCGCGGATGTCATTAGTGAAAATCGACGAGGACAGCCCCTGCGGGACGTCGTTGTTCATGGCAAGTGCGGCATCGAAGTCGCTGTATTTGATGACGTAGAGGATCGGCGCGAAGGTCTCGTCAACGACCGGGCCGGACTGCGCGGGCATCTCCACGAGTGCTGGACGCACGTAAAATGCCTCAGCTGCATCGCTGGCATGGACGCGGTCGCCGCCATGGACGGTGCCGCCCATAGACTTGGCCGCAGTCAGGGCCGATTGCATGCGCTCATAAGAGCCCTTGTCAATCAGGGGACCAATGAGAGTGCCGTTTTGTAGCGGATTGCCTATGGTGACGGAGGCGTAAGCCTTGATCAGGCGCGGCACCAGCGTATCGTAGACGCTTTCGTGCACGAAGAGGCGGCGCAAGGTCGTGCAGCGCTGGCCGGCTGTGCCCATGGCGGAGAAGGCAACACCGCGAAGTGTGAGGTCAAGGTCGGCCGACGGGCAGACGATGGCGGCGTTGTTGCCGCCGAGTTCGAGAATCGAACGGCCGAAGCGGGCAGCGACACGCGGACCGACAGCGCGACCCATGGCCGTCGAGCCGGTTGCCGAAATCAGCGGCACCTTCGGGTGATCAACCATGATCTCGCCAATGTCGCGGCCGCCAATCAAGAGGGTAGAGAGGTTTGCCGGGGCCTTGCCGCCCGACGCGTTGTAGCGCTTCAGCGCCTTCTCGAAGATGGCCTGGGTAGCGATTGCGGTCAGTGGGGTCTTTTCCGAAGGCTTCCAGACAGTTGGATTGCCGCAGACCATGGCAAGTGCTGCATTCCACGACCAAACGGCGACGGGGAAGTTGAAGGCCGAGATGATGCCGGTAACGCCAAGCGGGTGCCAGGTCTCCATCATCCGGTGTTCGGCGCGTTCGGTGGCGATGGTGAGACCGTAAAGCTGGCGCGACAGGCCGACCGCGAAGTCGCAGATGTCGATCATTTCCTGGACTTCACCAAGCCCCTCGGAGGTGATCTTGCCGACTTCGATCGACACGAGGCGGCCGAGTTCGGTCTTTGCGGCGCGCAGTTCCTCGCCGAGAAGGCGGATCAGTTCGCCGCGCTGCGGGGCAGGTACGAGGCGCCATTCGAGGAATGCCTGATGCGCTGCGTCAATTGCCTTTGCAGTGTCCCCGGCGGATATTTCCGTGACGGCTGCGATGGTTTCGCCATTGATGGGCGAGCGGACCGACAGCGTGCCGCCTGCAAGCGTCTTTGCATCGACGCCGAAGCTTGCCATCAGTTTTGCTGTTTCCGCCGAAAAATTGAGATTGGCGAGGGTCATGATGGTCCTTCCGTCAGGTGTTCCTGGTTTTGGTCTGTTTAAAACCGGGCGCCGGCCAGATGTGCCAGCTGGGCGCCCGTCTCGTACCATGCTTCCTTGAGCGTGCGGAAGGGCGGGGTTTCCGGCGCGGTCAACGGTAGCGGCAACGCGTCCTCGGCGATCTGGCCCAGAATATGCGCGGCGAGCGTTTTGCCGAAGACAGTGCCGGGGGCAATGCCACGCCCGTTATAACCGGAGAAACCGATGACGCCGGGCGCGAACTTATGGAAGCGCGGCAGGTTGTTGGTGGTCATGCCGATCTTGCCGTACCATTCGCATTCGAATGGTACATCGCCGATCTGCGGGAAAACCGATTTCAGGGCGCGGCGCGCCCAGGCCCGATGAATGGGAAGGCCCGTGCCGCGCAGGGCGCCGACGCTGCCGAAGACCATGCGTCCGGCCTTGTCCATGCGGAAGGAGGTCAGCACTTCCTTCGTGTCCCAGCAGCCCTGCCGTTCGGCAAGGATCGACTTCTGCAAGTTGTCGCTCAATGGTGCCGTGGCGAAATTGAAATAGGGAAGGTGGACCTGTTCCTCGCGGACGGTCTTGAACGGGCCTTCGCTGTAAGCATCTGTTGCAACGACGATCCACTGCGCGATGACACTGCCCGCGCCCGTTGTCACGCGCCAGCCTGTTGCCGTTTTCTCATAAGCGTCTACCGGGCTTTCTGTGTGGAGGGTAGCGCCCGCTTTGGCGGCCGCATGGGCAAGGCCCCGGACATAGGCAAGCGGCTGCAGGGTGCCGGCTCGACGATCGAGCAGGCTGCCTCCATAGGTGCGCGTCCCGATTTTGCCTTCGGTCTCCGCTGCATCGAGCAGGTCCACCGGTGCTCCGCGACGCTGCCACTGTTCGGCGCGTGCCTCGATTTCCTTCTGGCCGGACTTGCCGACAGCGCAATGCAGTGTGCCGGCCCGTTCCAGTTCGCATGCAATGCCGTGGCGGTCGATGAGATCCTTGACGGTTTGCGGCCCGTTGCCGAGCAAATCCAGCAGGCGCTCGCCGTAAACCGGACCAAGTTCACCGGGCAGGTCGTCGGGCATGACCCACATGCCGGCATTGATCAGCCCGACATTGCGGCCCGCACCGCCAAAGCCGATTTCCTTCGCTTCAAGCAGGATCACGCGTGTACCGGCTTCCGCGAGATGCAGGGCGGCGGACAGACCCGTATAGCCACCACCGACAATTACGACGTCTGTCGCATGGTCGCCCTGCAGAGCCGTTGTTACCGGAGCAGCTGGTGCTGTCTTTTCCCAAAGGCCGTGAGAGCGTGGATCATCGAGCATGGTGTGTTCCGCAGGTTAAAGGGCCATTGCGGAGCACATCCGCGACGGTGCGGTTCGATCTGCGGCATGTCCGCATGTCATTCCGCTTGGGTACAGTCTTGCGATTCCTAGAAGAGCATTCTACGCCATTCCAGCGATAAATTCTCAAGAGATCATTCCGTGAGGGTATGACCATGTTGCCCGCCCGCCGCTTCCTGCCCTCGCTTTCATTGCTGGCTGCCTTCGAGGCTGCGGCACGCACCGGCAGTATTACGGCGGCCGCGCGCGAACTTGATTTGACCCAGAGTGCGGTCAGCCGTCAGATCAAGGCGCTGGAGAGCCAGCTGGGTGTCGAACTCTTCCTGCGAGAGCGGCAGACCATCCGCCTGACTGTCGCCGGTGATGGCTATGCGCGGGAGATCCGGGAGGCGCTTCGGCGAATTTCGAGCGCATCGCTTAATCTGCGTGCCAATCCCCATGGTGGCACACTCAATCTTGCCATCCTGCCAACTTTCGGTGCGCGCTGGCTTGCACCGCGGCTGGGACATTTCCTTGCTCTCAATCCCGGTATCACCATCAATCTCGTGACCCGGATCGCGCCATTTGATTTTCGGCTGGATTCCATTGATGCGGCCATTCATTTCGGCGATGCCGTCTGGCCCGGTGCGGAGCTAATGTTCCTGATGCAGGAGGAGACGATTCCGGCCTGCAGCCCGGCCTTCAAGGCAGCCCACCGAATTGCAGAACCTGGCGATCTTCTGTCGGTGCCACTCCTGCATCTGACCACACGCCCAGATGCGTGGGAGCGCTGGTTCACTCATGCCGAAGTGCCATTCGGCAGTGTCCATGGAATGTTGTTCGACCAGTTTGCGACCGTATCACAAGCGGCGATCGGAGGGCTCGGGGTCGCGCTTTTGCCGACTTTCCTGTTCAGGGACGAGCTGGAGCGAGGGGATCTCGTGGCGGCAATAGATCAGCCAATGGCGAGCCAGCAGCGTTACTATCTGGCGTGTCCCAAGGAGCGGGCGTCATATCCGCCGCTGGTCGCTTTTCGTGACTGGATCCTCGGCGAAGTTGCCAAAACCTCGTAAATTCAAAGGGCTGGTGTCATGACGCTTGAGGCAATCGCGACCGCGAAGGCCAGATGCGTAAGGTGATGCAATGTCTGGTCGGATCCCAGCAGCCACCAGTATTTGCCCTGATTAGGCGACAGCTGCAGCCTCAATTGCATCAATGACTTGCTGCGGTCGATGGTGCCGTGGATAACAAAATCGACGAGGGCGAGCCAGAACAGGGCGGGGCTCAGTGTCAGGCAGATCGTGAGCGTGCAAGCCGCATGCACGCTCACATGCGCGACAAGCGGCGGAAGCCACCCCTTGGGCTTTTCCTTGCCCAGGGCCATCCAAGTGGTCTGAAGGAAATAGTCCGCGACCAGTTGTTTGAAAATGAAGAGCGCGGTTGCCAAAATCAGGGCGTTGGCGGAGATCGAACCCGAGGCAATGGGCATGCATATGTCCTTAAGGCTTTGATCCCCGACGCATGAAGGGGAGCAACTTTCTGCAAAGCGCAGTCTCAATACACCCAAACTTGATCTTTGCCATATCGCGCAAAGACGTTCTTTAAGTCATCGGTGGCGTGGGGTGACACATCTCACGCCACTTTCCAAGCTGCGAGAAGTGGTCACCATCCTTCAGTCAGTATTTTTTCGAGCATATCGACGAAGAAGTCCGCACTGTCACGCGACAGGCAGAGCGGCGGCTTGATTTTCAACACATTCAGGTGATCGCCAGTCGGCTGCATGATTACGCCAAGCTCCAGGAGCCGGTCACAGATGGAAGCCGTTTCCCGGGTTGCGGGTTCGAGTGTGTTGCGGTCGAGAACAAATTCGAGGCCGAGATAGAGACCCATGCCATGAACTGCGCCCACGAGGGAAAAACGCTCGCCAAGTGCTTCGAGCCGGGCTTTCAAATGATCGCCGACTGCGCGCGCATTGTCCTGCAAACCCTCTTCCTGCATAATGTCGAGGACCGTCATTCCAACGACACAACTGACCGGGCTACCGCCGGAAGAGGAGAAGAAGTATCCTTCCCTCTCCAGATTGTCAGCGATCTCGCGTCGCGTGATCACAGCGCCGAGGGGCTGGCCATTGCCCATGCCCTTGGCGACCGTGATGATGTCAGGCACGACGCCCTGCTGCTCGAAACCCCAGAAATGATGGCCAAGGCGACCATAGCCGACCTGCACTTCGTCCGCGATGCAGAGCCCGCCGCGTTCTCGGACCATGGCATAGACCTGATCGAGGTAGCCTGACGGCAGCGGGATGCCGCCGGCATTGCCATAGACGCTCTCGGCAATGAAGCCCGCGAGCCCGGCGCCGCTCTCCTCGATGGTTGCGAGCTTCTCGGCCACGGCTGCGACATAGGCGTCTGTGGTGTCGTCCCCGCGGAAGCGGCCACGATAGGTGTTGGGTGAAAGGACAGGGTGGACCCAGTCAGGCCTCGTTTCCAGTGCGCGAGGATTGTCGGCGATCGAGGTGGAGACGGCGTCGCTGGCCACCGTCCAGCCGTGATAGGCCTCGAGCAGGCTGAGCATATGACGCGAGCCGGTATGAGCCCAAGCCAGACGAATGGCGAGGTCGACGGCTTCAGAGCCGGAATTGACCAGGAAGACGGTGTCGAGCCCTTCGGGTGCGAGGGCTGCGAGGCGATCGGAAAATTCGGCGACGGCTGCATAGTGGAAGCGTGAATTGGTGTTCAAAAGCGCCCATTGGCGGCCAACGGCTTCTGCAAGCTTCGGATTGCCGTGACCGAGGATGGTGACGTTATTGACCATGTCGAGATAGGCGCGACCGTCGACGTCGAAGAGATGCTCGCGCCAGCCGCGCTCTATTTGTGGCGGATTGGCATAATAATTCTTCTGAGCACCAGCGAATGTTGCCTTACGGCGCGCAAGCAACTTTCCGCTTGCCGATGCGGGCGCATCGACATCAATGCCAAGGAGCTGGGACGGGGAAGGGCATATCCGCCGCCAAACCTCGCTTTGCCGCGGTTTGGCAAAGAGCGGTGGGACAAGGTCAGGGTCGCGGCAGAGCTGGATGCGCAGGCCACCCACGCCCCCGGGTGCACCGCCGACATGGCCGATTGGATCGCCGGCTGCAATTTTCGCACCGTTTTCGAGGGTCGTCTCGATGCCGTCGAGATGCAGGGACAGGTCCGGTGTGGACAGAATCAGATGGTGACCGTCTCGCAGGATCGTCGCGTCGAACGGGGCGGCCGCTTGCGTGCCGCCCGGCAGGCAGACATCGACATGAAGGGCAAACGTCGCTGGCGGCTGTGCGGATCTGGTCTTGGTATAAGACAGCCGGCATTCGCCATATCGGGTGGACGCGACGCCGGTCTCGATCGCTGCGCGGGCGAGAAGCTTCCAGTCGATCTCAGGGTCGGCCCAGTTGTCGGCCACGAGTGCGGGGCTGAGCACGCTGAGATCGGTGAAGCGAAGCCGTTCCGGCGCGATCTCCGGCAGCAGGGCCGATGCTTGGCTCAGGTCCGGTTCTGGCAGTGCGTGGCCGGCTGCATCGAGGATCGCGGCCTCCATCAACGAGAAGGGGACGGACGTCGCCAGCTCGAAGATTTCGCGTTCGTGGCCGATATTGCCGAGCACGTAGTCATTGTCCGGATCGATCGAGAGCTGCTGTTCGCTGCTCGCCACGAGAATGCCGGCGCGGGCGACGACCAGCGGCCAAAGGGCCTTCAGTTCCCCCTCTTCAAGGGGGTAACGTGCATGGAAGGCGCGGATCGCCGGCAGGATGAAAAAGGGATCGCCGTCGGCATGGTGCAGCAGGGAGGCACAGGTCACGGCCAGATCTGCGACCAGCCAGCCGTTCATCACGTCACCGAAGTCGATCACGCCATCCGGCATCAGTCGACCCTTGGCATCCGGTCTTGCAACGATGTTGTCATCGGTGATGTCATGGTGGATTGGCTGGACCCGCAAGGCGGCGGCGAGCGGCTGGATTCGTTTGACTGCGACGATCATCGCCTTTGCGATGCGGTCCCGCTGCTTCTGATCCTTCACCGATTTCAGGAGGTGAAGGGCGACCGGGCCTGCGCGGCGAAGATCCCACTGCAGCGTGCGATCAAGACCGTGATGACGGAACTCCTTCAGGCCAATCGCAATCTTCGCGCCGACGTCGCCAAAAGCAGCGACGACTTCGGGTGACAGGTATTTCTGGCGGGTCAGGGGTTCGCCATCAAGGAAGGTCAGAACCCGCAGCCAGTAGTGCTCGCCGTCGATTTCGAAGCGCAAAACATATTCGCCTGTTAGCGCGGCGATCGGTTCGGGGACGCGAAGTCCGAGATCCATGGAGAACAGATGATCCATGGCCTGGTTCTGCGCTTCCAGTTCGTGACGCGGATATTCGGCTCGCGTCACCTTGAGCACGAAGCGCTCGTTGCCCGCATCGATCAGGAAGTTGCGGTCCTGTTGGCTTCCCAGTTCCCGCAGGCTGCCGTTCAAGCCGAAATAGTCGCTGAGGATACCCTTGGCATCCTCAATCGTCACATTTGGTCGTGCCAGTTCCGTGCGCTGGAGAAGAGCCGAATCGGCCATGATCGTTCCCCCAAGAAAATCATGGATGAACCTTATCAGAGCCGAGAGGCGCGTCTATCCCAACGTAAGGCTGCAATCGCCCTATGCTGGGAGCATGCTCACCCCATGCGCTCGGAGGCGTAAGAGCCCGGGCTTGCGGGGAAGACGACCGTGCGGTTGCCGTTGATGAAGGTGCGGTGATGGATGTGCGCGTGGATGGCACGGGCCAGCACCTGGCTTTCAACATCGCGGCCGATCGAGACGTAATCCTCCGCCGACTGGGCATGGGTGATGCGGGCGACGTCCTGCTCGATGATCGGACCTTCGTCGAGATCGGCGGTGACGTAGTGGGCGGTCGCACCGATCAGCTTCACGCCGCGCTCGAAGGCCTGCTTGTAGGGGTTTGCACCCTTGAACGACGGCAGGAAGGAGTGATGGATGTTGATGATCTTGCCGGACATCTTTTGGCACATCTGATCCGACAGGATCTGCATGTAGCGGGCAAGCACGATGAGTTCGGTGCCGGTCTGTTCGACGAGGTCCATGATCCGGGCTTCGGCTTCCGGCTTGTTGGCCTTGGTGACCGGGATGTGGTGGAAGGGGATGTCGTGGTTCACGACGACCTTCTGATAGTCGAAGTGGTTGGAGACGACGCCGACGATCTCGATCGGCAGCGCCCCGATCTTCCAGCGATAGAGAAGGTCATTGAGGCAGTGGCCGAAGCGGGAGACCATCAGCAGGACCTTCTCGCGCTTGGCGGCGTCATGCAGGTTCCAGGTCATGCCGAAGGTTTCAGCAACGGTGGTGAAGCCCTTTTCGAGCTTGGCCTGGCTTGCGCCATCCTCTGAAATGAAGGAGACGCGCATGAAGAACTGGCCGGTGTCGAGGTCGTCGAACTGGGAGCTATCGACAATGTTGCAGCCCTCGGCGGCCAGATAGCCGGAGATCGCCGCGACAATGCCGCGGGTGGACTTGCAGGATACGGTCAAAACATAGCTCGTCATCGACATACTTCTCCTCGGCGGAACTGGCCGCGTGTCTCTATCGCATCTCAGGGGCGTCCGAAAGCCATCAGCCGCCCCCTTTGGTGTCAGCGAGATTATGCGAGGCGGCGCAAAATTCCGTCCCTATTGCGCCGTCCACCGACGCATCCTCGCCGTGCACCTGATCTCGAAGCCTTGCTCACCTGTCCGTTTACGGGGCTCCGATGCATTGACCTTTGTCCGGGGGGCAATAGTTTGAATAGCGTGACCGGCATTTGAGGGGCAGCATGGTGAACGGGTTGGGGCGACGCGGCGCAGGGTCTGCGGCTGGATGGCGGGGCCGGATCGGCATAGCCGCACTTCTCTTCGCCATGGCGACGCAACAGGTATCGGCGGCCACGGGAGCTTGCCTTCGCGGCGTCAACCTCGCCGGTGCCGAATTTGGCGAAGAGGGCGGGGCCTATGGCACTGCCTATATCTACCCGTCTGAAAAGACGATCTCGTATTTCGCCTCCAAGGGCTTCAATTCCGTGCGCCTGCCCTTTGCCTGGAGCCGGTTGCAGACATCTCTCGATCAGGATTTTGACGCGGAGGAGTTCGCGCGGCTTAAGGACACGGTCGCTGCGTTGCGACGGGAGGGCCTGACCGTCGTTCTCGATCCACACAATTATGCCCGCTACCGCGGTGGCGTCATTGGTTCTGATGTTCCGTTTGAGGCCTTCGCCACGCTCTGGCGCAAACTCGCTGACGAGTTTGGCAATCAGGAGGGTATCGTCTTCGGTCTGATGAATGAGCCCTTCGATATGCCGACTTCGCAATGGCTCGAAGCCAGTAATGCGGCGATTGCGGCCATCCGGGAGACCGGCGCACGCAATCTAATCCTCGTACCGGGCAATGCCTGGTCCGGTGCGCATAGTTGGATGGGCGAACATTATGGCGGTGCGAATGGAAGGGTCATGCTTGACGTCGTCGATCCTCTCGATTTCTGGGCCTATGAAGTTCACCAGTATTTCGACGAGGATTTCTCCGGCACCAAGGACAGCTGTTCCCGTGCAAAGGATGCCGTTGCGGCCATTGATCAGTTCACCCGCTGGCTGCGCGAAAACGGCAAGCGAGGCTATCTCGGCGAGTTCGGCGTGCCGAAGGATGAAGCCTGCGTCGATGCACTCGAAGATATGGTGACCGTGATGGAGCGGGGGCGCGACGTCTGGGTCGGCTGGGCCTACTGGGCAGGGGGTGACTGGTGGCCGGAAGAGGAAGCGCTGAACATTCAGCCGACCGTGGCCGGTGACCGCCCGCAATTGCGCGGACTCTCAAGAGCGCTCAAAGATTTTTCCGAAGCTGCTGCGACCTGCCCCGCCTTGGAACGCTGAGCGAGTTGCTTGGCTTTGGTCGAGTTTGTTCTCCTGAGAGCCGTGACCAGTCGACAGCGCCTGCCGTGCCGACGAGGAACCAGACGAGGGCTGCGGTTTTGATCGAGAAGAACGAGTTGCTGATCAGCATGAGCAGCAGAAGATAAATCATCACCATGGAATGAAACGTCCAGGCCCGCCTGTCCTTGATGGGCGCATAGGCGAACGCGGCCCATAGAAACACGAAGCCGACAATGCCGAATTTTGTCAGCGTATAGGCAAGGCCGGAATCGGCGGTGAACTGGTCGGTTGTCTGCGCGCCGATGATGACGGCGAAATCGAGCTTCGTCAGCAGGGTGGCTGTGACGGAGAAGCGGCCGGCAATATCGTTCGCACCGCCATCTGCGCCGGTCGCGAGACCATAGACGGCGACTGATGTCAGCATCAGGAAGGGCATGATGGCCCAGACCAGCCTTGGTACCAGACGGTAGAAGGGCAGCATCAGCGTGACGAGGATGCAGGTGAAGAAGCCGAATCGGGCATCGGCGAGCACGATCGTGGTCAAGGCAGCTGCAATCACGAAGTAACGCAGGCGCATGGCCGGGCGAAACAGCGCCCAGGCATAGATGATCGCTCCAAAATTGCCGGCGGAGACGGGTTCCAGGAAAACGCCGGAGACACGATGCTGGCCGAGAAAAGGCAGGAGTGTCCTCGGTTCAGGGCGAAGTCCGCTGATGAACAGGCCGCGTGTTGCCCCGAAACTCTCCTCAAGCGTCACGGTGCCGCGTGAAATGAAGTAACCGAGAACGTTGAAGTAATCGAGGTAGGTCTCGAGAAAGAGATATTCGAACAGCCCTACGACAAGCGCGATAAGGATCGTGATTGTCACTAGTCGATCGGCAAGGCGGGCATTCTGGACCGCGCTGCCGAGGAAGTAGAAGGCGATCGGGATCAGAATGTCACGCAGGGCCTTGAGGTCGATTGCACCGCGCAGGGCAAACAGCAGGATCATGTAGCTGATGAACAGCGCGGAGAGCAGATACATGTCAACGCGGCGGGACAGGGCCGCAAGAAAGGCCGAGGCGATCAAGATCAGTTCGGCCAGCATCACATGGGCGTCGCTGACGCCCATGATCCGGGTCTGAACGAAGCAGAGGAAGAGATTGAAGGTTGTGCCGCCGAGGACAGCGAATGTTGCGACCTGGCCGCGCCAACCACTGTCGGTCTGGCCCCCGGTGAGGACGCCTTCGCTGCTGGTCGGCACGGGTGAAGGGTTAAGTCGCCGCCATGCCTCCGGGCGAGCAGCGCGCGGCATCAGTCTGACTCCACCACGACCAAGCCGATGACCTTGTCGAGATTGTCGCCGAATGCGGCGAGGTGCGCCGACAGGCTCTTCGAACGGAGATCCGTATGCCTGATGATGATGGCAATTGCATCGGCTTCGTCGGAGAGTTCCGGCAGATGTTGGGTGATGTCAGTGCCGCAGGCGTTGATCACGATCAGGTCGCCCTCCCGTCGGGCCTCCCTCGGTGCGAAGGCTGAAACCTTGGGCTTGCGGCTTGTGGGCGCGGGCGATGCCGGCTTGGCTGCGTCCAGCATGTCGTAGTGCAGAAGGTTTGAGAGCGGCAGGTCCAGGTGTTCGTCCCTTGCCAGGACTGCGTTGACGCTTGGTCGACCGGCACGCCGTGGGGCTTTCGGGCGGCGAGCTGCCAACGGTCCCGAAGCATAGGCAACATATTCGCCTTCCTCGGTGAAGGCCTGGACGAGATCGGTGGTGATTCCGGCTGCAGTGACGATGTCGCCGGTCTTGGTGAACATCAGATTGTAAGGGCGCTGGACCTCGATCTCGGCCAGAATGCGACGGGCGGCCTCGTGAATGTCCTGAGAGCCGTCGGTAGCGTTCTCGGGCTCACCGCTTGTTCCGATCGCGGAGAGGCGCTGCCATATCCCCTTCGGCTTGGCAGCGTCGAACTTGAGCGTGGCGATGATCGGCAAGTCGTGATCAGACGTGGTCGCCTTTTCTTCGGTGCGGTTCCCCACGAGGATTTCGCTCAATACAGCGAGGCAGGCGCCGGCAATGGTGCCGAAGAGGGCTGCGGCGATCAGGATCAGGATCTTCAGTTTGGCCGATGATTTCGGCAGCGGTGTTGCGGCTGTGATGATGCGCGAATTGTCGGTGTTGACAGTCTGCTGCTGCCCCAGTTCCTCGGCGCGATTGAGAAAGGTCTTGTAGAGGGTGCGGACCGCATCAGCCTCGTTTTCAAGCTGGCGCATGCGGATCTGCGCTGCACCGCTGTCAAAGCTTGTCGCGGTCAGGCTGTCCAGGCGCTGGGTGAGCGCCTTTGTGTTTGCAGCCGCGCGGTCATAGCTCACCTTCATCGACTGACGGATGCGGTCTAGCTCGCCCTGGATCGCCTGCTGCATGTTAGCGACCTGGGAATTGATCGCCCGCAATTGCGGGTGATTGGCGCCGAGATTGGTGGCGAGCTGGGTGCGGCGATCGACGAGCACGGCATAGCGATCACGCAGGAGGCCGATGGTGGTGGATTGCAGGACTTCCGGCGTAGCACCGCCTTCAAGGGAGGCAACGGTCAGGTTGCGGACCTGATCATAGGCGGTCTGGGCCTGTTCTTCAGCAACGCGCGCTGCCGTCAGCTGTTCGCTAAGACCGGCGACCTGCTGCTCGATGACCAGCCCTTGCTGGCCGGTGGTGGCCAGGCCGTTTTCCGACTTGAACTGTTCGACGGCGAGTTCAGCTTTCAGCACCCTGTCGCGCAGCTCGCTTGCCTGGATCTGAAACGTGGTGCTGGCGCGGCGGGCCGCGTCGGACCGGGATTGGTCGAGTTGCTGCAGATAAATCTCGGCGACGGCATTGGCGATATCGGCCGCCCGCTTGGCGTCCGGATGCTCAGCTGCGATGGTGAAGACGAGGGACTGCCCCTGGCGTTCCACTTTGACCTTGGTCTTCAGCGCCTCGACGGCTGCGGCTTGCTTGTCTACGGCTGATCGCGGAACCAATGCGAGGTCGTCCGCGAGGCTGAGGCGTTCGACTACGGCGCGCATGACATTGCTCGACTGCATCACGAAAATCTGGCTGTCGATGTTCGGCTGGTCCTGCCGCGTCGTCGCGGGTGTGCCCTTCAAGTCGAGGGCCTCGCTGGCAAGCCCGTTCGGGTCGAGCAGCAATTCGGCGGAGGAGGTGAAGGTCGGCGTCATGCGCAACACAAGTCCGAGCGCCACCACGATGCACAAGACGGCAATGATCATGACCAGCCGGAAGCGGCGTGCCAGGATCTCCGGTAGCTGAAAAATGTCGATGTTCATTTCCCTGTCCGGAACGCTTTCTCGGGAGCTTGTTCGATGATGGCCTGCCGCGGCCTCGTGCCGCGAAGACTGCAGGGCGGAGATCTGACCTCGCCTTATCCTTTCAAACCATGGTTAATCATTGCTGAACGCGGAGGTCATAACCAACAGGGAACCCGGTCTTAACCGTTTGCGGGTATGTCCGAGAGAGGTTTTCGGGCCAGGAATTTAGATAGCAGGCGACGGAACAGGATCATGACGAGGGCCCAGATCGACAATCGCCGAAGCGATGAGCGCGCGCCGCTGGTGGTGCAGATTGTCCGCCAATACACGCCGAGCCGCGGTGGGCTGGAGGATGTCGTCGCAAACCTCAGTCGCTCGCTTCTCGCGAAGGGCTGGCGCGTCCGGGCCGTGACGCTCGATCGATTGTTTCGGGATCCGGACAATACGCTCTCACCGCGGGACATCATTGATGGCGTCGATGTGGTGCGTATTCCCTGGCGGGGCAGCAGCCGTTATCCGATCGCTCCCTCCGTCTTCAGCCATGTCCGCGACGCCGACCTAGTGCATGTCCACGGGATCGACTTCTTCTATGATGCCCTGGCATGGACACGTGTCTTGCATGGCAAGCCGCTGGTCGCGACCACGCATGGCGGCTTTTTCCATACCCAGAAGCATGCGCTCCTGAAAAAGATCTGGTTTCAGACTGCCACGCGTCTTTCCGGGCTCGCCTATGATGCCGTGATCTGTTGCAGCCAGTCTGATCGTGATCGCTTCCTGCCGATTACCGGCTCGCGGACCCGGCTGATCGAAAACGGTGTCGATATCGGCAAGTTTGCCGGTTTGTCGTCGACCGTACCCGTTCGACGGCTCGTGACGATCGGGCGGTTCTCGGTCAACAAGCGCCTTGAGCGCCTGCTCGACATGCTTGTTCAGCTCAGATCGAGCGCGCCCGACTGGCGGCTCGATATCATCGGCTCGCCATCGGATCTCTCGTCCCGCGATCTTGAGCGGGAAATCGCGACGCGTCGTCTCGGCGGTGCCGTGACCTTGCATGTAGGCGTCACGGATGAAGAGGTGCGCAAGGTGCTCGGCGAATGCTCGGTTTTCGTGTCTGCGTCCGACTATGAAGGCTTTGGGCTGGTTGCCGTTGAAGCCATGAGTGCCGGGCTTCTTCCTGTCCTCCACGACAATGCGGCCTACCGCGTTCTGGCAGACAGTCATGCCGGGGTCGGGCTTACAGACTTCGCGCATCCGCAGGTGGCGGCGGCCAAGGTCGAGCAGGCTTTCGCCATGCTGCTGGACAAGCCGGCTATGCGGGAAGAGATGATGCTTGCGGCAAGCCAACATGACTGGGGCGGCGTCTGCGACCGACATATCGATCTTTATCGGCATATCCTGTCGGGCCGCAGATCGGGGAGAGCCGGATGACAAAGGGCAAGAACCGCGTCCTGATCGTGACTGGCCAGCATTTCGCCGACTCCCCCCGGCGTGTCGATCTGCATTTCATGGCGGAACAGTTGCTGGAGGATGGCGACCACGTCGACTTTCTCGTCTGCCGCCTCAGTCCGATCAGCCGCTTCATCAAGGATGGCCGCTACGAGCAGGCTATGCGTCATCCGGCCAATCGCTGGGAGACCTTTCGCGAGCGGTTGGAGCAATTCATCTGGATTGCGCCCTATCATCCGGTCAATCTGCGCAATCGCTTGTTGAATGCGCTCGTCATGCCTCTCTACTGTGCCTACCCGCAGTTTTTACCCAGAGCCGTGCTCGATCGCTTGCCGAACTATACGCATGTTGTGGTGGAAAGCGGTCCGTCACCGCTTCTGACCCGTAGGTTGCGGCGCTTCGCTCCTGAAGCCCGGTTCATCTATCATGCGGCGGACCGGCTGGAGACGATCGGCACCCATCCCTGTGTAGGCAAACAATTGGCGGCGACCATCGGGCTCTATGACAGCGTTCGGATCATGGCGGAGGCGATGCGGTCCGATTTTCCCGCAGACGCGCCCGTGATTTTCCTGCCGCACGGTATTAGCAAGGATGCCTTCGACCGCGCGGTTTCCAACCCCTATGCGGGTCCTCGACAAGCGGTCAGCGTCGGGGACATGAAGTTCGATGCAGATGTCATCGATGTTCTGGCGCGGGCCAATCATGACTGGACCTTCCATCTCTTCGGCAAGAAGGCACTGCCGCTGGAACGCTTGCCGAACATCGTCGTGCACGGGGAAGTGCCTTTCGATATCATCGTGCCCTTTATCAAACATGCCGATGTGGGCCTGGCGCCCTATCGCGAGGGCGATGGCGCCGACTATCTCAGCCAGTCGAGCCTGAAGATGATCCAGTACAGCTACTGCCATCTGCCGATTGTCGCACCGCGTTTCGCCGCCGCCGGCCGTGACCATGTCTGTGCCTATGATCCCGCTGATCCGGGAAGCGTATGCGCTGCCTTCGAAAAGGCAAAAGCCATGGATCATCTGGCCATCGACACCTCCTCGATCCGGACGTGGAAGCAAGTGGTCGATACGATCTTCAATGCTGATGAGGGCTGAGGTGGTCGACCAACCGGTAGTGCAGCCAGTAACCTTTGCCGATACGGTTGGTCTTTTTCAGCCGACCGGTGCTTTGCATTCGGATGCCGCAGTTCTGTTCGTCAGCCCGTTCGGGCTTGAGGACATGTGTCTGCGCAAACTCTGGCGGATCACGGCCGAGCGGATTGCCGTGATTGGATTGCCCAGTCTGCGCTTCGACCATCCTGGCACCGGGGATGCACTGGACGGTCCGCAAGGCTCTGTCGACCTCGACCTCTGGGAAAAAACGATTGTCGCTGCTGCCGATGCGCTTTGTGCTCTTTCACGATGCAGGCGGATCATTCTCGTCGGTCATGGTCTCGGGGCCACGCTCGCTCTGCGCATGGCGGGGCGAATGGACGCGGTTGATGCCGTCGCCTGCCTTGCGCCCGTGACCTCCGGTCGTGCCTATCTGCGGGAGTTACAAATCTGGTCGCGGATGGTGGATGAGGGTCTCGGACTTGCCGAGGCGTATAGGATCACGGACCGGCCGTCGATCGGTGGGCATATCCTGCCGCAAGGGGTCGCTGCGGACCTCAAGACTTTGACCCTCGTGGAGGCTTCCTTGCCTTCGCTCAGCCATGCCTTCGTTGCTTCCCGGCCAGAACGGGCAGCGGAAGCGGGGATCGCGGATGGACTGGCGGCCTTGGGGGCGGCCCTGACGCGGACAGTCTATGCCGGCTATGATTCCTTCGTGGCGAACCCTGCCATTTCCCGGTTGCCTGATCCTTTGATCGACGATCTCGTCGAGTGGCTGTTTGGTTTTGTGCGGGAAGAGACGGGTGCGCAACCACGCACATCTATGGATCCGGCACCCTGCCTTCTGGTTGGGTCGAACTTTTCCGAACGTCCGATCACGTTCGGATCGGGTTTGCAGGGCGCCTTCTGCCAGCCTGCAAAGCCTAGGCCATCTGCGGCCGTTCTGCTTCTGGGCACTGCCTATGATCGCCACGCTGGATGGGGGCGCTCTTCGGTCACCCTGGCTCGGGAGCTGGCGGCTGCCGGCATTGCTTCGCTTCGGTTCGATGGTGCGAGTGTCGCAGACAGTCCGCCCCGGCCGGGCGCGCCGAAACAGGTGCTTTATGATGATCACCAGTTGATCGATGTGAGTGAGGCGCTTGACGTCCTTCGGACCTTGCATGATGGGCCCGTAATCGTGGCCGGTCGATGCAGTGGTGCCTATCTCGCCTTCCGGTCAGCGGTCGCAGACAGCCGGATCGACGGGTTGATCGCAGTCAACCCTTACGTCTTCGAATGGGACCCTACCCTGGACGTCGATGTTGCGTTGCAGGGCGCGCCGCGTTCGCTGGATGACTATGGCAGCCGGCTGCTGCAGGGTGGTACCTTCAAACGCCTGCTGCGCGGTGAGGTGGATATCGCCGCGGCCCTCAAGAACATCGTGCTGGCGATCGCCGGGCGGATCTGGCGGCTCAGCTTACCCCTTCTCGGGCGACTGCCCGGTATTGCCCCGCGCCGCCGATCGATCCTGAACGCCTTTCGGACGCTTGGTGCGCGAAATGTCAGCGTCGATCTCATCTATAGCGAAGGTGATGTCGGCTTCGAGCATTTTGCGTCACTTTTCGGCGCCGATGGCCGTGGTCTTCGAAGCTTTGGCGACATGCGGCTGACAATCCTGGCTGGCGCGGATCACAATCTGAGCCCTGCCTTTGCCCGCGACGCCTATCGGGATGCGCTCATTGATCTGGCGGCCCGTGTTTCGGCAAAATCTCAGGCCGTGGTTCAGGAAAAGCCGTAAGAGTTATGACCGCCAAGGCTGCGCAGGGAGCCGCGAGGCGCGGCGCCAGGCGTGCCGCGTGCGATGAGCCGAACCGTCTTCCAAACACCCGGCGCCAGATGGAACCAGTCGTCGTCGGAACGATAGTCTTCGCAATCGACATGGATGGACTGGGCAAGGGTGTCGCTGCGGATATCGAGACACCAGACGCCTTCGCGCTGTTCCAGTCGATGCTCAAATTGCGGCCGATGCAGCGCTTCTCGCCTGCCAAGCGGGAAATGAAACGCCTCGGACAGCATCGTCCCGTCTGTGCTTAGAAGCGAAGCCACGGTCACGTCATGCGAGGGCGGGCCGAATCGGAAGGCGTAGGTGGTGTCGAAAAAGGCGCCGAAGACATCCGTTGCCGGGAGCGTTTCGACCGAGTGCGGCTTCAGCGTTACGGCGGCTCTGCCGCGTGCGGACGGCTGGCGGCCATTTCTCAGGCAGGCCAGATCCAGCGTTGCTTCGACGGTCGCCTGGGTGTCATTGACGAGATGGATCGCGAGGCCATTGGTGCCTTCATTGGTCAGGATCACCTGAACCGGACGGAAGGCGCGCTTCAGGCCATACCAGACCGGCTTCGGCTCGCCCGTTGCGTCAATCACACCCCAGCCCGGTCCAGCTTCCAGATCTTGCAGGGTCCACACAAGTGCACCCTTGCAGGTCGATCCCTCGCGCCGCCATTCGCCGTAGGTTTCGCTGATAACCTCGGCTGTCACCGCGCGGGAGAAATCGAGATAACGCGCCGGATCTTCACGACGTAACCTTGCCGGATCGACGCCGTAGAGATCCTGCAGGTAGTGGTCCCTGATATCCTCGAAATCCCAGGAGGCGGAGCGATCACGCGGCACGCGGGCCTTCCAGCGTGGATCATGGACGGGTGGAACGGGAAGATGTTGGTCAAGCGTTGCCTGCTGTGGCACATGGGCAAAGGCTAGGCATTCGGCGGCAAAACGCACCTCGGCACGGCGGGCATCCTCCAGCGGTTGCTGATAGGCGCCGACGCCATAGTAATGCGTGACGCCCGCATTCGGGGCAAAAGGCATGGCGCCGCCGAAGGGTGAATTGGGGACGTAAGCGCAATCGGGACGACCGGTCTTAGCAATCTCGGCCAGGGTGGAGTTGAAGAAGTCCCCGTTCCAGCTCTTCTGTGGAAGGCCGAGCATGGCACCCTGCTGGAAAACTTCGCTTCCCCCAGAGATGACTGCAAGCGAGGGATGTCCCTGCAATTGTGCAAGGAGAGTTTCGGCCTCGCTTTGGGCTTGTGCCGCAAAATCCGCGTCGGCGAAGGGATAGTCGTAATTGGCGAACATCAGATCTTGCCAGATCAACAGACCAAGCTGGTCGCACAGGCTGAAGAATTCGCGGCTCTCATAGGTCATGGTTCCGCCGATGCGGATCATGTTCATATTGGCCTCGGCTGCCTTCATCAGCCAAGGCGCATAGGCTTCGGCGGATCCGGGGAGGCGCAGGATATCGGCATTGGTCCAGACGGCACCGCGGCAGAAAACGGGGGTGCCGTTGACGCGAAGCCCGAAGCTTTTGCCGTCATCTCCACGGTCAATGTCGATGCGGCGGAACCCGACGAGACCAAGGGGGTGAACCTGGCCGTCAAGGATGAGATCGAGTTCATGCAGGGTCGGATTGCCGTGGGTTCGCGGCCACCAGGGCTCGATCCCGGGCAGTCGCATCGAGGCGTTGATCGCGCCATCGGATCCGGCTTCCAGTTCTGCGGCGACGCCCGCGCAACGCAGGACGACGCTACGGCCTGGCTCGGCTTGAAGGCGAACCGAGAGGAGCCCGGTGCCGGCCTCATCGAAATCGGTCTGGATATGGAGTTCGCCGATCGTATCACGACCGGGGCGGATCAAGAGGATCGGGCGGTAGGGGCCTGTCGGATGGATCGATGGGCACCAGCCGGGCATGCGGCCGAGCAGGCTCGTTCGCACAAGCCGCAATCCCTGGTGATCCATCATCTGCGGCCGCCAGCGCGCGCGCGGACCTTTGGCATCAAGGCGCGGTTGAAGGGCGCGGAAACAGATTGCCAGATCGTCGTCGCCAGTGAGATCCACCGACAGGTCGTGGCTCTCGAACATGCTGTCGCTCGTCAGCATGAGGTTTCCGTTGATGTAGATCTCGGCGAGCGTTGCCAGCCCTTCGAAGCGCAGCACGGCAGGTCCCGAAGCTTCACCTTCCAGCGATCGGAAATACCAGATGTCCTTGTCATGCAGCGGCGACGGGGCGGCCGGGTCGAACAGTCCGGCATCCGTCAATGCTCCGGCAACCGTGCCGGGAACTGATGCCGGAATGCGGGCGGCGGGCCGGTGGACGTCGGAAGGCGTTTGGTGGCGACCGGGTTCGGTGACCAGGAGTGTCCATCCATGCTCGAGCGGGCGGATGTCCGCTCCGAGATAGATCCTCGTGGTCATGTGCGTCCTTTCAAGCCAAGTGGGGCTTCAGATCATCCATCAGCCGATCCCAGCCGGCAATGGCGGGATCAAGGGCTTGGCCTAGCGCATCGAATTTCTTCCGGGTTACGGCGCGCGCCAGCTGGAACTGGACGCTTTTGGCATTTTCCGAGATCGCAAGGGCGGCTTTCATCGCATTAGCATGGGCGGCCGTATCCAGCCAGGCGAGGTGGCTCGCCAGAAGCTCGAAATTCGCGCCGAACTGTCGAAGCGTGTTGAAGGCATATTTGTGGAAGTAGCCGAAGGGGCGTTCGGCTACTGCCTCGACCTGCGCCGGGAATTCCTTGGCGAAGGCGGCGATCGGATTGGCGTCCGGGTGCCGGGCGAAATGCTGCTTCAGGAGCCGGTGGGCGACATCGCGCTGGTGACCCAGTGACGTCGGCTCAACCGGGAACTTGGCAAATTCGGTGTAGGGCAGAAAGGGCAGGGCACCCTCAGGTGCATCCAGTTGGAAGACGCCGTCGAAATCCTCGCCCTCGAGCCGGAAGAAGCCGCCATTGTGGAAATAGTCCATCACGCGGCCTGCCATATCCAGTCGGTTGATGCCAACCGTGGTCTTGCCGTGGTCCTGACGATAGCCGACACCGCGGGTGTCGGGCATGAAGAAGCTGTCCATCTCGACGAGGCAGAGACGGCCGCGCCCGATTTGCGCCTGAACATGCGCCTCGACGCTGTCGAAGATCGCAAGTTCCGTGGCGCGGATGCCGTAAAGCGCTTCCAGATCCTCCAGCGGTACCTTGAAGAAGGTGAACTGGTCGCCCTCGAAATCCTGGGTCAGCGTGAAGCCAAGCATGGCTTCCGGGTGCGAGCCCTGGGCGGAGAGAACTTCGATCCAGAGATCGACGTAGCAATTGGTCTCCGGCCACATGCGCTCGCTTGAATGCAGCGCATGGGGTTGGTACCGGGCCGGATCAAGGCCGGGAAAGACGGATGTCGTCACGTGATCAGCCCCAGAGCGTCTTGCGGACGGCATCGGGCCAGACGGCGACATCGAGGCCATGTTTGGCGAAGAGGGCAAGTGCGATGCGCTCCAGGCCGAAACCGACGCAGGCGGTATGGGCGACAGAACCGTCTTCAAGGTTCAGACCCCATTTTTGGCCGAAGGCGTCCTGGTGATAGTTGAAGCTCATGCAGGCCGTCTTGTTGGCCTGCGAGGTGACAGGAATGAGCAGCTCGAACTTCAGGTTCTGGTCGCGCTGGTTGTTGGCGAGCAAGCGACCGGCGCGGCCGAAGAAGGGGTCGTTCGCCACATCGATTTCAACGTCGAGGCCGATCGACTTCATCATCTCGACACCGCGATCCATCCAGGTCTGGCGGAAGGTGGTGACATGGGCCTCGGTGCCCATGCAGACATATTCGCGCATGCGGAACAACTGCTGGCGGGCTGGATCTTTCGACGGCTCGTGGCGGAAGCAATAGGATTGCAGGTCGTAGAGACCGCCCTTGTTCGAAATCGGGCCGCGCTTGGCCACCGTTGGATAGAGCGGATAGCAGGCGGCTGGCGTCAGCGCGATATCCGTCGCCTTTTGCTCCTTCGTCCAGTCCTTGCCCTCTTCCATGCACTGGAGGAGGCTCATGTGGTCGTGGTCGTTGCCGCAAAAAGAATGCACGGTACCGGCGAGCTGCGGGAAGCTCTTCATGTAGCCGCTTTTCTCGAAGTAGGCGACGTTCATGCCGGGCGGAAAGCGGATCGCCTCCGCACCGTCGGCGCCGCCAATGCGATCGATGAGCCGCTCAAAGGCTGCAATCACGTCCTCAAACTGGCCGCTGCGACCATAAAGGCCGTCGACGCCGGTTTCGATCAGAAGGCCGCTCTCGAAGAGACGGTCCAGAAAGCTTACCTGCATATCCATGTCCGTTTACCCCAAAAGTCCGGTTTCTTGTTTGTGGACGAGCAGCATTGTCGACGTATTGCCGAGGATGCGATCGTTGGAAATCATCAGTTCGGCGGAGTGTGCGTCGCGCAGGTGGCGGCCCAGGCTGAACGGCGTACCGTTCTTGTACCCCATGATGCCGCAGATCCGGAGCGCCTGGTTGATAACGGGCAGGATCATCTCGGAGGAGGCAATCTTCACGTTGTTCATCGCGACGGCAAAAGCCATCGAGGACAGCCGGTCGTGGTCTGCGAGTGCGGTCTCGTAGGATGCGAGACCCTGAAGGATGTTTGAGCGGATCACCTGAAGCTGGCTCGACATTTCCGCCAGTTGCACGAGCCCTGGCGGTTGCGTTCCGGGTGCTTTGCGGGCAGCCGCGCGCACGAAGGTCTGGGCCTTGGTGAAGGCGTCGACGGCGATGCCGTACCAGAGGGCGCTCCAGAGCAGATGCGAGCTTGCCAGCATCGACTGGGCGGCGATCTCGGCAAAGGGTTTCGGCAGGATTTGGACGGCTGGTGCCTCGCCCTTGAAAATGAAGCCGTCGGAACAGGTGCCGCGCATGCCCATCGTATCCCAGACATGGGTCTGCTCAAGGCTATACTGATCCTTGAGGAAGACGGTCATGACCTGGTCGCTGGGCGGGGCATCCTTGTGGGCGCGCGATGTGATCAGGATCGCATCGGCATGTTTGCCGTAGGAAATGACTGTCGCATCCTTTTCCAGTCGGCAGATATCGCCATCGACCTCAATGGCGCAGATCGAATTGCGCAGGTTTCCGCCGATGCCACCTTCTGTGGTCGCCGAGCCGAGCAGCATCTGCTCGTCGCAAACACGGCGCATGAAGTCGCGATGCCAGCTGGCATCCGTACCGTGCGAGACCAGGCTCGAAACCTTGATCTGGTGCATGGCGAAGATCATGGCGCTGGCGGCGCAGGCCTGTGCCAGGATGGTGCAGACTTCAGCAATCTCCGACGTCGATCGGCCTTCGCCGCCGCAATCGACGGGGATCTGGATGCCCATCAGGCGTTCGGCCTTTAGCGCCTCGACCGCTTCCTTTGGGAAGCGACCGACCTTGTCGACATCATCGGCATGGGCGGCGGCGACCTTTGCCACACGCGCCGCACGCGCCTTCAGGCTGACCTCTGTTGAGGACGTGCTCGAGAGATCCATCAGGCGACCTTTCTGTCCCCGAGAATGGTGTTCACTGTCGCTTCGATCGCCGCGATGCTGGCAAAGGACTTGCGGTTCAGGAGATGATCCGGGAACTCCATGTCGAAGGCTTCTTCGAGGCCGAGCATTAGTTGCACGGAGGCGAAGGAAGAAAGGCCGGCTGCATAAAGGTCTGCGTCGTCTGCGAGCGTATCGACTGCAACCGGCAGGCCGCCAAGCTTCGTGACAAGTGCGCGAATGGTGTCGTTCATCGTTTTCTCCCAGATCATCGCTCGGAATTTTTATTGAGCGATTTCTTACCTAGGAAAGACGAAGTTTCCGCTAAACAATTGGGTAAACTTCGACTGAATGGTATCTGGAGGCGGGTTCGGAAGGCTGGGCGTAGCCTGTAATGAGCGCTAAAGCGTCTGCTACGCCGGGTAAACGTGTTCCTCGCCCACTCGGTCGAGGATGATGTATCGATTTGGTTCAATTTCTTGCAGTGCGGCGTGGCCGGCCTCAATCTTGCCGTGGCCGCCGGGCAAATCGAGGATGTAATGGGGGATGCAAAGACCAGAAATCCTGTTGCGCAGTTCCCGCATGATCGCCTGCCCCTCGGCAATCGTCAGGCGGAAGTGGCCCGTTCCGGGCGCCATGTCGGGATGATGGAGATAGTAGGGCTTGATCCTGCTCTCGACGAAGGCGCGCATCAGATCCGCGAGCGTATCGGCGTCGTCATTGACACCCTTGAGGAGAACGCTCTGACTAACCATGGTGATGCCGGCATCGATCAGGCGTGCGCAGGCGGCTCGCGCATTCTCAGTCATCTCGCGAGCGTGGTTTGCGTGAAGCGCCACGTAAACGGACTTGCCGCTCGATTTCAGCGCGTCCAGAAGCTCCTGGGTGATCCGGCCCGGATCGGCAACTGGCACGCGGCTGTGAATACGGACAATCTTCACATGCTCGATCGAGGCCAATTGCAGCATCACATCGCGCAGTCTGCGGGGTGAGAGGATCAGCGGGTCACCACCGGTCAGGATGACTTCCCAGATGCGGCTGTCCGAGTGGATGTAGTCGAGCGCCTTGCCGATCTGTTCGGCGTTCAGCGTGCCGTCTCCTTCCGGTCCGACCATTTCTCGGCGGAAGCAGAAGCGGCAGTAGACCGGACAGACATGCAGAAGCTTCAGCAGAACCCGGTCCGGATAGCGATGGACGATACCTTCCACCGGCGTGTGCGGTCTGTCGCCGATTGGATCGTCGCGCTCTGCCGGATGCTCGGTCAGTTCGGCTGGGGTGGGCAGATATTGCGCAGCGATCGGGTCGTTGGGATCGTTCGGATCGATGAGGTCGAGAACGGCCGGCGTCAAAGCGATCGCATAGCGTGACGCAACAGGGGCGAGACCCTTCGCGCTTTCATCGGAGATGAGGCCCGCAGAGACCAGATCCTCAATGCTGCGAAGCGTGGCATCAGCCAAGATGTGTCTCCGCAACTGGCGCCCAGATCACCTGGTCGATGCGCAGGGCGCCGGTCGCCAGCATGACCAGACGGTCGAAGCCGAGCGCGATGCCGGAGGCTTCGGGCATAATCGAGAGCGCGTCGAGAAAGTCTTCGTCGAGCGGATAGGTCTCGCCATAGATGCGGTTTTTCTCGACCATCTCGGCCTCGAAACGCCGGCGCTGTTCGTTCGGGTCGGTCAATTCGCCGAAGGCATTGGCGAGTTCGACGCCGCAGGCATAGAGTTCAAAACGTTCGGCAACCCTCGGATCATCGGGGCAGGGGCGCGCCAATGCTGCTTCGGCAACCGGATAGCGGTCGAGGATCGTCGGGCGGCTGTTGCCGAGGTTCGGTTCCACCTTCTCCACGATGACGCGGCTGAAGAGATCGGCCCAGGTATCATCGTCCGCAACGCGCAGGCCTTGGTCGCGCATCTGTGCGGCCAGATTTTCACGGTCTGTGCTGCCGTCGGCTGCGATGGTGGCAAGCAGGTCTATGCCTGCGTAGCGCGTGAAGGCATCGGCGACGGAAAGGCGCTCGGGTGCCGCGAATGGATCACAGGCCTTATTGCCATAGGCGAACTGCCGTGTTCCTGATGTTTCGGCTGCAAGCGCCAGAAGGCTTGCGCAGTCTGCCATCAGCTGCTCGTAGCGTTCGCCGACGCGGTACCATTCCAGCATGGTGAATTCCGGGTGGTGCAAGGGCCCGCGTTCGCGATTGCGGTAGACATGGGCGAAGCAGGCGATGCGCGTCTCGCCGGCTGCGAGAAGCTTCTTGCAGGCAAATTCGGGCGATGTGTGCAGGTAAAGCGGAACCGAGGTCCTGTCATGGCCGATGGCCTGCGTGGCAAATGCGTGCAGATGGGCCTCGTTTCCGGGCGAAATCTGCAGGGTAGCGGTATCGACTTCGACAAAATCCGAAACGGCGAAGTGTGCGCGGAAGGCAGCCTGGATCCGGTTGCGTCCGACAAGGAAGGGGCGCCGATCCGCATGGGCAGACGGGGTCCACCAAGGGGGCGCTGAACTTCGGCGGTCAATCATGCCGGAATCTCGGTCCTTTTCTCAACGCGGGCTGGCTATTTTCCCGGATTTGGGTTAGTTGCGCCCCAGAAATTCGAAGAGGTCAGTCGGGAGGCCGTCCTTTACGACGGGTCTTACGCAGATACAAGGAATTCCAATGGTCAAGATTATCGCCTCGTCCGTGCGCAAGGGCAATGTTATCGATGTCGACGGCAAGCTCTATGTCGTTTTGACGGCCGAGAACTTTCACCCGGGCAAGGGCACACCGGTGACGCAGGTCAACATGCGCCGCATCGTCGATGGCGTGAAGGTGTCGGAGCGCTGGCGCACGACCGAGCAGGTCGAGCGCGCGTTTGTTGAAGACGTGAACCACCAGTTCCTCTACGAGGACGGTGAAGGCTTCCACTTCATGAACCCGGAAAACTACGATCAGGTCGTCGTCGACGTTGAGACCATGGGCGAGCAGAAGGCTTACCTGCAGGAAGGCATGGTCTGCATCCTGTCCATGCATGAAGGCGTCGCGCTCGCCATCCAGCTTCCGCGTCACGTGACGCTCGAGATCGTTGAGACCGAGCCGGTCGTCAAGGGCCAGACGGCTTCGTCGTCCTACAAACCGGCGATCCTGTCGAACGGCATCCGCACGATGGTGCCGCCGCATGTTGACGCCGGTGTCCGCGTCGTCATCGCGACCGAAGACAATTCCTACGTCGAGCGCGCGAAGAACTGAGGCGTAGACCGCACCTCAATCAAAAAGCCCGGCGTCATCGATGCCGGGCTTTCTTTTTGCGGTGTGACCGCGCGGTGATCCGATGGACTACATCTGTTACGCGGCGCGTTTCACACGGCGCCGGATAACCCGCGATGACGGCAGTATCCGGGTCTCATCGCCCAGACGGCAAGGTATGGGCGAGTTTGGCCGATCCGATGCGAGACCGAACCGTTTTCGCCGCGTCACCACGTTCCAGGACCATGATCTGCTCCTTTAAGTGCATCTTGATCTTCTTCAAGGCGCGGACCCTTATGCCGTCGGGCTGAGGGCGTCTCTGTTCCTCATCGATCGTCGCCGCGATGATCGATTGGCGGGCTTTCAGGGCTTTCAGCAGCTGTTTCATGAGCGATCTCCTATGTCCTACGAGACATAATATGATGCCGACTGTTTGATTGTTCTAATTCATTGATTATATGATTGCGATAGATCCTCTCTATCGGAGTCGCTCTTGCCCTACCGCCCTAGCCATCGGCAACTGGAATATCTCGTAGCGCTCGACGACTGTCGGCATTTCGGAGAGGCCGCGCGACAGTGCCACGTCTCCCAGCCCACATTGTCCGTGCAGGTTGCGCTTCTGGAAAAACAGTTGGGCGTGACACTCATCGAGCGCCTTCCCGGTCAGGTCCGGCCGACGCCCATTGGCACGGACGTTATCTCAGCGGCGAGGATCATCCTGAATGGGCTCGATGAGATCCGTACACTCGCCGCCAGTTCGATCGGCAATCTCGGTGGCATGATGCGAATGGGAACAGCGCCCTCGTTCGGTCCCTATTTTCTGCCGTATCTGTTGCCGCCTTTGCATCAGCAGTATCCTGAGCTCAAGCTCTATATCCGCGAAGAAAAGCCGGCGGATCTTGAAGAGACCGTTCTGCAAGGGGTGATGGACTGTGGGCTGGGTCCACTGCCCAGGCGTTCCGAAGGTCTAATCTCCGAAGTCATTTGCCGGGAGCGGATTTTTCTCGCAGCCCCCCGGGAGCATCCGCTGGCAGAACGCGACACAATTCAACTTGCAGACCTAGCGGGGGTGAAACTTCTCAGCCTCGGCGCGGGGCACCGACTTATGGACGATGTGCGCAATTTCTCGGCCGCATCCGGTGCCGTGGTCGCAGAAGACTACGAGGGATCAAGCCTCGATGCCATTCGCCAGATGGTGTCGATCAATATGGGCCTGTCGCTCTTTCCGGAATTTTATGTCCGCTCGGAATTCGCCAAGGATCAGGACATCCGACTGATGAACATCGTTGGTTGGCAGGGGATGAGGGAAATCGGGATCTTCTGGCGCGCGACCAGTGCACGTGGAGATCACTACCGGCAACTGGCCGAACTCGCTCGCCGGGTCGCGTCAGGTCTGACGGATGAACTGGCCGCCGGGACCGGGCGGTCCCCGGAATGACCGGGGACCGCTCTCGTCTTACGCAATGCCGCCGAGGCAGATGTACTTCATCTCGGTATAATCATCGATGCCGTATTTCGATCCTTCACGGCCGAGGCCCGACTGCTTGATGCCGCCGAAAGGCGCGACCTCTGTGGAAATCAGGCCGGTATTGACACCGACCATGCCGTATTCGAGGGCTTCCGCGACCCGGAAGATCTTGGCGATGTCCTTCGAGTAGAAATAGGAGGCGAGGCCGAACTCGGTCGCATTGGCGAGTTCGACAACTTCGTCTTCCGTCTCGAATTTGAAGAGCGGGGCGACTGGGCCGAAGGTTTCTTCGGTTGCGACCTTCATCTCTGTTGTGACGCCGGTCAGGATGGTGGGTTCGAAGAACAGGTCGCCTGCGGCCGACGACTTGCCGCCGAGCGCGACCTTGGCGCCCTTCGACACGGCGTCTGCGACGTGTTCCTTGACCTTTTTAATGGCGTTGGCATCGATCAGCGGCCCAGTCGTCACGCCTTCCGCGAAACCATTGCCAACCTTGAGCTGCGCAACCTTCTCGGCAAGCTTGGCTGCGAAGGCATCGTAAACGCCAGACTGCACGTAAAGGCGGTTGGCGCAGACGCAGGTCTGGCCGGCATTGCGATACTTCGAGATCATCGCACCTTCGACGGCGGCGTCGAGATCTGCATCGTCGAAGACGATGAAGGGCGCATTGCCGCCGAGTTCCAGGCCGAGCTTCATGATCTGGTCGGCGCCCTGACGCATCAGGATACGGCCGACATTGGTGGAGCCGGTGAAGGTCAACTTGCGGACCTTGTCATTGGCGCAGAACTCCTGGCCGACCATGGCTGCATCGGTCGAGGTCAGCACCGAGAACAGACCAGCCGGCAAGCCGGCGCGCTCGGCGAGGATGGCAAGCGCCAGTGCCGAGAGCGGGGTCTGGGCGGCGGGCTTCGACACCATCGCGCAGCCGACGGCAAGCGCTGGAGCCACCTTGCGGGCGAGCATGGCGTTCGGGAAGTTCCATGGCGTGATGGCGCCGACCACGCCGATGGGCTGCTTGATCACCATGATGCGCTTGTCGGCCTGATGGCCGGGAATGGTGTCACCGTAGACGCGCTTGGCCTCTTCGGCGAACCACTCGACGTAAGATGCGCCGTAGAGGATTTCGCCGCGGGCTTCGGGCCAGGGTTTGCCCATTTCCATTGTCAGGATCGTTGCCAGATCGTCGGCATTGGCGACCATCAGGTCGTTCAACTTGCGCAGGATGGCGGCACGTTCCTTGCCGGTTTTCTTTGCCCAGGCCTTCTGCGCGGTGTGAGCCGCATCGACCGCTTTCGTGACTTCAGCCTTGGTAAGGTCGGGAAGTACTGCGATGACTTCGCCGGTGGCCGGGTTGGTGACCTCGAAGGTCTTGCCGGACTGGCTTGCAGCCAGCCAGTCGTTTCCGACCAGCGACTTGTCGGTCGCCAGTGTCGGGTCCTTGAGTTTGTCGGTCAGAATGTTCGAAAGGGTCATGCCTCAGGCTCCTGCTGCAACTTCACGGATCGAAGCTTCGATCAGGTCGAGCGCCTCGTTGAAGACCTCGTCCTGAATGGTGATCGGGGCGAGGAAGCGGATGACGTTGCTGTAGACGCCGCAGGTGAGAAGGATCAGGCCCTTTTCCAGCGCCTTGACGCGTACCGCATTGGTGAAATCCGCGTTCGGCTTGTCGGTTCCCGGGATCTTGAACTCCACGGCGTTCATGAAGCCGAGGCCACGGATGTCCATGATGTGAGGCACGTCTGCGCGGATGGCTTCCAAGCGTTGCTTGAGACGGTTGCCGAGCTGGTTGGCGCGGTCGCAAAGCTGCTCTTCCTCGATCACGTCAAGGACTGCATGGGCGGCGGCGATCGCCAGCGGATTGCCAGCATAGGTGCCGCCGAGGCCGCCGGGGCCGGGGGCATCCATCAGCTCGGCGCGACCGGTGACGGCAGACAGCGGGAAGCCGCCCGCGAGGCTCTTGGCCATAGTCGTCAGGTCCGGAACCACGTCGTAATGCTCCATGGCGAAGAGCTTGCCGGTGCGGGCGAAGCCGGTCTGGACTTCGTCGGCGACCAGCAGGATGCCGTGTTCGTCGCAGAGTTCGCGCAGGGCCTTCATGAGGGCGCGCGGAACATCATAGAAACCGCCTTCGCCCTGGACGGGTTCCAGGATGATGGCTGCAACGCGCTTCGGGTCGACGTCGGCCTTGAACAGCTTGTCGAGCACGTCGAGGGAGGTTTCGACATCGATGCCGTGCATTTCGAGCGGGAAGGGAACGTGGAAGACGTCACCCATCATCGGGCCGAAGCCAACCTTATAGGGCACGACCTTGCCGGTCAGCGCCATACCGAGGAAGGTGCGACCATGGAAGCCGCCGGTAAACGCGATGACGGCCGACCGGCCCGTCGCGCAACGGGCAATCTTGATGGCGTTTTCGACAGCTTCGGCACCCGTGGTCGCGAAGATCGTCTTTTTCTCGAACTTGCCCGGTACGATCTTGTTGAGACGCTCGGCAAGCGCGACGTAGTTTTCGTAAGGGACGACCTGGTGGCAAGTGTGGGTGAAACGGTCAAGTTGGGCCTTCACCGCTTCGACCACCTTCGGGTGGCGATGGCCGGTGTTGAGAACCGCAATGCCGCCAGCGAAATCGATGTATCGATTGCCCTCGACATCCCAGATTTCGGCGTTCTCCGCCTTGTCGGCATAGATCTGCGTGGTCATGCCAACGCCGCGGGAGATGGCGTCGTTCTTGCGAGCTGAGATATCGGCGTTCTTCATCGTATTCGTCCTGTGCGACGGGGTTGCCACGGGGCGCGCTCGCTTCGAAGCGAGCGCCTGTATAATTTCCTACATTTTTTCTGTAGACTTGCAATATGCCTTTTCGGCATTATCACCCGAGATCGCGACATCCGTAAGGGGCCCCCGTGGACGAGATCCGTTTCAAGATTGCTGAAGCTGCCCGCATGGCGGGGGTATCGCCGTCGACGCTCAGGTTATGGGAGAGCCAATCTCTCATCCAACCAATCCGTACGGCGACCGGACAACGCGTCTATGACAAGGCGCTTGTTGACCGGCTGAAACGCATTGCCTGGCTGCGAAGTGAAAAGGGACTGAACCCCGCAGCAATCCGCGAGACGCTGCGTGATGAGGCAGCCCTTTCTGACGAAGACAGGAGTGAGCCGGACGACGAGGCGATCGACGCCAGCGATGTCAGGCCTGGAACCCGGATGCGTCGTTTGCGGCGGGATGCTGGCCGGACGCTCGAAAGTGTGGCGCAGGCGACGGGCGTTGCGGTCTCGCAGCTCTCGACATTCGAGCGCACCTCGCAGGGGCTCTCGTTCACGGCTTTGCATGAGGTTGCCCGGCATCTCGGCACGACCCTGGCCTCATTAAGCGGGCAGGAGGAGGGGCGCGGTGGCGAGTCGCTTATTCGCGATGGCAAGTGGCCCTCATGGCCGACCACATCGTCCGGCGTGGCCGTGCAGGTGCTGGCCGAGGGACGGAACCAGATGGAATGCAACCGCTTCCAGCTGGCGCCGGGTGCGTCAAGTGAAGGGGCTTATCAGCACGAGGGCGAAGAGTTCATCCACATGCTGCAGGGAAACCTTGAGATCGTGCTCGACGGCGACCAGTTTTTCGAACTCGGTCCTGGAGACAGTTTCTACTTCGAGAGCCGGCGACCACATTCGTGGCGGAATGTCTCAGATGGCGAGACCGTGCTCATCTGGATCAACACGCCGGCGACGTTCTGACCCCGGACAAACAAAAACGGCGACCGAGAGGTCGCCGTTTTCATTGAATGGGCGTCAAGCCTACTTCTTGGCGACAGTCGTCGTTGCGCCCCAGGCATAGCCACCACCAATGGCGACGTTGAGGTTGACGTAGTTGGTCGCGACCTGCTGGACGGCCTGGGCCAGATTGGCCTGCGCACTTGCCACGTTCCGCTGGGCGTCGAGTACGTCGAGCAGCGAGGAAGCGCCGTCACGATAGCTGGCAGTCGCCAGCGACAGGGCTTCTTCATAAGAACGAACCGTTGCCGTCAGTGCAGAGACTGTCTGGCGGGCGCGGTTGACGGCCACCAGTGCATTTTCGACTTCCTGTACCGCGTTGAGAACGGCTTCCTTCCAGGCGAGCTGCGCTTCGCGGACGGCCGATTCCCGTGCCTTGACGTTGGCGCGCCGTGCGCCTGCGTCGAAGATCGGCAGGTTCAAGCTCGGGCCAAAGCCCCAGGACGTGACACTGCCATCGACGCCTGACGATGCGATATGGGCCGGCGAAATTGTGCCGCTGAGCGAGATCGACGGATAGAGTGCTGCTTCCGCCACGCCGACTTCGGCGACGGCCGCTGCGAGATTGCGCTCAGCTGCGCGGATGTCGGGGCGATTGCGGATGAGGTCGGCTGGAACGCCGGAGTTCACGCTGCGGCGGGCGTAAGGCTGTGGTGCGCCCTTCTGCAGATCGGCAACAAGGGTTGCGGCCGGCAAGCCGAGCAGGAAGGCGATGCGATGTGTGGCCTGGCGGAACGACGTTTCGAGTCCTGGGATTTCGGCCAGTGTCGAGTTGACCAGACCTTCGGCCTGGACAACGTCGAGACGCGAGGCGGCGCCTGCTTCGAGCTGGAGCTTGGTCAGGTCCAGCGTTTCCCGACGCGACGCGAGGCTCTTGCGGGCAATCGCAATGCGCTCCTGATAGTAGCGGGCGTCAATATAGGCGGACACGACGCTGGAGAGATAGGTAAGCTTGGCGACATCGGCGCTCGCATAGGCGGCGTCGAGGGTGGCGCCCGCACTTTCCTTCGAGCGGCGATATTCGCCGAACAGATCGAGCAACCAGGATGCGTTCAGCGAGCCGCTCGTGGTGCGGGTGTTGTCGCTGCTGCGTGTGGCGGCGAGATCACCGGTTGCCCTTGCGCCGGAGACTTCGAATGCCGACGACGTGGTCAGCTGCGGGAAGGCGCCGGCGTCAGCGGCGTTGAAGTTGGCTTCCGCGGCCGAGATGCGTTCGATGGCCTGAAGGACGGAGAGGTTTTCCGACAGTCCCTTTTCGACCAGCGAATCGAGCCGGCGATCGTTGAAGGCAGTCCACCAGGATGCCATCGTCACGTCGCCATTCGGCTTGGTGCTGCCTTCGGAGAATTTGGCCGGAAGGGCAGTCTGCGGCGTTTCATGGTTCGGGCCGACAACGCAGCCTGAAAGAAGGAGCATTACGAGTGGAGCGGCTGCACGAATGGATGGCATCACGAATTCCTGTTCAAGTCCCCAAGGCCTACAACGAATTGGCTACCTCATGGAAGCCTGTATCGGTGGCCGCTGTGCGCGCATAGGCTGTCAACGCAGCCTATGCTTTGATGGTTAACATAGATTGTCAGCTTCTAGGATGTCACGCCTTCGTCGGCTTTTGCACCGCCGAAAAGCTTGCGAATAATGACGAAAAACGATGGTACGAAGAAAATTCCTAGCGCTGTTGCCGTAAAGACACCGCCCAGCACGCCAATGCCGATCGAGTTCTGTGCAGCCGAGCCGGCGCCTGAGGCAATGGCGAGAGGCACAACACCCAGCATAAAGGCCAGAGACGTCATGATGATCGGACGCAGGCGAAGCTTTGCGGCCTCGAGTGTCGCCTCGATCAGGCTCACGCCCGGCCCCTGCCGGTCTTTCGCGAATTCGACGATGAGAATCGCATTCTTTGCGGCAAGACCGATGGTCGTCAGGAGGCCGACCTTGAAGTAGACGTCGTTCGACTGGCCAAAGAAGTGAGCCGCCGCGACCGCCCCCAGAACACCTACGGGCACTGCCATGATCACCGAGAAGGGGATCGACCAGCTTTCATAGAGGGCTGCGAGGCAGAGGAAGACGATCAGAACCGACAGGGCGTAGAGTATCGGAGCCTGCGAACCGGATAGGCGTTCCTGATAGGAAATCCCCTGCCAGGCAACGGTGTAGCCGCCGCCGAGACCGGCCGTCAGCTGTTCCATCGTGTCCATAGCCGTGCCGGAGCTTACGCCCGGACCAGCAGCACCTTCCATGGAGATGGCGCCGACACCGTTGAAACGGCTGAGCGTCGGAGCGCCGCTGACCCATTCGGTCTTCACGAAGGACGAGAAGGGTACCATCTCGCCTTCCGTATTGCGGGCATACCAGTGATCGACAGCGTCTTCCTGCATGCGGTAGGGCGCGTCGCCCTGAACGTAGACAGGCTTCAACTCGCCATTCAGGGTAAAGTCGTTCACGTCTCTGCCGGCGAAGATGGTCGACAGCATGTTGTTGACGGTCGCGATGTCGAGACCCATGGCGCCCATCTTCTCCTGGTCGAGGAGGAGTTTGAGCTGGCTTTCTGCCGGCGGGTTGTTCGAACGAAGCGAGCTGACATTTGCATTGCTGCTTCCAGCCTGCATGAGCTGCCCTGAGGCCGCCGTCAGTGCCTCGGTGCCGTTCTTGCCGCTGTCGACAAGATACATCGAGAAGCCGCTGGAGGTGCCGAGACCGGGGATGGCCGGCGGCTGAAGCGGGAAGACCATGGCATCACGGATTGTGAAGAAATATCCCATGGCGCGCTGGACGATCGCAGAGGCTGCCAGTTCCGGCGTCTGGCGTTCGTCGAAATCCTTCAGCTTGGCAAAGACGAGCGCATAGTTCTGGCCAGAGCCCACAAAGGAGAAGCCGGACACGGAAAACACGTCCTGAATCGCGTCCTTTTCCTTGTCGAGATAGTAGTTCTCGATCTTCTTGATGACCTCTTCCGTCCGCGTAACGGTTGCACCGTTCGGCAGCTGGACGATGGTCATCAGAACACCCTGGTCTTCCTGCGGCAGGAAGGAAGAGGGCAGGCGAAGGAAGAACCATCCCATACCACCGATGACAACCACGAACATCAGCATGACACGGAAGGGGCGCTTAAGCAGGTATCCGATCGTCGACACGTAGCCGCCGGTGGTGCGATCGAAATTGCGATTGAACCAGGCCGAAAGGCCGCGCTTTGGCTTGTGGTGGTCCACAGGCTTCAGCATCGTGGCGCAGAGCGCCGGGGTCAGAACGAGTGCGACAATGGCAGAGAGTGCCATGGCCGAGACGATGGTGATCGAGAACTGACGATAGATGATGCCCGTGGAGCCGCCGAAGAAGGCCATCGGGATGAATACGGCCGTCAGGACCAGAGCGATACCGACGATTGCGCCGGTGATTTCACCCATGGACTTTTCAGTGGCCTCAAGCGGTGACAAGCCCTCTTCGGTCATGATGCGCTCGACATTCTCGACGACCACGATGGCGTCGTCGACGAGAAGACCGATTGCGAGAACCATCGCGAACATTGTCAGCGTGTTGATCGAATATCCGGTGATTGCCAGGACGCCGAAGGTACCGAGCAGAACGACGGGCACGGCAATCATCGGAATGAGAGTGGCGCGGAAGTTCTGCAGGAAGACCAGCAGCACGACGAAGACCAGGATAATTGCTTCGAAAAGCGTGTGAACCACCTTCTCGATCGACAGCTCAACGAAGGGAGTCGTGTCATAAGGGTATGTAATGACGACGTTTTCCGGCAGGGCTTCGCTGAGAGTGGTCAGCACTGTCTTTACGCGATCGGCCGTGTCCAGTGCGTTCGCACCAGTTGCCAGGTTCACCGCAAAGCCGGTCGCCGGATTGCGGTTTGACCTCGTGTTTGTCGCGTAGCTTTCCTGACCGATCTCGATGCGGGCAACGTCGCTCAGTCGAACGGTGGCACCGTCGGTTTCGGTCTTCAGGATGATCGATTCGAATTCAGAGACGGACTGCAACTGGCTTTGTGCCGTCACCGTCACGTTGATCTGCTGGCCTTCGGCCATAGGCTGTCCGCCGAGCGAGCCCACGGACACTTGGGTGTTCTGCGACTGGATGGCCGTCGTAATGTCCGTCGGGGTCAGCTGGAACTTGTTCAGCTTGAACGGGTCAAGCCAGACGCGCATGGCGTATCCGGTGCCGAAGACCTCGATGCTACCAACGCCCTCCAGGCGCTTGATCTGATCCTCGATCTGCGTCGAGAAGATATCGCCGAGTTCAACATTGGTGCGGCTGCCGTCGGTCGAGACCAGTGCGCCGACGAGCAGGATACTCGATGTCGAGCGGGTGACCGATATACCTGCCGTCTGGACGATGTCCGGCAACTGCGACTGGACGAGCTGCAGCTTGTTCTGGACCTGGACCTGGGCAATTTCCGGGTCGACGGAATTGCCGAAGGTGAGGGTTACGCTGGCCGAGCCTGTGCTCGACGACGACGTCATATAGGTCAGATCATCAAGGCCGGTCATGCCGTCTTCGATAATCGAAGTCACTGATTTTTCAACGGTTTCCGCACTTGCGCCGTTGTAGCTTGCCGAAATGCGGACAGTTGTCGGTGCGATTTCGGGATACTGGGCGATCGACAGGGTCGAGATCGCCAGCGCACCGCCGAGCATGATGATGATCGCAATCACCCATGCAAAGACCGGGCGACGAATAAAATATTTGGCCATTGGTTTTCCCCTAGTGCCTCAAATGCCGCGTTGCGTCAGCTCAGGGCTTTGCAGCGGGGGCGGCCTCGGGCTTCGCGACTTCCTCGACGATGCCCTGTTCATTGATGGTCGCCTCGACCGGGTTTACAGGGGCGCCGTCAGCGATCCACTGGAAGCCGTCGAGGATGAGCTTATCGCCATCGGAGATGCCTTGCGTCACAAGCCAGTTGTTTCCGGATACCTGGCTTTCGGCAAAGGAGCGGGTTTCAACCTTGTTGTCGGCTGTCACGAATTTTGCCGTTAGCTGGCCCTTGGCGTCGCGGGTTGCAGCGCGCTGGGGAATGAGGAAGCCTTCTTCCGTTCCGACTGTGGCCGTCGCGCGAACATACATGCCCGGCAGAACGAGATTGTCCGGATTGTCGAAGACAGCGCGGATCGTATAAGTGCCGGTGGTTTCAGATACAGCCATATCCGACATGTCGAGCTTGCCGACGACCGGGTATTCGTGGCCATCTTCGAGAGTCAGGCGGATTTCGGTAATCTCGCTCTGATTGACGCGGCCAGCCTTGATCGCTTCGCGCAGCCGCAGAAGATTGACGCTGGATTCCGTCAAATCGATATAGATTGGGTCGAGCTGCCGAAGCGTCGTCAGGGAATCGGCCTGGTTTGCGGTGACGACGTTGCCGACAGAATAGGTGGACGCGTTTGTAACACCTTCGAAGGGCGCGCGGACTTCGGTCAAACCGAGTTCGATTTCTGTCGACCGAAGCGCTGCCTTTGCGACGGCGACATCCGCCTCGGCCTGCAGCAATGTCACGCGGGCGTTTTCAAGTTCAACCTGGGTCGCGCCGCTGCCGACAAGGCGCTCCTGGCGGGCGAGGTTGGACTGCGCGGTCGGAACGCCGGCCTCAGCCTTCCGGAGAGTTGCTTCGGCTTGCGCATAAGCGGCGCGATAGGTGTCGTCCTCGATCTTGTAGAGCAGATCGCCCTGCTTGACTTCACTGCCTTCCTTGAAGGCGATTTCCTTGATGATGCCGCTAACACGCGGACGGATCTGAGCGGTCTGGAACGCGGAGGCACGGCCCGGCAGATTGCTGGTCAAGGCATGCGGTGCCTTCTTCATCACCGCAATGCTCACTGGTGCGGGCGGTCGTTCCTGCCCGGCGCCCGGAGCGCCTGTAGCGGCCGTTTCTGAATCACTGCAGCTTGCGAGCGTGACGAGGCAGATCGCGACGGCGGAGGCGAGTTTGAGGCGTCGGGTCATCGATAATCCCAAGAGCTATAGAATGATGTCATTTCCGCCCGCGAAGGGAGGAAGGCATAGGCGTGCGGGACCACGTGATCATGCCACGCAGATCACAGGCAAAAGTGACGTAAGTTAATTATCGTCACTTTGCAAGCGGAGAGCGCAGTGCAGCATCGATAAGCGCGACAACGTGATTACAGCGTGTTGCCAATATGTCAGTTTTCTCCAACCCGATCATGACAGGATGGATCACGCAGACGAGCGCGTCGAACGCGGCGTTGGCGAAACGTGGAATGTCTGCCACATGATAGCTGCCTTCCTCGATGCCAGCCTCAATGATCCGGCTCAGCATTTCGACGATCATGTCGCGGAAGCGCTCGCCGCAATCCAGCTCTTCCCGAATGGTCACGAGGATCATTTCGAAGACGAAAGGAGTGTCCTTTCGGTCATTGAAATGTTCCATCATCAGATGATGGGCCAGGGCAGAGAGGCGTTCGGTTGCGCAGCGTGTTGAATCAAGTGCCTCGAGTTCTGAGACTTTCTGCTCGATTGCGCGGGTCGCAATGGCATCGACGAGGCTAGTTTTGGTGCGAAAGTGTTTGAAGACGTTCGCCGGTGACATCGAAAGATCGGCCGCAATGTCTGCGATCGAGACACTGGCGAAGCCATGGGTGCGGAACAGCTCTTCGGCCGTGTTGAGGATCTCTTCGCGGGTCTCCTCTGCGGAGCGACGCGGACGCCTCTGCGACCGCTCCTGCATAGCGACCGCTATCGAAATGTTTTTGGGCTTCCGGCAATCCTGATCCATGGCAATTCTACTTTCCTGGGAAGTAAGTCTCCAGATTCTGCCGCACGCGCTCAAAGGGGGTCGCGCCACGGTCGTCGGGTTCGAAGGTGAGGCCAGTAATGGCTTCATATGCTTGTATATAGACCCGTGACGTGTCGTTCACCAGTGTCGCCGGAATTTCCGGGATTTCATCATGATATGGATCACAGCGTTCGGCGACCCAGGCCCGGACGAAATCCTTGTCGAAGCTTTTCGGGCGCTCGCCCTTTTCGAAGCTTTCCGGATAACTGTCAGCCAGCCAGTAACGGCTGCTGTCGGGCGTGTGGATCTCGTCTGCCAGAATGATCGTGCCATTCTCATCCGTGCCGAATTCATACTTCGTGTCGACGAGAATGAGCCCACGGGCTGCTGCCATTTCCTGACCCCGCGCAAAGAGGCCGAGCGCGTAGCGTGACAAGGTCTGCCATTGTTCTTCGGTCAGCAGGCCACGCGACACGATCTCATCCGGCGTGAGTGGTTCGTCGTGACCGCCATCGAATTCCTTGCTGGTCGGAGTGATGATCGGGGAGGGCAGCTTTTCATTGTCACGCATGCCGTCGGGCAGGGTGATGCCATACATGCTGCGTTCGCCCTTCTTATAGAGCGTCAGGATTGAGGTGCCGGTGGTGCCGGCGAGATAGCCGCGCACCACGATCTCGACTGGCAGGATGTCCAGCCGCTTGCCAACGACCACATTCGGATCGGGATAAGCGATGACGTGGTTCGGGCAGATGTCGGCCGTGTGTTCGAACCAGTAGCGGGCCGTCTGCGTCAGGACCTGACCTTTGTAGGGAATGCAGGTGAGGATGCGATCGAAGGCGCTAAGGCGGTCGGTCGAGATGATAATCCGGCTGCCATCAGCAAGATCGTAATTCTCGCGAACCTTGCCACGATAATAGCTGGGCAGTTCCGGGAAAAAGGCTTCGGACAGAATGCGCATGGTCGTCCTCGTCGGGTCAGTGTGCCGTGCTGCAGCGCGCAGCGTCATGTCTTTGGCGGTAGCCGAAACTTCGCCGCCTTTCAAAGAAAAAGCGCATGGCCTTGACCATGCGCTTTCTCCGTTGCGCGGTTGGATCGTCCTTTGGACTTGGCAATCAGCCCGCGGCGTGATGGAGCCGGTCGCTGAACAGATGGTTGTCGGTCGCCGTGCGCCAGGATTTGGCCGCTGCCAAGACCGCGAGGTCGATCAGGGGTTCGACGACGACGACCAGCATATAGGCGGCGCCAAAGGCGGCGACATTGCCAAGATTGTCGGCATTGAAGCCGTGACCATAAAGTGCCCAGAAAGCGACCCAGGCGACGATGCCGCCCTGGTAGGTCGTCGAAAGCGCAAGCGCATCGCGATAACGGACGTCCACATAGGCCGTCTTCCTCGGGATCATGTGGTTGGCGATCCGGCTGAGGCCAAAGAGCGGTACAATCAGGGTTGTCACGTTCATACCGTATTGCGGCAGATCGAAGGGCGCAAAGAAAAGACCCTGAAGCAGAAGACCAAGCGCCAGCCCGATCGACGCAGCTCCTGCGCCGAACATAAGAAAGAGTGTGGAGCCAAGGATCAGGTGCACTTCGGAGACGCCAACCGGATGATGCGGAAGGATTTCGAAGAAGGAAAAGACCAGGGCCGTGGTCATGACCGACCGTGCGGCGAGGCCGATCGGGGTCTTGCTGGATGTGAGGTCGTCACGGACCATCTTGGCCACGAGACCGAATGAGAGTGCTGCCGTGGCATAGGAGAGTGCGAGTTTGGCGCCGTCGACGGCGCCGGGTTCGATATGCATAGTCTTGTCCTTTCGTCCGCGCCCACCGCGCGAGAAGAGTAAATGCCGCCAAAGCGACGTCGATTGATGGCAGGTCTCCTGGCTCACGGGTCAGGGCTCGATCCGCCTTATCGACCTTAAGGCCAATGGCATGTCGGATGTCGCTCGCCGTTCACAGTTGCGGGGGCAGCCACGGTTTCGGCCCCTGATGGGTAGTCCTCACCGTATTCCCTCTTCGTCCACCCCTGTCTCTCGTCGGGGCGGAACCATCAGGATGAAATCTAGAGCCCGGCTTCATCGTCTGTCCAGCAAATTGCGACGTTTCGTGATGTGATCCGGCGGGGGAGGGGCCTACGATTGACGAACGCCAATTTGACGCATTGCGACAGCTGGGACCCTGGGGGAGAATGTTCGGCAGCCAAATGGCTACAATTGAAGAAAGGGACTGAAACCATGCTTTCTACCATCATCTATCGCGTGCCGGTGTTCGGCTGGATGCTGAAGGAAGCGGTCCAAGGAAGTGCCACAGCCAAGGTGCTGTTCATTCTCAACCTGCTGATGGTCTGGATTCTGGCCATTGTCACATTCGGCTATCCCGCGATCATCATTCCGGCTCTGACGGCGGTACCCTTGATGTTCATAATGCTCATCCTGATCACGATGGGCTGAACATGGGCCGGGATTGAAAGGCCGCTCCGTACAATCCCGCAGTTCCGCGCCTCTCAAGGTGGCTTGTCAGGCTCGACCACAGCGCACTTAGTGCGAGAAGGCAGCCAGTTAGAAGCCAATGATAGAGTGCCGCCCAGGCCCTCGCTTAATAAAACCATTATTTTCAATGGTTTATGAAAAAAGACAGATTTTTGACAATTCGTTGTTGACGGTTCCGAGGAGTGGCCGTATAAGCCGCTTCACCGAACGAGAGGCGGCGGCGCGGAAGCGGCGACGGACTGGTTCAGAAAGAAATCTTCTAGAAATTGGCTGAATTGCTGATTTGTTGCCCGGCTTTAGGGTT
>NZ_JBPUGM010000008.1:0-186737 GCF_051549525.1 Rhizobium sp. G187
GCCCGGTAGCTCGTCAGGCTCATAACCTGAAGGCCGCAGGTTCAAATCCTGCCCCCGCAACCAAATCCAAACATAAATACGCAAAACCGCCTCCATCCAATGGGGGCGGTTTTGCGTTTGCGACAGGTCAAAAACACAAAACAAGCAAAGTGAACTGCGAAACGGGGAATCTATACCGCCACTGGCTCGCGCTCCCCGCTATCAAGAAACACAAACAACCAGAGCCACAAATAACCTGCCATCATCCCCGTCAACACACATACTAGCTCCACTCACATATGCAGCTTTTAAGGCAGGGGGCAGAGCACCGAACGACCGCAGGAATAGAGCGTTCACAGGTGACCTGCGTGAGGGTCAGAGGGCCATTGAAGCTGCAGCACATCGCTGAGCTTTCGATGGTCAACAGGTCGCGTCCATGACCTGAAAGCAGCGTGGAATGCAAGCTTTATGCTTCCACAGATGTGCTTGCCGCGCTAGGCTCAGACCTATGAAAAAGGTCTTCAATCCCCCCTCCGTCCGCCGTCCCTTTGGGCACTACAATCACGCCCTGCTCGTGCCGCCGGGCGCGAACCTTCTGGTCACCTCCGGCCAGCTCGGCATTCGCCCGGATGACACGATCCCACCGGATGTCACCGGCCAGGCTGAGCTTTGCTTCGAGGCGATCAAGGCCATTCTCGAAGAGGCTGAGATGACCTTCGCAGATGTCATTCGGATCTCGGGATTCGTGACGCGGCGCGAAGATTTTCCCGCCTACATGGCGGTACGTGACCGCTACACGCTCGATCCGAAACCTGTCTCCACGCTGCTGGTGGTCGGGGGATTCACGCGACCGGAATTCCTCGTCGAGGTTGAGGTAACGGCGGCCAAGGTCATCTGACGGCCGGCCGTTCCCTTAGAAGTTTTCCATCTCGCGGCGCACCTTGGCCATGAAGGTGGCGCGGGTTTCTTCCGTGCAATTGTTCATGTCGTAATGCGCGAGATACTTGACCGGTGCACCGATCTTGATCTGGGCGCGGATGACACGCTTGACGATCTTCTTTGGCGGATTGCCGGCGAGGAAGGCGCGCATCGGGGTCGCGCCATAGGTCATGACCGCCGCGAGCTTTCTGATGTGGCGGAGCGTGGGCGTCAGCTTGCCATCCACCAGGTCAAAGGAAACGCCGGGCAGCCAGACGCGGTCGAAATAGCCCTTCAGCATGGCCGGGAAGCCGAAGTTCCAGACGGGGGTGACGATGACGAGTGCTTCGGCGTTCTTCAGGCGGTCGACATAGGGCTGCACGAGCGAGAGGTTTTCGGGGATGTCGTGATAGACGCGGCGGTCATGAGCCGAGAGGACCGGGTCGAAGCCCTCCTCGTAGAGATTGCAGCCATCCACCTGGTGGCCGGCCTTTTCCAGGCTCTCACAGGTGAGCTTGTAGAGCGCCCGGCCAAAACTTTCTTCGACGGGGTGGGAGTGAAGGACCAGTACGCGCATGTTCAAAAGCTCCAAGTCGTTGCCCGCCGCGCCTGCGATCGGGGTTCAAGTCAAAACTTCCGCGCCGTTTGTCCCAGCATCCTGATCTCTCGCCGCCTGAAGCCGAGGGATGGGGGATGCCATGTCGTGAAGAGCATGGGCCGGAGAGGTCCGGCCGGGAGTACCTTCGGAATGAGTTCGTTCCGGCGGTTATCCATTGCGGCTCCGGAACGGGGAGCCGCAACGCATCTGATATGCCTCACGAGGCTTCGGAAAACACCTCCAGGCCTGGAAACAGGTAGTTCTTGCCGGCGGAGAAATCGAAATCCGGGTTCTCCCAGGCGATCATCTTGCCGGGGTTCAAGAGACCCTTCGGATCGGTTTCCTTCTTGAAGGCGAGCTGGACCTGGTCAGTTTGCTTCATGCCGCCTTCTTCGAGCGTGTAGCGGTGCGGGTTGAAGATCGGGCAGCCGTTTTCCTCGTGAATGCGGATGATCTCTTCCAGTCGTTCTTTCGTGGTGTAGCGCACCAGAGGCAGGCCGGCGCACTGGATCTGGCCATCGAACTTGATGAATTCGAGATGGCCGATCACCTCGTCAGGGAAGAGTTCGGTCATCACGCGGACCTTTTCGACATGGTCGGGGCCGGGATACTGGACCTGCAGATAGGTGATGTTGGTATCGAGCTTGAGCGCCCGCAGCGTCGTGTGGTTCCATGCCAGCTCATAGGCATGCGGGATGCCCTTCATGCTTTCGACTGTGTCGGAGCGGAAGCGCACATCGCCCTTCATCCGCTCGGCGAGCGCCAGGAAGGGCTCCATGGAATGCGGCGCCACCATCAGTACGACGACCGACTGGCCTTCCTTCAGCCAGGGCTTGTGGCGGGTGAAATAGTCGAAGGGAATGGGAGCTGCAATCGGGGCGACCTCCTTCAGGAGGATGCCGTTTTTGTGGGCGAGCGCATCGGCGAATTTCACTGCATCCATGAAGTTGTCATAGCCGACGATGACGTCGACCCAGTCGTAAGCAGGCGCCAGCGGCATTTCGACTTCGGTGATGATGCCGTTGGTGCCATAGGCGTGAGAGACCTTCTGCAGGTCCCAGGCGGAGAGTTCGAGCACGCGGGGCTCGGCTTCCATGGTGACGACGCGTAGGCGCAGGATATTGCCGAGATCGCGCAGGCCGCCCCAGGTGATCGAGCCGACACCGCCGGAGCCGCCGGCGATGAAGCCTGCAACGCTTGCCGTCTGCTTGGTCGAGGGATGGAAGCGCAGTTCCTGGCCGGAATGTTCCTTCGTCTGGCGGTCGAGCTCGGAGATGATGATGCCGGGCTCGCAGATGACGCGACCGGGCAGGATCTCTTTCACCTTGTTCATGTTGATGAGGTTCAGCACGATGCCACCCGAGAGCGGCATGGCCTGGCCGTAATTGCCGGTGCCGCCGCCGCGCGGGGTGACCGGAACGCCATGGGCATAGGCGACTTTCAAAACCCGGATCACCTCTTCTTCCGTGGTCGGCGAGACGATCAAGTCACCCACCACGTTGTCGAGTTCGGCCTTCAGGATCGGCGAATACCAGTAGAAGTCACGGCTCTTCTGTTTGACGAGCGCGGGATTGTCCTCGACGGCGATGCCTTCCAGCTCCTCAATGATTTTGGCGTAGTCAGCCATGTCTAAGCTCCAAGCAATGGGTCAAGTTCGCGGTAATCCGGCAGGCTGCGGTCGATGCCCATGCCATTCCGCATCACGATGCGGTCGGCCTGCGGACGGGAGAGGAATTCGCTCCAGCGGCGGGCACTGAAGAGGACGAGATCGGCGCGGCCGCCGACGGCGATGCGGCCATGGTCAGGGCGCTTCAGGATGTCGGCCGGCGTGCGGGTGACGACCCTCGCTGCGGTGTCGAGCGGATGGTCGAGATGGATGATGCGGACCGCCTCGCGGAAGACCTCGACCGGATCGAGATCCCCATAGGCATAGAAGGGGTCGCGGGTGTTGTCGGAGGACACGGCGGTCGCGACACCTGCTGCCGACAGTTCGTGGAAGAGGGTGACGCCGCGCTGGCGGGGCGTGCGGCCGGCAGTGCGATCCTGCAGATACATGTTGCACATCGGCAGCGACACGACCGAGAGACCTGCCTCCGCCACCAGATCGATGGTGCGCTTTGCCAGATCATCGTCCTGGCGGGCGAGCGAGCAGCAATGGCCGACGGTCACGGATCCTTCGAAGCCGTTGCGGATCTTGGCTTCCGCGATGGTCTTCAGCGTCAGCGTTTCCTTGTCCTGCGTCTCGTCGACATGCAGGTCGACGTCGAGGCCGTTCTCGGTCGCGGTGCGGAAGAGGATATCGAGCTTCTGGTCGAGCTCCGGCATCAGATAGGTGACGCCGCCGAGCAGGCCCTTATTGCGAACGATGACCTCGACCAGATCGCTGAAGAAGGCCTCGTCGGTGATTTGGTCGAAGGGGAAAAGGGCGGCGGCCTGAAGATCGACCTTGCCGGCCCAGGCCTCGCGGACCTCGGAAAAGACCTCGAAGGAGATGCGGTGCTGTGGCGCCAGACTGTCGAGATGGGTGCGGATCAGGCCGGTGCCATGGGCATAGGTCGTGCGCAGCGAGAATTCCATGCGGGCCTTGACGTCTTCCGCCGTCCAGCGGGCCTCGCGGTCGGCTTTCACCGCTTCCAGCGCGCCCATGAAATCGCCTGAGGGGTTCGGCCGGCGGTCCCAGATATGGCCCTTGTCGAGATGGGTGTGCATGTCGACGAAGGTCGGCCAGACCATGCCGTTCCTGAGGTCCGTGGAGGGCAGGCCCGCTGGTGCCTCGCCGGGCTTGAGGATCGCCTCGACCTTGCCGTCGGCAACGACGATGTCGGCGCTGATCAGCCCCTCGCAGGCCGGCGCCTCGACGCCATCAATGCAGATCTCCGGCAGCGTCGCATTGGCAAGCACGAAGCGTTTGGCGGCGGGAAGATTGGCAATCGGGCTCGACATCAGTTTTCTCGTTTCAGGCTGCTCTCGTGCCAGCGATGCAGCGCCAGCCAGGAAATGAAGGAGGTAATGGCAAAAATCACGACGCCCAGGCAGGAGAGCAGGAAGAGGGCGGCAAACAGGCGTGGGATGTTCAGACGGAACTGGGCCTCGAGCAGGCGGAAGGCAAGGCCCGATCCGGCGCCCGCGGAACCAGCCGCAAATTCGGCAACGACGGCGGCGATCAGCGCTAGCCCGCCACCGATGCGCAAGCCCGTCATGAAATAGGGAAGCGATGCCGGAAGTTTCAGATAGAGCAGGGTCTGCCAGCGGGAGGCGCCGTAGAGGTCGAAGAGGTTCAGGAGATTGTGGTCGACGCTCTTCAGACCCTGAACCATATTGGAGAGGATCGGGAAGAAGGCGACGAGGAAGGCGCAGATGAGAAGCGCAACTTGAGTCGAGGGTGAATAGATCAGGATCAGCGGCGCAATGGCGACGATCGGGGTCACCTGCAGGATGACGGTGATCGGGTAGAAGGCGATCTCGATCCATTTCGACTGGACCAGGGCAACGGCGATGCCGACCCCGCCGAGAAGGGCGAGGCCCAGTGACATCAGGGTGATCTTGGTGGTGACCCAGAGGGCAGGCGACAGTGTGCCCCAGTCCTTGAACAGGGCGCCGGCGACCGCAATCGGACCAGGCAGGATATATTGGGGAACGCCAGAAACCCAGACGCAAACCTGCCAGAGCACGATCAGCAGACAGACGACGAGGATGGGGATGAAGATCTTGAGCAGGGTTTCGGCCGGTCCGGTCATCAGTGATGCTCCCCGCCCATGGCTTCGATCAGTGTCTTGGACACGGTTTCACAGGCCTGCCGATACTCTTCGGACGTCCGGTAGAAGGCGTCGCGGTCGAGGCTGGTCTGCAGCGGGAAATCGGCATGCACCCGGCCGGGGCGCGCCTTCATCACCACGATGCGGCTTGAGAGATAGGCGCTTTCGAAGACCGAGTGCGTGACGAAGATAACCGTGATTCCGGTCTCCTTCCACAGGGCCAGCACGTCGTCGTTCAGCTTCTGCCGGGTGATTTCGTCGAGGGCAGCGAAGGGTTCGTCCATCAGGAGAAGCTTCGGCTTGGTAACGAGCGCCCGGGCGATCGAGACGCGCATCTTCATGCCGCCGGAGAGTTCGCGCGGATAGGCGTCGATGAAATCCTTGAGGCCGACGCGGTCGAGAGCGGCGAGGATATCCGTCTTTGCCGCCGACTTCGAGATGCCACGCAGCTTCAAGGGCAGGTAGACATTGCCGAACACGGTTGCCCAGGGCATCAGCGTTGGCTCCTGGAAGACGAAGGAGATGTCACCGTCTGGCAGGCCCTTGGAGTTAATGCGGGAGCTTGGCCAATCGATGGTGCCAGATGTCGTGTCGCCGAGGCCGGCGATGATCCGGAGTGCCGTCGACTTGCCGCAGCCGGAAGGTCCCAGAAGTGACACGAATTCACCGCCATTGACGGTGAGCGACATGCCGGTCAGCGCCACCGTGCCGCTGGAAAAGACCTTGGACACGTCCTTCATCACCACGAGCGCCCGGCGCTGTTCGGGAGGGGGAGCGAGCGTCTGGACTTCGGAAAGTGACATGGATGGCCTTGGACTATGAACGAAGAGGAGCGCTGCCCCTCACCCTAACCCTCTCCCCGCAGGCGGGGAGAGGGGATGTCATCACCGACACCGGCCCGGAAACTTCTTCTCCCCGCAAGCGTGGAGAAGGTGGCGGCAGCCGGATGAGGGGCGAAGCCCTTACTTCTTCAGTGCCATCCCGACGCCCTTGCAGACGAACTGGGTGGTGTAGGCCTTCTTGTAGTCGAGGTCAGCAGGTTGGACGCCGATCTGAACCATGGCGTCGAAGAAGGCCTTGTACTTCTCGTCGGTCATGCAGCCGATGCCCTTTTCCAGCGCTTCGCCTGACTCAACGATGCCGTATTCCTTCATCTTCTTGATCGAGTATTCGATCTGGCCATCCGTCATTTCCGGATTGTCTTTCTTGATGAGGTCGTTGGCTGCCTTGTTGTCGCCGTAGAGGTAGTTGTACCAGCCCTCGGCCGAGGCATCGACGAAGCGCTGGACGACATCCGGCTTGCTCTCGACCATGGTCGCCGTCGTGGTGATCATCGTGGAATAGGGGTTGTAGCCGTTGTCGGCGAGCAGGAAGACCTTTGGTGCCCAGCCGGCCTGCTTCTCGATTTCATAGGGTTCTGAGGTCAGGTAGCCCTGCTGGGCGGACTTGGGATCGGCGATGAAGGGGGCAGGGTTGAAGGTGTAAGGCTTGTACTTCTCGTCGGTGAAGCCCTCGAAATTCTTCTTCATCCACTCGTAATAGGTGACGTAGCCGTCCTTGCCCATGAAGATGCTGTCAAGCTTGGCGAGGTCGGCAAACTTCTCGATACCCTGGTCTGGATGGGCGAGCAGGACCTGCGGATCCTTCTGGAAGATCGCGGCCACATCGATCAGCGGGATGCCTTCCTTGACGGCGTCCATTTCGCCAAGCGGGCTGCCCATGTAGAAGTCGACCTTGCCGGCGATCAGGAGCGCGCGGTTGGCGGCCTGCGGGCCACCCTGCACGACGGTGACCTTGAGGCCATACTTTTCATAAGTGCCGTCGGCCACAGCTTGGTAGAAACCACCATGTTCAGCCTGGGCGAGCCAGTTGGTGCCGTAAGTGACCTCATCCAGTGCGAAGGCCGTCGTGGTCGAGGCCAGCGCAGCGCTGAGGCCGAAAAGGGCGAGAAGGCTTGTCCTGGTGAGCGTGTCGCGCATTGATCGTTCCCCTGTTCCGTTCCAGGGCCCGTTTTCGGGCTCCCTTTTCCGGCATTTGATCGGCTGACATGCGTCTTGAAAAGCATCAAAATTCGTCCGCATCGATGCTTTTTTTGCACTGGTCGCGGAAATGCTGCACAGTGATGCGCCATGATTAAAATTTGCGCAGCGGAGGTCTCGTGCTTCACTCTCGAAAGCTCGTCTATATCAATGAAATCGTTCGATGCGGCTCGATCCGTAAGGCCGCCGCGCGGCTGAATGTCGCCTCATCTGCGGTCAATCGCCAGATCCTGGCGCTGGAGGAGGAACTCGGGGCGCCAATCTTCGAGCGGCTGCCGAAGGGATTGCGTTTGACCGCTGCCGGCGAGCTCTGTGTTGAACATATCCGTGACGTTTTGAAGAATTACGAGCGGCTGGAAGGGCGGTTGCGTGGACTGAAGACACCGCAGATCGGCAAGGTGTCGCTGGTAACGACGGTCGGACTCGCCTCGGGACCGCTGCCGGCAATCCTGTCAGGCTTCATTGCCAAACATCCGCGGGTGCAGATCAAGCTACGCAGCGATGGCGGGGTGACAACGATCAATCCGGTGCTGACCGGGGAGGTGGATGTCGGTCTCGGCTTCAACATCCCTGCAACGCCCGGTATCCGGACACTCGCTAACTTCGACGTGCCCGTCGGCGTCGTGCTGCCGCCCGGTCATCGACTGGCGCTGGAGGATGGGCCAGTCGATTTGGTGGAGGTGGTGCAAGAGCCATTGATCCTGGCGCAATCCGGGACTAGTCTGCGCAACATCATCGATCTCGCGCTTGCGCCCTTGCCGCTGCTGGTCGATCCGGTGGTCGAGACGAATTCTTCCGAGCTGATGAAGCAGTTGGTGAAGGCGGGCACGGGACTGACGCTCCTCAACCCGCTCGATGCACTTGCCGAATGCCGGCGTGGGGAGCTCATATTCCGACCGCTCACCGATGCGCATGTCCGGCATCAGCCGATGAAGTTGTTTGCCCGGGCCCGGGCGCCGCTCGATTCGGCGACCAGCCTGTTCATCGAATACCTTATGCAGGAACTGCTCGTCCTGGTTCAGGATCTCAAAGACCGGGGCCACATTCCTGAGAGCATTCGTGGAACGATGTAAGGGGCCGCGGCCTCAGTCGGGTACGTAGAGGTTGGATAAAGGATAGGCGGCGACGTCGCGCAAAAGTTCGATGAAGCCCGCCACCTGATGCTTGCAGATCGCCTCGCCCTTTTCCGCCGTACCCTTCGAGGCATCGCCGACCACGCCATGCGGATTGAGGTCATGGGCAATCCAGGCCAGTGAATGGGGCGGCAGCGGAGTCAGGAACCGCGAATTGGCGCGGATTTCTTCTGCCTTGGAGACAAAGTTCTGCGCCTTCTCCATCCGGACAAGCTCGGGGCGGAAATGCAGCATCAGCGAGGTCTCGACCTCGCCGCCATGAATGCCATAGCGGCTTTCGTGCTCGGAGATCATGCCATCTGGATTGCCGAAGCGACCCCATTGGGTAGAAACGACCGCCATCTGGTGGCGGACGCGCAGTTCGCGGGCAACGATGCTCATGACATCGACATTGCCGCCATGGGAGTTGACGATGACGAGTTTGCGAAGGCCGGCTTCAGCGACTTTTGTGCCAATTGCCGTCCAGGCGGGGATGAGGATTTCTGGGCCGAGGGACAGGCTGCCTGGGCCATAGACATGCTCGTTGGCCTTGCCGATTTCCTGGGTCGGCAGGACGAGGAAATCGAGATCGTCAGGGCGCTGGACCTTGAGTTCTGCCAGCATCCCGTTAGCGATAGCCACGTCGGTTGCAATCGGCAGATGAGGTCCGTGCTGCTCCGTCGAGGCGATCGGCAGGATGGCGACCGTTGTCTCGGGCGAAAGCGAGGCGAAATCGTAGGTCGTCAGTTCGTTCCAGAAGAATGGTCTGGCCATGGCTTTGCCCCGCTTTCGTTTTCTTTCTCGTTCGATAAGGCAAAAGTGCTGGCCGCGAAAAGCACCATATTTCGCTCGCGGCGATGCTAATTTGCGCTCGCCAAAGGCTTTGGCACTTGCGTTTCGGACATGCTGGGAAATGACCTCGATATTTGGCGGGAGCTTAAAGAGGTGAGGGGCAATCGAATGTTACGCGCATCCATACCGACTGTGCGCTCGAGATGAGAAGCAGGTCGCCAATGCCTTTGATACACGCCCAACCCGATGTTAGACGAAAATTAGTTCGTCATGGTGACGAATAAGAATTAGGCTGCTATGATGACGCCACGGACAAGAGACTCAAGGTGACGGCATGAAAACATCCTCTTCGGTTACAAATGAGGAGAAGCAGACCCGGATTCAGCCGCCTGCGACCACGCGCATGGACGACAAGGCCAAAGGCGCAATCCTGATGCTGATTGCGGTCTCGCTGTTTGCCTGTCTCGACAGTACCGCCAAACTTGGCAGCCAGGCGGTGCCAGCAATTCAAACCGTCTGGTTCCGCTTCACCGTGCACTTCATTCTCGTGGCGATCGTCATGAACCCTTGGCGGAGGCCTGATGCCTGGCGGACGTCTGCTCCTAGGCTTCAAGCAGCCCGGGCTGCGATCCAGATCGTCTGCACGGGACTGAACTTCCTCGCACTCAGTTACCTACAGATTGCCCAGACACTGTCCATCCAGTTCATGGGGCCGATCTTCGTAACAATCCTATCGGTCATTTTTCTCGGCGAGGTTGTCGGTCGCTACCGTTGGACGGCAATCTTCATCAGCTTCGTTGGCGTGCTTATCATAACCCGACCGGGTGTCGGTACGCTGGAACCTGCTTTTGGCCTGATCATCCTCTCGGTCCTCATTGGTGCAGGCTATAGCATTCTGACGCGGCGCCTCTCGGCAACAGAGTCATCCGGCAGCATGTTGCTGATTATGGCCGCCTTTCCAGCGGTCATTCTGACGCCGCTGATGCCCTTTGTCTGGGTTTGGCCAAAGAGCTTTGCAGAATGGTTGCCACTGATTGGCACGGGCGTATTCGGAGCCATCAGCCACTACTTTTACATTGAGGCGCATCGCCACGCGCAATCGTCTTTTCTTGCGCCACTGCAGTATTTCCAGTTCCTAGCCGTGCTCATCCTTGGCTTCGTCGTCTTCGGTGACATCCCGACGATCTGGACCCTCGTCGGAAGTCTGGTCCTGATCGGATCGGGGCTGTTCATCTGGTATCGCGAACGAACCATTGCGCGCGCCGAACGTGCCCGCGAAGCCGCAACGCATGCAGGCTCCGCTTGACACTCCGAAGACCAGTCAATAATAAATTCGTCAACACACCGAACAAATAAAAGGATTGCGCCGTGGCAGCTTCTGAAGCTCTCTTGGTCAACGCACCATCTTCAGTCCGTCGCGGCGATCAGGGCGACCGTTCAATGGCTGAGCTCGTGGTCGGCATTGACCTCGGTGGGACAAAAATCCTGGCTGGACTCGCCGACAAAGATGGAAACGCTCGATTCACGGTTGAAGAGCCGACAAGTCACGGCGCAGATGCGCCCGTGCTTAAGCAAATGGTTTCTCTGGTTACGCGACTCCTAGCGTTGGCAGATGCTCAACTACACGATCTGAACAATGTGGTGATCGGGATACCCAGTGCAGTCGATCCGTCGACCGGCCTTGCCTCGCTCTCGCCGAACTTGGCACTCCCGTCGGATATCCCTCTGGCCGAATTGATGAGAGAAATGCTCCATTGCCCCGTCACGGTCGAAAACGACGTGAATTTGGCGGCCTATGCCGAAGCCATGGCGGGAGCCGGCATGGGCGAACGGTCTCTGGCTTTCCTGTCCTATGGCACAGGCGTCGGTATGGGACTGGTCGTAAACGGTGAATTGTGGCGCGGTGCCTTTGGCAGAGCCGGCGAAATCGCCTACCTGCCGATCGGAGCTGAACCGCATGCGCGCGCACCAAGCTCGGAAAACGGCCTCTATGAGGACGAAGTGGGAACGCGCGGCATCCGCAAACGCTTTGCACCCGCACACGGATCGGTCAGCGATCTGTTCGCCGCTGCGCGCTCGGGAAATGTCGAGGCCACCATGGCCCTCGATGAGATTGCCAGATCCGCCTCGATCGGTGTTGCGGCCATTCATGCAGTATTCGACCCTGCACTTACGGTGATCGGTGGCGGGATAGGCAGTCAAGTCGAATTCATGAAGCTGTTGAAGGCGCATCTGGCACCTCTACTGCCTTTCGATTGCCGGCTCGAACCGAGCCTCTTCGACACAAATGCGGGCATGGTCGGGGCAGTCATGCTGGCCGCAAGGCACGCACGGGGCGCGTCGCCACGACAAGCGAACGTTGGCTGACCTGTCCCAATCATATTCCTTGACCCAACATCCGGACGAGCCGAAAGGCGATGACAGGAGCGTGAAATGGTACAAATGAAGTCCCTCGCCAAGGCGCGTCCTGACGGGCAGGTCGAAAGTGAAAGCCCTCTTCAACTCGCCTTCATGGCGCCCCGCCTCCAGGGAGATCTCTATCCCGAAGGCCGCCTAGAACTGGCGCTTTGGGGCTGTGGCAACATGGCGAATGTCTTCTTCGAACCTTGGTCTGGTCCCTTCGTCTATGGACCCAACCGTCTGACGACAGAAGCCCATGGGCTCTATGTCGCGCAGTCCGCTCCCGTTCTCGCACTGACCGGCACCGTATTGAAGTCGGTGCGTCCGGCAACACGCTGCGCCTGGTGGGGAACTTTGACCCAGCCGGAGCCGGTGAAGCGCAGTGGCACGCGTCGCATTGCAAGCACCGCTTGGGGTCTGACCATCATTGAAGACCGTGGGGACGGAGTGATCGTGATTTCAGCGGGCGCCAGCCAAGCTGAAGTCGAACGCGGGTTGGCCCTGTCGACTGAAGCGATCATTGCAGAAGCGCAGGCGCATGCGCTGCGTTGTGATCTCTTGCCAAAGGCGCCACCGCTACTGCGAAGCATGGCAATTCAGAGCGCCCATGCCTCGCTGTCGAGCATCAGGCGTGCTGAGGATGGATCCTTTCTGGGACTCGCTGCAGGCCAGGCCTATAGCGCTCCGACACGAACCTACTACCGTGATGGCTATTGGACCCTCCAAGCACTACTGCATCTGGACCTTGATGCAGTGCGCGACCAGATCGATCTTCTCGCCACCGGCATTCAGCCCGATGGTGAGGCGCCAAGCGGCGTCATTCTGACGGGTCCCCAGCAGGGGCTGGAATGGGAGAAGTTTCGCACCACCTCGCCGGACTACCGGACGGAGCATTTGCGACCGACAGACTGGTGGAGCGATCACTTCGATAGCCCGCTGTTCTTTATCCTCACGATCGGGGACTATGTGCGAGTGACGGGCGACGAAACTGTGCTCGTTCGGCACTGGAAGACGGTTGAAGCGATCTACCGGCGTTATCTCTCGTTCGACAAGGCCGGAAACGGACTGCCGCAGAAGCCGCGCCATGACCGTGATTGGGCGGACAATGTTTTTCGTCATGGCTATGTCGCCTATGATCTCGGTCTCTGGGTGGGGGCACTCGATGTCATAGCAAAGTTCGGCAAAGCGATCGACGCATACGTCGCCGATGAAGCGCAGACGACGTCGATCAAGGCGAGAGCATCGCTTGACGGTGTACTGCTGACGCCAGGTGGATGGTATGCAGATTACGGGACCCGTGAAGATTTCGTCGAAGATCACCTGACCCTGGACAGCCTCACTCTGCTCCGCTTCGAGGCCGTTTCGCCGGAACGGGCAAAAATCGTTCTCGGTCATGTCGCGAACCTGCTGGAAACACGGAACAACGATAAGCAGCCCTACGGCGACTGGGGCGTCATGTGCGCCTGGCCGCCATTCAAGCGACCTGCTGATACCCGTGCAAAATCCGCCTTTGCCTATCGATATCACAATGGTTCCGATTGGCCCTATTTGTCTGGCCTTTATGCGGAACAACGGCTGAAATATGGACTGGAGGGCTGGGACTATCCCATGCTGCGCTGGTGGCAGACGAGTCTCGACAATGGATGGATCGGCTCTGTCGAATATTTTGCACCGCCGTTTGGGCGCGGCTCCCTGCTCCAGGGCTGGACGGGCATGTCCGCTGCCGCAATCCTTCAGTACCGGCAGAAGATTGAGGCAGCGATAGCTGCCGGCAACGTGCGATGAAACAAAGAATGGCCGGCTTCAAGCCGGCCATTTTCATTTCAGAGGAGTGGTTTTCCGGTAGCAGCCTGTCAGGCCGCTCTTTGAAGGCCGGCTGCCGCGGTATCGAGAAACCAAGTGACCTGGCCGTGATCCTGGAGCGCCGAAGCCGGGCAATCGGCCTGAAAGCCGCCTTGGGTGGCGCGATGAATGGCGTCTGTTTTTGATGCTCCCGTCGCTACAAGGGCGATCTTGCGGGCAGACATAATGGTCCCGATACCCATGGTCATGGCGGATCGCGGCACTGGACGATCGGCAAAGAAGCGAGCGTTGGCCTCTAGAGTGTCGGTGTGGAGATTGACAAGCCGCGTACGGCTGTCTCTGGCCGAGCCCGGTTCGTTGAAGCCGATATGACCATTGCGACCAATGCCAAGCAACTGAAGGTCAATTCCGCCTGCCGCCGCTATCATGTCCTCATAGCGCGCGCCGGATTTGTCGGGCTCGCTGCCGTTCGCTTCTGGCAGGAAGGTCCGACTCTTGTCGATATCAACATGGTCGAACAGCAGCGCGTTCATGGTGCTGCGATAGGAGCCGGGATGTTCGGGCGGCAGTTCGGCATATTCGTCGAGGTTAAAGCTGGTGACGGCGGAAAAGCTGATTTCCCCGTGTTTGAACGCGGTGACTAACCGCGCATAAACCGGTTCCATCGTGCCGCCGGTTGCAAGTCCGAGCGTGGCGGACGGTTTTTCCTGCACCACCTTGATGATCAGATCTGCAACTGCATTCGCGACAGCCTCTGGTGTCGAAAAAATCAGTCTCTGAGAAGAGGAAACAAGCATGGCTCGAGACGTCATCACTTTTTACGCGGAGCGATGACGCTACCATCCGACCGCCGTCTGGCGAATGACTGCCCGCTTTCGCCGTGGAAAAGATGAAGACATGCCGGCTCGATACCGAATTCGATGACGTCGTTCTCGGCCACGGGCACATGGTCGGGCAGATGAACAACCGTCGCCGTGTCGTTCCCATCGATCGTGCCGTAAACATAGGTCTCGGTACCGACACTTTCCGCGTAATTTGCACGGAAACGTACGACGCTGTGGCCATCATATCCCTGCGGTCGCAGGTGGAAATGGTTCGGCCTGATTCCGAGTGTCACCTTGTCACCAAGGTTGCCGGTGCTGCCGTCGACGGGTACAGACACGAGCCCGAAACCCTCGACGTGAACACTGACCTTCTCGGCCTCAACGGCTCTGACGCTGCCCTCGTAGAAGTTCATCTGTGGAGAGCCGATAAAGCCGGCAACGAATTTGTTTGCTGGAAACTCGAAGAGTTCAAGCGGGGCGCCAAACTGTTCCAGGCGTCCACCATTGAGGACGGCGATGCGGTCCGCCATTGTCATCGCCTCGATCTGGTCATGGGTGACATAGATCATCGTTGCGCCGAGGCGCTTGTGCAGACGGCTGATTTCGCCGCGGGTCTGGACCCGGAGTGCCGCATCAAGATTGGACAGTGGCTCATCGAACAGGAAAATCTTCGGATCCCGGACAATCGCACGGCCGATAGCAACGCGTTGGCGTTGTCCGCCTGAGAGTTGCTTTGGGTGCCGGTCCAACAGCGGTTCGATCGCCAGCATCCGTGCGGCCTCGGCCACCTTGGCGTCAATCACCTGTTTGTCCAGCGAGAGATTTTCCAGGCCGAACGACAGGTTCTTGCGGACCGTCATATGAGGATAGAGTGCGTATGACTGGAAGACCATTGCAATCCCCCGATCGCCCGGCTGAAGACGCGTTACGTCTTCTTCGCCAATCAGGATCTGCCCTCCGCTCGTCGCTTCGAGACCGGCGATAATCCGCAGCAGTGTCGATTTCCCGCAACCAGATGGGCCAACCAAGACAACGAATTCGCCATCTTCAACGGCAAGGTCGATCCCATGGAGGATGGTCTGTGCCCCGAATTGCTTGACTACGCCCTGGAGTGCCAATCCTGCCATCTGTCGTTCCCTTTGTTTTATTCTATAAGGGACGCAAGCGCTGCGCCAACGCCCCAATCTCGCGTTACCTTGCGTAGTTTTTTATAGTTCGTCAAGGTGCCGAACATAATTTGCCGTTTGCTATTGCGCAGAAGACGCAGGTTGTGCTCCCGGGCAGCTGAGTGTGGCAAGAAGCGCTTGACACGATGAAACTCCCGTATTTAATTCGTCTTGGTCACGAACAAATTCGGACTAGCAACGAATCCACCGGGCTCGGTGCCCGTGATGTGTGAGTGGAACGTTATCAAGCCGGGCGAAAGCATCGGGAAAAAGGGGAACGCGATGAAACTCTTGAAATGGATAAGCGGTGTAGCACTGGCTACGACCATGTTGACGCAGCCTCTGTCTGCCGCCGAGCTGAAACTGCTTTGGTACGTGGAAGATGATGCACAGGAAGCGATCATTCGCAGCGTGTTGGATAAATACACGGCGGAGCATCCAGAGACGACGTTCGACCTGCAGATCACGCCCTACAGCGGCATGATTCAGAAATTCCAGCAATTCGCTGCGTCTGGGATTATGCCCGACGTTTCCCTGACCTCTTCGATGGAACCGGTCATCAGGCCGTTTCTCGCCGATCTCAATACCGAAATCGGCCCCGAATGGATCAATGACTTCGTCAAGGGCTGGGCCGATGGCGCTCGCTACGAAGGCAAGGTTATTGCAGCACCGCTCAATGTGACCTCTACAGGCATCTTCTACAATGTTGATGCCTTCAAGAAGGCCGGCATCGAGCTGCCCGCCCAGGACAAGAGCTGGACTTGGGAAGAGTTTGTTCCAAAACTCAAGGAAGTCGCTGAAAAATCCGGCACTCGCTATCCGCTGGTCTGGGACGTTTCGGCAAGCCGCTGGATCGTTCACCAGTTCCAATACGGCAATCATATCTTCTCCGAGCAGGCTCCGATCAAGGTCGTCATGGACGAGGCCAAGTGGCAGAAGTCGCTGGACGATTTCATCGCGATCACCAAGGACGCGATGCCGCCTGGCCTGTGGAGTGGGGCAAGTTCCGACAATCCGAAAGAATTGTTCATGGGCGGCCAGGCCGTCGCCTACATGTCTGGCAGCTGGCAGATCCCGACGCTCGCCAACAACGGTGCCTTCGCCTGGCAAGCTGGACCGACACCTTACGGAACGACCCGCTCGTCCATTTATGGCGGTGACTATCTCGTCGCCTTCAACACGAGCCCGAACCTCAAGGAATCGGTGGAATTCATCAAGTGGATGACGAGCCCGAAAGTCCAGGCAGAGTATGCGAAGCTTCTTGGGGTCATCCCGGCCAATATGAAGGCCGAAACGGTCGACTACGGCAATGCGATGGCCTCCGATGCCGTCAAAATTATGCAGGCGGAGCTGGATGGAAGCCCTGTCTATGCGGCAACTGACCAGGCCTGGCCTGAAATGCAGGCTGTCTGGGGCCCCATCAAAACCGCCGTTACTCAGGCCGTTGCCGGTCAGATCACCTCGGCAGAAGCTGTGGCCGAGATAAAGAAGGCGGCCGATGCGGCCGTTGAGGCGGCGCAGTGAGCACGACCAGCACCATCAGCACAGAGACGACGGCCGAAAGGCCGTCGTCTACCAAGCCGCTGGCCGAAGCGAAGCGACAGCTCTGGCCGTATTTCCTGATGCTGCCCACAATGGCGCTGATTGTTGCATTCACGCTCTATCCGCTCGTCCAGGGGCTCTACATGTCGCTCTTCAAGCGCGGCGTGGTCGTCCTGCCCCAAGTGCCGCAGACGCTTCCGCAATTTGTCGGGTTGGACAATTTCATCGGCCTGATCGACAACGCTGATTTTCGCACTTCACTGCTGAAAACAATCATATTTGTCGTGATTGCCGTACCGCTCAACGTCATCGTGTCATTGGCACTAGCTCTGCTGCTTCAGCCGCAGACGAAACTGTTCGCCTTTGTGCGCACCGTGGTGTTTTTTCCCTCGATGATCAGCCTGTTGATCATCGGCATCACCTGGCGCTGGCTCTTCGGGCTCAACAACGGCCTGGTAAACTACGCCCTGTCATTGGCGCATATAGCGCCGGTTCCATGGCTGGAACAGGACACGATGGCCCAGATAGCCGTTGTCGTTGCCTGGGTCTGGTGGCAGTCGGGCGTCAACATGATGATCTTTCTTTCGGGACTGACCGCTATCTCGACCGACTATTACGAAGCAGCGTCGATCGACGGCACGAGCAAGTGGCGGCAGTTTACCCATATAACGCTACCGCTTTTGCGCCCGACCATGGCTGTGGTCGTTGTGCTGTCGTCGATCGAAGCCTTCAAGGTTTACGAACTTGTGGTCTCGCTGACTGGCGGCGGCCCGGGCAAGGCCACTGTCTACCTGATCCAGACCATTTATGACACGGCGTTTCAGCTGCCAATGCAGGCAGGCATGGCGGCGGCCCAATCCGCCGTTCTCTTTGTCGTCCTGATGGTTCTCGCAATCGTGCAATTGCGGCTTTCAAGGAGCAGAGCATGACAACTGCCCATTCGCCCGCGCGTCTCGCACTCGTCGCTCTTGTGCTCGCAGTGTTCCTGTTGCCGCCGGTATGGCTGTTTCTTTCCGCCTTGAAACCGCAGGCGGAGATATTCCAGTGGCCGCCAACGCTCTGGCCGGCGAACCCGACGCTGGAAAACTTCGTTAACACCCTGTCGCGAGCCCGTTTCCTGTTGTTCTTCAAGAACTCGGCTATCGTCTCGATCCTGTCGGCTCTTCTGTCGGTGACGATCAGCGTGATGGCCGGTTATGCCTTGGCAAAGTTCCGCTTCAAGGGCGACACGGTCTTCTTCCTGCTGATCATGTCGTCGCTGATGGTGCCACTACAGATCATCATGATTCCCGTCTTCCTCGTTCTGCGCGATCTTGGCCTGCTTGAGACCCTGGCGGGTGTCATCATCGCGCCTGCGGCAACGCCAACAGGCGTTTTCCTAATGCGTCAGTACATTGTGAACATTCCCGACAGCCTGCTCGAGGCAGCGCGTCTCGACAAGACGCCGGAATGGCGGATCCTGTGGCGGATCATTGTGCCTCTTTCTGTCCCGGCCATCGGTACGCTTCTCGCGTTCAATCTCGTATGGCGGTGGAACGACTATCTCTGGCCCTTCCTGATCATCACCGACCAGGACCAGTGGACTGTGCAGCTCGCCATCGCGAATTCGATCGGTCGATTCGGCATCGACTGGCCGAAATTGCTCTCGATGTCCGTACTGTCCGTGCTGCCGGTGTTGGTCGTCTTCACCGCGCTTCAGCGGCTGATGATGGGTGGCATCATGGCCGGAGCAACGAAGGAATAAGGTCCTCCCAAGACCCAGAGGAAACACCCGCCGGTCATCTCGATCGGCGGGTGTTTCTGTTTGTGGGAAGACCAGGATTAAGCGGTCGCCGTCGGCAGGCGCATTTCGGTGGGCAAATCCTGAGGCGAAAACAGCGCGTTGTGCAGCTGATTGAGAGCAATCGCAACGGCGCCCATCAATGTGGCACGGGATCCGAGAGTGCTGGCTTCCACAGAGATCGTCCTCTTCGTGCAGGCTGGCAGAGCCTGCTGGATAAGCCGCTCCATCAGGGGATGACGGCCCACATTGCCCCCTAGGATGATCTTTTGCGGATCAAGCATGGCGTCGACCGAAACGACAAGGAGTGCAGCCAGTCGGGCTGTCTCCTTAATTGTGGCAAGCGCACCGGCTTCGCCACCTTCTGCTTTCTCGAGCACATCGCGCGCCGTCAGTCCACCGTCGCCCGATCCGTAGCGATTGACGATCCCCCGGGCGCCAATCGCGCATTCGAGCGCTCCCCGCTCCAGGCTTTCGGCGGCGTAAGGGTCAGAACCGAAAGGAAGATAGGAAATTTCACCTGCCGCGCCCTTTGCGCCCCGCATGAGCTTTCCGTTCACCAGGGTGCCGAGACCAATGCCCGTCCCAAGAGAAATAAATGCAACGCAGTCGAGGCCGATGCCGTTACCCTTCCAGCTTTCGCCGATAACGGCCGCATTGACGTCATTCTCAATGATCACGTCGCAGCCGAGCACATCCTGCAGCGTGCGCCGCATATCCATGCTGGCGACGTCGGACATATTGGGGGCGAGCGACAGCATCCCGGTTTCCGGATCCACCACGCCTGGCGTTGCGACGGCGGCCAGCAACACTTTGCTGCGCGGAATCTTTGCCTTCGTCAGGCTCTGTTCGATCAGGTTGTTGACGTGGTCGAGCAGTTTCTTCCCTGTGTGCCCTTCTACTGGCGCCTCGATCTCCTCTGATATGCCGCCCGCAATGTCGACGATGGCCGCGCGGATCGTCGTGGCCCCGAGGTCGATGCCGATCACGCATCCAGCGTCCGGCGCAACTTCATAGGAAACAGCACTGCGCCCGACTTTGCCCGACACAACACCTTTAACTCGGACCCAGCCGGATTCCTCCAGGGTACGGATCACCTCGGACATGGTTTGTTTCGAAAGACCGGTTTTCTTGGCAAGATCGGCGCGTGAGGTTGGACCTTCGTGCAGCAGGATTTCCATTGCGGCACGCACGGAGATTTGGCGTAGCATCGGTGGTGTACTGGTCCAGATGTTCATCCGCTTGCGCCTCCCTCAATTCTGCCCGTGTCAAGCTGCGGGCGAAAATCATCGCATGCACCATGATCGAATGCAAATAGTTCGTTCTAGTGACGAATTATTTCATGTTTGGTTGTCTGACTGAAGTTCGAAAATTCGAAGTTGTCTAGCGCCTCGTGGTCAGTGGCAGCAGCAATGCACAGCAGATCGCTTAATCAAGGTGGGATGGCTTGCAAAGGCCAGATTCCGTGAACAAGCTTCAGCCTATCATATCGCATGGTTCGGTCACGCCTACATAGAACCAAATGGCCTGGTTCTTGCTTTTGAAGTTTCATGAAAATCTCACAGCTTCTTCTTCCCATAGATACGGTATGGCCTCGTGTTTTCGACGCTGTCGATCGCGGCGGCGCGCCATTGAACATCCAGATCCGCCGCATGATCGTCAGGGCGACAGAGACGGGGATGCTGGCGGCCGAAACCCGTCTGCCCTCTTCACGCCAACTTGCATCCATGTTGGGCGTGGGGCGCAACACGGTGACGGCTGCCTATCAGCAGCTGATGGATGAGGGCTTCCTGATCTCACGTCATCGTAGCGGTATTTTCGTGTCTCCCGGCATCAGGCCGGCGCAGATCAGAACGAGCCCGAAGCGAACAGCAGACTGGTCGGCGAAATTCGTTGTTAGACCATCACGCCTGAACCATATCACCAAGCCAAGGGACTGGCGTTCCTATCCCTATCCCTTTCTGTCGGGCCAGTATGACCCGGGCCTATTTCCGACCAATAACTGGCGGGAAGCCGTCCGTGCGACCTCAAGTGTCCAGGAAATACAGGGCTGGGCAGCCGACATGATTGATGACGATGATCCCGATTTGATCGAGCAATTGCGGGTGCAGGTGCTGCCGCGACGCGGGATCTTTGTCCAGCCTGAAGAGATCATCATCACGTTGGGCTCGCAACAGGCGCTTGCGATGATCGTCCAGCTATTCATCGATCGCGAGACCCCAGTCGGTCTGGAAAACCCCGGTTATCCGGATCTGCGAAACATGGTAAGTCTTTCCACACAGAACACCCGCTTTTTGTCCAGTGACGAAGATGGCGTGGTTCCAGACCAGATTTTCTCCGGCTGCCATATTGTCTTCGTGACGGCTGGCCATCAATGCCCAACCACGACCGTGATGTCGGCAGAGCGGCGCAAGCTCTTAGTCAAGGCGGCAAGCCGTAGCGATCTTCTGCTGGTAGAGGACGATTACGATGCTGATCTGTCGGTGGAGACTGACCGGGACATACCTTCGTTGAAGAGCATGGATACGGCGGGACGTGTCCTCTATGTCGGCAGTTTCTCCAAGGTTCTGGCTCCCGGATTGCGCATTGGATATGTGGTCGCGCCGAAACCGGTGATCGACGAATTGCGGGTGTTGCGACGTCTGATGCTGCGTCATCCACCCACCAACAACCAGCGGTCACTGGCCACATTCATTGCACTCGGTCACTACCGACAGCATCTTGCTCAAGCAGGTTCCGTGATCGCCGAGCGGGCGCGTCTGATCGCCAAACAGCTGCCTGAGGTTATGCCTTCCTGTAAATTCGTGCGCGGCGAAGGTGCCACGAGTTTCTGGATAGAAGGACCTCCCCAGCTTGATGTGCGGTTTGTGGCGAGTGTTGCGAAGGCGCAAGGTATTCTGATCGAGGCCGGAGATATCTTCTATTCCGATGCCGCGGATGGCAAAAACCACTTTCGGATCGGGTTCAGTTCGATCGCCTCAAACCGCATCGCTGGTGGGCTCGCGAAGCTCGGCGCGATCGTGGAGGAGCAGTGTAGATGAGCGCTGGCTCATGGTTTGGGGCAGGATCCAGACAGGAGTTTTGGGGGTGCCAGGGAGCCGGACGAGGGCAAGGGCAGCGGTTCGCATGCTAGAGCTTGCAGACACCAAACGCTTCGCAAAGACCTATCGGTGTTTGCGAGCAAGCCCCGTTATCCCAGGAAGACGTTCCAGCCATGAACATGATCCAGCAGCCCAACGACATCCGCGACATCATCGAGGCAGACCGTGCTCATGTCTGGCACCACCTCCTGCAGCACAAGCCTCTGGAGACCAATGATCCGCGCATCTTCGTTGAAGGCCGCGGCATGCGGCTTTGGGACGCGAACGGACGCGAATTCCTGGATGGCCTATCAGGCGGCGTGTGGACAGTTAATGTCGGCTTCGGCCGGGTCAGCATCGCAAATGCCGTGCGGGACCAACTGGTCAAGCTTAACTACTTCGCAAATTCGGCCGGCTCAATTGCCGGGGCAGAGTTCGCCCAGAAGCTGATTTCCAAAATGCCCGGACTGACCCGCGTCTATTATTCGAACTCCGGCTCGGAAGCGAATGAAAAGGTGTTCAAGATGGTGCGCCAGATCGCCCATCGCCACCATGGTGGACGCAAGTACAAGATTCTCTACCGCGAACGCGATTACCACGGCACCACGATCGGAACGCTGGCCGCTGCCGGCCAGCCGCAGCGGCGCGAGCAGTATGGTCCGATGCCCCCGGGCTTCGTCGAAGTGCCGCATTGCCTGGAATATCGCAGCCAGTACGGCGCAATCGAAAACTACGGTGAGCGAGCTGCCGAAGCGATCGAGGAGGTCATTCTGCGCGAGGGACCGGATACGATCGGCCTTCTGTGCCTGGAACCGGTCACCGCCGGTGGCGGCGTGATCGTCCCTCCCGCAGGCTACTGGCAGAAGGTCGGTGAGATCTGCCGGAAATACGACATCCTGCTCCATATTGACGAAGTGGTCTGCGGCGTCGGGCGAACCGGCCTGTGGTTCGGCTACCAGAATTTCGGCATTGAGCCGGATTTCGTCACCATGGCCAAGGGCGTGGCATCGGGTTACGCGGCGATTTCCTGCACAGTCACCACCGAAAAGATATTCGACATGTTCAAGGACGACCCTGAAGATCCGATGTCGCATTTCCGCGATATCTCAACGTTCGGCGGCTGCGTGGCAGGGCCCGCTGCCGCGCTTGAAAACATGCGGATCATCGAGGACGAGGGTCTTCTCGACAACACGCTGAAGATGGGATCAAGGCTGATTGCCAATCTTCAAGCGCTGTCGGAGCGTCACGCTGTCATCGGCCATGTTCGCGGTGCTGGCCTCTTCTGCGGCGCAGAGCTGGTGGCGGATCGGCAGACCAAGGAGCCGGCACCGGAGAGGCAGGTTCAGGCGGTCATCGCAAACTGCGCCGCTCAGGGCGTGCTGATCGGCGCGACCAACCGCTCGCTGCCCGGCCTCAACAACACGCTGTGCCTTGCGCCCGCCCTCATCGCAACCGAACAGGATATCGATCAGATCACCGACGCCATCGATACCGCCCTGACGACCGTCTTCGGCTGACGGTCACTGCTGGTCAGCGGGGATTTTGGGAGAGACTGCACAAGTCTCTCCCTCTCATCCTCGATGGATCTGGAACGGCGCCCAGGACTGGCTGACCGGCATCACTTCCAGGCTGTTGATGTTGACGTGGGAGGGCAGTGACGCCACCCAAGCGACCGTCTCGGCAATGTCTTCGGGCTGCAGCGGATTGGCGCCGGCATAGAGGCGATCATAGGCCTCGCGGTCACCGCCAGTGCGCACCAGTGTGAATTCGCTCTCCGACAGACCGGGTTCGATAGAGGTCACGCGCACCCCCTTGGCGGACAGATCGCTGCGAAGCCCCAGCGAAAACTGTCTGACAAAGGCCTTGGTGCCTGCGTATACATTGCCCCCCGGATAAGGCCAGCTGGATGCGATGGAGGCCAGATTGACGATCAGCCCGCGCCGTTCGATCAGTTGGTCGAGCAGCAGGCGCGTGATGGTCACGAGCCCCGTCACATTTGTGTCGATCATTGTTTTCCACTGGTCGAGATCGCACTCCTGGGCGGGGCCGGTCCCTAGCGCCAATCCGGCATTGTTCACAAGAACGTCGATCTTAGAAAAGGGGTCTGCAAGAGTGGCCATGGCCGCCGCTGTCGCTTTCTCGTCCCGAATATCGAAGCAGAGGGAGGTGACGTACTGTTCACCGCCGAGTTCTTCAACCAAGGCGTCCAATCGATCCTGACGTCGACCTGTCACCACCACCCGGTTGCCCTCACGTGCAAACCGTTGGGCGATGGCTTTCCCGAAGCCGGATGTGGCCCCGGTCACAAGAACGGTTTTGGACATGGTTGGCGTCTCCTTACTGGATGTCATGGGTCAGGCGGTTGCGATGGCATAAATTGTTTGGAGCAGGCCGGCTACAGCGATGAGGACAAGGCCGATTCCAGCCACGCGGTCCCAAACATGCTGCGGCAGCCGGTGTGAGAGAACATAGCCTGCAGCGAAACCGGCCACGGTCAGCGGACAATAGATTGCCAGCAATCCAAGAAGTTCGGCATCGATATCACCCATGGAGGCGCGGGCCGCCAGCGTGAACATATCGACCACGCCGAAGAAGATCGCGAGCGTTCCGCGTACGCAATCCCGCTTGACGCCACCCGCCAGAAGCCAGGCGGCGATGAGCGGGCCACCGACCGCAAATGCCGAGAGAAGAAGGCCCGTAACAAATCCGATGCCGATGCCAAGCGCCTTGTGCGCCAGCCAGGAAGGCGGATGGGCAATCAATGCGACACACGCAGCAACGACAATCGTTGCGGACACCAGAATGCGTGCAATCTCTCCTTCCAGGTAGGGAACGAGAAGGCTTCCGCACAATGCCCCGATCAAGCCGCTCGTCATCAACATGCGCGTCACACGCCAGTCGATCGGACTGCGTCCCCGGTCGACCACGGTAAATGCAGTCAACATAAGATCGTTGATGAGGATAAACGGCACCATACCGGTCGGTGAAAACATCCCTGCCAGGCCAAGGGCTGCCACCAGTGCATAGCCGAAGCCGGTGACACCCCGGAAAACACCTGCGCCGATTGTAACTGCGCCGATGATCAGAGCGTCCATACGAATCTCCCAATGCCGCCGAACAGCCGAGTGTCGGGCTATGTTAAGCAGTCATACGGGCAGGTCCTGCGACCCGGCAGATCCAGCTGTGTGCAAGCATGGAGCCAGGCATTCCCCATGAAGTTTTGTAGATTATGATTTTCTTACAAGGAGCTTAAATTCAACTTTTCTGGCACTTCTGTATGATTTTAGTGGTGACGTGCGTCGATAGGCTGTAAATAATCCGCCTAAAAAATAGGCAATTTGCGGTAATTTTGTACGCATCTCAGGCTTATATTTGAACAAGTAAACACAAAAAATCGAAACATGTGATAATATACGTCGACATGTTTCGTGTTGCTGTTGATGCATTGTTGTCAGGCGATCTCTTCGTGCTAGCTTAGCCCCTCAATAACAGCAGGCAAAGCTGCATGAGGACTGCATGAATTCTGGCGATTTCCAACCTGTTTCCGGTTTCGACTTACCCCGTTTTGCGGGCATCGCCACCTTCATGCGTCTGCCATATGTCACGTTCGAAGACCCCCGCATTTCCGAAGTTGAGATCGGATTGATTGGCGTTCCCTGGGATGGAGGGACGACGAACAGGCCCGGACCGCGTCATGCACCCCGCCAGCTTCGTGACTACTCCACCATGATCCGCAGTCGGAACGGGGTAACGAGATCCAAGCCTTTCGAGCTGGCGCGCTGCGCCGATCTCGGCGATGTCGGTCCAAATCCCGCCGATGTCCAGGATTCGATGGATCGCATCACCGCTTTTTATTCCAAGGTGGTCGATGCCGGCATCCTCCCCTTGAGCGCTGGCGGCGACCATTTGTGCACGCTGCCGATCCTGCGGGCACTGGCGAAGGATCGCCCTCTCGGCATGGTACATTTCGACAGCCATACGGACCTCTTCCACTCCTATTTCGGTGGCTTCAAATATACCCATGGCACCCCCTTCCGCCGTGCGGTGGAGGAAGGCCTGCTCGATCCCAAGCGTGTCTGCATGATCGGCATCCGAGGCCCTGCCTATGATTTCGAGGACCGCGATTTCGCCGATGCCGTTGGCATCCGGGTCATCCCGATCGAAGAGTTTCACGCCCGCGGCGTCGAGGACGTCATGGCCGAGGCCCGCGAGATCGCAGGCTCTGGCGAAACCTATGTCAGCTACGACATCGACTTCATCGACCCCGCCTTTGCGCCTGGCACCGGTACGCCGGAGATCGGCGGCCCGAACAGTTTCCAGGCGCTGGAAGTCGTGCGGGGCCTGAAAGGTCTCAACATCATCGGCGCCGATCTGGTCGAGGTCTCGCCCCCGTTCGATACGAGCGGTGCGACGGCCTTTCTCGGCGTCACCATCATGTTTGAACTTTTGTGCGTGCTAGCCGAATGCAAGGCACGCAAGCACAGAGCCTGAGACATTCAAAAGAACAAGGACCGGATAACCGGCTGATCGATCGCCATGGGAACCTGACAAAACTGGGAGCATACCAATGACTTTGTTTTCTGCGCCACTGACACGCCGTACCCTCCTGAAAACCTCCGCAGCCGGCGCCGGTCTTTTGGCCGCGCCTGCGCTCATTTCCTCCAGTGCGCTCGCCTCCTCCGGCGAGCTGAACTTCACCGGCTGGGCCGGTTATCCCGGCATGGCGGAAAAAGTCTTCCCCGCCTTCGAGAAGGCGACCGGCATCAAGGTCAACTTCACCGAACAACCTGACCAGGACACGATGTTCGCCCAAGCCAAGATCTCGCTTGAGACGGGCACGTCTGACGTTGTCGAGCCGACGCTCGACCGTGTCTCCGCCTGGAACGCCAATGGCCTGCTGCAGGGCTGGGATACCAGCAAGCTCGCACTCGACAACTACGCTCCGGGTCTGGCCGACGGCTCTGCTGATGAGCTTGCAACAATCGATGGCCAGAAGCTGATCGTGCCCTCCGTCTGGGGTACGGAAGCACTCGTCTACAACACCACCGACTTCCCGACTGAATATGGCAAGGCAAGCCTCGCCGACCTGTTCAACCCGGACAACCAGATCACGGTCCGCGGCCATTCGGCGCTTGCCGCCATAGGCCGCTGGCTCGATGCCGAAGGCAAATTGCCCAAGCCGTGGATCGATGGCTACAAGGACGAAGCCACCATGGTTGAGCTCTGGGACATTGTCCTGGCTGAAGCGATCAAGGCCAAGGGCAACATCGTCCAGTTCTGGGGTGGTGAGAATGATGCCCAGGCTGCCTTCCGCACCAATGGTGCCGTACTCGGCCTCTGCTGGGATTCTACTGGCTTCAATCTGAAGAAGGAAGGCGGCTACAGCTACGTCGCTCCGAAGGAAGGCGCGTTTGCCTGGAACCAGGGCCTTGTGCTTCTGAAGAATGCAAAGAACGTCGAGCAGGCGCATGAATTCGCCAAATGGGCGTCGACCGCTGAAGGCTCCGCCCTTTGGGCCACCGCCTTCTCCGCCAATCCCGTCGGCAAGGGCGGTATCGACCTCATGGATCCGGCCGTTTCCGAATTCTACAAGGCCAGCTTCCCCGGCGATGCCGTGAGCAAGCTTTACTGGTGGCCGAGCCAGGCCGCCTGGTTCCTCGCCAAGCGCGGCGAGTATGCCGACAAGTACAAGGCTGCTTGAGCGTTTTGAAAGATCATGCCGGCCGCCTTGGCGGCCGGCATAGGAGCCAGATGAGGCCCGCGCCGGGCCAAGGGGAATGAACCAGACGCAATGAGTGCCAGTGTCGAACTTCAAGATGTATGTGCCGATTTCGGCCCGTTCCGCGCCGTCGACAACGTGTCGCTGTCGATCAGGGCCGGTGAATTCTTCTCCTTTCTCGGTCCGTCCGGATGCGGCAAGACAACCATTCTGCGCATGGTCTCGGGTTTCATATCGCCGACTTCAGGCACGATCCGCATCGGCGGCAAGGACATGCAGGGGCAGCGCCCTAATCAGCGCCCGACGGCGCTGATCTTCCAGAACCTCGCTCTCTTTCCGCTGATGCCGATCTGGGAAAACATCGCCTTTGGCTTGGAAGCGAGAGGCGTCGACAAGAAGGCGCGGCGGCAGAAGGCCGAGGAACTTCTGGCACTGGTCGATCTGCCGAATGCAGCCGACAAATCTGTGAGCCAGCTTTCCGGCGGCCAGAAGCAGCGCGTGGCGATAGCCCGCGCGCTTGCCGTCGAACCATCCGTCATGCTGCTCGACGAGCCGCTGTCGGCGCTCGATCTGAAGCTGCGCCAGCATATGCGGGCTGAATTGCGTGCGATCCAGAAGCGCACCAATGTCACCTTCATCTACATCACCCATGACCAGGGTGAGGCGCTTGCCATGTCCGACCGGGTCGCGGTCATGTCTCATGGCAAGCTGCAGCAGGTCGCAGTTCCCCGCGAAATCTACAACAATCCCGCAAATGGCTTCGTCGCGACCTTCGTCGGCGAAACCAACTGTTTTACCGGTACGCTCTCTGCCCGCTCCGGTGCCGTCGGCGACTTCCAGACCGAGAACGGTGTTTTCCGCGGCAAGCTGGGGGTCGACATCGATAACGGCGCCAAGCTCTATGTCCGACCGGAGCATGTGCGCCTGGATGCACGCGCCACGGATGGCAACACGATTGCGGTAGAGGTCACGGATATTGCCTTTGAAGGCAATTTCATCTCGATCAAGACCGCGGATGCCTCTGGCCGGACAATCGTCTCCGAAATCCGCAATGACGGCTCAGTCGCCATACCGGACCCCGGCGCCCGGCTGTTTGCCAATTTCGAGATGGACCACGCCTTCATTCTCGCCGATGAAACCACCACGAGCGCGGCGGAACCGGCATGAAGGATCTTGTCGAACGCTACGGTGCTGGCCTGACGCTCATCATGTGCCTGCTGGTCGCCTTCTGGCTCCTGCTGCTCGTCATCGTGCCAAACCTCTATCTGTTCGAAAACTCCTTCAGACCCTATCTGCCGGTACAGGAAATGGGCGGCCCGAAGGATGTCTATACACTCAAGAACTACCTGACCTTCTTTCAGAGCCCGATCCACATCTCGGTCTTTATCTGGACGGTCCTCTATTCCTCGATCGTGACCGCGATCTGTTTCGCCATTGCCTATCCGCTCGCCTACTACCTGTCGAAAAAGGCATCGCTCAAGAGCCTGCCGACCATCTTCCTGCTGCTCACCATTCCGCTCTGGGTCAGCGAAATCATGCGCTCCTTCGCCTGGTTCATCATCCTGTCGCTGAAGGGACCGCTCAACTACATCCTGCTCGATATCGGTCTCATCGAACGCCCGATCCGCTGGATGACTGGTTTCCGCAGCGTGATGATCGGCCTCGTCTACACCTATGTCCTGTTCATGCTGTTCCCGGTCTACAATGCGATCCAGTCGCTCGATACGAGCCAGATCGAGGCGGCGGACGATCTGGGTGCATCCTGGTGGCGCATCCACTGGCGCGTGATCCTCCCCCATGCCAAACCGGGCATCGCTTCTGGATCCGTGATGGTCTTCATGCTCTCGGCCGGGTCTATCCTCGTGCCGACGCTGCTCGCGTCGACCAATTCGCGCTGGTTCACGGAAATCATCCAGCAATGGATGTTCGAATCGCTCGACTGGAATACGGGCGCGGCCTACGCATTCCTGCTTCTGATCCTGTGCACGCTCTTCGTCACCGCCGTGATGCGGATCTTCCGCGTCAAACTGTCCGACATTGCGAAGTGAGGCCGGCATGACCCAGAAATCCGACTGGCTGTTTCGCGTCTATCTCGTAATCTTCCTTGCCTATCTCTTGCTGCCACTGGTGGTCATGGGCGGCGCCGCCTTTAACGACACGCGGTTTCCCTCCGTGTTTCCCTGGCAGGGATTTACCCTGCAGTGGTTTGTCGAATTGTGGAACGATGCTCGCCTGCTGAACGCCTTCAAGAACACCTTGCTGGTTGCGCTCGCTGTCGTCGCGATCTCTGTCCCGATCGGCACCGCCGCTGCCATCCTCGTCAACAATCTCGGCGGCACGCTCCGATCCACACTCTATGGAATGATGGTCGCGCCCGTGCTCACGCCCGGCGCCGTCATCGGCATATCGACCCTGCTGTTCTGGAATTCGCTCGGCGTGGCCCCCGGCCTGCATCTCGCGGTCCTCGGCCAGGCCTCCTATATCTCGGCCTTCGTGATGTTGTTGGTCCTTGCGCGCCTTCAGAGTTTCGACCGCTCGCTGGAGGAAGCAGCCCTTGATCTCGGTGCAAGCCATATGATGGTTCTGCGCCGCATTCTTCTGCCGCATCTCTACCCGGCACTGGGTGCTGGCGCCGTTATCGCTTTCTTCCAGTCGATCGAGAACTTCAACGTAACGCTCTTCACACGCGGCCCCTACGATACCTTGACCGTCTACGTTTTCTCGAAGGTCCGAAGTGGGATTACGCCAACGATCAACGCGCTCTGTGTCATCCTGATCGCCGCGACCCTGCTCGGCGTCCTGATTATCGAGATCCGCCGTCGCAGCGTGGGCCGTCCTCAGGCTTGACCTCCAATCGACCTCCGGCACAGGTAGGAACGGCGCCTGATCTCCGGCTGGCTTGCTGAGCTGGCCCGGAGATGCCACTTCCGCAGGCGGCGGATTGGCGACTGTCTCTTACTGGGGGGATCGGACTGCACTACCCGCGTTTGCCCGGTGTTTCTCCAGGCTTTCATCGTCTGAGACGGCACGCGCCTAAGCACGGGAATTTCCTTGCACTCGCATTGTAATGATATTACAGAACGCAGGAATTGATTGATGCGCAGGTGAGGGGCTTGACCAGCAGAGCTTTGGCACCCTATTCAGAAGGGGACGGTTCCCTCATCGGATGACTTCGAGGGGATTAATAGGGAACACGGTGAGGACGACCCATACAGGGACCAAGACCGTGGCTGCCCCCGCAACTGTAAGCGGATTGCCGTTCATCCTGGTGGCGTGAGAGCGCCAAGCCACTGCGAAGTTTCGCGGGAAGGTTGATGATCTGCACATATCCGTGAGCCAGGAGACCTGCCGTCAAGAGAAATGTAACTGCAGCGGACGGGGTGTTCCGATGGATCTGAATGGAAAATTGCGCTGGTCGCCAGCGCATGAAAAATTTGCCATTTCGCCTCCCGGTCAGTCCTTGGGGGGAAAGTCGTGGCAAGTCTCACATATCACCAGCTAATCCATTGCCCGGGATGCTGTGGCATCGGCATGGCTGACATGGTTCGCGCGCGGATGCCTTGGACCCCGCTGCCCCCTGACACCAAGCAGGGGCGTCTCTAATGAGCTGTGACACGCAAGGAGTTGGTATCCAGGTCTCAGATCTCGGCTGGGGGCCGGATGCCGCACGCTTTCTCATCCGTGACGTCAGCTTCGCTCTGAAAGCCGGCGATCGATTGGCTATTATTGGTCCGAATGGAGCAGGCAAGACCACCCTGCTTCGCTGCCTCTACCGTGGCCTTATGCCCCGAGAAGGTCGGGTTCATATTGAAGGCGAAGACATCTGGCAGATGCAGGCCCGGCGCGTTGCCCAGAAAGTTGGCGTTGTTCTGCAGGAGATGCCGGCCGACTTTCCATTCAACGTCCGCGATGTCGTGATGATGGGCCGAATTCCGTGGCGTACCGGGCTATCCGGCTGGACGGCCGAGGATCGCGACCAGGTTGATCACGCGCTCGAACACTTGAGCCTGGCGGATATGGGCAAGCGGCAGTTCTCGACATTGTCGGGTGGTGAGAAGCAGCGGGTGCTCGTCGCCCGCGCGCTGGCGCAGCAGCCGCAGATCATGATCCTCGATGAGCCGACAAATCATCTCGACATCCGACACCAGCTCGAGATTCTCGACCTCCTGGGACGGCTGAAGCTGACCATTATCACCACCTTGCACGACATCAATCTGGCAACCGATTTTGCCACCCATGTGGGCTTGATGAATGCCGGGTCCCTGACGGCTTTCGGCGATCCTAAATCGGTTCTGACCGAAAAACTTCTGTCTCGTACCTTCGGTGTGACGGCCAATCACAGAGCCGATGATCACGGCCGATTGTCCGGCTTCTCATTTTCCCTTGCCGCTTCCTGATTTTGAAAGGGTCTCTCATGCCTGCCGCCTTGTTCTCCCGATTGGTCTTCGGTGTTGTCGCCACGTTCCTCGCAACCAGCGCACTGGCGGCTCCGGTGACGGTGAAGAGCTGCAATCGAGAAGTCACCTTCGACGCGCCGCCAAAGCGTGCCGTTTCAAACGACGTCAATCTGACCGAGATGATGCTCGCCTTGAAGCTACAGGATCACATGGTCGGCTATACGGGTGTCTCGGGATGGAAGACGCTGGATGAGACCTTGCGTGAAGGCGTGAAGGAACTCCCGGAGCTTTCGCCGAAGTACCCGACCAAGGAAGTGCTGCTCGACGTGGACGCTGACCTTTACTTTGCTGGATGGAACTACGGCATGAAGGTTGGCGGCGAGGTCACCCCCGAAACGCTCGAACCGTTCGGCATCAAGGTCTACGAATTGACCGAATCCTGCATCCACATCATGGCGAAGAACAAGCCGACGATGGAGGACATGTTCACCGATATCATCAATCTTGGCCGGATTTTCGCGGTCGAAGATAGAGCAGAGGCGCTGGTTGCCGGTTATCGTGCGGGCCTTGATCAGATTACCACCCGCATCGGTGCGATCGAAAAGCCGACGCGTGTCTTCGTCTATGATTCCGGCACGGAGAAGCCCTTCACGTCAGGTCGTTTCGGTATCCCGACAGCCATGATCGAAGCCGCCGGCGGGGTGAACATCATGGATGATGTCGAAAAAAGCTGGACGGAAGTCTCCTGGGAGCCGGTTATCGAGCGCAATCCGGAAGTCGTGGTGATCGTCAATTATGGCGATGTGACCGCCGAGCAGAAGATTGCTTTCATGAAGGAGAACCCCGCCTTCAAGGCCATGGACGCCGTGAAGCAAGACCGCTTTGTCATACTCGAATATGTTGAAGCCACGCCCGGTCCGCGCAACATTGACGCTATCGGCCGACTTGCCGATGCCTTCCATCCGCGCAACATGTAAACCGCTCTGCCGGGGCCGCTGTCGCGGCCCTCTCTGCGTGCGAACGGAATTTCCATGCCCCATACCAAGATCATCGGCTGGACAGGGATTGCCTGCCTGGTCATCATTCTCTGCATCACGGCAGGCGTTTCCTTTGGCTCGTCGCCCATCCCGGCGAAAACCGTGTGGCAGATCGTCGGCAATCAGTTCGTGCCTGACTGGTTTGAGCCGACCTGGTCGCCCGGGCGCGAGAGCATTGTGTGGGATGTTCGTTTTCCCCGAGTCGTTCTTGCCGCCCTGGTCGGCGCTGGACTTGCCGTTGTGGGAGCGGTTCTTCAAGCAGTCACCCGCAATCCGCTGGCCGATCCGCACCTGCTGGGCGTGTCTTCCGGCGGCGCGCTTGGCGCAATTATCGCATTGCTCCATTCCGGCCTGATCTTCGGGCTGGTCACAGTGCCGCTTTTCGCTTTCGCCGGTGCCTTGCTTGCAACGTTCGCCGTTATGGGTGTGTCTCGCTATGCCGGTGCCGCAGCAGACCGGCTGGTCCTGTCCGGCGTGGCGATCGCCTTTGTCGCGACGGCACTCGGCAATCTGGCGATCTTCCTTGCGGATCCGCGTGCCGCTCATACAGTCATATTCTGGATGCTCGGTGGGCTTGGCCTCGCCCAATGGTCACATTTGCTCTATCCGGCGATCGCTCTTTTCGGTTCGCTTGCCTTCCTGATCGTCCGGTCCCGTGAGATCAATGCGCTTGCGATGGGTGATGAGACGGCTGCGACCTTCGGCATTTCGGTGGTGCGCTTCCGCGCCACCCTCTTCGTGGTGACTGCCTTGTTGACCGGGGTCATGGTCGCTTTTTCCGGAGCGATCGGATTTGTCGGCCTGTTGGTGCCACACTTCGTGCGCCTCGTTTTTGGCAGCGACAATGTCCGGGTCATCCCGATCTCTGCCGTCTTCGGCGCGGTCATCCTGGTGTTGGCCGATATTGTCGCACGAACCATTATGGCGCCAGAGGACATGCCGATTGGCGTCGTGACGGGACTTGTCGGTGGGGTAACCTTCATCCTCCTTTTGCGCCGGCGATAGCGCCCCCAGCCCTATTGCCCAAGTTTCGTTTTCCCATAAACTGAAATCAAACGAAGTAGGGGAGGCGAAACATGTTGTTGTCTGCACGCCAGGCCGAGATCATTGCCTTGGCTAAGGAACATGGTCGAGTGCTTGTCGAGGAACTCGCGGCACGCTTTGCTGTGACGCCGCAAACCATCCGCAAGGACCTCAACGATCTCTGCGATGCCCGCGCCTTGAACCGTATTCATGGCGGTGCGGTCTTCCCCAGCAGCAACGAGAATGTGAAATACGAGGCCCGTCGCTCGATGGCGGCCCAGGAAAAGCAGGCGATCGGCCGTGCGGCCGCCGCAATGATCCCGGACAATGCCTCGCTCTTCATCAACATCGGCACTACAACGGAAGCTGTCGGCGAAGCTCTTGTTGACCACCGTGAATTGATGGTGATTACAAATAACATCAATGTTGCCAATCGCTTGAGAGTTTACCCCTCGATTGAGGTCGTCATCGCCGGTGGGGTTGTGCGCGGAGCTGATGGCGGTATCGTCGGCGAAGCGGCGGTCGATTTCATCCGGCAATTCAAGGTGGACTACGCCGTGATCGGGGTTTCGGCGATCGATGAGGACGGCGCACTTCTCGATTTCGACTTCCGTGAAGTGAAGGTGGCCCAGGCGATCATCGCCAATGCCCGACACGTAATTCTAGTCTCCGATGCGTCGAAATTCGAAAGAACCGCACCGGTGCGGATCGGCCATATCTCGCAGGTTCAGACCTTTATCACCGATCACTGCCCTTCCGCCGCTTTGCGGGCGATCTGCGCAGAACAGGAAGTGAGCCTCGTCGAAACGGACGCGCTGCCGGTGAATCGAACCGAAAATTAAGTTTCGTTTGACACTCGTTTGATTTTCAAATTAGATATACGGGCTTTCGCAATTGCAATATATGCTGCATTGCGAAATAATTGGAGGTCCCATGTCTGAGCATCCCATATACGATCTTTTCGTCATCGGCGGCGGGATCAATGGGTGTGGCATTGCTCGGGATGCTGCGGGACGGGGGTATAGCGTCGCGCTCGCGGAAATGAATGATTTCGCCTCCGGTACGTCATCGGGCGCCACCAAGCTTATTCACGGCGGTCTTCGCTACCTTGAGCATTACGAGTTTCGTCTCGTTCGCGAGGCGCTGATGGAGCGCGAGGTTCTCTGGCAGATGGCCCCACATGTGATCTGGCCGCTGCGTTTCGTCTTGCCGTTCCAGAAGGGTGGCATCCGGCCAGCCTGGCTGATCCGCCTCGGGCTTTTCCTTTACGACCATCTGGGTGGCCGCAAACTCTTGCCGGCGACGAAGACCCTGGATCTTCGGCGCGACGTTGCCGGGCGTCCGCTCAAGCCGATTTTCTCCAAGGCCTTCGAATACTCCGATGGTTGGGTCGATGATGCGCGTATGGTCGTCTTGAATGCCCGGGACGCCGAAATCCGGGGCGCCAGGATTTTGAGCCGAGCGCGGGTGACGTCGGCTCGCCGCGAAGATGGTCATTGGCTGATCACGACAAAATCCCAGCGCAATGGATCCGTAGAGACGCATCGGGCTCGGATGTTGGTCAACGCGGCTGGACCGTGGGTCGATCAGGTTCTTGCTGGCGCCTTCGGCCGCAACAACGTGCACAATGTTCGCCTCGTGCAGGGCAGCCATATCGTCGTCCGGAAGAAGTTTTCAGATCCGCGGGCCTATTTCTTCCAGAATCCGGACAACCGCATCATCTTTGCCATCCCCTATGAGGGCGATTTTACCCTGATCGGCACGACCGATCAGGATTATACTGGCGATCCCAAGGATGTTCGTATCAGCGCGCAGGAGGTCGATTACCTCTGCAATGCCGCGAGCGAATATTTTCAGGAGCCGGTTCGAAGCGAAGACATTGTCTGGAGCTATTCGGGCGTGCGCCCGCTTTATGATGATGGCGCATCCAAGGCCCAGGAAGCGACGCGTGACTACGTCTTGAAGGTCGAGGGGCAAGACGGCGAGCCGCCACTCCTGAACGTGTTCGGCGGCAAGCTCACGACCTACCGGCGTTTGGCCGAGCATGCTGTCGAGAAGATCGCTGACGCAATCGGAGAAAAGGGGAAATCCTGGACGGCTGGAAGCCGTTTGCCCGGTGGTGATTTCGATGCGACAGCTGCCGCATCTGTGGTTGTAGATCTCATCAAAGCCTACCCCTTCATTCAGCGTCACCATGCCGAGCGGCTTGTCCGCTGCTATGGGACAGACGCAAAGCAGATTCTTGGTGCGGCCCAAAGGATCGAGGATCTTGGCCGTTATTTTGGTGGTACGCTCTACGAGGCTGAGGTTCGCTGGCTGGTTGAGCGGGAGTGGGCGGTCAGCGCGGAAGACGTGCTGTGGCGCCGGACAAAGCAAGGATTATTCCTGACGCCGGAGGAGGCGAAGGGACTGGACATCTATCTGAGGATGGGTGCCGCCGCATAGTGCAGACGTGAATGACCGACGGTTTGGAGGAGGCCCGAGGAAAAATGCTTGAACTGCGAAATATCTCGAAAATGGTCGCGGGGGGATATCACATCCATCCGACCGATCTGACGTTGCAGCGGGGAACGCTCAACGTCCTGCTCGGCCCGACCCTGTCGGGAAAGACGTCATTGATGCGACTTATGGCGGGGCTCGATAAGCCGACGTCCGGCAGCATTGTCGTGGATGGCGCGGACGTTACGGCGGTTCCCGTCCAGAAGCGCAACGTCGCGATGGTCTATCAGCAGTTCATCAATTATCCGGCGCTGACGGTTTACGAAAACATCGCCTCGCCGATGCGCGTTGCCGGCAAGGACGCGGCCACTATTGACCGCGAGGTCCGCAAGGCAGCCGACCTGCTGCGCCTGACACCTTATCTCGACCGTACGCCGCTCAGCCTCTCTGGAGGACAGCAGCAACGCACGGCGCTCGCCCGCGCCATCGTCAAGAAGGCCAATCTCGTCCTGCTCGACGAGCCGCTCGCCAATCTCGACTACAAACTGCGCGAGGAATTGCGCGAAGAACTGCCGAAGATCTTCGCCGAATCCGGCGCGATCTTCGTCTACGCAACGACCGAACCGTCCGAAGCCCTGCTTCTTGGCGGCAATACCGCAACCTTGAGCGAAGGCCGCATCACGCAGTTCGGCAGCACCATCTCGGTCTACCGCAAGCCGGCGGATCTCGCTTCCGCCCGCATCTTCGCCGATCCGCCGCTCAATACGCTTGAGGTCGTGAAGAGCGGCACCCAGTTTCAGCGTGATGGACAGACCGTGCTTGCTGTCCCCGCCCATCTGACCGCCATCCCGGACGGCCCCGTCACCGTTGCCTTCCACCCGCACCATCTCTCCTTGTCGGCTCCGTCAGGATCGGTTGCTCTGAGAGCACGAACCCTCGTCTCGGAAATCGCCGGCTCGGAAAGTTTCATCCACGTCGAATATGGCAATGCCCGCTGGGTCAGCCTGGAGCATGGCATCCACGACATCGAGCCCGACCGGGAAATCGACGTGTATGTCGACACCCGACACCTGATGGCTTTCGGTGCCGAGGGCCGCGCCCTCGGCGTCTCGCCCGAACTGGCAGCGTGAGGGAGGACCGACATGGCGCGCATCAATCTCGACCATATCCGCCACGCCTACACCCCGGCCGCCCGTGCTGCCGGCGATTATGCCCTCAAGGAAGTTCATCACGAATGGGATGACGGCGGCGCCTATGCGCTTCTCGGCCCCTCCGGTTGCGGCAAGACGACCCTTTTGAATATCATCTCGGGCCTGCTGCATCCCTCGGACGGTCGTATCGAATTCGATGGCGTGGACGTTACCAACCTGCCGACCCAGGCTCGCAACATTGCACAGGTCTTTCAGTTCCCGGTCGTCTACGACACGATGAGCGTCTACGACAATCTGGCCTTCCCCTTGCGCAATCGCCATGTGCCAGAAGATCAGGTAAGTCGTCGAGTGAATGAGATCCTCGACATGATCGACCTCCAGCCCATGGCCCGCAAACAGGCGCAAGGGTTGACGGCCGACCAGAAGCAGAAGATCTCGCTTGGCCGCGGCCTCGTCCGCTCCGACGTCAACGCCATTCTCTTCGATGAGCCTCTGACGGTTATTGATCCGCACATGAAATGGGTGCTGCGCTCGCAGCTGAAGCGGCTGCACCGCCAGTCCGGCTTCACCATGGTTTATGTCACCCACGACCAGACCGAGGCGCTCACCTTCGCCGACAAGGTCGTCGTCATGTATGACGGCCAGATCGTCCAGATCGGCACGCCTGCCGAACTCTTCGAGCGCCCGAGCCACACCTTCGTCGGCTATTTCATCGGCTCACCGGGCATGAATGTGATGCCGGCCAAGATCAATGGCGCAACGGCAACCGTTGGCGACCAGGCGATCGCCCTGGCCGGTGCGCCAAAGCTCGGCAATCCGTCGAAGATCGAACTGGGCATCCGCCCCGAATTCGTGCGCCTCGGCCGCGAAGGCATGGCCGTCACGGTCTCCAAGGTCGAGGACATCGGTCGCCAGAAGATCGTGCGCGCCCGCTTCGGCGACCAGCCGCTGTCAATCGTTATCTCGGAAAATGCCGAGGTCCCGACCGATCCGAAAATCACGTTCGACCCCGCAGGTATCGGCATCTTCGCCGATTCCTGGCGCGTAGGTTTGGAGGGCTGACGATGGAAAAGACCTGGAACAATAGGGCCTGGTTCATGGTCATTCCGGTCCTGCTGCTGGTGGCCTTCTCGGCCGTCATCCCGCTGATGACTGTGGTGAACTATTCGGTTCAGGATACCTTCGGAAACAACGAGTTCTTCTGGGCCGGCACCGACTGGTTCACCGAGATCCTCTCCTCCGACCGCTTCTGGAACGCGCTCGCCCGTAACCTGATTTTCTCGATGATCATCCTCGCGATCGAAGTGCCGCTCGGCATCCTGATCGCGCTCAACATGCCGAAAAAAGGCTTGGGCGTGCCGGTCTGCCTCGTCCTGATGGCCTTGCCGCTGCTCATCCCGTGGAACGTCGTCGGCACCATCTGGCAGGTCTTCGGGCGCGTTGACATCGGCCTTCTCGGCTACACGCTGAATGCCATGGGCATCGATTACAATCTGACCCAGGATCCGGTCGACGCCTGGATCACGGTGATCGCCATGGATGTCTGGCACTGGACCAGCCTCGTTGTGCTGCTCTGCTATGCCGGCCTCGTCTCCATCCCGGATGCCTATTACCAGGCAGCCAAGATCGACGGCGCTTCGCGCTTCTCCGTCTTCCGCTACATCCAGCTGCCGAAGATGAAGCGCGTACTCCTGATCGCCGTGCTGCTCCGCTTCATGGACAGTTTCATGATCTACACCGAGCCTTTCGTTGTCACCGGGGGCGGCCCCGGCAATTCCACCACCTTCCTGTCGATTGACCTCGTCAAGATGGCCGTCGGCCAGTTCGACCTCGGTCCGGCAGCCGCCATGTCCATCATCTACTTCTTGATCATCCTGCTGATGTCATGGGTCTTCTACACCGTGATGACCGTCAGCGACGCAAAGAGCCAGTAAGGAGGCGCACTCGATGAGCAGTTCCGACGATCGTTCGCGCTTCGGCTTCCTGATCCCGACGATTTACATCGTCTTCCTGATCCTGCCGATCTATTGGCTGGTCAACATGAGCTTCAAGACCAATTCGGAAATCACGGGCGCCTTGTCGCTCTGGCCCGTCAATCCGACGCTCGCCAACTATGCCGTGATCTTCACCGATCCGTCCTGGTACAAGGGCTATATCAACTCGATCATCTATGTCTGCCTGAACACGGTGATCTCGGTGGCGGCAGCGCTGCCGGCGGCCTATGCCTTCTCCCGCTACCGCTTCCTCGGCGACAAGCACCTGTTCTTTTGGCTTTTGACCAACCGCATGGCGCCGCCCGCCGTCTTCGCGCTGCCCTTCTTCCAGCTCTATTCGGCCTTCGGCCTCATCGACACGCATATCGCGGTGGCGCTTGCACACTGCCTGTTCAATGTGCCGCTGGCGGTCTGGATCCTCGAAGGCTTCATGTCCGGCGTGCCGAAGGAAATCGACGAGACCGCCTATATCGATGGTTATTCCTTCCCGCGCTTCTTCGTGAAGATCTACATACCCTTGATCGCCTCGGGCATCGGTGTCGCCGCCTTCTTCTGCTTCATGTTCTCCTGGGTCGAGCTCCTCATCGCGCGGACCCTCACCACTACCGATGCCAAGCCGATTGCGGCCATCATGACTCGCACGGTCTCGGCCTCGGGCATGGACTGGGGCGTGCTGGCCGCTGCCGGTGTGCTCACCATCATCCCGGGGGCGCTCGTGATCTATTTCGTCCGCAACTACATCGCCAAGGGCTTTGCCCTGGGCCGCGTCTGAGGAGGCTTCAATGGACTTCACATGGATGGCCTGGACGCTGCCGACGGCGCTCTTCTTCATCGCGATCCTGACGCTCATCGTGTCGATGGCGATCTGGGAATATGTCTCGCCCGGCGGCAATCCGCGGGTCGGGGTGCTGCGCTTCGAAACCACGCGCGGCGACCGGCTCTTCGTCTCGCTACTCGGATCAGCCTTCATTCATCTCGCTTGGCTCGGCCTCGTTGGGCCGAACCTGTGGTGGGCTCTCGCTCTCTCCGTGGTCTACGCCATCGGCGTATTTCGCTACGTATAGAGCAAGACAACGGCGGATGGCGGCGGGAGGCTGCCATCCAGACGACTGGTGAATCTGCAATCGCAACCTTAGGGAGGATACTATGCGAAAGCACCTTTTAACGACGACGGCGACGATGCTTCTCGCCATGACCGGCGTTGCATTCGCCGACATGGAAGCGGCGAAGAAATTCCTGGACACGGAGATCGGCGACCTGTCGACGCTCGACCGTGCGGCCCAGGAAGCCGAACTGCAGTGGTTCATTGATGCGGCGAAGCCCTTCGCCGGCATGGAAATCAAGGTCGTCTCTGAAACCATCGCCACCCACGAATATGAATCCAAGGTCCTGGCGCCGGCGTTTGAAGCCATCACCGGCATCAAGATCACCCATGACCTGATCGGCGAAGGCGACGTCGTCGAAAAGCTGCAGACCCAGATGCAGTCGGGCGAGAACATCTATGACGCCTATGTCAACGACTCGGACCTCATCGGCACCCACTGGCGCTATCAGCAGGCCCGCTCGCTGACCAAGTGGATGGCCAATGAAGGCAAGGACGTCACCAATCCCGGTCTCGACCTCGACGACTTCATCGGCACCAAGTTCACCACCGCTCCGGATGGCGACCTCTACCAGCTGCCCGACCAGCAGTTCGCCAACCTCTACTGGTTCCGCTACGATTGGTTCAATGACGACAAGAACAAGGCCGACTTCAAGGCGAAATACGGCTACGACCTCGGCGTTCCCGTCAACTGGTCTGCTTACGAAGACATCGCGGAATTCTTCACCGGTCGCGAAATCGACGGCAAGAAGGTCTTCGGCCACATGGACTACGGCAAGAAGGACCCGTCGCTTGGCTGGCGCTTCACCGATGCCTGGCTCTCCATGGCCGGCAACGGCGACAAGGGCCTGCCGAACGGTCTGCCCGTCGACGAATGGGGCATCAAGGTCAACGAAAAGTCCCAGCCGGTCGGCTCTTGCGTTGCCCGTGGCGGTGATACCAATGGTCCTGCCTCGGTGTATGCCATTCAGAAGTATCTCGATTGGTTGAAGGCTTATGCTCCGCCGGAAGCCCAGGGCATGACCTTCGGTGAAGCTGGTCCGGTGCCTGCCCAGGGCAACGTCGCCCAGCAGATGTTCACCTACACCGCCTTCACGGCCGATTTCGTCAAGGAAGGCCTCGCCGTGGTCAACGCCGACGGCACGCCGAAGTGGCGCTTCGCGCCGAGCCCGCACGGCGTCTACTGGAAGGACGGCATGAAGCTCGGTTATCAGGACGTCGGCTCCTGGACACTGATGAAGTCGACCCCCGATGACCGCGCCAAGGCCGCATGGCTCTATGCGCAGTTCGTCACCTCAAAGACCGTGGACGTGAAGAAGAGCCAGGTTGGCCTGACGCTCATCCGCGAATCGACGATCCAGCACAAGTCGTTCACCGACCGTGCGCCGAAGCTCGGTGGTCTGATCGAGTTCTACCGTTCGCCGGCCCGCGTCCAGTGGTCGCCGACCGGCACGAACATCCCGGACTATCCGAAGCTGGCACAGCTGTGGTGGCAGGCGATCGGCGATGCATCCTCGGGTGCAAAGACCGCGCAGGAAGCCATGGACTCGCTTTGCGCCGAGCAGGAAAAGGTCCTGCAGCGTCTTGAGCGTGCAGGCGTTCAGGGTGACATCGGTCCGGCACTTGCCGAGGAAAAGACCCTCGAAGAGTGGAATGCCGATGCCGTTGCCAAGGGCAACCTGGCACCGCAGCTGAAGATCGCCGAGGAAAAAGAAAAGCCGATCACCGTCAACTACGACGAACTGGTCAAGAGCTGGCAGAAGTAAGCGAGCCCGCTCTGTTGAATTGACAACTGCCGGGGCGGGATCTACGCCCCGGCTTCTTCTATAAGGGAGTTTCAAACGAATGAGCGGCTACATTCTGGCCATCGACCAGGGCACCACCTCCACCCGGACGATGATCTTCGATCACGAGATGCATATCGTGGGCGTCGCACAGCAGGAGTTCACCCAGCATTTCCCCGATTCCGGCTGGGTCGAGCATGATGCTGATGAGATCTGGCAAAGTGTTCTCTCGACCATCGAAAAAGCGCTCGCCGCTGCCAGGATTGCCATCACAGACATCACTGCCATTGGCATCACCAATCAACGTGAAACTGTCGCGGTTTGGGATAGAGCCACAGGAACTCCGGTTCATCGCGCCATTGTCTGGCAGGATCGCCGCACCGCACGCTTCTGCGATGAGCTTAAGCACAAAGGGCTGGAGCCGCTCTTCACGCAGAAGACAGGGCTGCTGCTCGATCCGTATTTTTCCGGGACCAAGCTGTCCTGGCTGCTTAAGAATATTGATGGCCTGAAGTCGCGAGCCGAGCAGGGTGAGATCTGCTTCGGAACAATAGATAGCTGGCTAATTTTCAAATTGACCGGCGGTAAGGTCCATGCCACCGACGCGACCAATGCCTCGCGCACTCTGATCTATGACATCGGCGAAAACCGCTTCGACGACGAGCTTCTATCCATCCTCGACATTCCGCGCGCCATGTTGCCGGAGGTCAAGGACTGCGCCGACGACTTCGGCATCACCGATGTCGCAGTTCTCGGAGCTGCAATCCCGATCCTCGGCGTTGCCGGTGACCAGCAGGCCGCCGTTATCGGCAATGCCTGCTTCGAACCGGGCATGATGAAATCCACCTATGGCACCGGCTGCTTCGCCTTGCTCAATACCGGCACAGACCGTGTTGCCTCATCGAACCGGTTGCTCACCACCATCGCCTATCGCCTGAATGGCGAGACGACCTATGCCCTCGAAGGCTCGATCTTCATTGCCGGCGCCGCCGTCCAATGGCTGCGCGACCAAATGGGCTTCGTCAAGGTCGCCTCCGAAACGGACGCGCTGGCCAGTAAGGCTGATCCGCTTCAGCGCGTCTATCTGGTCCCGGCCTTCACCGGGCTTGGCGCGCCCCATTGGGATGCCGATGCTCGGGGCGCGATCTTCGGACTGACGCGAGGCACGGGTCCGGCCGAATTCGCTCGTGCTGTGCTCGAAAGCGTCGCTTACCAAACCCATGATCTCCTGGAGGCAATGAAGAAGGATTGGAATGGCAGTGCGTCAAAGACGGTGCTGCGCGTCGATGGCGGCATGGTCGCCTCCGACTGGACGATGCAGCGTCTCGCCGACATCCTGGCTGCCCCCGTCGATCGTCCTGTCGTGCTGGAAACCACAGTCCTCGGTGCCGCCTGGCTCGCGGGCTCCCGCGCCGGCCTTTGGCCCGACCAGAAGGGCTTTGCCGCGACCTGGAAGCGCGATCGCCGCTTCGAGCCGGGCATGGATGTCAGCGAACGGGAGGCCGCGATCGCTGGCTGGCAGGACAGCGTCTCACGCTGCCTGACCAACCGCTGACGTTACTTGTCGATCAGCGAGACCAGCGTCTCAAGCCGGTCGGCCTCTTTCGGCAATTTGTCCTGACGAAGTCGTGCGATGCGAGGAAAGCGCATCGCCACCCCTGACTTATGCCGGGTCGAACGTGCCAATCCTTCAAAGGCCACTTCTACAACAAAGCCATACTCCGGCTCCGCCCGGAGCGCTCGAACTGGACCAAAGCGGTCAGTGGTGTTGTTGCGAACGAAGCGGTCGAGCACTTCCAGTTCCTCGTCGGTGAAGCCGAAGTAGGCCTTGCCAACGGGGACCAGAACATCCCCTTCGCCGGGAATTGCCGTCCAGACCCCGAAGGTGAAATCCGAATAGTAGCTGGAGCGCTTGCCGTGACCGCGCTGCGCATACATCAGCACGGCATCGGCATTCATCGGATCCCGCTTCCACTTGAACCACGGACCCTTCGCACGTCCCGCCTGATAATTGCTGTCCAGCCGCTTCAGCATCACACCTTCGATAACGGGATCTGGTGGCGCTGCGCGCAACTGTTCCAGTTCCTCCCAGGTCGAGAAGGAAACGAGCGGCGACAGGTCGAAGCGACGCGGCTCCTGCCGCTCGACCAGTGCGCTAAGCCGATCGCGGCGCGTGAGGAAGATCTCCGGTCGAACGTCTGCGTCACCGTCGAACAGGATGTCATAAGCGCGGATGAAGACCGGATAGTCCTCCAGCATCTTAGTCGTCACCGTCTTGCGATTGAGCCGCTGCTGCAGGTCCGAAAAGGTTCGCGTCGGTGCATTGGTGCGTGACGTGCCGCCGACGAGAAGTTCCCCATCGATCACGCCTTCAAACCGTGCTGCCTCGACAATATCCGGAAAGGCAGCGGAGATATCGTCGCCCGAGCGCGAATAGAGCCGGTTGCGACCGCCAGAACAGGACAGCTGCACCCGGATGCCATCCCATTTCCATTCGGCAGCGAAATCCTTCGGATCGAGATTGGGAAGATCTTTGTCTTCGATCGGTGTCGAGAGCATCACCGAATGGAAGATCGCGGGCGTCGACAAGACAGGTTTCTCGACCCGGTTTTCCAGCCAGGCGAAGAGCTCGGTATAAGGCGGCTTCAGCCCATGCCACAGGCTCTCGATGTCAACGACATCCTTGTCGCCATAGAGCGCCAGCGCCTGTTTGGTGAGGCGCGCCGAGACGCCAATCCGAAGGCCTCCAGTCACGAGCTTGATCAGCGCGAACCGTTCTGACGTATCGAGCCTGTCAAAGAGGTCGCGCATGACGGAGCGCGTCTCGTTGCGCCCCAGACGCTGCAGGCGCTCGACGATCTTTGATAGGCTTTCGAGATCTTCCTCGCCTGCGGCCTCCAGCGCCTGCGGCTCCCAGACGAGCGAGATGGTCTCGGCAAGGTCGCCGACATAATCATAGGAATACTGGAACAGGATTGGGTCCATCCTCTCCAGCACCAATTCCTTCAGCAGCGCCGGCTTCACGCCCTTAATGTCGAGACCGTCGGTGAGCGCGGCCAGCGCATAGCCACGATCAGGATCACGCGTCTCACGGAAATAGTCCACCAGCAGCGTCAGCTTACCGTTGCGGCTTGGTGTCAGCACGAGGCGGTCGAGCAGGCGGGCGAAGGCCTTCATCTCAGTCTCCCTCGTCTTCGTAACCGACGAGATGTAGCGGCCGTGCCTTGATGCCCTCAAGTTCGCACCAGCGCACCAGCGCTTCCTCCCGCCCATGGGTGACCCAAACCTCCTGCGGACCGACCTCGCGGATCGTGTCCAACAGTTCCGGCCAGTCGCAGTGATCGGAAATCACCAGTGGCAGCTCGACACCGCGCTGCTTGGCTCTCTGCCGCACCATCATCCAGCCGGAGGCGAAGATGGCGAGCGGATCGTCGAAACGCCGCGCCCAGCGGTCGTTGAAGGCCGAAGGCGGACCGATCACCACGGCACCCTTGAAGGCGCCAGACTTTTTGTCCTCGGTCGTAGCGGGGCGAAGCTCGCCAAGCTCCACGCCTTGTTCGGTGTAATAGTCGCAGAGCCGCGTCATCGAGCCGTGAATGTAGATCGGCTTTTCATAGCCGCCGCGCCGAATGAGAGAGATTACCCGCTGAGCCTTTCCCAGCGCATAGGCCCCGATCAAGTGGCTACGTTCGGGAAACTGCTGCAGCGAGGTCAGCAGCTTCTGGATCTCCAGTTTTGGCTCCGGATGGTGAAAAACGGGAAGACCGAAGGTCGCCTCGGTGATGAAGACATCGCAGGGCACCGGCTCAAAGCTCGCACAGGTCGGATCAGCCCCGCGTTTGTAGTCGCCGGAATTCACAATCCGGGTTCCCTGCGCCTCGATCTCGATTTGTGCCGAACCCAGAACATGGCCCGCTGGATGAAAGCGCACCGCCACGCCGTTGACGGAGATGGTCTCGCCGAAAGCGGCACGCTGTGAGGTGCCACAGAAATCCGATCCATAGCGGATCGCCATAATGTCGAGCGTTTGTTGGGTGGCGAGCACATGGGCGTGGCCGGCGCGGGCGTGGTCGGAGTGCCCATGGGTGATGAGCGCCCGTTCAACGGGACGGACCGGATCGACATAAAAATCACCCAGCGGGCAATAAAGCCCGCTGGGTGTCGGATGGAGAAGGTGGTCCGGCTTTATCATATGAAAGAGATAGGGCAGCCAAGGCCTGCCTGCCAGCGCTTAAGAGGCAAAGCGCGAGACAACCCAATACCCGGCCGCAGATGCCGTGGCGGAGAGAAAAGCACCCCAGGCCATGTCAACAATGCTGACCGAGAGCGACCAACCCTTGAGGGTCGCCAGATTTGTCATGTCATATGTGCCATAGGCGAGGAGGCCAAGCAGCGCACCATTGACCACAGCAGTGACAATGCTCTGAGCTGTTACGGCGGGCAGGACGGCAAAGTAGACAAGCCCTACAACGTAGAACAGGTAGAAAATGCCGGCAGCTGCGAAGTTGGGCGTCGCCAATAGCAAATCGCCGATGTTCTGTCGGTAGAATCCGATGGCGAGGCGCGTGAGCCAGATATAGTCGAGTGCAAAGAAAACGGCAGCCGTAGAGGCATAGGCGATCACATAGGTCATGCCGTTTCTCCGTTATGTTTACCGCTGCGATGCGGCATTATATGCCAAGCACTGGTTGCACCAGGCGCACCAGTAGGCTTTTGAACTTCAGCGGGGCATCCGTCACGGCGAGACAGATGCAGTCTTCGTCCGGTGTCGCCACCGGCTGATGTGTCAGCGTTTCGTCGGCTTCCTCGATGTCTCCACGACGGAATACCGTTGCACCATCGCTGAAGGCACCCTTGAGGACTACAGTCAACTCACGTCCACCATGTGAGTGCTCAGGCACGGGTTTCCCGGCGGGAATCTTCAGCAGCCTGACCTGGCTATCCTTATCAGCCGTTTCGACCGGAATATGATATGCGCCCCGTCCCAGTGCGCGCCATTTCAGCTTGTCGACGTCACCGCCGAGATAAGAGCGAAGAGGTTCAGGCAACACGGGTGAGGCCGCCGCAGGGGACGCCACAACCGTCTGAGAAGGCACCGATGCCGGGTTTGACAGACGAGCCTTCATCTGGGCCCAACTCTCGTCGGTTGAAGTTTCTGTCGACGCAGGCTCCGCCTCGCATGCCTCCAGAAAGCCGCCGCCCATATGCTCCATTAGCTTGAGCCTGCCGCGCGATGCTGGGCTCAGGGCGAGATGCGTGGCAACAGCAATGCTCCATCCTTCAGACAGGTTGCCCGACGCATAGTCGAGCAACAATTCGTCGCTGATATGGTGGCTTACTTGGATCATCATGCCCGCTCCTCCAGGGCTGCGCGGAGTTTGGCGAAGGCCAGGCGAATGCGGGATTTCACAGTTCCCATGGGCAGGCCAAGTTCATCCGCGATCGCACTGTGCGAGACTTCCTTGTAGAATGACATCTTCAACAGTTCATATTGCTCCGGTGGGAGGGTTTCCATCGCACGCCGCAGCCGGTCAGCCTCTTGGCGTTCTTCATATTCGACATCGGCGGGCATCACGTCGTCTGGCACGAAAGCCGGGTCAGTTGGATCAAAAGTCGGCCTCTTTTCCCGCCGGAACGCGTCAATCCTGAGATTTCTGGCAATTGTAAAGATCCAGCTTGAGACGTTTCCTCGCGCTGGATCGAACTGCTCAGCCTTGTTCCACACCGCCAACATCGTTTCCTGCATCAACTCTTCGGCAGCCTGCCCATCCCGAGCAAGCTTCGCCATGTAGGCGCGGACCTTCGGGCTGTAGTGCTTGAAAATGGTCTCGAACGCCTGAACGTCCCGTTCCTGACCGACAGATGCGAGGAGCTTGGAAAAATTCACCTGCTCGGATTCGTCGATCCTTATTGTCTTCAAGACGCTTTTCTTCCTTCTTTGGCGACTCGCGGTCACATCTGTCGGAGCCCTGGGCCGGACATCATTGTGGCACGCCTCTGCCGAGATGGAAATTGCATCAAACATGCAAAGCTCTACGTCGGCTCACTTAAGCCAGATCACCGTCAGCGAAAAATTCCTGGGATTCCGATCCACTCGCGATGGGACTTCGTAGAGAGCTATGAGATTGTCTGAAACATTGCTTTATGAAGGACTTGAGATGGACGCCGGCGTATCAAAGACAGCATCTGGTTCAAGTCCGAGAATTGCGGTTGTAGGATCAGGCATTTCTGGTTTGTCCTCGGCCTGGCTGCTCTCCAAGAATGCGCAGGTCGTGCTTTACGAAACCGAAGGCCGTCCAGGGGGGCATTCGAACACGGTTCGTGTCGATGCTGGCCCGAAGGGTCTGCCGGTCGATACCGGCTTCATTGTCTACAATGACCGGAATTATCCAAACCTGGTCAAGCTTTTCGAACACCTCAATGTCCCAACGCTTCCGTCCAGCATGTCATTTGCTGCTTCTTTGGAACGTGGACGCTTCGAGTACTCGGGATCAGGCTTGTCTGGTTTGCTCGGGCAAAGATCCAATCTTTTGCGTCCGCGCTTCTGGAAAATGATCCGCGACATTCTTCGCTTTTATAAGGAGGCTCCGGCGCTTCTTGATCGCGTCGATCTGGAAGCTGTTTCCCTCGGTGATTATTTGGATAGAGCTAAGTATGCGCCATCCTTCATCGAGGATCATCTTCTCCCAATGGGAGCCGCGATCTGGTCCACAACGGCCAGGGAAATGCGCCTTTATCCTTTGCACGCCTTTATCCGTTTCTTCGCCAATCATGGGCTCTTGTCCCTGAAGGACAGGCCGCAATGGCGAACGGTCAAGGGTGGCAGCCGGGAATATGTGGCGCGCATACTGGCCGATTTTTCGGGCGAGGTCCGACTCTCGACGGCAGTTTCACGGATTCGTCGGAGTGGTGCGGGTGTCGAAATTCTCGACGTCCATGGTGGGGTCGATCGCTTCGATCATGTGGTTCTGGCCACTCATGCGACCCAAAGCCTTGATATGCTTGAAGATGCCGATGAGCGCGAACGGACGCTGCTGGGTGCATTTCAGTACACACCAAATGTCGCAGTTCTGCATAGCGATGAAAACCTGATGCCAAAGCGGAAGGCGGTCTGGTCGAGTTGGAATTATGTGGCCGACGAAACGGACCAGGGAACAGAAACACTCTGCGTGACCTACTGGATGAACCTGCTGCAATCGCTTGAGACGGACCGCCCCGTTTTCGTCACGCTCAATCCTTGCAGGCCAGTCGATCCAGCGAAGGTGTTCGGAACCTTCCAGTATGAACATCCCCTGTTCGATACAGGGGCAATCATGGCCCAGAAGAAACTCTGGAGCCTTCAGGGCCAGCGCAATACCTGGTTCTGCGGTGCCTACTTCGGAAGTGGCTTCCATGAGGATGGCCTTCAATCGGGACTGGCCGTCGCGGAGGCCCTCGGAGGTGTGCGACGTCCCTGGAATGTTGAAAATGAATCCGGTCGCATTGTCGTTGAGCGCCAGCTCGAGGCGGCCGAATGAGCATATCGTCAGCAATCTATGCTGGTCAGGTTCTGCATGTCAGAAAACGACCCAAGCAGCATAAGCTCAGCTACAGCGTCTTCTCGCTGTTGATCGACTTGGATGAACTGGATCAACTCGATCGCTCGCTTCGCCTGTTCGGACATAATCGCCGGGCTATCTATTCGGTGCATGATGCTGATCATGGCGATGGCGTTCCCGGTGGGCTGCGCGCCTGGATTGGCGCGCGCCTGCAGGAGGCGGGCATAAATCCCGCGGGCATGACCATTCGCATGCTCTGCTATCCAAGGATTTTCGGATATGTTTTCAATCCTCTGACGGTCTACTTCTGCCAGACTTCCGAGGGGGAAATGAAAGCGATGCTCTACGAAGTCAGCAATACTTTCCACGAGCGCCACACCTACGTCATTCCGGTCGATAGCGGCGAGCCTGTGCTGCGCCATCAATGCGCGAAGGAAATGTATGTGTCGCCCTTCATGCCGATGAACTGCCGCTATGATTTCCGGATCAAGCCGCCGGCTGAAGCAATCGATATCCATATCGGGGAATCCGATGAGGCGGGCCCGCTTCTCTTTGCCCGCTTTTCCGGCAACCGTATCGTATTGTCCGACCGGAGCCTGTTCTGGATGCTTGTGACCTACCCACTGATGACCCTCAAGGTAACCGCTGGAATTCACTGGGAAGCCTTCAAGCTCTGGGGCAAAGGCGTGCCGCTGCATCGTCACAAGCCTGCCAGTGAGCCAATTGCGTCCACGATTGTCATGCAGAACGGAATGAGCAAGCCATGAGTCATGCAGAACGTGAAATTGCCGCTGCCCAGCTCGGGCGCCCCCTCTGGCAGCGCGTGCTGTGCGCCTGGGCGGATCGGATCGCCATAGGGCGCCTGACGCTGCGGTTCGAAGGGCATGCTGATCACGACGCCACGGGCAAACAGCCGGGGCCTCATGCCATCCTGCAGGTGCGCAGTGCAAAGGCCATGTTCCGCATTCTGACCGGCGGGACACTTGGATTTGCGCAGGCTTACATTGATGAAGAGCTGGAGACGCCCAACCTTGGCGATCTCCTCGAACTGGCGGTGATGAATGAAGCGCATCTGGGCAGTGTCCTGAAGTCTTCGGCGATCTTCGGACGCCTGGCACGGCTCCGGCATCTGTTACGCCGAAACTCGAAGAAAGGCAGCCGCCGGAATATTGCCTTCCACTATGACCTGGGCAATGAATTCTACCGTCTCTGGCTCGACAGGACGATGACTTATTCATCGGCTCTGTATACCGCACCGGGAATGTCGCTTGCCGAAGCACAGGAGGCCAAATACGCGCGCATCCTGCGCGAACTGGCGATCGGTCCCGGCGACCATGTGCTGGAAGTGGGCTGCGGCTGGGGTGGCTTTGCGGAATATGCAATTAGGACGACCGGTTGCCGGGTAACAGGTCTGACGCTCTCGACCGAACAGGCGCAATTCGCCCGGGAACGCCTGGCGCGCGCTGGTCTCGGCGATCGTGCAGACATTCGGCTCGAGGACTACCGTGATTGTTATGGCCAGTTTGACAAGATCGTGTCGATCGAAATGTTTGAGGCGGTCGGCGAAGAGAATTGGCCGACCTATTTCGACACCCTGCGGTCACGTTTGGTCAAGGGTGGTGCGGCGCTTGTTCAAACGATTACCATCGATGAACAAAGGTTTGAGCACTACCGCCGGAGTGCCGACTTCATCCAGACCTACATTTTCCCTGGCGGCATGCTGCCGTCTGTCGAAGTTTTCGGCAAGCAAGCGGTCAGCTCAGGTCTTGCCGTGACGGACGCTTTCCGTTTTGGCGCGGACTATGATCGGACGCTGGTTGAATGGGACGGCGCCTTCATGGCGAACTGGCAGAAGATCGAGCCACAGGGCTTTGATCGCCGCTTCTACCGCATGTGGCGCCTGTATCTGCAATATTGTGCCGTCGGCTTCCGCCACGGCCGCATCGACGTGGTCCAGTTCAAGCTCGAAACTCCGGCTTGAACTGGTACGCCTTCACCTGAGCATCCGACGCGTGAGCGCGAATCGTAACGCGTGCGGCAACGCGTGAAGAAAGCGGACAGCCAAAGCCATCTTCCACGGAAAGATGATCTCGAACCGACCGCTGCCGAGACCTGCAACGATGATTTCTGCCGCTTCCTCAGCCGAAATCAGGAAAGGCATCGGGAAATCGTTCTTCTTCGTCAGCGGGGTATCGATAAAGCCAGGGTTGATGATCGTGATCTTCACGCCGTGCTGGTCAAGTTCCGGATAGAGCGATTCGCACAATGCGTTGAGTGCAGCCTTCGTGGCACCGTAACTCGCAGCACCTGGCAGCCCAACATAGCCGGAGACCGACGCGATGACGGCGATGTGGCCGGCTTTGCGGGCGATCATTGATGGCATGATGGTCTCAAGGCAGGATGCCGTGCCAATCACGTTCAGGTCGAACATCTGCTTTGTCCGCGCGGCACTGAAGTCGGATGCGTAATCTCGCGTGTACGAGCCTGCCGCGAAAACCGCGAGATCAATCTGTCCGAGCTGGGCCTCAATCTCCAAGCGAACACGATCGACAGACGGCGGATCGGTGACATCGAGCGGAAAAGCATGGATCTTACCGGGAAAAGACCCGGCGATCTCATCAAGGGCTTCCGCACTTCTTGCACTAACGGCGACCTTGTAGCCGCCGCGGGCAAGTCGTTCGGCAAGGGCCTTGCCAATCCCGGAACTTGCGCCGGTTATCCAGGCGATCTTCGTCATGAAATCCTCATCCGTTGTTTCATGACAGATACGTGTTTTTCGCTCGGGTGGTTCAACCCTTCCACGATGCGATCAGGGCGAGGCCGCGTTCTAAAAGGTCTCTCGCGGAATTCTGGTCCGCAGCTTCTACATAGCAGCGCATCTCCGGGGCATTGCCCGAAGGCCGCAAGTGGATCACGCGATCGTCCGTCAGTGTAAGTCGCAGACCATCAACTTCGTTGATGGAGCGCACATTCCCCAAAGGCGATAGAAAGTCATCAAGCGCCGCCCGCGACGTCGTGAGGGTCTGCATCAGCGCCTGACTACGTTCGGTTGGGTAATTCTCCAGCCGGTCACTAAGGGCGACCGGCAGCTTGAAGTCATCAACGAGTCGCGAGAGCGGCAAGCCTCGGCTCGCAGCCGTTCCGAGTGCTGCCAGCGCCGGCAGGAAACTGTCGCGTGTCGGCAGCGCCTTCAAATTTTTTGTGCCAAGGGAAAAGTCTGTTCCCAGCATAAGGCCCCCATTGGCCTCGAAACCGAGCACCCGATCCCGTCCGGCGGCAATCGCTTCATTCATCGCGGCAATGACATAGGGCGAACCTACCCGTGTCCTGCTGATCTCGAAACGCTTGTCACGTTCCAGTCCGGAGTTTGAGGTCACAGGTGTCGCCACCACTCGCGCATCGAGGAAGCCCGCAGAAAGCAAGCCAAGGAAATCTCCGCGCAGGGGAAGGCCATGCTCGTCAGTCACCAATGGACGATCGCCATCTCCGTCTGTTGAGAGGATCGAGTCGAGGCCGAGTTCATCCGCCCATCCTGCTAGAAGCAGGATCGTATCATCCGAGACCGCTTCGGTATCGACCGGAATGAATCGGTCGGAACGACCGAGAGGAAAGACGGTCGCGCCATAAGCCTCTAGCATGCTGACCAGCATGTCTCGTGCAACAGAGCTGTGTTGGTAAACGCCAATGCGCTTGCCGGCTAAAGCCTCCGGAGCAAGGACGCCTAAATTCCGCTTCAGGAAAAGTCCGGTTGCTTCTGTCTCTGCCTGCTCACCGCTGCCGGTTTCGACGAGATTGGCGCTAGCATCAGTGGCGAGCTCGCGTGCTAGCCTGGTAATGGCGTCTTCGTCTTGCTTGTCGATTTCGCCGTCAGGGCGATAGAATTTGATTCCGTTTCGATCAGCTGGAATATGCGAGCCCGTGATCATCAGGCCTGCCGCGCCGATAGACGTGCCATAAAGCGCGAGCGCGGGTGTCGGGATGGTGCCGCAATCCACCGGCTTGAATCCCATCCGTGCCACGGCTGCCATTACGGTGGAGGCAATCTCTGGGCTTGAAGGGCGGAAATCCTGACCGATGACGATCGGGGATCCGGAAGAAAGACCAAGATCAACAAGATGGCGGCAGAAGGCGGTTGCGTGAAGAGCCGATACCGAGCCAACCAGATCGACAGACAGGCCTCTGAGCCCACTTGTTCCGAATTTGACAGCCATCCGAACCCCTCCCATTTGCTGATTTCAACCGCGTGTACATTGGCAGTCTTGCTTTCTCAAGCAAGGAGCGCAACGGCATAACACCAGAATAGTTTCGTGGAGGCTGAAACGAAAAGAGCCTGGCGCGGGAGGAGGATGCGCCAGGCTCTTAAACTCGATCGGCAATTGGGAGGAGGAGGAGTATTGCCGATCCTCTCGAGCGACGCTGGGAGGAGGAGTGCGTCGCTTCGATGCTTAATTCTTAAGGCGAGTCGTATGGTATGCCAACTATCTTTGTTGCAACGCACCAGTGCGCGTAGTGCATAGCTGTGTTTAGGGCAAACATCGCTTATGTTCAGTTATGCGATGAAACGAGCATCATCGCCTTTGGTTCCCTCATTTTCGCGCGAAATCGAAAGCTACATCTGATCATTCCGACACTGCCGACGGTTTGGAGTTCCCGTCATCATGCATTTTGAGCAATGCTCAACCAATGGTCGTCTTCTCCTTGGGGCCGATTGGCTTGTGTCTTGTATCGATGGCGGCGACGGGCTCTTTGGGCTATAGGCTTCCAGCAATGCCGAAGGACTGGAGACGGACATGCCTGCGACGATCCGCTATCACGAATGTGACATTTCTGCCGAGGATGCGGCGCGATACACGGATGCGATTGCAATCGACACAGAGACCCTCGGCCTGGTCCCGCGTCGAGATCGTCTGTGCGTTGTCCAGCTGTCTCCAGGCGACGGGAGCGCCGATGTCATCCGGATTGCAGCCGGTCAGACGGAAGCGCCAAACCTCGTCGCCATGTTGGCTGATCCCATGCGTCAGAAGATCTTTCACTATGGTCGGTTTGACATTGCGGTGCTCTTTCACACCTTCGGTGTGACATCGGCTCCAGTCTTTTGCACCAAGATCGCATCCCGTCTGTCGCGGACCTATACAGACCGCCATGGGTTGAAAGATAATCTCAAGGAAATGCTCGAGGTAGACATATCCAAGGCCCAGCAATCTTCGGATTGGGCAGCCGAAGTGCTTTCGCAGGCACAGATGGAATACGCAGCATCTGATGTGCTCTATCTCCATGCGCTGCGGGACAAACTTCATGCGCGGCTGATCCGAGATGGTCGCCTTGAACATGCTGAGGCCTGCTTTCAATTCCTGCCGACAAGAGCGAAACTTGATCTGCTCGGCTGGAACGAGACAGATATTTTTGCCCATAGTTGACGGGTTTAAGTTTTTCTTCAGGTTGCATCGGAAAGATGGAAAAACCCTTTCCGTGTAATCTGAGGTGTGCCTCATGCTTTTTCCGACTGACAAAGCCCAAGGCCTTGTGGCGACGGACATACTCCGGTCGATCGCAGAGCAGTGGAATGCGCGTCACAAGGAAGAGAACGAAAAAGCGGGCATCGCGCAAAAGGCCGATCCGCTGGTCGAAGCGCGTATGACGGTAAGCGAGGAAGCCCGCCGTTCCCGGGCAAAAATCGTCTCCTCCATGTTCAATCATGAGAATGTCAGTGTCAACGAATTGAAGATGAAGGTCGCCGACAAGCTGGCCGAGAAACTTGGTCTCGATGTTGATCGATCCCGCTCCTACTTCAGTTTGGGAAAACTCATCGAAGACATTGTCTCCAAAATGGATGCCATGGCTCGCAGTGAACTGGAGCGGGCTGTCGGTCTCGACAAACTGGGAATCTCGCTCACGACTTTCGTTTCCGCACTCAGTGACCCCACTGGCGATGGCACGGAGCGCTTGAATGCCGCTCTGGAAAAATCGGCAGGGCGCGGTGGTGTCACAGATGCCGCCGACCGTGTGTTCACGCGATTGAAGGATGCGGCTGACCCGAAGTCGGCAAGTGAAGTCGCCGTTCAGGAAGAGATAGCCGACCCGGCGCGCGTGGATGACGAGAAAGGCCGTCAGGAGCGACTTGCATCCCGGCAAGCGGCCTTGGCTTCCGAACGCCTCGAGCAGGTCGACGAGATTCAAAAGGTGTTGTCGGATAGCGAGGCGGCCGGAGGCGCGATGCGTGCTCCGGCCTCGGCAGAGAAACTACTCTCCATGCTTGCTTACATGGCGGATCAGCAGTCTGGCACCCAATCCAGCGAGACAAGTGGTGTTGCGGCGCGTCCGCCTGCGGACCAGACACAGTCCATTCTGGCCATCGGCGATGAGGCTGAAGTGCTTTCTGCGACGTCCACCGACACTCTTGATAAGGTTGTCTCGATTTATATCGAAGATGGTCTCTATGGGCGACTTAGAACACTGGTCGCATGAAATGCAGGCGCTAACCCGCCACTCTGTCAGAATTCTCCGATGATTAATAAGGTGGACTGTTTGATCTGGGCAAAGACTTCGTTAACTTTGGCTGACGATCATGCAGGCCGGACTAGAGCAGTGAGTGGTGCGTCATAGGCGCACTGGAAACAGGTATTGTTGAGACAGGCCACCATGACGGTAGCGACCAATGCGCTTCTGACGGCAATGATCGGGGCAACAAGCCTTCTCGATCTTGGAATAGACGATTTTGATCCGCCGGTTGGTGAAATCACCGCGAACGAAGTTCTCCGGGACCACGCACCGGCCACATGGCTGGATGCCGTGAGTGTCGATGATCGGTGCAGGGCAGGGCAGACCCTGCCACCACGAGCTCCGGCACCCTGTGACGAAGCAGGTCTCTATCCGGGTTTCCTACGCATAGCTGATTGATCTCAGGCGGCACGGCTGGCCTCGGTAGCCCGAGCGCGGATTTCATCCATCGTCCAATCGACCAGCAACTGGCCATTCTCCCAGACCGGCTGAAGCAGGTTCTGGCGGCCTCCGAGTTCCGTCAGTGGGATCGAAACAATGTCGATGCCATCGGCGATGGCCGCGACACGCCCTTGGATCGTGAGCTTTTCCTGAGCATGCGGCGCACGACGTCCTATGCCCTTCCACTGACCTCCGGCGTCCTGCATGGCCGTTGCCCGCATGGTGAAGGAGACCGTTCCGCGGTTGATTTTGTGCAGCAGTCCTGAGCCCATGCCGAATGAGATATTCTCGGCCGAGAAGCCCATGCTTTCGAGCCGTCCCAGAATCATCTGAATGTCCTGAAGTGATACGCCATCCGATTGGAGCACCCGGACATTGCCATCTATGACCTTGAAACCCTTACCGTTGAGCCGCGTGCCAAAGGCATAGGCGAGCTGCGCGACGACCTGTACCGGTGTGTCGATAGGATCGCCACTGTCCGGACGCACGACAAGAACGCCACCCGCCTCTCGCACCTTCGCCTGAAGAGACTTGCCCCAGATTTCTGTGACCGCCGTATGGAGGTCGTAGCTGTCTGATACGACGGAATAGGCGCTGAAGCCGGAAAAGCGTTCGATCATGTTTGAATAAGCGTCAGTCTCACCGGCTTGGCCCCAAGCTGTGATGCTCGCATGTTCCGCAGACGGGATTGAATAGCCCGGCATATCGATGCCGTAATGCCGCCGTGCATGCAGGATCGCCGGCAGTGAATCCGAGCTGTTGAAGTGGACGAGATGTGCGGCGCCGCCGATGGCCGCCTGCTCGAGACTGGTGGTGCTCCTGCAGCCATAGTCGCTGATCCTGCTTGGCTGGAGCGCGGCAGGATCATCCGTCGTCCGATCGAGGAAAGGCTGAAGTGCAAGGCGAATGCGCCATGCAGTCGTGGCCACGGTCGACGGATACCAGATCGCGCGAAGCAAAGCGGTCTCCATATGCGAGGTCAACCAGGGCAGGTTCGGATCCGTATTGACGACCTGCATCATGGGCACGCCACGCCTGAGAGCCGCACCTTCGGGAATAGCTTCGATTCTCAGGGGCAGGTAGCCGCCATGAACGTCGACAATGCGCTGCCATCCCTCGCTGTCGAAAGGTTGCCCATGGACGCCCGCAATATCGGCAGCCTCCTTGATGTCCGCCATCACAATGGGCTGCGAGAGATACTCCTTGAGGAACATCTGCAAGCCGAAGAACATGAGCTCTGGACGAAACGACTGACCGCGCGTGGTCGCGACGGTGCTGATCGCCCGCGTACCTGCCGGATATTGCAGATACTGGCCGAGCTTGTAGCTGTCGGTGTTCAGGATCAGATTCTGTCTCATGCAGTCGATACTCTCGGTGGAATGCGCATCGACCCATATTGGGTGCTGTGCAATGCGCGAGGCTGACCCCTTTAGCATTTGTTAACCATGACGGCGCATGATTCCCGCTTGTCCATGCGACGTCTTCAAGGCCTGCCGACTAAGGACCGCCTGCCGATTGAATGCTAAGCGCCGCGATTTTTCCAGTTTCCGTCCATACCTCTTGATGAGGAACAGATGTTTACGCCCGTAGCGGGGGTGTCTGCCGCCCCCGCCCCACAGATCGGCTCGAAGCCTGCAGACGCTGCGCCAGTCGCGCGATCCGTCGCCACTGTGCCTGTTATGCAGCTGTCGGGCATGGCAGAGGCGGTGACTGGGCATCTGAATGTCGCGATGCTGTCACGGCCGAACGCTGATCCAGCCACAGTCATTGCCGATCTCATCGGGGAGGCACTCGGCATGGAGCGCCGCCCCGAAACGACAAGTGACTATCTCGGCCGGTTGGGCAACAGCCTCGCTGCCTTGTCTCCATCGGATCGGACGCGCCTACAGGCATTGGTGTCGAAAGCGCTCTCGTCTCTTCAGCTCGGAACCTTACTGGCGGCAATCCGGAACACTTCCGGCCCCGAATTGGTCGCCTTCACCCTCGATCTGGAAGCGTCGTTGGCGAAGAATGGCCAGTCGGCAGTCGTCCGTTCTTACCAAATGAACGAACTCGAGCAGCCCGTCTTATCAACGAAGGTGCCACCGTCGAACACCGCTGTGGCACAGAGCAACGGACAGTCTGTAGCCTCCCCATTGGAACAGACGAGATGGGAGCCTGCTGGACCCACAACGGGCCCAGTCGGGCGCGGCCAGACAGCCGCAGCAGAGGCGCTGTTACCGGCGGCGGGCAGACGGGTCGAAACTCTGAACTCCAACGGCCAGCAATTGTCGCGCACCGCCGGACCTGCCGTCGACCTCAATGCCACGACCGTAAAAATAAGCAGAGCGAATGCACCGGAGGGCGACGCCCGACCAGCGTCGCAGCCGCCGCTCACTCGAAACGAAACGGCCACTATCCCTGGTGCAACTCGAACGATGGATAGGTTGGGGCCGGACGCAAGGGTGACCGCAAGCAATCCGACGGCGACGCCAAGCCCCAAGCTGCCAAACTCCGCACAGGGCAAATCGGGCGCTCCGCCAGATGCTCCGCAACCCTTATCGAATATAGCGGATGGTGCGCCGGCGGTGCAGGCAAGGAAGGAAGGTCGCATACCCGACTTGCCGGTCTTCTTTGGCCCCACCGGTCCAGTGTCCATCCACGTCCCGTTTTCGCTCACGCCAGACATTGCGGATGAGGCCGAACTCTTGCGTGCACTACTGCGTTTGGGGTGGACGCAGGACGAGATGGAAATTGCCGATCAATCGGTCTCATCTCGCCATCCGCCAGAAAGCGGCCCAGCTGAGCAGGGTAGCCAATCCGCGGCTGCGCGAGGGCAGTTGGAAAAGGATGGCACCACGACGTCAGAGCAGCCGACCTTTTTCGAGGCGAAGGAGAAATCGAAACTCGCTCCCCCACCGCTTGCCTTTGAAGCCGCTGACTTCCACGCGCAAACCCAGATTCAGCGCGAAGGCCTCCCTTACGCGATCGTCCACTATCTCTTCGACGACCCGGCAGAGACCCAAGGACCGGCGCGTAGCGATGAGGAAGAGGATGACGCGGAGCAGCGAGAAAATCGTGAGGAAGAGGCAGGGAGCGAGAGCGACAATGAAGATGGCTCTGAGACCGAGATGTCGCTCGACGATGCAGATCAAATCGCTGAAGACTCAGCCCTCGACACCGAGCAGGGTTACTTGGTTCTGATCGATACAACGGAGATTGCAGACGATCGACAGGCTCCAAGGACCGCCACCCTACCGGCTCTATACGGCATAGACAGAGCGCAGGGTCTCTACCTGCGCCTGTCAGACGGCATCTGAACAAGACGCTCGAGGCATGAAAAAACCCGCCAGGATCGCTCCTGGCGGGTTCTTTATGATGCAAGCAACGAGAATTAGTCGTTGCTGCGGTTCTTCAGGGCTGCGCCCAGGATGTCGCCGAGCGAAGCGCCCGAGTCGGACGAACCGAACTGTGCGACGGCTTCCTTCTCTTCAGCGATCTCGAGAGCCTTGATCGACAGCATAACCTTGCGGTCCTTCTTGGAGAAGTTCGTGACGCGAGCGTCAAAAACCTGGCCAACAGAGAAGCGCTCAGGACGCTGGTCGTCACGGTCGCGAGCAAGGTCAGCGCGACGGATGAACGAGGTGATGTCTTCGTGAGCAACGAGCTTCACTTCAACGCCACCATCGTTGATCGCGATGACTTCGCAAGACACAACGGCGTTCTTGCGCAGGTCGCCGGAAGCGGCGGCATCGCCAACCGAGTCCTTGCCAAGCTGCTTGATGCCGAGCGAGATGCGTTCCTTCTCGACGTCAACATCGAGAACGACGGCCTTGACCACGTCACCCTTGTTGAACTCTTCGATGACCTGCTCGCCCGGACGGTTCCAGTCGAGATCCGACAGGTGAACCATGCCGTCAACGTCGCCTTCGAGGCCGATGAACAGGCCGAATTCGGTCTTGTTCTTGACTTCGCCTTCGACTTCAGTGCCGGCCGGATGGCTGAAGGCAAATGCCTGCCACGGGTTCTCGAGAGTCTGCTTGAGACCGAGCGAGATACGGCGCTTGGACGGATCGACTTCGAGGACGACAACGTCGACGTCCTGCGTGGTCGAAAGGATCTTGCCGGGATGAACGTTCTTCTTCGTCCAGGACATTTCCGAGATGTGGATCAGGCCTTCGATGCCCGGCTCCAGCTCGACGAATGCACCGTAGTCGGTGATGTTCGTGACGGTACCGGAGATCTTCTTGCCAACCGGGTACTTGGCAGCGATGCCATCCCACGGATCCGACTCGAGCTGCTTCATGCCGAGCGAGATGCGGTGGGTTTCCTGGTTGATGCGGATGATCTGAACCTTGACCGACTGGCCGATGGACAGGATTTCCGAAGGATGGTTGACGCGGCGCCATGCCATGTCGGTGACGTGCAGCAGGCCGTCGATGCCGCCGAGGTCAACGAACGCACCGTAATCGGTGATGTTCTTGACGACGCCGTCAACAACCTGGCCTTCTTCGAGGTTCTGAACGATTTCAGAACGCTGCTCGGCGCGGCTTTCTTCGAGAACCGTACGACGCGAAACAACGATGTTGCCGCGACGCTTGTCCATCTTGAGGATTTCGAAGGGCTGCGGGTTGTGCATCAGCGGGGTAACGTCGCGGATCGGACGGATGTCGACCTGCGAGCGCGGAAGGAAGGCAACGGCGCCGTCGAGGTCAACCGTGAAGCCGCCCTTGACCTGGTTGAAGATAACGCCTTCAACGCGCTCGCCAGCTTCGAACTTGGCTTCGAGCTTGATCCAGCTTTCTTCGCGGCGAGCCTTTTCGCGCGACAGAACAGCTTCGCCGAGAGCGTTTTCGATGCGCTCGACATAAACTTCGACTTCGTCGCCAACCTTCAGCGAACCGTCCTTGGAGCGGGCGCCGAATTCCTTGAGAGCGATGCGGCCTTCGACCTTGAGGCCGACGTCAACGATCGCGACGTCCTTCTCGATGGCCGTGACAATGCCCTTGGCGACATAGCCTTCGGCCAGATCGGTTTTGGCAAAGGATTCCTCGAGGAGGGCAGCAAAGTCCTCACGCGACGGGGTAGATACAGACATGGAAACTCCTAATCGCATCTTTTGGGATGCGCATGCGCCGGGGGTTGGTGTTGGTCATGGCCGATCCCGCATCCGCTCTACTGTGAGAGCAATCCGGCGCGAGGATGAGAAATCGGCTGAAGCGAGAGGACCGTTCCCCTCGCTGAGTTCATTTCGTCAAGGCAGCGTCGATCAGTGACTTCGCCGTCAAGAATGCGGCCTCTATACTCATTTCGGAAGTATCTAGCAAGTGCGCGTCTTCCGCAGGTTTCAACGGGCTGTCGGCGCGACCCATGTCGCGTTCGTCGCGCTTCTGCACATCGGCAAAAATCGAGGCAAAATCGGCCGCTCCACCCTTCGCCAGGATTTCGTCATAGCGACGTCGCGCACGCACATTTGGCGAAGCCGTCACATAGAGTTTCACATCCGCATCGGGGCAGACAACGGTGCCGATGTCGCGGCCGTCGAGGACAGTTCCTGGTTGGCGCACTGAAAAGGCGCGTTGCGCCTCGACCAGAGCCCGCCGCACGGCGGGCATCACGGCGATCTTGGATGCGGCCTCGCCGATTTCATGGGCAGACAGCACATCGCGGTCGAGCCCGGCCAGTTCGATGTCGAGCGCCATCCTCTCGGCCACGGCCTCGTCGTCCAGTGCCAACCCCTGATCGAGCAGGGCCTTGGCTGTCGCGCGATAGGTCAAGCCGGTATCGAGGTGGTGGAAGCCATAGGTTTCGGCGATCCGTCGCGACAATGTTCCTTTGCCAGCTGCGGCCGGCCCGTCGATGGCGATGATCATGCCTGTTGCCTATCCCCTTTGGTGACTGGTCTCTGGAACGTCTGTGCAGTGCAACTTTCAGGTCAGATACAGGCCCGTCGAGCTCTTGCCAAGCGATGACGCAGGCGCATGGGCTTGCCTTGAATGAAGGTCGCGGTGCCGCTCAGGGTGAGGGGTGCACGCGCAGCTGTACAAAAACCCTGAGTTTGCCTTTGACAGAAGGGATGGCAGCGATTAAGGGAGCCGACTACGGTTTGGCCGGCTTCGCGCCGGGCTGATGGCGCATGCCCCCTATTCTTCACGACTTCATGAGGCTTTGACAGTGGCGAAGGCAGAACTTGGAACGAAACGGACTTGCCCCGACACCGGCAAGAAATTCTACGACCTGAACAAGGATCCGATCGTGTCACCGTACACGAAGAAGTCCTGGCCGCTCTCCTACTTTGAGGAAACCTCGGTTGCCGCCATTATGGAGAAGGCTGAGGAAGAAGAGGTCGCGGAAGTCGATACCGAAAACACGGATGTCGAACTGGTCTCGCTCGAAGACGGTGATGACGCCGCCGGCGGCGACGACCTGCCGGATCTCGGTGACGACGAAGTCGAGATCGACGGCGACGACGATGACACCTTCCTGGAAGCCGATGAAGATGACGATGATGATGACATGACTGGTCTCATCGGCGTCACCGGCGACGACGACGAAGTCTGATTTTTCAAGGATTTCGAGCCCGGGCCTAAAAAAATGCCCGGGCTTTCATTTTTCGGCTTGCCATCTCCGACTGCCGGAAGTATCAAGCCGCCACCCCACCGGAAGCGTTGCTTTCAACGGGGTTCCCGGAGCCGGAATTCACCCGGTACCCTGATGGGGCTATAGCTCAGCTGGGAGAGCGCTTGCATGGCATGCAAGAGGTCAGCGGTTCGATCCCGCTTAGCTCCACCAAATTTTCCGACAACAGAACTATAAGGCACAAACCAGGTGTTGCGGACACCCGGCCTAGGCTCTTTGCTGTTTCCTATCTCATCCAGTGACGCAGTCGAACAGATTGCCGCGTTCGCGTTGCGCGCCTAGATCGACCTGGAACCAGTCGATGATCTTCCGGGTGTCGATGCTGATCTCGCCTTCGCGCAGGCGCAGCGTCAGACGGTGGTCACGGATGGCGATTGGAGTGCCAATATAAAGGCGGTCGGCGCCTGTGTCGTCTACGGTATCGATGGCGAAGCGCATCTGGGCTCCTGGCTGAAAAGTGATGCTGAAACCAATGACAATAGAGTGGGCTTCTAGTACGGCCTGCTTGAGTGAAGCTGGACATTTTTCGTCCCATTCCATCAGGTTGTTGGAGAAAGAGAGCGCATGTTCGTCATATCGAAGCTGTTCTGGATGCTGGCGCAGCCGCTTTCTCTGGTATTCTTCGGTGGGCTGGCGGCGCTTGCCCTTTTCGCGATTCGCCGGCGTAAGGCGGGGTTCGTTGTCCTGTCTCTGTCACTCTCCATACTCTTCTTGACGCTTTACACCACGCTCGGGACGGTTCTGCTCCAGCAGCTTGAAGCACGTTTTCCGCGACCAGATGCTGATCCGCACAGCGTTGCCTGCATGATTGTGCTGGGTGGCGCCTTCGAAACGGAAGTGACGACGTCGCGTGGCGGGATCGAACTCAATCAGGCCGCAGATCGATTCGTTGAAGCGCTCCGGCTCGCCGTCGCCAATCCGCAAGCGCGCATTCTGGTCTCTGGCGGTGATGGATCGCTCAGTGGCCAATACGAAGGGGATGCGGCAGCGTCGGTGCGGTATTTCCAGGCCTTCGGCATCGAGCGCTCACGTCTGATCGAGGAGCAGACATCGCGCAACACCGACGAGAATGTTGGAAACAGCCGCGTCCTGCTTCAGCAAGCCGGGCTCTCGAACTGCCTGCTGATCACGTCCGCGTTCCATATGCCGCGGGCGATGGGGCTCTTTCGCAAGCAGATGCTGGATGTGACGCCATGGCCCACAGATTTTCGGACGAGCGGAAAGGTGCGGTTTACTCTCGACTTCACGCAACCCACACTGAATGCCCAACAGACCGCAACGGCTGTGAGAGAATGGATAGGTCTTGCAAGTTACAGGCTGATGGGACGGATCGACGTGCTCTATCCCCAGCCATGAGCCTCATTTCTTCGAAATCGTCAGAAACTTGGTCCCGCGAACCCTGACCGTCATCTGGCAGGGCGCTTCGCCTTCTTTACGCTCGCAAAACTTCGGGTGCATCTTGAGGACGAAAACCATGTTGCCGAAGCGCTTGATAAAGTCGTAGGCGTAGATTTGAGCGGTGGCAATCATCAGATAGCCACCCTCCTTGACCTGCAGGTAGAAGTTATAGGGGCAGCCTTCCGCCGTGCAGTCTGGACCGCGAACGCCATCGCACATGACTTCACTGCTATTTGTCACCGCATCGACAATGCCGTCATTGTTGACGTCGATCCGGTCAATGAAGCCGCTTCCATAGCGCACCTCTTCGCAGCGCTTGCCGTAATAGGCCTTCTCGTAACTCTCGGGATCCTGCAGCAGTTCCTGCTGCGCCTGGGACGGTGCTGCTGCCAGAAGCATGATGCTGGAGAGAAAAACGCGTAAGGACAAGGACACGGTGTCGGGCTCCGAAACGAGAGTGTTTGCTGAGACTATCCGCTCCTGCTTGCGTCACCCTTAACGGCGTGATTGTAATCCCTGAAAAGACGAAGGAGAGACCGTGTCCCTGCTATCCTATCTCGATTATGCCGGCATTGCGCTGTTTGCCGCGACAGGCGCGCTTGCAGCGTCGCGCAAGCAATTGGACGTGATCGGTTTTCTGTTCTTCGCTGTTGTGACCGGGCTTGGTGGCGGTACCGTGCGTGACGTCGTCCTGGGGCGCGTGCCGGTCTTCTGGGTGTTGAACCCTGACTATATCCTGATTTGCTGTGCGATCGGTGTCGTCGTCTTCTTCACGGCGCACCTGGTCGAATCACGATACAAATTGCTGATTTGGCTCGATGCCATCGGCTTGTCAGCCTATTGTGTGATGGGGGCCGCAAAGGGGCTGGCGGCGACGGGCTCGCCGACAATCGCCATCGTGACCGGCACCTTGACTGCAAGCTTTGGCGGCGTCCTGCGTGACCTACTTGCAAACGAGCCCTCGGTCCTGCTGCGTCCGGAAATCTATATCACAGCGGCGTTGATCGGAGCGGCTGTATTCACAGCGGTTGAGGCGCTCGGTGCACCGTTGTATGTCGCGTCAGTCATCGGAGCGGCGGCCGCTTTCGCTATTCGCGGCGGCGCCCTCCATTTCGGCTGGACGTTCCCGACATACCGGCACAAGCCCGGACGCCATCCCGACGAAGTGATGTAAGGAAATCAGCCCTGCTTCGGGCGCAGCCGGATCACCACATCGACATGGGAGATTTCCATGCCCTCGGGCGCCGGCGGGAGATTTTCAATGCTGAGATTGTTGACTGGAATGTCCAGTACCCGGTTCTCGCCTTCGACGAAGAAGTGGTGGTGGTCGGAGACATTCGTGTCGAAATACGTCTTGGCGCTTTCCACCGCCAGCACTCGGATCAGACCGGCCTCGGTGAACTGGTGCAACGTATTGTAGACGGTAGCAAGCGAAACCGGGACGTCGGCCGCGATGGCTTCCTCGTGAAGTTCTTCCACCGTCAGGTGTCGATCACCCTTCGCGAACAAAAGGTCGGCCAATGCAATGCGCTGCCGTGTCGGGCGCAAACCCGAACGGCGCAGTTTCAGCTCGATTCCTGTTTGACAGGTGGCCATCGTCAAAGACGAACTCCGGTGTAATCGACGTTTCAACTCGAACACTCTGGATATAGCTGCAAAATCAGGCTCTTTCAATAGATCCGGAGCATTGGGCAATGGCGCGCTTCAAGCATGGTCTTTTTACAGCCTCGGGTCTGGTGATGGAACGGTCGTTAATGTATTCGACATCATGAAATCAACATGCCGAGCAGCGCACGGCCAGTGAAACGGAACCCCGATCGGCCAGGGCTTCAAATTGCCTCTGTCTTGCTCTATTGGGTCCCGTCATCCGAATGAAGCGAGTGGGGGGAAGAAGAAGCAAAATGGTTACGAGACAGTCCAGCTACAATTACGAAGAAATCCTCTCCTGCGGCCGTGGCGAGCTTTTTGGTCCCGGCAATGCGCAGCTGCCGCTGCCGCCTATGTTGATGGTTCACCGGATCACGGAGATTTCCGAAACCGGCGGCGCCTTCGACAAGGGCTTCCTCCGTGCAGAGTATGACGTTCGGCCCGATGACTGGTATTTCCCCTGCCACTTCCAGGGCAACCCGATCATGCCGGGCTGCTTGGGTCTTGATGGCATGTGGCAGTTGACCGGCTTCTACCTTGGCTGGCTCGGTGAGCCGGGACGCGGCATGGCGCTGTCGACCGGTGAGGTTAAGTTCAAGGGCATGGTGCGTCCGGAAACCAAGCTTCTTGAATATGGCATCGATTTCAAGCGCGTCATGCGCGGTCGTCTGGTGCTCGGCACTGCGGACGGCTGGTTGAAGGCCGATGGCGAAACTATCTATCAGGCAACCGATCTGCGTGTCGGTCTGTCGAAGGACAAGACGGCCTGATCCGGCCTGTCCGAATCCGAAATTCAGTAAGAAGGTCAGAGAAATGAGACGGGTTGTAGTAACAGGTCTTGGCGTGGTGTCCTCCATCGGCGCCGACGCAGCCGAAGTGACCGCGTCGCTGCGCGATGCGAAATCGGGCATCAGTTTTTCTCCCGATTTTGCCGAGCACGGTTTCCGGTGCCAGGTCTGGGGCAAGCCCAGTCTCGATCCGACAGAGATGGTCGATCGCCGCGCCATGCGCTTCCTGTCGCAGGGCGGGGCGTGGAACCATGTTGCGATGAAACAGGCAATTGCCGATTCGGGTCTTGAAGAAGGCGACTACGCCCAGAATGAGCGCGTGGGTATCATCATGGGGTCCGGTGGCCCGTCGACGAAACAGATTGTCGAAGCCGCGGACATCGTGCGCCAGAACAACAGCCCGAAGCGCATTGGGCCGTTTGCTGTCCCCAAGGCCATGTCTTCGACAGCGTCTGCGACGCTTGCCACCTGGTTCAAGCTGCACGGCGTCAACTACTCGATCTCGTCCGCTTGCTCGACCTCGGCCCATTGCATTGGCAATGCCTATGAGATGATCCAGTGGGGCAAGCAGGACATGGTCTTCGCCGGCGGTCACGAAGATCTCGACTGGACCATGTCGTCCCTCTTCGATGCCATGGGTGCGATGTCCTCGAAATACAACGATACGCCGTCTACGGCGTCGCGTGCTTATGACATCTCGCGTGACGGTTTCGTCATTGCCGGTGGTGCGGGCGTGCTGATCCTGGAAGAACTCGAACACGCCAAGGCGCGTGGCGCGAAGATCTACGCTGAAATCGTCGGCTATGGCGCGACCTCGGATGGTTACGACATGGTCGCTCCATCAGGTGAAGGTGCGAAGCGCTGCATGCGCCAGGCGCTGTCGACCGTGACCGGCGACGTCGACTACATCAACACGCATGGTACCTCGACGCCTGTTGGCGATTCCAAGGAAATCGGTGCGATCCGTGAAGTGTTCGGTGACAAGATCCCGCATATTCAGTCGACCAAGTCGCTGACGGGGCACTCGCTCGGTGCGGCCGGCGTCCAGGAATCCATCTATGGCCTCCTGATGATGCAGGAAAAGTTCATCGGAGAAAGCGCCCACATCACCGAACTCGATCCAGAGTTCGACGGTGTGCCCGTCGTGCGCAAACGCATCGACGACGCAAAGATCGATACGATCCTGTCGAACTCATTCGGCTTCGGTGGCACCAATGCCACGCTGGTTTTCCAGCGCTACAACGGTTGAGCGTCTAGCTCGTTTGATCGAGGCTGGCTGCAGCCTCGAGGTTTCGCGTGTAAAGGCCAGTTTGCCTGAAGATTGATCTGCCGGTATTTTGCGGATGGCAGATATGAAAATGCCTGGCGCGTTTGACGCGCCAGGCGAATAAACCGGAGTGGTCCGCAAGCCGTGGGAGTACGGCTTACTCCGATGCAGAGATTTCGTCTTTTGCGATAGTCCCCGTCAGCAACGCTGAACTGATTGCCTGCATGACATTGCGCGCGCCAAGTTTCGCCTGTGCGGAACTCAGGGCGAGTTCGAACCGTCCTTGCGGAAGGTCGAGAATTCGTGCGGCCTCTTGCGGCTGCAGTCCCTCGGCAATGAGCCGCAGGCAAGATACTTCTGTTTCCGTGAGGCCGGACGATGTCCGAGCAGAACACGGCGTAGTTCTTAGTGTATTCATGACAAGTTCAAACCGACGGGAGGAGGGGTGCTGGCATCCGTATGCCACGCGACCTGTGCGGCTCATAAATCGATTTAGATCCGTCTGATTGCCTTTGGCCGCCAATTTTTTATCAGCCCACACTAATTCAGCGACGGCATGAAGAAAGCGCGCCTGTTAAGCAGAGCGGCCTTCTCGAACTTCTGTCGGAGTGCCGCCGAACCAACGGGTGACGGACCGCGTGAAAGCGCTCGGCGCAGAGTATCCGAGCCTGTAGCAGATCTCCGAGAAGGGCAGATCGCTCTGCGTGAGAAGGTTGAAGCTCACGTCTCGCCGAACTTCGTCTTTGATGTCGTTGAGGCTCGTCCCATGTTCTGAAAGACGCCGCTGAAATGTCCGTTCCGACAAACCGAAATAGCCGGCGATTTCGGCGAGGGGACTGTCCTCGTCCGCCACATGCAGAAGCAGATAACGGCGGACCTGTTCGACGAAGTCACTGGTGGCTGCATCGATGGTCGGCCGGAGGTTGCGGCACTGAAGGTCCATCAACTCGAACAGACGCCGATCTCCGACTGGGTTTACCGTGCCGAGAAAGCCTTGCGGGAACCGCACCGAGTTCATGCCGGCACCGAACGCCAGTCTCCGGGATAAATATTGCCGATAGGGTTGGGTATTGCGCGGTCGCGGCCGTTCCAGTTCGATCTCGATCAGCCCGGCTGCATCCGGGGCGACATCACGTGCCCGGGCCATGACAAGGGCCACGGACATGTCGACATACTGGTCACGTTTCACGATGACAGGGGCAAACGTCCAATCGAGGCGCGCACCAGCGTCATCGATCGTCAGACGGGAATAGCTGGTATGGGTGATGTACTGGATATGTGTGTCGATGAAGCGGACGAAGTCGAGGCCGGTCGGAGCCGACATGAGCCCGTATCCAAAAGGTCCCGTAGCGCCCGCTTCAAAAGCGCGAACACTGGTGACCCCAAAAGCTTCGTCATCTGCGAGAAGCGCACAGGCCTCCAGAAGGCGACACAGGCGATCGAGACTGATGCGCGCAGTCAGGTCCTGAAAACTCGCGGGATCGATGTCCAGCGCCTTGCAAATCGGCCCTATGTCGATTCCATAGCTCGCCGCATGAACAACGACGGCCGAGGCAAGCCCGGCGACGGTGGTCAATTCATCTGTAACAGTCCGGACAGTCATTGGCCGGCGGCGCCTCAGGGTAAAAGCTTGACGCCCGAAGCTAAGTCAACGCCGACCGGGAGTCGAGGGCGATCGCGCGCCATCGACTTCACGCTGAGGTGAGAACGCTTAGCGCTTCGCCCACAAGACCTTGAAACGGGAATTCCGGCAGGTTTCCCCGGAGTGCTTAAACAGGCTCGCAAGCGCGTTTTCATAAGGCAGGCCGCGATTGGCCACCATCAGCAGGCTGCCGCCGCTTCTGACCGAGTCTGCTGCGGCCTTGATCATGGCTGCGCCAATGGAGGGTTCGGCAGCATGGCCTTCGTGGAACGGCGGATTCATGATGATGAGATCATACTTCTCCTTGGGCGGCTCCGTGCCAAGATCCTGCCAGAAGAAGCGTGTGGTAAGGTTAGGGCAGTTGCGCGCAAGATTGCGGCGCGCGTGCTCAAGCGCCGTATGGCTGGCCTCGAAGAGATCGATGCGGTTGGTGCGAGGCGACGTTTGTGCCAGCATGACCGAAAGATACCCCCACCCGGCGCCGAAGTCGGCTGCGTTCCCGTCGAAATCCGTCGGCAGGCGGCTGGCCAGCAGTTCGGAGCCATCGTCCACATGGGCATGCGAGAACAGCCCGGCGCGTGTTTCGAAGCGCCCTTCGACAGAGACGGTTTTCGCAGCCAGCGTCGCGACGGCCGCTGACACATCGGCCGGCACCGAGATCCAGATCGCCACGCCATGATATTTCGGCATGGATTCGGGCGCCAGGCCAAGGCGATCGAGCTGCTTGCGGAGAGGTAGGATGCCATCTTCCTTTGCGCCGGCGATAACGATCGTGCCACCCGTCTTCACCCGCTGCAGGGCTTCGGCCACACGATCTTCGCTCAGTCCCTTGTGCTTGCTCGCAAGCACCAGCGCCACATCGAAATCATCACCTTCGATGGCGGGGGTCGGATTGAGATGCGCGGCTGCGAGCCGGAGGAATTCCGGGCGGAATTCCTGAACCAGCGACAGTTCAGCTTCGAAGCCTTCCGGCTTGGCAAAGCCGGCCTCGGCACCGAGAAACAGGACGCGGCTGCCGGCCAGGGGCAATGCCACGGCTTCCGTAACAAAGGGATGGAACAGCGTCTTCAGTGTTTCGCGGCTCATGGGACGGTCTTTCTTCGAATTACAAAAAAGGCGCGGGAAGGTTTCCCGCGCCTGGAAGAGGGTGCCGAGGCGCCCTTATTCGGCGGCTGCGTCGCCTTCGGCCCGCTTGATTTCCTGGCCGGTGGCCTGGTCAACGACCTTCATCGACAGGCGAACCTTGCCACGCTCATCAAAGCCCATCAACTTGACCCAAACCTTGTCGCCTTCCTTGACGACGTCAGAGGTCTTGGCAACGCGCTCGGAAGCGAGCTGCGAGATGTGCACGAGGCCATCACGCGAGCCGAAGAAGTTGACGAAGGCGCCGAAATCGGCGGTTTTCACAACGGTGCCTTCGTAGATCACGCCAACTTCTGGCTCTGCAACGATCGAGTGGATCCACTTGCGGGCCGCTTCGATTTCCTTGCCAGAAGAAGAAGCGATCTTGATCGTGCCATCGTCTTCGATGTTGATCTTGGCGCCGGTCTTTTCAACGATTTCGCGGATGACCTTGCCGCCCGAACCGATGACTTCACGGATCTTGTCGACCGGGATGTTCATCACTTCGATGCGCGGTGCGAATTCGCCAAGCTGCGAGCGACCTTCCGTGATGGCGTTCGCCATTTCACCGAGAATGTGCTTGCGGCCGTCCTGTGCCTGCGCCAGAGCCACCTTCATGATCTCTTCGGTGATGCCGGCGATCTTGATGTCCATCTGCAGAGAGGTGATGCCGTCGGCAGTACCTGCAACCTTGAAGTCCATATCGCCGAGGTGGTCTTCGTCACCCAGGATGTCGGAGAGAACGGCAAAGCGCTCGCCTTCCAGGATCAGACCCATGGCGATACCGGCAACCGGCTTGGCCAGCGGAACGCCGGCGTCCATCAGAGCGAGCGACGTGCCGCAAACGGTTGCCATCGAGGACGAGCCGTTCGACTCGGTGATCTCGGAGACGACGCGCAGCGTGTAAGGGAACTGCTCTGCAGACGGCAGCATCGGGCGGATAGCGCGCCAGGCGAGCTTGCCGTGACCGATTTCGCGGCGGCCCGGGGAACCCATGCGACCGGTTTCACCGACCGAGTAGGGCGGGAAGTTGTAGTGCAGCAGGAAGCGTTCCTTGTACATGCCGGTCAGCGAGTCGACATACTGTTCGTCTTCGCCGGTACCGAGCGTGGCGACAACGATCGCCTGGGTCTCGCCGCGGGTGAAGAGGGCCGAACCGTGCGTGCGCGGCAGGATACCGACTTCCGACACGATCGCACGAACGGTCGACAGGTCGCGGCCGTCGATGCGGCTCTTGGTGTCGAGGATGTTCCAGCGAACGATCTTTGCCTGCAGGTGCTTGAAGACGGCGCCGATGACTTCATTGGTGTACTTCGGCTCTTCGCCTTCCGGGAAGAAGTGTGCCTTCACCTTGGCCTTGACGGCGTCGACGGCGGCGTAGCGATCAGCCTTCTGGGTGATCTTGTAGGCAGCGCGCAGTTCGGTTTCGGCGATCGAGAGCATTTCGGCTTCGAGAGCGGAATGATCTTCCGGTTCGAATTCACGTGGTTCCTTGGCGGCAACTTCAGCGAGCTTGATGATCGCGTCGATGACCGGCTGGAAGCCCTTGTGGCCGAACATCACGGCGCCGAGCATGATGTCTTCGTTGAGTTCCTTGGCTTCCGACTCGACCATCAGGACGGCGTCCTGTGTGCCGGCGACGACGAGGTCGAGAACCGACTCGTCCATCTCGTCGAGATGCGGGTTCAGAACATATTCGCCGTTGATGTAGCCGACGCGTGCGCCGCCGACCGGGCCCATGAAGGGAACGCCGGAGAGCGTCAGCGCTGCAGAAGCCGCAACCATCGACAGGACGTCTGGGTCGTTCTCAAGGTCGTGCTGCACGACGGTGACGACGACCTGCGTGTCGTTCTTGTAGCCTTCCGGGAAGAGCGGGCGGATCGGACGGTCGATCAGGCGGGAAACCAGCGTTTCCTTTTCCGACGGACGACCTTCGCGCTTGAAATAGCCACCCGGGATCTTGCCGGCGGCATAGGTCTTTTCCTGGTAGTTGACGGTGAGCGGGAAGAAGTCCTGGCCCGGCTTCGGCGACTTGGCCGAAACAACGGTGGCGAGAACGACGGTTTCGCCGTAGGTCGCGAGAACGGCGCCATCAGCCTGACGGGCGATCTTGCCCGTTTCCAGCTTCAGCGGACGGCCTGCCCATTCGATTTCGACGGTATGGGTGTCAAACATATCTTGTCCTTCATATGCGAAAGCTCGGTCACCTACGTAAGCGCGGGGGAGGGCATTTCGCATTGTGCTGACGCATCACGGGCAAGACAGTGGGAGGCTTCGGTTTCGGCGCTGGCCGATGTCTCGCCGGTTCGGCGGGGAAGCATCCAACAATCCTGCCCCATGACAGGTCATCGGTTGGCATCGACAGCACCGGCCCATCCGGGCTGTCAGTCGTTCCGGGCATTGTTGCGCGGAACCGGTCGCGGGTTGTTTCAGCCCTACCCGGAAAGGCGACCGGCGGACCTTCGCGAAGAAGGTCCGCCGGGAATTCGATTAGCGGCGGATGCCGAGGCGCGTGATCAGGGTCGTGTAGCGGGCCTCGTCCTTCTTCTTGACGTAGTCGAGAAGCGAACGGCGGCTCGAAACCATGGTCAGAAGGCCACGACGCGAGTGGTTGTCCTTCTTGTGGCCCTTGAAGTGATCGGTCAGGTTGTTGATCCGCTCGGTCAGGATCGCAACCTGGACTTCCGGCGAACCAGTGTCGCCTTCGTTGATTGCGTATTCCTTGATGAGCTCAGCCTTGCGCTCTGCAGTGATCGACATCGGAAATCCTTTCTGGATAACTTGAGGATAAGGACGCCAAAGGCCGGGATGTCGTCCAGCATTGGCCATGAATGCAGGCACCAGAGGTGCCAGCTGGTGCGGCCTATACTCCATTCCCTGCGGAAAGGAAAGAGCCGCCTAAAGGAAGGCCTCAGGTGAAGACCCGGCGGGGATGGAACTCTCCGCCTGCGATTTCGCCAATGGCGATCAGCTTCCCGCCGGAAAGCGCAACAGCCTCAGGCTCGGCCACAGGCGCGTCACGTCCACGCACGATGATCGGATTGCCCATGCGCAGGCGGTGGGCCTGGTCATCGGTGATCCGCAGTTGTGGCAGGCTGGAGAGGGCCTGTGCCGTGTCGAGCAGGAAGGCGTCGAGTGCCGCCAGACGTTCGTCCCGGTCATCGATGCTTTCCAGAGCAACGAGCTCTGCAAGCGGCACCATCATGTCCTCGGCAAAGGGCGCGACATAGCTGCGCCGCAGGGTCGAGATGTGGCCGTAGCATCCAAGGTCACGACCGAAGTCTCGGGCAAGCGATCGCACATAGGTGCCCTTGCCGCATTCCACCTCGAAATGCGCCTTGTCGTCCTCGCATTTCAGAAGCGTCAGGCGGTGCACTTCGACCTCGCGCGAGGGGATCTCGACCGTTTCGCCATCGCGTGCAAGGTCATAGGCCCGTTCGCCGGCAATCTTGATTGCCGAAAACTGCGGCGGGATCTGGTTGATCGTGCCAGTATAGTTTGGCAGCAATGCGCGGATTTCGTCCTCCGTCGGGCGCTTGTCGGAGGTCTGTGTGGCCTCGCCCTCGAGATCGTCGGTGGCGCGCTCTTCACCCCAGGTCACGGTAAATTCGTAGATCTTACGGCCGTCCATGACGTAAGGCACGGTCTTGGTCGCATCGCCAAGCGCAATCGGCAGCATGCCCGACGCCAGCGGGTCGAGCGTGCCGGCATGACCGGCCTTCTGGGCATTGAACAACCACTTGATCTTGCCGACCGCTTCGGTCGAGCCGAAATCCACCGGCTTGTCGAGAATGAGCCAACCCGAGATCGGGCGGCCCTTGGGCTTTCTGGGTTTGGACATCTAAGTCTTTTCTTAGTCTTGATCTTCATCGGTCCCGAGGTCACGCTGGACCTCCGGCGAGCGCAAGAGCGCATCAATCTTCTGGTAGTTGTCAAAGCTGGTGTCGTCGCGGAAGCGTACTTCCGGCATGTACTTCAGCTGCCGAAGCTGGTTGCCCAAGCGACCGCGTATGAACTTCGCATGTTTGTTCAAAGCGGCAATGACCGCGTCATGATCCTTCACGCCGAGCGGCGCCACGTAAGCAGTCGCCATCTTAAGGTCCGGCGACATCCGGACTTCCGAGACCGAGATCACCGTCTTTTCGATGAGATCATCGTTCACTTCCCCGCGCTGAAGCACCTGGGTGATTGCGGCGCGCACCTGCTCGCCGACGCGCAGCATGCGCTGCGAAGGTGCCGAAGAGGTTGGTTTTGTCATTTTGTTCCTGACTTCAATCTAGATTTAAGCGCCGCGACAACTGTGCCTATCAGCAGTGGCATAACGAAAGAGATCGACATGATGAGCCCAGACGAGCCCGTTCTGCAACCTTCGGCGATCATCGACAGAATTGCTGGGTCCTCGGGATCGTCCGAAAGGCCGAGCAGCACCATGCCCATCGATAGCAATGTGATCGGCCAAGCCAACCAGCGCCAGCGCTTGAGAATGCCGACGGACAATAGGATTGTGATGATCAGGGACCATACCGCACTGCCGGCGATCTCGCTGGTGATTGTGATAGGGCCACTCGCTGGATTCCAGCCACCCTTGTCGCAGACCTCCGCGTAGCCGTTCGTCGCATAAAGAAAACAGACGATGACTATCGCCACCGTCTGCTTGTTTCGCTGGCTGCCAGAGGCAGTCATGACCTTTAGAGCGTACGCGTGATGTGTTCCACGCGGAAGCACTCGATCGTATCGCCGGCGCGGATGTCTTCGTAGTTCTCGAAGGCCATGCCGCATTCCTGACCCATCGGCACTTCGGACACTTCGTCCTTGAAGCGCTTGAGCGTCTTGAGCTTGCCTTCGTGGATGACGACGTTGTCGCGCACCAGGCGGACGCCAGCCCCACGTTCGACCTTGCCTTCGATAACACGGCAACCGGCAACCTTGCCCGTCTTCGTGATGTTGAAGACTTCGAGGATTTCGGCATTGCCGAGGAAAGTCTCGCGACGTTCCGGCGACAGAAGACCCGACATCGCTGCCTTCACGTCATCCACCAGATCGTAGATGATGTTGTAGTAGCGGATCTCGATGCCGCCGCGGTCTGCAGCGGTTCGTGCCTGTGCATTCGCACGGACGTTGAAGCCGATGATCGCGGCATCTGAGGATTCGGCAAGCGCGATATCCGATTCCGTGATGGCGCCGGCGCCCGAGTGGACGATACGGGCCCGCACTTCGTCGGTGCCGAGCTTGTCGAGCGAAGCGATAATCGCTTCGACCGAACCCTGCACGTCCCCCTTGATGACCAGCGGGAATTCCTTGAAGCCGGTGTTCTGAAGCTTGCTCATCATCTGCTCGAGCGAACCGCGCTGGCCGGACTGGCGGGCAGCCGCCTTGTCGCGTGCCAGGCGCTGGCGGTACTCGGAGATCTCGCGAGCGCGGGCCTCGTTTTCAACGACCGCGAAACGGTCGCCGGCAGCAGGCGTACCGGAAAGGCCGAGGATTTCGACCGGCATGGCCGGACCGGCTTCCTTGACATGGTCGCCCTTGTCGGTGACGAGCGCGCGAACACGGCCCCACTGATCGCCGGCAACGATGATCTGGCCCGGCTTCAGCGTGCCCTTCTGGACAAGAACGGTCGCAACCGCGCCGCGGCCACGATCGAGCTGTGCTTCGATGACAACACCTTCAGCAGTACGGGTCGGGTCGGCCTTGAGGTCGAGAATTTCGGCCTGGAGCAGGACGGCTTCGAGCAGCTTGTCGAGGTTCGTCTTGTTCTTCGCCGATACTTCGACGTCGAGCACTTCACCGCCGAGCGATTCAACAAAGACTTCGTGCTGCAGAAGCTGCTGGCGGACCTTGTCCGGCTTGGCTTCGTGCTTGTCGATCTTGTTGATCGCCACGATGATCGGCACGTTGGCCGCCTTGGCGTGGTTGATGGATTCGATCGTCTGCGGCATCACGCTGTCATCGGCCGCAACCACGAGGATCGCGATGTCCGTCGCCTGTGCACCGCGGGCACGCATGGCCGTAAAGGCGGCGTGGCCGGGGGTGTCGATGAAGGTGATCTTCTGACCGTTCTGCTCGACCTGATAGGCACCGATATGCTGGGTGATGCCACCGGCTTCGCCAGAAACGACGTTTGCCTGACGGATGGCATCGAGCAGCGAGGTCTTGCCGTGGTCGACGTGACCCATGATGGTGACGACAGGCGGACGCGAAACCATTTCAACGGCGTCATCGGCCTTGTTGAAGATGCCTTCTTCAACGTCGGATTCAGAGACGCGCTTTACGGTATGGCCGAATTCGGTCGCAATGATTTCGGCGAGGTCGGCGTCAATGACGTCGCCCGGCTTCATCATCTGGCCTTCCTTCATCAGGTACTTGATGACGTCGACGGCGCGTTCAGACATACGCTGCGACAGTTCCTGAATGGTGATGGTTTCCGGAAGGATAACCTCGCGCATAACCTTTTCGCGGGTTTCCTGCATCTGCGAGCGGCGGAACTTTTCCTGGCGGCGGCGCATGGAGGCCAGCGAACGACCGCGTGCGCCACCTTCGTCATCCACGCCAGCACTGGTAACCGTAAGTTTGCCGCGGCGACGATCTTCCTCTGCCTTCGGACGGGCAGGGACCTTCGCCGGTGCCGGTGCAACGACCTTGCCGCGACCAGGCAAGCCGCGCGGCGGTCCACGATCATCATCGTCGTCATTGGCCTTGCGGCCACGCACGAAGCCCGGTGCACCAGGAGCAGCGGGCGCTGCAGCCGGCGCCGGTGCAGATGCCGCAGGGCGTACAGCGACGGGCGCTGCAGCAACGGGTGCAGGTGCTGGCTCAGGTTCAGGCTCGACAACGGGCTCTGCGGCGCGGCGTGCGGCTTCTTCGGCTGCAATGCGTGCAGCTTCGATGGTTTCCACCCTGCGGCGCTCTTCTTCGATGGCGCGCTGCTTGGCTTCTTCGACTTCGCGGGCCTGCGCTTCAACCAGCGCGCGGCGACGAGCGTCCATTTCGCTGGCTGACAGGTCGTGCAGGACGGCGCCACGCGGACGTTCCGGCTGACGCTGCTGCTGCGGCGGGCGCTGCTGCGCGGGGGCCGGCTGGTGCACGCGGGTCTGCTGTTGAACAGGGCGCGGGGCGACCGGGGCGGGCGCCGGCGTCGGCGTGACCGGGGCAGGTGCCGCAGGTTCAGCGCGGATCGGCGTGATCGGCTTTTCGTCCTGTGGGCGTGTCACGCGTCGCTTTACAGTCTCTACGACGACGGACTTCGTACGTCCGCGCCCCATGTCCTGGCGCACGGTACCCTGGCTCATCCCCGAGGGTTTCAGGGTGAGAGTCTTCTTCACGCCGATTGTCTTGTCGTCTTTGTTGTCCGTCATTCCGTTCCCGTTCCTTCGAGCGGGGCCGGATGCCGTGCATCAGACCTCGCCGTTCACATACTGTCCTAAACCACGGGGGCCGACCTTCGTCGGTGACCGCGTCATTGTGATTTCAGGCCAGCGCGCGAAACCTGCGGCGCTTGGCCACGATAGGTTTCGAGCAGAGTTGCGCGTTTCACTACACCTTCACCCGCCTGCCCTGCAAGCGCGCAAGCATGGATAAACGCATTCTGGCCCATCAGTTCGTCCAATTCCGCCCCGGAAAGCAGGTGAAATGCGGGAACTTCCGCATCTGCTCCTGTTCCAAGGTGCCAGGCCTTTCGGGCCTGGTCGATCTTTCTCACACCATCCGCTGCAGCATCCAGCGAGTGGAATACTGCAAGCGCCTCGCCACTTCTGACTGCAGCCTCGACCTTGGCCGATCCGCTGATGAACTGTCCGGCCTTTCGGGCCAGGTTCATCATCCCGCAGAGCTGCGAGATCAGAAGACGTTCAACGGTTGATCCGAGCGCCGGATCAACCTTGACTTCCCGCTTCAGGGCCCGGGCGAAAAGCTTTTTCGCCACGGCCTTGTCGACAGCCTCGCGTCGCGGGCTAACCCAGCAACCCCGACCGGGAAGCGTCCGCTTCAGGTCGGGAACGATTGTCCCATCGGGAGCAGCCACGAACCGCAGAAGCGTTTCCGGCGCGCCGCTCTCGCGGGTCACGATGCACATCCGTCCGTTCACGTCGGAAAGGTCGAAGTCATCTTCGTCCTTCTCCACGTCCGGCGACTGGATGGTCATCACGCTTCCTGCTCGGCTTCTGCCTCGCCTTCCACTTCGACTTCAGCTTCGGCCGCCAGATCTTCTTCGGTGATCCAGCCGGCAGAGAGGCGCGCCTGAACAACCATGGCTTCGGCTTCGGCACGCGAGATTTCGAACTTCGAGAACAGGCCCTCGAACTTCTTCGTCTCGCCATTCTTCCGCTCGCTCCAGCCGACGAGGTCGTCAGCGGCGCAGCCGGCAAAGTCTTCAATCGTCTTGATGCCGTCCTCGCCGAGGGCGACCATCATCGCGGACGTCATGCCCTCGATCTGGCGCAGCTCGTCCGCCACGCCGAGTTCGCGGCGCTTGGCATCCATTTCGGCTTCGATCTTGTCGAGATACTCGCGTGCACGGGTCTGGATTTCCTGTGCGGTATCTTCGTCAAAGCCGTCGATCGAGGCGATTTCGTCAATGTTGACGTAAGCCACTTCTTCAACCTGGGCGAAGCCTTCCGACGCCAGAACCTGGCCGACCATCTCATCAACGTCGAGAGCGTCCATGAACAGGTTCGTACGCACGTTGAATTCCTTCTGACGGCGCTCGGATTCTTCCGCTTCCGTCATGATGTCGATATCCCAGCCGGTCAGCTGCGATGCCAGGCGAACGTTCTGGCCGCGGCGGCCGATGGCCAGCGACAGCTGTTCGTCCGGCACGACGACTTCGATGCGTTCTGCATCTTCATCAAGAACGACCTTGGCGACTTCAGCCGGCTGAAGGGCGTTGACGATGAAGGAAGCCGGATCCTGGCTCCACGGAATGATGTCGATCTTTTCACCCTGCAGTTCGCCGACGACGGCCTGAACGCGCGAACCACGCATACCGACGCAGGCGCCGACCGGATCGATCGACGAGTCGTTCGAGATGACGGCGATCTTGGCGCGCGAACCCGGGTCACGGGCAACCGACTTGATCTGGATGATGCCGTCGTAGATTTCCGGCACTTCCATGGTGAACAGCTTCACCATGAACTGCGGATGGGTACGCGACAGGAAAATCTGCGGTCCACGCTGTTCACGACGCACGTCGTAGACATAGGCACGCACGCGGTCGCCGTAGCGGAAGGCTTCGCGCGGGATCATCTCGTCGCGACGGATAATGCCTTCACCGCGGCCGAGATCAACGATCACGTTGCCGTATTCGACGCGCTTGACAGTGCCGTTGACGATTTCGCCCATACGGTCCTTGAATTCGTCATACTGACGGTCGCGCTCGGCTTCACGCACCTTCTGCACGATGACCTGCTTGGCCGACTGGGCAGCGATACGGCCAAAATCCATTGGCGGCAGCGGATCGGCAATGAAGTCGCCGAGCTTGGCGTCGACATTGCGGTCGCGGGCCAGTTCAAGCGCGATCTGGGTCGAGTAGTCTTCGACCTTTTCGACCACCTCAAGAAGACGCTGCAGGCGGATTTCGCCAGTCTTCGAGTTGATGTCGGCGCGGATGTTGGTTTCGCTGCCGTAGCGCGAGCGGGCGGCCTTCTGGATCGCGTCGGCCATGGCGGCGAGCACGATTTCGCGGTCGATCACCTTTTCACGGGCAACGGCATCTGCAATCTGCAAGAGCTCGAGCCGGTTAGCACTGACTGCCATTGTCTAGGTCTCCGTCTTCACGCCCGGGCTTATCGCCTCGGGGCTATGGGTCAAACGTTATGCTTCGCTGTCGTCTTCGTTTTCGTCGTTCTGGTTCGCGGCCTGCGCCTTGGCGAGCTTGTCGGCTCGGAGCGCGTCACGGATCAGATCGTCCGTCAGGATGAGCTTGGCTTCGGCAAGCGCATTAAACGGGATCGTCACCCGCGGCTCCTCGCCATAGGCGACCTGGTCGCGCTCAAGCGTAAAGGCCTCATGCGTCACATCAGCAATTGTGCCACGGAAGCGCTTGCGGTTGTCGACGAGGATCGACGTTTCGCACTTTACCAGATGGCCCTTCCAGCGGGTAAAGTCCGACTTGCGCACCATCGGCCGATCGATGCCCGGGGACGAGACTTCGAGGTGATAGGCCTTGTCGACCGGATCATCGACGTCGAGCGCCGGCGAGATCGCCGTCGACACGGCTTCGCAATCTTCAACGGTCATCGTGCCGTCGTTGCGCTCGGCCATAACCTGCAGCGTCAAACCGTTCTGGTTCATCATGCGGACACGAACCAGCTTGAAATCCATCGCGACGAGCACGGGCTCGATAATGTCTGCGATACGACGGTCAAGGCCCGTCTCGGTGATGATCCGTGCTTCGCCGGCTTCCGGCATCGGCATGTCTTCGGACAATCGTCATACTCCCGATTGGCTGTGATCGCCAATAAAAAAGAGCGGGTCCTTGCGGCCCCACTCTTCATCTGTCGATCAAGAATTTGAAGCTCGTATACGCCAATGGCCTCCGGAATGCAAGCTTTTCGCCACGCGGTGAAAACAAACTTGCCTGTGGTGCGTTGAAGGGTGCAAGTTCGCAAACAGCCGCAGGCTTAAGTCCTCGGCATCTCCCGGAAAACAACCGAGCATCCGTCGTGTCCCATCCCCGATCGCCCCTGCTGCCGCTCCGGAACGAAGCTTACCGGCGGATCTGGTTCGCCAGCATCTCTTCCAATCTGGGCGGCTTGATTCAGGGCGTGGGGGCCGCCTGGATGATGGCGTCCATTTCGACCTCTGAAAACATGGTCGCCTTGGTCCAGGCGTCGAACACGGCGCCGATCATGCTGCTCTCCCTGATCGCCGGCGCCATTGCGGACAGCTTCGACCGTCGAAGAGTGATGATCGGGGCACAACTGTTCATGATCATGGTCTCGGCGCTCCTTGCGCTCTTTGCCTTTCTCGATTTGCTCAGCCCCTGGGGATTGCTTGGCTTCACCTTCCTCATCGGGTGTGGCACGGCGCTTAACAACCCGTCATGGCAGGCATCGATCGGTGATATCGTTCCGCGTACGGACCTGCCGGCTGCTGTTTCTCTCAACAGCATGGGCTTCAACATCACGCGGAGTGTTGGCCCTGCCATCGGCGGTCTGATCGTTGCGGTGGCGGGTGCAGCAGCCGCCTTCACCGTCAATACGGTCTCATATTTTGCATTGACCTATGCGCTTTACCGCTGGAGGCCGGAGTTCCCCAAGAACCCGCTGCCACGCGAGCAGCTCGGCCAGGCAATCTTTGCCGGCATCCGCTATGTCTCCATGTCGCCCAATCTTGGCAAGGTTCTCTTTCGTGGCTTCGTCTTTGGCCTGACCGCAACTGCCATCATGTCCCTCCTGCCGATTGTCGCCCGGGATCAACTGAATGGCGGTCCTCTGGTCTTCGGCGGTTTGCTCGGTGCCTTCGGCTTTGGCGCCATCATTGGGGCGCTTAACAACCAGCGCCTCCGTGATCTCCTGTCCAGCGAAGACATCGTGCGAGTTTCGTTTGCGGGCTTTGCGGTAGCCGCCGCAATGACCGGTGTCAGCAGTTCCGTCTGGTTGACGGCAGTGGCACTCGTACTCGCCGGGGCCTGTTGGGTTCTCGCGCTCTCGCTCTTCAACACAGTCGTTCAGCTGTCAACGCCGCGCTGGGTGGTCGGTCGTTCCCTCTCGCTCTATCAGACTGCGACCTTCGGCGGCATGGCGCTCGGAAGCTGGCTCTGGGGCAGCATTGCGGAAAGTCATGGATCCGGTCAGGCTCTGGTTGCGTCGAGTTTCCTGATGATCGCAGGCCTGCTGATCGGCTATTTCCTGCCCATGCCCGCCTTCAAGACACTCGATCTCGATCCCCTCAATCGCTTTGCCGAGCCGGCACTGCGGCTCGACATCAGGCCCCGCAGCGGTCCGATCGTCGTGCAGGTCGATTTCGAGATTGATGACGCCGACGTCTCGGAGTTCCTGCACGTGATGACAGAGCGCCGCAGGATCAGGATCCGCGATGGAGCCCGGAACTGGGCCCTGATGCGCGATCTGGAAAATCCGGATCTATGGACGGAGACCTACCACGTCGCCACCTGGGTAGATTACGTGCGCCACAATCAACGGCGCACCAAGGCAGATGCGGAAATCACAGATCGTCTGCGGGACCTGCATCGCGGCAAGGAGCCTCCGCGGGTTCACCGGATGATCGAGCGCCAGGCGATCCCGCCGTCAGACGACGTCTTTCATCAGCCGCACATCGATCATCATTAAGGCCCTGGATCAGCGAAGCTTTGTCTTCAGGTCCGCACTGGGATAGCACGTCGGCTGCAATCCGTTCTTGACCTGCCATTCGCCCAGTGAACGCCGTGTCTTGAAACCCGGCAGACCGTCAACCTTGCCGACATCATAGCCCTGCGCCACCAGCGCCTGCTGCATGGCAAGCACGTCGGAGCGCAGCATCTTGCCAATATTATCCCACGGTGCCCGGAAGGCGCCGCCGCCATTGGCAATACGGTCTGAGAGATTGCCGATGAACAGCGCATAGAGATCGGAGTTATTGTATTCTTTCAGCACGTAGAAGTTCGGCGTGACCAGGAATTCGGGACCATGCGTGCCAGCCGGCACAAGCATCATCGCGGGCAGCGAATTTTCGCCGCGCGGAAAGGCTTTTCCCGTGATCCGGCTGAGCCCGTCTGCGGCCCAGGCGGATACCGCCTTTGCCCGATCAGGTCCTTCCTGCGCGCATGAAACGCCAGCCGGGATCGTGATCTCGTAACCCCAGTCGCGCCCCTTCTGCCAGCCGCTCTTCACCAGATAGTTGGCGATCGAGGCGAGCGCATCCGGTACCGAGTTCCAGATGTCGCGTTTGCCGTCTCCGTCGAAGTCTACGGCATATTTTAGATAGCTGCTTGGCATGAATTGCGGCTGACCAAGCGCGCCCGCCCAGGAGCCCATCATTTTGTCCGCTGAAACGTCGCCGCTTTCCAGCATGTGCAGGGCGGAAATCAGCTCCTGCTGGAACAATGGCTTGCGGGTCGACATGAAGGCCTTGGTCGTCAGGACATCTATCGCGGAATAGGGCAACTTCGCTCGCCCATAACCGGATTCACGGCCCCAGATCGAAACGACGATCGAGCCGGGCACGCCATACGTGGCTTCGATACGACGCAGGGTGGAGGCATGCTGCGAGGCAAGCGACTTGCCAGTCCCTGCCAGCCCCTGCAGCCGCTTTTCGTCGAAATAGGGCGCCGGAGACGAGAACTCCGCCTGGCTCTGCGTCTGCTCTTTAGGGGGGGCTGTACCGGGCGGCACCAGGTCGGGCAGTTCCCAGTTCAGCTGCACGCTGCGAAGCGTCTTGTCGAAAACGTCACGTCCAACGCCGGCGTCTTTCGCCGCCTGCCAGAGGTCGGTTTCGATCCACTGCCGGAATTGTGCCTCCACCTGGGCGCGAGAGGGGGCGGCCTCGGCCATTGTCGCAAAACCGAAAGCGGTGGAAACGGCAAGAGCGAGCCGCAACAGCGACCGGGGCTTGGAAGCCATGGGGGATCTCCCGTCTGGAACGTCAGATCGCCGTACGGGCGCGAAGCGCCGCCGACAGGGTGCCTTCATCGAGATAGTCGAGTTCGCCGCCAACGGGCACGCCATGTGCAAGCCGGGTGACCTTGACCTCGAGTCCCGTCAGATGATCGGTGATGTAGTGGGCGGTGGTCTGGCCTTCAACTGTGGCATTGACCGCGATGATGATCTCGTTGACGCCGCCCTTCGAAACGCGGTCGATCAGTCCCTTGATGTTAAGGTCATCAGGGCCGATGCCATCGAGCGGCGACAGTGTGCCACCGAGAACGTGGTAGGCCGCATTCATCGCGCCGGCCCGTTCCAAAGCCCAGAGATCCGAGACATCCTCGACGACGATGATCACCGACTGGTCGCGCTGCACATCGGTGCAGACAGTGCAGGGATCCATCGTGTCGACATTGCCGCAGCAGGAACAGATCTTCACCTTGTCATAGGCCTCGCCCATTGCGTGACCAAGGGGGCCCAGGAGCTGGTCCTTCTTCTTGATCAGGTGCAGGGCCGCCCGCCGCGCAGAGCGGGGCCCGAGCCCCGGCACTTTCGCCAGAAGCTGGATGAGTTTTTCGATTTCGGGGCCGGTGACTCGCTTTGCCATGGCGGGTTTCTAGCCCATATAGTTGCCAAACGGAATCGCAGAACACGAGACGAACAATGAAAATCCTCGCCGTCTGCCTCGGCCGACCGGAAATCCTGGCCGGCAAGAAATACAAGACGGGCATCAACAAGCAGCCGCTTAACGGGGCGATCATGGTTGATTGCGAGGGGCTGGTCGGTGATGCGATCCTGAACCGCAAGCACCACGGTGGTGTCGATCAGGCCGTTTACATCGAAGGGTCGATTGATCTCGACTGGTGGTGCGCGGAGCTTGGACGCGATCTGCCTTTCGGCACCTTTGGCGAAAACCTTGTGATTGACGGTCTGGAAAGTGCCATGCTGGCAGCCGGTGATCGGCTGAAGATCGGTGAAGTGATCCTCGAAATCACCTCCGCGCGGATTCCCTGCGCGACATTCGCCGCACAGATGGGCGAACCGACCTTTGTCAAGCGTTATACCCATGCGGCCCGTCCGGGTGCCTATGCAAGAGTACTGCAGGGTGGAATGATCGAATCCGGGCAAGCCGTCCAGTTTACGCCCTGGTCGGGCGAGCGCGTGACAGTCCGGGAGATGATGGCGACCTTCGGCAGAAGGCTGAGCGATCCCGATCGCGCCCGCTATCTTGCGGCCCCCGTCCACTACAAGGTCAAGGACGCGATCCGTACCGGCAAGATGTGATGTTTGGGCGAAGGTCTAAGTCATGCCGGGCTTTACCCGCCCCATCCTCCTCGCCATCATGGCGCCCGAGTGGAGCAGTGATGGAACAGAGGATAACAGAACTAACCGCTGCCGACGGCGTGCGGCTGACAGGGCATTGGTGGCCGGCTGCTAAGCCCTCTGCGGCAGGGACCGTCATCATCAATCCCGCGACCGGCGTGCACGCTCGCTATTATCATCGCTACGCAGCCTACATCGCCGCACGTGGCTTCGCCGTCCTCACCTATGATTATCGCGGAATCGGGCTGTCTCGTCCCGAGACCCTTAAAGGATCGACCTTCACCTGGCGCCAGTGGGGCGAGCAAGATTTTGACGCGGCGCTGCGCCATGCGCTCGATCTCGACTGCACAGGCAGGGTTCTTGTTGTTGGCCACAGCATCGGCGGATTCCTGCCGGGCTATTCCCCAGCCTCAAACCAGATCGCGGCCATGCTCTCTGTCGGTGGGCAATTCGGCTATTGGGGTGACTACGCGCTAACTCGCCGCCTTCCCCTGTTTCTCAAATGGCATGTCGCAATGCCTGCCATGACGCTCGCGCTCGGTTACTTTCCTGGCAAGCGTCTCGGATGGCTTGAAGATCTGCCAAAAGGGGTCGCCTATGGCTGGGGGCTGCAGCAGGACCGGGCGGAGCAGGGCTTGTCCGGTCAGGCAGCCGAGGTCATGCGCGAGCGCTTTGCAGGTGTCGCGACCCCAATCCTCAGCGTCACGATGACGGATGATGAATTCGCAACGCCCAAGGCGATCCGCCGTGCCATGCGTTACTATTCCCGGGCACCCGTCACCAAGATCCTGCTGTCACCAAAGGACCTGGGTCTCGCGCGGGTTGGTCACTTCGACCTCTTCCACGCTCGGCATGAAGAGGGCTTCTGGCGGCAGAGCCTCGACTTCCTGCGCGAGGGGCGAAATCCTTGGGCCGATCGGGTCTATATCTGATCAGACCCGATCGCCGCGGATGTCTTAGAACGGGAACTTCATGCCCGGCGGAAGCGGAATGCCGGCTGTCAGCGCCGCCATCTTTTCCTGCGCCTGGGCCTCGCCCTTATCCTTGGCATCCTTGTGGGCAGCAACGATCAGGTCTTCCAGGATCTCGACATCATCTTCTTTGAAGAGCGACGGGTCGATCTTGATGCTGCGCATCTCGCCCTTGCCGGTCAGTACGACGGTCACGAGGCCACCGCCGGACTTGCCTTCGATTTCAAGTGCAGCGATTTCCTCCTGCATCTTTTCCATCTTGGACTGCATTTCCTTGACCTTGCCCATCATGCCCATGATGTCGCGCATCGTCGTCTCCTTTGGATGTTGTCTATCGTCCGGACAGCGTCGCGTCCTAGAACTCTATGTCGTCGCCGGGAAGGATGTCGCCTTCGGCGGATTCGGCCACGGCCGGTGCGGCCGGTAGCGCATCGTCTTCTTCGATGGCTGGCGTCTTGATGCGAACATCGGTGATCTTTGCGCCGGGAAAGCGCGAAAGGATGGCCGCCACGTCAGGATCCTGACGCGCATCTAGAAGCCGTGCCTCGCGATTGGAGGTGTCGACTTCAACAAGCGTCGGCGCACCCTTTTCGTTCGAAAGCGTGACCCACCAGGTTATGCCGGTCCATTCGGTGAGCCGGAGCTTCAATTCATTGACGATGGTGGGAGGGCATTGCGATTCCAGCCGGATTTCCAGTCGACCCGGTTCCATCTTGACCAGATGGACGAACTGCCGAAGCTGGGCCCGAAGCACGGGGCTCCGGTTTTTCGTGCAGAGATCGGCGATGTCATCCAGCGAATTGATCTCAACCGTCGGAATCGGCGCTTCCTGCGTTTTCGGTTGGATGCGCTCCATGCCTTGCGGCAGGGACTGGCCCGCCGGCACGCTGGTCAGATGTGCCACCGGCTGCCCGTTGGCGATCCGGGGGGCGGCGTCTGGCGATGCCTGTGCAACGGCTTGTACCCGCATCGCCATCGAAGCGCCGCCACCGCCGTTCGGGCGGGGGGCTGAAGGACCGCGATCGGCGCCGCCTTGGCCATCGTTCAGCTCAAGCAAGCGTCGTGCGGCATCTTCCGGTGACGGGAGATGGGCTGCATGCGCAAGCCGGATCAGCACCATTTCGGCAGCCCCCGCAGGTCGAGACGATGCCTCGGCTTCGGGGATGCCCTTGAGCAACATTTGCCACATCCGCGACAGGGTCGTCACCGAGACATTTTCGGCCAGGTCCGCACCGCGCAGGCGCTCCACTTCCGAGAGGGAGGGGTCCTGGGCTGCCGAGGGAATATATTTGAGGCGTGTTACGAGGTGGGTGAAGTCTGCGAGGTCTGTCAGCACAACGGTCGGGTTGGCGCCGGCCTCATACTGGCCACCGAATTCGGCCAGGGCCGCAGCGACATCGCCGCGCACCACGTGCTCGAAGAGGTCGACGATGCGTGCCCGGTCGGCAAGGCCCAGCATGGAGCGGACGGCGTCGGCATGCACCACGCCGCTGCCATGCGCAATTGCCTGATCGAGGAGCGAAAGGCCGTCACGTGCCGAGCCTTCTGCCGCGCGCGCGATCATCGCAAGCGCATCCTCATCGGCTTCAATGCCTTCCTTCGATGCGATGGTCGAAAAAAGCCCGACGAGATCGCCAGCACTGATCCGACGCAGGTCGAACCGCTGGCAGCGGGAGAGCACAGTGATCGGAACCTTGCGGATTTCGGTCGTGGCGAAGATGAATTTCACATGCTCTGGTGGCTCTTCGAGCGTCTTCAACAATCCGTTGAAGGCCGCCGTCGAGAGCATGTGCACTTCGTCGATGATATAGACTTTATAGCGCGCCGAAACGGGCCGGTAGCGCACCTGCTCGATGATCTCTCTGATGTCATCAATGCCGGTATGGGAGGCGGCGTCCATCTCGATCACGTCGACATGCCGGCCTTCCATGATCGCCTGGCAGTGCTCGCCGGGGATACGAAGGTCGATCGTTGGTCTGTCGATCTCGGGCGTCCGGTAGTTAAGCGCACGTGCCAGGATGCGAGCCGTGGTCGTCTTGCCGACCCCGCGCACACCGGTCAGCATGTAAGCCTGGGCGATCCGGCCGGTTTCAAACGCGTTGGTCAGCGTCCGAACCATCGGCTCCTGGCCGACCATCAGGTCTGTGAAGTCCTTGGGGCGATATTTTCGGGCGAGGACGCGGTATCCGCCGGGTGCGGGTTTGGCCTCTGCAGTGGGCTCTAAATCGCTCATCGCGTTGCCAGCTTCCCCGTCGCCCGCTGCCGGGCATGGCGCGGCCCGGTTTGGAAACAGAGGCCGGAAATGAAGTTGAGGTGGGAGGCTGGCACGATGACCCGTGCCGCGCTCGTTAGGGCTGCTTCCTTCCGGACCTGACCCGGTTGGCGAGTGGCTCGTCCACCACCAACCTCCCGAGGAGACATATCGGCAATTCCATCGCCGAATGCAAGCCAAGCGCAAAAAAAACTGCTACGCTGGAAAAAAACCGCAGCGGAGAGAAACGCCTTGGAACCCTTCGTTCTTGACGAACGCCTCGCCCGTGACAGCGAGTCCATCATGCAGCTAGGCCTCTGCGACTTGAGACTGTCGCATGACAGTCGCTGGCCATGGCTCATCCTTGTGCCCCAACGCCGAAACGTCAGCGAAATCTTCGACCTTGCTCCTCTGGATCAGGCCGTTCTGACCTTCGAACAGGTTACGGTTGCCGCGGCGCTTAAAACGGTCACCGGGGCAACGAAGATCAATATCGCAGCCATCGGAAACATCGTGCGCCAGCTTCACGTTCATATTGTCGCCCGTAGCGAAGGCGACCCGAACTGGCCGGGACCGATCTGGGGCTTTGGTCAGTCCGTGCCATATGAGCGCCCAGCCTTTGAGTTGATGAAGAACAGGATTCTAGAAGCCTGCCAATGAAAAATTCCATATTCCTGAACCACGCTCCGCATCTTGAACCGAGCGAACTCACCGCCTTCTCCGGGAATCGTCTGGACCGCGATAGCGAACATCGCGACGAGACTTCGCTCGTAAACGCCCTCAAGGTGGAGGGCACCCACATCCTCGCCTTTTCCGGCACACAGCTGGTGCTGAAGCATGATGGGCAGGTGCTCGATCCGCTCTTTGCGCCTTACGAACTGGCAGCGTTACAGCCTGATTTCGACAGTGCAATTCTCCTCGGCCACCAGCCGACCGGCGAGCCGCGCCTGGCGGTCCCTGTCGCGCTGAAGCCGGAAGACTTGTCGGCTGAGTTCAAGCCCGCCGATCCCCGCGCGCTGTTCCGCGACGCCCTCATCGGCGAGGATCTGCTCGGCGAAGTCGCTCAAGCGCTCAGCCTCCTGCGCTGGAATGCCGACAACAAGTTCTGCGGTCGCTGCGGCGCGGTCATGGAAGGCCGCATCGGCGGCTACAAGCGCATCTGCACAGGCTGCGCCCACGAAATCTTTCCCCGCACCGATCCCGTTGTGATCATGCTGGTGGTAGATGAGAAACACGACCGTTGCCTGCTCGGGCGCAGCCACCCTTTCCCGCAAGGCATGTATTCCTCGCTTGCCGGTTTCATCGAACCGGGCGAGACGATTGAAAACGCCGTCCGTCGCGAAACGCGCGAGGAATCCGGCATCACCGTCGGCCGCGTCCGCTATCACGCCTCGCAACCCTGGCCAATGCCGCATCAGCTGATGCTCGGCTGCTACGGTGAGGCGATCAGCGTCGACATCGATTTTGACAGTGTCGAGCTTGAGGATTGTCGATGGTTCACTCGCAACGAGATCGGCCAGATGCTCACTGAAGGAGTGGCTGACGGTCGGACTCTGCCGATTGCTGGAACGATTGCGCAACGTTTGGTGGAAGACTGGTACGAATGGCGGCATTGAGCCGCCATTCGATCACTTAGCTCAGAGCTTCCCGCGCATTGCATGCGCTTTGTACACGCCGAGAATGCGCACCTTCTCCGAGAAAAAGCGCAGCTCTTCCAGCGCCCGCCGGACCGGCGCATCGTCCGGATGTCCCTCAATGTCGGCATAAAACTGCGTCGCCGTGAACTTGCCGCCGATCTGGTAGCTTTCCAGCTTGGTCATGTTCACCCCGTTTGTCGCAAAGCCTCCCATTGCCTTGTAGAGGGCAGCGGGAAGATTGCGCACATTGAAGACGAAGGTGGTGATGAACTGTTCGTCCGGGGTCGTCCGCTTCGGGTCATCCTCATCGCGTGCGAGCACGACGAACCGTGTCACGTTGTTTTCCGAATCCTCGACATTCTCGGCAATGATATCGAGCCCGTAGAGCGAGGCAGCGAGTCGGGGGGCAAGCGCCGCCATGCTGCGGTCGCCTTTTTCAGAGACCAGCTTGGCAGCTCCAGCCGTATCGCCTGCGACCACAGCCTTCCACCCATGGCTGCGGATGATTTTCCGGCACTGGCCAAGCGCATGGATGTGACTGTGAACGGTCCGGATCTCGTCGAGTTTCACGCCCGGCAGCACCATCAGCTGAAACCGGATCGGCATGAAGTATTCGCCGACGATATGCAGGCGCGACAGCGGCAGCAGGTAGTGGATGTCGGCGACGCGTCCGGCCAGCGTGTTTTCGATCGGGATCATCGCCAGATCCACCTCGCCGGTCTCCAGCGCAACGAAGGCGTCCTCGAAGGTCGGGCAGGGCAGCGGCTCCATGGTCGGGAACATGTCGCGGCAGGCCATGTCGGAATTGGCGCCGAAGTCGCCTTGGAATGAAATCTTGTTGGTAGGGGCCAAGGGAATGAGGTCCTTAGTTTGAGGAGGCCGAGAGGATCAGCCGCGCCTTTTCGAGATCGGCAGGCGTGTCGACACCAAGCGGTACGGTGTTTACCACTTCGACATCGATGCGCATGCCGGCTTCCAGCGCACGCAACTGTTCGAGCGATTCTCGCTTTTCCAGCGTCGACGGCGAAAGGGTGACGAAGCGTTCCAGCGCTGTCCGTCTATACGCATAGAGACCGATGTGATGGTACAGCGGGCCGCCGCCATGCGGGGCGGTTGCTCGGGTGAAGTAGAGCGCCCGCAAACGACTGTCTGAGAGCGGCGAGCCCACTACTTTTACGACGTTCGGATTTGTCTTTTCGTGCTCATCGATTATCTCGACGGTGAGCGTCGCGATATCCACGGCGGGATCCTCAAGCGGCCGGAGTGCCGCACGGATGGTTTGCGGATCAATCGTCGGCAGGTCGCCCTGGACATTGATCACGATCTTGGCGCGGCCTTCCGGGTCGACCTTGCTCAGCGCCTCGAATATCCTGTCCGAGCCCGATTGGTGATCGACCCGCGTCATCACGACTTCGAAACCCGCCGCCTCGACGGCATCATAGGTTCGCTGGTCATCGACGGCCACGATGATTCGTCCGACATCCGCTTCCTGCGCCCGTTTTGCCACCTGCACGATCATCGGAAGACCGGCAATATCGGCCAGCGGCTTGCCCGGCAAACGGGTGGACGCCATACGTGCAGGGATGAGGACCAGCGTTTCGTCGCTTTTGCCGCTATTCATGGTCCTAACCCCTTCAAATCACCGCAGAGAAGTGTCAAAAAGTCCCAGTTGCGGGACCATAATCGTGTTGCAAGTGTTATGCAAAAGACATAGGTTCCGCCCGATTTCAAGGTCGTCCGGTTGCTGATCAGCCGACTGCATGGGGAGCTTTGCAGATGAACTCTTATACCAACATGGGCGTCGGTGCGTTTCTCGGCACCGTATTCGTCCTGATGTCCGTCTCCATCGCATCGGAAGGTATTTTCCATGCGGAAGAGCCGGAGCAGCAAGGCTTTGCCATCGTAGCCGAAGAGACGGCCGAGGCTGGTGCCGCACCGGAGGCTGCTGCAGCCACCCCGATCGCCGTTCTTCTGGCCAGCGCTGATGCCACTGCCGGCGAAGGCGTATTCAAGAAGTGTGCGAGCTGTCACACCGTCGACAAGGGCGGCGCCAACAAGGTTGGCCCGAACCTCTATGGCCTTGTCGACCGCCCGATCGCTTCGCATGAAGGTTTCAGCTACTCCGCAGCCATCACGGAATTCTCCAAGGGTGGCAGCGAGCTCTGGACCTGGGATCACCTGAACGAATTCCTCACGGCTCCGAAGAAGCACATTCCTGGCACCGCCATGGGCTTCGCCGGGATCAAGAAGGATGACGAGCGCGCCAACCTGATCATGTATCTGCACACCATGGCTGACAGCCCTGTTGCGCTGCCGACCCCGGATGCTGCTGCTGCGACCGAAGCCCCGGCTGCTGATGCAGCTGCTGCTCCGGCCGCTCCTGCTGAGACGCCTGCTGCTCCCGCCGAAGCGCCGGCAGCCGCACCGGCGAACTGATTGATCTCAGGTTTAATGTCTATCGGAAACGCCCGGCTTCGGCCGGGCGTTTTCGTTTGTGCATTCTTTATAAAAGAAGAAGAGCCCAAAGCGAGACGGTTAGGACGCCGACTGCCGTTGACAGCGTGATGACACTTGCGGCCAGCCCCTGGCCGACGCCGAAGCGGTTTGCGATCAACCACGCATTGATGCCCGTCGGCACAGAAGAGGTGAGAACCAGTGCGGCTGTCCATTGCGGCGAGAGGCCGAGAAGTGTCGCGACAGCCCACACACAGGCTGGCATCAGCACCAGCTTAATCGTGGAAACGACGCCGGCAATGCGAACATTGCCTGCCATGCCATATTGATTAAGGGTCATGCCCAGTGAAATCAGGGCCGCCGGTGCGGCCATGCCGGCAACCTGTGCGACGACATTGTCAAGAACGGCAGGGATCGGCACGCCGAGAGTTTGCACGATAATGCCGGCGATGAGACCGATGATGAGCGGATTGCGCACCAGGTTGAGTGCCACCTGCCGGCTGACCGCCATAAGGCCCTGCGAGGGGCGGCCGCTGGTTTTCTGTTCGGCGCGCTCCATGAGCAGCGTGCCGGCGATCATCATCAGCGGCAGATGAACAGCGAGCAGGATCGACATCGCCACAATGCCTTCAGGCCCAACCGTTCGTTCCACGAGCGGCAATCCGATGAAGACATTATTGGCAAAGCCTGCGGAGACGCCTGCCAGAACGCCGATGCGGCTGTCATGACCGAACACGCGCGTGGCAATCAGATGCCCGATAGTCCAGGCAATGGCGACGCCGGCAAAATAGGCGATCCACAGGCGGAACGGAGACGAGCCGTGGAAATCGGCATGTGCGATGGTTCGGAAGAGCAGCATCGGTACGGCGACCCGGAAGACAAAATCGCCGAGACCTTCGCCGATGCCCTCCTTGAGGACGCCGAATCGCACTAGCGACCAGCCGAAAAAGATCAGGATGAATATGGGGAGAACGTCTTGAGCAACAGATGACATGGGGGAGGAGCACGACTCTTGGGAGGAAGGATGATCCTTCTTAGGCCGACAAGTCTTGCAGACCAAGCATAGGGTGGTGCTTGGAAACAGAAAGTATGTAGAGCGTGCTTTTATGGCCAGACTGCGGGGATCCGATCGCCAGTACATCCGTGGTCGATCAGCCCCGACAGTGAGGCCATCATGGCCACAGGCCAGATGTCTCCGACCCTGAGTATGGAAATGCCAGCAGCCCGTAACACAATGATGACAGCCCGTGTTCCGCTCTCTTTTTCCTTCCAATGCTCGGAAAAAGCACTATGAGGGCAGGAGACCAAAGGAGCCCAGACCTGATGAGCCAATATGACGTTCTGACCGTCGGCAATGCCATCGTCGACATCATCTCCCGCTGTGACGATCGCTTTCTGATTGAAAACGCGATCACCAAGGGTGCCATGAACCTGATCGATGCCGAGCGCGCCGAACGGCTTTACGCAATGATGGGGCCGGCGGTCGAAGCGTCCGGCGGGAGTGCCGGCAATACCGCAGCAGGCGTCGCAAATTTCGGCGGCCGGGCAGCCTATTTCGGCAAGGTCGCTTCCGACCAGCTCGGCGAAATCTTTACCCATGATATTCGCGCACAGGGCGTTCATTTCCAGACCAAGCCGGGTGATACCCGCCCGCCGACGGCACGCAGCATGATCTTCGTCACCGAGGACAGCGAACGCTCGATGAATACCTATCTTGGCGCCTGCGTCGAGTTTGGCCCTGACGATGTCGAGGCGGAAGTCGTCGCTCAGTCGAAGGTGACCTATTTCGAAGGCTATCTTTGGGATCCGCCGCGTGCCAAGCAGGCCATCCTCGACTGCGCAGCAATCGCCCACGAGCACGGTCGTGAAGTCTCGATGACGCTCTCGGACAGCTTTTGCGTCATGCGCTATCGGGATGAGTTTCTAGACCTGATGCGCTCAGGCAAGGTCGACATCGTCTTTGCCAATCAGCAGGAAGCGCTGGCATTGTATGAGACCGACGATTTCGCGACTGCCCTCGACAATCTATCCAGGGATTGCAAGCTTGCGGCCGTGACGCTCGGCGACCAGGGGGCGATCGTCGTCAAGGACGATCAGCGCATCAAGGTTCCAGCCTCGAACGTTACAAACCTTCTCGATACCACCGGTGCCGGTGATCTCTTCGCGGCAGGGTTTCTCTATGGATATACCGCCGGCCGTACACTTGAGGATTGTGCCCATCTTGGATGTTACGCCGCGGGCGTGGTAATCCAGCAGATCGGTCCGCGACCGATGTCGTCGCTTTCGAAGGGGGCCGCCAGTCTCGGGCTTATTTGAAGGCTTCACCCGGATAGGCACCCCAGATCTCGTTCTGCGAGACCCAGCCATTGACGCCCTGAATTTCACTCAGGCACCAGTTGCCATTGCACTCCTTGAGGCCGAGTACGACGCCGGGCTCAAGTTTGGCGACGACAGCGGCGGAAGGGGTCGAATCGCGTCGCATCATCACGTAGATGTTTTCGCCGTTCCCTTTCATCCATGGAGCGGCCACGGCGGTGCGTTCGCCGGTGAGCAGGGTTTGATTGACCCAACCCTCGGTGCCATCTGCGTCGCGGATCTGCCGCCAGTTCTCGTATTCCCGGATGATTTCCACCGGCAGCCCCGATTTCATGTAGCGCCATGAAACCGCGTAGTCGGTGCTGGGACCGATGCGTAGATTGACGCGCTCGGCCTTCAGGCTGACGAAACGCGGCAAGGGCAGGCCGCTCGGCCCCTTGGTGGAAGACTGAGCCGCACTCGGCTCAAGGCCTGCCATCATGGACAGGAGCAGAACATAGGAAGCGAGGCCAATACGGCTCATTGTCTGAAGCATGGTTGATCCAGGGCAGCCGGGTTGAAACGGAGCGGTTCCCGGAAACCGGGAATTCTTGGAGCTCGGGCACTTCATTGCAGCGGACTGACGAGTTTTGTTTGTCTTCGCCGACGGGTTTGATAGAAATTGCCCAGTGATGATGGAGTATCCTCCGTCTCGGTTAACGAGTTCTTTACGAGGCATCGATCCGACCCATGACGCAGCGGAAAAGACCCACGGTTTACATCACGCGGAAACTGCCGGATGCCGTGGAAACGCGCATGCGCGAGCTCTTCGATGCAGAGCTGAATATAGACGATAAACTCCGAACGCGCGAAGAGTTGATTGCTGCGGTGAAGGCCTGCGACGTGCTGGTGCCGACAGTCACCGACCGGATCGACGAATCGCTGATTGCAGAAGCCGGCCCACGCCTGAAGTTGATTGCGAGTTTTTCGAACGGGACCGACCACATCGATGTCGATGCGGCGGCCCGCAAGGGCATTACGGTCACCAACACGCCGAATGTTTTGACCGAAGACACGGCCGACATGACGATGGCCCTCATTCTCGCCGTACCGCGTCGGCTCGTGGAGGGCGCGCGGGTTCTGATGGACCGGCCGGGCGAATGGGAGGGCTGGTCCCCGACCTGGATGCTCGGACGCCGGATCTGGGGCAAGCGGATCGGCATCATCGGCATGGGGCGCATCGGCACCGCCGTTGCCCGCCGGGCCAAGGCCTTTGGCTTGTCGATCCACTATCACAACCGCAAACGCGTTCATCCGGGAACCGAGGAAGAGTTGGAAGCGACCTATTGGGATAGCCTCGACCAGATGCTTGCCCGGGTGGACATCGTCTCAGTCAACTGCCCGTCGACTCCGGCCACCTTCCATCTCCTCTCGGCGCGCCGCCTCGCCTTGCTGCAGCCGACGAGCTACATCGTTAATACGGCACGCGGCGATATTATCGACGAGGATGCCCTGGTTGAAGCCTTGCGCAATGGCAAGATCGCGGGTGCCGGTCTCGACGTGTTCGAGAAGGAGCCTGCGGTCAATCCGAAGCTGGTGAAACTGGCCAACGAGGGCAAGGTGGTTCTGCTGCCGCATACTGGATCGGCGACCATGGAAGGCCGTATCGACATGGGCGACAAGGTGATCATCAACATCCGCACCTATTTCGATGGCCATCGGCCACCGAACCGCGTTCTGCCAGGGCGAAACTGACGCATCGTCGCGTTAAGCGAGCCGCTTTTGCATCTCGATCGACGTCGTCCGGTCATAGCCGGCATGACGATTTTCCGCCGTTTTAACGAAGCCCCATGCGCCGAACCGCGCATGATTGCCGACGAGCTCGATCCGGGTTTCAAGCCGAAGGCTCGGGCGCCCCAGGTCCTGTGCAATGCGTTCCGCTTCGCGAAGGAGAAGGGTGCCAATGCCTCGCCCCTGAAAATCCGGATCGACCGCAAGCTTGCCGACATAGAGAAAATCGGGCTCTGGCCGCAGAAATGCGCAGCCAAGCAACTGGCCGTCGTCGTGGGCCACCAGACCGATTTCATCGCGTGCCTTCTCTTTCAGCCCTGCCACCGTCAGGCGGTGGGCGGAGGAGGGAGGATCGATCAAGGGGTCCATATAGGCAAAGGACCGAAGGATCAGCGTCAGAAGCCCCTCGTAGTCCGTGAATGTATCGGCGCCGATGCGCAGGATGGAAAGCGTCATCGTGCCGTCCCTCGTCTCTTGTAGCGAATTGTGTCGAAACGGGCGGCGAGCCCGTCATATATCAGAAGCCGTCCCACCAGGGGCTCGCCGATTGCGGTAATAAGTTTGATCGCCTCCATCGCCATCAGTGTGCCGATGACACCCGTCAGCGCCCCCACAACGCCGGCCTCTGCGCAAGCGGGTACCAGCCCTTCTGGAGGCGGTTCAGGAAAGAGGTCGCGGTAGCGGGGCAGCAACGCACCATCAGGTCCGGCTTCATACGGCTTGAGCACGGTGACGGTCCCGTCAAACCGACCGACGGCACCCGTGACAAGCGGTATTTGCGTCTGCTCTGCCGCGTCCGCAGCCGCATAGCGCGTCGTGAAGTTATCGGATCCGTCGATCAGCAGGGTATAGCGCGCTAAATGATCGGCGGCGAATGGCAGGTCGAAGCGCTGTTCGTGCCGAATTACACGGCAATGCGGGTTGAGACGGGCAATGGCCTGGGCTGCGCTCTCGGTCTTCTGCTCGCCGATCGTGCCCGTATCATGGATAACCTGGCGCTGCAGGTTGGAAAGCGAAACACCATCGTCATCAATAATGCCGAGCGTCCCAACGCCCGCCGCCGCCAGATATTGCAACACAGGCGAGCCGAGACCACCAGCACCGATGACCAGTACACGGGAGGCCTTCAGGCGTTGCTGCCCGTGGCCGCCGATCTCCGGTAGCAGGATATGACGATGATAGCGGGCAAGTTCTTCGGGTAGCAAGGGTTCCATGGCGTCCTTTATGCCACTGCGCCGAGCAGTCGAAAAGCCGTTTCACCCATCGAGATTGCCATCCTGCACGACAATAATCTGTGCGCGATCGCCCAGCGCGGAGAACATGTTGTGATCTGTTCCGGTCATGAACGCCTGGCCACCAAGAGCATCGATCCGGTCGAACAGGGCGGCACGACGGTTCTCATCCAGATGAGCGGCAATTTCATCCAGCAAAAGAACGGGCGCAAAGCCTGTCATGGTCGAAACCAGCCGCGCATGCGCCAATATCAGGCCGATCAGCAAGGCCTTCTGCTCGCCGGTGGAACAGCGGCCTGCATCCATGTCCTTTTCGATATGGCGCACGAGGAGATCAACCCGGTGCGGCCCATCCAGCGTGCGCCCCGCCGCCGCGTCACGGTAGCGGGATTGCTGCAACAGGTCCAGATAGCGCTCTTCAAGCGCAAAGGCGGGCGCATCAGGCATATCATCAAGGAAGCCGGTGAGTGCGAGCTCAGCCGAGGGGAAGGCAGATGTGTGCCGGTCGGCCTCGATCAGGCCAGAGAGAAGGCCGAGCATTTCCCGCCGGGCTGCAGCCATCGCAATGCCGAGCGCCGCCATTTGCTGTTCGATCCCGGTCAGCCAGGCTGGATCGAACCGACCTTCGGACAGAAGCTTGTTGCGACTGCGCATGGCACGTTCGAAATCGTTCGCGCGGCGTCCATGTGCCGGATCGAGGGAGAGGACCAGTCGATCGAGAAACCGCCGCCGATCCGCGGATGGGCCAGTAAACAGGCCGTCCATGGATGGTGTCAGCCAAATCACCCGCAGGTGGTCGGTGAGTTCATCGACTGATTTCGCCGGTGCCCCGTTGATCCGCAGCCGCCGGACCAGATTATCGTCCTCGGTTGTTTCTGTCCCCGTGCCGATATCGACCTCGCCAGCCATTCCTTCGATTGAAGCAAAAACAGAAAAACCGGCGGGCGCGCCAATGCGTGGAATATCGGCCAGCGCCGCGCGCCTCAGTCCGCGGCCCGGCGACAGAAGGGAGATCGCTTCCATGAAATTGGTCTTGCCGGCACCATTGTTCCCAACAAGTACGACGTGACGCCCGGCAAGCGTGAGGCTGGCCTGGGCATAGTTCCGGAAGTCGGTGAGCTTAAGCCTGTGGATCTGGATCTTGTCGGTCATCGGTCGGATTCGCTATTTCCCTGAGCTAGGGCTTCTGTGACGGCATGGCAAGGCAGATGCGCAGATCGGCACCGCTTTCCCTGCGTCTCTGGCCTTATGGAACGCGGGCGGGGATATGGTATTCTGGAGCCTCGTACGAGGAGAGAGTTCATGCACCCATCAGACGATCTCACGCCTGAAGAGCAGCGTTTGGATCATTGGCAGATGCTCCGGTTCCTTGCGGTCAACGCCTCCTTCGGCGCCCTGCTTGGCCTTCTCGTTGCAGCCGCCATTTTTTGGCTGGATATCGGGGGTGTCGGGGCCTCGCTGGCGCGATCCAGCCATCCTGTTCTGCCTGCCATGATGCTGGTCATTCCCATGGCGCTTACCTTCGCAGCCGCTGTCACAGCATCGGCCGTCATGCTCATGCCGTACAGGAAGAAGAAGCAGCGCTGAACCTGCCATCCTGGTCAAAGTGTTGGGTTTGACCTTAGACCAGACTTGCGGCATCAAGCACGTCAATACGAAAAAGGGACGGCGACATGGATACGGATCGCGAAAGGCTGACGACGCTTGAGGAAACGGTCGCGCACCAGGCTCGTGTCATCGAGGAACTCTCGGACCAGTTGGCGGAGCAGTGGAAGGTGACCGAGCAGACAAGAACCAAGCTCGATCGCTTGGTCGAACGGTTCCTGAGCCTTGAAGAGCAGGCGCTTGAGGCCCCCGCTATTACCCGGCCACCGCATTATTGAGGGATTTTGAGGCCACAGGCGCGCCTTGGCGCGTGAAGGATCTCGATCAGCGGATTGGCATACACTGGGGCTCTGTACAGTTCATCGTTTCCCAATCATGCGCGCAAAGCTCATACGACAGAAATAAAAAAGGCGGACCCAAGGTCCGCCTTTTATCGAGCCTGCAACTGTCTGATGTCAGTCGCTAAGCGTGTCGAAGAAGTCTTTCATCCGGGCAAAGAAGCCCGTCGATTCAGGATTGTTCTCCTTGGAGGACAGCTGGTCGAACTCCTGCAGCAGTTCTCGCTGACGCTTGGATAGCTTCTGCGGTGTCTCGATGCCGATCTGGATGTAGAGATCGCCAGTCTGGGATGACCGAAGAACCGGCATCCCCTTACCCTTGAGACGGAACTGCTTGCCAGCTTGAGTGCCTTCAGGAACGGTCACACGCGACTTGCTACCGTCCATCGTCACCACGTCAAACGTACCGCCGAGGGCTGCCGTGGTCATGGAGATCGGAACAGAGCAATAAAGATCTGCGCCGTCCCGCTGGAAGAACTCATGCGGTTTGACCGACAGGAATATGTAGAGATCGCCCGACGGCCCACCCCGAAGGCCCGCTTCGCCTTCGCCCTGCAAGCGAATGCGCGTGCCATCTTCGATGCCCGATGGGATATTGACCGATAGCGAACGCTCTTCGGTCACGCGACCCTGGCCGTGGCACTTGCCGCAGGGGTCGGCGATCGTTTGGCCCCTGCCGTGGCAGGTGGGGCAGGTGCGTTCGATTGAGAAAAAGCCCTGGGCCGCCCGGATGCGACCGGAGCCCTGACAGGTCGCGCAAGTCGAAGGTTTGGTGCCAGGTTTTGCACCAGTCCCTGTGCAGACTTCGCAGGTGATCGAAGTCGGAACCCTGATCTGGGCCGTCTTGCCGGCAAAGGCTTCCTCAAGCGAGATTTCCATATTGTAGCGCAGATCTGCGCCACGTTCCCGGCCACCGTTTGAGCGTGCGCGGCCACCGCGGCCGCCGCCCATCATCTCGCCGAAGATGTCTTCGAAAATGTCTGAGAAGCCGCCGCCGGCAAAGCCGCCACCACCGCCGCCGCCGCCCATGCCGCCTTGTTCGAAGGCTGCGTGGCCGAAGCGGTCATAGGCTGCGCGCTTCTGGGGATCCTTCAAGGTCTCGTAAGCCTCGTTGATCTCCTTGAATTTCTTTTCGGCTTCGCTGTCATCCGGATTTTTGTCCGGATGGTATTTCATGGCGAGTTTGCGGAAGGCGCCTTTCAGCTCCTTCTCGTCTGCGGTTCGGCTGACCCCGAGGGTCTCGTAAAAATCTGCCTTTGCCATGGTCTTATAAAGCTCTCAAAGCTTTCCCGATGCTCGTGTGGCTGCCAGATGATTTGCCTGCCTGCTTTTCACAGGTCTGCATGTCCTTCTGAAAGTCTGATGCCGCAGTCGACGCGTCCGCAAGAAGAAGCTTGCGCGCCTCTCCCTTGCTGATCAGGCCATCTGCGGCGGAAACTGCGACGAATGCCAGCGAGTGCGCGGCCATGTCGCAAGACGACACCTCTCCACCGTTTTCACGACGCGCAAGCGCCGCTTCGATGATCCGTCCGAGTTCGCTGCCGATGCGGGAAAGGGACTTGCTGTCCTTGGCGGAAATCGCCTTGGTCACTTGGGCTTCGGCGGCGCTCACCTGACGATGAACTGCGCTGGCCTGTCCTTTGTCCTGCGCCATGGCGCCGGTCGTAAGCACCAATGAAACCGTGGCTGGCGCAAGCGCCAGCCACGTGTGGAAACGACGTCCGAAGCTGACCTGCATCAGGCCGACTTCTTCGCGTCTTCGTCCTTTACTTCTTCATAGTCGGCATCGACGATGTTGTCGTCCTTGCCGCCGTCAGAGTCGCTTGCACCGGCATCCGCCTGCTGGGCTTCGTAGATCGCCTGACCAAGCTTCATGGAGACTTCCATCAGCGTCTGGGTCTTCGCCTGAATGTCTTCCGGCGACGGATCGGAGGCTTCCAGTGCCGACTTCAGGGCGGCGATGGCATCTTCGATCGACTTGCGGTCGCCTTCCGATACCTTGTCACCATAGTCCTTCAGCGATTTTTCCGTCGAATGAACGAGGCTTTCGGCGCTGTTCTTGGCTTCGACGACAGCGCGACGCTTCTTGTCTTCCTCAGCGTGAGCCTCGGCGTCCTTGACCATCTTCTCGATGTCGGCGTCCGAAAGGCCGCCAGAAGCCTGGATGCGGATCTGTTGCTCCTTGCCGGTGCCCTTGTCCTTGGCAGAAACCTGCACGATGCCGTTGGCGTCGATATCGAAGGTCACTTCGATCTGCGGAACGCCACGGGGTGCTGGGGGAAGGCCGACGAGGTCGAACTGGCCAAGCAGTTTGTTGTCCGCAGCCATTTCGCGCTCACCCTGCGAAACGCGAATGGTCACGGCCTGCTGGTTGTCGTCTGCAGTCGAGAAGGTCTGGCTCTTCTTGGTCGGGATCGTCGTGTTGCGGTCGATCAGACGGGTGAAGACGCCACCAAGCGTTTCGATGCCGAGCGACAGCGGGGTCACGTCGAGCAGAAGAACGTCCTTGACGTCACCCTGCAGAACGCCGGCCTGGATGGCGGCGCCAAGTGCCACGACTTCATCCGGGTTGACGCCCTTGTGCGGCTCCTTGCCAAACAGCTGCTTGACGACTTCCTGCACCTTCGGCATGCGGCTCATGCCACCAACGAGAACGACTTCGTCGATCTCGGCTGCGGTAACGCCGGCATCCTTGAGCGCTGCCTTGCACGGTGCGATCGTGCGCTGGACGAGATCGTCGACCAGGCTTTCGAACTTGGCGCGGGTCAGCTTCATCGTCAGGTGCTTCGGACCCGAAGCATCTGCCGTGATGAAGGGCAGGTTGATTTCGGTCTGCTGCGAGGACGACAGTTCGATCTTGGCCTTTTCAGCGGCTTCCTTCAGGCGCTGCAGGGCAAGCTTGTCGCCCTTCAGGTCGATACCCTGATCCTTCTTGAATTCGCCTGCGAGATATTCGACCAGACGCATGTCGAAGTCTTCACCGCCGAGGAAGGTGTCGCCGTTCGTCGACTTCACTTCGAAGACGCCGTCGCCGATTTCCAGAACCGAGATATCGAAGGTACCACCACCCAAGTCGTAGACGGCGATCGTCTTGCCATCCTTCTTGTCCAGACCATAGGCAAGAGCGGCAGCCGTCGGCTCGTTGATGATGCGCAGCACCTCAAGACCCGCGATGCGGCCAGCATCCTTGGTGGCCTGGCGCTGGGCATCGTTGAAGTAGGCGGGAACGGTGATGACGGCCTTTTCGACCTTTTCGCCGAGATAAGCTTCTGCCGTTTCCTTCATCTTCTGAAGGATCATGGCCGAGATCTGCGAAGGCGAATAGCCCTTGCCCTGAGCTTCGACCCAAGCGTCGCCATTGTCACCCTTGATGATCGGGAAGGGAACGAGGCCCTTGTCCTTCTCGACGGTCGGATCTTCGTGACGGCGGCCGATCAGGCGCTTGACGGCGAAGAGGGTGTTGGTCGGATTGGTGACGGCCTGGCGCTTGGCCGGCTGGCCGACGAGACGTTCACCGTCGTCGGAAAATGCCACCATGGAAGGCGTCGTGCGTGCACCTTCGGAATTCTCAATGACCTTCGCGTCCTTGCCGTCCATGACGGCAACGCAGGAATTGGTCGTGCCAAGGTCGATACCGATTACTTTTGCCATATTATTCTCTCCTTGAAGCAGGCTGTCGGAACCCCAATCAGGCAATTCCCTGACAGCCCCTCGACGTGGATGGTCTTGGATCTATTGCAGCGCTGCTGCGGTTATGTGGCGTATATAAGAAGCGAAATTTCTGACTGCAAGGCTCGAAATCCGCTGGAAATCGGGAAAAGAAGAGATTGCAGGACCTTCCCCGTCCTGTGGCGCTCCGTCCCGCTCAAACGTAGGACGAAGCTTCTATGCCGCAAGGCTTGCGTCTGGCTGCTTTGCGCCTTTTCGATGGTCTTCCTTACTGACCAAGTATCAGATCAAGCAGTGTGGTGCGTCGCCCACTTCCCTGTCCGCCGCCCACATCGCCTGGAGGCACAGGCCCCTCGAGAATGCGGTCTTCGTCCACGGGGTAGCCATCGTCCGGCGGATATTCGGAGTCGTAATAGTCGTCCTCAGCGGTCGGATACTGCGCCTGTCCTGGATCCTGAGCCGGCGGCTGAGCCTCTTGCTCGTCGCCCTGCAGAACGCCGGACAAGATTGAGCCTATAGTGGCGTCGTTTTCGGCCGGCGCTGGATCGACGTAACCGCCTCCAGGAAGCGGCGCGGGCGTCAGCCCCTTATGTGCTGCCATCATGAAATCATGCCAGGCCTTGGCCGGAAGGCCGCCGCCCGTCACTTTTTTCATCGAGTCGCCATTGTCGTTTCCGAACCAGACGCCAGTCGTCAGATTGCTGGTATAGCCGACAAACAGGGCGTCTCTGAAAGACTGTGTCGTTCCTGTCTTACCAGCCGCTTCCCAGCCCTTGAGCTTGGCGCGCTTGCCCGTGCCCCTGTCGATGACACCCTTCATCATCGTGTTCATGGATGCGACGACCGCATCATTGAGCACGCGCGGTGGCTCGAGGTAATTGTTCTCGTAGATCAGCGTGCCGTCAGTCTTGAGGATGCGGCGAACGATATAGGGCGTCGCCTTATAGCCGCCGTTCATGAAAGGCGCGTAGGCGGACGTCAGTTCAAGCAGAGAGACTTCCGAAGTGCCAAGGGCGATTGAGGCATTGCTCTGCAACTCTGAGGCAATTCCCATCCTATGCGCCACCTTGATCACCTGGTCAGGGCCCGCTTCCATGACGAGCTGAGCTGCGATCGTGTTCAGCGAATCCGCGAGCGCTCCGGCAACAGTCACCTGTCCGCGATACTTTTCGTCATAGTTCTGCGGCGTCCAGTTGCCGATCCGGATCGGGGCATCATTACGCAGCGAATTGGGCTGCACGCCCATTTCCATTGCCGCCGCATAAACGAAAGGCTTGAACGCAGAGCCTGGCTGGCGCTTTGCCTTGACGGCCCGGTTGAATTGGCTTTCCGAATAGTCGCGACCGCCGATCAGGGCGCGGATGGCGCCCGTACCATCTATCGAGACGAGTGCGGCCTGCGAGGTGTTGAATTTCTTGCCCTCCGCATCGAGGGTCTCGGTGATGACGGCCTCGGCCTTTTCCTCAAGACTAAGGTCGATCGTCGTCTCGACCACGATGTCTTCTGTGACCTTGCCGATCAATGCTGTGACGTCATCGCGCACCATATCGGCCACATACTGGCCAGCCCCGCTCCAGTAGCGCTTCGCCTTGGTCGGCGATTGGGTCATGGCCGTTTTGATGTCGTCCTCGGTGACGTAACCTTCTTCGCGCATGGCCTGCAGCACGACCTGGGCCCGCGCTTCGGCGGCCTCCGGATCGCGCGCCGGCGACAGCCGCGAGGGGGCTTTCAGCAGGCCGGCCAGAAGGGCCGCTTCGCCGAGATTGACGTCCCGGGCGGACTTGTTGAAGTAGCGCCGCGCCGCTGCCTCCACGCCATAGGCATTCGAGCCAAAGAAAACGCGGTTCAGATACATCGCGAGGATCTGGTCTTTTGTGTATTTTTGCTCAAGCCAGAAGGCGAGCAGAACTTCCTGGACCTTTCGCTCCACCGTTCGCTCGGGCGACAGGAAAAGGTTCTTTGCGAGCTGCTGTGTCAGCGTCGAGCCACCCTGCACGGCCCGTCCGCGGGTAATGTTGGTGAAGATCGCCCGCCCAAGGCCGAGCGGATCCACGCCATAATGCGAATAGAAGCGCCGATCCTCGATCGCCATCACCGCTTGCGGAATAAACGGTGACATTTCCTCAAGCGGCAGAGCCTCTCCCCCGGTCGCGCCGCGATTGGCAATCACGGTGCCTTCGACCGAAACGATCTTCATGTTGGGCGGGCGCTCGGGGATAGACCAGGTGCTGGCACTCGGCATCTGGGATGCGTAGTAACCGACGAGCCCAACAAGGCCGATCCCGCACCAGATCGACAGGACAAAACACCAGTAAATAAACTTTCCGAGGCCGAACCCGCCGCCGGACTGCCTGCTGCTCGTCCTTGAACCTTTGGCCTTGCGCGATCCGGCCGCTTGTTTCTTGCCCGAGGAGCGGCCCTTGCGTTTGCTGCCGATTCGATCGTCCTGATCGGCACGCAGGTCTTCGTCTTCCGATTCGTCCTGGAAGGTCGGTTCGATACGTTCGCGGTTTTTGCCTCGGCTCACCAAGGGGCTTCTGCTCCGGATGCTCGTCGATGGGCGTGCTTGCCTTGCGGCAATGGCGCTTGAGGTGGTGCATTCAATGTCGGACAGTTCACCTGCAATCGAGGCGAACACAACGCAAATGCATAATAAATGCGGCGATTTAAGGGGTGGTTAAAGCTGGGTAAACTATGCTTGGTTGCGGCTTGTCATTGGCACAGATCGACCCATTCGCCCTTCACCAGGTCGGCAAGCCGAACCGGAGAAATGCGGACGGCAGCATTCGTTGCGCCACCGGCCGGCAAGACCTCCTCAAACGCCCTCAAAGACTGGTCGCAATACACTTTCAATGGGAGTGGCAGGCCGAAAGGGCAGACACCGCCAACCGGATGGCTCGTGCTTTCCACGACCGCGTCCGCATCCAGCATGCGAGGTTTGGTGCCGAATCGATCCTTGAATTTTCGATTGTCCAGCCGCTTGGTGCCGGCCGTCACCACAAGCGCCACCTCCTCGCCGATCCTGACGCAGATTGTCTTTGCGATCTGGTCCGGCTCAACGCCATGGACCTCCGCCGCCAGTGCGACTGTCGCTGAGCTTGCCTCAGTCACAATCACGGTGAGGTCGGGGGCATGGTCGAGGAAAAACTGTCTGACAGATTCGAGGCTCATACGTACAGCCTAGACGAGGATGTAACGCGCCTTCAAGGCATTATTGTTAACAGGGCTTGAAACCGGATATCCCGTTCCCCATCTCCAGGTCACCACGCGACAGACCGCTTGTTTCGCTAAATCAGCAGAAACTTTGTTTCGGTTAACCGGTTGTTAAGTATCCAGGGCGATCTTTAAGCCATGGATCCTCGCTGCTTCGGCAGTCAAGCTTCCAATCGATCCGCATGGCACGTTTCCGCCCCCTGACCACGGATGTACTGGCAGGCAAAGCGTCGAAACGTAAAGGAAAGGCCGGTTTTTGACCGGCCTTTTTGCTTTTTGGGCGACTGCTTAGCGACTCGCCAGCGCGTCGAGGATCCGGATCCAGGACCGGATACCCTTGTGGTACGAGTTCAGGTCATATTTTTCGTTGGGTGAATGGATTCGGTCGTCGGTGAGCCCGAAGCCGACCAGAAGCGAATCCATGCCGAGCATTTTCTGGAAATCGCCAACGATCGGGATCGATCCGCCCATGCCGATGACGACAGCTGGCTTGGGCCATTCGTCGGACAAGGCGTTCTTCGCCTTGGTGAGCACCGGCGAATCATAGGAAAGCTGAATGGCTGGCGAGCCACCATGTTCGTGGAAATCAACCGAGCAGTCGGCGGGGATGCGCTCACGGACATAGGCGCGGAAGCTCTCGCGGATCTTTGCCGGATCCTGTGTGCCGACGAGGCGGAAGGAGATCTTCGCCGAGGCCTTGGCCGCAATCACCGTCTTGAAACCCTCGCCGGTGTAGCCGCCGATAATGCCGTTCACTTCGGCCGTCGGCCGGGCCCAGGTCAGTTCCAGCACCGAGCGGCCCTTTTCGCCGGATGGAATGGAAAGACCGACTTCGCCGAGAAAGCTTTCAGCTGTCCGTCCGAGGCTATCCCACGAGGCCTTGATGTTCGAGGGGGTCTCTTCGACACCGTCATAGAAGCCGGGCAGGGTCACGCGTCCGGTCTCGTCGTGCAAGTCTGCGAGGATCTTTGTCAAAATGTGAACGGGGTTGGCGGCTGCGCCACCGAAAAGGCCGGAATGCAGGTCGCGGTCGGCAGCCGTGATGGTGACTTCTTCGCCCACCAGGCCGCGAAGCGCAGCGGCAATTGCCGGCGTCTCGCGATCCCACATGCTGGTGTCGCAGACAAGGGCGAAATCAGCCTTGAGTTCAGCGGCATTGGCTTCGAGGAAAGGTTTCAGCGACGGCGAACCGGATTCCTCCTCGCCTTCAAACAGGATGGTAATCCGGACCGGCAGCGAACCCTTGACAGCCTTGTAGGCCCGGCAAGCTTCGACGAAGGTCAACAACTGGCCCTTGTCGTCGGACGTGCCGCGGCCGGTGATAACCTTGTGCCCCTCCTTCTCCTTGATCGCAGGCGCGAATGGATCGTCTTCCCAGAGATCGAGCGGGTCGACCGGCTGCACGTCATAGTGCCCGTAAAACAGGGCATGCGGCGCATCGGCGTTATCTGCCTGATGATGTGCCACCACCATCGGATGGCCGGGCGTATCGCGCAGCGAGGCGTCGAAGCCGAGTTCGGTCAGCGCTGTTACCAACCACTCGCCTGCCTTGCGGCAGTCGGCCTTGTAAGCCGGATCCGTCGAGATCGACGGGATGCGCACAAGGTCGAACAGCCGCTCGAGGCTCTGTGGCAGGGCCTCGTCGGCCTTGGCGAGGATGGGGGAGAGATCGGTCATGGCATTGTCCTGCAGGATTGAAATCGGCGGGACGATAGAGCAAACCGGACGCTGTTTCGAGGCGTAGGCCCAGTCAATTTTTCTGAACGGCGCAAACCGGCTCGCTAGGGCTTGCCGGAATTGGCGATCGCCCAGCGAATATACTCTTTCAGCAATTCCTTCTCAAAACGGCGAAATCCAGCAAAGACGGCGTCTTCTGCCTCCGCCACGGCTGTCTGTGCCTCCTCGCGCATCGCGCGCGCCTTCTCGGTCAGAAAAATCTGCTGGGCACGCTTATCCTTGGGGTGAACACGCCGCTCAACCAGGCCGTCGCGTTCCATCCGGGAGAGCGTATTGGCAATCGTCGCCTGCTCGACGTCGACGCGGTCGAGGAGTTGTCGCTGGGTCAGACCCTCTTCGGCCCACAATTCGATCAGGATCGGAAACTGGCCCGGCGAAAAGCCGAGCCTTGCAGCGCGCAGCTGCACGGCTCGCGTCATGCCGCGGGCAAACTGCGTCGCGAGAGATATGGCTGTTTCTGGACGTTGCCGAACCATGGTTGAGCCTGCGCGCTGACAATCGTGCGAATATCATCGCATGCGATTCATGTCCTGAAACTGACTATTTTGGGAGGGCTTTTCAACTGATCAAACCGAGGAGTTTCGGTTATTGACGGAGCCGCCATGGCGATAGGCGGGGGGACTGCCACGACGGCTCCGGAATGTGGGGACAAAGGCCCGGAGAGGGGGATAAGGCCTTTGCCCTAGTCTGAAGCGGCGGGGGACGAGCCTCATTCAGACTTCGGCGTGATCAGTCGCCGATGACAAGGATTTGTGGCGGGCAATGCGGTTTTTCAAGGGAATGCCGGATTACAAATCGGTAAGCTTTTCGTGAGCAAGCGCTACTGTATGCCCTCGCTCCGTGTCAGCTAAAGCTTTTCCCGGATGCAGGTCAAAGCCTCATGGACGTTTTGACCACGCCGCGCTATCCATGCCGACATGAAAACAGGCGATCATCTTTTCCTTGTCGACGGCTCGGGTTTCATCTTCCGCGCCTTCCACGCCATCCCGGCCCTGAACCGCAAGTCGGACGGTCTTCCCGTCAATGCGGTATCGGGTTTCTGCAACATGCTGTGGAAGCTTCTGCGCGATGCGCGCAACACGGATGTGGGCGTGACGCCGACCCATCTCGCCGTCATCTTCGACTATTCGTCGACAACCTTCCGCAAGGAAATCTATCCTCTCTACAAGGCGAACCGTTCCGCGCCACCGGAGGATTTGATCCCGCAATTCGGGCTCATTCGCCATGCGACCCGCGCCTTTAATCTCCCCTGCATCGAGACAGAGGGCTTCGAAGCCGACGATATCATCGCGACCTATGCCCGCCAGGCGGAAGCCGCCGGTGCCGACGTCACCATTGTATCCTCCGACAAGGACCTGATGCAGCTCGTCACTGCCAACGTACACATGTACGACGCGATGAAGGACAAGCAGATTGGCATTCCGGATGTCGTCGAGAAATGGGGCGTACCGCCGGAAAAGATGATCGATCTCCAGGCGCTGACCGGCGACTCGACGGACAACGTTCCCGGCATACCGGGCATTGGCCCGAAAACGGCGGCCCAACTGCTTGAGGAATTCGGCGATCTTGAAACCCTGCTGGCCCGCGCCGGCGAGATCAAGCAGGTCAAGCGTCGCGAAAACATCGTCGCAAACGCCGACCTTGCGCGTGTATCCCGCAAGCTGGTCGAATTGCGCACGGATGTGCCCCTCGAGATGGATCTCGACGCCCTCGTGCTTGAGCCGCAAGACGGGCCGAAGCTCATCGCCTTCTTGAAGACGATGGAATTCACCACCCTGACCCGCCGCGTTGCCGAGGCTTGTGACTGCGATGCCGCGGCAATCGAGCCGGTTGCTGTTCCAGTGGAATGGGGTGACGCAGCGCGTGGGCCTGATCTCGATAAGGCCGAAGCTGGCGCCTCACCTGCGCCAGAGAAAGCCCTGGTCGCTACATCTACGGTCACGACAGCGACTGTAAACGCGGCAGAGGGTAAGACCCCGGCAGATCTCTCCCGGTCTCGCGCGGAAACCTTTGCCAGCAAGCCGATCGACCGGACGTCCTATGTTGCGATCCGGGACCTTCCAACGCTGGAGAGCTGGATAGCTGCTGCCCGTGAAACCGGTCTTGTTGCTTTCGATACAGAAACCACCAGCCTCGATCCGATGCAGGCCGAACTGGTTGGCGTTTCGCTCGCCATGCAGGACAACACTAATTCACCGGGATCGAGCGATATCCGGGCGGCCTATGTGCCACTTGCCCACAAGACCGGCGTCGGTGACCTTCTTGGCGGGGGGCATGCCGAAGGTCAGATCCCGATGAGAGAGGCCCTGGCAGCATTGAAGGACCTGCTCGAAGATCCGTCCGTTCTCAAGGTCGCGCAGAACCTCAAATACGACTATCTCGTCATGAAGCGTCTCGGCATCGTTATGCAGTCCTTCGAGGATACGATGCTGCTGTCCTATGTGCTGGATGCCGGCAAGGGCAATCACGGCATGGACGCCCTGTCGGAAAAGTGGCTCGGCCACACGCCGATCGCCTACAAGGATGTGGCAGGCTCCGGCAAGTCTGCCGTCACCTTTGATCTCGTTGATATCGACCGCGCCACTGCCTATGCAGCGGAAGATGCCGACGTCACGCTGCGCCTCTGGCTGGTTCTGAAGCCGCGCCTCGCGGCTGAGGGGCTTACCCGTATCTACGAGCGTTTGGAGCGCCCACTGGTGCCGGTGCTGGCCCATATGGAGGAGCGTGGCATCACCGTCGACAGGCAGATCCTTTCGCGCCTTTCCGGAGAATTGGCCCAGAAGGCGGCCGCTGCCGAGGATGAGGTCTACGAATTGGCCGGCGAGCGTTTCAACATCGGCTCGCCCAAGCAGCTCGGCGACATTCTCTTCGGCAGACTAGGCCTGCCAGGCGGATCGAAGACCAAGACCGGTCAATGGTCGACCTCTGCTCAGGTCCTCGAAGATCTGGCTGCCGAAGGTGCACCACTGCCGCGCAAGATTGTCGATTGGCGTCAGCTGACCAAACTTAAATCCACCTACACGGATGCGCTGCCCGGCTATATTCATCCGGAAACGAAGCGGGTCCACACCGGCTATTCGCTGGCCTCCACGACCACTGGCCGCCTGTCGTCATCTGAGCCGAACCTGCAAAACATTCCGGTTCGTACGGCGGAAGGTCGCAAGATCCGTACGGCCTTCATCTCTACGCCAGGGCACAAGCTTCTGTCGGCCGACTATAGCCAGATCGAGCTGCGAGTCCTCGCCCATGTTGCGGATATCCCGCAACTGCGCCAGGCCTTTGCCGATGGCGTCGACATCCATGCCATGACCGCATCCGAAATGTTCGGTGTGCCGGTCGAGGGCATGCCGTCGGAAGTCCGCCGTCGCGCCAAGGCGATCAATTTCGGCATCATCTACGGTATTTCTGCCTTCGGACTTGCGAACCAGCTGAGCATCGAGCGATCCGAAGCCGGCGACTACATCAAGAAGTATTTCGAACGCTTCCCCGGCATCAAGGATTACATGGAAGCGACAAAGGCCTTCGCCCGCGAAAACGGCTATGTCGAAACCATTTTCGGCCGCCGTGCACACTATCCGGAAATTAGGTCCTCGAACCCGTCTATGCGTGCCTTTAACGAGCGCGCCGCGATCAATGCGCCGATCCAGGGTTCCGCCGCCGATGTCATTCGCCGGGCGATGATCAAGATCGAGCCGGCTCTGTCCATGGCAGGTCTGGGCGAACGCGTCCGTATGCTGCTGCAGGTCCATGACGAACTGATCTTCGAGGTCGAGGACGAAGCAGTTGATCTCGCCTTGCCGGTCATCGTCGACGTCATGGAAAATGCCGCGATGCCGGCGGTCGACATGCGGGTGCCGCTGAAGGTCGATGCGCGTGCTGCCCACAATTGGGACGAGGCGCACTGACGCATTTCGAGCGGCCTTGCGCCGAGGAATGCGGAAATAAACAGAGATGGAGTGCAACGGTTGATCGGCTGATCGCCGCATGCGCTCAGAAACCAGACCACCACAGGAGATCTGCGCCTTGGCCTTCGCGACCATCAACGGCAATGTCATGCATTATGAACTGATCGGGGAGGCGAAAGCCAAGAACCTGATTGTCTTCTCGAATGGTCTCGGCACCGATTTTCGCATCTGGCTGCCCTTGTTCGATGAACTGGGCGAGGATGTCTCCGTGCTCCTTTACGATAGCCGTGGTCACGGTCTGTCGGGCGGTGCAGATAAGCCCTTCGGCATGGATGATCTGGTGTCGGATCTCGCCGAACTCTGCGATTTCCTCGATATCCGCAAGGCCACGTTCTGCGGCCTGTCGGTCGGTGGTCTCGTCTGCCAGGGGCTCTGGAAAAAGCGGCCGGACCTTTTCCGGAAGCTGGTGCTGTGTGACACGGCGCCGCGGATCGGTACGGCCGAAATCTGGGCCGAGCGGATGGCCGGCATCGAGAAGGGCGGACTGGAAAGTGCTGCCGACAATGCCATGCAGCGCTGGTTCACGCCGGCCTTCCACGAGGACCGTGCGGACGATCTTGCCGGCTATCGCCTGATGATGACCCGTCAGTCGGTAGCCGGCTATCTATCGACATGCGCTGCGCTGCGCGATGCTGATTTTTCCGATGTCTTGCCGACGGTCACCGTACCCACGCTCGTCGTCGTCGGAGACCAGGACGGCTCGACCCCGCCCGAAACAGTCCAGGCCGGGGCCGGTCTCATCCCAGGTGCGCGTTTCGAGGTGATTGAAGATTGCGCCCATCTTCCCTGCGTCGAGCAGCCGGAGGCGCTGGCCGAACTCATTCAAGGTTTCATGCGCAAGCAATAAGCACGACACTCAAGACACCAAAAGCAGGAAGCCGCCCGGAAAGGAGGCTTCTTTCATTTCAAGATTGCCTTGGACAGGGCCTTAATGCGCGCCGGACATGTCGCCGAGGACTTCCTTCGAAGCGACAGTCGAATCCGCATTCAGCTTGTAGACCATGGGAACGCCGGTCGCGAGGTTGACGCTGAGGATCTGTTCTTTGGTCAGCTTGTCGAGAACCATGACCAGCGAACGCAGCGAATTGCCATGCGCTGCGACCAGCACCTTCTCGCCACGCAGAACGCGCGGCAGAATCTCGGTCAGATAGTACGGCCAGACGCGGGCACCCGTGTCACGCAGGCTTTCGCCGCCCGGCGGTGGGACGTCATAGGAGCGGCGCCAGATATGCACCTGCTCCTCGCCCCATTTGGCGCGGGCATCGTCTTTGTTGAGGCCGGAAAGATCGCCGTAGTCACGCTCGTTCAGCGCCTCATCCTTGATCGTCTCGAGGCCGGTCTGGCCGACGTTTTCGAGGATGATGTTGCAGGTCTTCTGCGCGCGGGTCAAAACCGAAGTGAAGGCGATATCGAACTTGATGCCATAGTCGGCAAGCGCCTTGCCACCAGCATTGGCTTCCTGAACGCCGAGCTCTGTGAGATCAGGATCACGCCAGCCGGTAAACAGGTTTTTCAGGTTCCAGTCGCTCTGGCCATGGCGCACGAGCACGAGTGTACCGGTCATCGACAATTCCTCTCTTGACGATCAGGGGGTGGAGTTAAGCCCGAGCACGTCGAGCATGGTGTAACGGCCGGGCTTCTTGTCCCGGGCCCATGTGGCGGCCTTCAGCGCGCCACGGGCGAAAAGGGATCGGTCGCCTGCGCTGTGTGACAGAGTGACGGTCTCGCCTTCGGCGGCAAACAGCACCGAATGCTCGCCGATGACAGAGCCGCCGCGGAGCGTGGCAAAGCCGATCGAGCCTTCCTCGCGCGGCCCGGTATGGCCGTCACGAACACGCACGGAATGGTCGGCAAGATCAATCCCGCGCCCCTGAGCGGCCGCTTCACCGAGCAGAAGGGCTGTGCCGGAAGGTGCATCCACCTTGTGCTTGTGATGCATTTCGAGCACCTCGATATCCCAGCCGGAGGCTTCGAGCGCGCGAGCCGCCTGCTTGACGAGGACCGAGAGTACGTTGACGCCGAGGCTCATATTGCCAGACTTGACCACACGGGCGTGGCGGGCAGCGGCATCGATTTTGTCCTCATGCTCTGGAAGGCAGCCCGTCGTCCCGATGACGTGCACGATTCGCGCCTGTGCGGCGAGTGCCGCAAATTCCACGCTGGAGGCGGGAGAGGTGAAGTCGATCACACCGTCAGCATGCAGGAAGGCTTGTAGCGGGTCATCGGTAACAGTGACACCGAGCGGTCCAATCAAAGCGACATCACCGGCGTCCCGACCGATCGCTGCCGATCCGGCACGTTCGACAGCGGCATGCAGAACAACTCCTGGCGTGTCGTTGATCAAGCGGATCAGCGTCTGGCCCATCCGGCCGGCTGCCCCCACCACCACGAGCTTCATCGGGTTGTCCATCATGCGTCGTTCCTAGATCAGGTCCTGGCCGCCCGAGACGGTCTGGAGATTGTTAAGCCGAGCGTAGAGACCGCCCGATTGCTTCGCAAGGCTTTCATGCGTGCCTTGCTCGACCACCTGGCCGGCCTGCATCACGATGATCTTGTCGGCATTGACCACGGTGGAAAGCCGGTGGGCGATGACGATCACGGTTCGGCCGGCCATGGCCGCATCGAGCGCCTGTTGGACAAGCGCTTCCGATTCCGTGTCCAGCGCCGAGGTTGCCTCGTCGAGGAGAAGGATCGGCGCATTGCGCACCAGGGCGCGGGCAATCGACAGTCTCTGGCGCTGGCCTCCGGACAGGGTCACGCCATTTTCACCAACCGGCGTCTCGTAGCCCAGCGGCTGCTGCAGGATAAAGTCATGAGCATTGGCAAGCCTTGCGGCTTCTTCGATTTCGGCATCCGTGGCTTCAGGTCGGCCGTAGCGGATATTGTCTCGGATCGTGCCCTCGAACAGATAGGGCTGCTGCGAAACATAAGCGATGTGCTGCCGCAGCGATGTCTTTGTCACATCGGCAATATCCTGGTCATCGATCAGGATCTGACCCTCAACCGGATCATAGAAGCGCGGCACGAGTGTAATCACGGTGGACTTGCCAGCACCCGAGGGACCGACCAGTGCCGTCGTCTTGCCGCCTTCGGCAATAAAACTCACGTCTCGCAGAACTGGGCCAGTGTCACCATAGGAGAAGGTAACGTTGCGGAACTCGATCCTCGCCGGACCGACCTTGATCTGCCCGGCACCGGCCCTGTCGCGCTGATGCGGCTGCGTATCCAGGATCTCGTAGATCATCCGGGCATTGACGGCGGCACGCTCCATCTGAACCTGAAGGCGGGCAAGACGCTTTGCCGGCTCATAAGCCAGAAGCAAGGCCGTGACGAATGAGAAGAAGGCACCCGGCAACACGCCGCCATAGATCGCCTGATAGGCGGCATAGGCCATGACCCCGGCAATCGAAAGGCCTGCAAGCGATTCAGTCAGCGGGCCATTGCGTTCGCTCAGCCGCGCAATCCGGTTCGAGCGCTGTTCCGCGGCATTGATCGTCTTCTGGATCTTGCCGGCGAGCACTGGCTCCATGGTGAACGCCTTGACGATGGCAATGCCCTGAACCGTTTCCTGCATGGCGCCGAGGACATGTGCATTGAGAATGACGGCATCTTTGGTCACGCTGCGCAGGCGCTTTGAGATATAGCGCAGGCCGAGCAGCAGCGGGGGCGCGACGGTAAAGACGATCAGCGAGAGCACGATGTCCTGGTAGATCATCACCGCAAGCAACGAAATCAGAGTGACCAGATCACGGGCAAGCGACGTCACTGTCAAGTTCAGGACGTCGCGGACACCGTTGATATTCTGGTTCAGCTGGGCAGCGAGCCGACCGGAGCGGGCTTCGTTGAAATAGCCGATCGACAGTGTCATCAGATGGGCGAAGAGCCGGGTCTGGTACCGCGCCACGATATTGTTGCCGATCTTGGCGAGCGTAACGGCCTGGCCATATCCGGCAAACCCGCGCACCACAAATGCAACGAAGATCGAGCCGCAGATGATCCAGACGAGATCGGCGCGACGATTGGCGAAGGCCTCGTTGACGACGGACTCCATGATCCAGGCGGTAAAGGCGGTCGTCATCGCGACCGTCAGGAGACACAGGATCGCGAAGGCATAACCGCGCACATGTTCACGCCCATTTTCGGCGATCACCCGGCGTAGAATGTCTGTCACCTTCTCGCTGTCGGGTGTCTGCTGATCAGTGGCCTTGGCTTTCAAGAAAATCGTCCCTGCCGATTGCGCTCGCGGCGCCGTCCTTCGGCGCCGCCGCTCTATAGCCAGTCGCGGCCGGTTTGGCCATACCGGCAGCTTTGGGCGCTTCAGCGCCAGTGACGGCCCTCAGTCGCCAGACCAAAATCGGAAGGGGCGAGCGCATAGGCCGCCAATCCGTGCAGCGCGGCCTGCGGATGCGTAACCACGAAAGTCGGTATTCCGTGCAGCACAGCCTGATGCGGTGCCTTATCCTCGAAGGCCTCCCGGAATTCACCGCTTTGCAGGGCTGGCAGGATCTTCGGCGAGATCCCACCGGCGAGAAACACGCCGCCCTTCGCCATGAAGATCAGTGCGAGGTCACCCGCAACCCGCCCGAGATAGGTGGCAAACAGGCTGAGTGCCTCTCCTGCGAGTGCATCAGCGCCCGCAATGCCAGACGTAGAGACCTCTGCCGGGTCGTCATAGGCCGGTGTCCGGTTCCCTTCTGCCTTGCATAGCGCTCGATAGATATTCATGAGGCCGCGGCCAGACAGAAGCTCTTCGGCCGAGATCCGGCCGAGTTTGGCATGGGTGTCGCGCACGGGCGTCAGATGCGGCCAGATCTGGTGGTCGCGCGCCGTCCGCGGTCCAACATCCACATGTCCGCCTTCACCGGGAACCGGAAACCACATGTCGCGAGCCCTGACGAGACCCGCTACGCCGAGACCCGTGCCAGGACCGAGCACAACGCGGGACCCGAGGGGTGCCTCGCTGAGCGAGCCCAGAGGATGCCGGTCGGAGGGCTCAAGCGTTGCGGCTGCCAAGGCCTGTGCCTCGAAGTCATTCAGCAGCAGCACCTCGGCGAAACCAAGCTCCGCCATCAGCACCTTGGGGCGAACTATCCAGGGGAAGTTGGTGAGCGGAACTTCATCTCCCTTGATCGGTCCGGCGAGCGCCAGGATCAGCGAGCGAGGTTTATGGGATCCGGCTTCAAGCACGCTGACGCGGATAGCCTCGTCAATCGTTGCAAAGTCCTTGTTGACCACATTGGGAAAGCTGACGGTCTCGCCACTCTCGTCGACAATGATCGAGAACCGGGCATTGGTGCCGCCGATATCGCCGATGAGAATCGGGAAGGGGAGTTGCTGGTCGCGGAGTGTCTGGGCCATGGTGTGTCCGGTCTTGGCGCCGCTGCCTCAGGCAGTCAGGGTCTGGATCAGGATTTCGGCGGTTGCGAGGTTGAGTGCCATCGGGATGTCGTAAACAGTCGCGAGGCGCATCAACGCCTTGACGTCCACATCATGCGGCATGGGCGTCAAGGGATCGACGAAGAAGACGAGCATGTCGACTTCCCCGGTTGATATCAAGGCGCCAATCTGCTGATCGCCGCCGAGAGGCCCGCTTTTCAGTCGCGTTACATCAAGTTCGGGGCAGGCATCCTTGATCCGTCCGCCGGTCGTGCCGGTGGCGACAATCCGCCAGGGAAGAAGCTTCGCCTTGTGCCGCGTCGCGAAGCTGGCCATCTCGTCCTTCATCTGGTCGTGTGCGATCAGGGCAATGCAGGGGACGCGGGTCATGGCGGTTCGATGGCCTCTTTAAATCGATTTGATCAACCGTTTATCGCAGCCGATGCCGCTTGAAAAGGTCATCCGTTTGCGCCTCTCGCTTAGAAGCCAGCCGGCCGCGGTGGCGGGACCGGAACCCAGGCAGGCACGTTGAAGGCAGCGGAGCCATCGACGGACTGAGAGGGCGCGAAGGCCGAGGCCTGTGCTGCAAACGCACCGCCGCTCGGGCGGTAGGTCGCCTCCATTTCATCGCTGGGTGCCGGCTGGTTCAGCACGGTGGAGCAGGCGCGCGGCAGATCGGAAAGGCCCATGGCGCGTGGCGGCGGCGCAGGCTTTGCCTTCGGATCTTTCTTCGGCGCCGCCCAAGGCTCCTGTGTGAACCACCAGGCAAGCGACTTGTCACACCCGTCACCGGCGGCAACGGCAGCCTGCGGCTTGCAGCCGGTTGCCCCCTCCGGACATTTGATCCGGATGTGGAAATGCTCGTCATGGCCATAGATCGGGCGGATCTTGCCGAGCACGGCGCGATCGCCGGTCCATGTGTCGCAGAGTTTCTTCTTGATCGCCGGATTGACGAAGACGCGCTCCACCTGCGGATAACTCGCGGCCCGAACGACGACCTGTGCATGGGTTGGGGTCCAGCGCTTCTTGTCCACGGTCAGGAACTTGCTCTTGTCCAGCATCGAGGTGAACGGCATGTCCTCGCGCTGTTGCGGGCTGAGCGGCTGGGCTGGCTTTGGGGTAAACCAGATATCGGCATCGAGCCCGATCTGGTGCGAGGCATGCCCCGATAACATCGGCCCGCCGCGCGGCTGCGAGATGTCACCGATCAGGATGCCCGAACCCCAGCCGAGCGCTGCCGCATCGGTCGAAAACCGCTCCAGCAGCGATATCATTTGCGGATGGCCCCAGCGCCGGTTGCGAGAAAGGCGCATGGCCTGCCAGGTCGGTCCATCGGTCGGGATGGCAACAGCACCGGAGATGCAGCCCTTGGCATAGGATCCGTAAGGAGACGGCGCCGCCTTGCTCGGCAGTCGCATACCCCCGAAGAGTTCCTTGGCCGGGGGCGATTCTGCCATCGCCAGATCGCCCGTCGCGATCGAAAATGCCGCCGTCAGCATGACGGCCCGGGTAAAGCCGCGAGCCCAATTTGCCGCTGTCATCGTTATGCTTGTCCTCGATAGCCCGGCCCTCGGAGCCGCAGGAATCATCTGAAGATCTTATCTTGAAACCAAAATTTGGTGAATCTTCGAATGCCGACACACTCACATCTGTGTCAGCCGTCTGTATTTTGCCGTCATTTGCCCTATCCTGACCCAATGAAAACGAGGGGTATGGTGCATGAGAGCTGGTTTTTCCGCGATCGCAGAACGTTTGACTTGCTGGGCACTCGTCGGCGGGCTCGCGCTGTATGGCGCAGATGCGTCCGCGCAAGAACCGACGGAACCGTTCCGCCACGCCGTGGCGATCATTGGAGACCCGAAATATCCAGCGGATTTTGCGCATCTCGATTACGTGAACCCTCAGGCGCCGAAAGGTGGCGAGCTGCGCATGTCTTCGACAGGGACCTTCGATAGCTTCAACATCATCCTCGATCGTGGTGAGGTGGCGCCTGCGCTGGCTCTGGTCTATGACACGCTTCTGAAGGATGTCGATGACGAAATTTCCACGGCATATGGTCTTCTGGCCGAAGGCGTCTCCTTCCCGTCGGATTACTCTTCTGCCACCTTCAGACTCCGTGCTGAGGCGAAATTCTCCGACGGAAAGCCGGTCACGCCGGAGGATGTGATCTTCAGTTTCGAGAAGCTGAAGGAGCACAATCCGCTTTACACGAGCTATTACGGCCACGTGACGTCGGTGGAAAAGACCGGCGACCGGGACGTCACGTTCCGCTTCGATCAGAAGAACAATCGCGAACTGCCAATGATCCTCGGACAGTTCCCGGTCGTCCCGAAGCACTGGTGGGAAGAGGGGCGCGATGTGTCCCGCACCATGCTCGAGCCGCCTGTTGGATCAGGTCCCTACAGGATTGCCGATTTCCGTGCGGGGGCAACGATCCGATACGAACTCCGCGATGACTATTGGGGCAAGGACATCAACGTCAACGTCGGCCAAAACAATTTCCAGACGATCAGCTATACGATGTTCGGAGATCGAGATGTCGAGTTCGAGGCCTTCCGGTCCGGCAATACTGATTTCTGGACTGAGACGCGTGCCGCTCGATGGGCGACCGGCTTCGACTTCCCCGCAGTCAAGGACGGACGTGTCCGCAAGGAAGAATACGAGAACCCGTTCCGGGCAACCGGCGTCATGCAGGCACTGGTCCCGAACATGCGCCGTGACCTGTTCAAGGACCAGCGCGTTCGCCGCGCCCTGAACTATGCTCTCGACTTCGAGGAGTTGAACCGCACGGTGTTTTATGGCGCCTATCAACGTGTCGACAGCTTCTTTTTCGGTACTGAACTGGCCTCAAGAGGGCTCGCCCAGGGCGAGGAACTCGAACTTCTGAACGGACTGAAGGACAAGGTTCCGGCGGGGGTCTTCGATACGCCCTATGCAAATCCCGTCGGCGGTTCGCCTCAGGCCTCCCGCGACAACCTTCGCAAGGCTGTCGGATTGCTCAAGGAGGCCGGCTTCGAGTTGCGTGGCAATGCCATGGTGAATGCTGCAACGGGGCAGCCATTCCGTTTCGAGCTGCTGCTATCGAGCCCCCAGCTGGAAGTGGTCGCGGTGCCCTACCAGCAGCAGCTGCGCAAGATCGGCATCGACATGCAGATCCGCACTGTCGATGATGCCCAGTATACCAATAGGCTGCGGTCGTTTGACTACGACATGACTTGGAATGTCTGGGCGCAGACGTTGAATCCCGGCAACGAGCAGAGGGACTATTGGAGTTCGGCTGCCGTTGCGCGGGAGGGGTCGAAGAACTATGCGGGCATTGCCGATCCTGCCGTCGATGCGCTGATCGAGAAGATCATTTTCCCACGGGACCGTGATCAGCAGGTTGCAGCAACGAAAGCGATGGACCGTGTGCTGCTTGCCAACGATTATGTCATTCCGCTCTACTATGGCCAAACGGCTCGATACGCCTTCTGGGACAAGTTCGATCATCCCTCGGAGCTGCCGGCCTACAGTACCGGCTTTCCGGCCATATGGTGGGCGAAAACCCCGTGAGGCGTGCTCCGGGGTTTGCGCCGAGAGGCTGACGGTCTAGGAATGATGATTGACGAATCGCTCGAGCATGGAGGCGAACGGCTTGGCTGACGCAATGGGTGTGTGCCCGCAACGCAGATCACGGGTCGCGACGGAGCATCCGGCATGACCGCCTATATTCTGCGCCGCCTGCTTCTGATGGTCCCGACGATCATCGGCATCATGGGCATCTCCTTCGTCGTCGTGCAGTTTGCCCCGGGTGGCCCGGTCGAACAGGTCATCGCGCAGCTGAGTGGCCAGGGCGACAGCGCCGATGCCCGCCTGTCTGGCGGCGGCGACATGCTCGGTCAAACCAATGGCATGGACGAGGGCGGTTCCCGTTATCGCGGCGCTCAGGGGTTGGACCCTGACCTGATCGCCAAGCTTGAGAAGCAATTCGGTTTCGACAAGCCGCCGGCAGAGCGCTTCCTCGAAATGATGTGGAACTATATCCGTTTCGATTTCGGCGAGAGCTTCTTCCGCAACACCTCGGTCATCGACCTGATCATTGAAAAAATGCCAGTCTCGATCTCGCTCGGGGTCTGGGTCCTCTTGATATCCTATGCGATCTCCATCCCGCTCGGTATCCGCAAAGCCGTGAAGGATGGCTCCACTTTCGATGTGTGGACGTCGGGTATCATCGTTATCGGCTACGCCGTACCAAGCTTCCTGTTCGGCATCCTTCTGATCGTGCTGTTCGCCGGTGGCTCCTTCTTCGACTGGTTCCCTCTGCGCGGGCTGACCTCAGACAATTTCGCGGCACTCTCCTGGTGGGAGAAGATCCTGGATTACTTCTGGCATCTGGCCTTGCCGCTGACCGCCCTGATCCTGTCCGCCTTCGCCACCACCACGCTTCTCACCAAGAATTCTTTCATTGACGAGATCAAGAAGCAGTACGTCGTGACGGCGCGGGCGAAGGGGTTGGCCGAGCGCCAGGTTCTCTATGGCCACGTCTTCCGCAATGCGATGCTGATCGTGATCGCCGGCATGCCGGGCGCTTTCATCTCGGCCTTCTTCACCGGTTCGCTTCTGATCGAGAATATCTTCTCGCTCGATGGTCTCGGCCGCCTCGGTTACCTCGCCATTGTCAATCGCGACTATCCGATCGTTTTTGCCACGCTCTACATCTTCTCGCTGATGGGCCTCGTGATTAGCCTGGTTTCAGACCTCATCTACACCTGGATCGATCCCCGCATCGACTTCGAACGGAGGGACGTCTGATGTCCGCAGGCGAAGTCTCGACCGCATCCGCCCCCGTCAAGCGCCCCTTCCTTACGCCCACGAACAGGCGGCGGTTGGAAAACTTCAAGGCCAATCGACGCGGCTTCTGGTCTTTCTGGATCTTCATGCTGCTCTTCGTGCTCAGTCTTGGCGCGGAATTCATTGCCAACGACAAGCCGATCATTGCGGTCTACAAGGGCGAAGTCCTCTTCCCGGTCCTGGTAGACTATCCAGAGGAGAAGTTCGGTGGTTTTCTCGCGCTCACCGACTACCGCTCGTCCTTCATCTCCGACGAAATCAATGCCAATGGCTGGATGGTCTGGCCGCCGATCCGCTATTCCTATCGCACGGTGAACTCCGAAATCCCGCATTCGGCACCCACGGCACCCTTCTGGCTGATGGACAAGGACACCCGCTGCGCGGCCTATCCGCTGAAGGCGGAAGACCCCAATTGCGTGCTCGGCAACATGAACTGGCTGGGCACCGACGATCAGGCGCGCGATGTCACGGCCCGCATGATCTACGGCTTTCGTATCTCCATTCTCTTCGGATTGGCGCTGACCCTAACTTCAGCTCTGATCGGCGTCACGGCCGGAGCCGTGCAGGGATATTTCGGCGGCTGGACGGACCTGCTCATGCAGCGCTTCATCGAGATCTGGTCGTCCTTGCCCGTTCTCTACATTCTCCTGATCATCGCCTCGATCCTGCCGCCTGGCTTCTTCGTGTTGCTTGGCATCATGCTGCTCTTCTCCTGGGTGGGTTTCGTCGGCATCGTGCGGGCGGAATTCCTCCGCGCCCGCAATTTCGAATACGTCAATGCCGCACGCGCGCTTGGCGTGGGGAACTGGACCATCATGTTCCGCCACCTCCTGCCCAATGCCATGGTGGCAACCTTGACCTTTCTGCCGTTCATCCTGTCGGGCTCGATCACAACACTGACCTCTCTCGACTTCCTCGGCTTCGGCATGCCGCCCGGCTCCCCCTCGCTCGGCGAACTGATCGCCCAGGGCAAGCGTAACCTCCAGGCGCCCTGGTTGGGCCTCACCGCCTTCTTCACCATGTCGATCATGCTCTCACTGCTGATCTTCGTTGGCGAAGCGGTCCGCGACGCGTTTGACCCGCGAAAGACCTTTCGATGACAAGCAATCCGCTCCTCTCTGTTCGCGATCTTTCTGTCGCCTTCCATCAGGGCGGCCGCGAGAGCCTGGCCGTCGATCGCATTTCCTTCGACATCGGCAGGGGAGAGATCGTCGCCTTGGTCGGAGAATCCGGCTCTGGAAAATCCGTCTCAGCGGCATCGATCCTCAAGCTCCTTCCTTATCCGTCCGCCAGCCACCCGTCCGGCGAGATCCTGTTCGACGGGCAGAACCTGATGACGGCGAGCGAGCCGGAGTTGCGGCATGTGCGCGGCAACGACATCACCATGATCTTCCAGGAGCCGATGACCTCGCTCAATCCGCTCCACACGATCGAGCGACAGATTGGCGAAATCCTGGGCCTGCATCAGGGGATGACAGGGGCAGCGGCGCGCGCCAGAATTCTCGAACTGCTCCATCAGGTCGGTATTCGGGAACCGGAGAAACGCCTGAATGCCTTTCCGCACGAACTGTCAGGCGGTCAACGGCAACGCATCATGATCGCGATGGCCCTTGCCAACCGGCCAAAATTACTGGTCGCCGACGAGCCGACCACGGCGCTCGATGTTACTGTTCAGGCCCAGATCCTCGAGCTTTTGGGCAGGCTGAAGACCGAGCACGGCATGTCCATGCTGTTCATCACCCACGATCTCGGCATTGTGCGAAAATTCGCCGATCGGGTCTGCGTCATGACCAAGGGGCAGATCGTCGAAGCGGGCAGGGTTGAGGACATCTTCGAAAATCCGCAACACGACTATACCAAGAAGCTCCTCGGCTCTGAGCCCCGTGGCGAACCGCCCGTGGCGGACACGACGAAGCCTGTTGTCATGCAGGGCGAAGACATTCGCGTCTGGTTTCCGATCAAGGCAGGCTTTCTCCGCAGGACCGTGGATCATGTAAAGGCTGTCGACGGTGTCGATCTCGTGCTCCGCGCCGGGCAGACCCTGGGTGTCGTCGGCGAATCCGGTTCCGGCAAAACCACGCTCGGCCTTGCCCTTGCGCGTCTAATCTCATCGCGCGGGCGCATCAGCTTCATCGGCAAAGATATCGGTTCCTTCTCCTACAGCGATATGCGGCCTCTGCGAGACAAGCTGCAGATCGTCTTTCAGGATCCCTTCGGTTCGCTCAGCCCCCGAATGTCGATTGGTGAAATCATCGCTGAAGGATTGAAGGTGCACGAGAAACGCCTGTCGGCTGAAGAGCGGGATGCACGAGTCTGCTGGGCGCTTGAGGAAGTCGGGCTCGATCCCGCAACGCGCTGGCGCTATCCGCATGAATTCTCCGGTGGCCAGAGACAGCGCATCGCGATTGCCAGGGCCATGGTTCTGAAGCCTCGCTTCGTGATGCTTGACGAGCCGACGTCTGCACTCGATATGACCGTTCAAGCTCAGGTCGTTGACCTCCTTCGTGATCTGCAGGCGAGGCACGATCTCGCATATCTGTTCATCAGCCACGATCTCAAGGTGGTGAAGGCGCTCGCCAACGACCTGATTGTGATGCGGGCCGGAAAGGTTGTCGAGCAGGGGCCGGCGGCAGATGTCTTCGCTGCCCCGAAAGCAGACTATACCAAGGCGCTGATGGCCGCCGCCTTCAGCCTCGAAGCCGTTGAGACCGGCGGCATGCGCCAGTAGTGAAAGCGATCTTATGTCCGACCAGAACTCCATCATCGTCGATCTTAAGTTCGGCCGCGACGACGTGGCTAAAGCACTGAAGACAGCCTTCCCCGGACGCTCTGTGATCGATCTTGGCGATCCGACCCAGAAAGACATCGACCTCTCACAGGCGTCTTATGCCGTCGTGTGGAAGCCCGATCCGTCCCTGTTCAGCCGGGCGGCAAGTTTGAAGGCGATCTTTTCCGGGGGGGCAGGCGTCGACCATGTGCTGTCCGTCCCGGGACTACCCAACCTGCCTGTCGTGCGTTTCGTCGACCGCAGTCTGACGGACCGGATGAGCGAATGGGTGGTCTGGCAGTGCCTGCATCATCTGCGCCATGGGTTTGCCTATGCCCGGCAGCAGAGGGCGAAAACCTGGAACGAGATCGGCGGCCAGCCGGAAGCGAGAGACGTGACCGTCGGTGTCATGGGGTTGGGCGTTCTGGGGTCCGATGCCGCGCAGAAGCTGAAGACCATGGGCTTTAATGTCATCGGTTGGTCCCGCCGCAATAAGGAGATTGCGGGGGTCGAGACCTTCGATGTCGCGACACTCGATGATTTCCTCGCTCGCACCGACATACTGGTCGGCTTGTTGCCGCTGACGGCTGAGACGCATGGACTGTTCGATCGCGCGCTCTTCTCGAAACTTCGCCGCAATGGCGTCCTCGGCGGCCCGATCTTTCTCAATGCCGGCCGTGGCGGGAGCCAGGTGGAGGTCGACATTATCGACTGCCTTCGCGATGGCACACTGAGCGCGGCGTCTCTGGATGTCTTCGAGCGCGAGCCTCTGTCCACCGAAAGCCCTCTCTGGCAGATGGACAATCTCGTGATTACGCCCCATGCGGCTGCCGCGTCAGACGTTCGCGCCTTGTTTCGACATGTCGAAGAGCAAATTCAGAGGGTCGAAGCGGGGCAGCCGCTTCAGCATGTCGTCGACAGAAGCGTGGGTTACTGAAACCCGGCGGAACAATCCCATCCTGCTCCCGTTTGTCCATGGAGCCCACCTCTGCGGAGGTCGCGCACTGACAAACAAGGGAGCAAGCCATGAGCAGCCGCATCGACCTGCCCAATACGACGGATCGCAATACCAGAGGTCTCAAGCCCGAACCCATGACCGCAACGGACGCACGTCAGGGCTTTCGCGGTAAGCCAGTTCTGATCGTTCTGCTGGCAGGCCTGATCCTTGCCATGCTGGTCTGGATCCCTGCCGAGTGGTGGGGCAATTCGATTGCGCCCGACACCCCGACAAACCAGCCCTCGGTCGAGATCGCGCCTTCCCCTGCGGAAAACCAGTCTGGTACCACACCACAGTCCAATCCGACGCCGAGCGAGTAAGCTGATATCCCCGGCTGGACAATCGGCAATTGATTACCGATAACTCGCAAGGAAGACGGCCGAACCGTTTCGGCCGTTTGCCGCGGTTCGCCCGCGGAGGGAAGGCATCTGCCAATGACGAAGACTGATATCGCAACCAGGGTTTACAATCATGCCTGGAAGCTCGATCCAATTATCCGCAGTCTGATCGACACCGATTTCTACAAGCTTCTGATGTTGCAGATGATCTGGAAGCTTTATCCGGACGTCAACGCCACCTTCACCCTGATCAATCGCACAAAGACCGTGCGTCTTGCAGACGAGATCAACGAGCAGGAACTGCGAGACCAACTGGACCATGTCCGCTCGCTGCGCCTGACCAAGAAAGAACTGATTTGGCTCGCCGGCAACAGCTTCTACGGCCGCTCGCAGATCTTCGAGCCGGAATTTCTGACCTGGCTCTCCAACCTGCAGCTCCCGGAATACGAACTGACGACCCGAGACGGTCAATACGAGCTCACCTTCCACGGATCCTGGATGGAAACGACGCTGTGGGAAATTCCTGCACTCGCCATCATCAATGAGCTGCGTTCGCGCGCAGCCATGAAGTCGCTCGGATATTTCACTCTCGACGTGCTGTATGCCCGGGCCAAGGCCAAGATGTGGTCCAAGGTGGAACGCCTGCGCGAGCTGCCGGGTCTGCGCATTTCCGATTTCGGCACCCGTCGTCGACATAGTTTCCTTTGGCAGCGCTGGTGCGTCGAGGCGCTGAAGGAAGGTATCGGCCCGGCTTTTACCGGGACCAGCAACGTGCTGCTTGCCATGGATTCGGATCTTGAGGCCGTGGGCACCAACGCCCATGAGTTGCCCATGGTGATCGCGGCCCTCGCGCAGACAGACGAGGAATTGGCCACCGCGCCTTATCGGGTGCTGAAGGACTGGAACACGCTCTACGGCGGCAACCTCCTGATCGTTCTGCCTGACGCTTATGGAACGACCTCCTTTCTCCGCAACGCTCCGGAATGGGTTGCAGACTGGACAGGCTTTCGACCCGACAGCGCCCCGCCGATCGAGGGGGGCGAGAAGATCATCGAGTGGTGGCAGAAGATGGGTCGCGACCCCCGCAAGAAATTGCTGATCTTTTCCGATGGGCTCGATGTCGACGCCATCATCGACACCTACCGACACTTCGCAGGGCGTGTGCGGATGAGCTTCGGCTGGGGTACGAACCTCACCAATGACTTTGCTGGCTGCGCGCCGAGCGAGATCGCAGGCCTCAAGCCTATTTCGATCGTCTGCAAGGTTTCAGAGGCCAATGGGCGCCCCGCCGTCAAGCTTTCCGACAACCCGCGCAAGGCTACCGGTGATCCGCGCGAGGTGGAGCGCTATCTGCGCTTCTTTGGTTCCGAAGATCGCGTGGAGCAGGCTGTCCTCGTCTGAGGGCCGCAGCGCTTGCATCTCGTTCTGAAGGCATGCACTTTTATCGCTGGATGGGAGGGAGCCCGTCTGTCAGGGAGGAAGACGCATGGACATGCAGGGAAGTGAACGGATTGAAGCGCCGATTGAAACGGTGTGGAAGGCGTTGAACGATCCGGACATACTCCGACAAGCTATCCCTGGCTGTGAAATGCTTGAGAAGACAAGCGAAACCAGCATGACCGCGCTTGTTGTCCTGAAGATCGGACCAATCAAGGCAAAGTTCGAAGGATTGGTTGAACTGCAGAACCTTGATCCGCCGCATGCCTACACCATTTCCGGTGAAGGCAAGGGCGGCCTCGCCGGCTTCGCCAAGGGTGGAGCTGACGTGTCGCTGGCCGACGATGGAGAGAATGCCACCATACTCACCTATGTCGTTCGCGCGGAGGTCGGAGGCAAAATCGCTCAGCTCGGTAGCCGTCTGATCGAATCGACCTCAAAGAAGCTGGCAGGGGAGTTCTTCGCCAGTTTTCGCACAGTGGTGGAAGGACATGCCGATGTCACCGGTTGAATGCAGAAAGCCTTGCACAAGGCAACCATCAGATGCTCGACCTTACCCGAAATGATTCGGTGGGTAAGGGGACATGATGATGACCGAAGGACCGGACCAGTACTTTGAACAACAGGACATGGCGATCCAGCTCATGCTTCTGGAAAACAAGTCCGACGAATTGACCGATATCCTGGTGGAAGCTCTGCAGGACGCACTTGACCTGCTGCGCGACGAACTCGCGACCGTTCATTGACGGCCGAATACCTGGTCAGTTTTTCTGTCAGAACCGATCTGAAACAGAAATGCCGGCCGGGCCGAGAATGACTGCAACAAGCACGGGCAGGAAGAAGAGGATCATCGGAACCGTCAGTTTGGGCGGTAGAGCTGCAGCTTTCTTCTCCGCCTCGTTCATGCGTTCGTCACGGCCTTCCTGAGCCAGGACACGAAGGGCCTGAGCGACCGGTGTTCCGTAGCGGTCGGCCTGGATCAGGGCTTGGACGACGTTCTTGACGCTATCAAGCTGTGTGCGAGTACCGAGATTTTCCAGCGCCTGCCGGCGATCTGGCAAGAAGGAGAGTTCGGCCGTGGTCAGAACCATCTCCTCCGCCAGTTCCGCTGATTGCTCCGCAATTTCATCAGCGACGCGTCGCATGGCAGATTCGAGCGAAATACCGGATTCAACGCAGATCAGCATGAGGTCGAGAGCATCCGGCCAGGCGCGTTTGATCGATTGCTGACGCTTTGAAATCTTGTTCGAGACATAGATGTTGGGCAGATAAAAGCCCACATAGCCACCGACGATGACGGCGAGCAGCCGCATGGGCATACCCTTGTCGGCGAGGTTTCCCAGCAGGAAGACCCAGATGCCTGTCAGGGTCAACGTGGCGAATGGCAAGAGAAAGCGTGCAACGAGAAAGATGTTGAGCGCATTCTGCGAACGAAGGCCGGCGGCTTTCAGTTTGTCGACGGTCTTGTCGTCGACAAGCGCTTTGCGCAGATTGAAACGCTCGACGATCTGACGGACCGACTGGTTGTTCGTGGCGCGCAGCGACGCACGACCCTGTGATGCATCGGAATTCATTTTCGCGCGCTCGCGTGACCGGATCAGATCGCGCTCGGATGAAACAGCACGCATGCGCTTGTTCAGGTCGCCCTTCTCGAAAAGCGGCATGACCAGCGTGTAGAATGTCGCAAAGACCGCGAGAGACACGAGGACCGCGATGATCAGGGTCGGGTCCGTGACCTGTTTAGCCCATTGGTCGCTCATATCTGCCGTTCCCTAGATATCGAAATTGATCATGTTGCGCATGACGAGCAGACCGATGCTCATCCAGACGGCTGAGCCGCCGAGGATGAGATGGCCACGAGGATCCGTGAACAGGACCATGATGTATTCAGGCGAGGTCAGGTAAACGAGCAGCGCCACGATAAATGGCAGAGCCCCGATGATCGCAGCGGAAGCCTTGGCCTCCATGGACAAGGCCTGAACCTTGGCCTTCATCTTCTTTCGGTCACGCAGGACCCGTGACAGGTTGCTCAAGGCTTCCGAAAGATTGCCCCCTGCCTGACCCTGGATGGCAACAACGATCGCGAAGAAGCTGACTTCCGGCAGCGGCATCGATTGATGCATGCGGGCCACCGCATCCGGCACGCCAAGGCCCAATTGCTGCGATTCCACCACGCGGCGGAACTCCGTCTTCACCGGCTCCTGGCCGTCCGCCGAGATCATCCGGATTGCGTCGTTGAGCGGCAGGCCAGATCGGATAGAGCGGACCATCACATCGAGCGAATTTGGAAATTCCTCGAGGAACTGCTTCTGGCGACGTTTGATGAGAAAACCGATAACCCAGCGCGGAACGCCCAGCGAGGCAATAACCACGACTCCAAGCATGACCAGAGGCGAAAATCCGCCGAGGAAGCTGAAAATCAGCGCGAAAAGCCCGAAAGCAGCACTGAAGAGGTAAAACTGCGTGGGCGTAATCGAGAGATTGGCTTGTCCGAGCCGCGCCTTGAGGCTCAGCTCATTCCGCTTTTTGGTCCGTTCAGCCTGCTTCTTCTCCAGTTCCTTCAGCGAGTCCTGCACGGATTTACGCCGCTTGGAGATCTCCTGCACGCGGTCCCGCGCCGCCTTCACCTTGATGGTGTCGGTCTCGGCAGATTTGACCCGGCTGATCCTGTTCGTCGTCTTGCGATCGGTCTCGATCCGGGTATAGAGCGCGCCATAGGCAATGGCGCCCGTTGACAACGCAACGAGCAGGACGATTGCCAGGATTGTCGGATCTACACCGAACATCGCCTCACGCTCCCTTGGATTTCTGTTCCATCGCGTCGAGTGCCGCTGCGAGGCGTCGTTCTTCGTTGTAGTAGCGGGCCCGGTCCCAGAAATGCGGCTTGCCGATGCCAGTCGAGACATGCCGGCCAATAATGCGGCCGCTGGCATCTTCGCCCTCCATCTCGTAGCGAACGAGGTCCTGTGTGATGATCACGTCGCCTTCCATGCCGAGCACTTCCGTGATGTGCGTGATGCGGCGGGAACCGTCGCGCAGACGGGCGGCCTGGATGATGACGTCGATTGATCCGGAGATAATCTCGCGGACAGTCTTTGCCGGGAGCGAGAAACCGCCCATGGCAATCATCGATTCCATACGGTTCAGGCACTCGCGCGGCGTGTTGGCGTGGATGGTGCCCATTGAGCCGTCATGGCCGGTGTTCATTGCCTGGAGAAGGTCGAAAACCTCCGGTCCGCGCACTTCACCGACGATGATGCGTTCAGGGCGCATACGCAGGCAGTTCTTGACGAGATCACGCATCGTGATCTCGCCTTCGCCTTCGATGTTCGGCGGGCGGGTTTCGAGGCGCACGACATGCGGCTGCTGCAGCTGTAGTTCGGCGGTATCTTCGCAGGTGATGACGCGCTCGTCGAGGTCGATGTAACCTGTGAGGCAGTTGAGAAGCGTGGTCTTGCCCGAGCCCGTACCGCCTGAGATGACCACATTGCAGCGAACACGTCCGATGATCTGCAGGACCTCGGCGCCCTCGGGCGTAATTGCGCCGAACTTGACCAGCTGATCAAGCTTCAGCTTGTCTTTCTTGAACTTACGAATGGTCAGCGCCGGCCCATCGATTGCAAGCGGGGGAGCAATGACGTTGACACGGGAGCCGTCGGGCAGACGGGCGTCGCAAATTGGGCTGGATTCATCGACGCGACGGCCAACCTGGCTGACGATGCGCTGGCAGATCGACAAAAGCTGCGCATTGTCGCGGAAGCGGACGTCAGATTCGATCGTCTTGCCGGCCACTTCGATGAAGGTCTGTCCCGAGCCGTTGACCATGATGTCGGCGATGTCGTCGCGCGCCAGCAGCGGTTCGAGCGGACCATAGCCCAGCACGTCGTTGCAGATATCTTCGAGCAGTTCTTCCTGCTCGGAGATCGACATCGCGAAGTTCTTGATCGTGATGATGTCGTTGACGATATCGCGGATTTCTTCGCGCGCACTCTCGCCGTCCAGCTTGGCGAGCTGCGAGAGGTCGATCGTATCGATCAGCGCCGAAAAAACCTGGCTCTTCGTGTCGTAATACTCGTCCGTGCGCTGCGGTTTTTTCCGTTGCGGGGTCTGCATCGGTGGCGGCGTAACCTGCTGGCGTGCACTCGCCTCCGGACTGCCGGGCTCAAGCGGTGCGCTGCTAGGTCGCGCTGCGGGCACCGCAGGCGCAGCCTGCGGAGGTATCGTGCCAACGCCCGATCCACCCTTGCCGAAACCCTCGTTTCCGCGTTTGCCAAACATGAGCTCTACCCGTTCTTACACGTGTTATTTCTTGCGAAGCTTTTCGATCAGCGAGCCCAAGCCCGCCTTTTTCGGCTTTTTAATCGTTGCGCGGCCGGTCACCAGATGCGCGAGCTGTGAGAACGTCTCCGCGGTCGGTGCCTTTCCGTCGAGCTCCGAGATCATGCGCCCACTGTTTGCCGCAGTGCCGAAAAGCTGCGCATCGAAGGGGATGATCGCAACCGGCTCCATCTCGAGCGGCTCGAAAAAGTCGTTCGGGGCAATCTCGGGCCGCTTCGGCATGCCAACCTGATTGAGGATCAGATGCGGCGGCTTGTCGTTGGGACGCAGCTTTTTCAACGCGTCGAGCATGTTCTTCATGTTGCGCAGATTGGCGAGATCCGGTGCGCAGGTAATCACGATTTCGTCCGCGTCACCGAGGACAGCCCGGGTCCACTCGGCCCATGTATGCGGCAGGTCGAGCACGGTCATGGGTGTGCTGCGCTGGAGGAGATCAAGGATCGGCTGGAAGGCGCCGCGCTCGTAGTCATAACCCCGATCGAGCATTGACGGGGCGGCGAGCAGGGAGAGATTTTGTCCGCAATTGGTCAACAGGCGGTCAAGAAAGACTTCGTCTAGCCGCTCAGGCGCAAACACGGCCTCTGCCATGCCTTGGGTCGGATCCTGGTCGAAATCAATATTGGCCGTGCCGAACGGCAGGTCGAGATCCGCAAGGACGGTCTCGGTGGAAAACAATGACGCGATGCCGAAAGCGCAGTTGTGAGCGATGGTGGAAGAGCCGACGCCCCCCTTGGCCCCGATGAAGGCGATGGTCCGCCCAAGAGGTTCTGCGTCCGGGTCGACGAAGATCGAAGCGATCGCGCCCATGACATCGGCCATGGAAAAAGGCGCGACAATGTATTCCGAGATCCCGTTGCGAATAAGTTCGCGGTAGAGGGCAATATCGTTGTGCCGTCCAACGATGATGACACGGGTGCTCGGGTCACAGACTTCCGCCAGCGGCGCAAGCTCGTTCAAAAGGTCACGCGGCGCGGATTCGGTTTCCAGGATGATCAGGTTGGGTGTTGGCGTGGAGCCGAACATGCTGGCAGCAGCGGCAATGTTGCCATGCGTGATGCGGAGGCTGACACGTGCGAGCCGGCGATCGACCGCGCACTGGTCCATCACGCGGTGGAACGCGTCGGATACGCAGAATGCGTGGACGGAAATACGGGGGAGGGGGCGCAAGGCCTCAACATCGCCCGAGGCCACGGTTTCGGAATAACCGCGGCCAGGGGATGTTCCGGTGTCGAATTCGTAGTCGATCGCGCTCATGCTTCTGTTCCTGTCTTCAGCACCGGTTGCCTCAATCGCTCGATGTGTCTTCGCCGCTTCGATAAAGTCCGATCACCGTGGAGCGGCGTGCCGCATCGATCGGGGCTGCGTCGCGCGGCGTAACGAGATCCATCGGATTGGCAATCTGGGCGGCCAGGTTGCTCTGCGTCGCGCAGCCGAAATTGTGATAGTTGCGATTGCTGTAGGTGTTGTTCTGAAGATCCTCCGGCCATTCGCCACAAGGATTGGTAACAGCCGTGATCGCCACGTAGCTGAGGCGTACCGGAGCAGCATCTCCGGATGCGCCAGCCGGGTACGACGTTTCGATGATGCGGTTGGCCTGGACCCCACGGGTCGTAAGCACGTTGCGGATCTGCTTGCGCATACCGGCTGCGGCCCCGGCATTCGGGGAGCCATGCGGGAGCTGGATCTGGATTGTGCCCGTCGACGCTGCGAGATAGTCGGCCGCGAACCCGGCAATGGAATCCTGTACCCCGACAGTAAAGGCGCGGTCGCCGGAGGCAACGGGCACGTCCAGTGTATGCTCGACTTCGCTCAGCATGATCGGATGACGCGTGCGATAATCATCGGGGATGCCTGAGGTCGACATCTTGTCTTTGTTCGTACCACAGCCGGTCACCACCAGCGGGCAGCCTACAACGATGGCGGCGAGGAGTAGCGTGTGGATCGGACGACGTGCGAATGCCATGGTCTGGCGGCTTTCTCTGCTGTTGGGGCTGGTCTGTCTCATTCTCTTCAGAACCCCGCTCATTTGTAGATGAACCCGACGGCGCCATGATATTGGCCGGTCGGAGCTTCGGCTTCGCGTCGGCCGTAAACCTTGTTCACCTTGTTCAGGAAGAAGGTCGCGCCATCGTTTTCCGGGTTGAAGTTGTCGTCCGGCCGCGCAAGCGAGCCACGGGCTACAGGGCGAACCAGATAAGGTGTCGCAATGATCACCAACTCGGTTTCGTTGCGCTGGAAGTCTTTGCTGCGGAACAGGGTGCCAAGCACCGGCACCTTGGAAAGACCCGGCAGGCCGGACATGGCCTGGCGGATATTGTCCTGCACGAGGCCGGCGATCACGATCGAGCCACCCGATGGCAATTCCACCGTTGTGGACGCTTCACGGCGACGGATCGACATGAAGGTCGAGCCTGGAATGCTGAAGTTTGTTGTCTGTGTTCCGAGGAAGGTGTTGCCGGTAACCTGCGATCCCTCCCAGGTCGGCTCGGAAACATTCGTCTCGATTTTCAGACTGATGCGGCCAGGGGCCAGAACCACGGGTCGGAAGTTCAGCTCGATCCCGTAGTCGACACTGTTGATCGTCCGTTCGACGCCATCGTCAGTGACTTCCTGCTGCGCCGCAAGGCGGAATTCACCTCCGACATAGAACTTCGCGGCTTCGCCGGAAATCGCAGTCAGGCTCGGCTCTGCGAGCGTCCGCATGACGCCAGCCTGTTCCATGGCGTTGATATAGGCATTGACGCCGACGCCGCCCAGGCCGGCGCTGATGGTTGCCGTGCCCGTGGGGTCGATGGCATTGCCGAGATTGGAGGGGTTAGCATAGCTGATACCGGTGGACCCGTCAGACACACTGCCGGAAAAGCCGAGTTGCTTTAGGACTTGTCGGCTGACTTCGGCCACAGTGACCTTCAGCGTCACCTGGTCTTCGCCCTCGATCGTCAAGAGGTTGACGATCTGCGATTCCTGGCGGTCTTCGGCATAGATCGCAACCGCGCCATCGCCGCTGCTCTCGCTTGTCGCGGTCGTGTTGCGCGTCGTCGCTTCACCGCCCTTGAGGAAGGCTTCGGCAAGGCTTGCCGCCCGTGCCGCGTCTTGCGGCGTGCGCACAGTTCCCGTCAAGATGATGTTGTCGGAAACGATTTCGACGGTAATGTCCGACTGCGGGATGAAGCGCCGCAGATTGGTCTCAAGACCGGCAATATCGCGTTCGATCTCGATGTCGAGGCTGACAATCTCCTCGCCATTGGCGCCAAAGATGAAGATGTTGGTCTGGCCGACCATCTTGCCGAAAAGATAAATGCGGCGCGACGAACGCGTCACCGCGTCTGCCATGACGGGATCGGCAACGAGAATGTCATGCGCATCCTGGGGGAGATCAACAACGAGCGCCTTGTTCAGACCGAGTTTGACGGTGCGCCGCGTACCGGGGCCGGAATTGTTGATGCGAAGCACGCTCTCCTGTGCGGCCTGAACGGCCGGTACATCGAGGAATGTCTGCTTGAGCGGGTTTGCGGCACCCGAGAATGCAACCGCAAAGGCCAAGCCTCCGGTGAGGGATCTGCGAAAATTGGTGATCAACTTGCTCACGATGCGTCCCCACTCACTGCATGGTATCGGTGGCAGTGGCATTGACCACGGTGCCGGATTTGATGACTTGGATCGTCGGCTGGCCATCGCCGCCGCTGAGCAGATGATCTGCGGCGGAGGTATCTTCTTCCTGGGCATCGGCAACGGACCGCAGGGCAAGCGACAGACGATCCGCCATCTGCTGCGCAACGGTGATCACCTTCGTCTGGTCGGGTGTCAGCTCCAGCGTTGCGGTCGTGCCGACAACGGAGCGCGAACCATCAGGCGCTTCTTCAATCTGCTGGTCGATCGCAAGCACCCGGACGTTGGACAGGACGGTCTCTGTCAGGAAGCCTTCCTGCTCTCCCTTGCGCACCATGATCACGTCAACGCGGTCATTCGGCAGAATGAAGCCACCGGCCCCGGTTGCAACGGAAATCTCGGTCGAGACGGCACGTTTGCCGGAGGGGAGCAGTGCGGACAGAATACGGGAAGAGGAGTCCGCGACTTTCTCGCGGCGGAGAGGCTCGCCCTCGAAGAGCGGCAGCCGGACTACGGCACCCGTGAGCTCGCTCATGGCTTCAGGGCGTGTGGACGATGTGATGAAGCCGTCGACGACGCCGGATTGGGGCCATGCCATCCAGCGCATGGAGCTATCATCGAGACGCGAGCCGACCGGCAGGTTCTTCGCGATCACGAGCACGTCGACCGTCGGTTCTTTTTCGACGACGGCCTCCTGCACCACCACGGAACCGCCCCCGCTGAGACGCATTGCAAGGAGCCCGGCCGTCCCGGCGGCCACGACGGCGACTGCAAGTATGATGAGACGGGCGGGTTTCATGAACGATCCTCGGGCGACGCAGTGAATTCTGCCCTCAAGATTGATCAGGAATTGGTATACTTATGGTTAATGCAGTGCTTACAATTGTGGTTAATGACTGGTTTCTTGGTCGCTCAGAGTCCAAGTCCCTTGATGGTGGAAATCACCAGCGGCGCCTGCGGATAGCTGATCAGTCCTGCAGCACCGATGGCGATGGCGTAGGGTACTTTCTTTGCTGACATCAGCGTCTGAGGCAATGGAATGCCAATGGTGGCAAACTTTGCCCAGTTGGCGCGCAGAAGCAGGACTAGAACGGTCAGCACACCGCCGAAGTAGCCGGTGAAGACCAGGAACTCGAAAAGCGATGTGTTGAAACCGAACCAGACGGCCGAGGCGGTCAAAAGCTTGGCATCGCCCCCGCCCATTACATTCATCGCGAAAAGTCCGAAACAGACTGCGAAGACAACCAGAGCTGCCAGCAGGTGCCAGCCAATCTCGATCAGCGTCAGGCCGCTGAAAGGGGCGATGACTGCAAACGATAGGAGAAGGATGACCGGAATGCGATTTGGGATCGTCATTTCGAGAAAATCCGTCAGGGCTGCCAATGCGAGGCAGATCGGAAGAACGAGAAAGACAGTCGCCGCATACATGGTTGGATCCTCCTGCTGACCGCATTCTAGCATGCGAGCCCTTTCCAAATGGGAAATGGGTGCGAGAAAATTGCCAAAGTTTCAAACAAAAGAGCCGCCCAATGGGCGGCTCCTAAGTTTCCAATTGCGCAGGCGATTACTTGCCGGCGTTGGTCAGCTTGCCCGAGAGCGAAACGAACTGGTTGTTCAGAGCGCCGCCGAGGGTCGTTGCGCCAGCAATCAGGGCAACGGAGATGAGGGCGGCGATCAGGCCGTATTCGATAGCGGTTGCACCGGACTCGTCCTTGACGAAACGTGCGAAAATCTTGGTCATGGTATTCTCCTACTCGCGTGGTTGATCAGCACTGCCGGCAACTGTTCCCGTTGCTCGGATGACCAAAACCTAATCGCCAGCCTATTGCTATCGACTTAAGAAAGACGGTTAGCGGATCGTGAAAAGCTACAACACCTGTGTGTGGTAAATGAAGCCTTTGGAAGATCGCTCGAATTCGAGACGCTGCCTTTGATTTGATTGGATTTGTTTCACGGCTCCTCTCAAGGCAGTCAAAATCACTCCTGAAAAACCCTTGCATCTTCAGTGTTTAGGACCCATCCGGTATGGGCTCGATGATCGCCTGTTTGTCCTGGAACATGACATATCGACCCAAAGCGGGGATGGAGCCTTGCTCAGAACGCCTCTGCGAGCACGCTTAAGCATAGGCATTTTCTGCATCGTGTTTGCTCAATTGGGAGATTAAGCCTTCGTTCACCAAAAGGCGGCATCTTGTTGGGGATCCTCTCATACGCGCGGAACCTACAGGTATGTTTGCAATGCATCGTCGAACACTCGCAGTCATCGGTACGCTTGTCTGGGCGGCCGCTTCTGTCTTCGCGAGTTCCGCCGTTCTGGCCGACGATGGAGATATTCTGCGCGTCTATATGAACAGTGCCCGGATCCTGAAGCTGGATCGCCCGGTGAGCAAGGTCATCATCGGCAATTCCGATGTGGCAGATGCAACGGTTGCCGATGCACGCACCATTGTGGTGACCGGTCGTTCCTACGGCTCCACCAACATTGTTCTTTTGGACTCCGATGGAAACGCCCTTCTGGATGAGCGTATTGTTGTGTCTATCGACGAATCGAACACTGTGAGAGTGTTCAAGTCGACAGCGCGCACAGTATTGTCCTGCACCCCGAATTGCGAACAGCACGCCCAGGGCAGCGGCACGCCTTGATCTGTTCCAAGCGTCCACTTTCGGACACATGGAAGAATCTAAATATTCGCGCAACGGAAAATCAATACTTGACCCATATCGTCAATGTGACTGACGATATGGGCAAATGTAATGATGTGTTCCACGAGCGATAAGGATTCACGGCGCAGTGTGAAGCAGCGGTTGTCTCGAATCTGGAGGCGGCTTGCTCGCTCCCAGGACGGTTCCGCAGCAATCGAATTCGCGATACTCTCCGTACCGTATTTCATTATCATCTTCGCAATCGTCGAAACCTTCGTGGCTTTCACAGCGGAGCAGCTGATCACGAATGCCGTGAACAATCTCGGTCGGCAACTGCGGACAGGCGAGATCACTTATAATCTGGGTCGTACGACCGATATGACGGCTACGCAGTTCCGTCAGGCCTTCTGCGACGAAGTCAGCATCATCATCAAATGTTCAGCGGGCGAGGTCTCAACACCGAGCAAGCTCTACATCGACGCCCGCACGTTTACGTCTTTCGCTGCGATACCGACGACGATTCCACGTAAATCGACAGCGACATTTGCCGACATTGATCCGACCAGCTTCAAATTCACCCCTGGTGGTCCCGATACGATCAACATGCTGCGCGCCTATTACCGCTGGCAGGTGATCACGGACCTGGTCCGTCCCTACATCACCAATATCCGCCCGGACGACGGGTCGATGCCGAGCGACTTTCTGATCGTCGCCACCACCACGTTCAAGAACGAGAATTATCCGTGACCAGGGTTTCAGGATACAAGAACGCGATGTCCCCAATCAAAAGCTTTTCGTGGCGGGCTTGTTGCGACCGGCTCACGGATCTGTGGCGTGATCGCCAGGGTGTCGGCGCGGTCGAATTTGCCCTGATCGCTCCGATGCTTCTGGTCGTCTATCTGATGGCCTTCGAACTGACGATTGGGCTCAGCATTTCGAAAAAGACATCGATGGCCGCCAGCACCATCGGCGATCTGATCTCTCGGGAAGACAAGGTCACCAAGGTTTCCCTTGCAACCAGTTCTGATGTCGCCAAGGCGATGTTTGTCCCGTATCCCTCGAAGGACCTGCTGATCAAGATTACCGGCATCAAGATCGACGATAAGGAAGCCGCGACGGTTGCATGGTCATGGTCTTCGACGGGTGTCGCCCCTTATGTGGTCGGCTCCACGCCGACGATCCCTTCTGATCTGGTCGAGCCCAGCATTTTCCTCGTTCGCACCGAGCTCAGCGTCTCGCACGAACTGCTCATGTGGCTTCCGGGCTTGACCGGGTCGTCAACCAAGACGCTAACTCTGGGGCGCGAATTCTTCTTCCGCCAGCGTCTGAGCAAGGATATCGAGTGCAGTGACTGCTGACGCTCGGGCATTTGCCAAGGCATCGTCCAGACGTTATTGATCATGCCTTCCGCCGGCGCCGATAAAGGCACCGGCTTGAGGTCAAATGGCATGGCACGCGCGTTTCTTTTCGTTCTCGATTCCTTCGGCATTGGCGGTGCGCCGGATGCCCCCGCCTATGGCGATGACGGTTCCAACACGCTTGGTCATATCGCGGAATTCTGCGCCGCTGGTGCAGGTGACAGGAAGGGGCTGCGGCGCGGCCCACTGATGCTTCCCAACATGTCGGCGCTCGGCCTGATCGAAGCGGCTCGCTTGGCGACGGGCCGTCCGCCAGAGGGTATGCCCATCCCCGAAAGGGTCTTTGGCCTTCATGGTGCGGCAAGCGAAGTCTCGAAGGGCAAGGACACGCCCTCAGGCCATTGGGAGATCGCCGGCACGCCGGTCATGTTCGACTGGGGGTATTTTCCCCACGGCGAGGAAGCCTTTCCTGCAGAGCTTGTCGAGGCAATCTGCCGGGAGGCAGAGCTTCCGGGCATTCTTGGCAACTGCCATGCATCCGGCACCGACGTTCTCATCCGCTTTGGTGAAGAGCACATCCGGACGGGCAAGCCGATCTGCTACACGTCGACCGACTCCGTCTTCCAGATTGCGGCCCACGAGCGGCATTTCGGGTTGGAGCGCCTGCTGAAACTCTGCGAAATCGTGCGCAAGCTTGTCGATCCCTTGAATATCGGCCGAGTTATCGCGCGTCCCTTTGTCGGCGAGACAGCACAGACCTTCGAACGGACCGGCAACCGTCGCGACTATTCGGTCCTGCCGCCGGAGGCGACGCTGCTGGACCGCCTGGTTGCAGCGGGGCGCAAGGTCCATGCCGTCGGCAAGATCGCCGATATCTTCGCTCATCAGGGCGTGTCGCGCATGATCAAGGCCAATGGCAACATGGCGCTGATGGACGCTACCTTGAAGACCATGGAGGAGGCCGAGGACGGCGATCTCGTTTTCACCAACTTCGTGGATTTCGACATGCTTTTTGGCCATCGCCGCGATGTGCCCGGCTACGCCGCTGCTCTGGAGGCCTTTGATCGCCGTCTGCCCGAAGTCCATCGCAAGATGCGGCCGGGTGATATGGTGCTGATGACCGCCGATCACGGTTGCGATCCGACCTGGCGTGGTACCGATCATACGCGGGAGCGGGTGCCGATCATGTGTTTTGGCCCCGGAATCCGCTCGCGCAATATCGGGGTGCGCACCACCTATGCCGATATCGGCGAAACCATTGCTGCCCATCTCGGCATTGCGCCGGGTCACCATGGACGGAGTTTTCTGTGAGCTTGCATCTGAAGAAGGTCGAACTGCATTGCCATATCGAGGGTGCAGCGCCACCGGCACTCGCCCTGGCGCAAGCCGAGCGATACGGCATCGACCCCGCCACCTTCATGACGGACGGACGCTATGCCTGGACGGATTTTGCCGAGTTCATCGCAGCCTATGACAAGGTCGCGGCGCTTTTCCGCACCGAGGAGGACTATGCCCTCCTGACCGAGAGCTATCTTCTGGAACTCGCCGGTGTCGGTACGATCTACAGCGAACTGATCGTCTCGCCGGATCATGGTGATCGCATCGGTCTCGGCGCCGACACCTATCTCGCTGGCATCACCGCCGGCATCCATGCTGCGAAGGCGAAGACCGGTATCGAAGCCCGCATCATTGTCACAGGAGAACGCCATTTCGGCCCGGAAAGCGTCATTGCCGCAGCGGAGTATGCAGCCCGCACCGACAATCCGCTTGTCACGGGTTTCAACATGGCGGGGGAGGAGCGCATGGGCCGGGTGGCGGACTATGCGCGCGCCTTCGACATCGCCCGCGAGGCAGGTCTAGGCCTGACGATTCATGCGGGTGAGGTCTGCGGCGCGTTCTCGGTCGCGGACGCATTGGATCTCGTTCGTCCGGCCCGCATTGGTCACGGCGTCCGCGCAATCGAAGATGCTGATCTCGTCCGGCGGCTGGTCGATCTGGGAACCGTGCTTGAGGTCTGCCCCGGATCGAACATCGCGCTTTCGGTCTATCCGGACTTCCAAAGCCATCCGCTGCGCCGCTTCGTTGAAGCCGGTGTGCGTGTCTGCATCAACTCCGACGATCCACCCTTCTTTGATACATCGCTGGCCCGCGAATATGATCTTGCATCGACTGTGTTCGGCTTTTCCGACGCTGAGATCGACGCCATGACCAGAACGGCCATTGAAGCGGCTTTCGTCGATGAGGGCACTCGCGCGCAACTCCTGGCGAGACTTTGACGGCAGCCCTGTTGACGACGCGCTAAATTCCTCGTCTGCCCTTGCAGCCGCCTGCGAGAAAGTGAAAATAGGGGCAACCCGAAGACAAGAAGAAAAGAAGGTTTCACCATGGACGGCGTGACAGTCATCGATCATCCCCTCGTGCAGCACAAGCTGACGATCATGCGCCGCAAGGAGACTTCGACATCGAGTTTCCGGCGTCTTCTGCGCGAGATCTCGACGCTGCTCTGCTATGAGGTGACCCGCGATCTCGAGTTGACGATGGAAACCATCGAGACCCCGCTGACGGAGATGCAGTCGCCGATCCTCGAAGGCAAGAAGCTGGTTTTCGCCTCTATCCTGCGCGCCGGAAACGGCCTGCTTGAAGGCATGTTGGAACTGGTTCCGGCCGCGCGTGTCGCCCATGTCGGCGTCTACCGCGATCACGAAACGCTGCAAGCCGTTGAATACTATTTCAAGGCGCCTGAAGCCCTGGCCGAGCGCCTCATCATCGTCGTCGATCCGATGCTGGCCACCGGCAATTCCTCGATTGCCGCGATCGACAAGCTGAAGGAACGCGGCGCGAAAAACATCCGCTTCCTCTGCCTGCTTGCTGCCCCGGAAGGCATCCGGAACTTCCATGAAGTGCACCCGGATGTTCCGATCTTCACCGCCTCGATCGACAGCCACCTGAATGAGAAGGGTTACATCATGCCCGGTCTCGGTGACGCTGGTGACCGGATGTACGGCACGAAGTGATTTCTTAACCAGATCGCAAGGATTGACGGCCCGGTACGCGAGTTCCGGGCCGTTTTCATACCTGCGTTAGCCACTTGGTGATCAAGCGGTGCAAACGTCAGCGAAACGTTTCTAGCGGAGTGCCGATGTTCGCGCGGACCCTGTTCACTGTTCTGCTCCTCGCCATGTCGGCCACGCAATGGCCAACAATTGCGACGCATGTCCACGCCTATCTCGATCGGCGTGAGAGCAGGGAACAAACCGTGGTGCCCGCATCGACGTCAACCTCGGGCCAGACATTGCTGACCATGAGTAAGAATGGCCACTACTCCGGCACGTTCCGAATGAACGGGAAGGCCGTCGATGCCATGATCGATACCGGCGCATCCTTGGTCGCGATCAACGTGTCGACGGCCCGTCGTCTCGGTTTCCCGCCCTCGACCCTGGACTTCGAACACGCCGTGGACACCGCCAATGGCCAGATTGAAGCGGCGCACGTGGTGCTGGACAAGGTCGAAATCGGCAATGTCCGTGTCCGCGATGTCGACGCCTTCGTCCTGCCGGACAATGCGCTGTCATCAACGCTGATCGGGATGAGCTTTCTCAAGAAGCTGACATCCTACACGGCTGACAAGCGTGCCTTGCGTCTCATCCAGTGAATAAGACGCTTAAACCGCGCCGATCCTGAGGCCTATCGCCGGCGTTGTCGCCGGTCTTTCATCGGAAATCTGATAGCATCCGCGCACTGTCGTTGCAGCCTGCGCCGCGCTTGCCTCGTCATTCGCCTGAACGAATGCGATCGGCTCGCCCTTCATAACCCGTGTCCCCAGTGGCTTGAAACCGGATAGCCCCACGCCATGATCGATCGCGTCGCTCGGACGTTGCCGACCGCCGCCGAGCGTGACGACTGCAAGTCCCAGACTGCGGGTGTCGCATGCGGCGAGATAGCCATCGGCCGCAGCAGGCACCGGGATGTCAATCTTGGCGCGTGGCAGGTAGTGCTCCGCCCGCTCCATGAAATCGACCGGTCCGCCCAGTTCATGCACCATGCGGCCGAAGATATCGGCAGCCTCTCCGGAGGCGAGCACGGCAGCAGAGCGCTCAAGGGCCTTTACACTGTCTGATTCCACGCCGGCATTGACCAGCATTTCGGCTGCAAAGGCCAGGGTCACTTCTTCAAGCCGTGTGCCGGTTTTCGTGCCCTTGAGGAAATCCACGGCGTTCTGCACTTCGATCGCATTGCCCGCACAATCTGCCAGCGGCTCGTTCATGTCGGTCAGTAGCGCCGTGGTCCTGACGCCCGCACCATTCGCCACCCGCACCAGCGAGCGCGCCAGCGCCTCAGCATCCTCGGTTTTGGCCATGAAGGCACCATTGCCAAACTTGACGTCCAGCACCAAGCTTTCAAGCCCAGCGGCCAATTTCTTCGACAGAATCGAGGCTGTGATCAGGGGAATGGATTCGACTGTCGCCGTCACGTCGCGGATCGCATAGAGACGTTTGTCGGCGGGTGCCAGATCGCCCGTCTGGCCAATGATGGCGCAACCGGCCCGGTCGACGGTTCGACGGAAGGTCGCATTGTCCGGCATCACATCATAGCCGGGGATCGATTGCAGCTTGTCCAGTGTGCCGCCGGTATGACCCAGACCGCGTCCCGAAATCATCGGAACGGCAAGCCCGCAGGCAGCGACAATCGGCGCGAGCATCAGCGAGACATTGTCGCCCACGCCGCCGGTGGAGTGCTTGTCGGCGACTGGTTTGCCAACGCCTGCCCAGGACAGGACATCGCCGGAATCGCGCATGGCAAGCGTCAGCGCCACGATTTCGTCAGGTGTCATGCCCTGGAAGAAGACGGCCATGGCAAAGGCCGCCACCTGGCCCTCGGAAATTGTCTCGTTCGACAGGCCCTCAATAAACCCGGAGATTTCCTCGGCGGTCAGCACACCGCCGTCACGCTTTCGACGGATGATTTCCTGGGGTAACATCTCTCAATATCCGGAAGCCGCAACCGCGGAGCGCTCACCGGAAAGAACGGCAAGAATGTCGTCCAGCAGGCCGGAAGCGCCGAAGCGGAAGGTCGACGGCATGACCCAGTCTTCGCCCATGATAGTGTCCGCAAGTCTCAGGTAGAGAGCGGCATCGGCAACCGTGGAGATGCCACCGGCAGGCTTGAAGCCGACTTTCTTGCGGCTGTCCCGAATGGACTGCAACATGATGTCCGCAGCCTCCAGAGTGGCATTGACGCTCACCTTGCCCGTGGATGTCTTGACGAAATCTGCGCCGGCTGCGATCGCAAGGTCGGACGCCTTCCGGATCAGGTTCTTGTCCTTCAACTCGCCGGTTTCGAGGATGGTCTTCAGGACGGCCGGTCCGGAGGCCGCCTTCACGGCTGAAACCATGGCGCTCACAGCCGTCTCGTCGCCGGCCATCAGGGCGCGGTAGGGTATGACGAGATCCACGTCATCCGCGCCATCGGCAACGGCATCGCGCGTTTCGGCCAGGACGTCTTCGATCTTCATTTCGCCGGATGGGAAATTCACCACCGTAGCAATGCGAATGGGGCTCGATGGACCGAGGAGGGTGCGAGCCTGCATGACGAAGCGTGGCCAGATGCAGATCGCAGCCGTCGGGCCGAATGCGGTCTGTGCCTTTCCACAAAGGGTCACGATCTGCTCGGGCGTGCAGTCGTCCTTGAGGTTGGTGAGATCGAGAAGCGACAGCGCCTTCGTGGCCACCGCACGCAGTTCCTGATTATCCAATGTCTTCTCCTCCGCCGATCATCCGTTTGAGGATGCTCGCAAGACGTTTGCCACCGATCGGGGCCATGTCCTTGGTTTCCTCGTGGCTGAGTTCGCCACCGGTCATGCCGGCTCCATAATTGGTGATCACGGAGGCTGCTGCAACCCTCAGGCCGAAGAAGCGGGCCAGAATAACCTCCGGCACAGTCGACATGCCCACGGCATCGGCCCCCAGAATGCGCGCCATACGGATTTCCGCCGGCGTTTCGAAACTTGGTCCGGAGAACCACATGTAAACGCCTTGGGCGAGGGGAACGCCTTCGGCGATCGCAGCGCGCTGCATGGCAGCGGAGAGGGTCGCGTCATAGGCTGATGTCATGCCGACGAAGCGGCCGTCGCTGCTTTCGCCGATCAGCGGGTTCTTACCGGAGAAATTGATATGGTCGGTAATCTGCATGACGCTGCCGGGTGGCATATCCTCGCGTAGCGAGCCCGCCGCGTTGGTCAGGATCAGGGATTTGACCCCGAGCCCTACCAGAACCTCAAGAGGCTTGCGCATGGCATTGGGGTCGCCGTGCTCGTAGTAATGCATGCGCCCTGCGAGCATGATCACCGCCGTGCGTCCGAGATAGCCGGCAACCAGTTCCCCCGCATGACCGGACACACCACTGAGCGGGAAGCCCGGCAGGTCCGAATAGGAAATGCGGATTGGATCGCGGACTTCCTCTACCAAAGAACCAAGGCCCGATCCCAGAACGATACCGTAGCGCGGCATCAAGCCGTTGAGGCGTTCGACAAGGAGATCGACAGCCGCCTTCATCCGATGACATCCGTCTTGAAGCTAAGCGGCAGAAGTTCGTCCATCGTCATTGTCTTTTGCACGCCGACTTCATCGCACAGATAGATCTTCGTATCGGCCGAAGCAAATTCCGAAATCTTCTGCCGGCAGCCGCCACAGGGCGGGCAGAGCGCCAGCTTTTCGGCAATCACGGCCATTTCGACAATTCGTCGACCACCGCCCATGATCATGCAGCCGATCGCGGTCGGCTCCGCACACCATCCTTGCGGAAACGAGAGGTTCTCGATGTTCGCCCCGGTATAGATTCGGCCGTCGTCGGCGCGGATCGCAGCGCCGACCGGGAACTTGGAGTAGGGCGCATGCGCAAAACTCATGGCGTCACGAGCGGCTTCAAAGAGATCATGAGCCATGGATTAACGCTCCTTGGAATAGGCCACGCCGCCGGCCTTCGGCGGATTGGCAGCACCGATGAAGCCTGCGAGCAGGATGCAGGTGAGGATATAGGGCAGTGCCTGAAAAATCTGCACAGGCACTTCGCCGATCCCTGGGATCGACTTGCCCTGCATGAAGTTGGCCAGCGCGTCGAGGAAGCCGAACAGCAGGCAGGCGAACATGACAGGCACCGGCTTCCATTTGGCGAAGATCAGTGCTGCAAGCGCGATGAAGCCCTTGCCGGCCGACATGTCCTTGATGAAGGCGGCCGATTGCGCGATCGCGAGATAGGTTCCGGCAATGCCGCAGAGCAGGCCAGCCATGAGGACCGCCCGGTACCGCAGGAAGGCCACCGAAATTCCAGCCGTGTCCACGGCACCCGGGTTCTCGCCAACGGCTCGCAACCGCAGACCGAAACGGGTGCGATAGAGGATCCACCAGGAAATCGGCACCGCCAGGAAGGCGATGTAGGTGAGAATATTGTTGCCGGAAATCACGTTCGCATAGAGCGGGCCGATAAACGGCACGTCGCGCATCGTCTCTGCACCCGGCAGAATGATCGGCGAGAAGCGGGCCTCACCCGACACCTGCGGCGTCCGTCCCCCTTGGCCGAACCAGGCTTGACCAAGAACAACGGTCAAGCCTGCCGCCACGAAGTTGAGGGCAACCCCGGAAATGATCTGGTTGCCTCGGGTGGTGATCGAGGCGAAGCCGTGGATCAGCGAGAACGCCAGCGACACGGCGATACCGGCGAACAGCCCGAGCCATGCGGAGCCGGTCAAATAGGCAACACAGGCCGCAGCAAAGGCGGCGGCCAGCATCTTGCCTTCAAGGCCGATGTCGAAGACGCCGGCGCGCTCTGAGTAAAGCCCAGCCAGTGCCGCAAGGATCAACGGGATCGACAGGCGGATCGTCGAGCCGAGGATGCTGATGAGCATGTCGAAAGAATCCATGGTCTCGTCCTCAGGCTTTCGTCAGTTTCTGGTAAACACGCACGATCATCGGGCGGAACATGAATTCCAGTCCCCCGGCGAACAGGATGACGAGGCCCTGGATGACCACGATCATCTCGCGGGTAATGTTGGGCATGTCGAAGGAGAGCCAGGCTCCACCCTGATAGAGTACGCCGAACAGGATGGCCGCGAGCAGGATGCCCAGCGGATGATTTCGACCCATCAGCGACACAGCGATCCCGACAAAACCGGCGCCGCCGACAAATTCCACCTGCAGGCGCGCTGAGGCACCGAGAACGGGGTTCAGCGCCATCATCCCGGCAAGGCCGCCGGAAATCAGCATCGTGATCAGAACGATCTTGACATAGGGAATCCCGGCATAGGCCGCCGCCGACCGGCTGATACCCAATGTCCGCATCTCAAAACCGAGTTTGGTGCGCCAGATCAGGACCCACACGACCACACACATCACGAGCGCAATGATGAAGGACACGTTGAATGGCGCAGGCCCCAGCTTGCCGCCAAACATCGCAATCAGCCAATCAAGCTTCGGCAGCTGACCGCCCTCGAGGAATGTCCGGGTTTCCGGCGCCATCTTGCCAGGAACGATGAGAACGTTGACCAGAAGATACACCATCAGCGCCGCGCCGATGAAATTGAACATGATCGTCGTGATAACGATATGGCTGCCGCGCTTGGCCTGCAGCCAGGCCGGAATGAGGGCCCAGGCGGCCCCGAAGAAAGCCGCCGCGATAATCGCGAATGGCATGGTCACATACCACGGCACATACTGATCGAGCGACAGGGCAGCAAGTGCGGCCCCGAGGCCGCCGAGATAGGCCTGACCTTCCGAGCCGATGTTGAACAGGCCGGCATGATAGGCAACGGCCACCGAAAGGCCGGTGAAAATGAAGCTGGTGGCGTAAAACAGCGTGAAACCTATGCCTTCACCGCTCCCAAGCGCGCCCTCCAGCATCAGCTTCAGGGCTTCCCAGGGATTTTCTCCGATGATCCAGACCACGAGGCCCGACACAAGAAAGGCAAGCGTCAGGTTGATCAGCGGCAGCAGTGCGTAGTTGATCCAGTTCGGAAGGGGTACGGATGCAGTGCTCATCAAAACCTCAAGCGGCAATGCCGGCCATCATCAGGCCGAGTGTCTGTTCGCCAGTGTCCGGCGTCTTCTCGCCGACGACCTTGCCGGCGAACATCACCAGGATTCGGTCTGAGAGCGAGCGGATCTCGTCGAGTTCGACCGACACGAGCAGCACGGCCTTGCCGGCATCCCGCGTCTCCACGATCCGCTTGTGAATGAATTCGATGGCGCCGATATCGACGCCGCGCGTCGGCTGCCCGACGACCAGAAGTTTCGGATCACGCTCGATCTCGCGCGCAACGACGATCTTCTGCTGGTTGCCACCCGAGAAATTGGCCGTTTTCAGTCGTGGGTTCGGCGGGCGGATATCGTATTTCGCAATCTCGTCTTCGGCCGCCTTGCGAATAAGATCGGGATCGAGGAACGGGCCACGTCCATAGCGCTCGTCGCGGTGATAGCCGAGAATGGCGTTCTGGCTCTCTTCGAATGGCAGTACGAGGCCCATGTGATGACGGTCTTCGGGAATGTGTGCGACGCCGATACCGCGCAGTTCCGCAGGATCCAGACCTGCCACATTCTGCCCGTTGATCCAGATCTCGCCCGATGTCGGTTTGCGGATCCCGGTAATGGCTTCCAGCAACTCGCTCTGGCCGTTGCCGGCGACGCCCGCGATGCCGACGATCTCGCCTGCCTTTACGTCGAAGGAGACATTGTCGACCATCACGACGCCACGACTGTCTTTGACCGTGAGGTTGCGCACGGAGAGGAAAACCTCGCCCGGATTGGCCGGCTTCTTCTCGACATGCAGGAGAACCCGGCGGCCGACCATCAGCTCAGCCAGTTCCTCGACGGTTGTTTCGGTCGTTTTGCGTGTCGCAACGATCTCGCCACGCCGCATGACGGAGACCGTATCGGTGATCGCCATGATTTCGCGGAGCTTGTGGGTGATCAGGATGACAGTCTTGCCCTGGTCGCGCAGTACGCCAAGGATCTTGAAAAGATGATCGGCCTCGGCTGGTGTCAGCACGCCTGTTGGCTCGTCGAGGATCAGGATCTCGGCGCCACGATAGAGAGCTTTGAGGATTTCCACGCGCTGCTGTAGACCGACAGGAAGCTCCTCGACCACCGCGTCGGGATCGACCTCGAGTTCATAGTCCTCTTCAAGCTTCTTCAGCCCGTTGCGGACGGCATCCGTGCCTTTGCCGAGCAAAGCGCCACCTTCGGCGCCGAGCATCAGGTTCTCCAGCACGGTAAAATTCTCGACTAGCATGAAGTGCTGATGGACCATGCCAATGCCGGCATGAATGGCTGTCTGGCTGTCCTTGATGGTAATCGGTCGGCCGGCAATCTGGATGGATCCGCTGTCGGCCTGATAAAAGCCGTAGAGGATCGACATCAGCGTCGATTTTCCCGCACCGTTTTCGCCGATGATGCCGTGGATCGAGCCCTTGGCAACCGTCAGGTTGATATTCTTGTTGGCGTGCACCGCACCGAACTTCTTATCGATGCCGATCAGTTCGATCGCCGGCGCCTGGCTCTGAGCGTTCATTCCATTTCCCCGGACATAAAAAAGGCGCAGGACGGCGCACTTGCCGCCCTGCGCCCGGAATTCAGATCACTTCGGGCAGGAATTGTCCGACATGTAATCATGCACCTTCACGGTGCCGGAGATGATGTCGGCCTTTGCCTTTTCGACGGCGGCCTTCATGTCTTCGGTCACCAGCTTGGCGTTATTGTCGTCGAGTGCGTAGGAGACGCCGTCTTCCGCAACGCCGAGAGCCTGCAGACCAGGGGTGAACTTGTCAGCCTTGGAATCGGCATAGGCGTTATACACAGCGAGGTCGACGCGCTTGACCATCGAGGTGAGGATAGAGCCCGGATGCAGATGGTTCTGGTTGGAGTCGACGCCGATCGAGAGCTTGCCGTTGTCGGTTGCGGTCTGGAGAACGCCGAGACCGGTAGCGCCAGCTGCCGCGTAAATTACGTCGGCACCCTGGTCGATCTGGTTCTTGGTCAGTTCACCGCCGCGAACCGGGTCGTTCCAGGCAGCACCCGTGGTGCCGGTCATGTTCTGGAACACTTCGATCTTGGCGTTGGCTGCCCGTGCGCCCTGCTCGTAGCCGCAGGCGAACTTGCGAATGAGCGGGATGTCCATGCCGCCGACGAAGCCGACCTTGCCGCTCTTCGAGGCGAGACCGGCGAGCAGGCCAACGAGGTAGGAACCCTCATGCTCCTTGTAGACGACCGAACGGACATTCGGCTTGTCGACAACCGAGTCAACGATCACGAACTGTGTGTCCGGGAATTCGCCGGCGACCTTTTCAACGGCCGATGTCCAGGCGAAGGAGACGGCGACGACCGGGTTAAAGCCGCGCGAGGCGAAGTTGCGGATCGCCTGTTCGCCCTGGGTGTCGCTGGTCGGCTCGAAATCGCGATAGTCGATGCCGGTTTCGGTCTTGAACTTCTCTGCGCCGGCATAGGCTGCTTCGTTGAACGACTTGTCGAACTTGCCGCCAGTGCCATAGACCAGAGCCGGCTTGACGTCGGCCGCAAGCGCGGTTGCCGACATCGCAGCCAAGGCAAAGAGACTGAGGAGGGTTTTCTTCATGGTGCAGCCCTGTTGTTGCTATTGATCTTGTTGGGTCCTCCCGCAAGCCCTCCCTGACGAAGAGCATGTCTGCGGAACCGCCGCCTCCTTATCCGGAGGTCCAGGCTGGTTGCATCCTTGCATGGCTCGTACGAAAATTCACCAGATTTTTTTCATCTGGTAAAGATTCACAAGCTGGCCAGATCTTCGGCGTCAAACGCCGAAAATCTAGTCAGATCAATAGGATTTATGCCGTCGGTTTGAGCAGATGCTCTCAGGCTGCGGGTTCGATCGGGCAGGAGACCCCTGTTCCGCGCAGACCGCAATAACCGTTCGGATTTTTCGCCAGATACTGCTGGTGATAGTCCTCGGCAAAGTAGAAGGGCCCCGCCTGAGCGATTTCTGTCGTGATCCTGCTGCTTCGCCCGGCCTTTTCGAGAGCCGCCTGGAAGCGGTCCCGGACAGACAGGGCAAGTGCCATGTCCTCCTCGTTCTCCACATAAATCGCCGAGCGATAGGTCGTGCCGATATCGTTGCCCTGTCGCATGCCCTGTGTCGGGTCATGCGCTTCGAAAAAGATCTTCAGGAGGGCTTCAAGCGTGATCTTCGAAGGGTCGTAGATCACCTTGACGACTTCGGTGTGGCCGGTCAGGCCCGTTACGGTCTCCTGATAGGTTGGATTGGGGGTGATCCCGCCCTGATAACCTGCAGCCGTTACATAGACGCCAGGCGTCTGCCAGAGCAGGCGTTCGGCACCCCAGAAGCAGCCCATGCCGAGATAGATGGTCCTGAACCCAGGAGGGTAGGGGCCCTTGAGCGGCAGGCCGGAAACGAAATGGATGTCGGCCGTAGCCAGCGGTTCGGGGCGTCCGGGCAGCGCGCTCTCGACGGTCGGCATGACGGTCTTCTTGTTGAACATGTCGATGAGGAACATTGGCAATCTCCTCTTTGTGGGGCGGCCAGCCCCGTTTTCCTTGTCCCTAATGTGGTCAACTGGAACAGGAACGACAAGTGGCGGCCTGGCCGGCCCCAGGAATTTGGCGCCAGGCGACATGCCGGAAGTAGGCGGCTGATATAAAAAGACCGTTCAGGCCGCAAAGCGCCCGGCCGGCTGTGGCCGCTTGTAGCCGATCATCCACAGTGCAAGGGACAGGCCGAGAAAAATCACAAATGCCGGCTGCGGCAGGATGCTGTTCTGGAATGCGGTCCATGCCGCCGGCCCCACGCGCATCTCCACCAGCGCCTGCAGGGCTGGAAGGGACTGAGGCGCAACATCGCTCCATGCCGCCTCCAACGGTGTCAGAAGCACGCGAGAGGCGGAAACAGAAGCGATCGAATCGACGGTCGCTGCGACGACACCGACGCAGAGCGCCGAAAAACTCAAGACCCTGAACAAGAGTCGCACCATGAAACACTCCGGCTAACAGAGAAGGGCCGCCGCACCCGCTTCCGCATTATCACTGCTCGATTAAGAATTGTTCTTGAATGTCAAAATTGTGATAGAATTGGGTTGATCCCTCAGAATTCCTCGGTATATATCCGCCCCGACCAACACGGTGACATTTTCGCACCGTGACCCCCCTGGACAGGTGGCCGAGTGGTTTAAGGCGCACGCCTGGAACGCGTGTGTGCGTGAAAGCGTACCGTGGGTTCGAATCCCACCCTGTCCGCCATCTACAGTCTTTCCAGACTGGCTTCCCATATCCTTTGCCTTGTTCAGCCGTGTGTATCGGTGCGACCGAATTGGTTCGGTTTTTCTTCCTGGCTATGGCCTTCGGTCCCTTTGCTGTGAGGGCTGTTTGATGGGCCGCAGCGGTGTAAATAGAAATCCGCCTTAGATCGGTATGGGCAGTCACGGCTTGATCACGTCACCGCTGATTACGCCTTCAACCATGCCCCGAGCCGCCGCTTTGCGCAGCCGCGGGAGGTCGGGCTAGGCCGGGTCTGGTCGAGCGCAGACCCGGCCGATACCGCTCCGCTGCTGCAAACGCCGTCCTGTCGACGTGGGGACTATTAATGCGCGGTATGGTTGTATTTCAAGGAGTTGTAGGAGTTTCTCGACGATCAAGAGGGTTGATCTGCTGATCCGGTCGTGTTTTGAACGCGCCCTGGCGATGGCAGGAAGATAGCAGCTTCAATGGCAGAACAGTTTGACATGTTTTCAGAACAGGCGCCTCGTCGCCGGGGTGTCGGGTCTGTCGCGCCGAAGCTTGCCCAACCTGAAGCGCAGGTTATCCCCTTGAGCGAAGACGAAATGGTCGACCATCTGTCCGGGACCGGTCGATACCGCATCCTGCGCAAGCTTGAGCCACGCGCAATCGCATCGGTTCTGCGCCCGGAATATCCTCTCAAGGGTGTTATCCTCGACACTGAAACCACGGGACTGAGCGCTCGCAAGGATGAGATCATCGAGATTGGCGCTATTGCCTTCACCTTCGATGCGCATGGTGCCATCGGCGACATAACTGGGATTTACGGCGGCCTTCGGCAGCCGAGCGTCGCGATACCGGCCGAGATCACGCGCATCACCGGCATCACGGATGATATGGTGTCCGGCCAGTCGATTGACCTTGCAGCCTTGCAGGCGCTGATCGAACCGGCGGACCTGCTGATCGCCCATAATGCGGGTTTCGACCGACCCTTTTGCGAAGCCTTTTCTCCGCTGTTCTCGGACAAGGCCTGGGCGTGTTCCAATTCCGAGATCGCCTGGGTTTCCCGTGGCTATGAAGGCACCAAGCTGGCTTATCTGATCGGCCAGGCCGGGTACTTTCACGATGGTCACCGCGCCGTGGATGACTGTTTTGCCCTGTTGGAGGTCCTCGCCCGAAACGACGACGGAGCAGCGTCCACCGCCTTTGCCGAGCTTTACCAGGCAAGCCAGCGATCGCGGGTCCGGATCTTCGCCGAGAGCAGCCCCTTTGACATGAAGGATCACCTGAAGGCGCGCGGCTATCGCTGGTCTGACGGCAGCGACGGCCGTCCGAAATCCTGGTGGATCGAAGTGGGGGAGGAAGCCCTTGACGAAGAACTGCGCTACCTCAGGGCCGAAATCTACCGCTCTCAGGATGCCGATCCGCCGATCAGGCGCCTGACGGCCTTTGATCGCTTTCGCGGCTGATCTCTGCTTCCGTGTGGTCTGGACGGAGAGGTATACTCCCATCGCATGAGGCGCCTGCATGCTTCTGGCTCTACACGCGTCCCGAATTTGATTTTTCGAAAATGGGCAATGCGTTTTCTGCATAGCTGCAGTGCAGCAATGCCTCTTTATTCTGCGGGGATTTGGGTTATCTTCAAATCATCGAAGTGATGCACCTCCTCCCGCAGAGCTTCGAATTCAGGCGGCCTTTATCCTCCTCCCAAAGGACGCCTGTCGGAACAGCGGCACTCCTCCTCCCAGCCGTTGTTCACTTATTCGAAAAGCCTGCCGCACCTCCTCCCGCGGCAGGCTTTTTCGTTTTCTGGCGCATCGGCGTTAGCGTCCGATCTGCATCCGGGAGAAATCCAAACCGACGATCTCGACTGGGTGTTTGTTGCCACCAGATCGGTGTCACTCCGGCGTCCGTCCGCGATGCCGCGACAGGAAGCGCTCGATTTCGCGCGGCTCTGCGCGCGTACCGGTAAAGATCTCGATATACTGCGGGATGCGCTGCAGGCGCAGCTCCAGGTCCTCGCGGCTCTGCATCGAGATATAGCCGATCTGCACCAGATACACCGTTCGGGCCCGGACGTCGGCGGCCACCGGGTCGAAGCCATACCGCGTGAACATTTGCGATAGCGCCTCCAGCCGGGTCTGGTCGGCTGCCTGGACGGCGGCCAGAATGTCGGCCGATTGCAGCGACCAGCTCCGCACCGCAAACTCGAAAGGTGCGTCGAACAGGTCCCGGTCAAGCCAGCAATCGAAGACGTTGAGCGTCGCCTCCGCAATCGTCTCGGCATAGGCCTCTGCCTGTGTCACGAGATTGCCGGTATTCTTTTCCCGCCAGCGTTGGAGGAGTGCGGAGAGAAGTTCGTCGCGGTCCTTGAAGAACCAGTAGAAGCTGGTCCGCGACAGCTTGAGCCTATTCGCAAGCGGCAGGATCTTCACCGCATCGACGCCACCGTCCAGCAGTGCTTCATAGGCGGCCTCGAGCCACCCCTCGAGGGACCCGCGCCAGCCGCTATCGTTTCCGCCTTGATCCATGCGCCTCTCCTAACCCGGCAAGGGACGGCCCGCAATCCCGTGAAGTCTCCAGGAATATACAGGAGCGTCGAGTAAATTGACAGTACTGTACATTATGCTAGATTTTTCGCCGAAACCTGATGCGCGGAGCCCTGCCATGTCGAACGATCCCCTGCTGCAACCCTTTCAGCTCAAGCATTTGACGCTCAAGAACCGCATCATCGTGACCTCCCACGAACCGGCCTATCCGGAGGATGGGATGCCGAAGGAGCGATACCGCGCCTACACGGTCGAGCGTGCAAAAGGCGGCGTGGCGCTGACGATGACGGCGGGGTCTGCGGCCGTCTCCAAGGACAGCCCGCCGGTCTTCAACAATCTGCTCGCCTACAAGGACGAGATCGTTCCCTGGATCCGGGAAATGACGGACGCTGTTCATGAGGCAGGCTCGGCAATCATGATCCAGCTCACCCATCTCGGCCGTCGCACCCGCTGGGACAAGGGCGACTGGCTGCCGGTGGTGGCGCCCTCGCATCACCGCGAAGCAGCGCACCGCGCATTCCCGAAGAAGATCGAGGATTGGGATATCGAGCGCATCATCAAGGATTTCGCCGATGCGGCTGAGCGCATGAAGGCTGGCGGCATGGATGGCGTCGAGCTGGAGGCCTATGGTCACCTGATCGACCAGTTCGTCTCACCGCTGACCAATGAGCTCGATGGCCCCTATGGCGGCGATCTCGACAACCGCATGCGCTTCTGTCTGGACGTTTTTACGGCCATCCGAAAACGCGTCGGCGACGATTTCATTCTCGGTGTGCGCTACACTGCCGATGAGAACCTGGCGGGTGGCACCGACAAGGCGGAAGGCCTGGAAATCTCGCGGCGCCTGAAGGCCAGCGGCCTGATCGACTACCTGAACGTCGTGCGCGGCCATATCGATACCGATCCAGGCCTGACCGACCTCATCCCGATCCAGGGCATGGCCAATGCGCCGCATCTGGATTTCGCCGGTGAAATCCGGGCCGCGACCCAGTTCCCCACCTTCCACGCCGCCAAGATTCCGGATGTCGCGACGGCCCGCCATGCGATCGCGTCCGGCAAGGTCGATATGGTCGGCATGACCCGCGCCCACATGACCGACCCGCATATCGTCCGCAAGATCATCGAAAAGCGCGAGGAGGACATCCGCCCCTGCGTCGGGGCCAATTACTGTCTGGACCGCATCTATCAGGGCGGTGCTGCCTATTGCATCCACAATGCCGCGACCGGTCGCGAAGAGACCATGCCACATGTGCTGGACCGGGCGCCAGCCTGCAAGAAAGTGGTGATCGTCGGGGCAGGGCCAGCCGGCCTCGAAGCCGCACGTGTCGCCGGTGAGCGCGGCCATGATGTCGTCGTCTTCGAAGCTGCCAATCAGCCCGGTGGCCAGATCCGTCTCACAGCGCGCAGCCCAAGGCGGCGGGAGATGATGAGCATCATCGACTGGCGCATGGCCCAGTGCGAGAAATACGGCGTCACCTTCCGCTTCAACACCTGGGCCGATGCAACGGCAATCGAGGCGGAAAACCCCGATGTCGTGGTTGTCGCAACCGGCGGCTTCCCCAGCACCGAGATCCTCTCTTCCGGCAATGATCTCGTGGTCTCCTCCTGGGATATCATTTCCGGCGATGTGAAGCCCGGCACCAATGTGCTCGTCTTCGATGACGCCGGTGATCACGCCGGCCTGCAGGCGGCGGATATCCTGGCGGCGGCTGGCGCCAAGGTGGAGATCATGACGCCGGACCGCAGCTTTGCCCCGGAGGTTATGGCGATGAACCTCGTGCCCTATATGCGCAGCCTGCAGAAGCAGGACGTCACCTTCACCGTCACCTATCGCCTCGAAGGCATCGAACGACAGGGCAACGGCCTCCTCGCGCATATCGGCAGCGATTACGGCGGCGTCTCGAAGGAGCGCATCGTCGATCAGGTCGTGATCAATCACGGCACGATCCCGCTGGACGAACTTTACTTCGATCTGAAGCCGAACTCGTCCAACCTTGGCGAAGTGGATTACGACGCCTTGATTGGCGGCGAAAGCCAGGAGATCGCGCGCAATCCGGCGGGACGGTTCCAGCTCTTCCGCATCGGTGACGCGGTTGCCGCCCGCAACACCCACGCGGCAATCTACGATGCTCTGCGCCTGATGAAGACTGTCTGAGCCAGGGTTGAGGGCAAAAAGAAGGGCGCCGGCTGGCCGGCGCCCTGAAGGTCACTGCTTGGGAGATGATCGGCCGACGCTACCGGTCGACGACGAGGTCGCTCAAAGGCTTGGAACAGCAGGGCAGGAAAAAGCCGGCATCGATTTCCCGCTGCCTGATCCCGCCGTCATGCTGCATATCGACCGTGCCGCTGACGAGTTTCGACTTGCAGGTCCCGCAAATGCCGTTGGCGCAGGACGAGGGAATGCGCAGCCCCGCCTTCTTGGCCTGGGAAAGCACGGTCTGGTCGCTGCAGACGGCAATCGCCTTGCCCTGCTTGGCAAACCGAACCTCGAAGCTTTTGGCGGCGACAGCCTCCATAGCCGGTGCCGGCGCATCCTCGATCACGGCTGCGTCGAAGCTTTCTTCGATATAGCGGTCCTCGCTGACACCGAGAGAGGTGCAGATCGTCCGGGCCGCCGCCATGAAGGGGGCCGGTCCGCAGCACATCACCACCCGCTCGGCAATGTCGGGAATGGCGAGTGCCATCAGCTCTCGCGAAATCCGCCCGCTGAACCCATGCCAGGCCCTGTCCGTGGAAATCTCCTCGGGCAGGAACAGCAGCCGCACGCCCTTCATCCGGCGCGCCAGCAGCGCCAGCTCCTCGCGAAACACCAGGTCCTTCGGGCTGCGGCCCGCATGCAGAAACACGACATCTGTCGGCTCCGCCCGATCCGCAATCTCCCGCAGCATGGACATGACAGGCGTGATGCCCGAACCACCGGACAGGAAGACATAGCCCTTCGCCGCCGGTCGGATGAAACGCCCCATCGGGCCGCTCGCCTTGATCTGCATGCCGGCCCGCAGGGTATCGTGCATCCAGTTCGACACTTTGCCGCCCGCCACCCGTTTTGTCGTCACGGTGATGGCATTCGGCCTCAGCGGGGAAGACGAGATGCTGTAGCAGCGGCCATTGTCCTTGCCATCGATATCAGGCTCGAACAGGAAGTATTGCCCTGCCGCGAACCGGATCGCCTTGCCCTGCGGCGAGACGAAGGTGAAGCTTTTCACGTCATGGGTTTCATCGTGAACATCGATGCAGATAAGCGCGTCATCCACCTCAGGATCCCACCATGATCCGGCGCTCTGGGCAATACCTGCCTGCTGCATTTCAGTAGCCATGGGCGCGCAGCCGGTCGATATACCAGGTGGCAAAGTCATCAAGCGCCCGCTCGCTGAAGGGCGAATAGACGCCCGGCTCATAGGCCGGGTCAGACACGCCGGCATGTGACCGCTCGACAAGTCCGGCATCCTGCTCGGTTGTCTCGATCCAGACATGGGTCAGCTTGTGCAGGTCGTAATCGACCCCTTCCACGGCATCCTTGTGAACGAGCCACTTGGTGCGCACCAGCGTTCGGTCTGCGGAGAGCGGAATGACCATGGCGGTCACGGCATGGTCGCCCATGAAATGGTTCCAGGCATTGTGGCCCCACAGATGCGTGTCGCCCAGGTCCTTGCGTGTCATGTGGCCGAGCAGCTTGGACGAGGCGGCGGTCGCATCCTCGGTCTGGGATTCGCCTGCCCCCGCGATGATCAGCCGCTGGGTTCGGAAGTTCGTCGCGCAGTCCCGCGTCTGCTCAACCGTCTGCGACGGAAAACCGTCCGCCTCCCAACTTTGGGTGCGCGCCTCGTACATGGCGAAATGCGTTTCGGCCATCTTCAGGTCGTCGGCGCTCAGGCTCTCCGGGTCGAAGCCGAAATCGAGGTCGATGAAGGACACGCAGAGTTCCGGATGGTTGGCCGAACAATGGTAGCACTCCCGATTGTTCTCCATCGTCAGCTTCCAGTTGCCCTCTTCGATCACGTCGACCTGATGGGCAACCTTGGCATTGCGGATGTCATAGGGTGCGAGCCGCGGCTCCATCACCTCTTCAAGCCTGTTGATATCTTCAGGCGGTTCGTCCGAAAGACAGACATAGATCAGCCCGCCGATGGAACGGAAATGCACAGGCTTCAGACTGCGACAGCTCTTGTCAAAATCCTTGCCCATATGCGGCGCATAGGAGAGCTCGCCGGAAAGCTCGTAGGTCCACTGGTGATAGGGACAGACCAGTTTCGAGATGATGCTCGGCCCGGCATCGAGCAGGCGTGCGCCGCGATGACGACAGACATTCCGAACCACGCGGATCGCATTGTCGTCGTCGCGGAGAATGATGATGCTTGCAGGCCCGATATCGAGCGTAATCGCATCGCCGGCCTCCGGCACTTCGCATTCCAGGCCCACATAGATCCAGTGCTTGGCAAAGAAGACATCGAGATCCGCTTGGAAAACGTCCTCGCGGGTGTAGAGACCGGCCGGGAGGGAGCACCCAGCAGCGCGCTGGTCAAGAAGGCTCGAAATGGGGGAGGAGAAGCTGTTCAGCATGATGCGCCCTGATCATTGGAGAACCCCGATGATCGCAGCCCGCGGGCGCTTTTCAACTCTACAAATAAGCTGCGTTGACATTACCAGAAGTAATGCGAAGCTGGTCCCGGCAAACGGGGTTTTGAAGTCTGATGAAAAGCTTGCGCAGAACGCTGCCACCCCTGACGGCACTGACCGTTTTCGAGGCTGCGGCAAGGCTCGGCAGCTTCACCCGTGCAGCCGCAGAGCTCGGTGTCACCCAGGCCGCCGTCAGCCGCCAGATCCATGCGCTTGAGCTGGATTTCGGCACTGCCCTTTTTCACCGCCATCATCGCAAGGTGGTCCTCACCGACAAGGGGCGCATTCTGGCAACGGCGACAAGCCAGGCCTTTTCCCTGCTTTCGGAGGCCACCGCCGAACTGCGCAAGGACGAGGCGGAAGATGAACTCGCGATCTCCGCAACGGTTGCCTTCTCGCAGTTCTGGCTGCTCCCGCGTATCTCGCATTTTGCCCGTGCTTATCCGGAAATCCGCCTGCGGATCGTCTCGCAGGATGCAATGCCTTCGCTCGACGAAGGCGAAGTCGATCTTGCCATCCGCTTCGGCGATAGGGCATGGCCGAATTGTGAGGCGGAACGCCTGTTTACCGACGAGGTCTTCCCCGTCTGCCATCCCGATTTTCTGGCCGAGCCTGAGCGGCTGACGGCGCCCGGCGACCTTCTCTCCTATCCCTTGATCGCCGATCAGACGGATGATCCGCTGTGGATTGGCTGGCCAGACTGGCTGTCTGAATTCGGGGTTTCCACGCCGCGCAAGATCCGGGGCTTTCGCTGCAGTTTCTATACGGAAGCGATCCACGCTGCTCTGAACGGGCAGGGGATCGCACTCGGCTGGAAACAGCTGGTTGATGATCTCCTGGTGCAGAAGCGATTGATCCGGCTCACCGAGATGTCGTTGACACCAAAAGGGGCCTATTATGTCGTCGTGCCCCTCCGCCGAAAACGCAAGCGCGCCGTGGATGTCTTTCTCGGCTGGCTTCGCGAGACGATCGAGACCGGCTGACCGCCCTGCGAGATATGGGCCGAGAGCCCCGGAGCGGTGACGACAACGCTTGCAGAGCGCACCACGTACCAGTCGGTTGGCGCTTTGCCTTGCGACAGTTTCGCGCTCTTGTGAACCGCAAGAGCCAATGCTATCGCTCGACGGGATCAAGGGGATAGGCATGGCCGCATGGGTCAGCAAAAACAGGCTTGAACACGCGATACGCATGCTCTGCGTCGTCGCGCTTGTCCTGTTGGGGCTCGCCCATCGCCCGGCAGGAACTGTCGAAACATCCTTTTCCCCCGCCGAAATCGCCGCGCTCACCCTGCCTGATGGCACAGTGCCCGAGCTCTGCCTGCCGGGCACGGATGCAGACGGCAAGGTCAAGCCGCATGTGGCGAAATCTGATTGCGAAGCCTGCCGTATAAGCGCAACGGCCCTGTTGCCCGAGCCGTCGGACACCGTCGGCATTCGCCTCGCCGCAGCCGGCGAAATCATTCTGCCAAAGCCCGCAGAGGCGCACTACCGCCAGCTCTTCCCGCCCAGCAGCGCTCCTCGCGCACCACCCGTCATCGCCTGACCGACCGTTCGGCCGCACTTGTTGCGGTCATTCGTCAATCAGGCCGGGATGCGTGCAGCTGATGCATGTCCGGTCACCATCGGATGTGAACCATGTTGCAGATGCCCGTCCATGCCGGGGAGGTGCCGATCGCGCCTCTACCCGCACTCCTTCGCAATGCCGACCGGCCGTTCCACAAGGATGCCACCGGTTCGCTTCTGCCGCCCCGCACCGTCGTCTTCCTCGAAGGCTTCGCCCGCTCGCCGCGTTATCGTGTGGTGGATGGCTGCGTCGCCACGTTTCAGACCCTCTCGGATGGTCGCCGGCAGGTGATCGATCTGGTCGGACCGGGTCGCATCATTGGTCTTGGTGCCGGTGATCGCAATCGTCACTCGGCGGAAACCCTCGGCTTCACCCGGCTTGAGGTCGTCGCGGAGCCTTTGGCTGCAAGCGATCTCGAAGTCGCGCTCACCGAAACCCTCGCCCGCTCACAGGCGCTCGCCATGCTGCTCGGTCGCAAGACCGCGCCCGAGCGCGTCGCCTCCGCCGTCCTTGATCTTGCCGGCCAGTTCGGTCGCCCGGCGCGGCAGAAAAAGCGCGGCGCCGTGACCTTCCATCTTTACCCCACCCGGACCGATCTGGCCGATTGGCTCGGCCTGACCGTCGAGACGGTTAGCCGCTGCTTCACCCGGCTCAAAAAGGCCGGGCTCATCGACATCCAGCACAACGATCTCGTCACGCTTCTCGAGCCTGCCAATCTGGCTCGGGTCGCAGCCGGCGATCGCGCGCTGTCCTGATTTTTCACCGACCCCAATACAAAGGTTATTCAATGTCCGTCGTTACCGACCACTCCGCTTCACCGGCGCAGGCTGCAGGCATGGCCCGCCGCTTCTATATCACCGCCTGGCGCTGGCATTTCTATGCCGGCCTCTATGTCGCGCCCTTCCTGATCATGCTCGCCGTCACCGGCCTGATCATGCTCTGGACGGCGACGATCTATGGTCGAGACGGTGAGAAGACCTTTACAATCGAGCCGCAGACAACCATCGCTGCCACCTCGCTTCAGGCCGAGGCCGCAGTGCGCGAAATCCCCGGCCAGATCGTGCAATACATTGCACCGCGCACGGAAACCGGCGCCGCTATCTTCCGTGTTAATCAGGGCGAAGCCTCGTTCATGGTCGCGATCGACCCTTACAAGGCCGAGGTCCTCGGCAGTTGGGAGCGTCGCAATGGCCTCTACGATCTCGCCGACACGATCCATGGCACGCTCCTGATCGGTGATCTCGGCGACCGCCTGATCGAGATTGCCGCCGGCTTCGGCATCATGCTTGTCGTCACTGGCCTTTACCTGTGGTGGCCGCGTGATGGTCGTGGCTTCGGCTCGGTGCTGGTTCCGCAATTCTCGGCCAAGGGCCGCCAGCTGTGGAAGTCGCTGCATCTGTCGATCGGCTTCTATGCCTCGCTGCTGCTTGTCGTCTTCCTCCTCTCCGGCCTCACCTGGGCCGGCATCTGGGGCGAGAAGTTCACCCAGGCCTGGAGCACCTTCCCGGCAGAAAAGTGGGATAATGTTCCGCTCTCGGACAAGACCCATGCCAGCATGAATCACGGCGGCATCAAGGATGTCCCATGGACGCTGGAACAGACGCCGATGCCCGCCTCCGGCTCTGATGCTGGTGTGACCGGCACACCGGAAGGCCAGCCCGTCACCCTCGATGCCATCGTCACGCTCGCCCGCAGCCTCGGCTTCGACCAGCGTTTCCAGCTGGCTTTCCCGGGTGATGAGACGGCCGTCTGGACAATCGCCCGCGACACGATGAGCAATGACAGCGCCAATCCCTTGATGGACCGCACCGTGCATGTCGACCAGTATACCGGCCGCATCCTGGCCGATGTCGGCTTTGCCGATTACGGCGTCGCCGGCAAGGCCATGGCCGCCGGCATCGCTTTCCACGAAGGGGACATGGGTCTCTGGAACCTGATCCTGGTCACCGTCTTCTGTCTGTCGATCATCTTCCTGTCGGTCAGTGGCTTTGTCATGTGGTGGAAGCGTCGTCCCAAGGGCGCCACCCGCCTTGTAGCACCAACCGTCCCCGAGCCTGGTCCGCTGTGGAAGACCGGCGCCATCGTCATGCTGGCGGTCTCGCTGCTCTTCCCGCTGTCCGGCGCTGTGCTGGTGGCGGTCCTGCTGCTCGACCTGCTCGTCCTTCGCCATGTCGCGCCGCTGAAAAAGGCGCTGAGCTAATCCGGCATCGGAGGCCTCGTCTCTGAGGACTCCGGTCACCCTGCAATTCCAACCGAGGTATTGTCATGAAAAAGCTTATCCTCGCCACGGCCATGATCGCCCTTGCGATCCAGATCCCGGCACACGCCAATTCCGGCCATAAGCATACCCAGCCGACCGCGCATTCGACGGATGCTGCACCGACGCCAACGGGCGATGCAACGGCTGACATTACCGCAAAACTCAAGGCCATCTTCGAGACGCAGGACCGCCCGCTCACTGTCGAGCCAGTTGTTTCCGCTGGCGATTGGGCGATTGCCGGATGGACGCAAGGTGGCAAAGGCGGTCGGGCGCTGTTGAAGCGCAAGGGCGAAGGCTGGAGCATCCACCTCTGCAGCGGCGATAGCCTGAAAGATGCTGCGGTGCTGCAGAAGATCGGCGTTCCCGAAGGCGATGCCGGTCACCTGGCCCATCATGTTGCCGAGGCGGAGGCGTCTCTTGCGCCGGAGACCCTCGCCCTCTTTGCAAGCTTTGAGGGGACCGTTCTGGTCGAGAGCGCCGAAGACGGAACGGGACATACAGAAGGGCACGGTCATCAAGGTCACGGCGCGCACAAGCCGTAAGCCTGCCGCGTCAGCGCTCCGCATCCACCAAAGGCGATCGGCGCTGCCCCCCCCCCCAGAAATTTTGGAACAATGGAACCCGTCGGCCATTAGCCGAATGCGTGTCCGTCGCAACCCGGATCGAAACCGGGGCGACGGCACCTTTCGTTTAATCGTCCAACGGAGGTTTCAGCCAAGTTCATGTGTGGCATTTGTGGAGAAGTGAGATTCGACGGGGCGTCCCCGTCGGTGGCAGCCGTTTCGATCATGGCGGATGTGCTTGCACCGCGCGGGCCGGACTCGGCCGGTGTTGTGGTCAGGGGCAATGTCGGCCTTGGTCATCGACGATTGCGCATTCTCGATCTCTCCGACAAGTCGCAGCAGCCGATGATCGATCCGGATCTCGGCCTCTCGCTGGTCTTCAACGGTTGCATCTACAATTTCCGCGAGTTGCGCGCCGAACTGCAGGCCAAGGGCTACCGCTTCTTCTCCGACGGCGATACCGAGGTCATCCTTAAGGCCTGGCATGCCTGGGGCACGGATTGCGTCTCACGCTTCCACGGCATGTTCGCCTTCGTCATTCATGAACGCGAAACCGGCCGCCTCGTCATGGCCCGCGACCGCTTCGGCATCAAGCCGCTCTACCTCGCCGAGGTTTCCGGCGGTCTGCGCTTCGCCTCGTCGCTTCCAGCCATCGTCAAGGCGGGCGGTGTCGATACGTCGATCGATGTCGCAGCGCTTCACAATTACATGAGCTTCCACGCCGTCGTGCCGCCCCCGCGCACCATCTATGCCGGGGTTCGCAAGCTGCCACCGGCAACCATCCGCGTCTATGAACAGGATGGAAGCTTCACGGAAACCCGCTACTGGGACACGCCCTATACGCGTCGGCCTGAGGATCGCTCGGTCACCCGCGAGGAGTGGCAGGAGCGTCTGCTCGATGCGCTCCGGCTCGCCGTCAAGCGCCGGATGATCGCGGATGTGCCGGTCGGTGTGCTTCTGTCAGGCGGCGTCGATTCCAGCCTCATTGTCGGCCTTTTGGCCGAGGCCGGCCAGACCGGGCTGATGAGCTTTTCCGTCGGCTTCGAGGAAGCCAATGGCGAGAAGGGCGACGAATTCGGCTATTCAGACTTGATCGCGAAACGTTTCGGCACCGATCACCACAAGATCTTCGTGCCCTCCGCAGACCTGATGGAGGCCTTGCCGGGCACCATCGCCGCCATGTCCGAACCCATGGTCTCCTACGATAATGTCGGCTTCTATCTTCTGTCCAAGGAAGTCTCGAAGCACATCAAGGTCGTGCAATCGGGCCAGGGTGCTGACGAGGTCTTCGGCGGTTACCACTGGTACCCTCCGCTGGTCGGCTCCAGGGACGTCGTGACAGACTATGGTCGCGCTTTCCGTGATCGCTCGCACGAAACCTTGAAGACACAACTCCAGGACCACTGGATCGGCGAGGATGTCAGCGGCGAGTTGTTGCGCGAGCATCTGCTGCGCGAAGGCGCCGATACGCCCGTCGATCAGGCCCTCCGCCTCGACAGCTCCGTTATGCTGGTCGATGATCCGGTCAAGCGCGTGGACAACATGACCATGGCCTGGGGTCTGGAAGCGCGCGTTCCCTTCCTCGATCACGAACTGGTTGAGCTCGCCGCCCGCATGCCCCCGGAAGAGAAACTGCGCGATGGCGGCAAGGGCATCCTGAAGGATGTCGCCCGCAAGGTCATCCCCTCCGAGGTCATCGACCGCAAGAAGGGCTACTTCCCGGTGCCGCAGCTCAAATACATCGCCGGGCCCTATCTCGACATGCTGCGCGACGCCCTCTCGTCGAGTGCTGCCCGCGAGCGCGGCCTGTTCCAGAAGACCTATATCGACCGCCTGATCGCCGACCCGGCATCGCATATCACCCCACTGCAGGGGTCTGAACTGTGGCAGGCGGGCCTACTTGAAATGTGGCTACAGGCCCAGGAGGTTTGACGTGAACAATGCGCAGAAGAAAGCAGCGACCGCGCCGCGCAAGCCAAGGCGCGGCAGCGCACTCTCCCATCGCCTCACCCGGCTGAGATCGCCCGGCGACGGCGGTTTCAGTCAGGCCGGACGGAGTGTTGAGGCGGCTGATGCACCGGGCCGCAATATCGCGCTTGATTGCGGCTGGGGACGTCTGCTCTTCACCCAGACCTTTGATCGTTACGAAGACCTCCTCCATGCGCTGCGCGAAGAAGCGCCCGATGCGCGGGATATCGCCTTCCATGTCCGCGACCCGCATGTGCTGCTTGCCCAGGCACCGCAGGAAATCTTTCTTGATCCGTCACACACGTTTCGCCTCGATCTTTCCACCTATCGCGCCGGCGGCCGTCGCCCGCGTGGCGTCACCATTCGCAGGCTGGCATCCGAGGCAGATGCCGCCGGCATCAATGCCGTCTATGCCTCTTGCGGCATGATCCAGGTGCGCGAGGACTTCTTCGCCGGGGATCGCGACAGCCGCCCCGTCACCTATTTCGTCGCCCAGGACGATGCGACCGGCCAGATCATCGGCACCGTCACCGGTATTGACCATCAGCGCCTGTTCGATGATCCCGAGCGCGGTGCTTCACTGTGGTGCCTCGCCGTCCATCCGCAGGCCCGCCAGCCGGGCATCGGTGAGGGGCTGGTGCGCACGCTCGCCGAACATTACCAGGCCCGCGGCATCGCCTATGTCGATCTCTCGGTTCTGCACGACAATAAAAAGGCGATCGGCCTTTATGAAAAGCTCGCCTTCCGTCGCGTGCCGCTCTTTGCTGTCAAACGTAAGAACGCCATCAACGAGAAGTTCTTCGCCCAGCCCGTGGAAGGCTATGAGAGCCTCAACCCCTATGCGCGGCTGATTGTCGACGAGGCGCTGCGTCGCGGCATCCATGTTGAGGTGACAGACGCCGAAGGCGGCTTCTTCCGCCTGATCCATGGCGGGCGCACGATTCATTGCCGCGAAAGCCTCTCGGATCTGACTTCGTCGGTCGCCATGTCGATCTGCGATGACAAGGCAGTGACCCGCCGCTTTGCCGAGGCAGCCAGCCTTAGCGTCCCGCAGCAGCTCTCGGCCGACGCGTCGGACGAAGACAAGCGCGCCTTTCTCGAAACCCATGGCAAGCTGGTAGTCAAGCCGGCCCGCGGCGAGCAGGGACGGGGCATCTCGGTCGGCATATCCTCGATGGACGCGCTCCAGGCCGCCATCCGCCAGGCTCGCCAGGTGTCAGACCGCGTGCTGCTTGAAGCTTGCTTCGAAGGCGAGGACCTGCGCCTGGTTGTCATCGATTACAAACTCGTCGCCGCTGCTGTCCGTCGCCCGCCACGCGTCATGGGCGATGGTCGGTCCTCGATCCGCAAGCTGATTGAGCAGCAATCCCGCCGCCGCGCCGCCGCGACCGGGGGCGAGAGCCGTATTCCGGTGGATGCCGAGACGAAGCGTTGCCTCGCTGAGCAGGATCTCGACCTAGAGACCATCCTCGATGAGGGGCGCGAGATCACCGTCCGCAAGGCTGCCAATCTCCACACGGGCGGCACAATCCATGATGTCACCGCAACCGTGCATCCGGATCTTGTCGATGCCGCCTGTCGGGCAGCGAGGGCCATCAAGATCCCGGTCGTCGGCATCGATTTCATGGTCCGCGATCCCGCGGACGCCGATTATGTCTTCATCGAAGCCAATGAACGCCCGGGTCTTGCCAACCACGAACCGCAGCCGACCGCCCAGCGTTTCGTCGAACTTCTCTTTCCCGGCAGTCGCGCGCAGCTTGCCGCCTCCTAACCCATTGAACTAACATCATCGGCAGTCGTTCAATTTAGTTGAACAGTTTTTCAAGAAACTTTCGGTTTGATTGAACGGCGCCTTGCCGCATGGTGAGCCAGCGGAAGAGGCCGGGCCTCTTCGAAGAGACTGGCCCGCAAGGCGGCGATGGAGACAAGATCATGTTGGTGAATGGCAAGTGGACAGAAGACTGGCAGCCGGTACAGAAGGCCGACGAAAAGGGCCGGTTCGTCCGGCAAACATCGTCCTTCCGCAACTGGATCACGCCGGATGGCAGTGCAGGTCCCACCGGCACGGGCGGCTTTGCCGCCGAAGCCGGTCGCTACCGGCTGTATATCGCCTATATCTGCCCATGGGCATCGCGCACGCTGATGGCCCGTGCCCTCAAGGGTCTCGAAGACATGATCAGCGTTACTGTCGTGGCACCTGCCCTGTCGAACCAGGGCTGGGCCTTCGGCGGCTATCCCGGCGCCGATGCCGACCCGCTCTTCGGTGCCTCACATCTGCATGAACTCTATACCCGCGCCGATCCTGACTTCACCGGCCGCGCCACCGTGCCCGTTCTATGGGATGAGAAGACCGGAACCATGGTCAACAACGAGAGCGCCGACATTATCCGCATGTTCGATACGGCCTTCGAAGCCCTGGTGCCGTCCGACATCCGGCTCTACCCGGAGGATATCGGCGACGAGATCGATGCGCTCAATGCCCGCGTCTACGACCTCCTGAACAATGGCGTCTACAAGTCCGGCTTCGCCTCGACGCAGGTTGCTTATGATGAAGCGGTCGAGGGTGTATTCCAGATGCTGGACGAGTTGGAACAGCGGCTCTCGGACGGGCGGGATTTCCTGTTCGGTGACCGTTTCACCGAAGCCGATATCCGCCTCTTCGTCACGCTGATCCGGTTTGATGCCGCCTATCATGGCCTCTTCAAGACCAATCGCCGGCGCATTGCCGATTATCCGGCCCTCTCGGCCTACCAGGAGCGCGTGCTGCGTCTGAAGGGCGTCCGGGCAACCGTCAACATGGACCATATCGTCAGGGGCTATTATTCGATCAAGACGCTGAACGCGACGGGCATCGTCCCGACAGGTCCGCAACACGTGATCGACCTGCTCGCCCGGACGGCGGTCTGATCCATTCTGGACAGTGTGCGGCCGGGAAAACAAGTCCCGGCCGCCGCAGTGTTTCTCAGCCTTCGAAGTCTTCGGCGACAGGTGCCACTTCGCGGCCGCCAACGATGATCGCCCGCTTGCCGACATGGTTGGCAGGCCCGACAATGCCTTCCTGCTCCATGCGTTCTACCAGTGAGGCGGCCTTGTTGTAGCCGATCGACAGGCGGCGCTGGATATAGGAGGTCGAGCACTTCTTGTCGCGCAACACCACCTTCACGGCCTTGTCGAAGAGATCATTGCCATCTTCTTCGGCCATCGCGCCCTTGTCGAACACGGCGGTGTCCTCTTCCGGCTCCTCTTCGACCTCATCCGCATCCTCGGTCACGGTGCCGAGATATTCCGGCCGTCCCTGCAGCTTCAGATGCGCGACAACCTTCTCAACTTCCTCATCGGAAACGAAGGGGCCGTGCACGCGGGCAATGCGGCCGCCACCCACCATGTGCAGCATGTCGCCCTGGCCAAGCAGGTGCTCGGCACCCGGTTCGCCCAGAATGGTGCGGCTGTCGATCTTCGAGGTCACCTGGAAGGAGACGCGTGTCGGGAAGTTTGCCTTGATCGTGCCGGTGATGACGTCGACCGATGGGCGCTGCGTCGCCATGATCAGGTGGATGCCGGCTGCACGCGCCATCTGGGCGAGCCGCTGGATCGCGCCTTCGATCTCCTTGCCGGCCACCATCATCAGGTCGGCCATCTCGTCGACCACGACGACGATATAGGGCATCGGCGAGAGGTCGAGTTCCTGTTCCTCATAGACGATCTCGCCACTCTGCCGGTCGAAGCCGGTCTGTACGCTGACGGTGATCGTCTCGCCCTTCTCGCGCGCCTGGGCCGCACGGGCATTGTAGCCGTCGATATTGCGCACGCTGAGGCGGCTCATCTTGCGATAGCGATCCTCCATCTCGCGCACGGCCCATTTCAGCGCCATCACGGCCTTCTTCGGGTCGGTCACGACAGGGGTGAGCAGATGCGGGATGCCGTCGTAGACGGAGAGTTCCAGCATCTTCGGATCGACCATGATCAACCGGCACTCATCCGGTCGGAACCGGTAGAGCAGCGACAGGATCATCGTGTTGATCGCCACCGACTTGCCCGAGCCGGTGGTGCCGGCGACGAGCAAATGCGGCATCTTCGCAAGTTCTGCGATGACCGACTCGCCGCCAATGGTCTTGCCGAGGCACACCGGCAGCTTGTAGCGGCTTTCGGAATACTCAGGCGTCTCGATCAGTTCGCGCAGATAGACGGTTTCGCGTACGGGGTTCGGCAGTTCGATGCCGATCACGTTGCGGCCGGGCACGACCGCGACACGAGCCGAAAGCGCCGACATGGAGCGGGCGATGTCATCGGAGATGCCGATGACACGGGAGGATTTCACACCCGGTGCCGGCTCGAATTCATAGAGCGTGACGACCGGGCCGGGGCGCACATCGATCACTTCGCCCTTGACGCCAAAATCTTCCAGCACGCTTTCCAGAAGGCCAGCACTCTGTTCCAGAGCCTCGGCGGTCATCGTGGTCGTGGTGCGGATCGGCGGCTCCTGCAGGAGGTCGATCGGCGGCAGTTCGTATTCACCTTCACCAAGCGCAACCTGGGCCTTGAACAACGGCTGGCGTGCAGAGGTGATGGAGGCCATGGGCGAATGCGCGGCTGCGACGACCGGCGCAATCACCGCTGCCGGAAGCTGAACGGTCGGCATGGAGGCGATCAACGATTGCCCTATGACATCGCGACGCGCGATCTCCCGGTAAAGCGCTACCACGGAACCTTCAGGGGCGTCGAATGCCGGCCTGATGGTCGACAGGGCAGCCGGGAGTGTGACGTCGACGCTATCCACCTGCGGCGCATAACGCACCACTTCCACCTTGCGCACCTCCACCTTGGGCACTGGCGTCGGCGCAACCCGCCGCGCAAAATTCGCCTGCTGGGCAGTCGGGGCTGGCATGGTCACCGGAGCTTGTACCGGCGTCGGCGGCAGGGCTTCCGCTACAGGTTCGAACATCGCCTCGAAGAAAATGTGATCGGAGAGAAGCGCGCTGATCGGAAGACGGGTCTCCGCAGTGGCAGACGGGGCAGGAACCGCGTCCGGGATCGCTGTAGAATGCGCGGTGCTCGGCGTCTGTGACACGGCCGGAGCGAAAGTCTGGCCGCTCGTCGCGGCGAGAACAGCGCCAACCGGACGGCCAACCGTCATATAGGGCCCATAGGTCGGAGTTGTCTGAGCCGGAGCTTGAGGGGCAGGGGCTTGCTGCACGGGAGCCTGCTGGACAGGAGGCTGTCCCGACTGGGTCGCAGACACTGCCGGGCGGAAGAAGGCATTGCGTGCCGCCGCCGGACGGATCGTGCCTGCGGCCGGGGTTGCCGTTGGGCTCGCCGGCGCAGGCTGTTGCATCGCGGATTGCCCGACCTGTGGCTGCGCGACTGCCGGTGACCCGCCCTGCGGCAGGGTCGGGTGCACTGTCGGCTGTACCGAACCGACCGTGGCCGATTGCGTGCTGGCAAGCACGCTGCGCATGCCCTGGACCAGCGGTGCCGGTTGCGAAGCGGGCGGCTGAGGTGCGAAGGGGCGGGCGGGGTCCTCTGCCATGCTGGCCTGCCAGGCGGATTGCTCGGCCTGCTGGCGGGCAAGCTCGCGGCGGAGCTTGTAGGTCAGGGCACGCGCGCCCACGGCATCCGGCGGCTGCGGCAGAACGACGGAAGCCGGTGTCCGGTCCTGTGGCTTCTGCGGCGCTGCGGGGACCTGGGCATGACGGTTTGCAACCGGCGCGGACGGCTGCGCCGAATAGGCGGGATTGCCGGTGGTAGCGGGGCTGCGCGGCTGGGATGGCTGGACAGGAGCCGCAGACCTCTGCGGGTTCGTCTGTGCTGTGACGGACAGGGCTGGAGGCGTCAGCGGAGCGGCCGTCCGAGCCACCTGCATGGGTTCGATGGTTTCAGGCTGGTTGCGCGGTGCAGCGACGCGGTCCGGCGTGCGGGTGAAGCGGACATTGGGGCCAAGCACGAAGGCCGACTGCCAGGTCTGCGCCTCGCCATGCCCTTCGATCTGGTTGGCGGCCATCTGGTCGGTGCCGGCCAGCCGGCCGCCCTGTCCATGCGGCGGACTGGACGGCGTTGCACCCGAACCGTTACGAGACATGCCCTGATCCTCGCCCAACTGATTGTTTTGTAATGCGGAATTATGACGGGGAGGATGCATCGAAAACCTGAACGCTGACGGGATACAAAAACTCTTGAAGAGCTTTATTCAGTAGAAAATAAAGGTTAACGACTGCTTGCCGTGCAGCCGATTTCCCTAATGCGCGGTGTCCGGAATTTCCCTTTGCGCGGTCACGATCATGCTGCCAGCAAAGGCAATTTTGCCTCGATCCGGAAAGCGTGCCGCGACAGACTTTTTTTCTCGCCTTCGGGTCTGCGTCGGGCTAGGCAAGGTCGAACGGAAGATCCGATGTCGAAGAAATCCAAGCCCAACCAACTGAAGAAACTGCTGAAAGCCTGGAGCGGGGCCGAGCCTGAGGAGCGCCGCGCCTTTCTCGATCTGGTGGCGGCCGAAACACGCGCCACGGCTGCTGCCGGTGGCCTTGTCGCGCTGCCGGCAGGCCTCCAGGACCCAGCCATGATCGAGGAGGATGGCCCGAAGGGCGAGACCCTGATCGCGAACGGCCGCTATCTTCTGCCCTCGACCATTGCCAGGATGGAAGCCGTCATGCGCAGAAGGCGTCTGACGCCATCCGCCGTGATGGGCGAGCTCGGTTTCTCCGCCCGCGACCCGTCGCTGGCCCGGGCGCTCGCGATGAAGGCCGCGCTGCGGCTTGCCGTGGTCAAGGCGCTGGAAATCTGGCTCAGCGAAAACGAGGCCCGAAGCGCCAGTCCCGGCGGCGCAGGCGGAGAAGGCGAGGCCTGACATGCCGTTTACGCTTTCCGGCCCCGTGGATCTGACCCGCGACATCAAGAAAAGCCGGTTCATCGCGCGCGCCGCACCGATTGCGTCGGAAGATGAGGCAAAGGCCTTTCTCGCGGCGCAATCCGATCCCGCAGCCAATCACAATTGCTGGGCCTGGCGCCTCGGCCAGTCCTATCGGTTCTCCGATGATGGCGAACCCTCGGGCACGGCCGGAAAGCCGATCCTGCAGGCGATCGACGGCCAGGCTCTTGATGGCGTGGTGGTCGTGGTGACGCGCTTCTTCGGCGGCATTCTGCTCGGCAGTGGCGGTCTCATGCGCGCCTATGGCGGAACCGCCGCGGAAATGCTGCGCCTTGCCGAAAAGATCGAGATCATTCCCATGGCGACGGGAGAGGCCGAATGTGGTTTCTCCGATCTCGCTCTGGTCAAGGCACGCCTCTTGGCGCTGCCCTATCTGACGCTGGCCGAGGACTTCGAGGCCTCAGGCGTGCGCCTGACCGTGACACTGCGCCAGGGCGACGAGCAAAAGGCCGCAGACCTGCTGCGGGATCTGACCAGCGGCCGAAGCCGCCTGATCTTTCCGGACTGAGGGGTGCGGGAACGGGGGGGCAAGGCAGAGACCTCAGCCGCTTTTTTTCGTCTTGCCTTCGCTTGCCAGCTGCTTCCACGAATTCTGCTGGGAGAGCATGCCGCGCAGATATTGCAGGTTGGCGGCCGCCTGTTGCGGGTCGAGTTCCTGCGCGGCAATCTGTTCGGCCTCCTGGAAACGGCCCTGAAGACCGATCACCAGTGCCAGGTTCTGCCGCACGCGGCTGTCGGCGCCCGGCTGCTGGGCGGCCTGCCTGAGATTGCTTTCCGCAGACTTCAGGTCGCCCGAAAGCACGTAGGACATGCCGAGATTGGACAACACGCTTGGATCGTTTGGCTGCATCTCAAGCGCCATGCGGTAGCGTGAGCGCGCTTCGCTGGAGCGCCCCAACTGGTCGAGCACGGCGCCTTCGGCCGAGTACAGGCGCCAGTCGGGCCGGTCCGGCCTCTGGGCGCGGCCGATCGTGCCGAGCGCCTTCTCCAGCTGCCCGGCGGCAGCCTGGGCCTTGCCAAGGGCGGCCAGCGCCTCGCGATCATTGGGATGGGCGATCGCGACCTGCTGCATAACGGCGAGCGCCTGGGCATTGCGGCCCGACATCATCAGCACATTGGCATAGGAAAGCCCGATATCGCGGTCCTTGGGGTTGCGCTCATAGGATTGGCCGATACTGTCGGCTGCCCGCGTCAGTTCCGGCCCATTCATCGAATCAACCGGCTTGTTCATCTTGGGGATCGACCCGGTCGTCAGCGGTTTCCTGCTGCTCGCGCAGCCCGAAATGCCAAGCGCCGCGATCACCGTGACGGCGGTTGCCATCACTTTCAAGCTGCGACGCGTGCCTTTGTCCCGAGTGACCATGTCCGTGCCCCGAATTCTGTGCGTGCGGCAGGCTTCTCGACTCTGCCGTAATCTCCGCTCAAGCAATAATCCGTTAACCCTAATGGAGTGTTAATCGTGCTCCAGCGATTCCTCCCGACGAAAGCATTGAAGTCATGGCCCCCTTCCAGTTGATCGAACGTCCGTCTCCCTTCAGCACCAAGGGCGGCAAGAGCCTGCCGGTCTTCGCGGTCACGCCCGCGCATGTCGAGACGGGTACGCTTGATCCGGTCGCCCTCGACTGGGCGAAGAAGACTGGCTTCAAGGCCGAATCAGGTAGCCTGCTCCTGATTCCCGCCGCCGATGGCCATCTCGGCGGCGCGCTCCTGGGCCTCGGCTCCAACCCGTCGGAAAATCCCTATCTCACCGGCAAGCTTGCCCGCCTCCTGCCGGCGGGCGAGTGGCATATCGAAACGGCGCCGCTCACCGCCAACCGCCTTCTGCTTGGCTATGGGCTCGGAGCCTACAGCTTCGACAAGTATCGCTCCGAGCGGATCACCGAGCCGCGCCTGCTCATCCCCCAGGATGCCGACGCTGCCGACATCAAGCGCCAGATCGCCGGCGTTTTCCTGGCTCGTGACCTGATCAACACGCCGGCCAACGACATGAGCCCGGCCGACATCGAAGATGCCGTCCGCAAGCTGGCCGACCACTACAAGGCCGAGGTGTCTGTCATTGCCGGCGACGACCTGCTCGCCCAGAATTTTCCGCTGATCCACGCCGTCGGCCGCGCCTCGACGGTCGCGCCGCGCCTGATCGAAATGCGCTGGGGCAAGGCGGGCCACCGCAAGGTAACGCTGGTCGGAAAGGGAGTGAGCTTCGACACCGGCGGTCTCGATATCAAGCCGTCCTCATCCATGCTCCTGATGAAGAAGGATATGGGCGGCGCTGCCAATGTGCTCGGCCTTGCCCTGATGATCATGGATGCCAAGCTGAAGGTCGATCTGACCGTCATCGTTCCCGCCGTCGAGAATGCCATCGCCGGAAACGCGTTCCGCCCGGGTGACGTCTATCGCAGCCGCAAGGGCCTTACGGTCCAGATCGATAATACCGATGCCGAAGGCCGCCTGATCCTGGCCGACGCGCTCGCCTACGCTGACGCGAGCGCCCCGGATCTCCTGATCGACATGGCTACGCTGACGGGTGCCGCCCGCGTGGCGCTTGGCCCCGACCTGCCGCCCTTCTTCACCGATGATGAGGACCTCGCCCACGCAATCACCGACGCGAGCCTCGCCGTCGATGATCCGCTGTGGCGCATGCCGCTCTACAAGGGCTATGAGCGCATGCTGAAGGCCCAGATCGCCGACCTGACCAATGCGCCCTCCGGCGGCATGGCCGGCGCCATCACGGCAGCGCTCTTCCTCAAGCGCTTCGTCTCGCCGGGCCGCTCCTGGGCCCATTTCGATATCTTCGGCTGGTCGTCCAGTGAACGTGCTCACTCGCCGGTTGGCGGGGAGGCGCAGGCCATCCGCGCCCTCTACCGCTATCTCGGCGGCAACTGAGCGTTGATTTTGTCGGGCACCTCTTGCCTCAGGCGCGCCGAGCCTGAATGATGGTCGCAGGAAGTGGGGCAGGGGTTGCTCCGCCGGATGTCGGGATACGGCATGGGCATCGAAATGACCGCGAGCCAGGCGCTGGGGCTCTGGCACAAGGTAACCCTGGAGCAGGTCCGCGAGGATGCGCGCGACCTCACCTTGCGCCAGCTCGCCGTTCTGCTCGAAATCTATCTCGTGCCGCCACCGCATACCGTGCGCGGCCTCGCTGCCACCTTGAACGTTACCAAGCCGGTGATCACTCGCGCCCTCGATACGCTTGGCCAGATGGGCCTCGTCGATCGGGTCCGGGATGACCTCGATCGCCGCAGTGTCATCGTCAAGCGCACCGTTGCCGGTGCGCTTTATCTTGAAAAGCTCGGCGATCGCGTCATCGCCACCGGCCGCAAGCTCGGCTGACGGAGAATGCCCATGCTCGACCGGCGTCTTGCCGCCTTCCGCCCGGATCTCGCCGACATCGCCCTCAAGGGTCAGGTGGAGGCCACGCGCTTTGTCGCGCCTGAGCCGGCCATGATCGGCCGCCCCGTTGTGGGCCTTCGCCCGCGTCCGGATATGACCACCGGCATCGACACAGAGCTTCTGCTGGGCGAGGGCGTCCGTGTCTTCGAACGCAGCGGGGGAGTGGCTTGGGTCCAGGCCTTGTCCGACGGCTATGTCGGTTATCTCCCGGAAGAGGCGCTGATCCCCGCAGTCGAGCCGACCCATGTCGTCACCGTGCCAAGAACCTTTGTCTATCCGGGACCAGAGATGAAACTGCCGCCCAGAATGGCAATCTCCATCGGTAGCCGGCTCAAGATTTCGGGAGAAGCCGAGACGCGTGGCACGCGCTATTTCTTGACGGATGACGGCTCTGCCATCATCGCGCGCCATCTCCGCCCGATCGCTGATCCGGCAATGGAAGACTTTGTCTCCATCGCAGCCCGTTTCCTGGAGACGCCCTATCTCTGGGGCGGCAAGTCGGGTTTTGGCATCGATTGTTCGGGGCTGGTGCAGATGTCGCTGGCATTGTCCGGGCACAGCGCCCCGCGCGACAGCGATATGCAGGCCTCGGGCCTTGGCGCGGTCATCACCCGGGAAGAGTTGCGTCGCGGCGATCTGGTCTTCTGGAAAGGCCATGTCGCCATCATGGAAGACGCCGAGACCCTGATTCATGCCAATGGCCACACAATGACTGTTGCCCGCGAACCGCTCGAGGATGCCATCCAAAGAATCGGCTGGCTCTACGAGCAGCCGACCGGCTATCGCCGCCCCGTCGCCGAAACGTGAAGCCGGCACTCTTGGCGCGTTGCGGCCGACTGCTTATATCGGGCCTGTCCCGAACCGGAAATCCATGATGACCGACCCCATGCCGAATCGACATTCATCTGTGCCTCTGCGCAGTCCCGTGTGGCTGGCACTGTCGGTTGTGCTCCTGCTCGCGGCATCGCCTTCGCTGGCAGCCGGGCCCGGGATTGCATGGGGAGAGGCGGGTGCTGAGGAATTCAAGGACCTGCCGGGCGTCAAGCCACAGGATCCGTCCCAGCAGTTCGGCGAGGGGTTTTCGTGCGAAACCCGCAGTGTGACGCCCCGCCACACGAACCGGCGCGAACTGCGCGATTCGCTGCCCTATACGGTGTATCGCTGTGAAAAGAACGGTGTCGTCTACGAAGGCACGCAGCCGCCAAGAAGCGGCCGCATGTGGTATCCGGGCGTCAATCCCCGCGTCATCGACTGAGCTTCGGGGGCTTCGGTAACGTCGAGCCGGATTTCACTCCTGGCCGAGCAGCCCGTCGAACACTTCCAGCATCGCTTCGCTGATTGCAGCGCCCAGCTTCTGCCCTGCGTCGCGCAGTGATTCTTCGTCCATGTCCCGCGCGGCCAGCGCCAGCGCCGTCCCTTCCAGCGCGACAATTTCCTTGGCGCGCTCGATTGCCCAAAGGGCAAAGTCGCTGCGGTTGTCGATGGCGACGGTGTCTTCCATGGGATCCTCTGGCACGGTGGGGCGGGGAAAGCCTGAAAACTGCAAGATCGGCAAAACGGTTCCGCCAGCCATTCTGCAGGCAACAAAAAAGCCCGGCGAGCCGGGCTTTTTATGATGCTTCCAGACAAAGGCAAAGCCTTGATCTGAAAGGAAATTGGTGCCCAGAAGAGGACTCGAACCTCCACACCCTTTCGAGTACCAGCACCTGAAGCTGGCGCGTCTACCAATTCCGCCATCTGGGCGACGAGGAGCGATGTACTGGGGCAGCCCTCAGGTGTCAACCGGCTTTTTGAAGAATTCATGTCATCCTGCAAAAACCTGTGACAAGTGGCGGTGTTCTTCCCCGGGTCGCTAATGACGGGGTCGTGAAAAAGCCGTGATCAGCGCACTCATTGCGTGGGTCGATGCGGTGCCGGTTCGCGCCTGCATCATGAACAAAGGTCAGCTTTCTGAACCAAGGAAATGAGACGATGTTGAAAAAGCGTGTCGTCATGGCTCTGGTGCTTCTCGGCGCCCAGTCATGCATATCGATGGCGGAGGCCGCTGTTCCGGCTCCGGCACGACCGCAAGTCCAGAGCCAGGCCGGGGTCGAAAAAGTCGATCTGGTTTGTGATTTTTCTGGTTGCTACGAGACCTGGGACGAGCCGCCGCCGCGCTATCGCCCACCGCCGCGCTACAGGCCGCCACCGCCGCCGCCGCCATATTATGATGACGAGCCGGGTTACCGCCCGCCGCATTACCGGCCGCCACCGCCGCCGTCCTATTCGGAGCCGCGTCATCGGCCGCCGCGCTCTGTCTGGCGCCGGCATGTCGACTGGTGCCTCAATCGCTACCGGTCCTACAATCCGCGCACCAACGAGTTCCTCGCCAGCCGTGGTTACTACAAGGCCTGCCGTTCACCCTTCTATTGATCGGCATCTGCGGAGGCGGCCCACGGGCCGCCTTCGTCTCGCTCGGCCTTAAGTGTCGAGCCCCTCATTGCGGCTTGCCCGGTCCAAATGCCCGAGATCGCGCTCCGGATCGATCGCATCCCGCACATATTGCTTGAGTTCTTTCGGGCCTGGAAATCCGCCATCCCGCTTTCGTTCCCAAATCAACAAGGCGTCGACCCGGATCTCAAAGACCCCGCCTGTCGCGGGAATAAGTGCGACTTCGGCAAGATCACTCGAGAATGTCTGCAGCAGTTCCTGCGCCATCCAGGCGGAGCGCAGCAGCCAGTTGCACTGGGTGCAGTAGGTGATCGAGATCCTGGGCTTGTCCATGGCCATTCCACTTCACGAATAAGTCAACCAAAATTATCATCTTTTGTGCCGTGCGGCGATTGCCACAAGGCACTGTATTCGCCAAGAGGCAAAATCCATTGTCTTCAAGGAGTTTGTCCATGTCCAACGATTCGAGCCGCCTCTTGATCCCGGCACTTGCCCCTGTCTACCGGTCTGGTCACGACCTGGTGGAAACTCTGCTCCGCCTCGTGGCCGGCGGCTTCCTCGTCGCGCATGGCGCCGGCAAGATCGTCGATCCCTTCGGCACGGTTCAGATGGTCGAGGGCCTCGGCTTCTACCCCGGCGTCTTCTGGTCGCCGTTGCTTGCCGCAACCGAATTCTTCGGCGGTATCCTGCTTGCCATCGGCCTCTTCACCCGCCCCGCCGCCTTCGCCGCCACGATCGTGCTGCTCGTGACGGTCTATTTCCATTGGATCAAGCTCGACCAGGGCTTTTCCGGGGCCGAAAAGTCGCTGCTCTGGGCGGCCATGACCTTCTTCTTCGTCTTCCGCGGCGGCAATGCCCAGTCGGTGGATGCGAAGCTCCGCAAGACCTTTTGACCCACGTGGCCGGCCCGGTCTTGCCCCGGGCCGCGTCTTCTGCTTTCCCGCGTGATGTGCCTCTTGCGACGCAGGCTGAGCCATGCTTCATCTGGGTTTAGCCATCGTCCCTGCGAGTCCCCCCAAGAGCCACCCAGAACCACCAGAGCCACATGCGCGTTGCTATCGTTGAAAACACCAAAATCACCCATGCAGGCCAGGTTGGACATGCACTGGCCGAGGCCGGCGCCGAGACCGTTACCATCCGCGCCTATGCCGGTGAGCCGCTCCCGACATTCGAGGACTACGAGGCTTTGGTGGTGTTTGGCGGCGAGCAGAATGCCCGTGACGACGACGCGCATCCCTATCTGCCGGAACTGGCCGGCTTGATGCGCCGCTTTGGCGACAGCGGCAAGGCGGTCCTTGGCATCTGTCTCGGAAGCCAGTTGCTGGCCCGTGCCTATGGCGGGGAAAATCTCATTGGCGCCGCGCCGGAATTCGGCTGGTGTGAAATCGATCGCACCGATGCGGGCAGGTCCGATCCGGTTCTGTCTGTTCTGCCGGACCGCTTCCTGTCCTTCCAATGGCACGACGACACCTTCAGCCTGCCGAATGGCGCCTTGCATCTGGCCGAAAATGAACGGACGCGCCACCAGGCCTTCCGTCTCGGCCGCGCAGCCTATGGCTTCCAGTTTCATTTCGAGGCGGACCGTCATGTGGTTCGCGATTGGATCCAGCATTTTCCCGAGGTGATCGAGCGCAAGTCACCAGGCTGGCTGGCCCGCCATCCCGAACTCGAAGTGGCGGATGGTGTGCTTTCCGATCAGATGGGTCTCTCCGTCGGCCGTGCCTGGGTGGCGCAGATCCGCTAAGGTCTACGGCCTCAGGGGTGGCGCAGGGCGAGGGCAGCACTCCAAACGTGATCTGTCTTGACCGAAATCAAGCCGCTTCTGTCCGTTGCCTGTTATCTCACATCTCCTGCATGTCGGAGATCCCCCTTGTCCCTCTCAGCCTTTGCTATTGCCGTTCTTCTCCTCCTCCTGACACCCGGGCCCACGAACACGTTGCTCGCCGTATCCGGCGCTTCGCGCGGCCTGAAGGCGTCGCTGCCATTGATCGCAGCCGAGCTTGCGGGCTATCTCACCACCATCCTGCCGCTCGTCTTTCTGGCGGCTCCGCTGCTGTCGGATCAGCCGCTCGTGGCTCTGGGCGTCAAGCTGGCCTCGTCCGCCTGGGTCCTGCTGCTCGCCGTCCGGCTCTGGACGCGGCCACCGGCCATCTGCGCCACCGGCGGCATCAATGGCGCTTGCGTCTATTGCACCACGGTGCTGAACCCAAAGGGCCTGATCATCGGCCTCGCGCTGATCCCCAGCGCCTCCCTGTCGTCCTTTGAGGCGCTGTCCACGCCTCTGGCCTATCTTGCCGTCTTTGCGCTGCTCGTCATGATCGTTGCCACCGGCTGGTTGAGCGTGGGTGCCGCCGTTCTGCGCGGGGTCGCCACGGCACGCCCGCGCCTTATCGGACGGGTTGCTGCCAGCTTCCTTGTCCTGTTCGCTGTGAGCCTCGCAGGTCGTGCCGTCGGCCTGATCTGAAGTCGCACGGCATACCTCCTCTTGCAGGCTGGGGAGCCGCGTGCTTTATCGGTATTCAATCGATTGAGACGGCTTCGCGAACCTTGGGAGGGGGACATGAAAGCAGTGGGGAAACGCCTGGCGGCGTTCTGCTTCATCATGATGGCACTGGCCTTTGCGCCTGCACAGGCAGCACCTGCCAGCGCCGAAACGGTGATCCGCGACTGGTACCGGCTGGTTCTCGAACTGGTGCGCCATACGCCGACCTATTCGCCGCCGGTCGCAAGTCGCGCCTTCGGTTATCTCGGCGTCACCGCCTACGAAGCCCTTGCCAGCGGCGACCGCACGCTGACCTCGTTCGCCGGCCAGTTGAACGGCCTAACCCCGCTGCCGCAGCGCAAGGCCGGTATCGCTTACGATGAAGCCGTCGTGCTCCAGGCGGCCCTCTCCTCCGCCGCCCGCCAACTCTTCGGCAATACCGGTCCGACCGGCCAGCGTGCGCTGAAGCGGATGACGGAAAAGCTCGCAGCCGAGGTGGCCGTTGGTCTCGCCCCCGAACTCGTTGCCCGTAGCCAGGCATATGGCGAAAGCATCACAGCGCATATTCTCGCCTGGTCCGAAGGCGATGGCGGTGCCAAGATCGAGAATATGGGCTTCCCGCTCGAATTCGTGCTCAACGAAGGCCCATCCCACTGGGTGCCGACCAGCCTGATAAACCAGCAGCAAAAACCTCTTCTGCCGAAATGGGGCGAGAACCGCCCCTTCGCCTTGGAGATCGGCAATGCCTGCCCCTTGCCGCCACCGCCGGCCTATAGCGAAGACAAAGGCTCGGCCTTTTACCAGGAAGCGCTCGAAGTCTACGAGCGGGTAAAGAACCTGACGCCCGAGGAGCGTGCCGTTGCCCGCTTCTGGTCTGACGATCCGATGCTTTCGCCAACCCCGCCCGGCCACTGGATCGCCATCGGCCTGAAGATCCTCGACGAACGCAAGGCAAGTGCCGTCGAACATGCCGACTTGATGGCGCGGCTCGGGGTGACGCTGGCCGATGCCTTCATCGGCTGCTGGCATTCCAAGTTCGAATACGACCTCTTGCGCCCGGTCACCTATATCAAGCGTGTCATCGACCCCAAATGGGAGCCGATCCTGATCACGCCGCCCTTCCCGGAATATCCGAGCGGCCATTCCACCCAGTCGGGTGCGGCCGCCACCGTGCTCACCGCCTTCTTTGGCGAGAACTTTGCCTTTACCGACGAGACCCATGCCAAGGACAAACTGCCGAACCGCAGCTTCAAGAGCTTCTGGCATGCGGCCGAGGAAGCCGGCATCTCGCGCCTCTATGGCGGCATCCACTTCCGCGCCGCAATCGAGCGGGGCCTCGACCAGGGGCGATGCATCGGGGCAAAAACGGTGGCCCTGAGGACGCGCGGATGATCGTCATCAGCAGCCTCCGCATCTTGATGGTCTCCGCCCTGCTCGCCGGCTCTGCCTTGGCCAATGATGTGCCCCTTCTGCCGAAGTTTGCCGATGAAACCGCATCCAGCGGCATTTCCAGCACCTATCGCGGCGATTGGGAGTTCATGGTCGGCGGAGGTGCCGGCAGCTTCGACTGCAATGCGGATGGCTTCCCCGACCTCGTTCTGGCGGGCGGCGAGGACAAGGCGAAATTCTATCGCAACCGCAGCACATCCGGCGGTCCGCTGAAATTCGAGGCGCAGGTCTCCGGCCTCGAACTCGACAAGGTGATCGGCGCCTATCCGCTCGATATCGACGGCGACAGCAAACAGGACGTCGTCCTCCTGCGCTCCGGCGAAAATGTCGTGATGCGCGGCCTGGGCGAATGTCGTTTCGAACGCGCTAACGAGGCCTGGGCCTTCGACGGTGGCGATGCCTGGTCCACCGCCTTTTCCGCCACGTTCGAGCTGGGCAGCGCCTGGCCAACGCTTGCCGTTGGCAATTACATTGACCGTTTCGAGGACTTCGAACCCTGGGGCTCCTGCACCGACAACTGGCTGCATCGCCCGGCCACAAGCGGTGAACGTCGCTTTGCACCGCCCTTGCCGCTCACCCCGTCTTTCTGCCCCTTGTCCATCCTCTTCACCGACTGGAACCGCTCCGGCACACCGTCGCTGCGCGTTTCCAATGACCGGGAGTATTACAAGGGCGGGCAGGAGCAGATGTGGAAAGTCCTGCCCGGCAAGGCGCCCGAACTGTTCAGCCAGACCGAAGGCTGGCGCTACCTGCGGATCTGGGGCATGGGCATCGCCTCCCACGACCTCGATTTCGACGGTTACCCGGAATATTTTCTCACCAGCATGGCCGACAACAAGCTGCAGAAGCTGGCCGAAATCCCGGCTGACGGCCAGCCGAAGCCGTCCTATGCCGATATCGCCTTCGCCAAAGGGGCAACAGCCCATCGACCCTATATCGGTGGCGAGATCCGCCCCTCGACGGCCTGGCACACCGATTTCGAGGACGTCAACAACGACGGCCGCAGCGATCTCTTCATTGCCAAGGGCAATGTCGCCAAGATGCCGGACTTTGCTGAAAAGGACCCGAACAATCTTCTGGTCCAGGGCGCGGATGGCAAGTTCGTCGAGATGGGCGACAAGGCCGGCATCGCCTCGACCGCCACCGGTCGGGGCGGCGCGCTTGCCGATTTCAATCTTGATGGCCGGATTGACCTTCTCGTGGTGAACCAGGGTTCACCCGTCGAGATCTGGCGGAATGTGACGGAAGGTGCGGGCCGCTTTCTCCAGATTGCGCTCCGCCAGGACGGCGCCAACCGCGACGCCGTCGGCGCCTGGATCGAGGTGAAAACCGGTGACGTCATCCAGCGCCGCGAAGTGACGATCGGCGGCGGCCATGCCAGCGGCAAGACCGGCTGGTGGCATTTTGGGCTGGGGTCCGTGGGTGAAACGGAGTTGCGTGTGCTCTGGCCGGATGGCGCGGCGGGCGAATGGCAGACGGTCAAGGCCGACGGATTTTATGTGGTGGAGCCGGGCAAGACGCCGAGGGCCTGGAGGTCGGGCGAGGGGTTGTGAGGCTTGCGGGAGTGTCCATCTCCCCCTGGCGGGGGAGAAAGCGGTTTCGATGAATTGGCCTAGTGCAAGCGGCCTAAACATCAGAAATCGCAAGTGAGGGGCTGTTATGTCGTGGCAACGGAACCGATCCCCTCACCAACAAAATCTGAAGTTTAGGCGGCTTGCGCTCGCCTAAGCCTTCGATTTTGTAACCTCTCCCACAAGGGGGAGAGGGAAGCCACTTGTCGCAACGCCCTCATGCTGAGGCGCACGCGCAGAGCGCGGGCCTCGAAGCATCCCATTAACCTGGCGCTGGGCTGGCCTCGTGCTTCTGATGTCGCATTCGCTCCACCTCAGCATGAGGGGTGGCGGGGTGGCCTCGTCTTCGAGGGTCGCATTCGCTCCCACCTCAGGATGAGGGGGAGGCGGTGGTGTTCAATCTGTCAAAAAACCAAGCTTCGCCGCCGGTCGGGATCACTCCCCCCGGGGATGGCTTTGTTTATCTCGGACGAGGCGCCAGAAGCAGCCTGTCTAAGTATAAGTATGTGGCTCCTTCCGGCGCCCCGTTCGGCGTCTATTCCCGCTTGCATGCGTCTCTCTGGCAAGGCGGCGACGGTCTTC
>NZ_JBPUGM010000009.1:0-161345 GCF_051549525.1 Rhizobium sp. G187
CGCCTCCTGCTCCTTCAATATTCCGATGATCTGTTCTTCCGTGAACCGTGAACGCTTCATTCGTCCGTCTCCTTGATGTGACGGACTCTACCAAATTCTGGAGGAAGGTCAGGGGCTCAGGTCATCAACTATCTCGTCAAATCGAAAAGTCCGCGCAATTACTGGGCGGAGGTATCCCTCGTTCAAACCATCGAGAATAAATTGCTTGGCCGCAGCAAGACGTAATGGGTCACTTACAACCTCATGAACGAGATATCCCCGAAGCGTCAGTGTCTTGCTGAGAACCGTAAAGAGCGGGAATGGGGTTGGCTCGGGACTGAGGCCTCCGTACTCTATTAGAATGCCTCCCTTGGACATGGCTGACGTTAACGGCTCTAGGGTGGGGCCGCCAATCGGGTCGAAGACGACTCGGGCTCCATCTAACCCGACAATGTCGAATAACCGGGAGCGCAGATCTTCTTCATCGGAAGCGATGACGTGCGCAGCGCCGACTCCGATCAAGGCGGCCCTCTTTTTGGAGGTCCGGGTGATGGCGATCGCAGTGGCGCCCACCATATTTGCTATCTGGATCGCGGCAATCCCAACGCTGCTTGACGCCGCGGTAACAACGGCGAAGTCGCCAGCACTCAGTTTGGAAATGTCGATCAAAGCGCCGTAGGCCGTAAGGTACTGCATCCAAATGGACGCCGCTACCTGCCAGTCAAGAGAGGGCGGATGCTTTACGATGTGTTCCACCGGGAACGTCGCGAGCTCACTATAGGCAGGCCAACGAGCCATTGAGATGGGAGGGATGACGCTGACCACATCGCCAGGTTCAAAGCCTTGCGCGCCCGGCCCAAGGGCTTCGACGATCCCTGCAGCCTCAAGGCCAAGACCCGAGGGAAGGGGCGGATTCTCGATGTATGTGCCCGAGCGAAGCAAAGCGTCAGCACGATTAACACCAATGGCCTTCACCCTGATCTGGACCTCCCCCGGTCCAGGTGGCCGTAAATCCATGGGCTCAAGGCGCAGAACTTCGGGACCTCCGTGTTCATAAAAGCGAACCATACGTGCCATCAAGCTAACTCCTAACCAATTGATAGGAATTAGCTATGACGACCCTCTGAAGTCCGATAAATGGCTCTTAAAGCAGATCAATTCAAATCATGGGTTTCGAATTATGGATCGCCTGACTAGTATGGCCGTGTTCGTGAAAGCTGTTGAGTTGGGTTCGTTTGTTGCGGCTGCGGCAGCACTCGATCTTTCCGGACCTATGGTTGGTAAGCACGTGCAATTTCTCGAAGACCGCCTTGGAGCCAGACTTCTGAACCGAACGACCCGCCGGCAGAGCCTAACGGAGTTTGGCAAAACGTATTACGAACATTGCCGTGGCATTTTGATTGAGGTTGAGGCTGCCGACGCACTTGCAGCCGATCAAGTATCGGAACCACGAGGAACCCTGCGCGTGACCATGCCAGTCCATTTTGGCAGGCGTTGCGTGGCTCCGATCCTGCTGGATATCGCTCGTCGACACTCCGCGCTGAGCCTGGATCTGTCCTTTAGTGATAGCTTCGCCGATCTTGCCGAAGGCTACTACGATCTCGCGATAAGAACCGGCCAACTAGAAAACAGGGCAGGTATCATTTCTCGCCTCATTGCGCGCCAGCAGATGGTGGTTTGTGCCTCACCTTCCTATCTTGCGACCTACGGAACGCCAGAACAGCTTCAGGACCTTAACAATCACCATGCACTCGTATATCGCCGCGCAGGTGGAGTTGCGCCATGGCTTTTCCCTCGCGGTGATCTGCCTGTCCTACGCATTGCACCGCACCACCGACTGCGGTTTGACGATCTCGACGCAATCGCCGATGCGGCCGTTGCTTCCATGGGAATTGCTTGGCTTCCCTATTGGCTGGTGCGAGATCGAATCGGGGCTGGCGAGCTGACGCTGTTGTTGTCCCGTGAACAACGCTTTCACTATGATTGTTCAGTGCTGTGGTTGCAGACACCACATATGCCTCGAAAAGTCCGCTTAGCGATTGACGCCATCGCAGCAGCGCTTCCCAGACTCGTGTCAGCCCCACCGCTGGAATGATTCATCAGGATCTTGAATTCGCCAGACGCGACCACACCGCTCTTTCAGCCATTGATTAGAGCGAGATGAACAACGAAAAGAGGTTTTACCACCGAGCTTTGCTCGGCCGGTTTGATAGCGCTCATGGGACATCGTGCCGCCGCAGATTTAGGCATGTTTTCGGGTGACAGCCTTGACCGCCGCCATAACCGATGCGGCTGCAAAGTTGGCTTCAGCGTTTCAGACGTGAATGTCCGCTTCGGGCCGAGAGTGGTCGTCGGTGAGCCGAGTAGTTCTGGTCGCTTCAATCTCCTAAGTTCGAAAAGTCGTCGGACTGAAGACGCGCCGACCTCGGGCACTCCACTACCCGTTAAACCCAGACGACGCCTCTCACACACCACGCAGCCTTGACAAATCAGGCGTGTCATGCGCTTTTCCGCCCGATTTTCTATCGGTCGCGCGCCTGTCTTGATGGTGCCCTTTCGACCGTCACATTCGGGATACTTGATCATGCATCGTTACCGCAGCCACACCTGTGCCGCTCTTCGCAAGTCCGATGTCGGGCAGACCGTCCGCCTGTCGGGCTGGGTCCATCGCGTTCGTGACCATGGCGGCGTGCTCTTTATCGACCTGCGCGATCACTATGGCATCACCCAGGTCGTGGCCGATCCGGATAGCCCGGCCTTTAAGCTGGCCGAAACCGTGCGTGGCGAGTGGGTCATCCGCATCGATGGCCTCGTCAAGGCGCGCACGGACGACACCGTCAACAAGACGATGGCAACCGGCGAGATCGAACTTTACGCCCAGGAAATCGAGGTCCTTGGTGCGGCCAAGGAATTGCCGCTGCCGGTCTTCGGCGAGCCTGACTATCCGGAAGACGTGCGCCTGAAGTACCGCTTCCTCGATCTGCGCCGCGAGACGCTGCACAAGAACATCGTCAAGCGCACCCAGATCGTCTCTGCCATGCGCAATGGCATGGCCGCTGCCGGTTTTGCCGAATACACGACGCCGATCCTGACCGCCTCTTCGCCGGAAGGTGCGCGCGACTTCCTCGTGCCCTCGCGTATCCACGAAGGCCAGTTCTTCGCGCTGCCGCAGGCGCCGCAGCAGTACAAGCAGCTGTTGATGGTGGCCGGTTTCGATCGCTACTTCCAGATCGCGCCCTGCTTCCGTGATGAAGACCCGCGCGCCGACCGTCTGCCGGGCGAGTTCTACCAGCTCGACGTCGAGATGAGCTTCGTGACCCAGGAAGATGTCTGGCAGACCATGGAGCCGATGATGACCTCGGTCTTCGAGCAGTTCGCCGAAGGCAAGCCGGTCACCAAGGAATGGCCGCGCATCCCTTACGACGTCGCGATCCGCAAATATGGCTCCGACAAGCCGGACCTGCGCAACCCGATCATCATGGAAGGCGTCACCGACCACTTCCGTGATTCCGGCTTCAAGGTGTTCGCTGGCATGATCGCCTCGAACCCGAAGGTCGAGATCTGGGCGATCCCGGCCAAGACCGGCGGCTCGCGCGCATTCTGCGATCGCATGAATGCCTGGGCGCAAGGTCAGGGCCAGCCGGGCCTCGGCTACATCTTCTGGAAGGAAGAGGACGGCAAGATCGCCGGTTCCGGCCCGCTCGCCAAGAACATCGGCGAAGAGCGCACGGAAGCGATCCGCACCCAGCTCGGCCTGGAAGCGGGCGACGCCGCCTTCTTCGTCGCCGGTGAGCCGTCGAAGTTCTACAAGTTTGCTGGCGAAGCCCGCACCCGCGCCGGCGAGGAGCTGAACCTCGTCGACCGCGATCGTTTCGAAATGTGCTGGATTGTCGACTTCCCGTTCTACGAATGGAGCGAGGAAGAAAAGAAGATCGACTTCGCCCACAACCCCTTCTCGATGCCGCAGGGCGGCATGGAGGCGCTCGACAGCCAGGATCCGCTCACGCTCAAGGCCTATCAGTACGACGCGGTCTGCAACGGCTTCGAAATCGCCTCGGGCTCGATCCGTAACCAGTCGCCGGAACTGATGGTCAAGGCGTTTGAAAAGGTGGGTCTGAGCCAGCAGGACGTGGAAGAGCGCTTCGGCGGCCTCTACCGCGCCTTCCAGTACGGCGCGCCTCCGCATGGCGGTTGCGCCTTCGGCATCGACCGCGTGGTTATGCTGCTCGTCGGTGCGAAGAACCTGCGTGAGATCTCGATCTTCCCGATGAACCAGCAGGCCCAGGATCTGCTGATGGGCGCGCCATCGCCCGCAACGCCCACGCAGCTGCGCGAACTCGCGCTGCGCGTCGTGCCGCAGCCGAAGAAGGACTGATCGGGTCCGACGATTTTGAAATGGCGAGGCCGGGGGGTATCCCGGCCTTTTCATTTTGACGATGGCTCAAGGAAAAGGCCCGGCTGCTTTCGCAACCGGGCCTTTCTGTCATGGACATAGCAGATGGCAGATCAGTCGTTCGCGGTGACCTTGAGGCCGATCAGCGTCGGGATCGAGTCCGGAGCGCCCATGGCAGCACCCATGATCATCGGGAAGGCGACCGGGCTTGCCGGAGCGGCCACGATCGTCAGGGCCTTCGGATCGTCAACATAGCTGTTGACGGCTGCCGTGATCTCGTTCTGCAGCGCGCCGAGATTGGCCTGGGCGAGGAGCAGGGGAACCATGCCCTTGACCATCTGTGCCATCTGGTTGCCGTCGGTGCCCTGCGTCTTGCCGGCATAGTCGAAGCCGCGCTTGGTGATGCCGGCGTCTTCGAAGCGAATCTTGGCATTGACCAGCGTCATCTGCTGGACGAGGCCGAGCATGGCGAGGCCAGCGGCCTGCTGGGCCTGTTCGTCCTGCGGCTGGCCCTGCATCGTGCGGGCCTGTTCCTGCAGCTGCTTCACGAGATCCAGCGTGTAGCCGGACATGCTGAACGCCAGGCTGAGCTTGCCAACATTGGAGAAGTCGATCGAATAGTCGTCAACTTCGATCGTGCCGCTTTCGACTTCCCAGCTGCCCGACATGTTAAGCGAACCGTCAAGTGTGGTGAGCTGCAGAGCTTCGACGGCTTCCTTGGCCTTCGGATCCTCGATCGTGCTGAGATCAGCCTTGAGGCCGGTCGCGCTGGCTTCGAAGGTCATGGTGCTCTCGTCTTCCGAAAGACCCATGGTGGCCACGGCTTCCGTCATGCTGAAAACCGACTTGCCATCGATTGTGATGTCGATGGGGCCGCTATGGGCCTCGTCGTAGAACATGATCGAATCGAGGCCTTCGGCATTCGGATCGCCAGGGATGTAGACGCCGGACAGATAAAGCTCGGTCACGGAGATGCTGGTCTTGTCTTCCTTGAAGTCGACTTCCGGGAATTCGACCTTCTCGATGAGGTAGGCGCCGCCTTCCTCTTCACTGACGCCCTGCAGCGAGAGTTCGCTCAGCGTCAGCGGAGTTTCGCCAGGCGTGCCGGCTGCGCCGACGCTGAACTTGACGTTCTTCATCGTGACGTCGCTGCCATCCACTTCGATGGATTCAGCCGATAGCGTGCCACCGCCAGCGGCATAGGACGCATTGATTTTCGCCAGCAGGTCCTGGCCATCAAGGGCGAGAGCCGGGCTCGCGAAGCCGATAATGGCTGCGCCTGCGAGGAGCGATTTCATGGATCGGTTAAGGGTCATCTGGTCTTCCTTTGATGGCTGGGCCCGGGCTTTTCAGCGGAGCGGGCGCGCATCTGTTCTTATAAAAGGGATTGGAAAAACGTCCACAGGTTTCGCCTTAGTGGGGATTGTTTAACAAGGCGGTGATGGCCGTCACAATCCCTTAATCCACAGGGAGAATCCGCAGATTTCTTGCTGTTTGGCTGCGGCTCGTCTAGGCAAGTCACATGGGGAAAAATCAGCTTCCGCCCGATGAGGGTGGCGACAACATTCAGCCGGTCGATCTGAAGGCGGCGCTCGAAGAGCGTTATCTCGCCTACGCGCTGTCGACCATCATGCACCGCGCATTGCCGGACGTTCGTGACGGGTTGAAACCCGTGCATCGTCGTATCATCCATGCGATGAGCGAAATGGGCATTCGGCCGAACTCGGCCTTCAAGAAGTGCGCCCGTATTGTCGGTGACGTCATCGGTAAGTTCCACCCGCATGGCGACCAGTCGGTTTACGATGCTCTGGTGCGCCTCGCGCAGGACTTTTCACAGCGCTATCCGATCGTCGACGGCCAGGGCAACTTTGGCAATATCGACGGCGACAGCGCGGCTGCCTATCGTTACACCGAAGCCCGCATGACCGATGTCGCGGCTCTCCTGCTCGAAGGTATCGATCAGGACGCAGTCGACTTCCGGCCGACCTATAACGAGGAAGACGACGAACCTGTCGTCATGCCCGGCGCCTTTCCGAACCTGCTTGCCAACGGTTCCTCCGGCATTGCGGTCGGCATGGCGACGTCGATTCCGCCACACAATGCCCACGAACTCTGCGACGCAGCGCTTCACCTGATCAAGAACCCCGAGGCGACCGTCGAGGAACTGTTTGCCGATCCGGCCCATCCCGAGCGTGGCGGCATCGAGGGGCCTGACTTTCCGACCGGTGGGATCATCGTCGAAAGCCGGGCATCGATGCTCGAAACCTACCGTACCGGTCGCGGCGGTTTTCGCGTTCGTGCCAAGTGGGAGATCGAGGATCTCGGCCGCGGCGGTTATCAGATCGTCGTCACACAGATCCCCTTCCAGGTGCAGAAGTCGCGCCTGATCGAGAAGATCGCCGAATTGCTGATCGCGCGCCGCTTGCCTTTGCTGGAGGACATCCGCGACGAAAGCGCCGAGGATGTGCGCGTCGTGCTGGTGCCGAAAAGCCGGACCGTCGACGCGACGTTGCTGATGGAATCGCTGTTCAAGCTGACCGAGCTCGAAAGCCGTATTCCGCTCAATATGAACGTGCTGTCCCAGGGTAAGGTGCCCAAGGTCATGGGGCTGCGTGACGTTCTTGCGGAATGGCTCGCCCATCGCAAGGAGGTCCTTGTCCGGCGCTCGATGTTCCGCCTTGCGGCCATCGACCGTCGCCTCGAAATTCTCGGCGGCCTGCTGATCGCCTACCTCAACCTTGACGAGGTGATCCGGATCATCCGAGAGGAGGATGAGCCGAAGCAGGTGATGGTCGCGCGCTGGGACCTGACGGACAATCAGGCCGAAGCCATCCTCAACATGCGGCTGCGCAATTTGCGCAAGCTCGAGGAATTCGAGATCCGCAAGGAGCATGAGGAACTTTCGGCAGAGAAAGCCGAGATCGAATCCTTGCTCGCTTCACCGGAAAAGCAGTGGCAGACGGTCGCCTGGGAAATCGGCGAGGTGAAGAAGAAATATGCCAAGGCAACGGAGCTTGGCCGCCGCCGCACGCTGTTTGCCGACGCGCCAGATGCCGATGTTGAAGCGATTCAGCAGGCCATGATCGAGAAGGAGCCGATCACGGTCGTCATCTCGGAAAAGGGCTGGATCAGGGCCTTGAAGGGCCATATTGCCGATACCTCGTCGCTGACCTTCAAGGAAGGCGACGGGCTGAAGGTGGCGTTCCCGGCCCAGACCACCGACAAGATCCTGATCGTTACAACCGGTGGCAAGGTCTACACGCTCGGTGGCGACAAATTGCCGGGCGGCCGCGGCCATGGCGAGCCCCTGCGCATCATTGTCGACATGGAAAACGACCAGGATGTGCTGACCGCTTTCGTGCATGATGCAAGCCGGAAACTCCTCCTAGTCTCGACAGCCGGCAACGGCTTCGTGGTGGCGGAAGGCGAAGTCATTGCCAATACCCGCAAGGGCAAGCAGATCATGAATGTTGGCATGCCGGACGAGACACGCCTCGTCGTTCAGGTTTCCGGCGACCATGTGGCCGTTGTCGGCGAGAACCGAAAGATGGTCGTCTTCCCGCTGGTCCAGATTCCGGAAATGACGCGCGGCAAGGGCGTTCGTCTGCAGCGCTACAAGGATGGTGGCGTGTCTGATGTGAAGTGCTTTGCCATCGCAGACGGTCTGACCTGGGCGGACAGCGCAGGGCGTACATTCCTCAAGTCCAAGGATGAACTCCTGGAATGGATGGGTGACCGGGCCACTGCAGGACGAACCGTGCCGAAGGGCTTCCCCCGCAGCGGCAAGTTCTCTGGATAAACCCATCTGGTGTAGGGGCTAGAATACGACAAAGCCGGCCATTCATGGCCGGCTTTGTCGTTTGATCGATAGAGCGGGTGTTGGAAGCAGATCCGCGATCAGAAGCGCTTGGTGCCTGTTTTCTTGATATTGCCGACCAATGGAATATCGGCGACGGCTCCTGGCCGTCCCAGAAAATAGCCCTGGCCGAATTCGATGCCGAGTTCACGCATCAGTTCGACATGGTCGGCGCTTTCAACACCTTCGATCAGGATTTTCAGGCCGCGATTGCGGATGAGGCGGATAATATCTTCCAGCATGGCGCGGCCCGCTGGCCGGCGGGTATCCTGCAGGAACGACCGGTCGATCTTGACGGTATCAAACGGGAAGAGCCGGAGCCAGGACAGGCCGGCAAAGCCGGTGCCGAAGTCGTCGAGCCAGATACGGATGCCGAGTGCCTGCAGGTCGGTGATGCAGCGGATGACGTCCGACTGCCCTTCCATGTCGATGCCTTCCGTGATTTCGAAGGCAAGCTGCGTGCCCGAGACGCCGGTCTCCTCCAGGATGGTGGAGACGGACAGGGCAAAGCCGCGTGACATCAACTGTGTCGCTGACACGTTGACGCTGACCAGCGACGCATGCCCGGGTACGAGCACCTCTTCGCAAACGCGCCGAATGGCCCAATGGCCAAGCTCGACAATGGCGCCAGTGCGCTCTGCCACGGGGATGAACTGGCTGGGGGAGAGCGGCGTGCCATCCGCCATCTTCATCCGCATCAAGGACTCGACGCCTTCAAGGCGATTGGTCCGCATGTCGAAGATCGGCTGGTAGACCATGTGAATGAGGTCGCTGCGGATGGCAATCCTCAGGGTTGCAGCGATATTCTCGTTTTCGTCGCTGGTCTGCGGATCGGTAGGATTGAAAACACGCACGCAGTTGCGGCCGTTCAGCTTGGCATTGTAAAGCGCACGGTCCGCTTCATCGATCAGCCGCTCCAGTTTCGGCCCTGTCTGGGGGCGGGTGAGGGAGGCGCCGACGCTGACGGTGACTATTTCCTGTCCATCGCGTCGATGGCTGTGGACAAGTGCCAGGTTCTCGACCGTTGCGCGGATGACCTCGGCATAGGCTGCGGCCTGCTCGCGACTATCGACACGCGCCAGCACGATGAACTCCTCGCCGCCAAATCGACCGACTGTCGCATTGAGTGGCCTCATCGCTTCCTGCAGGCTCGTAGCCACCAGAATGAGGCATCGATCGCCGGCTTGATGGCCGTAGAAGTCATTGTATTTTTTGAAGAAGTCGACGTCTACCAGAATTGCCGCAAAGGCGCGCCCCTCCCGCTGCCATTCACTCCAGAGATCTCGAAGATGCTTGTCGACAGCCCGCCTGTTGTCCACACCGGTCAGGTAGTCGGTGTTGGACAGGCGCTCGAGTGCTGCGCCGCGCTCCACCGACTCTTTGTGCTGGTGGGCAGCCTCAAGCGCGTTCAGAAAGACGTGATAGCGTTCTTCATTCAACTTCCAGTTTACGTATGATGTGAATACAAAGCAGGAGCTGTAGAACAGGATGAGAACGAATTGCTGATCAGGCTCAAGAATAGGCGCAAAGTGCAAGCTGCCGATGAAAATCATCAGGATGATCGCTGAAGTGATCACCGACAGGCGGAAAAACAAATTGAAGAACAGATTGGCGCTCATCATGAAGATGGTGCCAAAGATCATGTAAAAGCGGAAATTGTCGACCGATTGTGTGCCAATCGCTGCAACCAGCCATCCGAGATAGGCGGTAACCACGGCGGCCGCACACGTCATGTCAGACCATTTCGGATGCACCCGCGTGGCCGCGAGAATCTCCATGACCGCCATCGACGAAAATGCAACCAGGAATCGCGCCATGACCGTCTGATTAGCAACGTCGGGAATTAGCAGCGCGTCAGATATGCCGAACAAAAGATACACGCCAGCCGCGAGCCAGAGACCCAGCCGGGTCTCGCGGACCTGCGTGGCGCCACGCTCGCTCTTGTACAGAGCTTTCAATTCTGCGGTTTGACGCGCACCAGGTCGAGAGCGTTCTGGGTCATTTCTGCCCCGGTTCATTATCTGCTCCACTTGTTGCGTGATCATCGCGCGGCTCCGGATCAACTTAAGCGCAACATCCGTTAACTATGTTTTAACGACTACATAAAATCGGCGTGCAAGGTGCAGCAATTCCCCTTATGGTTTATGAAGTATTAACACCGTTGAAATTAATAGGGGAGCGCAAGAATGCGCGATTTGGATACTGCATTTGATGGCGAAAGCCTGATCACTCCGGACTCCATTGCTAACGAAGTTTTCTCATCATCGAGCCCGATCGACCAGCGTGCGCTTGAAGAGGCCCGCGCCGAGATGGCTCTTCACCTTCGGGTTGCAGAACAGCAGTTCCAGCAGGAGACGCCGGTTGGCCTGATCATGCAGCGTTTGCTCGGTGGTCTCCACGTGCTGCGCAATCGCATCGCACCCAAGATCTGGGAACAGCTGATCCCGCTCGCGCAGAACCACGATATCGCTCGCCATTTTCATGCGGATCCCTTCACGCGCTGGTCTTTTGAGAAGCCACGCGGTTATTCTGGCGATGCCGGCTTGCTCGATTTCATCTACGGCCACCCGAGCGTCCAGCCGGCGCTGGATGCTGCAAGCCCGATGGGTAAGGAAGTTCACGGTTTTACCAGCCAGTCACCGGCTTGCGTGGCCGTGCGCGAACGCCGTGATCTGCTGGCGCAGTATGTTGACGACGTTGCCTCTTCGCGTGGTGGCGAAGCCGAAATCCTGACCATCGCCGCGGGTCATCTTCGCGAAGCCGCCATGTCCCAGGCGCTGAAGAACGGAACGATCAAGCGTTGGGTGGCACTGGATCAGGATCCGCTGAGCGTCGGTGCCGTCGCCAGCGAATATGCTGGAACGGCCGTAGAAGCCGTCGACGGCTCCGTCCGTACGGTCTTGATGCGCCCGCAGGCGCTCGGCAAGTTCGACTTCGTCTACGCCGCCGGTCTTTACGATTATCTGGCCGATGAAGTGGCGATCAAGCTCTCGCAGCGCTGCCTGCAGATGCTGAAGCCGCACGGTACGTTCCTGTTCGCCAACTTCGCCGATGATATCGCCGACGACGGCTACATGGAGACCTTCATGAACTGGGCGCTGCTTCTGCGTTCGGAAGAAGACATGTGGCGGATCATGCGTGCGACAACCGAAGGCCTGGACGTCGATTGCAGCATTCGTTTTGGCGCAAACCGCAATATCGTTTACGGGATCATTCGCAAGCTGTCCTAAGCTGCGCAGGCTTCCTGTGACCTGAGATAACAAAGCGGCGAAACCGAAAGGCTTCGCCGCTTTTTTCATGATGCATTGCCGTCAGGCTTCCGGTTCGAAACGCGTCCAGCCCTGGTTGAGCAGGTGCTCCTGCGGCTGGAAGCGGGTCTTGTAACCCATCTTCTGCGAGCCCTTTACCCAATAGCCCAGATAGACGTGCGGCAGACCGAGTGTGCGGGCGCGCCGGATATGGTCGAGCACGATCATTGTGCCCAGCGAACGATTTTCCATCGCTGGATTGTAGAAGGAATAGACCATCGACAGACCGTCACTCATCAGGTCTGTGAGTGCAACGGCGATCAGTTCACCCTTGGGTTGGCCGCTGATGCCGTCACCGGGATTGCGCAGCCGGTATTCGACGACACGCGTCTGCACGTGGCTGTCTTCGACCATGATCGCATAGTCGAGCGCTGACATATCCGACATGCCGCCCATCTGGTGCCGGGCGTCGAGATAGCGGCGAAACAGCGAAAATTGTTCGGTCGATGGCTGAGCGGGAAAGACAGTGGCGATGACGTCGCGGTTGAGATTTTCAACGCGTCTGAAAGATCGTCCCGTCTCGAATTCATTGACGAGGATGCGCACCGATATGCAGGCGCGGCAGGATTCGCAGGCAGGCCTGTAGGCAATGTTCTGTGAACGGCGAAATCCACCTTGCGTCAGAAGGTCGTTCATCTCGGTCGCCCTCTGCCCGACAAGATGGGTAAAGACCTTCCGCTCCATTTCTCCCGCGAGATAAGGGCACGGCGCAGGCGCCGTCAGATAAAATTGCGGGGAAGGGGAGGTCTGGGTGTTCATCATCCTTTGAGTAGAATCCTGTGCTCTGCCATGGGACTAGGATGGAGCAAGATCGCAAAAGGTCAACCTGAAGAAGCGCCGGCCCGGCCGACTGGGCCGAGGCCGGCGCTTTTACCCGTCAATAGGTGCGGGCTGCGGCCGTGCCGAGCAAAAGGTCATGGACCAGACGCGAGCGCTCGATGAAGAGGCCGGCAAGCAGGATGAGGGGTGTCAGAACCGAATTCAGGATCCAGAACAATGCGAGGTGGGCGATTGCGGTGACGAAATCGATCTTCCGTCCGTCGAGCCGCACCATTGCGATCCCCATCATTCGCATGCCGGGTGTTGCCTGCGATGCGCCGGCGAGCGACAGGCCGAAATAGAGCCCGGCAACGACGAAGAACAGGATCGGATAGAGGAACCACCCGAGCCCCAGCGTCAGGATACCGAGGAAGAAGACCACGACGGCCGCCGGAATCCAGAGGAGCCCGACGAACAGGTAGTCGACAAGAAAGGCGAACACCCGTCTCGACAGCACGCCGCTGTAGGCGCGCCAGTCTTCGGGTGCGGCATAGGACGAATTGCTATCGAGGCTCATCTGTATTGGCTCCTTCGTTTGTCCGCCTGATATGGGAAGCAAAGGGCCGAAATACAACGCGCCTTGTATGCTAGCCCTGTTTCGCCAGAAGTCGTGCGACATCCATGGCAAAATAACTGAGAATGCCGTCACAGCCGGCGCGCTTGAAGCAGAGCAAGGTTTCCAGCATGGCACGCTCCCCGTCGATCCAGCCATTGGCGGCCGCCGCTTTGATCTGGCTGTACTCTCCGGAAACCTGATAGGCGAAGACCGGAAGCCCGAAGCTGTCCTTGAGGCGCCAGCAGATGTCGAGATAGGGCAGGCCGGGCTTGACCATCAGCATGTCAGCGCCTTCCTCGACGTCGAGCGCCGCATCCCTCAGCGCTTCCGTGCCATTGGCGGGATCGATGTAGTAGGTCTTCTTGTCACCCTTCAAAAGTCCACTCGTCGATATCGCTTCGCGGTAGGGGCCGTAATAACAGGACGCAAACTTCGTCGCATAGGACATGATGCCGACATCCTGGTGGCCGGCGGCATCCAGGCCCCGGCGGATCGCGCCGATGCGGCCGTCCATCATATCCGAGGGGGCGATGATGTCCGAGCCGGAATCGGCCTGGGCGATGGCCGCCCTGACCAGCTGGTCGACGGTTTCATCATTGACGATCTCGCCATCGCGTAAGATCCCGTCGTGGCCATGACTGGTGAACGGATCGAGGGCCACATCCGTGATGACGCCAATATTGGGCACAGCCTTCTTGATGGCGGCAGTCACCTGATTGAGAAGATTGTTCGTCTTCAGAACTTCGGATCCGGTCTCGTCGCGCAGTTCCATTTCGACATTGGGGAAGGTGGCCAGCGCCGGGATGCCGAGATCGGCCGCACGCTTTGCCGCTTCGACCGCCTTGTCGACACTCAGCCTGTTGACGCCGGGCATCGCCGCGATCGGCTCTTCGATCCCTGTGCCGGGAACGACGAAGATCGGCCAGATCAGATCATCCACCGTCAGCCGGTTTTCCACCACCATGCGGCGCTGCCAGTCGGCCTTGCGCAGCCGCCGCATGCGGCGATGACCCGTGACCTCGTCGACGAGATGTGTCTTGTCCATGATCGAACCTTCTCCGTTGTGTCGATCGTGCTGATACCATGTGGCAGCCGGCATGCAAAACCATTGGGCTGCGACCAAGGGTCTTTGTGGTCTGTGCGGTCTGGCGCTGGCGGTAACCCCTCCGGCACCCTATTCTTGGCGCATGGCTCACGATTCGTCTTCCTCGCCCCGCCGCAGTCTGACCGAACTTGGCTTCGTGATCTTTCAGCGCATTGTCGCCGTGTCCTGCCTTTGGTTCGGGCTGCAGTATTGGGCCATGCTTGTCGGCTACAGTCATAACGGTCTCGGCCGCTTCGATCTTCTCAATCTTCCCTGGCGTGTCGCCGGCGCAAGCCTCGCTGTCATGTTCCCGGTTGCAGCCCTTGGTCTGTGGCTCGCGGGCTCCTGGGGTCCGGTCATGTGGATCCTGGCTGCAGGCGGCCAGATCCTGATGTTTGCCGTATGGCCACATATCTTCGGTCACAATCCGCTTGCGGTCGTCATGCATGGTACGGTGGCCGTCGTCTATCTCGCTTTCCGCCTGGCGTTGTGGCTCGAGAACAGACACAAGCAGGAAGCTATAACGGTTGATTTACCCTGATCTCTAGACAGAGCTCGGTAAGCCTCTGTTAAGCCTGCGTTTTAAATAGAATTTTATGTGCATTGGATACTGTCCTCATCAAGGCGGGAGAAAAAACCAACACCGCCAAACAAAACAGTGAGGCAGACAACATGAACACCAAGCTCAAGCCCCAGGCGGCTTCGCTCGACCCGCAAGAAGAAACCATCCGCTCGCTCTACCTCGAGTCCCTGCATCTCGTGGAGCGTCTTCACCGCCGCCTCCTCGACGTCGTCAAGGACGAGTTTGACCGCAAGGGGCGCTCCGATATCAATGCTGTCCAGGCTCTCCTCCTGTTCAACATCGGCAATTCGGAACTGACCGCCGGCGAGCTTCGTTCGCGTGGCTACTATCTCGGCTCCAACGTCTCCTACAACGTCAAGAAGCTGGTCGACCTCGGCTTTATCAACCACCAGCGCTCGCGTGTCGATCGCCGTTCGGTTCGTATCAGCCTGACCGATCAGGGGCAGGAGATCGCCGAAATCGTCGCCAAGCTCTATGAGCGTCATATCGGTTCGATCCAGAAGGTCGGCGGCATCGGCGCAGACGACTTCACCCAGATGAACAAGCTGTTGCAGCGTCTTGATCGTTTCTGGAACGACCAGATCCTCTATCGCCTCTGAGCCTTTACTCGCAGACCTCCAGACAGCGATCCACCGCGCAAACCGGAAGCTTCGATAGAAGCCTCCGGTTTTGTCATGCGTTGATCACATGATGATGTTGTGGACCACACGGTCTTGTGACTGGCAGGCCCCTGACACGAATTGGCCATATTGATATGGGACCGCCGGAACGAGTAAAACGGGTGTTTCGACAGCCTCTGATCGATCCCGTGACGCGTCTTGCGCCCTCTCTGGCGGCGCTTTGTTAACCATGGCGCGCTATGCGTTCGGTTCTGGTTCAGGATGAAACGGTAGGTAATATGTCCAAGAAATCTGGAATTGTTGATCTTTCGCGTCGGTCGCTTCTGCGCGGTGCCGCTGCAGCCGGTGTCGCGGCGATTGCAGGCCAGGCCGCGGCTCAGACGCCCGTCGACGAACTGATCAATGCGCCGCGCCGCGGCAACTGGGACGACCAGTTCGATGCCAAGGCGTCCCGCACGGGGACGGCGATTGTGTCGAACACGGCCATGCTGAGCCCGACCAATCTTGGCAACATCCAGCAGGCAATCGCCCAGTATCAGATCATCGTCTCGAATGGCGGCTGGCCACAGGTCAATACGGGTGCCAAGCTCCAGCTTGGCGTCACCGATCCGGCCGTGCAGGCGCTCCGCCAGCGCCTGATGATTTCGGGCGACCTGCCGCAGGAAGCCGGCATGTCCAACTCCTTCGACTCGTATGTCGATGGTGCGGTCAAACGCTTCCAGGCGCGGCACGGCCTGCCGGAAGATGGTGTGCTCGGCGAATTCTCGCTGAAGGCACTGAACATTTCCGCCGACATGCGCCTGAACCAGCTGAACGTGAACCTGCAGCGTCTCCAGGATGTCCTGTCCAAGCCGCTCGAGCAGCGTTACATCGTCGTCAACATTCCGGCCGCTTATGTCGAAGCCGTTGAAAACGACCAGGTTGCCCTGCGCAACACCGCGATCGTCGGCCGCATCAGCCGTCCGTCGCCGCTGGTCAGCTCCAAGGTTTCCGACATCATTCTCAATCCTTACTGGACTGCTCCTCGCTCGATCGTCGAAAAGGACATCGTGCCGTTGATGCAGAAGGATCCGACCTATCTGACGCGGAACGCCATTCGTCTGATCGACGGCCAGGGCAATGAAGTGTCGCCGGAGAGCATCGACTGGTTCGCGCCCAAGGCGCCGAACCTGATGTTCCGGCAGGACCCGGGCAAGATCAACGCCATGTCCTCGACGAAGATCAACTTCCCGAGCCCTGATGCCGTCTACATGCATGACACGCCGACGCAGGGCCTGTTCAACAAGCTGATGCGTTTCGAATCCTCGGGCTGTGTGCGTATCCAGAACGTCCGCGACGTTGTGGTTTGGGTGCTCAAGAACACGCCCGGCTGGAGCCGCCAGGAAATCGAGCGGGTTATCGCCAGCCGCGTCAATACGCCGATCAAGGTTTCGGACGAGATCGGCGTCCACTGGGTCTATCTCACAGCCTGGTCTTCCAAGAACGGTGTCGTGCAGTTCCGCGACGATATCTACGAGAAGGACGGCGATGCGCAGCTGGCGCTGCAGACCAATATCGGTCAGGAGCAGGTCGCGGGCTCCGTCGAAGACGACATCCTGCCGCAATAAGAGCCGGCAGAGACGCTAGACATTTCATGCCGCGCCGAAAGGTGCGGCATTTCTGTTTGACGCCATTGACAGCGTTTCGCCGTAAAAGTCAGGCGCGACACCATGCCCGCGTCAATTGATCCGCAAATGTCGTTCTCCGTATTGCTCTCATCACTGCGGAACGTTAATACCCGACAGCATCAAACTCTTTGAGGAGCCTGCGATCATGTCGAACAACGATGCCTTCTTCTCTCGCCCCCTTGCTGAATCCGATCCGGACATTTTTGGTGCGATCGAGAAGGAACTTGGTCGCCAACGGCACGAGATCGAACTGATCGCCTCGGAAAACATCGTGTCCCGCGCCGTGCTCGAAGCCCAGGGCTCGATCATGACCAACAAGTATGCTGAGGGATATCCGGGCAAGCGCTACTACGGCGGCTGCCAGTTCGTCGATATCGCCGAAGAACTCGCGATCGAACGCGCCAAGAAGCTCTTCGGCGTCAATTTCGCCAACGTTCAGCCGAACTCCGGTAGCCAAATGAACCAGGCCGTCTTCCTGGCGTTGCTGCAGCCGGGCGACACCTTCATGGGCCTCGACCTGAACTCGGGCGGTCACCTGACCCATGGTTCACCGGTCAACATGTCCGGCAAGTGGTTCAACGTCGTTTCCTACGGCGTGCGTGAAGACGACCACCAGCTCGACATGGAAGACGTCGCCAAGAAGGCCGAACAGTTCAAGCCGAAGCTGATCATCGCCGGCGGCACCGCCTATTCCCGCACCTGGGACTGGAAGCGTTTCCGCGAGATCGCCGATTCGGTTGGCGCCTACCTGATGGTCGACATGGCGCACATCGCCGGTCTGGTCGCCGGTGGTCAGCATCCGTCGCCGTTCCCGCATTGCCACGTTGCGACCTCCACGACCCACAAGTCGCTGCGTGGTCCGCGCGGCGGCATGATCCTCACCAATGACGAGGATCTGGCGAAGAAGTTCAACTCGGCCGTCTTCCCAGGTCTCCAGGGCGGTCCGCTGATGCATGTCATCGCCGCAAAGGCCGTTGCCTTCGGTGAAGCGCTGAAGCCGGAGTTCAAGGATTATGCGGCTCAGGTCGTCAAGAACGCCAAGGTTCTGGCCGAGACGCTGATCAGCCACAATCTCGATATCGTCTCGGGCGGCACCGACAACCACCTGATGCTCGTTGACCTTCGCAAGAAGAACGCCACCGGCAAGCGGGCAGAAGCCGGCCTCGGCCGCGCCTACATCACCTGCAACAAGAACGGCATCCCCTTCGACCCGGAAAAGCCCTTCGTCACCTCCGGTATCCGTCTCGGAACCCCGGCCGGTACGACGCGCGGTTTCAAGGAAGCCGAGTTCACCGAGATCGGCAATCTGATCGTCGAAGTTCTCGACGGTCTTAAGGTCGCCAACTCGGATGAGGGCAATGCAGCCGTCGAGGCAGCCGTTCGCGAGAAGGTCGTCGGCCTGACCGATCGCTTCCCGATGTACCCCTACATGTAAGGCTGGACGCTGATGCGCTGCCCCTTCTGTGGATCTGATGAAACCCAGGTCAAGGATTCGCGACCGGCGGAGGACAATACGTCCATCCGTCGGCGGCGTATCTGTCCGGATTGCGGCGGTCGCTTCACCACCTTCGAACGGGTGCAGCTGCGCGAACTGATGGTCCTCAAAAAGACCGGTCGCAAGGCGCCCTTTGCACGCGACAAGCTGGTGCGGTCTTTCCAGATCGCACTGCGAAAGCGGCCGGTGGATGGCGAGCGTATCGAGCGCGCCGTCTCCGGCATCGTTCGTCGACTGGAAAGTTCCGGCGAAACCGAAATTTCGTCCGAGGAAATCGGCCTCCAGGTTCTGGAAGCCCTGAAGACCCTCGATGATGTTGCCTTCGTCCGCTACGCCTCCGTCTACCGCGATTTTTCCCATGCCGAGGACTTCGAAAACGTGATCGCTGAGATCAATGCGAAGATCTCGCGCGACAGCACTGCGGATTGAGGCAAGTGTCGATCACGGCACGAGACGAAACGTACATGCGCGAGGCGATCGCGTTGTCGCTCACGCATCTGGGGCAAACCGGGCCGAATCCATCGGTCGGCTGCATCATCGTCCGCAATGATGAGATTGTCGGACGTGGCGTGACCGCACGCGGTGGACGTCCGCATGCCGAGCCTCAGGCCATCGCCGAGGCCGGCGAAAAGGCGAGGGGAGCGACCGCCTATGTCACGCTCGAACCCTGCTCGCATCATGGCAAGACACCGCCCTGCGCCCATGCCCTGATAAGGGCGGGGATCGCCCGCGTCGTGGTTGCGGTGGCAGATCCCGACCCGCGTGTCTCGGGCCAGGGATTGAAGATCCTTGCCGATGCCGACATCGAGGTAACGATCGGGATATTGCAGAAGGAAGCGCGACAGGCTCTGGCCGGATACCTCATGCGTCAGACGAGGGGGCGGCCGCAAGTGACTCTGAAACTTGCCGTTTCGCGCGATGGCATGTTGGGTGCGACAGGGGCAGGCCAGATCCGGATTACGGGTCAGGAAGCGCGAGACGAGGTACATCGGTTGCGCGCCTCAAGCGATGCCATCCTGGTTGGGATCGGCACGGCGATGGCGGATGATCCAGAACTGACCGTTCGCCTGCCTGGTCTTGAACACGCCTCGCCGCTTCGGATTGTGCTTGATCGCCGCGCGGAACTGTCGCCGGCTTCCAAGCTTGCGCTGTCTGCCAACGAGGTGCCTGTGATTCTTGCGGTGTCGAGAGGCGCGGTTGGTAACCGTGCTGCCTTGGCCGCGATGGGCGTGGAAGTGATGGAGATCGACGGCATCGAGGATTTGCTGGCAGCACTGGCGCAGCGCGGGATTTCTTCGCTGATGGTCGAAGGTGGCGCGCGCGTCGCGGCCGATCTGCTTGCCCGTGGCCATGTCGACCGGATCCATCTTTTCGGCGGCGATGGAACCGTTGGCGCCGGGGGCATTCCGTCACCTCTGCTGCCCGGTCGGGTGCCGGCCGGATTTGCCCTGATTGATGAGCAAAACTTCGGCCGGGACCGTCGGCAGATCTTTGAGCGGTTGCCCGCGTCTGCCTGGATTTAGCGCCAGAACAGCATGATCAGAATGATGAGCGGGATCGGAACGCCGATCAGCCAGAGAAGAATACCGCGACCCATGAAAGCCTCCTGTATCGTGTCAGTGGACCGGAGACGGATCGTCCGTCGCCTTCGATTACAGAACGGGCCGTGAGGCAAGTTTGTTCCCAGACAGAACCGGGCGGCTTCCAGAGGGTGCGATCCGAGCACCCCGCACAGATGCCGTTCAGCTTGAAGAATTAGCGGAGATAGAAGGTGACGCCACCATCGGCGTTACGGTCGGCCGCAATGATATGGGTCAGTTCTATGCCGCTGGCCTGAAGTTTTCGCGACAGGGTTTTATTGGCGATGACCGAGGCCTGGACCCGCCGTGCTTCGTGGGACGAGGTTGACGTCGCTGAGTGTCTCTTCCAGGCCGGGTCATGGTGCTTTAGTTTATCGAGCCGGATGACCTTGAAGTGATCTGCCGAGAGCGTGTCGACTGCCGCTTGCGTCTTGGTGTCGGCGTGTCCTGACGGATGATGGGAGGATGCGGCATTGCTCTCCGTGCCGAACGCGATTGCGGAGAGCGCGGATGCGCTGAGGATGACTGCGAAGCGGTTCATGGTCCTGTTCCTTTCGAGGAAGTTGCGATGGCGGTTGATCCCGTCGCTCGCTTGCATCTCGAAGTTAAGGACGACATCCAATCGTTTCCAGTTTCTAAGTCTATGATTTTCATTAAATATTTTTCATCCAGCTTGCCTGAATTCCGCCCGGATCGGGGTGTCGCAGGCCGTTGGATTGCGAGGCAGTGCGAAGCAGCGGTGGCTACGCATCCGCCAACGCATTCCAGCTCCCGCGCGAAAACACTTGCCATCAACGATACGGCGTGGTTTGACCGCGTTTCTGTTGGGCCGAGGCGGCCACAAATCACATTCAGATCGGATCGGACCATGGGAAAGAACAAGGCTTCGCCGCATTTGCTGATCGTCGAGGCACGCTTCTACGATGACATGTCGGATGCACTTCTCGACGGCGCCAAGCATGCGTTGGACGAGGTCGGTGCCACTTATGACGTTGTAACGGTGCCTGGCGCTCTCGAAATTCCACCAGCAATCGCCATGGCGCTTGATGCGGCAGACGACGAAGGCACCGTCTATGACGGCTTTGTCGCGCTCGGCATGGTTATTCGCGGAGAGACATATCACTTCGACATCGTCGCGAACGAATCCTCGCGCGCACTGATGGATCTTGCAGTCTCGGAATCGCTCGCCATCGGCAACGGCATCATGACGGTTGAGAATGAGGCGCAGGCCTGGGCGCGCGTCAAGCGCAGTGAGAAAGACAAGGGCGGCTTTGCCGCACGGGCGGCTTTGAGCATGATCGCCCTGAAGACGAAACTGGGTGGTTGAACGATGACGACGGGTGAAGGCAAGCAGCCAGTGAAGACGGCGAACCAGCGGGGTGCTGCGCGCCTCGCTGCCGTCCAGGCTCTTTATCAGATGGATATTGCCGGTTCTGGCGTGCTCGAAGTGGTGGCAGAATACGAAGCCCACCGCCTCGGCCAGGAAGTCGATGGCGACACCTATCTGAAGGCGGATGCCTCCTGGTTCCGGTCCATCGTGGCCGGGGTGGTGCGCGACCAGACGAAGATCGACCCGCTGATCCGCCAGGCCTTGCAGGACGATTGGTCCCTGTCGCGCATGGACAGCACGGTGCGCGCAATTTTGCGCGCCGGGGCTTTCGAATTGATCGAGCGCAAGGATGTGCCGATCGCCGTCATCGTAACGGAATATGTCGAGATCGCGCAGGCCTTCTTCCCCGATGACGAGCCGAAGCTGGTCAACGCCGTGCTCGATCGTATTGCAAAGCAGGTGCGCGTTCCGGCGCAGAAATAGGACAGATCGACATGAATGCGACGGCGCAGGGCGGCCTTGAAAAACAACTGTCGTCCGCCAAGCGCAATGTCGGGCTTCTTTCTGTGGCCCAGGCGATTCTGGGCTCGGGTCCACCGCTGGCATTTTCCGTTGGTGGCCTTGCCGGTTTCCAAATGCTCGGCGCCGACAAGTCGTTGGCGACAGCGCCGCTCACTGGCTTTAACATTGGTGTTGCCGTCGGTGCGGTCGTTGTGGCGCTCGCCTCGCGCTTTCTCGGCCGGCGTGAAAGCTTCATGGTCGGCGCGCTGACGGGTGCCCTTGGCAGTGCGCTTGCTGCCTTCGCACTGATCAGGTCCGATTTCTGGCTCTTCGCATTCGCATTGATGTTGATGGGGCTTTGTGGCGGTTTCACCCAAAAGATCCGCTTTGCAGCGGCCGACGCGTCCCCCAGTTTCTATAAGGGCAAGGCGATCTCGTGGATTTTGGCCGCCGGGATCGTCTCGGCCATCTTGGGTCCTCAAGTGGCGATCTGGCTCAAGGATGCCCTGGCGCCCGTGACCTTTGCCGGGGCCTTTCTCGGCATGGTGCCCCTCCTGCTATGTGCCATTGTTGCGCTCTATTTCCTCAAGCTTCCGGCGCTGAATGTGAAGGCGGCGGGTGATGAGCCGACCCGGCCTCTGCGTGAAATCGTCATGACCCAGCGCTTTGCGACCGGCATGATCTGCGGCATCAGTTCCTATGCGCTGATGACCTTCATGATGACCGGAGCGCCGCTTGCCATGGTCATCGGCTGCGGCTTTTCCTCCGAACTCGCAACGCTCGGCATCCAGTGGCACGTGATTGCGATGTTCGCACCGAGCTTTTTTACCGGCATGCTGATCGGCCGCTTCGGTGCCGAAAAAGTGGTTGGAGCCGGGCTCCTGATCCTGATGGCCTGCGCGATCGTCGCGCATATGGGCGTTGAACTCTGGAATTTCTGGGGTGCGCTCGTGCTCCTCGGTATTGGCTGGAACTTCGGTTTTATTGGCGCTACCGCCATCGTTGCTTCGAGCTACCGGCCGGCAGAGGCAGACAAGGTGCAAGGGTTCCACGACATCATTCTGTTCTCGACGGTGGCGCTTTCCTCTTTCTCATCCGGCAAGGTTTTCACGGCCTTCGGCTGGTCGGTGATGAACCTCCTGATCTGGCCTGTCACGATCCTCTGCCTGATCCTCGTGCTGCTTCAGCTGCGTGCCGCATCGCGAAAGCCGGCCTAGGTTCCCTCCGCACTGCGAAATATGCGGACTTGACGCCACGGAAACCGCAACGCAATCTCGCCTCGCGGCGGCGGGGTCTCGGTGGAGGGGGCCTTGAGTCCACGCAAGGTCGCCCGCGGTGAGTGAGGCGCGGGCAATACGGGAGGGTATTGCGAATGACGGTTCTTCTAGGCGTAATTTTATGCGGGCTTCTGTCCGTGGTCTATGCAGTCTGGGCCACGCGCTCGGTACTGGCAGCAGACCAGGGCAACGCCCGAATGCAGGAAATTGCAGGCTATATACGCGAGGGTGCGCAGGCTTACCTCACTCGGCAATACCTGACCATCGCGATCGTCGGCGCCGTCGTTTTCGTCGCCACCTGGTTTCTTCTGTCCGCCACGGCAGCCATCGGCTTCCTGATCGGCGCCGTTCTGTCGGGTGCTGCCGGTTTCATCGGCATGCATGTCTCGGTCCGCGCCAATGTGCGCACCGCCCAGGCCGCCTCGCATAGTCTGGCTGCCGGTCTCGACATCGCCTTCAAGTCCGGTGCGATCACCGGCATGCTCGTTGCGGGCCTCGCACTGCTCGGTGTGTCGATCTATTTCTACATCCTGACAGTCATCCTCGGTCATGCAAGCGGCTCGCGCGAAGTCATCGATGCGCTGGTCGCACTCGGCTTCGGTGCATCGCTGATCTCGATCTTCGCCCGCCTCGGCGGCGGTATCTTCACCAAGGGTGCGGATGTCGGCGGCGACCTCGTCGGCAAGGTGGAAGCCGGTATTCCGGAAGACGATCCGCGCAACCCGGCCACGATTGCCGATAATGTCGGCGACAACGTCGGCGACTGCGCCGGCATGGCGGCCGATCTTTTCGAAACGTATGCCGTCTCAGTTGTTGCTACCATGGTCCTGGCCGCCATCTTCTTCGCCGGTTCGGCCATGCTCGATATCGCGATGATCTATCCGCTGGCGATCTGCGGTGCCTGCATCCTGACCTCGATCATCGGGACATTCTTCGTCAAGCTCGGCACCAATGGCTCGATCATGGGCGCGCTTTACAAGGGCCTGATTGTCACCGGAGCACTGTCGATCATTGGCCTTGGCGGTGCGACGTCGCTGACCATTGGCTGGGGATCGATCGGCACGGTTGCCGGCATTGACATCACCGGTTTCAATCTGTTCCTTTGCGGAGTACTCGGTCTCGTCGTCACGGCGCTGATCGTGGTGATCACCGAATACTACACCGGCACCAACAAGCGCCCGGTCAATTCCATCGCCCAGGCGTCCGTCACCGGCCATGGCACCAACGTCATCCAGGGCCTCGCCGTATCGCTCGAATCGACGGCGCTGCCAGCAATTGTCATCGTAGGCGGTATTATCGCGACCTACCAGCTCGCCGGTCTCTTCGGCACAGCGATCGCCGTCACGACCATGCTCGGTCTAGCCGGCATGATCGTGGCGCTCGATGCCTTCGGCCCGGTCACCGACAATGCTGGTGGCATTGCCGAGATGGCGCATCTGCCGCCTGAAGTCCGCAAATCCACGGACGCGCTCGACGCGGTTGGCAACACCACAAAGGCGGTGACCAAGGGCTATGCCATCGGCTCAGCCGGCCTCGGCGCGCTGGTGCTCTTTGCGGCCTATTCCAACGATCTGGCCTACTTCGCGGCCAACAGCGCGACCTATCCCTATTTCGCCGACATGGGGCCGATCTCGTTTGATCTCTCCAACCCGTATGTGGTCGCGGGTCTGATCTTCGGCGGCCTCATTCCATACCTCTTCGGCGGTATCGCGATGACGGCCGTCGGCCGTGCTGCGGGATCCATCGTCGAGGAAGTCCGCCGTCAGTTCCGCGAGAAGCCCGGCATCATGCAAGGGACGGAAAAGCCGGACTATGGCAGGGCGGTCGATATCCTCACCCGCGCTGCCATCCGCGAGATGATCATCCCCTCACTGCTGCCTGTGCTGGCTCCGCTCGTTGTTTATTTCGGCGTGCTGATGATTTCCGGCTCCAAGGCTTCCGCCTTTGCGGCACTCGGTGCGTCCTTGCTCGGCGTCATCGTCAATGGCCTCTTCGTCGCCATCTCAATGACTTCAGGCGGTGGCGCCTGGGACAATGCGAAGAAGAGCTTCGAGGATGGGTTCATCGACAAGGATGGCGTCAAACACCTGAAGGGTTCAGATGCACACAAGGCCTCCGTCACCGGTGATACCGTCGGCGATCCCTATAAGGATACGGCAGGCCCCGCCGTCAATCCGGCGATCAAGATTACCAATATCGTCGCACTCCTCCTGCTTGCCGTGCTGGCTGGCTGATTTGCAGACGACAGAATGAAAAAAACCGCGGAAGGTGACTTCCGCGGTTTCTTCTTGTCTTGAATTCAAATTCCGCCGGGGGGCGGGGCGGCGGCTTACTGGCCGCCCAGGATGTTCTTGACGCTGTTGGCTGCACCGCCACCGCCGGCCAGCAACTGCTGCAGGAAGGTAAGGTCGCGACCGCCGGTCGGGGTCGTGCGGGAAATCGTATCGAACACCTTGCCGTCCTGCATGGTGTAATTGGCGCGCTGCGATACGACGCCATCCTTGTCGAAATAGATCGCCAGGATCTGCTGATCGACCAGCTTCTGCTTCATGAAGGCGACGGAGCGCGTCCGCTTCTGGGAGATGTAGTAGAACACCTCGCCCTCGAAGGTGGCGGTCGTCGACGGCGTGCCGAGCGACAGGAGGACCTGTTCGCGGCTTGAGCCGACGGGAACAAGATCAAGCGCCGCCTGATCCACGACATAGCCATTATGGAAGACTTCGGACGTCTGGCAGCCGGAAAGACCTCCGAGGGCGACGGCCAGTGCAAGCACGGTGGTGCTCAAGAACTTCCTGTCCGATCTGATAATCCGAATGTGCACGCAAACGTCTCCCATTGGTCCCGAAGGCGCCTGAGGCGCCGGATGGCTATGCGCACAGCATTGTGGCCATTCCGGGGAAGGCCACGTCTTTGCCACAGCCTGCCTCCATACGTTCCAGTCTGCTTCCCTGGGAGGCAGGGCTGGACGACATCGGCATTGCAATTCACGTCTGCTTCGGTAAACCAGCTTTCGCAATCATGCAACACGACGTGGACAGCGGCGGGCATCGCACCCCGCTCTTTTTGGTGGAATTTATGGTATTCGGGTTCTTCCGTCAGAAGAGGAACAACAAGGTCATCGTCGAGCGCCAGTATCAGGCACTGACCACGGCTGCGCGCAGTACGGTTTTCTACCGCGACATGCAGGTGCCGGATACGGTGCTCGGCCGTTTCGAGATGCTGTCGATCGTGTTGATTCTCTATTTTCGGCGCACGGCCAAATCCGCCCGCAGCGGACAGGAAATTGCGCAGAACATCATCGACGCTTTTTTCGAGGATGTGGATCATTCGATCCGCGAACTCGGTGTGGGCGACCCCGGCGTGCCGAAGCGCATGAAGAAGCTCGCCGGCATGTATTACGGCCGGCTTGAGTCTTACGCGGCAGCGCTCGATGCGAAGGATCGTGCTGTCCTCGCGGCAGCACTGAAGCGCAACTTCCATCCCGAGGCCGGCGATGCCGCTCCGTCGATGCAGGCGCTGGCGGACTGGATGCTTGAAGCGGAAGAGGCGCTGGCTGCCATCGGCGAAGACGCGATCGAAACCGGCATGGCGCGGATTTCCGTTCCGCAGGACTGAATATGACCGCCGAGAGAAGCCGCCGCCTAACCTTGGTCGTGCGCCTCCTGGCAGGAAAGGATGAACGAGATGACGAAAAACGCGATCGAGAAACCTGAGTTCAGCTACCTGGTCAAGGTCGGCCACGTTTCGGCCAATCCCATCCAGGTTCATGTCGAGGCAGACTCGCGCGAATGCGCAAGCCTGGCCGAGGTCTGGCAGGTGGAAGCCGTCAACAGCCTCTCTGCCGATCTCCAGATTGCGCGATGGAAGAAGGACGGTATTCGCATCAAGGGGCATGTCTCCGGCGAGATCGTTCAGGCTTGCGTTGTGACGCTCGAGCCGATCACCTCGACGATCGAACAGGAAATAGACCAGATTTTCGTGCCGGAAGGCTCGAAGCTGGCGCGGATCGTGCTCGACGGCGCTGGTGAAATGGTGCTCGATCCGGATGGGCCGGATCTGCCGGAGCCTTTTGTTGGCGACACGATCGATGCGGGCGCTTTGATTGCTGAATTTGCAGCGCTTGACATCGACCCTTACCCGAAGAAGGAAGGCGCGACCTTTACCAGTCACATCGAGAGCAAGCCGGAAGATGACGGCAAACCCTCGTCCTTTGCCGCTTTGAAGGACTGGAAAAAGGATTGATCATCCCCCATCTGCGCCTCTGGGTGGGTTGTGCGCGGAATGAAAAGCGGTATTTTGACCGAAATTTCGCTGACCAGCGATCAGGAAGGGTCAGGTTTAAGTGATCAGAATTGCTATCGACGCGATGGGCGGCGACTTCGGTCCTGAAGTGGTTATCCCTGGAGCCGCAAAGGCGCTGGAGCGTCATCCGGATACGACCTTCCTCATCTTCGGGCAGCAGGAGCGCTGCGAGCCGATCCTGGCTCAGTTCCCGACGCTCAAAGAAAAATCCGTCTTTCATCACTGCGAAGTGTCCGTCGGCATGGACGAGAAGCCGAGCCAGGCCCTGCGTCGCGGTCGCTATGTCTCGAGCATGTGGCGGTCGATTGAAGCGGTAAAGTCCGGCCAGGCAGATGTCGTGGTGTCTGCCGGCAATACCGGCGCGCTGATGGCGATGGCGAAGTTCTGCCTGCGCACCATGGCGACAATTGAACGGCCGGCGATTGCTGCCATCTGGCCGACGCTGTCTGGCGAAAGCATCGTGCTCGACGTCGGTGCCGGCATCGGCGCGGATGCGCAGCAACTGCTCGACTTCGCCGTCATGGGCGGCGCGATGGCCCGGGCTCTCTTCGATATTGAAAAACCGATGGTTGGCTTGCTCAATGTCGGGGTGGAAGAGATCAAGGGCCAGGAAGACGTCAAGGAAGCGGGGCGGCTGATCCGGGAAGCGGGCCTCGATACGATCGATTACTACGGCTTTGTCGAAGGGGATGATCTCGGCAAGGGTACGGTCGACGTCGTCGTCACCGAGGGCTTCACCGGCAATATCGCCCTGAAGACGGCCGAGGGGACGGCCAAGCAGATTGCAGAATATTTGCGCGCAGCCATGTCGCGCACCTGGATGGCAAAGCTTGGCTACCTGCTTGCCAAGGGGGCTTTCGACCGGCTGCGTGAGAAGATGGATCCGCGCAAGGTCAATGGCGGCGTGTTCCTTGGATTGAACGGCGTGGTCATCAAGAGCCACGGCGGCACCGATGCGGAAGGTTTCGCCGCAGCGGTTGATGTCGGCTACGACATGGTGCGCAACGGTCTGACCCAGAAGATCGAAAACGACCTGAAGAAATATCACGCGCGGCTTCCTTCGCCCGCTGGCCCCGAAGCGGCCTGATGTCAGTTAGGAATAATCAATGATCCGTTCTGTTGTTTGTGGTTTCGGAGCGGCGCTTCCGAAGCGCGTTGTGACCAACAAAGACCTTGAAAGCATGGTCGAGACTTCGGACGAATGGATCGTCCAGCGCACCGGCATCCGCCAGCGTCATATCGCAGGCGAGGGAGAGACCACGGCATCTCTCGGCGCTGAAGCCGCACAGCAGGCGCTCGACCGGGCCGGTCTGACGGCTGGTGATATAGATCTCATCATCTGCGCGACCTCGACCCCCGACAACACTTTCCCGGCCACAGCCGTCAACATCCAGAACCGCCTTGGCATGCATCATGGCTTTGCCTTCGACGTTCAAGCCGTCTGCTCGGGCTTCGTCTACGCGATGGCGACGGCTGACCTTTACATCAGAGGCGGTATGGCCAAGCGCGTGCTCGTTGTCGGCGCCGAGACCTTTTCGCGTATTCTCGACTGGACCGACCGCACGACTTGTGTCCTCTTCGGTGACGGCGCGGGAGCTCTCATCCTGGAGGCCCAGGCAGGCGAGGGGACGGTTGCCGATCGCGGCGTTCTGACGTCGAACCTGCGCTCCGACGGCGTGCATCGCGAGAAGCTCTATGTCGATGGCGGTCCGTCGACCACTGGCACGGTCGGCCATCTGCGCATGGAGGGCCGCGAGGTCTTCAAACATGCGGTCGGCATGATCACCGACGTCATTGAGGCGGCTTTTGCTGCGACGGGAACGACGGCCGACGATATCGACTGGCTCGTGCCACACCAGGCCAACAAGCGCATCATCGACGGTTCGGCGAAGAAACTTGGCATACCCGACGAGAAGGTCGTGATCACGGTCGACAAGCACGGGAACACGTCGGCCGCTTCGATTCCGCTCGCGCTCGCGGTTGCTGCCGGTGACGGACGGATCAAGAAGGGCGACCTCGTCATGCTCGAAGCCATGGGCGGTGGCTTCACCTGGGGTGCCGTCCTGGTGCGCTGGTAAGGAATTGCCACCGAATTGCGTCTCAACAAGAGCTTGACCGCCGCCCACAAGGGCAATAGTCTCTGCGTATTCAACAAGTTCATTGGTTTAGGCGGGCGACGATCATGGCCGGGAAGACAGTGACGCGTGCAGACTTGGCGGAATCGGTTTTTCGCAAGGTTGGTCTCTCGCGGACCGAATCGGCCGAATTGGTCGAAACCGTTATCGATGAGATCTGCAATGCGATCGTCAGAGGCGAATCGGTGAAGCTTTCGTCTTTCGCGACCTTCCAGGTTCGCAGTAAGAACGAGCGCATTGGCCGTAATCCGAAGACCGGTGAGGAAGTGCCGATCTCGCCGCGTCGGGTCATGACTTTCAAGGCGTCCAATGTCCTGAAGCAGCGCATCTTGCGGGCGCATATCTCCCGCAAGTCGAAGCAGAAGCCGGTCAATCCGGCCGCCTGAAGACGCAAAAGCGGTGGAACGGGCGCATTTCCTTCGCCCGCCCAGTTGAATAAGACCTCGCAAACCGTTGAAATATGGGCGAATCGCGTCTTGGATGCGATGAGCGAGGAGTGCTTCGATGCAACTGGACAAAAGCCCCGATGCTTTCCGCACGATCAGCGAGGTCGCGGACGATCTCGATCTGCCCCAGCATGTCCTGCGTTTTTGGGAGACCCGTTTCCCTCAGGTGAAGCCTCTCAAGCGCGGCGGTGGACGGCGCTACTACCGTCCCGACGACATCGAGTTGCTGAAGGGTATCCGGCATCTTCTCTATGATCAGGGCTATACGATCAAGGGCGTCCAGAAGCTCCTCAAGACCAATGGCAACAAGTTCGTCATGGCGGTCGCGACTGGCGATGTGGCCACCATGGAGGCCTTGGTGGCCGCCAGTGCGGCCAAGGTCGAGGAACCGAAGGTTGGACTGGATGACGATCAGGTCCTCGGACGACCGAAGGTTAAGGCAAGCGGCCGCTTCTTCAACTTTGGCGGCGGCGGGGACGATGCGCCAGAGATCAGTGTGGGCAAGGGCAGTGTCGGCAAGGAAGACCGCGCCCTTCTTCAGGAGGCGCTGTTTGATCTGCTCGAATGCAAGCGACTGCTGGATCAGGTCCGGTAGATTCGGGGAAAGCGCCGTGAGGAGATTTATCGGGGAACCGTGATGGCTCGATCCGCGTTCGGTGGCAGTCACACCGACGTGGAAGGTTCCCATGAAACATATTCTTGCCCTCGCACTCGTTCTTGCCAGTCCCATTGCAGCTGGCCCGGCCTTCGCGCAGACCAAGGCCCAGCCCGCAACAGGGGGCGCATCTCAGGGTGATGCGGCAGCCAAGGTTGAAGAGGCTTGCACCTTTATCACCAAGAGCCTGTTGATGGTCGATACAATCAAAGTCGGGATCGTCCAGGCTTTCCCGGAACTCGATCCGCCGGGCGCCCGCATGACATACTCGACCCGGATGGATGCCGAGCCGAGCGACATCACGGACGAGATCGAATGCCAGTTCACCGAGAATGCCGGGAAGCTGGAAATCCTGCGCTTCTGCGCTGACAGCACGTGCTACGCATCCGACAGTGAAGACCTCGAAGACCGACGCCGTTTCGTCGAGATGCAAACCCTGATCAAGCGCCCACGCTGATGTCTGCTGCGGAAAATTCTGCGAGCTCCGAGTTTCCCCTTGCGCGCGAATGACTGACTGTCTAAAGGAAACTTGCCTTCGGGCCGGTTGGGAGCGTGCTCCCGCTGCAAGATGACGGAATGTAGCGCAGCCCGGTAGCGCACTTGACTGGGGGTCAAGGGGTCGTGGGTTCGAATCCCGCCATTCCGAGATATCTGGACTTTGAGGCGGTCGTAGAGATCGCCTCCTTAGGTTCAAGAGGCCGCTCGACATATGTCGAGCGGCCTTTTTCGTCTCAGGGTTTCTTGCCTTGATGTGACGAATAATGGATGACTGAGCAATCCCGTCCTAGGAATGCTGCATTGCAGCACTATCTTGTCTTTCGACAGGAACCAGTGGGGTTTTCATGCGCTTCAAGATGTCGACACCGCTTTCGCTGTTCTTGAAGGGCCAGCGGCGCCTGCGCAAAACCATGAAGGGCGCGTTTCCGTTTGCCATTACACCGCCGCGCAAACGAGCCCGAGCAAGTGTTCGCCCCAAAATTCAGGAACTGGTGGAAGTTTCAGGCTTCGGCAGCAATCCGGGACGTTTGCGCATGCTGCAGTTCGTGCCCTCGACAGCCCAGCCGCCGAAGGCGCTTGTGGTTGTGTTGCATGGCTGCCTGCAGACTGCCAGCGATTATCACAGGGGCAGTGGCTGGGCACGTCTGGCACGCGACAAGCACTTGATGCTGCTTTATCCAGAGCAGCGCAGTCAGAACAATTCCAACCTTTGTTTCAACTGGTTCCGGCCGAGTGCTGTCGCCAGGGATCGCGGCGAGGTCGGGTCAATCCGACAGATGATCCAATACTGCGTCACGAAACATCGTATTCCGCCAAATCGGATATTCATTCACGGCCTATCGGCGGGGGCTGCCATGGCGGCGGCTTTGCTGGTCGCTTATCCCGAACTTTTCCGAGCGGGCCAACTGGTGGCTGGCCTTCCATATGGCGCAGCGCGTGATGCCATGACGGCGCTGAGGGTCATGCGCTCAAGCGTGGAGCGGACACCCAGCGAATGGGGTGATCTGGTGCGGACTGCACGCAGCGAACCAAATTCAAGGCATCCGGCCATTTCCATCTGGCATGGCAATAGTGACAAGGTCGTCGCACCCGCCAACGGGCGCGCAAGTCTTGTGCAGTGGCTCGATGTCATTGGTCTGTCGGAAGAGGGGGCGACCACCCGTCCGCTTGTCCATGGGAAAGTCATGAGCTGGAAGGATGCGTCAGGCCGGGTCGTCCTCGACTATCATGAGGTTGATGGATTGGATCACGGGTTGCCAATCAAGGCCTCTGCCGGAAAGGCCAAGAGGCAGGCCTATATGCTTGAGGGCGCCGTTAGCGCCCCCAGGTCATTCTACGATGCTTTTATAAAACCGACCTGAAAGGTCACGCCACAACGGGCTTAGTTCTCCTCAATCGAAACGCCGCCTTCGCCAATGCGCAACTCGACGCCATCGGGCTTTGATTCCTCCTGATAGACATAGATGCCAAGGCCGATGACGGCGACGACGAGTGCGCCGATGATCAGATAGAGCCCGTTATTGCGCTGCATTCCCAAATCTCCTGATTGCGTTGTCAGGCGGTGAATGCTGCCGGGCACATATTGTTCCATTGCCATATGGCGGAATGCCAATCGCCGGGTCTCAGTCGTCGTTCGCGGCGGTCAACTCATCGGGCCGCATGCCTTCTTCGACATGCACGGACGCCAGCCGAATACCGTCTCCACCACTGCCAGCCTCGCCGGAGCGAAGGAAGGTCACACCCATGCGTTCCAGAGCCTTTTGCAATGTCTCCAGATCGCCGCCGATGGTGCTTGCACCTTCCCCCGATTCGATTTGCAGAATGACAAGCGGCGCCATGCCGCTCTCGGAGGAGAGGCGCTCGATCGTGATATCGAGCATGGCGCGGGCGGCGCGTATCTGAGCGGGTGTTACCATTTTACTAATATGAGGTCGTCCGACGCGAAATCAATCACGTCGTCCAAAAATGCTCCGGCGGTTTGGGTTCAGACGCGGATCTGACGTTGACGTCGATGCCGCCATTCAAGCGCGCCGCAACCCCAGACGATGCCCAGGAGCAGGTAAAAGTGCCGCCAATGATCCGTATCGATCACGGTGCCGATCAGCATGTGACCGAGGAGCGCGATCCAGCCGATCATCAGATAGGGCTGCCAGGGTCGATCGTGGAGCAGGAGCCGGAACCCCATGACCACGGTCCACACCACCAGCGAGATATAGGAGACGAAGCCGACCCAGCCGTAGGTCATCAAGGATTTCAGCCAGATATTGTGTTCGTCCTCCGGGAATATCCGACCAAACATCATCGGACCAATCCCAAGCGGCCGCTCCATCGCAAGCACGAATCCAACCCGATGGCGCTCGAATCGGCCGAGATGACCACCGTCATAGTCCTGCACCAATTGCGCGCGCGTTTCGAACAGGTCACGCACCTTGTCGGATTGAAGCGCGATCACCAGGGCCACCACCATGGCGCCGACAGCGGCGAGGGACAGAAGGAGGATCTTCAGCCGGAATGCATTGGTCCGCTCCTTAAGCAGCATCACGAAGACAAGCGCGATGGCGCAGAAGAGGAAGAGGCCCCAGGCGGCGCGAGAAAAGGAGAGGAAGACCGCAAGGGTGAGCACCAGGAGCCCGATGACGCGTGGCAGCGCACCGGCAAGTCCGCCCTTCAGCAGCCCATACATGAGGTAGAGCGTCGGCACGACCAGGAAGGGCCCGAAGACGTTCGGATCCTGGAAGGCGCCCATGGCACGGTCGTAGCGGGTGAAGACGTCGGCGCCGGGGAAGGCGTGGAAGTAACCGAGGATGCCGAGGAGGCCGGTGATGATCCCAGCCGCGACCCAAGCGCGGAAGATAAGTGCCAGCCGCTGGTGGCGGTCTTCAATGGCGGCGGCATAGAAAACGGCGGTCAGCGCGAGGAAGATCGATACGGCGACATAGAGAACCTGCTCGGTCAGGATGTCGCGAAGCATGGTGAGTGCCAGAAGGCCGCCAATGTTGAAGAGCATCAGCAGGGCCAAGAGCGGGGCAACGGCGCGTGAGATCTTCAGGCCAAAGAGGAACCACAGCGCCACCTGGCAGGCCATCAGAAGTTCATAAGGGGCGGGCTCGGATATGACAAAGCCCGAAAGGAAGACACCCAGCGCCATCAGCCACGAGCCGGCGAGCTGGATCGCGGCCAGTTGCGGATTGAAGAGGCGCGCACCTGGCTGGGCCTCGCCAAACGGGGCGCTGATCGAGCTCAATAGGCATTGTCCGTATTGAGAAGCCGGATCGGCGTGAGGAACAGGATTTTCAGGTCGAACAGCAGCGACCAGTTTTCGATGTAATAGAGGTCGTAGGCCGTGCGGAACTTGATCTTGTCATCGGTGTCGATTTCACCACGCCAGCCATTGATCTGCGCCCAGCCGGTCACGCCGGGTTTGACGCGGTGGCGGGCAAAATAGCCTTCGACGATCTCGGCGAATGTCTTGTCGCGGGTCTGCCCGGCGACAGCATGCGGACGTGGCCCGACAAGCGAGAGATCCCCCCGCAGCACATTGAAGATCTGCGGCAGCTCGTCGATCGATGTCTTGCGGATGAAGCGGCCGACAGGGGTCACGCGCGGATCGTTCTTGGTCACCGCAAGCTTTGCCGAAGGATCGCTCATCTCCGTATACATCGAACGGAACTTGAGGACGTTGATCACCTCGTTGTTGAAGCCATGGCGCTTCTGCACGAAGAGGATCGGCCCCTTGGACGTCGTCTTGACGGCGATTGCGGTGGCGATGAACACGGGCCAGAGCAGGATCAGTGCCAGGACGCTGAAGAAGATGTCGAACGCGCGCTTGGCAACCGAATCCCAGTCTCGGATCGGCTTGTCGAGAATGTCGAGCAGCGGGACGGCCCCGACATGCGAATAGGCGCGCGGCCGGAAGCGCAGATTGTTGGAATGCGCGGCAAGCCGGATATCGACAGGAAGCACCCAAAGCATTTTGAGAAGATGCATGATCCGCGCCTCGGCACTCAGCGGCAGCGAGATCACCAGCATGTCGATATGGGCGAGGCGGGCGAATTCGACCAGCTCGGCCACAGTTCCGAGTTTCGGATATCCGGCCACGACGTCGGGCGAACGCTCCGAATTGCGATCGTCGAAGATGCCGCAAATGCGGATGTCGTTTTCCGGCTGCTGCTCGAGCGCCCGGATCAGATCTTTCGCCGGTTTGCCCCCACCGACGATGACCGCACGCCGTTCCATCACGCCATTGCGGCCCCAGCGGCGGATCGCGAGCCCGATCAGATTGCGCTCGACAATGAGGTAGCCGGCGCCGATGAAATACCAGGCGGACAGAACGCTTGGAAATGCAGAATCATTCTGGGCAAAGAACAGATTGGCAAGGGCAAGCACGGCGACTGCGACGGTCCAGCTGCCCAGAACACGCCCCATGGAGCGCATCGGACCTCGCAGGATCGATACGTGATAGCAGTCTGACAATTGCATCAGAACGAGCGCCAGAAGCGCGCCGCCGGCACCCGTGGCAAGGCCGGCGATGAAATGGCCGCCGGGATCTTCGGCAACGAAGTAGTTGGCGCCGAGAGCTATGGCAAAGAGTGCGAAGAATTCGAGAAAGCGAAGCTGGCCAATGACGATTGAGGGCGAGTAATTCGCCACCGCATATTGGCTGGCAATCTGCCGCGCCAGATCGCTGATTTCGGCTTTGCCTTCGGGAGATGAAGACACGCCGGCCCGATCGGCGGCACCCCGGCGCATGGCGTCGAGATCGAAGGCATCGGGTTTGTCGATCTTGTTCATGGGCAGAGCTCGCACAGGTCTGCGGAGGATATTAATTGGAAGGTCCTAAGAAACGCTTTAGCCCCGCGTGCTGAGTGGGGAAGAGTGTTCCGGGTTGATACGGTTTGGCGGATCAGAGCTGGGCCAAACGGTCCCGATACAGAGCTTCCATGTCGCGCGCCATTACGACTGCGGAAAAACGCTGCCGGAAGCTGTCTGGGGTCGGCATGGTATCGCGTTTCCAGCCGGGCGTGGTCAGGGCTCGTGCCATGACAGAGGCGAGTGCCTGTACATTGCCCGGCTCGACCAGGGCTGGGCTTTCTGTGCCGAGCACTTCCGGAATACCGCCAACGCGCGATGCGATCAGTGCCTTTTCGGCAGCAAGAGCCTCCAGCACGATATAGGGCATGGCTTCCGCCCGTGACGGAACCACGACGATGTCAGACTTCGCAAAAGCCTCACGGACCGGCATGGCCGCAAGCATGCCGATGCGGCGTGCAAGGCCCTTCATCTCGATCTGCTGACGGTATTTCGCTTCGTCCGGACCGTCGCCCACGATCAGGGCCCGAAGTGGCCGTCCGACCAGGCGCTCCGTCTCGGCGAAGGCCTCGATGAAGACATCGGGCCCTTTCAGATCGCGCAGCATGCCGACGTAGACGAAATCCGCAGCCCCGACCTCGGGGATGATGGCGCCGAAATCGCGGTCGCTGATGCCGTTGTAGATCCGTGTCTGATGGCAGCGGGGTTTGCCGATCTTGTTCTCGTAGGTGCGCTGTTCATAGTCGCAGACGAAGGAAATGGCGTCGGTCATCCGATCGAGCACCCGCTCTGCGGCAAACACCAGTTGGCCGGAAGCCGACCCTCTGGAGAAGTGCAGGCTGCCGCCATGCGGGGAATAAAAGCGGGCAACGCGATACCTTTTCGCCCGCAGAAGTGAGCCGATCACCCGCGCGACGACGCCACCTTTTGCGCCATGTCCATGCAGAATGTCCGGCTGCAATGCCTTGATTTGTTTGTAACTGTTGGAGAGAGCCACGAGGTCTCCGGGTGTCACGCCCCGGCGAATCGGTAGCCTTGTCAGGCCGAGCTCAAGATAGGGCATGATCTGTTCGAACAGCCTGTCCTCATGCGCGCTGCCCGTCGTGCTGTCACAGAGGATGCCCACTTTGTGACCCGCCTTGCTGTGCTGTTCGGCAAGGTCGCGCACATGGCGGAAAATCCCGCCGATGGGCGACCGAAAGCAATGAACGATGCGCAAGGGGGGCTGGTTCATGGATCAGAACAGGCGCTCGCGGACATAAACCGTGTCGCCGGCAAGGATCGGATCGGTGATCGGCACGCGTCCGGTGATGATCTGCCCGTTGATCTTGCGAGTCACGTCGACATCGCGCTGATTGGCGCGACCATTGAAGCCGCCCGAAACCGCGATGGCGTTGAGGATTGTCATGCCGGGCACATAGGCATACTGGCCAGGCTGGCCGACTTGGCCCATGACGAAGATCGAACGATAGCGATCGATTTCGATCGTGACGTCCGGATCGCGCAGATAACCTTGCTTGAGCTTCTGGGCGAGGGTGCCTTCAAGCTGCGTCAAGGTCGCGCCACGGGCAGCGACTTGTCCGACGAGCGGGAAGGCGATGTAGCCAGCCTGGTCGACGGTATAGGTATTGCTGAGATTGGTCTGGTCGAACACGGTAACGCGCAGACGGTCGCCGCTGTCGAGGCGATAGGGCTGGATCGTCGCTTCGTGAAAGACCTTGGGCGCCGGGCGATAGCTGGCGCAACCGGAGACCGTGATCGACATGATCGCCATTGCGATCAAGGTTATCGCGTTTTTGCCCGTCATTGCCATGCGCCAAAGCGCCCCCGAAAGAACTGAAGTTATGATCCCGTTATCATTCGGTTAGGGTTAATGCCGCGTAAACGGCGCGTGGCATCATTGGATATGCTTGGCATTCCTCCACGGAAACTGCGCCGGGGAGGGGGTTAACCTCTGAGTTACCATGCTGGTTTACGATTGCGCGGGCACACAGACCCCGGGAGTAGGCGATGCCGAGCTTGGACCGCGACCAAAACGATGTCGATATCGACCTGGCACAGCTTTTTCGCGCCATCTGGCAGCGAAAGGGCCTGGTGCTCGGCGCGACCGTGCTCGCCGGTGGATTGGCCTTCGTCGGCGCCAATGCGATTGCCCCCAGTTACAAGAGCGATGCGAAACTGCTGATCGAGTCCGGTCAGCCGAATTTCTCCGCTTCGGGCACGGCGTCGCTTGCCAGCGAACCCTTGCCGGATGAGCTCAATATTGCAAGCCAGGTGCAGCTCCTGCAATCGACCGACCTGATGAAGCAGGTTGCCCGCGATCTGAAGCTTTATGAGCTTGCCGAATTCGATCCGGACTCGCGCGCCTCGGCGCTCACCGATTTCCTTGTGCTTTTCGGCCTGCAGAAGAACCCCTTGGAACTCGCACCGGAAGAGCGCGTCCTGAAGACCTTTCGGCAGAACCTCGCCGTCTACCAACTCGACAAATCCCGCGTGATCGCCGTGGAGTTTACCTCCAAGGACCCGAAGCTTGCGGCTGCCGTGCCCAATGCAATCATCGGCGTCTACAGGTCGCTGCAAAGTGGGGCCAAGCTCGACAGCAACAGCGAGGCGGTTCGCTGGATGGAGACGGAGATCGCCAACCTCAGAGGCAAGGTTCGGGAGGCGGAGCAATCCGTCGCCGAGTACCGGTCGTCGGTTGGCCTCATGCCGCTCGGTTCCGACCAGACATCCTTCACCAGCAAGCAGCTTGCCGATATTTCCACGGAGCTTGCCCGGGTGCGTGGTGAGCGCGCCGCCGCGGAAGCAACTGCGGAAAATCTGAGGGCTACGATTAAGGCCGGAAAGCCGACCGACACGCTCGAGGCAGTCGCCGGGTCGGAATCGATCCGCCGTCTCAATACGACGGAATCGCAGATCCGGGCGCAGATCGCCGATGCATCGACACGATTGCTTGACGGTCACCCGCAGATGAAAGCCCTGCGGTCCCAGCTGTCCGGCATCCGGCAGCAGATCCAGGCCGAACTCCTCAAGGTTGCCGCAGGTCTTGAAAACCAGGCAGCCGTCGCCCGCGAGCAGGAAACCCAGCTTGTCGCACAGCTCAACACCGTCAAGGCTGACACGGCCCGCGCCGGAGAAGACGAAGTCGAGCTGAAATCCCTCGAGCGGGAAGCCGCCGCCCAGCGCCAGCTGCTGGAAACGTATCTCGCCCGATACCGTGAAGCCTCATCGCGTTTGGACAAGGATGCAAGCCCCGCCGATGCGCGCTTGATATCCGCTGCCATCGAACCGGCCGATCCGAGCTTCCCGAAAGTTCTGCCGATTACCATCGTGACGACCCTGGCCACTCTGATCCTGCTGTCGATCATCGTTATGCTGATTGAGCTTTTCAGCGGCCGCGCCGTTCGCCAGCGGGGCTACCACGTTGCCGGTCCGCTGGACGTCGAGGACGTGCCTGTTGCAGCCGAGCCGCGCAGCGTGGCGCGCCGCAATCTCGACGTTTCCACCGTCCTCGTTGAGGAAGAGCCTGTTGCGCGCCATGCAGTCGATGACATGGCGGATCTCGTCGTCCCGGATGATCGCCTCAAGGAAGACGACCAATTCTCGGCGGCAGCCGTTGCCGACTACCTTATCGAAGAAGCAACCTCGATAGCCTTTGCCATCTCGCCATCTGGCGACGAGGGCTCCGAGGGCACGGTGGCGCTGACCCGCGAGCTGGCACGCAGAGGCCGGCGTGTCGTTCTCGTCGACATGACGGGTTCCGGTTGGCCAACCCAGTTGATGACACATGGATCAGAGCTCTCGGGTATCACCGATCTCCTGACCGGAGACGCAGCCTTTGCCGATTGCATCCACCCGGACCGCCTGTCTGCGGCTGATATCGTGCCGCAGGGCAATGCTGATATCCGTCAGGCGATGCGTGGTGCAGACCGGTTGACGATGATCGTCGACGCGTTGGCCGATGCCTATGACCTTGTCATTGTTGAATGTGGACCTGCCCAGGCCGAAGGTGTTGCGCGACTGAGCCGCAACGGGACGCACGAGATCATCCTCTCGGCACCGGAACCGGATGAGCGGGAGCTGGCTGAGATCATGGCGGCGTTCGAAGCGGTGGGATATTCCGACCTCGTCTTGATGTCGGCCCGGCTGCCACAGTCTGATCGCGATCGCGACGCGGCCTGAGGTCCTTTAGGTCGCGCTGCGGGCGCGCAGCCTCTGCAGGAATGCGTAGATCCCCGGGCGCGCCTTGATCAATGCCTTGGCGCGGGTTGTGCCCGTGCCGGCGAGAGCAGCCAGTCGCCCGATCCCCGTCAGGGGCACCCGAATGTCGAAGTGCTCCGTTTCCTTCTTGCACCAGCGTCGCTTGTATTCCTGGTCGCCAATTCCGAAATCGAAAATGCTGGCTCCCGTGACGGCGCTGTGTTCGATCACCAGCCAGAACAGCAATTCTCCTGGGCTCGCCTCCGGAAAGAGCCGGTCGTCGATCGAGCCGAACTGGCAGATGACATGATCGCCCTTGCGTGAGAGCCCGGTGATCGAGGCTATCGCCCCTTCATGCTGGCCCTTCAGTCGGATGGCGTGAAGCTCCAGCGGGACATCGTTGCCCCCCCTGTCGAGATCGAGCAGCATGCGGAAGAAGGCCTGCGTTTCAGGGGCGCGGAATACGTTCGGAAGCCCTGCGGCTTCGAAGCGCGTGGCCTTCTGGCGGAAAAAGCAGTCGAGCAGGGCGTGTTTTTCGTCCGATGTCCGGGCGCGTACATGCTCGAAACCGCCGACCTCGTCCAGGCGCCGGATCTGTGTCCTGTACTTCTTCCGGCGTGCCTTGGCATTGAGCGGCGCAAGTGTCGTTTCCATGTCGGGGCCGAGGGCCAGCTGAAACGCACTGTTCTGGTTTCGCACGAATGTCAGAGCGCTAAGTGGGTTCGTCTCGCCACGCCAGGCGATCGGAATATTGCTCAGGCTGACCAGATCCACCTCAAGAGCAAGCGCCTCGCGAAAAAGATCGGACCACATGTCGGCGTGGAATTCGTGGCTCCGTTGGCGAAACGCAGCACTAAACAGACCACTGTTGAAATTGGTAAAGCTGGTAGCGATGAACCGGGCAATGCGCACAAGGCTGTGGCGCTCGATCTGCAGGGGCAGGATGAAAGCAGGCTCGCCATCAAGTCTAGCCTCGATGATGGCAACCGGGACGTCATGGGTCTTGATCCAGGCGCTACACCAGTCGAATCCCTGATGAAGGGAATTCCAACGGTCCATCTCGAGACGGCGCCATTCTCGCTCGACGGTGTCCATCGACCTGTGCACACGGACTGAAATCGGGCCAACACTGAAGGTGCGCTTCAGAGAACTGGCCGGCGCAGTCGTTGGGAGAGCGCCCTCAGATCCAGAGCTTTCTGCTCTGTGTGATGTCATGCTGTGCATAGCCTTGCCGCCTCTCGTCCCAGGCTTTGGAACACAGCGAAGCTACTGGCGGCGCGACAATAAAGGGTTAGCAGGCCCCGATAGCTTGGGGCGGCGATCCGATTGCGGTTAGCACCGCGTTAACGGCCGCCGTCCTGCTTTTTTCGCGAACCCGCCATCCACTTGATCACCAGCATGGCCGGAACGACCCACAAGAGGCCGGTCAGCAGGAAGTAAAGGAGGTGGGCCCACCAAGGCGCGGTTGCCAGTGTTGCGGTGGCAATCGTGGTCGCCAGCAAGGCATAAAGCGAGACGATGACGATGATCAGGATCGTCCCGATGAAGGAGCGAAGGGTAGGGCGCATGTTGGGCCTCTCGTTTGCCATGGCCGATGGTCTCTCACGACGCGACCGCTTGCCGCAAAGCAGCGGGCTTGTTTTGCACGCGCGGCTGATGCAAATCAACGGTCCAGAAGAGGATTGACGAATGACAGCTGTGACAACCGGAACCGAATTTCAAGTCCGCAAGGAGATTGCGCGTCTGGATTCAGACAGGCGCGCCATCCGCATCTGGCTCGGCGTGGTGATTTTCACGCTGTTCTGTCTGGTTCTGGTGGGCGGCGCGACGCGGCTCACGGATTCAGGCCTGTCAATCACGCAATGGAAGCCGATCCATGGCGTCATTCCGCCGCTGAGCGTCGCGGAATGGGAAGAAGAGCTCCAGCTCTATCGCCAGATCCCCGAATACCAGCAGATCAACAAGGGAATGACCCTGGACGAATTCAAGTTCATCTTCTGGTGGGAATGGGCGCATCGCCTGCTGGCGCGCATGATCGGCATGATCTTCGCTCTGCCGCTCCTTTATTTCTGGGTGCGGGGACGGATCGAGCCCAGCCTGCGCCTGCCGCTGGTCGGCCTCCTGTGTCTGGGCGGCCTGCAGGGTTTCATCGGCTGGTGGATGGTCTCCTCAGGCCTGAGCGAGCGTGTCGATGTCAGCCAGTATCGCCTGGCCGTGCATCTGATGATGGCTTGCTTCATCTTCGCCAGTTGCGTCTGGATCATGCGCAGCCTTTCGCCCCATAGCGAGGAAGCAGCGCCAAGCGCGCATTCACGGATGTTCGCGGGTATCCTGCTCGTGTTGACCTTCGTGCAGATCTATCTTGGAGCCCTCGTGGCCGGACTGGACGCCGGCTACAGCTACAACACCTGGCCGCTCATGGATGGCGCGCTCGTGCCCGGCGGTCTGTTTGTCCAGCAGCCGGTCTGGATCAATCTCTTCGAGAACCCGAAGACGGTTCAGTTCATCCACCGCATCGGCGCTTATGTGCTCTTCGCCGCGGTCTTCCTGCACATGGTCCAGTCCCTGCGCGGCAATGCGAATTCGACCCATGCGCGCCGCAGCATGGTGCTGTTCGGTCTTGTCACGATCCAGGCGGCAATCGGCGTTCTCACCCTCGTCACGCAGGTTCCGCTCCATGCAGGCCTGACCCATCAGGGCATGGCGCTGGTGCTGCTCGCCTTTACCGTTGCACATCTGCGGGGGTTTTACGGCGAGCGGGCCCGCCCGGTGACGGTCGAAATCAGGGACTGATGGCGGCCTGCCGCGGATAGGTTTAACGACGTAGACCAAGCGTCGAAGACAAACAAAAAGGCGGCTGCGAGATCTCGTAGCCGCCTTTTTGTTGGATAGGCCGCCGGTTCAAGCCGAGAGCATCAGGTCCATATTCTGCACGGCCGCTCCAGAAGCGCCCTTACCGAGATTGTCGAGCACGGCGACCAGATTGACATGCGGCATACCCGCTGTGCCGAAGACGTAAAGCTTCATTGTGTCCTTGCCGACCAGTTCTTCGGCATCGATGCGGCTGAGACCCGCACTTTCCGCCAGCGGGACGACCGAGACGATGTCCTGACCGGCATAGTGCTGCACCAGCGCTGCATGGACGCTATCGATCGTCGCACCGTCCGCCAGGTCCTCCAGGAACAGCGGCACCTGAACGATCATGCCTTGCGCGAACCGGCCAACGGATGGTGCAAACAGAGGCGCCCGGTCGAGCAGGCCGTGGGTCTTCATTTCCGGCACATGCTTATGTTTCATGTTCAGGCCATAGAGGAAGTTATTGGCCGAGATTGCGTCGTCACGTGTTGGGTCTTCCATCTGCGCGATCATCTGCTTGCCACCGCCGGAGTAACCGGAGACGGCATTGACCGAGACCGGATATCCATCCGGCAGGATGCCCGCGGCCCGCAGCGGCCGGATGAGGCCAATGGCGCCGGTTGGATAGCATCCGGGATTGGAGACATGCCGCGACGTGCGGATCTTTTCCCGCTGCGCCCTGTCCATCTCGGCAAAGCCATAGGCCCAATCAGGATGGATACGGAATGCAGTCGACGCATCGAGCAGCCGGACATTGTTGTTGGCCGCAGTCATCTCATAGGCCTGCTTCGACGCGTCGTCAGGCAGGCAGAGAATCGCGATATCGGCGGTATTGAGCAGGTCTTCCCGCATCGCTTCATTGCGCCGCTCGGCTTCCGGAATGGAGAGAAGCTCGATGTCGCGGCGTTCGGCCAGACGCGTGCGGATCTGCAAGCCTGTCGTGCCGTGTTCGCCGTCGATAAAGATCTTCGCTGCCATTTCTCTATTCCTGTCAGTCGCTTGGAGCGGTTTCTGGATTCATCTTGATAAGCGGTTCACGCATCGCGTTCATCGGTTTGCCGCGAGCTTCTCCGCTTTCAGCCCGAGCATATACATGGCGACGGTCGCACCGGCAATTGCGGTGATGTCGGCATGGTCATAGGCAGGTGCCACTTCGACGATATCGGATCCGCGGATATCGAGGGGGCCGAGCTTGCGCAGGACCGACAGGATCTTCGCAGAAGACGGTCCGCCGGCGACTGGCGTGCCCGTACCCGGCGCATAGGCGGGGTCGAGGCAGTCGATATCGAAGGTGAGATAACAGGGGCGGTTGCCGACATGGGCGAGGATCGCGTCTGCGATGGCCTGCGCATTCATGTCCTCGACCTCCCACCCATGCAGGATCCGGATGCCAAAATCTTCAGGCGCATGGGTGCGAATGCCGATCTGGATCGAATGCTCCGGGTCGATGACACCTTCGCGGACAGCGCGGCAGACGAAGGAGCCATGATCGATCCGCTGGCCGTCATCGTCCCATGTGTCCTGATGCGCATCGAAATGGACAAGCGCCAAGGGACCATGCTTCGCGGCATGCGCCTTCAAAAGCGGCCAGGTGACGAAGTGGTCGCCGCCGAGACCGAGCAGGTAGGCGCCGGATGCGATGATCGCCGCCGCCTGCGCTTCGATACGGGTGGGCGTCTCCTGGTGATTGCCATAGTCCAGCAGGACATCGCCGTAGTCGATCACCGACATCTGTTCGAACAGATCCCGCGAAAAGGGGTATTGCGGGTCATTGTCGAAGATCGCCGAGGCGCGCCGGATCGCCTGTGGTCCGAAACGCGCTCCAGGACGGTTTGACACGGCCGCATCGAAGGGAATGCCGAGCACGACTGCATCCACATCCGCCAGATCCTTGGAATAGAGGCGGCGCATGAAGGAGAGCGCGCCTGCATAGGTCGGGTCGGTCGCAGCCGCGCGCAATGCAGGCGCTGTAAACGCGTTGTCGATTGTCTTGCTGGCCATGTCCTGTTCGGTTCCTATTGTCTTTCGGCCCACCCTAACCAGCCTCTGTGGAGAGAGCAATTCTGTGGGGCTTTGGGGGTGGCGGATTATATTCCGAGCAGCCAGTAGGTCAGTGCGACAACCCGGCGCACGACGCCGCCGATGACGAGGCCGGTCTCATGGTTCGGCGTCAGCAGGACTGCGGCGAGTGTGAAGATTATGATGCCAGCGTCAGATATCCGTTTTGTGATGGCAAGGCGCCCTGTCAGTCCGAGGGCAGTCAGGATGAAGACTGCGGACGTGATATGAAGGCTGATCCACCGTCCCCAGTCGACCGCGACGATATAAAGAGGGAGGATGGGTAGGGCCGTGAGCATGAGCGCCAGCGCGGGCAATCCCGGACGCGCAAGGCGGCTGATGAAGAAGACGATCGGCAGCAATGCGGCAAGGTAGCCGGCTGCAAAGAAGCCGACGATAGATCCCGTCGACATCTTTTCAGATGCAAGCGCTTTCGCCGCGTCGGTACTCTGATTGAGAAACCCAATTGCGCCCTTGCAGATTTCTGCAGAAAGTCCGCGCTCCAGCAGTGGCGCACAGATTGTTGCAACGTCCGCGACGCGGGAGAAAGTGATCGCGTAACCAAGTGCAGCAACACTGCCGATGGACACAAGGAGACCGCAGACCACGAAGAACCGTCTGGATTTGGCTCCTGTCCCGATGATCGCCGTCACGGCAACAAAGGCTGGATATAGCAGAACATTGAGTTCGTGCCCAATGGCTGCGATGACAAACAGGAGACAGCCGAGGAACACCATCACCTTCGAGCGGTAGAGGGGATAGGTAAGGACCAGTCCCATAGCGCAGAAGGCCAGCAATTCCTTTCGCAGGCTACCCTGGGGATCGGCTGCCCAGAAGACCAAATAGAAGCCGGGGGAGATGAGAAGAAGGAGATAGACCCTGTCACGCCTGACAAGCGCACGAAAAATCAGAGCCGTGACGCTGAGCAACAATCCGAGGAGCAGCAGCTGCAAAACGAACGTCAATGTGAGCGGGCTGATCGCGAGCATATCCGAGACCGTAATCAGAGCGCTGCCAAAAGGGCCGCGTCGTATCGGTTCGTTCAGGCTGCTGATCAACCAGTCGCCCTGCTTCCAGTTGTTGCCACCGGTGCGATAGTCATTCCAGAAGGGCACCAGCATCGTGAAGAAGAAAACGACCGTGGAGCCTGCGACTGCGAGCGGTGCTAAGAGCCCGGGGCGGCCGGTCTGTTGCGTTGTAGTGGTCGCGGTGTTGTCCATGCCGTCCCCTCGTGCTTGCCCCTGATCTCTTCCGCAACGACGACGATTTGACAAGATGCTTGGGCGCGACGCTCGCAAGCTCAGTTGAGGAAACTGGGAGGAAGATCGCGGCCAAACCGGATCTCGCCTGCTGCCGAGTAATGGTCCCCGTCGGCAAAGAACAATTCTTTGCAGTCGCTATAGTCCGTCGCCCAGTCGAAACGCATCATCTGGTTCTGCGAGACATAGGAAAATTGGCCGAACTTCGCGACCCTGCTGCCAATGAAAGCATCGAGGGCTTCAAACGCCTCGCCCTGTCCGGGGCGCAATGTAAAACGGGCGTCGCAGCCGACACGCGCAAAATGCTTGAATGGTATGTGGGGTTCGGTGCGTGGTCCCACCCATTTCACCTGGGTGAAGCGGCTGAGCCTGTTCAGGTAGGCAACCGTTGCATCAATGCGCCCGGCGTCGGGCAACGTCCTTGGCAAAGGCGTATTGATCGTCAGCTTGTCAAAGAAGCTGCGCCTCACTGGGCTGCCATCGGCCGTCTGCATCAGGTAGAACCCAGCCTGTGTATAGACGACGCGCTTGATGGGTTGCCCATTCCTCTGGCTCAAATAGTCCGCCACCTGATCAAACTGGCAGTCGGATTCAGGATCATGCGGCCGGCAGCCATCTTGTGTCATGCCGACGACGAAGGGTGAGGCGAACCGGGAAATGACCACGCCGAAGAAATCGATGGCGTGACTATCCCCAAGCACCATGATGCCTGGTCCATATTTGCGATGGCAATCGTCCAGCCTCTTGGCCACGGCCTCGTCGAGGTTGGGTGCCCTGAACCTACATTCGGTCGGATTCGGGTCTCCCATGGCGCCAGCCCTCAGATTGCGCTCTAGCTGGGCTTGCTCCAACAAAAGATAAGGGCCAGCGATATCCGGGTTCAAGCGAAGCCATGTTGCGCGACTGTAGTCTTCGAAGGCGATTCCAAGTCCTGCGAGGCCGAGAAGCGTGACAATCGCCGCTGCGCTTGCGCCAAGCATCTGCCGTCTGCCGGCCAGAAGGGTATGCTGCGGTTGCCGAAAAGGCTGCTCGATGCAGCGCCATGATATCCATCCGACCAGAATGGTGAGAGCCGACAGTCCGGCCATCTGCAGGGAAGAGGGGTGTTCGGCGCTGAGCAAGCGTGCAAACGAGAAGATCGGCTGATGCCAGAGGTAGACACTGTAGGAAATGAGCCCGAGCCCGACAAATGGTGGCGCCGAGAGCAGCCGACCGACGAGGGTCTTTTCCTGTGCGAAGAGGATGATCAGGCACGTCCCAATCAAGGGCGGGAGCGTGTAGACGCTGGGAAACGGAACCGTCCGATCATAGACGATGAGGCTGAAGGCAATGAGGGCGAGGCCCGTCAGACTGTAAAGATTGCTGGCCCTGAATTCCCGTTTTCGGACAAGAGCTGCACAGACTGAGCCCAACCCCAGCTCCCAAGTGCGCGACAAGGTGAAGAAGAAGCTGCGCTCAGGATCAATATGCCGCGCAACCTCTGCAAAGACAAAGCCGGCGACTGTCAAGCCGATAATGCCCTGTGTCCTCAAGCTCGGCTTGAGCGCAGTCAGCCCAGCGAGCAACAAGGGGAAGGCGAAATAATATTGCTCCTCAACGCCCAGGCTCCAGGTGTGCAAGAGAGGTTGGAGATCGGCATCGGGCGCGAAATAGCCGACCTGGTCCATGAAGTAGAGGTTCGAAAGGCCGATGGCGCTTTGGAGAAAGCTGTCGAGAAACTCCTGGAAGGTGTGTGGATCCATCAGGATCTGCGACAGTGGCAGGCAGACGAGCATCATCACCACAAACGCCGGCAGAATGCGCCGCGCTCGTCGCTCGTAGAATTGGCCGAGAGAGAAGCTGCCCTGGTCGAGTTGTTCCAGGAGAATGCTGGTGATCAGATATCCACTGATGACGAAGAAGATATCGACGCCAACGAACCCGCCATCGAAAAAGGGCAATTGGGCGTGGAAGAGGACAACCGGCAGAACGGCCAAGGCGCGCAGTCCGTCGAGCTCTCTTCTATATTGCATCTACATGTTTCCACGGAAGGCGAGCATCCACGGCGGGTCGCTCTCGGCAAATGAACCGGCGTTTTCCCCGGTTGATCGGCTGTCAGCACGCGCCTCGAAACCCTGTGGGTCTCAAAAAAGAAGGCACATGAAACCATGTGCCTTCTGTAGAACATCGAACCGTTCGAGAAGCGATTAGCGCTTCGAGAACTGGAAGGAACGACGGGCCTTGGCCTTGCCGTACTTCTTACGCTCGACAACGCGGCTGTCGCGGGTCAGGAAGCCACCCTTCTTCAGGACCGGACGCAGGCCCGGCTCGAAGTAGGTGAGGGCCTTCGAGAGACCGTGACGAACAGCACCGGCCTGGCCGGACAGGCCGCCACCGGCGACAGTCGCGACGATGTCGAACTGGCCATCACGGGCAGCTGCGATGATCGGCTGCTGCAGGATCATCTGCAGGACCGGACGGGCGAAGTAGGTGCGGAATTCGCGGCCGTTGATGGTGATCTTGCCGGAGCCCGGCTTGACCCATACGCGGGCAACGGCATTCTTGCGCTTGCCGGTGGCGTAGGAGCGACCCAGCGAGTCGACCTTGCGGACGTGAGCCGGAGCTGCGTCCTGTGCCGGGGCAAGGTCCTTCAGGGAAGAAAGATCGGCCATGATTAGGCGCTCCTTGTGTTCTTGCTGTTCAGCTTTGCAACGTCGAGAGCGACGGGCTGCTGGGCTTCATGCGGGTGGTTCACGCCGGCGTAAACGCGCAGGTTCTTCATCTGGCGACGGCCGAGCGGGCCGCGCGGGATCATGCGTTCGACAGCCTTTTCAACGACGCGCTCCGGGAAGCGGCCTTCGATGATCTGGCGAGCCGTACGCTCCTTGATGCCGCCCGGATAACCGGTGTGCCAGTAGTACTTCTTGTCGGCATACTTCTTGCCGGTGAAGACGACCTTTTCGGCGTTGATGACGATGACATTGTCGCCGTCGTCAACATGGGGGGTGTAGGTGGCCTTGTGCTTGCCGCGAAGATACGTGGCGATAATGGTGGCAAGGCGGCCGACAACGAGCCCTTCGGCATCGATGACGATCCACTTCTTCTCCACCTCTGCAGGCTTCTGAACGAAGGTAGACATTGAGGTCTCTTTCCGTGTGATCCTGCCAGTCCCCGAGAGGGCCGCAGGCGTTTCTTGTTGCTTGTTTCGCGCCGTTCTCGACGCAAAAGGGAACGTAGGCCGTGAGGCTTTCATTCCGGATCTGCATCTACGCGGACAGTGTAACCACGTCAAGATGCGTCTGTCTGGGCGGGGTGGAGAAATATGCAATGATATCAATTGTTTGTTGTTGAGGTATTATTTTACCGCATTGTTCGCCGCAAAAAGTGCCGTCAGTTGCGGCTTTGGCCGTGCAGTCGGATGGCGGACGGCGACCTTAAGAGCGTCACCGGGTCGACAGAGACAATGGGCAACAAGTGCTCATAAGCAAATCACTCGATTGGACAGATAGCGTTCCTTCAACAAGCCGAGGATTGAGAAATGGAGGGAAGTTGCCATTCGAGGTTGCTAATATTCGTATGAACATAATGAAAACATAAACCGAACGTAACGGCAGACTTCAGTTTACGGAGGTCTTTTATGTCATTGGAGCGTCGCATTTCTCTGGTCACTCTGGGGGTGTCGGACCTGGAAGCCAGCACCGAATTTTATCGACGCCTTGGATGGTCGAGATCGCCGGCATCCACCGCGGGTGTGACCTTCATTCAGCTCAAGGGGACAGTTCTGGCCTTGTATGGCCGGGCTGCCCTCGCCGAAGATGTGGGCGTCGAGAACAAGCCGGCGGGGTTTTCCGGCGTCACGCTGGCCTATAATGTGCCAAGTGAGATAGGCGTAGACGCCGTCGTAAAGTTTGCCGTGTCCTGCGGCGCAACGCTGGTCAAGGCTCCGGAAAAAGTCTTCTGGGGCGGTTATTCCGGTTATGTGGCCGATCCGGACGGGCATCTTTGGGAAATCGCCTACAATCCATTTTTCCCGCAGGATGAGCAGGGACATATTGTTCTGCCCCAGTGATGGACTGAACTTTAGCGATTTCTCATGCGCTTCGTTAAGGGCGGCCCATTATTCTGCTCATCGTGACACAAGATGGTCGATGCGCCCATAAGGGCCGGGAGAGACGTCCATGATGCATGATCACTATGCCAATGCCTACCTCGCCGAGATCCTGTCGAAAGCCCACAATGTGGCAATCGTCGGGGCTTCAACCAATGACCGGCGGCCCAGCCAGTGGATCGCCGGTTTCCTGCTCGGAAAAGGCTATCATGTCTTTCCGGTCAATCCGCTGCACGCAGGGGAGACGATTCTCGGGCGAACGGTTTACGCCTCTCTGGCCGATATTCCGGAACCGATTGACCTGGTCGATGTGTTCCGTCGGTCCGAGTATCTCGATTCGGTCGTTGATGAGGTGCTGGCTATGACGCCGAGACCAGCCGCAATCTGGACGCAGCTTGGCGTCCGTGACGACAAGGCGGCGGCTCGGGCCGAGGCGGCTGGGATTTCGGTCGTGATGAATCGTGCACTCGTTTCCGAATATCCGCTGGTCTATGAGGCGACACACCGGCCCCATCGTGATGGTCCGGCTCACGCAGCCTGAGGTCGTCAGAACCGCAGATTGGGCTTGCCGAACCGACCGGGACGCGGCTCGTACTCCTGGCAGTTCAAGACGGGGCAGCGCGGATTGTCCTTCGTCGGCACATAAGAGCGTGCGGCATATTCATGCTGTTCGCAGGCGGCATTCCGCGTGACATAGCGATCATACAGGGTCATGCCGGCGACCCGGGTCGATGGGTAGCGTAAGATTGCAGCGCCCTCATTGATGACGCGTTCGCGAACGGCGTCGCAACTCATCTGGGTCGAATTATAGCGCGATATCGCCAAGGCCGGTGATCCAAGCCCGCATGCAAGGGCAAGGGCAGTGATTGCTTGAAGGCGCATCGGCCATCCTCCTCGTTTGGAAATAGCTTTGCTGGACAAAGCTGCTCTCAGTGCCATGGGAAATAGGGCGGGTCGCTCTTGTTGTCGACTGGCAGCCATTCCATTTAGGGATTGAGAACAAGCCGAAAGTGAGGATTGCCGAATGACCCGCCATGACAATTATCCGGACGACTATCTGAGAGCAGTCCTTGGCAAGGTCCAGAGCATCGCGCTTGTCGGTGCGTCACCCAAGCCGGACCGCCCAAGTTTCGGCGTGATGCGCTTCCTGTTGGCGCATGGTTACAGGGTTTTTCCGGTCAATCCGGGGCAGGCGGGCAAGGAAATCCTCGGGCAAACTGTGTACGCCACGCTTGCCGATCTGCCGGAAGCAGTGGACATGATCGATGTGTTTCGCGCGCCTGAGTATCTCGGCGCCGTGGTTGAGGAGGCGAAATCTCTCGCCATCCCGCCGAAGGTGATTTGGGGTCAGTTGTCCGTCAGGGATGACGAAGCGGCGAGTCGAGCGGAGGCGGCGGGCATGACCGTGGTGATGGACCGCTGCCCGGCCATTGAGATCCCCCGCCTCGGGCTTTGAACCTGCTCAACGCTCGACAAGAAGTTCCGGATCGACGCGCAGGCTGTTCATCAGATCGGCATTGCCGCAATAGCTGGCGAACACTGTTTCCGCATGGCCATTGTCCAGATCGTGGCGACAGGATTGCTTTGCGCTGCAATTCGCGCAGGTGACCTGCATGCTTCGAAACAGCTTTCGCATGCGGAACTCAACCTCGGCAGGGTCAATATTGAGCGCGCGCATCAATCTCGGCATCTCGTCTGCGGCGTGCGGGCCCGCCTTTGCCAACGCCAGCATTTCATGGGGCGTCAGCCCGCAATCCTCTGCGAGTGCAGCAAGCTGGGTCTCATCGAGATTGGCCAGAAGGTCGGCTTCAGCCGTCGCCTCGAACCCTGTCCCGCACCAGGTGAGCAGATGGTGAAAGCCTTGGCGGATCGGATCTGTAAGGGAAATGGACATGGCAGCGCTCCGTGGTTGCTTTCCCATCATGCCAAAGCCCGGGCTGCGGTCATTGATATCGATCAAGGATCGATTTGCTCCGTTGTCCAAGAAGATTGGAACAAGCCAGGGCTGACAGACGACGTAAGCGCGTTATGATCCGCTCCGACAACCATGAGGGAGGATCGAAATCATGTCCGACAAGAATCCGGGCTTTGCCACACTCGCCATCCATGCCGGTGCCCAACCTGACCCGACCACTGGCGCGCGGATTACGCCGATTTACCAGACGACGGCCTATGTCTTCAACGACTCGGACCACGCTGCGAACCTTTTTGCGCTGAAGGAGTTCGGCAATATCTACACCCGCATCATGAACCCCACCCAGGGCGTTCTCGAGGAAAGAATTGCGGCGCTCGAAGGCGGCACGGCAGCCCTTGCCGTCGCCTCCGGGCATGCAGCCCAGCTCCTCATCTTTCACACACTGATGCAGCCCGGGGACAATTTTGTCGCCGCCCGCAAGCTCTATGGCGGCTCGATCAACCAGTTCGGCCATGCGTTCAAGAATTTTGGCTGGCAGGTGCGCTGGGCGGATCCCGCTGATCCGGAAAGCTTTGCCGCTCAGATCGACGAGAAGACGAAGGCCGTCTTCATCGAGAGCCTGGCCAATCCGGGCGGTACCTTCGTCGACATTGCGGCCATTGCAGAGGTTGCTCATCGGCACGGTCTGCCGCTGATCGTCGACAACACCATGGCGAGCCCCTATCTCGTACGTCCGCTGGAGCATGGCGCCGACATCATCGTCCACTCGGTCACCAAATTTCTCGGCGGTCATGGAAATTCGATGGGGGGCGTGATCGTCGATGGCGGCACGTTCGACTGGTCGGCAAAGGCCGGCCAATACCCGATGCTGTCGGAGCCGCGCCCCGAATATAATGGTGTGGTGCTGCATCAGACCTTCGGCAATTTCGCCTTTGCCATCGCCTGCCGTGTCCTCGGCCTGCGCGATCTCGGACCCGCGATCGCACCGATGAACGCCTTTCTGCTCCTGACGGGCATCGAGACACTGCCGCTGCGCATGCAGCGCCATTGCGACAATGCGTTGAAGGTGGCCACCTGGCTGAAAAGCCATCCGAAGGTGGCCTGGGTCAACTATGCGGGACTTGCCGACGATCCGAACAATGCCCTTCAGAAGCGGTATTCGCCGAAGGGGGCAGGGGCCGTCTTCACTTTCGGCATCAAGGGTGGCCTGGAAGCCGGCAAGGCATTGGTCGGCGGTTTGCAGCTCTTCTCACATCTTGCCAATATTGGCGATACGCGCTCACTCATCATTCACCCGGCCTCGACCACCCATGCTCAGCTCAGTGAAGCACAGCAGATTGCGGCCGGTGCCGGTCCTGATGTGGTGCGGCTGTCAGTCGGCATCGAGGATGCCGACGATATCATCGCCGATCTGGAACAGGCCCTCGCCAAGGCCTGAACCATCTTTCATAACGGCGGCACATGTGGTGCCGCCGTGTTATCTTCTGGAGACAGCTCATGAGCCTTTCCCTGGCCTTCGATCCTGCCACCGTCACGCCGGAGGAGGGCGCGCCAGCACCCGAAAGGCTGATTTCAGGCGACCCGCGTTTCACCACCTGGAATCTCGAAGAAGCCGATGGCGGCGTCTATGCAGGGGTCTGGCAGTCCACGCCGGGCAAGTGGCGGATCCTCTATGATGAATGGGAATACTTCCACATTCTCGAAGGCCGTTCGATAGTCACCGAAGACGGGGGCGAGCCGATCGAGCTTGTCGCCGGTGACCGTCTGATCCTCAGACCAGGCTTCAAGGGAACCTGGGAAGTCATTGAAACGACTCGCAAGGATTATGTGATCCGGCTCTAGCTCGCGCTCACAATCCGGTCTGCTGCCGCTTGATGTTCTGCGGCCAGGGCCGCGTCTTCCGCCGATACCCTCTGGACGGCCTCGCGGCTGCTGATGCGCTCCATATAGGCTTGGAACGCAGGGCGTGCCTCGACCAGGCCGAACATGGTTGTCCAACGCAACGCGATCCCCCAGAGCAGATCGGCTGCCGTGAAGCGCTCTCCCAGCAGGTAAGGCCCCTTCGTCAGGGCGGTCTCCAGCATATCGATCAGAGACGCGTAGCTGGCATAGGGCGTCTCGTTCATCGATCCCGGTTCGCGCTTCATGAAGCGATCGATGACCGCCGGTTCAAAGCAACTGCCGTAGATGAAGAGCCAACGGAGATAAGCGCCGCGATCCGGATCCGTAAGGTCAGGCGCAAGGCCCGCCTCTGGAAAAAGATCCGCGAGGTACAGATAGATAGCGCCTTGCTCCGTGACCAGCGTGTCGCCCACGCGAACAGCTGGGACCTTGCCGAGTGGATTAATCGCGAGATAAGCCGGTTGCCGCTGTTCGCCCGCCTTCATGTTCAGCACATGCAATTCATAGGGCACCTTCAGTTCCTCAAGCAGGATTCGTGCCCCAGTGGCTCGCGTCTGGGGGGAATAGAAGAGGGTAATCGGACGGGTCTTGGTCATGGAAATCTCCCTTTGGAAAGCATCTCGCTCCGAGGCGATGCGGAGAAATTGCACCGTCATACCTGTCAGATTGTGTCAGGTTGGATTAGCATAATGCCCGGAAGGGAGATTTTTGGATGCGGGCGAGCCGGCTGATCAACATTTTGACGACCCTGCAGGCGAAAGGCCTTGTGACGGCCGAGGCCTTGGCCGATGAAAACGATGTTTCGGTGCGCACCATCTATCGCGACATCGATGCGCTGTCGCTCTCGGGCATCCCGGTCTACAGCGAGCGCGGCTCGGACGGCGGCTACCGATTGCTGGACGGTTACCGCGTGCGCTTGAACGGTCTGACCCCCGCCGAGGCCGAAGCCATGTTCCTGTCCGGTATTCCGGGGGCAGCAGCCGATCTCGGCCTGGAAACCCTGATGGCTGGCGCCCAGAAGAAGCTCACCGCCGCCTTGCCGGAGGATCTCCGCCAGAGCGCGCGCCGCATGCAGCAGAAATTTCATCTTGATGCGCCCACCTGGCTCGCGGAGGGGGAGCAGCCCATCTACCTGCAGGCCATCGCCGACGCGGTGTGGAACTCCAAGCGCATCCGTATGCGCTACCGCTCCTGGACAGCCGAGAAGAACAGGATCGCCGAACCGCTCGGCATCGTGATGAAGGGAGGTGCCTGGTATCTCGTGGCGCGTGTTAATGACACAGCGCGCACCTATCGCATTTCCCGTGTTCTCGACCTCATCGTCACAGAAGAGCGTTTCGACTGGCCGACGGATTTCAATCTCGCAGAATACTGGAACGAAAACACGCGCCGGCTTGAACGTGAACTCTATCCGAATTGGGCAGTGATTCGTCTCTCGCCCTGGCGGTTGAAGGAGATCGAGCACATGGCGGCGCCCTATGTCCGCGCCCATCTCGAATTTATCGGCCAACCAGACGAGCACGGTTGGCGCACGATCCGGCTGCCCGTGGCGCATGAGCGCATGGCCGTATCCGAAATGCTGAAGCTCGGAACGGAAGTCGATGTGGTCGACCCGCCGGAATTGCGCCTGGCCATGCGGCGGGCCGTCGAAATGCTGATGCAACGCTACGCTGACGCCGTCGACGTCACCAGGTCAGATCAAGACGCTCCAACCCATGGAAATGATAGACGTCCTTGACCTTGGGCGTCTCTGCGAGCTTCAAACCTGGCAACCGCTTGAACAGCAGAGGCAGGACGATGTTGAGTTCCAGCCGCGCCAGCGGTGCCCCGATGCAAAAGTGGATGCCGGCCCCAAAGGAGAGGTTGGCGCCTTCGTTCCGTTCCGGCCTGAACGTCAACGGTTCGGGAAACTTCACCGGATCAAGATTGGCGGCAGCAAGGATCAGGCCGACCTTGTCACCGCGCTTGAGTGAAACGCCGTCGATCTCTGTCGGTTCGATGCACCAGCGCTCGAAAATATGCACCGGCGCACAGATACGAAGTGTTTCCTCAACAGTGCGCTCGGTCGCCTTTTCATCGGCAAACATCTGCGCCGGGTCTAGCCCGCTTTCGAGGATCACGCGCACTGAATTGCCGATCTGGTGAACAGTTGCCTCGTGCCCGGCATTCAGCAGCACGATGGTCGTCGAAATCAGCTCGTCCTCGGTGAGGAACTGGCCCTTGTGTTCGGTATGGATCATGTGGCTGAGCAGATCGTCGCGCGGTTCAGCCCGGCGCTCGGCAATCACCGACCTCACATAATCGGCGAATTCTTTCGCCGAACGGTCCGCAGCCTCTTCATCGGCCCGCGTCCGCTTGAACATGTACATGCCGACATAGTCGTGGCTCCATTTGAGAAGCTGGGGACCCATGTCTTCGGGAATGCCAATCATGCGCGCGATCATCGTCACCGGAATGATGTCGGCAAAACTCGTCAGAAGCTCTGTCTTTCCATCCGCTTCAAAGGCGTCGATCAGCCGGTTGGCAAGATCGGCGATCTCGCTCGTCATCTTCTCCACATGCCGGGAGACGAAGGCGCGATTGACCAGTGTGCGCAGTCGCGTGTGCTCTGGCGGCTCGATCTCCAGCAGGGAGTGCTCCTCGGCCTTGTCGAAATGCCGGGTATGGGCGGCCGGTTCCGGCAGGCCAATCTCCTCGCGGGTCGCGACATGCAGGATCTGTCGGCCAAAGCGACGGTCGCGCAACAGCGCGTTCACGTGGTCGTAGCCGGTGAAATACCACTGCTTCTGCTCTTCCCAGTAGAAGGTCGGGGCGTGAGCATGAAGCGCCGCATAGGTGCGGTTGGGATCACTGTAGAATTGTGGGTCGCGGGCATTGAGCGACACGTGCCGGCTGGCGCTGTCGATGGAAAGAAAAGGAAGGTCAATCATGCCGTCTGTTTAGCCGAAGTGCGCGGTTGTGCAAGGGGGGCGAACAACGGCTGCGCGCACTGAGCGAAGGACGCTCAGTCAGTCGTCCAATGCCGCACCTGCCGCGGCAATTCTCCTCAAGATCGCCACCTGCTTGTCGGCCTCGGCATCGAGCGTGCGCGTCTTGGTCGGTGGCACGGTCACAATCCTGTCGCCGGCCTTCAACGACGTCCGGTTCCGTCCCTGCTTTTTCGCGGCATAGAGCGCCTCGTCGGCACGCGACAAAAGGCCATCCAGGCCTGACACTTCTTTGGGGCCAACGGCAATGCCGACACTGGTTGTAATCTGAATATCCTGGTCGCCGATCCGGATCTTTCGCCCAGCGATCGCAAGCCGTACGGTCTCCGCAAAAAGGGCAGCGTCGCGGGGTTCCCCGATCGTCAACACTGCAGCGAACTCCTCGCCGCCTGTTCGTCCAAATGCGGCGGTTTCCGGAAGCAGTGCCCCACACAGATAAGCGAATTCCACCAGCGCCGCATCGCCGGCGGCATGGCCATGCCGATCATTGAGATGCTTGAAGTGGTCGAGATCGAAGAGAACAACGGCAATCAGTGGTGATGTCGTGGTTGATGTGAGCGCATCGAAGGCGGCTGAAAAGCCACGGCGGTTGAGGACACCGGTCAGCGAATCGGTTCGCGCCAGAAGCTTGAGGCGTTCCTCCGAGCGATCCATCAGCATCTTGGCGAGGATAACGAGGCTGGCAATAAAGCCGACCACGGCAGCGAGGCCCGCCCAGATGGTGGCCGGCGGATTACTGAAATCGTCTGCGCCGAAAAAGCCGGCAGCGGCCGCAAACAGGAACGCGCAGACCGATTGGGCGAGCCAGATCGATGCAAGAAGGGCGCGGTATCGCACGGTGCTGAAGCGGACGGTCAGCGCGGCGAAGGAAAGGGCCGCGAATCCGAGCCCCGCAGCGAAGTTGTAGGTGGCCACGCGAAAGGCGAAATCATCGCGTATGGCAGGGATAAGGTTGGCCGCAATCCACACAAGCGGTGGTGTGAACGCAAAAAAGGGCACACGCTTTTTGTCGATCGCGCCAACGGCGGCAGTCCAGGCCGCGAAGGCAAGCAAAGACACCGGGTTCCCGAGATGGATCGACAGGGCATCGGGGATCTGTCCGCGAAGAGCGACGAGTGCGAGGCCGCTCGCATGCAGCGCAAAGCCTATTCCGAAATAAAGAAAATGTTTCTCTTTTCGAGCCTGCAGCCAGATGCCCAAGAGCAGCACGGCCAATGCGCCGGCCTGCGCGACCCAAAGAATGAAGGCCGTTTTCACGTCGATCACGTTGAAATTCCCAAACTGCAATTTTGCCCGATATCGCCGCACAATCGTGCAGAGACGGTAAACCTGAACACTATCTGGTGCTGCCGCGGCGATCTGCCACTGGGGCGCGTACTGAAAAATTACCGGAACTTCACCATGTTAGCAGCTTCTTGTGCAAGGTGGGCGGGCACGCGTCTGTTCATTGGCATCATGCCCTGAAACCCTGTAGAGCCGACCAGGAGAGGGCAGCGGAGCATTAAGGATATCCCTTGCTCCAGTCTTGAATGTGGGGGTCCAGACACTCTATGTAGGGATTGACACAAGTTACGTGATTCCCGCCACCGGCGTGACGGGGAGAGGCTGATAAAGGACCGACATGAAAAACCCCGTTGATACCGCCCTGGCTCTGGTGCCGATGGTCGTGGAGCAGACCAACCGTGGCGAGCGTTCCTACGACATCTTCTCCCGACTGCTAAAGGAGCGGATCATCTTTCTGACGGGTCCGGTCGAGGATACGATGGCGTCGCTCGTTTGCGCCCAGCTCCTCTTCCTTGAGGCGGAGAATCCGAAGAAGGAAATCGCCCTTTACATCAACTCGCCGGGTGGCATCGTCACCGCGGGCATGGCGATCTACGATACGATGCAGTTCATTCGTCCGGCAGTCTCGACGCTTTGCGTCGGTCAGGCCGCGTCCATGGGCTCTCTTCTGTTGGCTGCTGGCGAAAAGGGCATGCGTTTTGCGACCCCGAACGCGCGCATCATGGTGCACCAGCCTTCCGGCGGCTTCCAGGGTCAGGCATCCGACATCGAGCGCCATGCTCGTGACATCATTAAGATGAAGCGTCGGTTGAACGAAATCTACGTGAAGCACACCGGCCGGACCTATGACGAAGTCGAAAACACGCTGGATCGTGATCACTTCATGGAATCGAGCGAAGCCAAGGATTGGGGTCTGATCGACCGCATCTTGACCTCGCGTGCAGAAATCGAAGGTGCGGCTCCGTCGGCTTGATGAGGTTCGGTCCGCGCCGGCAAAGGCAATGCGCCCTTGCTTGTGAACGGGTCGGGGCTTTAAAGTCGCCGGGAAAGCGCTATTACTAGGATTAAGGCTATGTTGAATCTTTATGACATAGTCTGCCGAGACTGGGAGTTTTCGTTGCCGCCGCTCTGGATCAGTCCGGATCGGCTAGTGGCTCCGGATCGGAAGAGGTTTCAGCCAACGGCGGCGGCTGGAATCCAACAGTGAGAGTGACCGCCCTGCCGCAATTGCGGTGGCGCGGCGTGCTGGAAGGATAAAGACATGAGCAAGGTCAGCGGAAGCAACGGCGGTGACTCCAAGAATACCCTTTATTGTTCCTTCTGCGGCAAGAGCCAGCACGAGGTCCGCAAGCTGATTGCCGGACCGACGGTGTTCATCTGTGATGAATGCGTCGAACTCTGCATGGACATCATCCGCGAGGAAAACAAATCTTCGATGGTCAAGTCCCGCGATGGCGTTCCTACGCCGCAGGACATCATCAAGATTCTCGACGAATACGTAATCGGCCAGAAGCAGGCAAAGAAGATCCTGTCTGTGGCTGTGCACAACCACTACAAGCGCCTGTCGCACGCCTCCAAGGGCGGTGACGTCGAGCTGGCGAAGTCGAACATCCTGCTCGTCGGTCCGACCGGCTGCGGCAAGACCTATCTTGCCCAGACGCTCGCACGCATCATCGATGTACCCTTCACCATGGCCGACGCCACGACGCTGACCGAAGCCGGTTATGTCGGTGAAGACGTTGAAAACATCATCCTGAAGCTGCTCCAGGCGGCCGACTACAATGTCGAGCGCGCCCAGCGCGGCATCGTCTATATCGACGAAGTTGATAAGATCAGCCGCAAGTCGGACAACCCGTCGATCACCCGCGACGTGTCGGGCGAGGGCGTTCAGCAGGCGCTTCTGAAGATCATGGAAGGCACGGTTGCCTCGGTTCCCCCGCAGGGCGGCCGTAAGCATCCGCAGCAGGAATTCCTGCAGGTCGACACGACGAACATCCTGTTCATCTGCGGTGGCGCTTTTGCAGGCCTCGACAAGATCATCTCGGCCCGTGGGGAAAAGACCTCGATCGGCTTTGGTGCGACGGTGACCTCGCCGGAAGATCGCCGCGTCGGCGAAGTGCTGCGCGAGCTGGAGCCGGAAGATCTGGTCAAGTTCGGCCTGATCCCGGAATTCATCGGTCGTCTGCCGGTTCTGGCAACGCTCGAAGACCTGGATGAGGACGCTCTGATCCAGATCCTGTCGGAGCCGAAGAACGCGCTCGTCAAGCAGTACCAGCGCCTGTTCGAGATGGAAGACGTCGAGTTGACGTTCCACGAGGATGCGCTGCGCGAGATTGCCCGCAAGGCGATCACCCGCAAGACCGGCGCCCGCGGCCTTCGTTCGATCATGGAAAAGATCCTGCTCGATACGATGTTCGAATTGCCGGAACTGGAAGGCGTTCGCGAAGTCGTCATCTCGGATGATGTCGTCAACGGCTCCTCGCGGCCGCTCTACATCTATTCGGATCGCCAGGAAGAAAAGGCCAACGCTTCGGCGTAACCTTGGCTCGCCAATTGTCTGTAAAGAGCCCGCCCACCGGCGGGCTCTTTTCGTTTCGGAGTGACCTCTGCAGCTTTCCCGCGACACACGACGAAATTAACCGTTTCGTCTGTTGCGACGCCGGATGATTGGGCTAAAACAGACAGGAATGGGTGATGCGCTGTATTGCGTTCGCAGCTGCCCGACGAGCCGATCCGGTTTTTGCCTTGATGCGCCTCGTCCCCGTCTTTCACGCGTAGACGCGCATGGTTCGGTTCAGCTTGGGCAGGTAGCATGTTGTGATGTGCCGTCCCTGGCTGCCTTTGCCGAATCGTCGGCATTTGGGCTGGCAGGGTTGAATTGCAGTGTTCGAAACGCCACTTGAGGGTGGAGCAAGAATATGCCTGACGCCTTTGAGGGTCGGCATCAAATCCCGGGAAGTCGGGATGTTCGAAAGGAAGTGAAATGTCGAATACGTCTGCAGCAAATGAGGTCGCCACCTATCCGGTGCTGCCTCTGCGCGACATCGTGGTGTTTCCGCACATGATCGTCCCACTGTTTGTCGGTCGTGAGAAGTCCATCCGCGCTCTGGAAGAGGTGATGGGCTCCGACAAGCAGATCATGCTGGCCACCCAGATCAATGCGAGCGACGATGACCCGGCGCCGAATGCCATCTATGAAGTCGGTACGGTGGCAAATGTTTTGCAACTGCTGAAGCTGCCCGATGGAACCGTCAAGGTTCTGATCGAGGGCCGTGCGCGCGCCCGCATCGACCAGTATACCGGTCGCGAGGACTACTATGAGGCCTCCGCCCGCATTCTTGACGAACCGTCAGAAGACCCGGTCGAAATCGAGGCGCTGTCGCGCTCCGTGGTTTCGGAGTTCGAAAACTACGTCAAGCTGAACAAGAAGATCTCTCCGGAAGTCGTCGGCGCTGCAAGCCAGATCGAGGACTATTCCAAGCTTGCCGATACCGTTGCCTCGCATCTCTCTATCAAGATAACCGAAAAGCAGGAAATGCTGGAAACGGTGAGCGTGAAGACGCGCCTTGAAAAGGCGCTCGGCTTCATGGAAGGCGAGATCTCGGTTCTTCAAGTCGAGAAGCGCATCCGCTCGCGCGTCAAGCGCCAGATGGAGAAGACCCAGCGCGAATACTACCTCAACGAGCAGATGAAGGCGATCCAGAAGGAACTCGGCGACGGCGAAGATGGCCGTGATGAGATGGCCGAGCTGGAAGAGCGCATCGCCAAGACCAAGCTTTCCAAGGAAGCCAAGGAAAAGGCCGATGCCGAGCTGAAGAAGCTGCGCCATATGAGCCCGATGTCGGCGGAAGCCACTGTCGTACGCAACTATCTCGACTGGCTGCTCGGTCTGCCCTGGGGCAAGAAGTCCAAGGTCAAGATCGACCTGAATGCTGCCGAGAAGATTCTCGATGAGGACCACTTCGGCCTCGACAAGGTCAAGGAGCGCATCGTCGAATATCTCGCCGTCCAGGCGCGTGCGACCAAGATCAAGGGACCGATCCTGTGCCTCGTCGGCCCTCCGGGCGTCGGCAAGACCTCGCTTGCAAAGTCGATCGCCAAGGCGACCGGCCGCGAATATGTCCGCATGGCGCTGGGTGGCGTTCGTGACGAAGCGGAAATTCGCGGTCACCGCCGGACCTATATCGGCTCTATGCCCGGCAAGATCGTGCAGTCGATGAAGAAGGCGAAGAAGTCCAACCCGCTCTTCTTGCTCGACGAGATCGACAAGTTGGGCCAGGACTATCGCGGCGATCCGTCCTCTGCACTGCTCGAGGTGCTGGATCCGGAACAGAACTCAACCTTCATGGATCACTATCTTGAGGTCGAATATGACCTGTCCAACGTGATGTTCGTCACCACGGCCAACACGCTGAACATCCCGGGTCCGCTGATGGACCGCATGGAGATCATTCGCATCGCCGGTTACACCGAGGATGAGAAGCTCGAGATCGCCAAGCGCCATCTACTGCCCAAGGCGATCAAGGAACATGCCCTGCGGCCCGAGGAATTCTCGGTCACCGACAAGGCGATCCTGATGGTCATCCAGCAGTACACCCGCGAAGCCGGTGTTCGCTCGTTCGAACGCGAACTGATGAAACTCGCCCGCAAGGCGGTCACCGAGATCATCAAGGGCAAGGTCAAGGCTGTCGAGGTCACGGAAAAGAACATTTCCGACTTCCTCGGCGTCCCGCGCTTCCGCCACGGTGAAGCCGAGGGCGAGGATCAGATCGGCGTTGTTACGGGCCTCGCCTGGACCGAAGTCGGTGGCGAGCTTCTGACCATCGAAGGCGTGATGATGCCGGGCAAGGGCCGCATGACGGTCACCGGCAACCTGAAGGAAGTGATGAAGGAATCGATCTCTGCGGCAGCATCCTATGTCCGCTCGCGTGCTGTCGATTTCGGCATCGAGCCTCCGCGCTTCGACAAGTCGGATATCCACGTGCACGTGCCGGAAGGCGCTACGCCGAAGGATGGCCCGTCGGCTGGTGTGGCGATGGCCACCGCCATCGTGTCGATCATGACCGGCATTCCGGTCAACAAGGACGTTGCCATGACGGGTGAAATCACCCTGCGCGGCCGTGTCCTGCCCATCGGCGGCCTGAAGGAAAAGCTGCTTGCAGCGCTTCGCGGCGGCATCAAGAAGGTTCTGATCCCGGAAGAGAACGCCAAGGATCTGGCGGACATTCCGGACAACGTGAAGAACAATCTTGAGATCGTTCCGGTGTCGCGAATGGGCGAGGTCATCCGCCACGCGCTGCAGCGAGTGCCGGATCCGATCGAGTGGGACGGTACTGTCGAGACGCCTGCCATCGGCACGGTGGAATCGGCAGACGAGAATGGCGTGACCATCGCGCATTGATGCTTTTTGGCACCGCCAAGGTGTCGAAGGGTTAAAAATCGAAAGAAGACTGGCAATTTTGCCAGTCTTTTTTTGTGAAAACACGCTTAAACGGCTTGTTTTCCGGGGCTTTCGAGTGCTTTTGAGTTGCGTAGGGCAGAAGCATTCGTATTCTCCGCCCGACTTAGTCATTGAGTCGTTTCATACCAATCAGAAAGGGTGGAAACATGAACAAGAACGAACTCGTATCCGCGGTCGCCGAGAAGGCTGGCCTGACCAAGGCCGATGCGGCCTCTGCCGTCGACGCCGTTTTTGAAACGGTCCAGGCCGAGCTGAAGAACGGCGGCGACATTCGCCTGGCCGGTTTCGGCGCCTTCACCGTCGCCCGTCGCGAAGCTTCCAAGGGCCGTAATCCTTCGACCGGCGCTGAAGTCGATATCCCGGCTCGTAACGTTCCGAAGTTCACGGCCGGCAAGGGCCTGAAGGACGCTGTCAACAGCTGATCGGTCGCGATCGTCGCCACCCACGGTGCGACGCTCAGCTGACAACAGTTTAAGCCCGGCCTCGTGCCGGGCTTTCTTTTTCTCGATCTTGCGCTGCAGCAAAACCTGTCCTAGTCTTCTGCCTGCCGGCTTACCGGCAATCGTTCTCAGGGCGGGGTGAAACTCCCCACCGGCGGTATGGGGTTTCGGCCTCGAGCCCGCGAGCGCCTACTCCACCCAGTGGAGAAGGGTCAGCAGATCCGGTGTGATGCCGGAGCCGACGGTCATAGTCCGGATGAAAGAGAATGAGGTCAAAGCGGTTTGTCCTTTCCCAAGGGGAGGGGGCTTTCGCTGCGCAAGAACCTGTGCCCCGCGGTCTGGTCTTGTCCTCATCTGTCCTGATTTATGTTGGTCCTTTGATGTAGGAAACACGCATGAATCAGAGCTCCGTTTCGCTCTTGCGCTCCCGGGCCGTTATTGGCGCCGGTTTCATGGTACTCGCGGGCATCGCCTTTGCCGGGCTCAATGTGGTCACTCAGTGGCTCGCGATGACCCTCGGCTTTCCGCCGGCTTCGACCGCTTTCTGGCAATATGGCTTTGCCCTCGTCCTTTCGCTGCCCTTGCTCTATCGTCTCGGCTTGCGCGCCATGCGCACCGCCTATCCTATACGCCACCTGATCCGTGTCCTGCTGGCCGCTTTCGGCGTCCAGGCCTGGGTCATGGGGCTGGCGACCGTTCCGATCTGGCAAGCCATCGCCCTTGTCATGACCTCGCCCTTCTTCATCATTGTGGGTGCCCGTCTGTTTCTCGGAGAGACGGTCGGTCGCGACCGGTGGTTTGCCACGTTGACTGGCTTCATCGGAGCGATGATCATTCTCCAGCCCTGGTCCGACGCCTTCACGTATCAGGCCTTGCTGCCGGTTCTCTCGGCGCTTCTGTGGGGCGGCTCTTCGCTGATCATGAAGAACCTGACGCAATACGAGGCGCCGGAAACGGTAACCGTCTGGCTGCTTGTGCTCCTCACGCCGATCAATGCCGGACTGGCGGTGGCCGGCGGCTTTGAAGTGCCGCATGGTCTGGCGCTGTGGCTCCTGCTCAGTGCCGGCCTTCTGACGGCGATTGGCCAGTATCTGCTGACGCTTGCCTACAACGCAGCGGATGCGGCCTACGTGCAGCCTTTCGACGACCTGAAGCTGCCGCTCAATGTTCTGGCTGGCTGGCTGGTCTTCGGCTATGCGCCAAGTGGCTATCTGTGGATCGGTGCACTGCTGATCCTCGGTGCCTCCTTGTTTCTAATGCTGCGGGAGGCCCGCAGGGAGACGGCGGCGGAATAATAAACGCTGTTTGGGGGCAGCTCGGGAAACTGTCATCCGACTGTCATCGGACTGCCTCAAAAGCCTCCTGTTCCATTTTGGATTTTGGAGGTTTTCAGATGACCCATGGTCTTTCTCGCGTCGCCCTGACGGCGGCGCTCTTCGCTTCGGTCTCCCTTCCTGCTGCCGCCGAACAGGTCTTCAACCGCATCGCCACATTCCCGGTCGCCACCAATCTGCCAGCCGACAAGGACAAGCTGACGACGACATCCGCCGAGATCGTCACGGCTTCGGAAGATGGCAACACGCTGATCTATTCGGACAGCCCGCTCGGTGCCATCGGCTTCGTCGACATCACAGACGCCAAGGCGCCGAAGGCTGCCGGCGCTCTCATGATGGGCGGAGAGCCGACATCGGTTGCCGTCGCCGGCGGCAAGGCGCTGGTCGGCGTCAACACCTCCGAGAGCTTCACCAACCCGTCGGGCAAGCTTGCCATGGTCGATATCGCCACCAAGGCTGTCGACGCCTCCTGCGATATTGGCGGCCAGCCGGACTCCGTGGCCGTCGCGAAGGACAAGTCTTTCGTCGCCATTGCTATCGAGAACGAACGCGATGAAGACGTCAACGACGGCGCCATTCCGCAGATGCCGGCCGGTGATCTCGTCATCCTGCCGCTCGCCGACGGCGTTGCCGACTGCGGATCGATGAAGCGTGTGGCACTCACGGGCATCGCTGAAGTCGGTGCGGATGATCCGGAGCCGGAATTCGTCGCCATCAACAGCCTCGGCGAAATCGCCGTGACGCTGCAGGAAAACAACCACATTGCGATCGTCGACGGCAAAACCGGCGAAGTGAAGTCGCATTTCTCCGCAGGCACGGTCGACCTCGCAGGCATCGACACCAAGTCCGAGGGTGCTCTGTCCTTTACCGGCAAGAAGGCTGGCGTGCTGCGCGAGCCGGACGCCGTAAAGTGGCTGGACGACAACCGCCTGGTTGTTGCGAATGAGGGGGACTGGAACGGCGGTTCGCGCGGTTTCACCATCTTCGACAAGACCGGCAAGGTCTCTTACGAATCGGGCGTGTCTCTGGAGCAGGAAATTGCCCGTATCGGCCATTTCCCTGACAAGCGCGCCAAGTCGAAGGGTATCGAGCCAGAAGGCCTGGAGGCCGCAACATTCGGCGACCAGCCATATTTCTTCGTGCTTGCCGAACGGTCCTCGATCGCCGCTGTCTACAAGGATACAGGCGCTGAGCCCGTACTTTCGCAACTGTTGCCGTCGGGCATTTCGCCAGAAGGTGCGGTCGCCATCCCGTCGCGCAACCTGCTCGTCACCGCCAATGAGGTTGACCTCGGCGAAGATGGCGGCCCGCGTTCGCATATCATGCTCTATGAGCTTGGCGAGGGAACACCGGCCTATCCGATGCTGCAGTCTGCCATGGTAGACGGCGCACCGATCGGTTGGGGCGCTCTGTCCGGTTTGGTCGGCGACGCCGAAAAGGCAGGCCAGCTCTACGCCGTCAACGACAGCTTCTATGCGATGCAGCCGACGATCTTCACGATCGATGCGACGCAGAAGCCGGCAGCGATCACATCTGCTCTCCCGATCACCCGTGGCGGTGCTGCGGCCCAGAAACTCGACATCGAAGGCATCACGCTGGATGGCAAGGGCGGCTTCTGGCTCGCTTCGGAAGGCGATGCCGCAAAGCTCGTCGGCCATGGTCTCTACAACGTGGACGCCAAGGGTGAGATCAAGGCAGAGATCGGTTTCCCGACCGAGCTCCTGGCTGGCCAGACGCGCTTCGGTCTCGAAGGCATCACCTCGGTCGGCGAGGGCGATGACATGACGCTGTGGATGGCCGTGCAGCGTGAATGGGGAGATGACGAGAAGGGCTCGGTGAAGCTCCTCTCCTACAATCCGAAGTCCAAGGAATGGGGCGGCGTGCGCTATCCGCTCGAAAAGGCTGACGCCGGGTGGGTCGGTCTCTCCGAGATCACGGCCCATGGCGATCATGTCTACATCGTCGAGCGTGATAACCAGGTGGGCGACAATGCCAAGCTGAAGAAGCTCTACCGCGTTGCCATCGCAGACCTGAAGCCCGCCAAGATCGGCGAAGAGCTCCCGCTCGTTGCCAAGGAAGAAGTCCATGACTTCATTCCGGACCTGAAGGCCGCCACCAACGGTTACGTTGTCGATAAGCTCGAAGGCTTCGCCTTCGATGCAAGCGGCAAGGCCTTTGCCGTGACGGACAATGACGGTGTCGACGACAGTTCTGGCGAGACCCTCTTCTGGGAAGTGAACCTGAACGCCACCAACTAAGTGGCCTAGAGGTATCGTACACGAGAGAGGCCGGGTGAGGGATCACCCGGCCTCTTTTCTATCTCAATGCCTGTTCCGGATTTACCACCGGTGATGGACATGCGGTGCGATGAGGCGCTCGTAGACCTCCCGCGACGCTGCCATGACGTCTGAAGAGAGTGCCGCCATATCCGAAGCGGCGGCATTCGCCTTCGCCTGTTCGCCATTGCGGGCGCCGGGAATAACCACCGTGACGGCGTCATGCATCAGGATCCAGCGAAGCGCGAACTGCGCCATGGAGGCGCCTGATGGCACCAGCTTGCGGACCTCTTCGACGGCTGCGAGGCCCGTTTCGAAGGGCACGCCGGCAAAGGTCTCACCCACGTCGAAGGTCTCGCCATTGCGGTTGAAGTTCCGGTGGTCTTCGGCAGCAAACTGCGTCTGTGCCGTGATCTTGCCCGAGAGCAGGCCGCTTGCCAGGGGCACACGGGCAATCACCGCCACATTGCGGCGTTTGGCTTCCTGGAAGAACAGGGCCGCCGGGCGTTGGCGGAACATGTTGAAGATGATCTGGACGCTGGTAACGCCCGGATATTCGATGGCTTTGAGCGCTTCCTCGACCTTTTCGACCGACACGCCATAATACTTGATCTTGCCGGCCTTTCGGATCTCTTCCAACCCCTCGAACATCTCCTGACGGTAGTAGACATCGGTTGGCGGGCAGTGCAGCTGAACGAGATCCAGGCTGTCGACATCGAGGTTTTTCAGCGACCGATCGATGAAGGCCTCAATATTGGCCTTGGTGTAGCCATCGGCCAAATGCGGGTTCAAGCGTCGACCGGCCTTGGAGGCGACCATTGGGCGCTCACCGCCCCGGGCCTTCAAAACGTCGGCGATGATCCGCTCGGATCGCCCGTCGCCATAGACGTCGGCCGTGTCGATGAAAGTCATGCCGGCGTCGAGCGCGGCATTGAGTGCTGCGCGGCCGTCGGCCTCCGACACTTCGCCCCACGAACCGCCGATCTGCCAGGCACCGAAGCCGATGTCGCTGACCGTGAACTCGGTTCGGCCAAAAGAATGTGTTCTCATCTCGTCTCTCCCTTGAAGTGGCTTTCGAGCTAGCAAGTGGAGCGCTGGGAAACAAGCTTCAACCGTTGTGATCCAGTCAGCCGGGTTTTGCGAAGAAGAAGGAAACATCTCGGAGCAACGCCATGGCCAAAATGATCCGCAAGGGGGATCTTCCGACGAAGACCTGTCCGACCTGCACCAGGCCGTTTGCATGGCGCAAGAAGTGGGAACGGGATTGGGCGAATGTGATCTATTGCTCAGAGCGCTGCCGCCGAGAGGCGAAAACCGGGGCGACGCGCAAAGCGTAATGCTGATCAGTTCTTGTTCGGCTGACCCAATGGAAAATCCATGACCGATACCGCGCCCACCACCAGCCGTCTCCTGTTCTATGCCCTGCCGGCCCTGCCGCTGGCGGCGATCGCGCTGCCTTTCTACATTGTTGTTCCGACCTTTTATGCTGACAATTTCGGCATTTCGCTTGCGGCGATTGGCGGTCTGCTTCTCGCCATCCGGCTGCTGGATGCCGTGACCGATCCGCTGTTCGGCTGGCTGTCAGACCGGGTGCGGTCTGGCTTCGGGCGGCGGCGCTTCTTCTTTCTCATCTCAACGCCGCTGACGGCGCTGTCGGCCTTCATGCTGTTCTGGCCGCCCTCCGATGCCGGGATTGTCTATCTCGCCATCTGGGGTGTGGCCCTGTCGATCGGATCAACATGGTCGCTTTTGCCCTACACGGCCTGGGGCGCAGAACTGGCAACAGGCTATCAGGATCGCGTTCGGCTCTCTGGCTGGCGCGAGGGGGCGACGCTGGTGGGCTCGCTGCTCGCGATCACGCTGCCCTTCGCCGGCGGTATCGACACGGCCTTCGGTTTCCATGGTCTCGCCTGGCTCGCTGTCCTGATTGCGGTTGCATTGCCGGTGTCAGCACTTATCGCCGTCTGGCGTGTCCCCGAACCCGTCGACCTCACCAAGCGTCAGCTGTCGATCGGCGAGGGCATCCGACATCTCGGTCGCAACAAGCCGTTCCTGCGGCTTGTGGCCGCCTTTCTGCTCAATAGTTTCGCCAATGCCGTTCCGGCGTCGCTCTTCCTTTATTTCGTTGGTCAGCGGCTCGGTCGTCCCGATTTGCAGGGGCCTTTGTTGTTCACCTATTTCCTCTGCGCCATCGCTGGTGTGCCACTCGCGGTTGCCTTGGCCCGACGGGTTGGCAAGCATCGGGCCTGGTCAATCGCCATGCTCGCCGCCTGTCTCATCTTTTCCGTCGCTGGATTTCTCGGCGAGGGAGACGTGATCCCTTTTGCGATTGTCTGCGCGGCGACCGGCCTCCTGCTCGGCTTTGACCTCACCTTGCCTGCCGCCATCCAGGCCGATGTGATCGATAATGATACGGCAACTTCGGGCGAGCAGCGGACCGGTCTGTATTTTGCGGCCTGGAGTTTCGTCACCAAGCTGTCAGTTGCGCTGTCGGCCGGCATCGTCTTTCCCTTGCTGGACATCGCCGGCTTCGTCAGCAACCCGACGGCGGTGCAAACGCCGCATGCCTTGATGGCGTTGTCCGGCCTTTATGCATGGTTGCCGATCCTGCCGAAGCTTGCCGCGATCGCGATCATGTGGCGATTTTCGCTAGATGAGGCAGCTCATGCGCGGCTTCGCCAGGAACTCAGCCGTTGAGGACGCCGAATTCGCCTTTCACTTGACCTGAAAACGTCCCACAGCTAGCTGCTTCACCGGCGGTTTCCGTGAATTCTCTCGCTGGGACCTGCGCGAATTTAATCTTTGTCATGGCAGTGTCGTGGTTTGTGGTCCACGGATGAAGCGATGTGGCGCCCTTGGGCGCGCGTGAATTGAGATAGGTGTTGCATGCGCATTGTTATGATCGGCTCTGGCTATGTTGGCCTGGTTTCGGGAGCCTGCCTGGCGGATTTCGGCCATCAGGTGATCTGTGTCGACAAGTCGCAGGACAAGATCGACGCGCTGGAACGCGGCGAAGTGCCGATCTTCGAGCCGGGGCTGGACCAAATCATCGCGCATAACCGGTCGGCGGGTCGCCTGAGCTTCTCGCTCGACCTTCAGACGCCTGTCGCTGATGCCGATGTTGTCTTCATTGCCGTCGGCACGCCTTCGCGCCGCGGGGACGGTCATGCCGACCTTTCTTACGTTTACGCGGCTGCCCGCGAGATAGCCGCGGCCGTCACGGGCTTTACTGTCGTCGTGACCAAATCCACCGTGCCCGTTGGCACCGGGGACGAGATCGAGCGCATCTTCCGCGAAGAGTTCCCGGACAAGGACATCGCCGTCGTCTCCAATCCGGAATTCCTGCGCGAGGGCGCCGCGATCACCGACTTCAAGCGCCCGGATCGCATTGTCATCGGCACCGATGAGGAGCGCGCCATCGACATCATGCGCGAGGTCTACCGGCCGCTCTATCTCAACGAGGCACCGCTCTACTTCTGCGAACGCCGCACCTCCGAGCTGATCAAATATGCGGCCAATGCCTTCCTTGCCATGAAGATCACCTTCATCAACGAGGTCGCCGATCTCTGCGAGCAGCTTGGTGCCGACGTGCAGAAGGTCGCCAAGGGCATCGGCATGGACAAGCGCATCGGTGACAAGTTTCTGCATGCCGGTCCCGGCTATGGTGGCTCATGCTTCCCGAAAGATACGCTGGCGCTGGTCAAGACCGCCCAGGATCACGACAGCCCGCTGCGCCTGATCGAGACCACAGTCGCGATCAACGACAACCGCAAGCGCGCCATGGGCCGCAAGGTCATCACGGCCTGCGGTGGGTCTGTTCGCGGCAAGAAGATCGCGCTTCTCGGGCTCACCTTCAAGCCGAACACCGACGACATGCGCGACGCACCATCGATCACCATCGTTCAGGCCCTGCTCGATGGCGGCGCGGATGTGCATGTCTTCGACCCCGAGGGCATGGATGCGGCGAAGGCCGTGCTTGGCCCAGTCACCTACGGCGCTAACCCTTACGAGATTGCCACTGGCGCAGAGGCGATCGTCGTCATTACGGAATGGGACGAGTTCCGCGCACTCGACTTCCGCCGCCTGAAGGCCGACATGGCGGCACCCGTGATCGTTGACCTGCGCAATATCTATAAGCCTGAGGAAATGGCCAAATACGGCTTCGAGCATTTCCCGATCGGCAAACGGAAGATTACGGTCTGACCATGCGTTACTTCGTCACCGGGACCGCTGGCTTCATTGGGTTTCACCTGGCTCGGCGGCTTCTCGCCGAGGGTCATGAGGTCACCGGTTTCGATGGTATGACGCCGTATTACGACGTCAAGCTCAAGCAGATGCGCCATGCGGCACTATCTCAGTATCCCGCCTTCCGGCCGGTTATTGCCATGCTGGAAGATCGCCCACAGCTTGAGACCGCGATCGCGGAGTGCAAGCCTGACATCATCATCCATCTCGCCGCCCAGGCCGGCGTGCGCTACAGCCTCGAAAACCCGCAATCTTATCTGAGCTCCAACGTGACGGGCTCGTGGAACATCATCGATCTGGCCGAGCGCCACAAGGTCAAGCATCTGATGCTCGCCTCGACTTCATCGATTTATGGCGCGAGCCCGACCGTTCCTTTTCGCGAGACGGACCGTACCGACGCGCCGTTGACGATCTATGCCGCGACCAAGAAGTCGATGGAGCTGATCGCCCACAGCCACGCCCATCTCTACAAGACGCCGACAACAGCCTTCCGTTTCTTCACGGTCTACGGACCCTGGGGCCGGCCGGACATGGCGCTGTTCAAGTTCGTCGACCGGATGCTCAGGGACCAGCCAATCGAAATCTACGGCGAAGGCCAGATGAGCCGCGACTTCACTTATGTGGACGACCTTGTTGAAGCGATCCTGCGCTTGTCCGCGGTTATTCCCGGCGAGGATAACCGCGTGGCAGACGAGACGGTCGAGACGTTGTCGCACGAGGCTCCATTCCGCATCGTCAATATTGGCGGCGGTCAGCCAGAGAATCTGATGGACTTCGTCGAGATGGTGGAAAAGGTGCTCGGGCGGAAGGCAATCCGCCAGATGCTGCCGATGCAGAAGGGGGACGTGCCGCGCACCTTTGCGGCGCCCGATCTGCTGCAGGCTTTGACGGGCTTTGTGCCCGGGATCCGGCTAGAGGATGGTGTGAAAGCCTTCGTCGAGTGGTACTTAGAGGCGCGTACGGAGTTGACGCCTAGCTGAGGTTCCAAACCCCAATTGCAACGAAGTCAGTTGCCGCCTTGACATTCCGGGTCTGACTTCGCTGTGTTGCCGCAGACTGGCGGCCTTGGCGGTCGCTCCAAAGACGAGGGATGACCGGATGACCGACGAGCGGCACGACAGCACAGGCGAGGCGAGCGGCGCAGATCACGCTTTGGGGGCAGGGGCCATCACGACCGAGGGCCCGCGGGCCCGCGGCTCCGGTGCCGAGACCGTCTACAAGGCGCTCCGTCAGGAAATCCTAGCCATGCAACGTGCGCCCGGCAGTCCTTTGGACGAGACAAGGCTCTCGGATCATTTCGGCATGTCCCGCACGCCGATCAGGGAGGCATTGCTGAGGCTCACTGCCGATGGTCTGGTCACCACGCTGCCCAATCGCAACACCATCGTGGCCACGATCGATTTTTCCACGCTGCCCACCTATTTCGAGGCGCTTTGTCTGATGTACCGCGTGACCACGCGCGGCGCTGCAAGCCGGCAGGGAGATGCTTTCATGGAGGTGATCGCCGAACGGCAGAGAGAGTTTTCCGATGCCGTTGAGGCGCAGGATGCCTTTGCCATGATCGAGGCCAATCGCGAGTTCCATGTCGCCATCGCCGAACGCGCCGGCAATCCCTATTACATCAGCTTTTTTGCCCGCCTCCTCGACGAGGGACGGCGCATCCTTCGGCTCTATTACTCGACGTTCGACGACCGTCTGCCGCGTCGGTATGTCGAAGAGCATGAGGCAATGATCGCCGCCATCAGGGCTGGCGATGTGGCTGAGGCCGACCGGCTGGCGATTGCGCATGGCGAGCAGATCGTCCGCCAGATCCAGGATTACGTCGCACGCAATATCGAAAACGCCATCGCGTTTCCCGATCCCTGAAGCGGCGATCAGAACAAGCTTCGGAGGCGTTGCACGTCGGCTCACGGGCTAATCTGCCGCACTCACTTGCTCTTGTCGACAAACTGTATATTATCCTCTCACCCAACAAGAGGAGCTTTCCATGACCACGGGCTGGCACGGCGTATTCCCCGCCGCAACAACGCAATTTAACGAAGATCTCTCGATCGATTTTGACGCGACGCAGCGCGTGCTCGATGCCCTGGTCAATGACGGGGTAAACGGCCTGATCGTCATGGGTACCTGCGGTGAGAACAATTCGCTCGAACCAGAAGAAAAGCGCAAGGTGCTGAAGGCAGCCGTCGAAGTCGTGAATGGCCGCGTGCCTGTCGTTACGGGCGTGTCGGAATTCGACACCCGCCGCGCCGCCGCTTATGCCCGCGACGCGGAAGAGATTGGTGCCGATGGCCTTATGGTTCTGCCGGCCATGGTCTATGTGCCGAAGCCGCATGAACTGGTTGCCCATTTCAAGACTGTGGCCGAGGCGACCGGTCTGCCAATCATGCTCTACAACAACCCGCCGGCCTACCGCGTCAACATCGGTTCGGACGTGCTCGAAGCGCTCGACGGCGTGAAGAACATCAAGGCGGTCAAGGAAAGTGCGCCCGATCCGCGTCGCTTCACCGACCTGATCAACGCCTTTGGCGATCGTTACGACCTCTTCGCCGGCCTCGATGACGTCGCGCTTGAAGGCATGATGCTCGGCGCCAAGGGCTGGGTCTCCGGCCTCACCAGTGCATTTCCGGCCGAATCGGTCGCACTGATCGCTGCCGCCGACCGTGGTGACTGGATCGAAGCGCGCCGCATTTATCGCTGGTTCATGCCGCTCCTGCATCTCGATGCCGAACACGACCTCGTTCAGTCGATCAAGCTGGCTGAGCAGATCATGGGCCGTGGCTCGGAGCGCGTCCGCATGCCGCGCATGCCGCTGGAAGGCGCCCGCCGCGCGGAAGTCACCGCCATGGTTGAGAAGGCCGCGGCAACCCGCCCGATCGGCCCGAAGTAATCGGCGCCAACGAACCTGAAGTTCGGCCCGCGACCTCCCGGTCGTGGGCCTTTTCGTTTGTCGGATCGGCTGAACAGGGGAGAATCGTTCAGTGAGCGGCTCTCTGATCCATGGCTCCCCGACTTTTATAGGGTTCAAGCCTTCCGCCGCTTGCAATCGCATTGAGTGTTAACGGAAGCCTTGCCATGGAATGATCACAATTACGTTTCCTGCGAGCATCTGAGAGCATCCCGATGAAGACAAGCAATACCTGGCGAGCGCGGTTGCGCTATGAGTTCGACAAGAGCATGGCGGGCGGCGCAATCGCGCTGATCGGCTGGCTGGCGCTGATTTCCCTCGTGGTCATCAGCTTGGCCGGCGCCTTTCTCGCATTGACAGGCATTGCGCCTGAGGGCGGCGAGCCGGTGAGCTTCATCGAAGGCACCTGGGAATCGCTCATGCGCACCTTCGACGCCGGCACGATGGGCGGCGACCAGGGCTGGGGGTTCCGTCTTGTGGCGCTTGTGGTCACACTCGCCGGCATCTTCGTTTTCTCGGCCTTGATCGGTGTCATCAGCTCCGGCCTGGAAAACAAGCTCGACGAATTGCGTAAAGGTCGTTCCCGCGTGCTGGAAAGCGACCACACAATCATCCTGAACTGGTCCTCGTCGATCTTTGACGTCATTTCCGAACTGGTGATTGCCAACCAGAGCCGCAAGCGTCCGCGAATCGTCATCATGGCGAACAAGGACAAGGTGGAGATGGAAGACGAGATTGCCACCAAGGTAGGAGATCTGAAGAACACCAAGATCATCTGCCGCAGTGGCGATCCGACCGATCTCTACGACCTCGCCATCGTGAACCCGCACACCTCACGATCGATCATCGTCCTGTCGCCGGAGGACGAAGATCCCGATTCGCAAGTCATCAAGTCGGTACTGGCCCTGGTCAACGATCCGAGCCGCCGCCCAGAGCCCTACATGATCGCGGCCGAAATCCGCGAAGCGCAGAACACCGAAGTCGCCCGAATCGTGGGCGGCAAGGAAATGCAGCTCGTGCTCGCGGATGATTTGATTTCCCGAATCGTCGTCCACACCAGCCGCCAGTCGGGCCTGTCGGCGGTCTACACCGAACTTCTCGATTTCGATGGCTGCGAGATCTACACGCTGGCCCAGCCGCAGCTGGAGGGCAAACCTTTCGGCACGGCTGTCATGTCCTACGACTCGAGCACGCTGATCGGCGTTTGCGATGTCGAAGGTCGCATCCATCTCAACCCGTCGCCGAATCGTGTCATCGGCCCCGGCGAGCGTCTCGTCATCATCGCGGAGGATGATGCGTCGATCCAGATCTGGTCCGGTGCCCCGCAGATCGCGCAAAATGCCGTTCGCCTGCCGGTCAAGCGCGGTGTCCAGCCAGAAAGAACTCTCATCCTGGGCTGGAACCGCCGTGGGCCGGTCATTGCAACGGAACTCGGCCGCTATGTCGCCCCGGGCTCGCTTCTGACGATTGCTGCCAATACCCCGGAGTTTGAAGCGGAGGTGGCCGGCCTGTTGCTGCCCAACGACCACATGGCCGTCCAGCACCATGTGATCGACACGAGCAGCAAGGCGGCGCTGGAGGCGCTCGACATTCCTTCCTATGACCATGTGCTGGTGCTCGGTTACAGCGACCACATGAGCATGCAATCGGCTGACACGCGGACGCTGATTACGCTCCTGCATCTGCGCAAGATTGCCGAAAATGCCGGCCTGCATATCAACGTGGTCAGTGAAATGACCGATGTCCGAAACCGCGAACTGGCAGAAGTGACCCGAGCCGACGATTTCGTCGTCAGCAACAAGCTGGTTAGTTTGATGCTGGCCCAGGCTTCGGAAAACGAGTTCATGGCAGCGATCTTCGCCGAGCTTCTCGATGAGGAGGGATCGGAAATCTACATGCGCCCGATGAGCGACTATGTGGCAATTGACCAGCCGGTGAACTTTTTCACCGTGGCCCTCTCGGCGCTGCGCCGTGGCGAAATCGCCATCGGCTACCGCCGCCAGCGTGCCACTGACCAGGACCTGCGCAATCTCGGCGGCGTGACCGTCAATCCGAACCGCTCTGAGCTGCTGACCTATACGGCGGAAGACATGGTGATCGTGCTGGCGGCCGATTAAGGGCGGGCACTACGATAGAAATCAGGGGACGGGCGGGGCCAAACGGTTCTGCCCGTTCTGCATTCTGGCGTCTAAGAGGCGCACAGAGCCGATCGAAGGCCAACGCTACAAGCGGCGGATGCCAAAACCATCAACAATTTTCGCGAAAATATGGTGGGCGATGACGGACTCGAACCGCCGACATCCTCGGTGTAAACGAGGCGCTCTACCAACTGAGCTAATCGCCCGCTCGCTAGCCGGATCATGTCCGCCGCGTCGGTGGCCGTGATCTATGCGGATCGCGGAAAATCCGCAAGGGTTTTTCTTGAGATTTTTTCTTTTTTTGCAGAGCTCGTCAGTAGCGCATGTGGAAAACCTCCTGAGTAACGCTGCAAAACCTGAGATCTGATCTGCGGCGTGGTGTCGCGACGCGCGCGACTGGGGTTCATTTGCGGGATGGCGCCGGTGAGGGCGGCAAGGGGCAATGGGGATAAAATTCAGTCGGTCACTGTTTTGTCTTGAAACCTGCTTGACACCTCCGGACGAACCCCTTAGAGACCCGCTCATCGAACGGGTTAGCCCGCTCGGCGGGGTCGCCCTGACCCCTCAAATGGAAATGCGCGGGTGTAGCTCAGTTGGTTAGAGTGCCGGCCTGTCACGCCGGAGGTCGCGGGTTCGAGCCCCGTCACTCGCGCCATTCCCATTTAAAATCAAGGCATGCCGCTTCGGCGGCGCCATGGACAACTGTTCATGACAATGCGCGGGTGTAGCTCAGTCGGTTAGAGTGCCGGCCTGTCACGCCGGAGGTCGCGGGTTCGAGCCCCGTCACTCGCGCCACTTCATTGTGTCTCTCCTCCTCAATATTTGATTTTTCTTGTGTGTTTCGCATTTGCACAAGACAGGCTTTTTACCTGCTGGTAGTGTGACATTCGGTATCGGGTGAAAAGGCTTCTGCCGGACTTGCACTGGCAGTCCGGCTGCGCTAACCACGGCTCGTTGCAACTCTCTTTCGGCTTGTCGGCTCCGCCCTATATGCCATTCGGCATGTGAGACAAGCAGGGTGATATGATGACTGATCTGCTCAGTTCCTACCTTCCGATCGCCATCTTCATCGGTATATCCCTCGTCATCGGCATAGCGCTCCTTGTTGCGCCTTTTGCCGTTGCGTATCAGGCGCCCGATTCGGAAAAGCTGTCGGCCTATGAGTGCGGCTTCAACGCTTTCGACGATGCGCGCATGAAATTCGATATCCGCTTCTACCTGGTGTCGATTCTCTTCATCATCTTCGATCTTGAAGTCGCTTTCCTGTTCCCCTGGGCAGTGTCCTTCAGCGAAATTGGCTGGTTCGGTTTCTGGTCGATGATGGTCTTCCTCGGTGTGCTCACCGTTGGCTTTATCTATGAATGGAAGAAGGGGGCGCTCGAATGGGAGTGATCCAATCCGACGCCACGCTGGTGGCACCGCAGGCCAAGGGCATTATTGACCCCAACACGGGCAAGCCCATCGGCAGCGACGACCGGTTCTTTGGTGAGATCAACAACGAGCTGGCGGACAAGGGCTTCCTTGTCACGTCAACAGACGAGCTGATCAACTGGGCCCGTACGGGTTCGCTGATGTGGATGACCTTCGGTCTGGCTTGCTGCGCCGTCGAAATGATGCAGCTGTCGATGCCGCGTTACGATGCCGAGCGCTTCGGCTTTGCGCCGCGCGCCTCACCGCGCCAGTCCGACGTGATGATCGTTGCCGGCACGCTGACCAACAAAATGGCGCCCGCACTCCGCAAGGTCTATGACCAGATGCCGGAGCCGCGTTACGTCATTTCCATGGGCTCCTGCGCCAATGGCGGCGGTTATTATCACTATTCCTATTCCGTCGTGCGCGGTTGCGATCGTGTCGTGCCGGTCGACATCTATGTGCCAGGCTGTCCCCCCACGGCAGAAGCGCTGCTTTATGGCGTGCTCCTGCTGCAGAAGAAGATCCGGCGCACCGGAACGATCGAGCGGTAAGGAAGGGACGAGACAATGAGTGAAGCCCTGAACGAGCTGGCATCCTACCTGCAGGAAACGCGCGGCGCGCTGATCGCATCCAGCGAGATCGCCTTTGGTGAACTGACTCTGACCGCGAAGTCGGAAAACATCATCTCGCTGCTGACCTTCCTGCGCGACGATGTCCAGTGCGGGTTCGTCAACCTGATCGATATCTGCGGCGTCGACTATCCGGCGCGCGAAGATCGGTTCGATGTCGTTTATCATCTGCTGTCCCCGCGCCAGAACCTACGCATCCGCATCAAGGTCGCAACCGGTGAATTCAAGCCTGTGCCGTCAGCCTGCCCGGTATTCCCCGGCGCCGACTGGTTCGAGCGCGAGGCTTGGGACATGTACGGCATCCTGTTTACCGACCATCCGGATCTGCGCCGCATTCTGACCGACTACGGTTTCGAAGGGCATCCGCTGCGCAAGGACTTCCCCACGACGGGCTTCGTCGAGGTTCGTTATGACGATAGCGCCAAGCGCGTCGTTTACGAGCCGGTCGAGCTGAAGCAGGAATTCCGCAACTTCGACTTTCTTTCGCCTTGGGAAGGCACGGAATACGTGCTGCCCGGCGATGAAAAAGCGGCAAAGTGAGCGGAAGGGCAGGGACCATGACAGAACACAACGTCCGCAACTTCAATATCAACTTCGGCCCGCAGCATCCGGCGGCGCACGGCGTTCTTCGCCTCGTCCTGGAGCTTGACGGCGAAATCGTCGAACGCGTTGATCCGCATATCGGTCTGCTTCACCGCGGCACCGAGAAGCTGATCGAGACCAAGACCTATCTTCAGGCGCTGCCTTATTTCGATCGCCTCGACTATGTCGCGCCGATGAACCAGGAACACGCCTATTCGCTGGGCGTTGAAAAGCTGCTGGGTCTGGAAATTCCGATCCGTGGCCAGCTGATCCGTGTTCTCTACTCGGAAATCGGCCGTATCCTTTCGCACCTTCTAAACGTCACGACTCAAGCCATGGACGTTGGCGCATTGACGCCGCCGCTCTGGGGCTTTGAAGAACGCGAAAAGCTGATGGTGTTCTATGAGCGTGCGTCCGGCGCGCGCATGCACGCAGCCTTTGTCCGTCCTGGCGGCGTTCACCAGGATCTGCCGCATCAGCTGGTCGAAGATATCGGCAAGTGGTGCGACCAGTTCCCGGAAAAGCTCGACGATATCGACGACCTCCTGACGGGCAACCGCATTTTCAAGCAGCGTAACGTCGATATCGGCGTCGTCAGCCTCGAAGACTGCTGGGCTTGGGGCTTCTCCGGCGTCATGGTTCGCGGGTCCGGCGCTGCCTGGGATCTGCGCAAGTCGCAGCCCTACGAGTGCTATGCCGACATGGACTTCGACATCATGGTCGGCAAGAATGGCGACTGCTACGATCGCTACCTGATCCGCATGTTCGAAATGCGCGAGTCGGTGAGGATCATGAAGCAGTGCGTCAATCGTCTGCTGGGGGATGCCAAGACCGGACCGGTTTCGTCGCTAGACGGCAAGGTCGTGCCGCCGAAACGTGGCGAGATGAAGCGCTCGATGGAAGGTCTGATCCACCACTTCAAGCTCTACACGGAAGGCTATCACGTGCCGGCCGGTGAGGTTTATGCCGCCGTTGAAGCGCCGAAGGGCGAGTTTGGCGTCTATCTGGTCTCCGACGGCACCAATAAGCCTTATCGCTGCAAGATCCGCGCTCCGGGCTATGCGCATCTGCAGGCGATGGATTTCCTGTGCCGCGGTCATCAGCTGGCCGACGTTTCGGCGATCCTCGGATCGCTCGACATCGTGTTCGGGGAAGTTGACCGCTGATGCTGAAGCTTGTCGCCGCCACTGTCATCTGTCTCATGGCCACCCAGGCGGTGGCCGAGGATCAGACCGCTCTGACGTCGACAACATCGTCATCCACGATGGAAAAGCTCATCGCGCAGGGATATGAGATCAAGAGTTCGACCTGGACTGGGTCCAAGCTCTTCGTGTTCCTGCAGAAAGACAATTCGGCCTATGCCTGCGAATTCGCCAATGTGACGAATACGCGGTGTGGTTCCATAAACTGAGACAAGGCGTGAGGAAGTATGTCCGTTCGTCGACTAGCCGAAGAGCAATTCCAGCCGGCAGGCTTTTCCTTCAATGCGGAAAATGCCGCCTGGGCTGAAGCCACCATTCGCAAGTATCCGGCGGGCCGCCAGCAATCGGCGGTCATTCCGCTGTTGATGCGTGCACAGGAGCAGGATGGCTGGGTGACCAAGGCGGCGATAGAATTCGTCGCCGAAATGCTCGACATGGCCTATATCCGTGTCCTCGAGGTCGCGACCTTCTACACCCAGTTCCAGCTGCGTCCGATCGGCACGCGCGCGCATATCCAGGTCTGTGGCACCACCCCCTGCATGCTGCGCGGCGCGGAAGATCTGATCCATGTGTGCAAGTCCAAGATTCATGCCGAGCCCTTCGAGCGCAATGCTGATGGCACCTTGTCTTGGGAAGAGGTCGAATGTCAGGGCGCCTGCGTCAACGCGCCGATGGTCATGATCTTCAAGGACGCCTATGAAGATCTGACGCCGACCCAGCTCGAGCACATCATCGACCGTTTCGCCGCAGGCAAGGGCTCCGACATCAAGCCGGGTCCGCAGATCGACCGTATCCATTCTGCACCCGTCGGTGGCCCGATCGCGCTGACGGATGAAATCCAGCCGATTCGCTTTAGCGACCACGCTGACGCGGCTCCGGCTGCCGCACCTTCAGTGCCGCCGGCTAACGCTGCAAAGCCCGTGACGGATGCGCCTGAGACCGACAAGAAGCTGAAGACGCCGGCAACAGCCAAAAAGGCTGCGGCGGAAAATGCCAAGGTTGAAGGTGACAATGCCGATACGGCTCGTCCCGTTGAGACCGCCTCGGTTGCTGACGAAAAGAACCGTCCTGCCGGGATCGAGCGTCCCGCGACGCCGGACGATCTGAAGATGATCTCGGGCGTCGGCCCGAAGATCGAGGCGACGCTGAACGGTCTTGGAATCTACACGTTCGAGCAGGTCGCCAAGTGGAAGAAGGCGGAACGCGAGTGGGTGGATACCTACCTGAAGTTCGCCGGCCGCATTGAGCGGGACGACTGGGTCAAGCAGGCCAAGGCGCTCGCCAAGGGTGGCGAAGCTGAATACATCAAAGTCTTCGGCAAGAAGCCGCGCTAAGGGGTAGAGAGACATGTTGAAGGATCAGGATCGCATCTTTACCAACATCTATGGCCTCAAGGACAAGTCCCTGAAGGGTGCCATGGCGCGCGGCCACTGGGATGGTACCAAGCAGATCCTCGAAAAGGGTCGCGACTGGATCATCAACGAGGTCAAGAATTCGGGTCTGCGCGGCCGCGGCGGCGCCGGCTTCCCGACGGGCTTGAAGTGGTCCTTCATGCCGAAGGAATCAGATGGCCGTCCGCATTACCTCGTGGTCAATGCCGATGAATCCGAACCCGGTACCTGCAAGGACCGCGACATCCTGCGCCACGATCCGCACACGCTGATCGAAGGCTGCGTGATCGCGTCCTTCGCCATGGGCGCGCATGCAGCCTATATCTATGTGCGTGGCGAGTTCATGCGCGAGCGTGAGGCTCTGCAGGCGGCAATCGACGAGTGCTATGACGCAGGCCTCCTCGGCAAGAACAACAAGCTCGGCTACGACATCGACATCTATGTCCACCATGGTGCCGGCGCTTATATCTGCGGTGAAGAAACAGCATTGCTCGAAAGCCTGGAGGGCAAGAAGGGCCAGCCGCGCCTGAAGCCGCCATTCCCGGCGAACATGGGTCTCTATGGCTGCCCGACGACGGTCAACAACGTCGAATCGATTGCTGTGACGCCGACCATCCTGCGCCGTGGCGCCGGCTGGTTCTCGTCCTTCGGTCGCCCGAACAATGTCGGCACGAAGCTGTTCATGATCTCCGGCCACGTCAACCGTCCCTGCACGGTTGAGGAAAGCATGGGCATCACCTTCCGCGAAATGATCGAAAAGCATGCCGGCGGTATCCGCGGGGGATGGGACAATCTGCTCGCGGTCATCCCGGGTGGTGCATCCTGCCCGGTCGTCAAGGCAGAGGACATGATGGATGTCGTGCTCGACTTCGACGGTCTGCGCGAAGTGAAGTCGTCCTTCGGCACCGGCGGCATGATCGTCATGGACAAGTCCACGGACATCATCAAGGCGATCTGGCGCATTTCAGCCTTCTTCAAGCATGAGAGCTGCGGCCAGTGCACGCCATGCCGTGAAGGCACGGGCTGGATGATGCGTGTCATGGAGCGCATGGTGAAGGGCAATGCCCAGAAGCGTGAAATCGACATGCTGTTCCAGGTGACCAAGCAGATCGAGGGCCACACGATCTGTGCGCTCGGCGATGCGGCTGCCTGGCCAATCCAGGGCCTTATCCGCAATTTCCGTCCGGAGATCGAGGCGCGCATCGACCAGTATACGCGCAATGCGATCGCCCACGGCGTCGTCATGGAAGCGGCAGAGTAAGGGATCGGGGGCAATGGCAGGCTCTTCGGACAAGAGCGGGGACAAGGGGCCGGATAGACCGGCTGAACCCGCTCGGCCGCCCGAAGGTCTTGATGCGCTGATGAACAACCCGGCGGCAACGATTGCCGCCGCTACCGCCTTCGGCCTTTCCATGGCAACGCAGATGAGCCGGTTTTGGCTGGGCTCGCTGCAAGGGGCGATGGAAGTGACTGGCCAGCTGGCACGCCAGCTTGAGGAAGAGCGGAAGGCCGCTGATGCCGTTGGGCGTTCCCCGGCAGAGGTTGAGAAGGAGACGCAGGTTCCGGCGACCGCTGTGAAGTCGGCGACGGAGCCCAAGGCTGAGAAATCGGTCACGGTGAAGCCAAAGGCAGCGCCAGCAAAGGCGAAGCCGAAGGACCGGCAGGGAGATGCTATGGCATCTGTGCCGGATCTCTCGCCGAGCGAGGCATCGGCACCGAAGAAGGTGTCGACGTCGAAGAAGACGGGTGGCAAGGCTGACGATCTGAAGAAGATCGATGGGATCGGGCCAAAGATTGAACAGCTTCTGAAGGGCAGGGGGATTGCCCGCTTTCAGGATCTGGTTGACTTGGATGACAAGGCGCTTGCGGCGCTGGACGCGGAGCTGGGCCTGGATGGCCGGGCCCTGCGGGATGATTGGACAGGACAGGCGCGTCGGCTGGTTATCGGCTCGGCCAAGTCACGTAAGGTCCGCTCAGGCAGTTGAGTTTAGGGTCTGGCTGCGCGGGATGCGGTAAGCCGGACTTGATGGGATAAAACGGGCGGATTGTGGTCGGGTTCGACCACAATTGGCCAACCGGGGCGGAAGTGCCACGGGGATATACGCGGAAGCGTGAGGCAGGAAGGCGAATATGGCAAAGCTGAAGGTCGACGGCAAAGAGATCGAGGTTCCGGATCATTTCACGCTGCTGCAGGCGTGCGAGGAAGCCGGCGCTGAAGTTCCGCGCTTTTGTTTCCACGAACGGCTGTCGGTCGCCGGCAATTGCCGCATGTGCCTTGTCGAGGTGAAGGGCGGCCCGCCAAAGCCGGCAGCATCCTGCGCCATGGGCGTGCGCGATATCCGTGGCGGCCCGAACGGTGAACTGGCTGAAGTCTTCACCAACACGCCGATGGTCAAAAAGGCCCGCGAAGGCGTGATGGAATTCCTGCTGATCAACCATCCGCTGGATTGCCCGATCTGCGACCAGGGCGGCGAATGCGACCTGCAGGACCAGGCCATGGCCTTCGGTATCGACAGCTCGCGCTACACGGAAAACAAGCGCGCCGTCGAAGACAAGTATATCGGACCGCTGGTCAAGACCGTGATGAACCGCTGCATCCACTGCACGCGCTGCGTCCGCTTCACCACCGAAGTCGCCGGTATTGCCGAACTCGGCCTGATCGGTCGTGGCGAAGATGCCGAGATCACCACCTATCTCGAGCAGGCGATGACGTCTGAACTCCAGGGCAATGTCGTTGACCTCTGCCCGGTCGGCGCGTTGACCTCGAAGCCCTTCGCCTTCACGGCCCGCCCGTGGGAACTCAACAAGACCGAATCGATTGACGTGATGGACGCGCTCGGCTCTGCGATCCGCGTCGACACGCGTGGCCGCGAAGTCATGCGCATCATGCCGCGCGTCAACGAGGAGATCAACGAAGAGTGGATCTCCGACAAGACCCGCTTCATCTGGGATGGCCTGAAGACCCAGCGTCTCGACCGTCCATACGTGAAGAAGGATGGCCGCCTGCAGGCATCCTCCTGGGCTGAAGCCTTTGCTGCAATCAAGTCCGCTGTTGCTGCCACCTCGGCTGACAAGATAGGTGCCGTCGCCGGTGACCTCGCTTCCGTCGAAGAAATCTTTGCGCTGAAGTCACTCGTCAATGCACTCGGCTCGTCGAATACCGACTGTCGCCAGGATGGGACGGCACTTGATCCGTCGCTCGGCCGCTCGACATACCTGTTTAACGCTGGCATCGAAGGCATTGAATCGGCTGACGCAATTCTCATCGTCGGTGCGAACCCACGCTATGAGGCGGCCGTGCTGAACGCCCGCATCCGCAAGCGCTGGCGCCGCGGCGGTTTGCCGATCGGTGTAATCGGTGAAGGCGGCGAGCTGCGTTACCCCTATGACTATCTCGGCGCCGGGGCTGATACGCTTTCGGATCTCGTATCTGGCAAGAACAACTTTGCCGAGACGCTGAAGGCAGCCAAGAACCCGCTGATTATCGTCGGCCAGGGCGCGTTGACGGGTGCTGACGGCAAGGCTGTTCTTTCCAATGTTGCAAAGCTTGCAGCAGATGTCGGGGCCGTGTCCGAAGAGTGGAACGGCTTCTGCGTCCTGCACACGGCAGCATCCCGCGTTGGCGGTCTTGACCTTGGCTTCGTGCCGGGCGAGGGCGCAGTCGCTGCAGGTGACATGCTGTCGTCGCTTGACGTCGTCTTCCTGCTCGGTGCTGACGAACTGGACTTCTCTGCCAAGACCGCCAAGTGCGTCGTCTATATCGGCAGCCATGGTGACAACGGCGCACATCATGCCGATGTCATCCTGCCGGGTGCGACCTACACCGAAAAGTCGGGTACATGGGTCAACACCGAAGGCCGCGTCCAGGTCGGCAACCGTGCCGGCTTTGCACCAGGCGAAGCGCGTGAAGACTGGGCGATCCTGCGTGCACTCTCCGACGTGCTTGGCCGCAAGCTGCCCTTCGATTCGCTGCCGCAGCTTCGCGCTGCGCTATACGCCGCATACCCGCATTTCGCAGCGATTGACGAGATTGCACCGGGTTCGGCTGGCGATATTGCTGCACTGGCGAAAAAACCGGGTAAGATCGGCAAGTCTCTGTTTGCGTCGCCGGTCAAAGACTTCTATTTGACGAACCCGATCGCACGTGCTTCGGCCGTCATGGCCGAGTGCTCGGCATTGGCCCGCAACAATTTCAAGGCTGCGGCAGAGTAAGGGCAGGGGACCATGGATAATTTCGTTTCCACCTATGTATGGCCTGCGGCCATCATGATCGGGCAGTCGCTGCTGCTGCTCGTCTGCCTGCTGGTGTTCATCGCTTACATCCTGTTGGCAGACCGCAAGATCTGGGCAGCTGTCCAGCTGCGCCGCGGCCCGAATGTCGTCGGTCCCTGGGGTCTGTTCCAGTCCTTCGCCGACCTGTTGAAGTTTGTCTTCAAGGAGCCGGTCATCCCGGCTGGCGCCAACAAGGGCGTCTTCCTTCTGGCGCCGCTCGTCGCCGTGACTTTGGCGCTTGCGACCTGGGCCGTCATTCCGCTGAATGCAGGTTGGGTGATCGCCAATATCAATGTCGGCATTCTCTTCGTCTTTGCCGTCTCGTCGCTCGAAGTCTACGGCATCATCATGGGCGGCTGGGCTTCGAACTCGAAGTACCCGTTCCTCGGTGCGCTGCGTTCCGCAGCCCAGATGGTGTCCTACGAAGTCTCGATGGGTTTCGTGATCGTCACCGTTCTGCTCTGTGTGGGGTCGCTGAACCTCACCGACATCGTGGTTGCCCAGAACAATGGCCTCGGCACGATGATGGGCCTTCCGGCCTCCTTCCTCGACTGGCACTGGCTGGCGCTCTTCCCGATGTTCGTGATCTTCTTCATCTCGGCATTGGCAGAGACCAACCGTCCGCCCTTCGACCTTCCGGAAGCCGAATCCGAACTCGTTGCCGGCTTCATGGTCGAATACGGCTCGACGCCCTACATGATGTTCATGCTTGGCGAATATGCGGCCATCGTCCTCATGTGCTCGCTGACCACGATCCTCTTCCTCGGAGGGTGGTTGCCACCGGTCGATATCGCGATCCTGAACTGGGTCCCGGGTATCATCTGGTTCGTTCTCAAGGCGGGCCTGGTCTTCTTCATGTTCGCCATGGTGAAGGCATTCGTTCCACGCTACCGTTATGACCAGTTGATGCGTCTCGGCTGGAAGGTCTTCCTTCCGATCTCGCTCGCCATGGTCATCATCACCGCATTCGTGCTGAAGCTGATGGGTTGGGCGTGATGCCCTCCCGGAAGTTTCGGTGATTTGGAGAATAAGATGGCGATTGCACAGGCTATCAATTCACTCTTCCTGAAGGAGTTCGTCGGCGCCTTCTTCCTGTCGATGCGTTACTTCTTCAAGCAGAAGGCGACGATCAACTATCCGTTCGAAAAGGGCCCGGTTTCGCCGCGTTTCCGCGGCGAGCATGCGCTGCGCCGCTATCCGAACGGCGAAGAGCGCTGCATCGCCTGCAAGCTCTGCGAGGCGATCTGTCCTGCCCAAGCCATCACCATCGAGGCCGGTCCGCGCCGCAACGACGGCACCCGCCGCACGGTCCGTTACGACATCGACATGGTGAAGTGCATCTATTGCGGCTTCTGCCAGGAAGCTTGCCCGGTTGACGCGATCGTCGAAGGTCCGAACTTCGAGTTCGCGACCGAGACCCGCGAAGAACTCTATTTCGACAAGGCGCGGTTGCTGGACAATGGCGACCGCTGGGAACGCGAAATCGCACGCAACATTGCGATGGACGCTCCTTACCGCTGATCCCTCGGGATCGTTTCCGCTTCAGCGAGGCGTAATGCCTCGCCGCAGCATCTGTATTCGTAAACGGCATGTCGGTGGGGATACCGCCATGCCTTATCGGGCGACGGGGCAGGGCCCTCGTCCGGGGGAAGATGAAAAGGCACCAACATGGGTCTTCAGGCTCTCTTTTTCTATCTCTTCGCCTTTGTCGCAGTGGCTTCGGCCTTCATGGTGATATCGGCTCGGAACCCGGTCCATTCGGTCCTGTTCCTCATTCTGACCTTCATCAATGCGGCTGGTCTTCTGCTCCTCACGGGTGCTGAATTCCTGGCGATGATCCTTCTCGTTGTCTATGTCGGCGCGGTTGCGGTTCTCTTCCTCTTCGTCGTGATGATGCTCGACATCGACTTTACCGAGCTTCGCGCAGGGGCTGCGAAATATGCACCGATCGGCGCACTGATCGGTTTGATCGTGGCGGTCGAACTGATTGTCGTCATCGGCGGCAGCGCGATCAGCCCTGAAGCGAAGAGCGCCATCACGCAGCCGATCCCGGCGGTTGCCGAGCGTCAGAATACGCAGGCCCTCGGTGACGTGCTCTACACGGACTACGTCTTCTTCTTCCAGATCGCGGGCCTCGTCCTGTTCGTCGCCATGATTGGCGCGATCGTGCTGACGCTGCGCCATCGCACCAATATCAAGCGCCAGGACATCTCCGCCCAGGTCGCCCGCACGCCGGAAACTGCCGTCAAGGTGGTCAAGGTCAAGCCGGGCCAGGGCGTCTGAGCCGAGCACGAGGTCAAGGAACGTATATTATGGAAATCGGTCTTTCCCACTACCTGACGGTCAGTGCCATGCTCTTTACCCTGGGCGTCTTTGGCATCTTCCTGAACCGCAAGAACGTCATCGTCATTCTGATGTCGGTTGAGCTCATCCTTTTGGCCGTGAACATAAACATGGTCGCCTTCTCGACCTTCCTCGGCGACCTCGTCGGTCAGGTCTTTGCGCTGTTCATCCTGACGGTGGCAGCGGCGGAAGCGGCTATCGGCCTTGCGATCCTCGTGGTCTTCTATCGTAATCGCGGCTCGATCGCCGTCGAAGACGTCAACGTGATGAAGGGCTGACACGGCTATGCTGATCTACAAGGCTATCGTCTTTCTCCCGCTGATCGGTTTCCTGATTGCTGGCCTGTTCGGCCGCCAGATCGGCGCCAAGGCGTCGGAATATGTCACAACCGGTCTGATGGTCGTGGTCGCGGTCCTGTCCTGGATCGTCTTCTTCCAGGTCGCCATGGCGCATGAAGCCCATGAGATGATCAAGGTCCCGGTCCTGCGCTGGATCCAATCCGGCGGCATCGACGTCGAATGGGCACTGCGCATCGATACGCTGACGGCAGTTATGCTGGTCGTCGTCAATTCGGTCTCGACCCTCGTCCATCTCTATTCGATCGGCTACATGCATCACGATCCGCATCGGCCGCGCTTCTTTGCCTATCTGTCGCTCTTCACCTTCGCGATGCTCATGCTCGTCACGTCGGACAATCTGCTGCAGATGTTCTTCGGCTGGGAAGGTGTTGGTCTTGCGTCCTACCTGCTGATCGGTTTCTGGTTCAAGAAGCCGTCCGCTTCTGCCGCTGCCATGAAGGCCTTCATTGTCAACCGCGTTGGTGACTTCGGCTTCATCCTCGGCATTTCCGCCCTCTTCGTGATGTTCGGTTCGATCAACTTCGAAACGATTTTCGCATCTGCACAGTCCTACCTGCCAGCCGATCCTTCTGCGGCACCTGAAGTGGTTCTGAACCTTTTCGGCATGCAGCTGGACCGCAGCCACGCGCTGACCGGCGCCTGCCTGCTGCTGTTCATGGGCGCCATGGGCAAGTCGGCGCAGTTCCTGCTGCACACCTGGCTCCCGGACGCCATGGAAGGCCCGACCCCGGTCTCCGCTCTTATCCATGCGGCGACCATGGTCACCGCCGGCGTCTTCCTCGTCGCGCGCATGTCCCCCATCTTTGAACTGTCGCCGGATGCGCTCACGGTGGTCACCGTTGTCGGTGCCATCACCGCCTTCTTTGCGGCAACCGTCGGTCTGGTGCAGAACGACATCAAGCGCGTCATCGCCTATTCGACCTGCTCGCAGCTCGGCTACATGTTCGTGGCGCTCGGCGTCGGTGCTTATGGTGCGGCCGTCTTCCACCTCTTCACACACGCCTTCTTCAAGGCGCTCCTGTTCCTTTGCGCCGGCTCGGTCATCCATGCGGTCGACGGTGAACAGGACATGCGCTACATGGGCGGCCTGCGCCCGCACATCAAGTGGACCTTCCGCATGATGCTGCTCGGCACGCTCGCCATTACCGGCGTCGGCATTCCGTTCACGTCCGTCGGCTTTGCCGGCTTCTTCTCAAAGGACGTGATCATCGAAGCGACATTCGCCTCGCATTCGGCTGTTTCAGGTTTCGCCTTCACGCTGCTGGTAATCGCTGCTCTGTTCACGAGCTTCTATTCCTGGCGCCTGATGTTCCTGACCTTCTTCGGCAAGCCGCGTGCCTCCGCCGATGTCATGCATCACGTTCATGAATCCCCGATGGTCATGCTGATCCCGCTCTTCATGCTGGCTGTTGGGGCAGTCTTCGCCGGTGTTGTGTTTGAAGGCTATTTCTACGGCCATCACTACGCAGAATTCTGGAAGGGCGCGCTGTTCACCCTGCCAGGGAACGAGCTGCTCGAAGAGTTCCATCACGTTCCGGCCTGGGTTGCGCTCAGCCCCTTCGTGGCAATGCTCCTCGGTTTTGTCACGGCTTGGTACATGTACATTAAGAACCCGTCGGCGCCGAAGAAGCTCGCTGAACAGCAGTGGATGCTCTACCAGTTCCTGCTCAACAAGTGGTACTTCGACGAGCTCTATGACTTCCTCTTCGTTCGTTCGTCCAAGGCCCTCGGCCGCTTCCTGTGGAAGAAGTCGGACGTCGCCGTCATCGACGCCTATGGTCCGAATGGCGTTGCCGCCGCCGTGGGCGGTCTAACACAGAAGGTTGTCCGCCTGCAGTCGGGTTACCTCTATCACTATGCCTTCGCGATGCTGATCGGCATTGCGGCCCTCGTTACCTGGATGATGCTCGGGAGCTCCCTCTGATGACCGATTGGCCCATTCTCTCGACGGTCACCTTCCTTCCTCTGGTCGGCGTGGCTCTGCTCCTGCTGACCCGTGGTGACACCTCTCTTGGCCGCCGCAACATCCTGAATGTCTCGCTGATGACGACGGTCTTTACCTTTGTCGTCTCGCTCTTCATCTGGATCAATTTCGACAATTCCAATGTCGGCTTCCAGATGGTTGAGAAGCACAGCTGGCTCGGCACCGGAATTTCCTATCACGTCGGTGTCGACGGCATTTCCATGCTGTTCGTCATTCTGACGACCCTTCTCATGCCCTTCTGCATTCTCGCGAGCTGGACCTCGGTTGAGAAGCGCCTGAAGGAATACATGATCGCCTTCCTGGTCCTCGAAACACTGATGATCGGCGTCTTCGTGTCGCTCGATATCGTGCTTTTCTACGTATTCTTCGAGGCGGGCCTCATTCCGATGTTCATCATCATCGGCGTCTGGGGTGGCAAGGACCGCGTCTACGCGTCCTACAAGTTCTTCCTCTATACGCTGCTCGGCTCCGTCCTGATGCTTCTTGCCATTATGGCGATGTATTGGCAGGCCGGTACCACCGATGTCGTACAGCTTCTGGACTATGATTTCCCGGCGTCGATGCAGACATGGCTGTGGCTCGCCTTTTTCGCGTCCTTTGCGGTGAAGATGCCGATGTGGCCAGTGCATACCTGGCTCCCGGATGCGCACGTACAGGCGCCGACAGCGGGCTCAGTCATTCTGGCCGGGATCATGCTGAAGCTCGGTGGCTATGGCTTCCTGCGCTTCTCGCTGCCAATGTTCCCGCTGGCCTCCGACCTCTTCGCACCGATGGTCTTTGCGCTCTCCGTGATCGCCATCGTCTACACGTCGCTGGTTGCGATGATGCAGGAAGACATCAAGAAGCTGATCGCCTATTCCTCGGTTGCTCATATGGGCTACGTGACCATGGGCATCTTCGCTGCCAACCAGCAGGGTGTTCAGGGCGCGATCTTCCAGATGATCAGCCACGGCTTCGTGTCCGGCGCGCTGTTCCTTTGCGTCGGTGTGATCTACGACCGGCTGCATACCCGCGAGATTGCAGCCTATGGCGGTCTGGTCAATAACATGCCGAAATATGCGGTCGCGTTCATGATCTTCACCATGGCCAATGTCGGTCTTCCCGGCACGTCTGGCTTCATTGGCGAGTTCCTGACACTGATCGGCGTGTTCCGCGTCAACACCTGGGTCGCGCTCATCGCCGCAACGGGTGTGATCCTGTCGGCAGCCTATGCCCTTTGGCTCTATCGCCGCGTCGTCTTCGGTGCGCTCGAGAAGGACAGCCTGAAGGCCTTGCTCGATCTTTCTGCACGCGAAAAGCTCGTGCTCTACCCGCTGGTCGCTCTCACCATCTTCTTCGGCGTCTACCCGGCTCCGATCCTGGATGCCACGGCTGCGTCCGTCGACCATCTGGTGAACAACTACACCGCAGCCTTGCAGGCAGCCCAGTCTCTGGCGCTGATTGCGAACTGACGACAGGATCCTTTGGACATGACCGCTGAAACTCTCATCACTAGTCTGCATCTGGTCACGCCGGAACTGATCCTGGCCGTGGGCGCCATGGTGCTGCTCATGATCGGCGTCTTTTCCGGCAACCGCTCGACCAACCTCGTCACCGGCCTTGCCGTGGCGCTTTTGATCTTCGCGGGCGCCTGGCTCGTCTTTTCGGGCGGCGAGGGCCAAGCCTTCAACGGCGCCTATATCGCCGACGGCTATTCGCGCTTCATGAAGATCCTGGCCCTGACTGGCTCGGTCGTGGCGATGATCATGGCCGTTGGCCATGCTCGTTTCGACCATCTCGACAAGTTCGAATTCCCGGTGCTGCTGGTCCTGGCGACACTCGGCATCATGCTGATGATCTCCGCCAACAACCTGATCACGCTGTACATGTCGCTGGAACTTCAGTCGCTGGCGCTTTACGTCGTCGCAGCGATCAACCGTGACAGCCTGCGCTCGACGGAAGCGGGTCTGAAGTATTTCGTGCTCGGTGCGCTGTCGTCCGGCATGCTGCTCTACGGCATGTCGCTGGTCTACGGCTTCACCGGCAATACCGGCTTCGAGCAGATCTCCGCTGTTCTCTCGCAGGGCGAACCTTCGCTCGGCCTGATCTTCGGTCTGGTCTTCGTCCTCGCCGGTTTGGCATTCAAGATCTCGGCCGTCCCATTCCACATGTGGACGCCTGATGTCTACGAAGGTGCTCCCACCCCGGTGACTGCCTTCCTGGCTGCGGCTCCCAAGATTGGCGCCATGGCGATCATGGTCCGTGTTGTGATCGACGCCTTCATGCCGATCTTTGCCGAATGGCAGCAGATCATCGTGTTCATCTCGATCGCTTCCATGGTTCTCGGCTCAGTGGCCGCGATCGGTCAGCGCAACATTAAGCGCCTGATGGCCTATTCCTCGATCGGTCACATGGGTTACGCCTTGGTCGGTCTTGCCTCGGGCAGCGAAACCGGCATCTCGGGCGTCCTTCTGTACATGATGATCTATCTGATCATGACGCTCGGCTCCTTCGCTTGCATCATGGCGATGCGTCGCAAAGAAGGCGGCAATGTCGAGAACATCGACGATCTCGCTGGCCTCTCGACGACGCGCCCGTTCATGGCGTTTGTCCTCACGGCACTGATGTTCTCGCTGGCAGGTATCCCGCCACTCGCAGGCTTCTTCGCCAAGTACTTCGTCTTTGTCGCAGCCATCGAGGCCAAGCTGTACGCGCTCGCTATCATCGGCGTCGTCGCGTCGGTTATCGGTGCCTTCTATTACCTGCGGGTGGTAAAGGTCATGTGGTTCGACGAACCGAAGGGCGAGTTTGCCCGCACGGCCATCGAGCTGCGCCTTGTCTTTGGCCTGTCGGGTCTCTTCGTCCTCGGCTATATCTTCTTCGGCGGCCCGCTTGGCACAGCCGCAGAAGCGGCTGCAAAGACGCTGTTTAATTGACCAGCCTTTCGCACACGCGCCGGATATCGATTGACGATTTCCGGCACGAGGCCCTCGACGAAGTCTCGTCCACCAATACGGAAGCATTCGCCCGCGCTCGCGCGGGCGAAGCTGGTTTTCTCTGGATCACGGCTGAACGCCAGTCCGGCGGCCGCGGTCGGCGCGGTCGCGAATGGGTTTCCGAGCGCGGAAACCTTTATTCCTCCCTTCTTCTGATTGATCCGTCGACGCAGGAACAACTCGCTTCCTTGCCTCTCGCCGTGGCGCTGGCCGTGCGGGCCGCGATTGCCAAAGTCATGCCACCAGGCGGCGAACCGGTTGAGATCAAGTGGCCGAACGATGTGATGATCGGGCGCCGCAAAACCTCCGGCATTCTTCTCGAGGCCGAGCGTTTGCTGGACGGCAAGCTGGCGCTCGTGATTGGTATTGGCATCAATATTCGCGAGAGGCCGGATCTCGCGCTCTATCCCGTCACCTCGCTCGTAGATCAGGGCGTATCGATCGGACCGCAGGAACTTTTCGCCCATCTCTATGTCGAGATGGCGGAAATTCTAAGCGTATGGGATCAGGGCCGAGGGATCGCCGAGATCGTTCGGCGCTGGCGCAGTGTCGCTTGTGGTATGGGTGAGAAAATTACGGTGAACCTGCCGGATCGCTCGATTTCCGGTATCTTTTCCGGAATCGATGATAAGGGACTTTTATTGCTCGACCGCGGCGCGGATGGAATTCTGTCGGTTGCCGCTGGTGATGTGTTTTTCGGGTAGGACTGGAACGGAAAGAAGAATGACCAAGAACGACGAACTGGTTTTCCTGCCGCTGGGCGGCGTGGGCGAAATCGGCATGAACCTCGCACTGTACGGTTACGGTCCGCCGTCAAACCGCCAGTGGATCATGGTCGATTGCGGCGTGACCTTTGCCGGTCCCGACCTGCCGGGCGTCGATCTCGTGCTTCCCGATATCCGTTTTATCAAGGCGCAGAAGAAGAACCTCAAAGGTATCATCATCACCCATGCGCATGAGGATCACTACGGCGCATTGAACGATCTCTGGCCGGGGCTCAACGTGCCAGTCTATGCATCCGGCTTTACTGCCGGCATGCTGGAGGCCAAGCGTGCCTATGAAGGGTCTCGCGCGGAAATCCCGATCACGCCTTTCAAACAGGGCGACCGGATCAATGTCGGTCCTTTCGAAATTGAAGCGATTGGCGTTAACCACTCGATCCCGGAACCGATGTCGCTGGTCATCCGCACGCCGCTCGGCAATGTCGTCCATACCGGCGACTGGAAGATTGACCATAATCCGTCACTTGGGCCGATGACCGATGAGGCGCGTTTCCGCGCCGTCGGCGACGAGGGCGTTTTGGCCCTTCTCTGCGATTCGACCAATGCCATGCGTGACGGTGTCTCTCCGTCTGAAGAGGAGGTCTCTGAAGGTCTGCGCAAGATCATCGAGGCTGCGGAAGGTCGTGTTGCGATCACCACTTTCTCGTCGAATGTCGGCCGCATCCGCTCGATCGCCCAGGCGGCGGAAGCCGCCGGTCGCGAAGTGTTGCTGCTTGGCAGTTCGCTGAAGCGTGTAACGGCAGTGGCTTATGATATCGGCATCATGGAAGGTATCCAGCCCTTCATCGCCGAGGATGAGTATGGCTATATCCCGCGTGACAAAGTCGTCGTCATTCTCACCGGCAGCCAAGGCGAGCCCCGTGCCGCGCTCGCCAAGCTCTCGCGCGACGAGATGCGCAATGTGGCACTTGCCGCCGGCGATACCGTGGTCTTTTCCTCACGCGCTATTCCGGGCAATGAGAAGGCGATCCTCGACATCAAGAATGGCTTGATTGAGCAGGGCGTGCATATCGTGACGGACAGCGATGCCCTCGTGCATGTGTCCGGCCATCCGCGCCGCAACGAGCTGCTGAAGATGTATGAGTGGACGCGTCCGCAGATCCTGGTGCCAGTCCATGGCGAAGCCGCGCACCTGGTTGCGCAGCGGGAACTCGGCCTTCAGGCCGGTATCGGTCAGGTGCCGAGTGTACGCAACGGCGATGTCCTGCGTCTGGCCCCAGGTCCTGCCGAAGTCATCGACGAAGCACCCTTCGGCCGGGTGTACAAGGACGGCCGCTTGGTCGGCTCGATGGATGAGATGGGGATCTCGGACCGCAAGAAGCTGTCCTATGTCGGCCATGTCGCCGTCAGCGTTCTCCTCGACAGCCGCTTCGATTTCATCGGAGACCCGGATGTGGTTGCCTTTGGTCTTCCGGAACTGGACCATGAAGGCGAATTGATGGAAGACACGCTTTATGATGCGGTGCTTGGCGCCGTGGAAAGCATTCCGCGCAGCCGCCGCAAGGAACTGGAAACGGTTCGCGAATCCATCCGCCGCTCGGTCCGCTCCGCCGCCAACGAGGCCTGGGGCAAGAAGCCGATCGTGACGGTGTTCCTGACCAAAGTCTGAGGGACTGATAAGGCGGGCCGAGACTAAGGTGCTGCGCGCACGATGCGGCGCGCAGATGCCAGTCTGGCACCCTTGGTCGCACTCGCTGCTCTCACCTGAGGAGGACATGATGCTTGGTCGCGTCAATCATATCGCCATTGCCGTTCCGGATCTTGCTGCAGCAACAGCATCCTATCGCGACACGCTTGGCGCGCGTGTTTCGCAGGCAGAAGCTCTGCCGGAGCATGGCGTGACCGTGGTTTTCGTCGAGCTTGAAAACACAAAGGTCGAGCTTCTCGAGCCGCTCGGTTCCGATTCCCCGATTGCTGCCTTCCTGGCCAAGAACCCAGCCGGGGGAATGCATCATATCTGCTATGAGGTCGCTGATATCGTCGCAGCGCGCGAGGACCTGGTACGGTCTGGTGCCCGAGTGCTCGGCTCCGGCGAGCCGAAGATCGGCGCGCATGGCAAGCCCGTGCTGTTTCTGCATCCCAAGGATTTCTTCGGCACTCTGATCGAGCTTGAGCAGGTCTGATCAATTACTCATTGCCAGAATTTGTCGCGTGGGCAAGCCGGTTCCTGCCATGCGACGCTTTGGTCTTTGAGCTTCGAGCATCGCGGTATTATAGAAGAGCTGCGCCGGATCGCCCGATGGGATCGGCATGGATCGGCATAAGGAGTTGAAGATGGCGATTATCTCCGCCTTTGCAGTATATTTCGTCATCTGGTGGCTGACGCTTTTTGCGGTCCTGCCGATCGGCCTCAGAACCCAGGCGGAAGACCAGAGCGTCACACCTGGGACGGTCGCAAGCGCTCCCAGTCGTTTTCGCGGTGGCCGGATTTTCTTGCTGACCACGTTGGTATCGGCTCTGATCTACGGTGCATGGATCGCGGGGGAGGCCGTTTTCGGCTTCAGCATGAAAGACCTGCCGGTCATCATTCCCGCTATTAAATAAGTGCGGAAGCGGCGGGCAGTGCCCGCCGAATTCTTTTGACGAGCTTGCCCGTCACCAGGGCAAAAAAAAACAAGGTCGCGAGACCTTGTTCTAATATTCGCGTGATCCTTCACCACTTAAGGGGCTGCGACGAGGCGCGCCAAAGATCTGATCCTCCCAAGACTTGACCGCGAGTATGACAAGAATTTGTTCTTCCTGCCTGTTTTATGGGCTGAACCTAGCCCAAACATTTACCGTTGTCACTACCCAATCATGCAGATTTGTTACACTTGGACGAAAAAAGTGTTGATGGAAAATTTGTCGCAAGAAAGTCATCAAAACGACGTCTCCGACGCGTTGAGACATGTCTAAGCGCCGGCGGCGCACCCTTGCGCTGCGCTTCTGTGGGTGACGATCGCTTGATCCGCTTGCGGGTTTTCTTCTGCGACCCGAACGGCTATGAACGCTTTCTGTTAACCCGTTTCAATCGCTGATTCCGCCTGGTTGCGGCATCCAAAACCGTCTGGAAGTCTTTATGCGTCTGTCGCGCTTCTTCATGCCGATCCTGAAGGAAAACCCGAAGGAAGCTGAAATCGTTTCTCACCGCCTGATGCTGCGCACGGGCATGATCCGCCAGCAGAGCCAGGGCATCTATTCCTGGCTGCCGCTTGGCAAGCGCGTGCTCGACAAGGTGAACGCGATCATCCGGGAAGAGCAGAACCGCGCTGGCGCCATCGAGCTCTCCATGCCGACGTTGCAGTCGGCTGAGCTCTGGCAGGAAAGCGGTCGTTACGAGGATTACGGCAAGGAAATGCTGCGGATTCGCGACCGGCAAGACCGGCCGATGCTCTACGGTCCGACCAATGAGGAGATGATCACTGACATCTTCCGTTCCTCCGTGAAATCCTACAAGAGCCTGCCGCTCAACCTCTATCACATCCAGCTGAAGTTCCGTGACGAGATCCGTCCGCGCTTCGGCACGATGCGCTCGCGCGAGTTCCTGATGAAGGATGCTTATTCGTTCGACCTGACCCAGGCCGACGCGATCCATTCCTACAACAAGATGTTCGTCGCTTACCTGCGCACCTTCGATCGCCTCGGACTGCGCGCTATCCCCATGCGCGCCGACACCGGTCCGATCGGTGGCAATCACAGCCACGAATTCATTATTCTCGCTGATACCGGCGAATCCGAAGTTTTCTGCCACAAGAGCTTCGTTGATTTTGACATTCCGGCGGTTGATACCGATTTCGACAGTGTCGAGGGCCTGCAGGCGATCTTCGATAAATGGACCTCGGTCTATGCGGCCACATCCGAAATGCACGACGCGGCCGCATTCGATTCCATCGGCGAAGGCGAACGTCTGTCTGCCCGCGGGATCGAAGTCGGTCACATCTTCTATTTCGGCACAAAATATTCCGAGCCGATGGGTGCCAAGGTGCAAGGTCCGGACGGCAAGGAACACCTGGTCCATATGGGCTCCTACGGGATCGGACCGACACGCCTCGTTCCGGCCATCATCGAAGCCTCACATGACGAGAACGGTATCATCTGGCCGGCGTCCGTCGCGCCATTCGATGCGGTTGTGATCAACATGAAGGCGGGCGATCAGGCCTGCGACAGCACCTGCGAGCGCCTCTACGCAGCCTTGCAGAACGCTGGCAAGGACGTGCTTTACGATGACACCGACGATCGCGCCGGCACCAAGTTCGCAACAGCCGACCTGATCGGTGTTCCGGTCCAGGTGATCGCGGGCCCGCGTGCTGTCGCTGCCGGCGAAGTCGAGCTCAAGGACCGGAAGACAGGTGCCCGCGAGACGCTGACGATCGAAGCTGCGATCAATAAGCTGACCGCCTGATAGCGAGTAGCAAGGAGTGACAATGGCGAGCCAAGCCGCTGGCAACGAGACGGCAGGGTCTGGGAAAGCCGGCACTGCACGAGCCTTTTCCGGCTTCGAACGCATGGTGGCGTGGCGCTACCTGCGTGCCCGCCGCAAGGAGGCCTTCATCTCGGTGATCGCCGGCTTTTCCTTCATTGGGATCATGTTGGGCGTTGCGACCCTGATCATCGTCATGGCGGTGATGAACGGTTTTCGCACCGAGCTCGTCTCCCGCATTCTCGGGATCAACGGCCACATGATCGTTCAGGCGATCGATCAGCCGCTCAGCGATTATGCGGGCCTTGCGGAGCGTATGAGTGCAGTGCCAGGAGTAACGATGGCGCTGCCTCTGGTCGAAGGCCAGACGCTGGCTTCGGGTCGCGAGGGCGCGGGTACCGGTGCGCTTGTGCGGGGCATTCGCCCGGACGACCTGACGAAGCTTGCCACCGTATCGAGCAATATTCGCCAGGGCGACATGGTTGGATTTGCTGCGGGGCAGGGAGTTCTGGTCGGTTCGCGCATGGCGGCCCAACTGGGCCTGTCTGCCGGCGATACGATCACACTTGTTTCGCCAGAGGGCGACGTGACACCGCTTGGCGTCAATCCGCGAGTCAAGTCCTATCCGGTCTCGGGCATTTTCGAGATCGGCATGTCGGAATACGATGCCTCGATCATCTATATGCCGCTCGAAGAGGCGCAGCTCTATTTCAACGTTGAGGGCATCGTTCAGTCGATCGAGCTCTTCATCCAGGATCCGGATGCCGTCGATACGCTGCGCCCGCTGATCGAGCAGGCGGCGGGACGGCAGATCTTCATCACGGACTGGCGCCAGCGCAATCAGACCTTCTTCTCCGCCCTGCAGGTTGAGCGGAACGTGATGTTCATGATCCTGACGCTGATCGTGCTTGTTGCTGCCCTCAACATTATTTCCGGCCTGATCATGCTGGTGAAGGACAAGTCGAGCGACATCGCCATCCTGCGCACCATGGGCGCGAGTTCCAGCGCTATCATGCGCATCTTCTTCATGACGGGTGCTGCGATCGGAACGGCAGGCACTTTTGCCGGCGTTCTGCTCGGTGTGCTCGTCTGTCTCAACATTGAGTCGATCCGCCAGTTCTTTTCCTGGGTCTCGGGCACTGTTCTCTTTGATCCGGAGCTGTATTTTCTCAGTCAGTTGCCGGCCGACATGAATGCGAGCGAGACCGTATCCGTCGTCATCATGGCGCTCGGCCTGTCCTTCCTGGCGACGATCTTCCCGGCCTGGCGCGCGTCAAAGCTCGATCCGGTCCAGGCCCTGCGTTACGAATGAGGATGCCGATTCCGATGGCCAATGACATCGTACTATCGCTGACCGGCATCGACCGCCATTATGGCCAGGGCGAGACGGTTCTTTCGATCCTGAAGAGTGCCGACTTTACCCTGCGCACCGGCGAAACCGTGGCACTCGTTGCGCCTTCGGGCACGGGCAAGTCGACGCTGCTGCATGTTGCCGGATTGCTCGAACATCCAGACGCTGGCGAAGTCGTAATCGGCGGTGTCTCTTGCCAGGATCTCGGCGACGAGGCGCGCACGGCCATCCGCCGCAATTCGATCGGTTTCGTCTATCAGTTTCATCATCTGCTGCCGGAATTCTCGGCACTGGAAAACGTCATGATGCCGCAACTGATTGCTGGTCTGCCCAAGGCCGATGCGGCGGAGCGGGCGCAGCAATTGCTTGATTACATGCGGGTAGGCCACAGGGCGGACCATCGCCCGGCCGAGCTGTCTGGCGGTGAGCAGCAGCGTGTCGCGATTGCCCGCGCGGTTGCCAATGCGCCGCTTGTCCTCTTTGCTGATGAGCCGACCGGCAACCTCGACCCGGAAACGGCAAGTTATGTCTTTTCGGCGCTGGAAGCGCTTGTTCGGCAATCTGGTCTCTCAGCCATGATAGCAACGCACAACCACGAGATCGCGCAGCGCATGGATCGCTGCGTCACCCTCATCGACGGAAAAGTCGTCGAAATCTCGATCTGAACTTCGACACATCGCTGCCTTCATTATGGCACGTGGGATTTTGTTCCCGCGTGTCCACGCGCTTTTTTAGGTTGACAATAGAACAATAAGGGAACAAAATAAAAACATAAACAGACGGGAGCCAGACATGACCGAATTGCTTCGTGACGTTGCTGCATTTGCCTCCATGACCGTGTTTGTTGCCAGCATGGCTGTTTTGATGATGGCACTGTGATTTTGACTTCCATGAAAGACCTGTAGAGAGACGCTTTCGCGTCGACGCCGTGTCTGGACTTCGGTATCTCAAGCACTGACACTGGTGCGATTCAGAAGATGCGAGGGCCGAGAGCATGGGCGAGGCGATTGTCGACAACGATGCATCCGCAGGAAGCGGAGAAGGTCCAGGCTTTGTCCATCTTCGCGTGCATTCTGCCTATTCCCTGCTGGAAGGGGCACTGCCTCTGAAGAAGATCCTCGGCAAGGCCGTCGCTGACGGCCATCCGGCGATCGCAATTACCGATACCAACAATCTCTTTGTCGCTTTGGAATTCTCCCAGAAGGCTCTCGGTGACGGCATACAGCCGATCATTGGCTGCCAGGTGTCGGTCGACATGGAGGATGGACATGGTGAGAAGCGGGGCGGCAACGGTCATATGCCCGACTTTCCCGCGATCGTGATGCTCGCTGCCGATGCCGCAGGCTATGAGAGAATGGTGGATCTCGTGTCGCGCGCCTATTTGGGCGGGGATGCCGGCCAACCAGTTCACGTCAAGCGGTCCTGGCTTGAGGAGACGGGGACAGAGGGACTGATTGCATTGACGGGTGCCGGTGGCGGGCCTGTCGATCGCCTCTTGCGCGATGGCAATCGAGCGGCGGCGGAAGCAAGGCTCGTGGCCCTGAAGGCACTGTTCGGTGACCGGCTTTATGTCGAGCTACAGCGGCATGGCAATTACGATCGCGCCCATGAGCGAAATATCGTGCAACTTGCCTATGATCACGATCTGCCGCTGGTCGCCACGAACGAGGCCTTCTTCCCCTCGCGTGGTGACTACGATGCACATGACGCGCTGATGGCCGTTGCACACAACGCCATCGTCTCGAATGACGATCGTTTTCGCCTGACCCCGGATCACTATCTCAAGAGCCGGGCCGAGATGCAGGCCGTTTTTGCCGATCTGCCGGAGGCACTCGACAACACCGTTGAAATTGCGCGGCGTTGTTCCTTCATTCTGGACACGCGCAAGCCGATCCTGCCGCGCTTTACGGGTGGCAGTGACGATCCGCAGGAAGCAGAGCGCGAGGAGGCGCTCGAATTGCGGCGGCAGGCGGTGGAAGGTCTCGACATGCGTCTGTCCACACTCGGCATGGCGAAGGGCTATGTCGAAAAGGACTATCGCGAACGGCTTGATTTCGAACTGTCCGTCATCGAGCGAATGAAGTTCCCAGGCTACTTCCTTATCGTTGCTGACTTTATCAAATGGGCCAAGCAGCATGATATTCCGGTCGGTCCCGGCCGTGGCTCAGGTGCGGGTTCTCTGGTCGCTTATGCGCTGACGATCACCGATGTCGATCCACTTCGGTTCTCCTTGCTGTTCGAACGCTTCCTCAATCCCGATCGCGTTTCCATGCCCGACTTCGATATCGACTTCTGCCAGGATCGGCGCGAAGAGGTCATTCGTTACGTTCAGCAGAAATACGGCCGCGAGCAGGTCGCGCAGATCATCACCTTCGGTTCGCTGCAGGCCCGTGCGGCTTTGCGCGATGTCGGTCGTGTTCTTGAAATGCCCTATGGTCAGGTTGACCGGATCTGCAAGCTGGTGCCCAACAATCCGGCCAATCCGACACCGCTTTCCAAGGCCATCGAAGAAGAGCCGAAATTCCAGGAGGAAATCGACAAGGAGCCGGTCGTCGGCCGATTGCTCGATATCGCCCAGAAGATCGAAGGTCTCTATCGCCACGCCTCGACCCATGCCGCCGGTATCGTCATCGGTGATCGGCCCCTGTCAAAACTCGTGCCGATGTATCGCGATCCACGTTCCGACATGCCGGTCACCCAGTTCAACATGAAATGGGTCGAGCAGGCTGGCCTGGTCAAGTTCGACTTTCTCGGCCTGAAGACATTGACGGTCCTGAAGACCGCAGTCGATTTCGTCGTCGAACAGCGCGGCCACAAGGTCGATCTGGCGGCCATTCCGCTCGACGACCAGCCCACGTATGAAATGCTGTCGCGTGGCGAAACGGTTGGTGTGTTCCAGGTGGAAAGTGCCGGCATGCGCAAGGCGCTGATCGGCATGCGGCCAGACTGCATCGAGGACATTATCGCGCTCGTGGCGCTCTATCGCCCGGGTCCGATGGAAAACATCCCGACCTATAATGCCCGCAAGCATGGCGAGGAGGAGATCGAGACAGTCCATCCTTCTATCGATTATCTCTTGAAGGAGACCCAGGGCGTTATCGTCTACCAGGAACAGGTTATGCAGATTGCCCAGGTCCTGTCGGGCTATTCGCTCGGCGAGGCCGACCTTCTACGCCGCGCCATGGGTAAGAAGATCAAGGCGGAGATGGATCAGCAGAGCGCCCGTTTCGTCGACGGCGCGATGAAGAACGGCGTATCCAAGCCACAGGCGAGCAACATCTTCGAACTGCTGGCCAAGTTCGCCAACTATGGCTTCAACAAGTCGCACGCCGCAGCTTACGCCATCGTGTCCTATCAGACCGCCTATATGAAGGCACATTATCCGGTCGAATTCCTGGCGGCGTCTATGACGCTCGATATGTCGAATACCGAAAAACTGGTTGATTTCCGCCAGGATGCCGGTCGCCTCGGAATTGAGGTCGTGCCGCCGTCGGTGCAGACCTCGTTCCGCCATTTTCAGACCGGTCCGAACAAAATCTTTTACGCGCTCGCCGCCATCAAGGGTGTCGGGGAGGCCGCGGTCGAGCATATCGTGGCGGTGCGCGGCGATACGCCTTTCGAGAGTCTTGAGGATTTTTGCCTGCGGATCGATCCGAAACAGGTCAACCGCCGTGTCATCGAAAGCCTGATTGCCGCTGGCGGCTTCGATTGCTTCGGCCACGACCGTGCCGAACTCATCGGCAGCCTTGACCGCATCATGGGTTACGCCCAGCGTGCGCAGGAAAATGCCGTGAGCGGCCAATCCGACATGTTTGGCGCTGGCGGTGCAAGCGGGCCGGAAAAGATCGCCTTCGCGCCTTTCACGCCTTGGTTGCCCTCTGAAAAGCTGATGCGGGAATTTCAGGTTCTGGGCTTCTATCTGTCCGCCCATCCGCTTGATTCCTATCGCTCGCTGCTCGACAAGCTGCGCGTCCAGAACTTTGCGGATTTTTCCGGCGCGGTAAAACAGGGCGCGACGGCCGGGCGGCTGGCAGGGACCGTGATTTCGCGTCAGGAGCGCAAGACAAGAACCGGCAACAAGATGGGTATCGTCACGCTGTCCGATGCCTCCGGTCAGTACGAGGCCGTGCTCTTTTCTGAGGGCTTGAATCAGTATCGCGATCTTCTCGAACCGGGCAAATCGCTGGTGATCACGGTGCAGGCGGAAGAGCGGCCCGAAGGTATCGGACTGCGCATCCAGACGGCGCAGTCATTGGAGGAGCAGTCGATCCGCATGCAGAAGGCCTTGCGGGTTTATGTCCGTGATTCCGGCCCCCTGCGTTCGGTCGCCGCTCATCTCAACACCCGCGGTGACGGCCTGGTCTCCTTCATCGTCATCAAGGACGATGGCCGGCGGGAAATCGAGGTGGAACTGACCGAACGTTTCCGTATCTCGCCGGAAATCGCCGCTGCCATGCGCTCCACGCCGGGGGTGCTGGACGTCGAGTTGGTCTAAGGCATGTTGGGTAATGGTGTTGCGGCTCATGCCTGTGCCGCAATGCCTCAGTGTGAACAATTATCGTTCAGCAGTTCGAAACGGTTGTGCTCTATAGATAGTCAAATATCTATGGGGGTGTTTTATGCGTACTGCCGATTTCAAAAGACTGGACAATTACCGTCCGCTCCGCGGTTTTTTATGGGCCGCCATTTTCTCGCTTGGCTTGGCCTCGTCCCTCGGAAACCTGTACAATTTGACGATCGCTGACCATTTGTTGGCCTTCAGTGCAGCATCACTCTTCCTTTATGGCCTCATCAAGTTTTTCCCCATGACGATCTGCAGGGTGAACCTGTTCTGGTCTGTTCTGTCGATCGTTCTCTTTGCCCTTTGGTTCGTTCTTTATTCGCTGTTTGGTGATATCGACCTAAACGCGATACTTTTTCATTTTCGCTATGATGTGGCATCAAACAACGTCGTGAAAACAACTCTCCACGACGCAATCCTCGCGGCTCTACCGTTTGCCTTCATGGCAGTGGGATGGTGTATTCTCGCGCGAATGTCCGCTGCGCTGCGGCTTATCAACTTCTGCTTGCCGATCGTGCTGATCGGTGCAAATCCGCTTTTGTGGTGGGGCGCGCAGCATGCGCTCGCACTTAGCGAGCCGCCTCCGGTTGATCTGGGATCACACTATGTGGTCGCCGATCCGCCAATCCAGACCTCGGTGCGGCCGAAGAATCTGATTCACATCTTTCTCGAAAGCGCGGAAAGCACCTTTTTCGATACCAGCCGTTTCGGCAATGTTGCAGATCCGCTCAAGCGGCTTTCACAGGAAGCGTGGATGGCCACCAATATTGAGCAAGTCGAGCAGACTGGATGGACGCTGGCTGGCCATGTTGCCGCAACATGCGGAGTACCATTGTTTGCGCTGGGCGTGATCAGGGAAAATTCTTTCGACCTGGTGGACAATCTCTTGCCCAATGCGCGGTGTCTGGGTGATGTGCTTGCGAAACGTGGGTATCAGAATGTTTTCCTGAAGGGGGCATCCCTCAATTTTGCAGGCACCAGGGGTTTTGCAGCCAATCATGGATATCAGCGCCTCCTTGGCTTTGACGAATTGCATCAGCGCTTTCCCGGACGGTCCAATGCGTGGGGCCTCCACGACGAGGACATGTTCGACGTGGCCTATGATGAAATTCGGGATTTGCAGCGTGAACAAGGCCCTTTCAGTGTGATGCTGACGACACTGGGCGGTCATAGTCCTGTAGGTTTCATATCTCCAGCTTGCGATGCTGAGCCATTTGTTACGAGCCAGCCGAACCACACGCTGGAAGGGTTCGCCTGTACCAATCTGTTGGTTGAGCGCTTCGTGAAGCGGTTGGGAGCGGATGGCCTTCTTGAAAACACCGTTGTTGTGATCCAGAGCGATCACCTTGCCATGCGAAACGAGGTTTATGGCAAGTTGAACGAGCAGCCGCGTCGAAACCTTTTGCTTGTTCTTGGAGTGGACAGGCAGGGCGTCCAGACAAAGCCTGCGTCAACGCTCGATATCTTCCCAACCATCCTGCAGGATCTTGGAATTGCGCCTCCCCAAGGCCGCGCCGGACTGGGGCATGCTCTACAGACGGACGATCCGACGCTGGTGGGTCTTTTCGGTGTGGCGGGTGTCAACCGTGCCATCCAGGATGCAGGACGTTTGCGTGATCGCTTGTGGGGCCTGGATGCTCCGTTGGGCGGAGACAGCTAGCCTCCCATTTCATCCCGCGTCAGCGTAATGAAATCAGTGCCCTTGCCTGTCTCGATGCTCGTACCATTGTCGGAAATCGTCAGCGAAGAACCCGCGCCGAGCAGTGTCTCGACGCGGCTGCGCAGGTCGTTCGGGATCTCGATGCGGGCGAGGGCAGCTTCGGCCGTGGAAAGGGCGCCATTGTCGGCTGGTTGTGTGATACCGAGGCGCGCCATCGCGCTGTTCGTCAGGTTGTCGGTAAGGGTTGCGCCGCGCCATTCAGCCGTGTGACGCTCTCGGTCACTGGAGGTGAGCACGAGGAAGTGGGTTCCCAAGCCGAGATGCGGGTCCCTGATTCCGACATCCGCCTCGAACAGTGGCTCAAACGCGCTCCGAACCAGGAGCTTGCCGGCTGCAGGCTGCGGTCGCCCGGCGATGTGATAGAGCGATTCCAGGAACTCTTCGGAGAGGATGCCGCCATTGTCGCCAATCTCGTGCGCAGCCCTGTAGCCTTTGATGGCGGCGATGGTCTTTGATCCGAGCACGCCGTCTGCCGTACCGGTGTCAAAGCCGAGTTCAGTCAGCATTTCCTGCACGTCGCGCACCTGGTCTGTCACGGTGCGGCGGGTGATCAGAATGCGCAATGCCGCTGGTTCCTCTGCCTCGCGAAGAATACCCGGCGCCGACCGTGTATTGGAGGCCGTCATTGCCACTTCGACCGGTTGGCTCCCGCGCAGTCCCGACGCGGGTTCCGGCCTGGCATCAGACAGAAGCGCGGGCGAAGGGGCTGGCAGGCTTGGTGCAAACAGGGCTGCGTGAACGATCTTGCGTGGCTCGATCGGAGCCTCGGTGATGATCACATGGACACCGCGCCGTGTCATGCCATAGAGCGAGCGTGCGAAGTCGCGAGGCAGCCTTACGCAGCCATGCGACGCCGGATAGTCAGGAATACGCCCTTCATGCAGGGCAATCCCGCTCCATGTCAGCCTTTGCATGAAAGGCATGGGCGCATCCGAATAGATGTTCGACTTGTGATATTTGCGCTTTTCCAGGATCGAAAACACACCCGAGGGGGTCCGGTGACCGGTCTTGCCGGTGGACACTTTGCTGGTTGCAACAAGGTCGTCACCTTCATAGAGCGTGAGCGTCTGTGTTGCTTTCGACACGAAGATCTGGAGCGGTCCGTCCGCGAACGCCAAAGCGGGGCAGACCAGGGCCGTGCTTGCAGCAAGGCTGAAGGTCATCAGAAAACGCTTGATCATGAACCACCACTGGAACCGAAATCGGGAAAGCCCGATGCTAGGGTGTGATGCTTAAGAAAACTTTCAGAAGCTGGCTGTGAGCCGGACCACGAGCATTTATACACGGATAAAAGCCGGCGGTAGCTTTGCGGTTCGCAGCCGTCTGGGCCTAGCTTGATCTGTATCGGTGCCCTGTCCGCAGTTGTGGCGATGCCACGAGCAGCAACAGTGCCGCAATCGGCAGAGAAAACACATGGCCAAGTGCGTTGAAGCCGAGGGCTCCCGTGAAACCGCCGACAAAAAATAAGGTCACGATCGGGAGCAGAACTTTAAGCTTGCCCGGGTCACTTGGGATTGGTGGGCGGTGGCGCAGGCGGGCAACCCAGTCATAGACGAGCTTTCCAACTTCGATACCGATATCCGTGATCATGCCGGTGAGGTGCGTGGTGCGGATTCTGGCACCGGAAATCTTCGTGATCGTCGCATTCTGCAGGCCCATGGTGAAGCTGACCAGCATGGCGGTTGCCGATGCGACCAGAACAGGGGGCATGACGATCCCCAGCCCTGCAAAGGCGATCAGCAGTCCGGATTCCAGCGCAAGAGGATAGGCATATTGCTGCCGGCGGGCATGTCGACGCGCCCAGTTGATCAGGATCGCCGAGCAAGCCGCGCCGAAGAGGAAAAAGACGAGGAGCACAAGGCCCGAGCCGGCGAGGGCAAATAATCCGAGCGCCAGATTGTCTGCAAGAGCAGAGACTATCCCCGTCATGTGCGAGGTGTATTGGCCGAATGCGAGAAACCCGCCGGCATTCATGGCGCCGGCCACAAAGGCGAGGATCGAGCCAAGCAAAAGATCGTTCTGTCGGTTGCGTCGATAGGCCGAGGCAATGCGGACGAGCCGCCAACGCCGTTTTTGTGGCGCTCCGCCGACGCTGACGGCGGGAGGAGAGGAAGGTGTGCTTCGCAAGGACTGAGGCCTAGGATCGCTTGGGAAAGGTATAGCCGGTCTGCACTGTACCCTTGCCGAATTTCTCGCGCAATCGATCCATGGCAGCTTCAGCCGCCGCCCGCCTTGCCGCCTGCGGATCGACGAGATCACCTGGATCTGCAGTAGAGGGATCCTGAAGGTCACTGACACCAATGCCGATGAGCCGGAAACGGGTGCCATCGGCTTCCTTCTCGAGCAGCGCGAGCCCCGTGCGAAAGATGCGATCGGCAAGCTGAGTCGGATCGTCCAGTCGGCGGTTGCGTGTGCGGCTCTTGAAGTCCTTGGTCTTCAATTTCAAGACAACAGTTTGCCCGGCAATCCCATGCCGCTTCAAGCGCCAGGCAACTTTTTCCGACAGTTCACGCAAATGCGGAACCAGATCTTCCATCCTATTGATATCGTCGAAGAATGTTGTCTCGGCTGATACGCTCTTTGCAGCATCGTTTGGCCGGACGCTGCGATCGTCATTGCCGCGTGAAAGACGGGAGAGGCGTTGGCCCATGGAGCCGTAGCGGCGCATCAATTCTGTTTCATCCATGCCCTGCAATTGCCCGATGGTGCGGATGCCATCTGCCTGAAGCGTCGCGGCAAAAGCCTTGCCGACGCCCCAGATGAGGCCAACAGGCTTATCGGCCAAGAAGGACACGGCCTCGGCTTCCCCGATCACCGAATAGCCACGCGGCTTGTTGAGATCGGAGGCAACCTTGGCGAGGAACTTGCAGTAGCTCAGTCCGACCGAGACGGTGATGCCGATCTCGCTTTCGACACGTTTGGCGAAGCGCGCGAGGACGCGGGCCGGTGGATCATGGTGCAGCAATTGCGTGCCGCTCAGTTCAAGGAAAGCCTCGTCAATCGATATCGGCTGCACAAGCGGCGTCAGCTCTTCCATCATGGCCCGGATTTCACGTCCCACCCGAACATATTTTTCCATGTCCGGACGGATCACCACAGCTTGAGGGCAGGCTTCGAGGGCCTTGAACATCGGCATGGCGGACCGCACACCGTGGATGCGTGCGACATAACAGGCGGTCGACACCACGCCGCGCTTGCCGCCGCCGATGATAACAGGCTTGTCGACCAGATCGGGATTGTCGCGTTTCTCGACAGATGCGTAGAAGGCGTCGCAGTCGATATGCGCCAACGTCAGTTGATAGAGCTCAGGATGATAGACGAGGCGAGGGCTGCCACAGGCACGACAGCGCCTCAGGCCTACCGGTTGGCCAGCCAGGCAGTCGCGACAAAAGCCGGGATAGTCTTGAGCGGCGCGTGACATTGTTGGAACAAAAGTTGAACATCATCACGGTATGCCGTGCTCCCGGACTTGGCAAGCCCCTTGTTTTGTCTGCTTTCAAACACATTGAGCCAGGGTATGCGGCATCCTCCGATCAAGTCTCTTCCGCTCGCAAAAGCCTAGTACTCTCCAGAGCCAAGGCCGGGGCTGACATAGTGGTGATAGGCGGCCACCACGGTCTCCGGTGGTGTTTCTGTAGCCGTGCAGAATGCCATCAGCGTCGGTTCATGCTGCATCAGGAACTCCAGCATGCCTGCCAGGAAGCCAGGATCGCCCACCGCCAGGCGCATTTCGCCCGGCTGTACGCCCGAGAGTGCAAGGAAGCGTGACAGCATCTCCGGTTCGCCTGCGAGCCAACCTAGAACGGCAATCGCAGTCGTTTCTGCATCCTGTGGTATTGGTCTGTTTTTCATCAAGTTTTCCACCAGCACTGGCAAGTTTCCGATTTCGAAACCAAATAGCACTAGCATGCAACGCGACGGAAGAAGCAACTCGTGTGAGCATCAGTCGCCGCATCGGCCACAGCAACGCGAGATCAAGGATCGGGTGAATGCCGAAAAAGGTAATGATTGTCGAAGACAACGAGCTCAACATGAAGCTCTTCCGCGATCTTATCGAGGCATCCGGTTATGAAACCGTGCAGACTCGCAACGGCATGGAGGCCATGGATCTCGCGCGCCGCCATCGTCCCGATTTGATTCTCATGGATATCCAGCTGCCTGAAGTGTCGGGACTGGAAGTGACCAAGTGGCTGAAGGACGATCCGGAACTCCATGTCATTCCCGTGATCGCGGTCACCGCCTTTGCCATGAAGGGTGACGAAGAACGGATCCGTCAGGGCGGCTGCGAAGCCTATGTCTCCAAACCGATTTCCGTTCCGAAGTTCATCGAGACGATCAAAACCTATCTCGGCGATGCGTGAGGACTGAACCATGACAGCGCGTATTCTCGTCGTCGATGACATTCCAGCCAACGTCAAGCTGCTTGAAGCACGCTTGATGGCGGAGTATTTCGACGTCCTGACGGCCAGCAACGGTCGCGACGCGCTTGATATCTGCGATCGAACCCAGGTCGATGTCGTCCTTCTCGATATCATGATGCCGGAAATGGACGGCTTCGAAGTCTGCGAACGTCTGAAGTCGAACCCGCGGACTGCGCATATTCCCGTCGTCATGGTCACGGCCCTCGATCAGCCGTCGGATCGTGTACGCGGCCTGAAGGCCGGTGCTGACGACTTCCTGACCAAACCTGTCAATGATTTGCAGCTGATTTCGCGCGTGAAGAGCCTCGTGCGTCTCAAGACGTTGAGCGATGAGTTGCGCCTGCGGTCGCAGCCCGACCTGCAGCAGGCACTGGACGATCCCCTCCGTCTGCAGGACGGGCGCCTGGAGGAGCAGGCTCAGGTCTTGCTGGTGGACAGCAGGGCAGCATCGCAAGAGCGCATCATCAAGGCCCTGAAGCCGATTGCCGAAGTCACGGCCATGTCTGACCCGCAGGCCGCCGTCTTTGAGGCTGCGGAAAGTCCGTTCGACCTCGTCATCGTCAGCGGTAATCTGGAAGACTACGATCCTCTGCGTCTGTGTTCGCAATTGCGCTCTCTGGAGCGTACCAGGATGTTGCCGGTCCTGTTGATCACAGAGCAGGGCGACGAGCAGATGATCATCCGGTCGCTGGACCTTGGCGTGAACGATTATATCGTCCGTCCCATCGATCCGAATGAATTGGTCGCCAGAACCCTCACGCAGATCCGCCGCAAGCGCTATAATGACCGGCTGCGCACCAATGTCCGTCAGACGATTGAGCTGGCCGTGACGGATGGCCTGACGGGGCTCCATAATCGACGTTACCTCGATACGCATCTGAAGACGCTGTTTGCCCGCGCCATGGCCCGTGGCCGCCCCTTGACGATCTGCATCACAGACATCGACCGCTTCAAGCAGGTCAATGATGTGCATGGACACGATGCGGGCGACGACGTGCTCAAGGAGTTTGCCGGGCGCATTCGCAGCACCGTGCGCGGCGCTGATCTCGCCTGTCGCTACGGCGGCGAAGAATTTGTTGTCGTCATGCCCGACACCTCTGCCGAGGTCGCCCAGAGCGTTGCCGAGCGCCTGCGCAGCATGATCGAGGCGCGGCCCTTCCAGCTACGCACCGGCGAAATGCCGTTGATGCTGACGGCATCCATGGGGATTGCAACGCTTGGCCCGGGGATCGTGACGCCTGAGCAACTGCTGAAGCAGGCGGATTTGGCTCTGTACGAAGCCAAGAATCTTGGACGCAATCGTGTTGTTGCTGCTGCCGCCTAATCTGTGATTCGACGCGCCATAAACGGGGAGTTGCATGGAGCTCCCGATTTCGCGAAAATGACGCTATTCACAGATTTGTCCAGCGCCGGTGGCGAAAAGCCGCCCTTGGTGTCGATTGTGACTGTTTGCAGTCCTTTTGACGGATTGTGTTTGCAACTGTCGCATCTGTGACAACATATGCACACATTCGGCCACCGGCCGATGGCATGTCTTGGCGACGTTGATCCTCCGAGCAAGGGACTTACCTTTATATTAGTATAGTCTATCTACTCGTGGCTTTTCTTTTGTTGAGGGGCTATGAGCAAGCGTTCGGTCAGTTATCTGCAATACTTTCCCGCAATTGATGAATGTTCACGCCGACCTTGGAATTGTTTTGGTGTAAGGTATAGCTAATTAAGCTCTGCCATGCTGATTTTAACCATGTTGGTACATGCCGCAGTGTTTCAGTTAATAAAGTGTTGATTTTTCTCTCGGGGTGAGAGAACTTCTGTGCATCACAGATGCCTCGCGTGGAGGCAGCGGAATACCCCATGATGCTCAGGTCCGCCGCATCTCCTGGGTCGTGGGGTCGGTCGGTTGGCGTGTGACGATTAACGGTTCCTCGTGCCGTGTCTCATGCCGACCGACCCCCTATTCTTAACCGGCTCCCTTGCGGGAGCCGGTTTTTTTGTGCCCCGACGAGGGGGAGGGGTGTGTCGCTGATATGCTGACGCGCGGGAAAGCGGACATAAAAAAAGCGCGCCCCAAGGACGCGCTCTTTTTTGAAGATGTCAACGAGATCTTACTTGATCTTCGTTTCCTTGAACTCGACGTGCTTCTTAGCAACCGGGTCGTACTTGGTCTTCGTCATCTTTTCCGTCATCGTACGGCTGTTCTTCGTCGTTACGTAGAAGAAACCCGTGTCGGCCGTCGACAGAAGCTTGATCTTGATGGTTGTAGCCTTGGCCATGGTCGTCCTGCCTCTAATAAACGAAGCCGTGGACGACCGAACGATGTCCACGGCAAATCTGGCGCGAAACTACAAATCGCGCCCGAAAAGTCAAGTCCGTTTCGGGCTAAAAAGCAGGCGACCCAGGGAAAGCACGACATAGAGTGCAAAGAATCCCGCGATAGCCCAGGCGAAACCGTCATTGCCCGTCACGTCGATGGCCGCACCGATTGCCTGTGGACCAGCCACCGTGCCAACTGCATAGCAGAAGATGAAGGCAGCATTGGCGGCGGCGAGGTCGGCACCCGTGAGTCGCGATCCGAGATGGCTGAGGCCCACGGTATAAAGCCCGGAGACGCTGCCGCCCCAGAAAAGTAGCACGACCGCCATCAGGATCCAGTTCTCCGAAAGCCATGGCAGCATCAAGGAACCCGTAAGGCCAACGACCGACAGGATGGAGAGGAGCAGTCTGCGGTCGCGCATGCGGTCGGAGATGAGGCCCAGCGGGATCTGGAACACCATGTTGCCAATGCCCATCACGGTCAGCAGAAGCGCTGCCTGGCTCTCGCTGAAGCCCGTACGAGTGGCATAGATGGGGAAGAGCGACAGGCCGCCAGCCTCGACAGCACCGAAGACGAAAACAGAAACGGTCGCTGTCGGCACGAGGAAGATGTAGCGGAGGAAGTGCTGCTCCGGCTTCTCGTCGAGAACAGGGCTTTCATTGCGAGCGATATAGATCGGGATGGCAGCTGCGAGAATCGCAAGTGCCCCGACCGCAAACGGCAGAAGCCCCTCGCTGCCAAGCGCGGAGAACAGGAGAGGCCCGCAGGCGAAGCCGATTGCCAGCACTGTCGCGTATATGCCCATGACAAGCCCGCGCCGCCGCGAGGGCGCAGCCGCATTGATCCAGAACTCAGAGAGTACGAAGAGCGTCGTGGTCGCGCCGTGGAAGACGAGGCGCAGCGGGAACCACATCCAGAACTGCGTGGCGTAGTAGAAGCCGACGCCGCTGATGGCCGAGAGAAGTACGGCCCAGAGCATGGTGTTGGCGACACCGAGGCGATGCGCAATCTTCGTCGTAAGTGGCGCCGCGATCATCGCCGCGATCCCGGCCATCGCCGAATTCAGCCCGATCAGGGTCGAGGAGATACCCCGCTTCTCGAGGATGATGCTCAGCAGAGGCAAGCCAAGACCGATGGCAATGCCGACAGCTGATATCGCCGATATGGCTGCAATCAGCGAGTACCAGTGAATATCTTCACGATCGCCGTTGGGCGCGCACTTCACCTCAGACATCAGCGCCTCTGCAATCAAATCCGACCTGCGGAAAGTCTCCGCCTTGAAGCGGAGAGTGCTTCGGCATCTGGTATGGCATTGCGCGTATTAGCTCCTGATCGTGCATCGAGGCACGGCATGTTCACACTGCAAATCGCGGGCCTGTCAACCCACTGGCGGGCAGGTATTGAAGAATCGCGATTTGCAGCGATCATCCATATCAGCAAACATTAAACAGGGACGTGACGACTGATTCAGCCCTGATGCCCACCCGTCTGGTCGGCCTCGTCGTCCTGCCCGCCGAAGCCATGCATGCGCAACGCCCATTGCAGACCAACGACGCCGCCTTTGATCGGTTGAAGGCAGAGGAGGGAGGTAACCACACCGATCGGCGCCCAGATGGCGAAATGCACCCAGCCTGGCAATGGAAAAGCCATGTCGGTCATCATGTAGCCCGCAACCAGAATGTGGCCGAGCAGCAGAATGACGAGATAGGCAGGCAGATCGTCGGCGCGGTGATGGTGATAGTCCTCACCACAGGCCTCGCAGCGGTCGGTGACCTTGAGATAGGCGCGGAAGAGCTTTCCCTGGCCGCAGGCGGGACACGTATTCAGCATACCGCGCTTGATGGAGCGGCCAAGCGGACGTTCCGCCTGATCCTGACCACCGAACTGTGCCGGCAGATGTGTCTGGTTCGTCGTCATCACAGTCTCCGGGGCGATCTCTGTCAGCGTCTGGAGCGGGGCGGGCGTGTGCCCGGCTGCTTGTGACCGCGACGCGCCCCCTTGTGGAAGGAACGCGTACCGGCCGGCATTTTCCGTCCTTCACTCAACATTTCGAAACGCAGCGCACCGGCCAGCGGCACAGCCTCGACCAGCCGTACCTCCACCGTGTCGCCAAGTTGATAACCCAATCCAGACTTCTCGCCCGTCAAGGCCTGGTGAGCTTCGTCGTAGATATAGTAGTCGCGACCCAGTGTGGAAACCGGGATAAAGCCATCTGCGCCAAATTGCGGCAGGCTGATGAAAAGACCCGACTTCGTGACGCCACCGATCTTGCCCTCGAATTCCTCCCCGATGCGGCCCGCCAGGTGATGCGCAACCAGACGGTTGACCGTGTCACGCTCGGCCGCCATGGCGCGGCGCTCGAAGGTCGAGATCTCGGCGGCGATGTCGTCGAGGATGGCCTCTTCCTCCCGCGTGATGCCGCCTTCGCCCAAGCCGAGTGAGCCGACCAGTGCGCGATGCACGATCAGGTCGGCATAGCGGCGAATCGGCGAGGTGAAATGTGCATATTTCATCAGGTTCAGGCCGAAATGGCCGATATTCTCTGGGCTGTAGATCGCCTGGCTCTGGCTGCGCAGCACCATCTCGTTGACGATGATCTGGTGCGGCGTGTCCTGCGCCTTGGCGAGGATGCCGTTGAACGAGTTGGACCGCAGATTGCCGCCCTTGACCAGCGAGAAGCCGATCGTGGCAAGGAATTCGCGCAGCACCTCCTGCTTGGAGAGCGACGGCGCGTCGTGGATGCGGTAGACGAGCGGTTGGCGTTTCGTCTCCAATGTCTCTGCCGCCGAGACATTGGCCTGGATCATCATCTCTTCGATCAGCTTGTGGGCGTCCAGACGCTCCGGAACATGGACGCGGTCGACCGTGCCATCCTCCCTGAGGATGATCTTGCGCTCCGGCATATCAAGTTCCAGCGGCTGGCGGCGATCGCGCCCGCGCTTCATGACGCCATAAGCGTGCCAGAGTGGCTTCAGGATCGGTTCCAGCAGCGGGCCCGTCTTGTCGTCGGGCTTGCCGTCGATTGCGGCCTGTGCCTGCTGATAAGACAGCTTGGCGGCACTCTTCATCATGATGCGATGGAAGGTGTGGCTCACCTTGCGGCCTTCGGCGGAAAATACCATACGTACTGCAAGTGCTGGGCGGTCAACGCCCTCGCGCAGCGAGCAGAGATCGTTGGAGATCCGCTCTGGCAGCATGGGCACGACCCGATCCGGGAAATAGACCGAATTGCCACGCCTCAGCGCCTCGCGGTCAAGCGCCGATTTCGTCCGGACATAGTAAGAGACATCGGCGATGGCGACGGTGACGATGACGCCATCCGGATTGTCCGGTGACGGGTCGCGTTCTGCATAGACTGCGTCGTCATGGTCCTTTGCATCGGCCGGATCGATCGTGATCAACGGGATATGGCGCCAGTCTTCCCGATGCGACATCGAGGCAGGCTTGGCGTCATCGGCTTCGGCAAGCACCGACTGCGGGAAGATGTAGGGGATGCTGTGCGCATGGATGGCGATCATTGAGATCGCCTTTTCCGAAGCGACCGATCCGACAACCGAAAGCACCTTTGCCCGGGTCAGGCCCATGCGTGCGGCACGCCCGACTTCGACTTCGACCAGATCGCCATCCTTGGCTTCGCCAATGTCGGCCGCATCGATCTGCATTTCCTCGCCGCGCCGTTCGATCGGCATCAGCCGGGCTCCGCCGTCGGCCGCCAGGCGCACGACGCCAAGCACTGCGCCGACATGACGGTCGAGGATCTTGATCACGCGGGCAGTATAGGCGGGACCGGCGCGATCCTTGTTGGTGAAGATCTTGGCGAGGACACGGTCGCCGAGGCCGCCGACAGCGGACTTTCCCTTGGCGCGGTCGGCGCTCGATTGGCGGATCAGAACGGCAGGAGCAGCACCCGCTTCTTCCGGCCATTCGGCCGGCCTGCCGATCAGTTCGCCATCCTTGTCACGGGTGGTAATGTCAAGCACGGTGACAGGTGGCAAAGCGCCGGGCCGGGCCAATGACTTTCGGCTCTTCTGCAGGAGGCCGTCGTCTTCCAGGTCCCGAAGGATCTGCTTGAGCTCGACGCGCGTCTCTCCCTTCAGCCCGAAGGCCTTGGCAATCTCGCGCTTCGACGCCCGCTCCGGATTGTCGGTGATGAACTGCAGCAGCACCTCGCGGGGTGGCACTTCACCATGGATAATCGACGTCGGATTGGCAGCCTTGGCCTTGGCCGCACCTTCCGCCCGACGGCTCTTGCGGTTGCCGGAGCCGGTGTCATGCGGGAGGTTGCGGGTCGGTTTGCTCAAGTCGCACTCTTCTTCGTTGTTTTCGATTTGGCCGCAGGCTTTGCCGCGGCTTTCGGCTTCGGTTTTGCAGCTGCCTTCTTCGGTTTTGCCTCGCCAGAGGCATCCGTCTTCGCCTTTGCGGCTTTCGCCGGGGCCTTCTTGGCCTTGGTCTTGCCGCCGTCCTTGGCTGCGCGTTCCGCGATCAGCACGAGGGCTTCCTCGACCGACACATCCTGCGGATCCTTGCCCTTTGGCAGGGTTGCATTGACCTTGCCCCAGTTGACATAGGGACCGAAACGACCGTCGCGGACCGTCATGGCACCGCCGTCCGGATGCTCACCGAGCTCCTTGAGCGCCACGGCCGCGGTCCGTCCACGCCCACCGGGATTGGCCTTCTTTTCGGCAAGCACGGTAACGGCCCGGTTGAGGCCGATCGACAACACGTCCTCGATGCCTTCCAGATTGGCATAGGTGCCGTCATGCAGCACGAAGGGTCCGTAACGTCCAAGACCGGCCGATATCATCTTGCCGGTTTCGGGGTGGGCGCCGACATCGCGCGGCAGCGATAGCAGCGAGAGCGCTTTCTCGAAGTCGATATCACCGGGCGCCCAGCCCTTGGGCAGGGAGGAGCGCTTGGCCTCCTTGCCATCGCCGCGCTGCACGTAAGGCCCGAACCGGCCGGAGCGCAGCGTGATTTCCTCTTCGGTCACAGGATCCTTGCCAAGTGCCTTTGGTTCGTTTCCGCCGGCCTCCGCTTCCGCGCCGCCTTCGGAAGACAGCTGGCGGGTGAAATTGCATTCCGGATAGTTCGAGCAGCCAACAAAGGCGCCGTATTTGCCGAGCTTCAGCGACAGATTTCCGGTGCCGCAGACCTGGCAGATGCGCGGGTCCGATCCATCTTCGCGCTTCGGGAAGACGAGCGGTGCCAAGGCCTCATTGAGCGCGTCGAGCACGTTGGTAACGCGCAACTCCTTGGTGTCTTCGATCTGGGCGAAGAAATCCTTCCAGAAGTCGCGCAACACGTCCTTCCAGTTCAGTTCGCCGGCCGAGATCTTGTCGAGCTTTTCTTCAAGATCGGCGGTGAAGTCGTATTCCACATACTTCGTGAAGAAGTTTTCGAGGAAGGCCGTGACCAGCCGCCCCTTGGAATGCGGGATGAGCTTGCGCTTTTCGGTGACGATGTATTCGCGGTCGGACAGCGTCTTCAGCGTTGCGGCATAGGTAGAAGGACGGCCAATGCCGAGCTCTTCCATCTTCTTGATCAGCGAGGCTTCCGAATAGCGCGGCGGCGGCTCGGTGAAATGCTGGCTGGCATTGATCTTCTGCTTCGCGAGGCTTTCGCGCGCATTGATCTCCGGCAGGCGGCCGTCCTCGTCATCGCCATCCTCGGCCGGTTCGCCGTCTTCGCGCTGGTCGGTATAGGCGGCGATAAAGCCGTCGAAGCGGATAACGGAGCCCACGGCGCGAAGGCCGGCCTTCTCGCCGCCATTCTCGGCCAGGATCTCGACAGTCGTGCGTTCGATTTCGGCAGAAGCCATCTGGCTCGCGATACCGCGCTTCCAGATCAGGTCGTACAGCCTCAGCTGATCGGCATCGAGGAATTTCCGCACCTTGTCCGGCGAACGGTTGAAGTCGGTCGGGCGGATCGCTTCATGCGCTTCCTGGGCGTTTTTCGCCTTGGTCGAATAGAGGCGCGGCTTTTCCGGTACGTAACGCGGACCGAACTGGTCGGCGACGGCAGAACGGGCAGCGTCGATCGCTTCCGGCGCCATCTGAACGCCGTCGGTACGCATATAGGTAATGAGACCGACGGTCTCCCCACCAATATCGATACCTTCATAAAGCTTCTGCGCCACCTGCATGGTGCGCGATGCCGAAAAACCGAGCTTCGAAGACGCGGCCTGCTGCAGCGTGGAGGTTGTAAACGGAGGGCCTGGATTGCGCTTGACCGGCTTGGCCTCGACGCTCTCAACGGCAAAGGCTGCCCCCTCGAGCAGCGTCTTGATGCTGGCCGCCTGGTCGCCATTGGTCACGGAATTGCGCTGCATGCGCTTGCCCTGGTGCGAAACGAGTTTCGCCTCGAACTCTTCGCCACGCGGCGTTTTCAAGAGCGCTGAGATGTTCCAGTATTCTTCGGCAACAAAGCGTTCGATCTCGTTTTCGCGATCGCAGACGAGGCGCAGCGCCACAGACTGGACGCGTCCGGCAGATCGGGCGCCTGGCAATTTCCGCCAGAGCACCGGCGACAGATTGAAGCCGACGAGATAATCGAGTGCGCGGCGCGCCAGATAGGCATCGACCAGCGGCGTGTCGATATCACGCGGATTGGCCATGGCATCGAGCACGGCCTTCTTGGTGATCGCATTGAAGACGACGCGCTTCACAGGCTTGTCGCCGATCACTTTCTTCTTCTTCAGAAGGTCGAGCACATGCCAGGAGATCGCTTCACCTTCGCGATCCGGGTCGGTCGCGAGAAACAGTCCGTTTGAGGATTTCACCGCATCGGCGATGTCCTTCATCCGCTTCTGTGAGGCGGTGTCGACCTCCCAGAACATCTCGAAATCCTGATCGGGCAGCACCGATCCATCTTTCGCCGGCAGATCGCGCACGTGGCCAAACGAGGCGAGCACCTTGTACCCGGGTCCCAGATACTTGTTGATCGTCTTGGCCTTGGCCGGGGATTCTACGACTACGACGTCCATCGATACACTGCACCTTCATGTTTCCGATCGGCAACACCACGCCGCCGTTCTCGGAACACGGCTTCCCGACATGGAGGGCGAAAGGCCTGCGGTCAAGAGGGTTGAACTATTTTCCGAGCTGCAACGAAATGCAACCTAAAGAAGAGATGCAATTGATTGCAATCCTGGATGTTTAAGTTATTGTGGTTGAACGACACGGCAGCTTCCGTCTGCTCGTCCCCATCGACAGTGAGCGAGGCGATGGCCAAAGATAGAAATGAAGTAGACGGTCGATTTGGCCGCACCTTGGAAAACATTGCCTATATCCGCCAGATGCTCGGCGAACTGCGACTGGTCGCAGAGAGCGAGGGGGCGGAGATGCTCTGCTATCTGATCGAAATGGCCTATGTCGAAGCCGGCGATCTGCAATCGGGACGGCGCACGCTTTCACTCAATCATGCTCAACGCAACAAGCCCCCCAGGATGCCGCTCTAGACGGCCGGCAATGTCCAGTTCGAGCAGGACGAGATAGACCGACGATGCCGGGAGGCCGGTGTGGCGAATGATGTCATCGACATCCACAGGCGTCGGTCCCAAGGCCTCAACGATCCGGCTGCGCTCGTCGTCGTTGGGGGGAGGTGCCATATGACGGCCGTCGTCCTCGGGTTCCTCGATTGCCGACTGGCTGAACAGATCGATACGCGACACAGGGGCGAGCGCCTGTAGCACGTCGTCAGGCGACGTCGTCACGCTGGCCCCATCCTTCAGCAGCCCGTTGGTGCCGGCACAACGTGGATCAAGTGGTGATCCGGGCACTGCAAAGACCTGCCGGCCGAATTCACCGGCAAGCCGCGCCGTGATCAACGATCCGGAGCGTATTGCAGCTTCGATGACGACGACGCCAAGCGCAACGCCTGCGATCAGCCGGTTGCGTCGCGGAAAGTCGCGCGCACGCGGTTCCCAACCGAAAGGCATCTCCGAAATGGCAAGCCCGCGTCCTTCGCAGATGTGTTGCAGCAATGGGATGTTTTCCGGCGGGTAGGGCTGGTCGAGTCCACCTGCCATGGCGGCAATGGTGCCCGTATCGAGACTTGCCCGATGGGCTGCCGCATCGATGCCCCGCGCCAGACCAGAAACGATCGCATAGCCTGCCTGACCGATCTCGCGCGCCATCATGGCGGAGAATTTTGCACCGCTGATCGATGCATTGCGCGCGCCGACCACGCCGACCCCCGGAAGGGTCGCAATCGATAGGTCCCCCTTGACTGTGAGGAGCGGTGGCGCGCCATCGATCTGGCGAAGGGCAGGGGGGTAATCGGGCTCGCCAATGCCGACAAAAACAGCGCCGAAGCGGCGTACAGCCTCAAGTTCGCGCTCAGCTTCTTCGACGGTCGCTATGCGGATGGCACGGCTTGATCCGCCACGGCGGGAAAGATCGGGAAGCGCTTCAAGGGCGGACTCGGCCGAGCCGAAGTGGTTGATGAGGTCGCGAAAGGTCGAGGGGCCGACATTATCGCTGCGGATGAGACGCAGCCACGCAATCCTTTGCCGGTCGGTCAGCGCAATCCCCTTCCGTCTTGCGCCGCCTTCGCCCATGCGTCTCCTCTAGCCTTTTTGGCCGATCTTACTTTCCGTGCCGGCGATCAGACGCTCGATATTGGTCTTGTGTCGCCAGAAGGTGATCGTGGTCATGGCGGCCGTCACAAGCGCCGCTTCCTCAGCCCCGAGTATCCACAATACAACCGGAATGACAAGTGTGGCGACGAGTGCGGACAACGAGGAGTAGCGGGAGATGAAGGCAACCGAGAGCCATGCCGCAGCGAAGACGAGCACCATCAGGGGTGCCACGCCGAGCAGCGTCCCGATATAGGTCGCGACCCCCTTGCCGCCCTTGAACCCTAGCCAGACCGGAAACAGGTGGCCGATAAAGGCGGCGAAGCCTGCCAGCAACCCGGCATTCTGGCCGAAGATGGCCTGTGCAATCACGGCCGCAGCGGTTGCTTTGAGGGCATCGAGAAGCAACGTGGCGGCAGCGAGTTTCTTATTGCCGGTGCGCAGCACGTTGGTCGCGCCGATATTGCCAGAGCCGATCGACCTGAGGTCGCCAAGTCCGGCCATCTTCGTCAGCACGAGGCCGAAGGGAATTGAACCGAGCAGGTAGCCGAGCGAGAGCACGGCGATGAGCGCCGGCAAACCGATGGCGAGAAAGTTGACGCTGGGCATGGTTTCCCCTCTTTGCCTTGATCTCAGAGCGCGTGGACTGAGCGTCCTGCGACATAGGTCGCGACGGCTCTGCCCGAAAAGCGCGCATCTTCAAACGGTGTGTTCTTGGAGCGACCGAGCAACTGGTCCTTAGACACCAGCCAGGGCTCGTCGAGATCGACGAGGGCTATGTCCCCGCTTGCCCCTGCCTTCAGCGTTCCGCCGGGCAGCCCGAAGATCGCCGCGGGCCGGGTCGACATGGCATCGATCAGCCGCATCAGCGGCACATGGCCCGCATGATGCAGCCTGAGTGCGGCCGAAAGCATGGTTTCAAGCCCAGTGGCACCATCCGCAGCCTCACCGAAAGGCAGGCGCTTCGTGTCGACATCCTGCGGATCATGCGATGAAACAATGATGTCGATCTTGCCCTCGGCCAGCGCCTGGACCATCGCCATACGGTCGTCTTCCGATCGCAGTGGCGGGTAGAGCTTGAAGAAGCTGCGATACTCGCCGATGTCATTCTCGTTCAGGCTGAGATGGTTGATGGAGATGGCGCAGGTGACCTTGGCGCCGCGCTTGCGCGCCACCTCGATCGCCTCGACCGATTCCGGCACGGAAATCTGTGCGGCGTGATACTTCGCCTTCGTCAGAGATGCGATGCGCAGGTCTCGTTCCAGCGGAATGATCTCGGTCTCTCGCGGAATGCCGCCGAGCCCCAGCCAGCTGGCCAGCAGTCCTTCGTTCATCACGCCATTGGCGGCCAGATATTTTTCGCGGGTCTCGAGCGCGATGACGGCATCGAATTCGCGCGCATAGGTCATTGCCCGGCGCAGAACCTGCGTGTCGTTCAGGCCATGACGCCCATTGGTGAAGGCGACGGCGCCCGCAAGCTGCAAGAGACCCATCTCGGTCATCTCGGCGCTCGTCATGCCCTTGGTCAGGGCCGCTGCGGGATAGATATTGACGCTTGCCGTATCGCGCGCCGTCTTCTTGACGAATTCGACCAGCGCGATGTCATCGATGACGGGATCGGTTTCCGGCATCATGATGAAGGATGTGACACCGCCGGCTGCAGCCGCCCGGCTGGCGGAGGCAATCGTTTCGCGGTGTTCGCTGCCGGGTTCGCCGACAAATACACGCGCATCGACAAGACCCGGCATGGCGACAAGTCCACGGCAGTCGCGGATCTCTGCACCTTCGGGCGCGCCCTGATTCTGCGCATCGTGGCCGGCTGCGAGGATCAGTCCATCATGGCCGACGATGATCGTACCGGTTTCATCCAGATTGCGCGACGGATCGAGGATACGGGCATTCTTGAGGACGAGTGGTTTCATCATGCGCCCAATCCCTCGCTGCGCGGTCCCTGGTTCTGCGAAACCAGCAATGTCTCCATCACCGCCATGCGAACGGCGACGCCCATTTCCACCTGGCTCTCGATCACGCTCTGCGGGCCATCGGCAACCTCAGAGGCGATCTCGACGCCTCGGTTCATCGGGCCCGGATGCATGACCAGCGCATCGTCCTTGGCGGCTTTGAGTTTTTCGGCATCGAGGCCGTAGAAGTGGAAGTATTCGCGCACCGACGGCACGAAGGAGCCGGACATGCGCTCGCGCTGCAGGCGCAGCATCATCACGACGTCAGCGTCCTTCAGGCCTTCCTTCATATCGTGATAGACTTCGCATCCCATGTCGGCGATGCCGGCCGGGAGAAGCGTCGCAGGCGCCACGACCCGCACGCGTGCGCCCATGGCGTTCAAGAGCAGGATGTTGGAGCGTGCCACGCGCGAATGCAGCACGTCGCCGCAGATCGCGACGATGATGCGCGAGAGCTTGCCCTTGGCGCGCCGGATCGTCAGCGCATCGAGCAAAGCCTGGGTCGGATGCTCATGCTGGCCGTCGCCGGCATTGACGACCGAGCAGGCGACTTTCTGGGCGAGGAGGGCTGCTGCACCTGCTGAGGAATGCCGCACGACAAGCACGTCCGGCCGCATGGCGTTCAGCGTCATCGCCGTATCGATCAGCGTCTCGCCCTTCTTCACCGAGGAATTGCCGACCGACATGTTCATCACATCGGCGCCGAGACGTTTGCCGGCAAGCTCGAACGAGGACTGGGTCCGGGTCGAGGCTTCGAAGAACAGGTTGATCTGGGTGAGGCCGCGAAGCGTGGACGTCTTCTTCTCGCGCTGTCGGCTGATTTTGACGGCTTCGTCCGCCTTGTCCAACAGGAACGTGATGTCCTGCTCGGTAAGGCCCTTGATGCCGATGAGGTGGCGATGAGGAAAGAAGACCATGGACGTCCCCCTTAAGATGTCACGGGGGTCTATAATGACTGACGACCTGCGGAGCAAGGCGAAGCTTGAGGCTTCGTGTGACGGTCCCCATATTCTACCTTACGATCAACGGAAGGCCCAGTTAAGGTCAGTCCAACAAGCCGCAAATGGTGTCGTCCCTCACGCGGCACACGGCTCAAAACGAGAAAAACGGGGCCGGACCGTTGGCAGACCGGCTACAGTCTGCTTATGACATCAGCATGAGCACTTTGAATCGGTCTGAAGAGAAACTCTCCGCGTTGAACCAGCCCAAGCCTTGGTCTGGCGTGAACGCCTATCGGGCCGATCCGCTGCTGGTCGATCTGACGGCGCAGCTACCTCGTCCCCTGAAGGACGAGTTTGACGCGATTGGCAAATACGTGACTTCGCCGGAGGCGCAGGAACTGGCCCGTATGGCGAATGTCAGTGCGCCGCATCTGCGCACGCACGGGCCGCGCGGCGAGCGCCTTGACGTGGTGGAGTTCCATCCCGCCTGGCACGCGTTGATGCGCCGGTCGATGGCGTCGGGCCTGCATTCTTCGGTTTGGGAAAACCTGCCTGATGCGCGCGGACGCGAGCACAAGGCCCGCGCCGTCCGCTTCTTCCTGACCGCTCAGCTCGAATCCGGTCATCTGTGCCCGCTGACCATGACCAGCGCTTCGGTGGCTGCCCTCGTTGCCTCGCCGGCCGTTCAGAAGGAATGGACGCCGAAGATCCTGGCGCGCAAATACGACTCCTCCAATCGCCCGCCAATGCAGAAGAGTGCCGTCACCATCGGCATGGGCATGACGGAAAAGCAGGGTGGCACGGATGTGCGTGCCAACGTCACCCAGGGTGAGCGGGTGGGCGAGGGCATCTATCGCCTGTCCGGGCACAAATGGTTTCTGTCCGCACCGATGTCGGATGCTTTTGTCATGCTGGCCCAGACCAAGGACGGCATGGGCTGCTTCCTCGTGCCCCGGCTCCTGGAAGATGGATCGGCCAATGGCCTCGAATTCCAGCGCCTCAAGGACAAGCTGGGCAATCGCTCGAATGCATCGGCCGAAGTCGAGTTCGACGAGGCCTTCGGCTTCCTGCTCGGCGCACCCGGCGACGGTGTTCGCACCATCCTCGACATGGTGACGCTGACCCGACTCGATTGCGCGCTCTCCTCGGCTGGGATGATGCGCGCATCGATGGCGGAGGCCGTCCATCATGTTCGCGGCCGCTCGGTCTTCGGCAAGAAGTTGATCGATCAGCCGCTGATGACGCGGGTACTGGCGGATATGGCGCTCGACGTTGCCGCTGCCACCGCACTCGCCTTCCGCGTCGCTGAAAGCTTCGACAGAGCCCGCGAGAACTCGGTGGATGCCGCTTACGCCCGCGTCATGACGCCGGTCGCGAAATACTGGGTCTGCAAGATCGCACCCGCCCTCATCTATGAGGCAATGGAGTGCATCGGCGGCAATGGCTATGTCGAAGAACGCGCCATCGCCCGGCACTACCGCGAGGCTCCGGTCAATGCGATCTGGGAAGGCTCCGGCAATGTCATGGCGCTTGACGTTCTGCGCGTGCTGAGCCGTGGCAAAGATCTGTTTGAGACCTTGTTCGCAGGCCTTGAGCGCGACCTTGGTCCTTCCGGGCGCAAGACGGTCGAAGTGCTCCGTGCCGCTACCGCCCTTGCCGATCAGGATGAGGCCGCCGGCCGTCTTTTGATCGAGCAACTGGCACTCGCAGCCGGGGCCGCCGAACTCTATCGTCTGGGTGCCACCAAGATCGCTGACGCCTTCCTCGAGAGCCGCCTGGCTGGCGGTTGGCGCCATAGCTACGGCGTCATCGATGCCCGCTTCGACGCCCGATTCGTGCTCGACCTTCTTTATCCGCCAGGCGCGTAGGTCACGAGCGTCAACACCGCAGGAATAGTGAAAAAGGCAGCGACCGTCTGCACGGTGGCCGCTGCCGCATAGAGATCCGCATCTCCGCCCATTTGTTTGGCCAGCAGATAGCCGTTCATCGCGGTTGGCACGGCAGCACCGAGCGCAATCATCAAAATCGTCTCCTGCGAAAATCCGAAGACGATCGCGACAGCGACGGAGATGATCGGGAACAGCACGAGCTTGAGAAACACGCTCAAAAGCACGCTCGGTTGTGGGCGTAGGGCATCCGCGATTCGCAAGCCTGCACCCACCGTGATCAGCCCCAATCCAAGCGATGCGCGGGCGACGAGATCAACGGTTGTCATCAACGGTTCATAGAGTGGTATCCGGAGAAGATTGACCGCGACCCCGGCCAATGATCCGATGATGATCGGATTGGTGATGATCCGCAGCGCGAAGGTCTTGAGGTCGCGGCTCTGGCCGGAAAACCAAACCATCACACCGACATTGATCAGGTTCACGGGGATGATGATCGTCGCCATGATCACGGCAATGATGGCAAGCCCCTGCGGCCCAGTCAGCTTTTCCGCAATGGCAAGCGCCATGAAACCGTTCCAGCGGGTGGCCGTCTGGAAGATCGAGGTGAAGGCAGGTCCGCCCATGCCAGCGGCCTTCAGCACAGGCCAGAGGGCAAGCGAGACTGCAGACATGATCAGAACGGCGAGGAGCGACACCAGTCCGACGCCCGCACTTTCGAACTGTGTAAGGTCTGTTGTCGCCAATGTTTGGAAGAGCAGGGCGGGAAACATCACGAAATAGCCGAACTGCTCCATGCCACCCCAGAAGCTTGGTGCAATCAGTGGCGAGCGTTTCAGCCCGACGCCGAGCAGAACGAGCAGGAAAATCGGCAGGATACTTTCAAAGATGATCAGCATGGCGGTTCCGCATATCGGTTGCGGCAGGGTTAAAGGGTGAACTGTCACAAGGCAATCTACCCGGCACGGTTGAAGGGTGCTGATGCGATAACGCTTTGGAAGGATTTATCCCCAGGCGCCGTTAACCTTAACAAAAGGTTTACGTTGCGTTGCGCACGCTTGGAGGACACCTTCGGACAGGACAGGCGTTAAAGGGTGCAATGGTGACGAGTGAAGTCGCAGCACGGATGGTACTGACGGTCATGACGGCCGCATTCTTCGCAGGGCTGGCGCTCGATATCGCCATTCCTGCGGTGGTGCTGACTGCCATGGCGGCATTCCGTTGGACGCTTGAAAACTGGCCCCTGGCGAATGATTCGCCGGCAATCGGAGAGGCAAGAGCGCTATGAAGGCATTATTGATCTTTTGGGCAGGCCCCATCCTGCTGCTCGGCGCCTGGTATGGGTTGTCCTACAACGACATGAGCTTCGGTTTTTTCATGCTGACCCGGCAGACGCATGACCTCGTCTTCCAGATCTACGGAAACGCGCTCGGTATACCCCCGGAAACCATTCCGCCACTCGTCATGCGGGCGATCGTGGTGGACAGCCTTGTCCTGTTCGCAATCATCGGCTTCCGCCGCCGCAAGAAGATTATGGCCTGGTGGAAGGCCCGTCAGGAAAAGTCGGCAGAACTGTCGGATGCGCGCGCCAGCGTCGAAAGCCTGTCGAGCGCGCCCTGAAGAATGAAGCTCGCAGCGGCCGAATCGATCCGTTCGCTGCGTTTCGCCCTTGAGACATCCATTTCGAGGAGTGCCCGTTCGGCGGCCACCGTCGACAGGCGCTCGTCCCAATAGATGAAAGGTATGTCGGTCTTTTCCGACATGGAGCGGACAAAGGCGCGCGTTGCTTGAACGCGCGGCCCCGCCGAGCCGTCCATGTTGGTTGGCAAGCCGATCACGAAGGCGACGATTTTTTCCTTCGCTGCAAAACTGAGCAAGACCTCGGCATCCTTGGTGAACTTGACGCGTTTGATCACCGGGCGAGGGGTCGCGAAACGACGTCCAAGGTCAGACGCAGAGAGACCGATCGTCTTTGTTCCGAGGTCAAGCCCTGCTACGGCCTGGTTCGGCTGGAGCCGCTCGGCCAGTTCCTCAATCGTCAGTGTCGCCATCGTCCGCTCTCCGCTTGACGTTCAACGCTTGCGCACGAACTCGGTTCGCAGCACCAGCCCTTTGATCGCATCATGCCGGCAATCGATATGCTCCGGATCGTCGGTCAGACGGATCGAGCGGATGACTGTGCCCTGCTTTAGTGTCTGGCCGGCGCCCTTGACCTTGAGGTCCTTGATCAGCACGACCGAATCGCCATCGGCAAGCTCGGTGCCGGATGCGTCACGCGCCACGGGCTTGGTGGCGGCCGCTGCTGCAATCTCGGATGCCGGACGCCATTCGCCGGTGGCATCATCATATATGTAATCGTCGTCGGCCATGGTCATTCCTTCCGTGCGCGAGAGCGCAACTCTTGTCATGCAGGTCGCATAGACCAGTGGTGACGGTCACGCAACTCGTGCCCCGGGGTGTTGCCGGGCAGGGAGCTTGCCATATATTGCCACGGAACATTGCAAATCGGAGATCCCCCATGAAAATCACCTGGCTCGGTCACGCCGCTTTCCGCCTCGATACGGCGAAGACCTCGATCCTCATCGATCCCTTCCTGACCCATAATCCTGGTTTCGCTGGTCTCGACCGCAAGGACATGACCAAGGGCGTCACGCATATTCTGCTCACGCATGGTCATGGCGACCATGTCGGCGATACCGTCGAGCTTGCCCGGGAAACGGGTGCAACGGTGCTTGCCAATGCTGACCTTGCCGCCTGGCTGGGGACGAAGGGCGTAGAGAAGCTGGAAATGGGCAATACGGGCGGAACGGTTCATTTCGAAGGTTTCAGCGTGACGTTCACCAATGCCTTGCACTCCTCGGCCCAGGTCACCGAAGACGGCGTTTCCCACGCGCTCGGCAGCGCCAATGGTCTGATGCTGCATTTTGAAGACGATGCATCGCTCCTGCATATGGGCGACACCGACATCTTTTCCGACATGAAGCTGATCCATGAACTGCACCAGCCCGATATCGGCCTCGTGCCGATCGGCGACCGCTTCACCATGGGCGGAGCCGTGGCGGCACTTGCCTGCCAGCGCTTCTTCGACTTCAAGACGGCGATCCCGTGCCACTACGGATCCTTCCCGATCATCGATCAGACGCCGGAGAAATTTGTCGCCGGCATGGATGGCACGCGCACCCGCGTTCTGACCCCGCAGCCGGGATCTGCCGTCACGGTCTGACAAAACCCCGTTGCCTCAGCGCTTGACGGCCATTATAGCGAAGACAACAGCCCATCTGGAGAATGCCATGTCCGTCGATCTCGCCACCGTCAAGCGCGTGGCCCATCTTGCCCGTATCGCCGTGAGCGAAGAAGAAGCCGCGCGCATGACCGGTGAACTGAACGGCATCCTCGGCTTCGTCGAGCAGCTCGACGAGGTCGATGTAACCGGTGTCGAGCCGATGACCTCGGTAACCCCGATGGCGATGAAGAAGCGCGTCGACGCGGTTACCGATGGCGCCAAGGCCGATGATATCGTGGCGAATGCACCAGCCACCGACCGAAACTTCTTCCAGGTGCCGAAAGTCGTCGAGTAAGATCCGACCGCTGCCGCTGTTATTGCCGAGCCTCCCCAATCTCCCGCCCATCGGGCGCCGACAGTCTGAAGTGAACCTGCCATGAGCGAATTGACCAGCCTCACCATCGCCGAAGCCCGCGCGAAACTCGCCGCCAAGGAGATCAAGGCCGTCGAACTGACGGATGCCTATCTCGCCGCGATCGATGGCGCGAATGGTGCCCTCAACGCTTATGTCGCAGTGACCGCAGACGTCGCGCGTGACATGGCCAAGGCGTCTGATGCGCGCATTGTCGATGGTAAGGCCGGCGCTCTCGAAGGCATTCCGCTCGGCGTCAAAGACCTGTTCGCCACCAAGGACGTGCACACCCAGGCCTGCAGCCACATTCTCGATGGCTTCAAGCCAAAGTATGAATCCACCGTGACGCAGAACCTTTGGAACGAAGGCGCTGTCATGCTCGGCAAGCTCAACATGGACGAATTTGCCATGGGCTCGTCGAATGAGAGCTCTTACTACGGCCCGGTCGTCAATCCGTGGAAGGCCAAGGGCTCGGATGAGAAGCTGGTTCCGGGCGGCTCCTCCGGCGGTTCGGCCGCAGCCGTCGCCGCCCATCTCTGCGCCGGCGCCACCGCAACGGACACGGGCGGCTCGATCCGCCAGCCCGCCGCCTTTACCGGCACCGTCGGCATCAAGCCGACTTATGGCCGCTGCTCGCGTTGGGGTATCGTCTCCTATGCTTCGTCGCTCGACCAGGCCGGTCCCATCGCCCGTGATGTGCGCGATGCAGCCATCCTCCTGAAGTCCATGGCAAGCGTTGATCCGAAGGACACGACCTCGGTTGATCTGCCGGTCCCGGATTACGAAAAGGCGATTGGCGGCTCGGTGAAGGGCATGAAGATCGGCATCCCGAAGGAGTACCGCGTCGAAGGCATGTCGGAAGAAATCGACGCGCTCTGGCAACAGGGTATCGCCTGGTTGAAGGAAGCCGGCGCCGAGATTGTCGACATCTCCCTGCCGCATACCAAATACGCGCTGCCGGCCTATTACATCGTCGCGCCTGCCGAAGCCTCGTCGAACCTTGCCCGTTATGACGGCGTCCGCTACGGCCTGCGCGTTGACGGCAAGGACATTGCCGACATGTACGAGAAGACCCGTGCCGAAGGTTTCGGTAAGGAGGTCCAGCGCCGTATCATGATCGGCACCTATGTGCTCTCGGCCGGCTACTACGATGCCTATTACCTGAAGGCCCAGAAGGTCCGCACCCTGATCAAGCGCGACTTTGAACTCGCGTTTGAGGCCGGCGTCGACGCGATCCTCGCTCCGATCACCCCAACCTCGGCTTTTGCCATCGGCGACAAGGAACTCGCCGCCGATCCGGTCAAGATGTACCTCCAGGATGTCTTCACCATCACGCTCAACATGGCTGGGCTGCCCGGGATTTCCGTTCCTGCTGGCCTTGACAGCAAGGGGCTGCCTCTTGGGCTCCAGATCATCGGCAAGCCTTTCGAGGAAGAGACCCTCTTCAAGACCGCCCATGTCATCGAACAGGCTGCCGGGAAGTTTACCCCGGCCAAGTGGTGGTAAAGGACTTCGTCATACGTGACATGACGGCGGCCGACGCGGACAGCGTCGGCCGCATCGGTTTCGAGGCGTGGGCTGCAAACCCGGTGCTCAATGCCTTTGGCGTCGACATGATGGTCAAAATTCGTTTGAGTTTTCGCCGCTTTGCCCAGGATCATTTCAGCCTGATCACCATTGGTGAACTCGGCGGTGAAATCGCCGGCTGGACGGCCCGAGAGGGCGCACGTGACTATATTTCCGACCTTTGGGTCAGTCCGGCCCATCAGGGCCTCGGCATAGGCTCGGCCCTCATCTTGGCGACACTGCGCGAGATGCGCTCCGAAGGTCTCAAGCGCGCACGAATTGACACCCACGCTGCCAACGAAGGTGCGATCCGGCTCTACCAGGATTTGGGATTCTCCCTCGTCTGGCGCGGCATGCAGCATTCCCCGTCGATGGGCATGATGGTCGAAAAGGTGAAGCTGCAGCAGATGCTTTAGGACCATCGTCCGTGCTCTGGGCTGCAGAAGTCATCGCGTCAGCCAGCACCGCGCAGTGCGGTGCTGGCATCCGGCCTATCGATTGTCCTGTTCTGCTCGCACCAACCTCAGGCCCCGTTCGGTGATCCGATAGGGCTTTCCTTGTCGCGAGCTGATCGCTTTCAGCCTTTTCAATCGACGGAAAAGCTCGAGGTCGAAGCCGGGATAGAGCCAGCCGTCGCGGGAAAAGCATGCGACTGTTTCTATCTTGGCTGTGCCGTTCCGCTGAATTTCAATCCAGCCGCCTTGTGCGAGGAGATGAAGGATCCGCTGATCCGAGCGTGAGATGTCCATGGATGTCTTGTCCGGGAAAAGCGCGCTCTTCTGCGCGCACGAAAACATGACCGGCGCTTGCGCGTCGGGGCTCAGTTTTCAGGCCCTGGCCGCCGGATCGTCGTTCGATCGCGGGCAGGGCCTTTACCGGGTCTCAGACAATCCTGACATCCACACTCCTGTTGGTGGACGAAAAATACCAATCCGCATGGCGGATGTCGAGTTCAGGTTCGCTTCGCAGCGAATCAGCGACCCGGTCCGCTGCCGTATATCGTGGCTGCGGCCCCCGATGTCATAACGTAAGCCTATGATTTTCCTTGAGTCATGGGCCTGCTCAAGTGCTGCGCTGGTCAAGCCGCAGCACCAGTGGTTTACTCATCTCAACACAGAGGTGCGAATGGTCACGATCCGCAAGGCTCGACAGGACGATGCAGGGCTGCTGGCGGAGATCGGCCTTCGCGCTTGGCGCAAGGCGATGGTGACGGTCGGCGAGACGGCCGAGATGATCGGCAATGCGCGCGATGCTTTTACGCGGTTCACTGCGGAAGGGTGGATCACCATTACCGTTGTTGAAAAGTCCGGAGTGCCGGTCGGCTGGGCCGCGCGCGAGGATCTGGACGAGACGATTACCGACTTCTGGATCGATCCCGCGTATCAGGGAAGTGGCTTGGGATCCGCGCTTCTGATGGCCGTTGAAGAGGACATGCTGCGCCAGGGCTTCTCAACGGCCAAGCTTCAGACCCATGCGATGAATGCCGAGGCCGTGAAGTTCTTCGAGAAAAAGGGATATTCGGTCAACTGGTTGACGATGACCTACAACCCCAAGCTCGATCTTGACGTGCAGACGATTGGGCTGTCCAAGCAACTGGCTGCCATTGAGCCGGCCGGCTATGGTCAGGAGTTTTGAGTAAAGGCGACGAGGGCCACGCCAGTTGCCACAACGAACATATGCAGAATGAGCATTGTCGGGATCAGCCAGGTGAAAGGTGGCTTGCGGGTCTTGTGTCGGAACAGCCGCTGTCCGATCAGCGCACCTCCTGAGCCGAAGAGCACGATACAACTGATAAGCTTGCGCTCGGGCACGCGCCAAGTTTGGCGTATCGCCGCGATTTTGTCGACCGCGAACAGGCCGAGCACGAAGACGTTCCAGCCGGCGAGCAGCCAGATCGGCAGAAGGCCCGCAGGAAACGGCAGGGCAAACGGGGCAGTGAGAGCATCGGTCATGCCGCATCTCTAGCGCGCCGCCACTTAACGTTTGCCTTCCATGCCCTGGGGCACGCCCTGGGGCACTCCATGTCGCCTGGCATGCCGCTCCAGCCTTGCGCCGAAGGCCTATTTGCTCTACCTCACGAGGCAACACGTCCATGCATCACACGAGCATCCGATGACCCTGATTGACACGCGCACACCCGATCCCAAACGCTTCATCCCTGGCGCCACTGGCGACTGGGAAATCGTCATCGGCATGGAAGTCCATGCGCAGGTGTTGAGCCAGTCCAAGCTGTTTTCGGGCGCCTCGACGGTCTTCGGCAATGCGCCGAATTCCAACGTCTCGCTTGTGGATGCCGCCATGCCCGGCATGCTGCCCGTGATCAACGAGGAATGCGTGGCCCAGGCGGTGCGCACCGGTCTTGGTCTCAAAGCCCAGATCAACAAGCGCTCGATCTTCGACCGCAAGAACTACTTCTACCCGGACCTGCCGCAGGGCTATCAGATTTCGCAGTTCAAGGATCCGATCGTCGGCGAGGGCAAGATCATCATCTCGCTTGGGCCGGACCGTCAGGGCAATTTTGAGGATATCGAGATCGGTATCGAGCGCCTGCACCTAGAACAGGATGCCGGCAAGTCGATGCACGACCAGCATCCGACAATGTCCTATGTCGACCTGAACCGTTCGGGCGTGGCGCTCATGGAAATCGTGTCGAAGCCGGACATGCGTTCGTCCGATGAGGCCAAGGCTTACATGACCAAGCTGCGCTCGATCGTGCGCTATCTCGGCACCTGCGACGGCAACATGGATGAAGGCTCGATGCGCGCCGACGTCAACGTCTCCGTGCGCAGGCCGGGCGGCGAATTTGGCACGCGCTGCGAAATCAAGAACGTCAATTCGATCCGTTTCATCGGCCAAGCTATCGAATACGAAGCTCGTCGCCAGATTGCCATCCTCGAAGACGGCGGGGTCATTGACCAGGAAACCCGTCTTTTCGATCCGGGCAAGGGCGAGACGCGCTCCATGCGCTCCAAGGAAGATGCGCATGACTATCGCTACTTCCCCGATCCGGACCTGCTGCCGCTCGAATTCGATGATGCCTTTATCGAGAACCTGAAAAAGGATCTGCCGGAGCTGCCAGACGACAAGAAGGCGCGCTTCGTGTCGGAACTCGGTCTCTCGGTCTACGACGCCTCCGTGTTGGTCTCGGAAAAGGCGATTGCCGATTACTTCGAAGCTGTGGCGGCCGGCCGCGACGGCAAGACGGCTGCCAACTGGGTCATCAACGACTTGCTTGGTGCCTTGAACAAAGCGGGCAAAGCCATTGAAGAGACTCCGGTTTCGCCGGCCCAGCTTGGCGGCATCATCGATCTCATCAAGTCGGAAGTCATCTCCGGCAAGATCGCCAAGGACCTGTTCGAAATTGTCTTCAACGAAGGTGGCGATCCAGCTGAAATCGTCGAAAGCCGCGGCATGAAGCAGGTCACGGATACCGGCGCCATTGAGAAGGCCGTCGATGAGATTATCGCCGCCAACCCGGATCAGGTCGCCAAGGTGCTCGCCAAGCCGACGCTGGCCGGCTGGTTCGTCGGCCAGGTGATGAAGGCGACCGGCGGTAAGGCCAACCCGCAGGCCGTCCAGGCGCTGGTCAAGGCCAAGCTCGGTCTGCCGGAGGAATAAGCCGGTGTTCTTCGTCCGCACGGCCAACGACCGGGATGTCGAACCGCTTCGCGCCCTGCTGACGCTGAGTTTCCACGCAACCTATGACCGGTTCTACGGGCCGGCCAAAGTTGCCGAACTGATCGCGGCCTGGCATTCGCCGGCCGAGATCAAGCGACGCATCCAGGTCAAGGGCGGCGAATATCTCGTTGCCGACGACGGAAAGCGGATCGGCGGCATGGCCTTTGCGGCCATGTCCGAGAAGCTGACCAAGACGGCCATCTTGCACCAGCTCTATGTCCACCCGGATCATCAGCGGCAGGGGATCGGCCGCGATCTCTTCGCCGAGGTCGAGACCTGCTTTCCCGATGCCGAGATCCTGAGGCTGGAAGTCGAGCCGCAAAACGAAGGCGCGATCGCCTTTTATACGGCGCATGACCTTGTCGAGGTGGACCGGACAAAGAATTGCGGTGGCCCGGATAGCGGGATCGAAGCCCTGATCATGGAAAAGCCGCTCCGTTGAGCGGCTTTTTTGTGTGCGATGTGCCCGATCAGTTGAAGGGCGGCTCGTTCACCTTTCCATCCTCATCGATGATCTGGACGGCTGAACATTCCACCAGATTGTCTTCCTTTGCTGTGCTGCAGGCGAGATCCGCCGCCTTGATTGCCAGTTCCTTGCTCTGCCAGCCGCAGGAGAACTGGTGCCAATGCGGACCGCCATCGGCCATCATGAAAATGTCCACACTCCAGCCGCCCGGATAGCAGGTGGCATTTACCTGGCAATCCTCCGTCGTGCCGCCACCGGAGATGCACTGCTTCATCGCGCAGTCGATGGCGCTTGCCGTATCCTTTTCCGCACAAAGCCCCGAGCTCATTTCGGGCGCCTGCACATAGGCGATCGCCTTGCGCCCGCCTTCCGCAGCCGAGGCTCCGAGGGCAAGGCCGAATGAGAACAGGAATGTGGAAAGGCGTAATATGCGTGTCATGAAGATGTCCCTCGAAGGCGCTAGTGGAGGACAAAGCTAACGCAGGGAAGAGCCGCGCATGCAAGTAGCAGAACTGAATATACGCGAAGCGACCGAAAATGACCTGACCGCGATCGTCGCCCTGTTTGCCGCCGATGACCTCGGCGGCCATGGCGATACGACAGATCCGGAGGCCCTGCCGCACTATCAGGCGGCGTTTGGGCGCATCAGCCGGTCATCCAACGAGACGCTTTATGTCGCAACGCTTGCCGGTGCCGTGGTCGGCACATTCCAGACCATGATCACCACGACACTGACGGCCAAGGGCGCGTCTTCGATGATCATAGAGGCCGTTCAGACGCGGGCCGACATGCGGGGCAGGGGCATCGGCGCTGCCATGATCGCATTCGCCGTTGAGACCGCACGCAGCCTGGACATGCGCCTTGTCCAGCTCACGTCGAACGCGACGCGAAAAGATGCCCACCGCTTCTATGAGCGGCTCGGCTTCCAGCCGTCGCATATCGGCTTCAAGATCAAGCTGAAATGACGGGGGTGCGACGGGGAATCACTGGACAAGCCGGGGTCAAGGCGGCATAAGCGAGAAACGATCGAATGGGCCTTTTCGGCCCGCGGCAAGAGCCCAAGGACAAGACATGAAGCAGTTTCTGTTGCAGATCTTCACCTGGTGGAACGGTCAGACTATGGGAACCCGTTTCTTCACCTGGCGGCACGGCAAGCGCGTCGGCGAAGACGAGTTCGGCAATGTTTATTACGAAGGACCAATGACGAGCTGGGGTCACCCCAAGCGTTGGGTCATCTATAACGGCTATGCCGACGCCTCCAAGATTGCGTCGGGCTGGCACGGCTGGATGCATTATCGCACCGACACACCGCCGTCGAAGGAAGACTACAAGGCCCGCGAATGGGAAAAGGCGCATCGCGCCAACCAGACAGGCACGGCAGCTGCCTATCGTCCGCAGGGTTCGATTGCGGTAGCGGGCGAGCGCCCGCGCGTGACCGGCGATTACGACGCCTGGACGCCCGGCAACTGATTGCCCGATTTGGCCATAATCCGGCGTTAGGGCCTCATGCGTGAGGCCCTTGTCGTATGTGGTCTCCCGTTGATCGAGGAAAGTGAGCCCAAGATGAAATCGAGCGTGTGGAAACTGGCGATTCCGGTTCTGGGCTCTGTCGCGCTTGCACCGCTCCTTCTGCCGTTACCGACGTCAGCGGCCCGTCTCGCGAATCCAGTCGCGGAATTTGCCGGGATCGACAAGATCACCGGCCGCATCACCACGTTCGACGTCTATGTCGATGAGACGGTGCAGTTCGGCGCGCTTCAGGTGACGCCGAAGGTCTGCTATTCGCGCGACGAGAGCGAAGCCCAGAAGGTTGACGCCTTCATCGAGGTCGACGAGATCACGCTCGACCGCAAGATCCGCCGCATCTTTTCCGGCTGGATGTTTGCCGACAGCCCGGCGTTGAACGCCGTTGAACACCCGATCTATGACGTCTGGCTGACCGGCTGCAAGGCGACATCAGACGTGCCGGCGCCGCAAGGCGTAAAGGGCGTGCAAGCGGCCCCCGAGCCGGCGAAACCCGCCGAAACGCCGGCGGTCAGTGCACCCGCCGCACCGCCATCAGCCGCCTCGGCCACGCCCCCGAACGATCCCTCGGCAGCGCCACAGACCGGCGACCCAGGCTTCGCGACACAGGGTGAACCGTCACAGGCCGCCGTGCCGCCGCTCGAGGCGCCGCAGGAGGTGCCGGCCGAGGTTCTTGGTGGCACGTTACCGCCGGCCGATGCTCCGCTGGACGGTCAGCCTCTGCCGGAAGAGCAGCCTCTCGCGCCGCCACCACCTGTGACGCCACCCGGAAGCGTCGGCCTCTTCTAAAGGCCGGCGATCTCTTTCCGCTTTTGAAGGTGTCGAGCCCTGGGTCTTTCGAGGTGGGGACGACTGCGTGTCGCTGGGACACTTGCCGATTGACATCTGCCTCAATAGGGAACAAGAAGAGAACAAATAGGAGTTCTCGTCATGTCTCTCTCCGAAAAATTCATCGTGCTTCCGTTCAAGAAGAACCGCGGCAATGTCGTGCCCGGCGAAATGCGCCAGGCGTCCAGTGCCGCCGCCGCGGAGAAGATCGCAACCGCCATGTCCGCCCGCCACATCGGTGTGGCCGCCTATTCCGTTCAGGTCGACGAGGAGAGCGGCGACATGTCGAGCCCGAAACTCATCATCGGCTTCGGCGAGACGGCCGACCTGAACGCGGCCTGAGCGGGCAAAAACTGCCCGGTCCAAACCCTCTCCACACAAGGGAGGGCTTAATCCGCCCGCAGCCTCGGAGGATCGCCAAAGAGCCTTGCTCCTCCGGTTGGGCGAAACACCGGCCGTATGTCCTCTCACTCCTCTAAGGGGAGATTGCTGCCCATGGGGGAGCGCCTGTGAGGCCAGAGCCCGCTCGAGCTCCGGAACACTGGCTTCATTCCCTCTTGACGCAACCGCCGCGCAGGCGTGCAGTGCAGGGGTGTCCAGCTGTTGGGAGGAGACACCATGGCCATTGCGAAAAACACCATCTGCCTTTGGTATGACAGGCAAGCCGAAGAAGCCGCGCGCTTCTATTCAACCGTCTTTCCCGACTCGGACGTCAAGTCCGTCCAGCGTGCGCCGAGCGACTATCCTTCCGGCAAGGCGGGCGACGTCCTGGTCGTCCATTTCACCGTGGCCGGCATCCCCTGCATGGGCCTCAACGGCGGCCCCGCCTTCAAACAGTCCGAAGCCTTCTCCTTCCAGATCGCGACCGAAGACCAGGACGAAACCGACCGCTACTGGAACGCCATTGTCGACAATGGCGGAAGCGAGAGCGCTTGCGGCTGGTGCAAGGATAAATGGGGCGTCAATTGGCAAATCACGCCGCGCGCGCTGACGGAGGCGCTGGGCGCTGGCGGTGAGGAGGCAAAACGGGCCTTCGAGGCGATGATGGAGATGGGGAAGATTGATGTGGCGAAGATTGAGGCGGCGCGGAGAGGGTGAGGGCGCTCGGGGCGCCGAAGCATGCTCTTCCCAAGCCGCTATGGCATCGAGATCCTTGGTCAGGGATCAAGTATGAAAAATCAAAACGCGGCCCCGGAATAGTTGAGAATATCGCCTGCACCTGTATTGCCTGACAGATATCTGCCGTCGATCTTCGTGTGCTTCACATATTTGGCAATTGCCGAAAACTGGTTTGCGTTCTCATGCAGCCAAACAGCTCCCTCCGTCCCGTCCAAGGCGCCGTGAAATCCGCTCTCACCTAGAAGATCCAACATTGCCTCAATGGTGAGAGGGCCGCCGTCTTGTAGTACGTGTGCACGCGGCAATCCAATTTCATCTACGCGCTTGGAGAAGTTGTCGTAGGGGATGCGATCGTGAACCCTCATGATTGAAAACGAAATGAACAGCTTGTCTGGATCAACGATGTCGTAACGCGTTCCAGTCGCGGTATGCAGCCATTCACCAACGATGCGCTCGCCGTCCAACAGCATGTCCAGGAACAGTTTCTCCCGCAGCTTCACCCACCTATGAAATGCATGATGGAGTGCATACGGGGAACTTAAGGCGAGATAGCCAGCTCTGTTGAGCGCATGAATTTCGTCACCTACTCTGGCAACGGCTACGCACGACCCATCCACTTTTTCTGTCACAATGAACCGGTCTCCTCTCCTGGTGGGCCCAAGGGTGAAAAGGCGCGATTGCTCGGGTGTCAGCGAATAATCAGCCGGGCCGACCCGTGAACCAGTTAGATGGGGTGTGCTTCCATAGCCCTTAATGCCAAGCGGTTTAGTCGATCTCGTCATTTTGTGCCTTTAGGTGAGGGGGTGCTGCCGACACAACCTGAAGGGGCAGGCTTCGTCAAGACTTAGGTTTGCGTCCAAAACTAAACGCCTCATTTCCGAGCAACAAGGGCGGCTGGTGGTTGATCAGTCGCGTTGGGCGCTGCTTGGTGTTGGGACAAGGCTTCAATGATGAGCCATCGGAAGGTCTCCTCAAAACCGCAGCGTATCCCCCTCCATCGCCTTCTCCAGCAACACTCCATACTCCGCTTTCGGAATATCCACCGCCCCGAACGTCTTGAGATGCTCGGTGGTGAACTGCGTGTCGAGCAGCGTAAACCCGCGCTCCCTCAATCGCTCCACCAGATGGACAAGGCAGATCTTCGATGCATTCGTGCGGCGCGAAAACATGCTCTCGCCGAAAAAGGCCGTACCAAGCGAAACGCCGTAAAGTCCGCCCACGAGCTCGTCGCCCTCCCAGGCCTCGACGCTATGGGCGTGGCCGAGGCGATGGAGCGCGCCGTAGAGGTCCCGGATCTGTTGGTTGATCCATGTGCTCGGCCGGTCTTCGGCCGCTTCCGCGCATTTGGCCACAACGGCGTCAAAGGCGGTGTCGAAGCGGATATCGAAGGGTTGTTTGCGGATGGCCTTTGAGAGGCTTTTCGAGACGTGAAAGTCATCGAGCGGGATGATCCCGCGCAGTTCCGGCTCGACCCAGAAGAGTTCCGGGTCATCGGCGGAATCAGACATCGGGAAAAGCCCGATGGAGTAGGCGCGCAGCAGGAGCTCCGGTGTAATCCCTTGGTCCCTGCTGCGCCGCCCAGCCATATCAGATCAGGCCGAGGTTTCGGCCAGATATTTTTCCAGCCAGTGGATGTCGTAATCGCCATTGGCGATGTCCTGGTTGGACACGAGATCCTGGAACAGCGGAAGCGTCGTCTTGATGCCGTCCACGACGAACTCGTCCAGCACGCGGCGGAGACGCATCATGCATTCGACGCGGGTGCGTCCATGCACGATCAGCTTGCCGATCAGGCTGTCGTAGTAGGGCGGGATCTTGTAGCCGGCATAGGCGCCCGAATCGACGCGAACGCCCAGACCGCCGGGTGCATGGAAATGCGTGATCGTGCCGGGCGAGGGCACGAAGGTGCGCGGATCCTCGGCATTGATGCGGCATTCGATGGCGTGACCGGAAAAGACGATCTCGTCTTGGCTGACCGAGAGGCCTGCACCGGAGGCGACGCGGATCTGTTCATGCACGAGGTCGATGCCGGTTATGGCTTCGGTGATCGGATGCTCAACCTGCAGACGGGTGTTCATTTCGATGAAATAGAACTCGCCGTTTTCGTAGAGGAATTCGATCGTGCCGGCGCCCCGGTACTTCATCTTCTTCATGGCGTCAGCGCAGATCTGGCCGATCTTCATGCGCTGCTCGACGTTAAGGGCAGGGGAGTTTGCTTCTTCCCAGACCTTCTGGTGGCGGCGCTGCAGAGAGCAGTCGCGTTCACCGAGATGGATCGCATTGCCGAAACCGTCGCCGACGACCTGCACTTCGATATGACGCGGCTTGCCGAGGTATTTTTCCATGTAGACGGCGTCGTTGCCGAAGGCGGCGAGCGCTTCGGAACGGGCGGTCGATACGGCCTCTTCCAGCTCGGCCTCGGTCTTCGCCACCTTCATGCCGCGGCCACCGCCGCCGGCGGTTGCCTTGATCAGAACCGGGAAACCGATCTGCCGGGCGATTTCCAGCGCATTCTCTGGCAAGACTTCGCCGTCCGAACCCGGAACAACGGGAATGCCGAGTTCGACCGCGGTCTTCTTGGCCGTGATCTTGTCGCCCATCAGGCGGATATGCTCCGCCGTCGGTCCGATAAAGGTGATGCCATGAGCGTCAAGGATATCGGCAAACTTGGCGTTTTCCGACAGGAAGCCGTAGCCTGGATGCACTGCATCGGCGCCGGTGATTTCACAGGCGGCAACGATCTGGTGAATGTTCAGATAGCTGTCGCGTGACGGCGGAGGACCGATGCACACGCTTTCGTCGGCAAGGCGCACATGCATGGCATTGGCGTCTGCGGTGGAATGCACGGCAACGGTTGCGATGCCGAGTTCCTTGCAGGCGCGCAGCACGCGCAGCGCGATTTCGCCGCGGTTTGCGATGAGGATCTTCGAGATACCACTCATCGGCTTACTCGATGATAACCAGAGGCTCGCCGTATTCGACCGGGCTCGCGTCGTCGATGATGATCTCGACGATCTTGCCGGACTTAGGCGAGGGGATCTGGTTCATGGTCTTCATGGCTTCGATGATCAGAAGCGTCTGGCCTTCCTTGACCGTCGAGCCGACTTCAACGAAGGGACGCGAGCCTGGCGCCGGAGACAGGTACACGGTGCCGACCATGGGAGCGGTCACGGCCTTGGAGAGGTCGCGGCCAGCCGGTGCGGCAGCAGCAGCGGCCGGAGCGGCAGCAACGGGGGCAGGAGCAGCGGCCGGGGCCTGGAAGTTGAACGAGGGCATCTGCGGCATCATCATCGGGGTGTTGCCGTTGCGCGATACGCGGATGCGCATGTCGTCCTGTTCGACTTCGATCTCGGTGAGGTCGGTATCCTTGAGGATGTTCGCGAGGTCTCGGATCAGGGCCTGGTCGATACCCGTTTTCTTGTCAGCCATGGATTGGGTGTCCTGTATTCTTGTTATTGCGTGATGGTCTTCAGCGCCTGAAGCGCCAGGATGTAGCTCAAGGGGCCGAAACCGCAGATCACGCCCTTGCATGCCGGCGCTATCAGCGATTTGTGGCGAAATTCTTCGCGTGCATGCACGTTCGAGATATGAACCTCGATGACCGGCACGGGTGATATGGCGCGAATGGCGTCATGCAGGGCGACAGATGTATGCGTATAGGCGCCGGCATTGATCGCGACACCCGCCGCCTTCTCGCCCGCCTCGTGCAGCCAGCCGACGAGGTCGCCTTCGTGATTGGATTGGCGAAAGTCGACCTGGAATCCGAATTCCTGGCCGAATGCAAGGCAATCGGCCTCGATATCGGCAAGCGTCTTACCGCCATAGATACCCGGTTCGCGCTTGCCGAGCATGTTCAGATTGGGACCGTTGAGAACGAATAAGGTCTTGCTCATCTATCCTACCGTCGACTTTTCACGGCTTCCTATAGACCGGCAGCCCTTGCAGGGAAAGCCCTTCGCCGATTTCCTAGGCAGACCTTCCCCGGAAATCCCCAAAGCGCTGGCTGAATCTGGCCAAACCCTTCAGGATTAGCAGGTCGCCTGACCACAGGAGCGGACATTGCCGAGCTTCTCGGACAGCGCAGCCGTGCCAACGGCGCCCGGCAACATCTCGTCTCCGATGACGTAAGACGGGGTGCCGGTAATGCCGAGGTCGGCGGCAAGGCGATATGTCTCCTCGACGGAGGCTGTATTCGGGCTCTCGGCCATCTTGGCCCGGATCTTTTCCTCGCTGACACCCAGATCCGATGCGATCGCTATGGCGCTTTCTTCCGATGCGCGTCCTTCGGACGTCATCATGGCGCGGAAAAAGTCACCATATTTCTCAGGGGAGAGTTTGCGGAAGGCGTCGGATACCTTGTGGGCGGCTTCCGAGTCAGGGCCGAGGATCGGGAATTCCTTCAGGACATACCGAATATTCTTGTCCTGCTCGAGCACGGCTTCCATGTCTGCATGGGCGCGCCGGCAATAACCGCAATTATAGTCGAAAAACTCGACCACGGTCACGTCGCCCTCGGGGTTGCCGATCGCCACATCATAGGTCGACTTGAAGATCTTGTCGGTATTGGACGAGACTGCGACCTTTGCCTGTTTCATCCGCGCGGTTTCCTGCTTTTCCTGCAGGGCCTGCTGGGCTTCGACCAGCACTTCCGGGTTCTCCAGCAAGTATTCACGGATGAATGCGCCGAACTCCTTCTTCTGGGCATCGTCCAGCGCATGGGCCGCCACGGGCAGCATGAACGGCAGGAGCGCCACAGTGGTGGCAGCGATCATCTTGAAGTTCAGGGCCATGTTCAACCTCATCTGTTGTTGCGGCGAGGAAAGCCGCCTCTGCTCGAGCCTTAAGCCCCTTGCGTAAACGATCGGTTTGGCGAGACAAGTAAATTTGCTTTGTTGTCGCGATCCCGGGTCTTTTCTTGTGATGAAAGCCACTTTGCGGCAAATGTCAGGCGCAATCACATCCGCGGAGCCCGTTCCCTTGATTTCCATCTCCAAACGCAGTGCCGTCGAGCCCTTTCATGCCATGGACATTCTGGCCGAAGCCACCCGTCGACGCCAGGAAGGGCGGCCGGTGATCTCCATGGCCGTCGGTCAGCCCGGACATCCAGCCCCGCAGGCGGCGCTTGCCGCTGCGCGTTTGGCACTCGATGTCGGACGTATCGGCTATACCGACGCGCTTGGGCTGACCGAACTGCGAAAGGCATTGGCGGTCGAATACGGCCGCCGTCACGGCGTCGCGCTGGACTGGAACCGGGTGGTCGTCACGACCGGTTCGTCGGCCGGCTTCAACCTTGCCTTCCTGGCGCTGTTTGATGCGGGCGACGCTGTCGCGATCGCCAGGCCGGGTTATCCCGCCTATCGCAGCATCCTGGCCGCCCTTGGCCTTCGCGTTATCGAAGTCCCCGTTGGCCCCGAGACCGGTTACACGCTGACGCCCGAAAGCCTGGAGCGGGCCCAGGCGGAAGCTGGAATGCGTCTCAATGGCGTGCTTCTGGCAAGCCCCGCCAACCCGACCGGTACAGTCACCACCGGTAAGCAGTTGAAATCTGTCTATGACTACTGCAAGGGCGAGGGGATCACGCTGATCTCGGACGAGATCTATCATGGCCTCACCTATGGAGCCGAGGAAGTCACGGCACTGGAGATCGGTGATGAAGCTGTCATCATCAACTCCTTTTCCAAGTATTACTGCATGACCGGCTGGCGAATCGGCTGGATGGTGGTCCCGGCAGAACTCGTTCGTCCGATCGAATGCCTTGCACAGAGCCTCTACATTTCCGCGCCTGAATTATCGCAGATCGCGGCGCTCGCAGCGCTCAGCGCAACGGACGAATTGGAGCATTACAAGGCTGCCTGCAGCGCCAACCGCGATTTTCTGATGCAGCGATTGCCAGAGCTCGGCCTGCCGCTGCTGTCGCCGATGGACGGTGCCTTCTACGCCTATGTCAATGCATCGCGATACACCAATGACAGTATGCAACTGGCAAAGCGCATTCTCGCCGAGACCGATATCGCCGTCACCCCCGGTCGTGACTTCGATCCTGTGGATGGCCATCTGGCGCTCAGGCTTTCCTATGCCGGCAGTATGCAGGATATGGTCGAGGCAACGTCACGCCTCGAAGCCTGGCTGCCGCGAGCCGTTTAGGAGCTTTGGGATTTAGTGAGATATCTATATATTTCAGAATTTTGTTTGGCTTTCCTGATGTAGTGCAGAAGGAAGATTCCGCGTTGAGATCCTGTTTCAAGGAGATGTCATGCCGAGCAGCGTTTCCTCCAACGCCCCCGAGATCCTGACCGAACGCTTGCTGCTAAGGGCGCACAGGATCGAGGATTTTGAGGCCATGGCTGACCTGTGGAGTGACGAGGAAATCTGCCGCTTTATCCTCGGCCGTCCGTCGACGCGCTCGGAAACCTGGTCACGTCTCCTGCGCTATGCGGGTCACTGGAAGTTGCTGGGGTTCGGTTACTGGGCCGTCGAAGAGCGTCAGTCTGGGGCTTATATAGGGGATGTCGGCTTTGCCGATTTCCAGCGCGACATTGTCCCGCCGCTCGGTCCCTTCCCGGAGGCGGGTTGGGTCCTGGCGAGGCAGGCTCATGGACGAGGTCTGGCAACGGAGGCCATGCTGGCGGCGCAAGCCTGGATCGACGAGAGGGCAATCGCAGATCGCTCGGTCTGCATCTTCGATCCGCAACACAAAGCCTCAATCCGCATTGCAGAAAAACTCGGTTACCAGTGTCTGCACACGGCGGTCTTCATGGATGAGCCGACACTGGTGATGCAGCGATGGCGGCCGAACGGCAAGGATGCATTCTCCGACGGTGATCTACCGAAATCATGATTAAACGAAAAAGGCCCCGCGCGATGAGCAGGGCCTTTTAAAGTCAGGGTTTAGTCACTGCGTCTCAGAAGAAGCCGCGCTTCTGCCACCAGCCACCCTTCTTGGGCTTCGGCGCATCAGGGTTTTCCTCGGTCGTACGCGTCGAAGTGACGAGCGGCTCCTGCGGTGCCGCACTTGCCGCGCGGTTCGCCCGAACGGGCTCTTCAGCCGTTTCCTCGACATTTGTTGTCTCGACGATGGCTGCTGCAGCTTCAGCCACAACGACGGCTTCCGCTTCCACGGCTTCGGCTGCTTTTTCGAGCGTGACCGGTTCAGCGACGGTTTCGGCTTCGGTTGCAGCAACTTCGACGGCTACCGGTGTCTTGGCCTTGCGTGTCCGGCGCGGCTTGGGTGCCGGGGCCGCTTCTGCGGTCTCGGCGACGTCGGCCGTTTCGGTCGTCACTTCCGTTTCAACAAGGGCTTCGCCGTCTTCCGATGCATCATCGGTCTCGGCAGCATCGTCCGTATCGCCTTCGCCTTCGGCGATCTGGCCAGAGGCTTCCTCGTCAGTGCGGTTGCGACGGCCGCCACGCTTGCCACGACGGCGGCGCTTGCGCTTCTGGCTTTCTTCGTCACCGTTCTGAGCAGCGTCTGCGCTGACTTCGGCTTCGGTCTCGGTGGCGTCGCCGTCCTCAGCGTCTTCATCCTCATCGTCACCACCGGCGTCTGCGCCATTCTCTTCCGACAGCTGCTGCCCGTTCGGACCCTGGCCGTTCTTGCCGCGACGGCGGCGACGGCGCTTGCGCTTGCGTCCCTGCTGATCGTCGCCCCCACCATTGCCGTTTGCAGCAGCGGCGGCTGCCGGCGCGGCAACCTCGGTTGCTGCAACGATGACGTCTTCTTCGTCTTCGTCCTCCGGCTCTGGAACGTAGTCGTCCTCTTCCGGTTCCGGCATCAGCGACATCAGGCTCTCGATCTTCACCGGATTGGCAACGGCCTCGCCGCGCTCGATGGTGAAGTGCTGAGCGCCGCCATGCTGAGCCGGCATGCCGGCATCAATCACGATGGAAACGCCGAAGCGGCCTTCATAGTCGACGATGGTGTCGCGCTTCTGGTTGAGCAGGTAGAGCGCCGTTTCCGGTGTCGAATGCACGATGATGTCATGCGTCGTGCTCTTGAGCAGGAACTCTTCGACACCGCGCAGAACATGCAGGGCCACGGAGGACTGCGAGCGGATCAGGCCGGTGCCCTGGCAGTGCGGGCAGACCTGGGTCGTCGATTCCAGCACCGAGGCGCGAATGCGCTGACGCGACATTTCCAGAAGGCCGAAATGCGAGATGCGGCCAACCTGAATGCGGGCACGGTCGTTCTTCAGGCAATCCTTCAGCTTCTTCTCGACGGCGCGGTTGTTGCGCTTTTCTTCCATGTCGATGAAGTCGATGACGATCAGGCCAGCCAGGTCGCGCAGGCGCAGCTGACGTGCCACTTCTTCCGCCGCTTCGAGGTTGGTCTGGAGAGCCGTGTCCTCGATCGAGTATTCGCGGGTCGAGCGACCCGAATTGACGTCGATCGACACCAGCGCTTCGGTCTGGTTGATGATGATGTAGCCACCGGACTTCAGCGTCACCTGCGGCTGCAGCATCTTGTCGAGCTGGCCTTCGATGCCCGAGCGCGAAAAGATCGGATGCAGGTCGCGATAGGGCTGAACCACCTTGGCATGGCTCGGCATCAGCATCTTCATGAAGTCTTTCGCTTCGCGATAGCCTTCTTCGCCCGAGACAACGATCTCGGAAATGTCCTTGTTGTAAAGGTCGCGGATCGACCGCTTGATCAGCGATCCTTCTTCATAGACGAGGCAGGGCGCCGTCGAGGCGAGCGTCAACGTGCGGACATTTTCCCACAGGCGCATCAGATATTCGAAGTCGCGCTTGATCTCGACCTTGGTGCGGTTGGCACCGGCCGTGCGCAGGATCACGCCCATGCCCTGCGGCACTTCGAGGCCACGGGCAATCTCCTTGAGACGCTTGCGGTCGGTCGGGTTGGTGATCTTGCGGGAAATGCCGCCGCCGCGCGCCGTGTTCGGCATCAACACCGAGTAGCGGCCGGCAAGCGAGAGATAGGTGGTGAGGGCAGCGCCCTTGTTGCCGCGTTCTTCCTTGGCAACCTGGACCAGCAGGATCTGCCGGCGCTTGATCACTTCCTGGATGCGATACTGCTTGCGCGGCTTGCGCACGACACGATCCGGAACCTCTTCCATGGCGTCTTCGGCGCCGACGGATTCGATTTCTTCCTTTTCTTCGATGTGGCCGTCTTCGTCATCGTCGCCATCATCGTCATCGTCGCGGCCCCGACCGCGACGGCCGCCAGCTTCCTCGGAAACTTCGTCCATGTCGACCATGGCTGCAATGGTGCCGCCCTTGGCGTCGTCGTCGCCTTCGGTTTCGTCGCCGGCCTCCGTGGCGGCTTCGTCTGTGGCGGCTGCCTTCTTGGCGCGGGGCTTGCGAACCCGCTTGGCCTTGGCCTTCGGTGCAGTCTCGTCTGAAGCCGCCTCTTCGGCGACAGCCTCGACCACAGTTGCTTCGTCCGAAACGGCTTCGTCCGCAACTTCAACCTCGGCGACGACTGGCGCCGGAGCTGGCATTGCGGGCTGAATGTCTGGCTGGTCCTGAAGGGCAGGATCGCTGCTCAGGATCTCGTCGCCTTCGACGTCGTTTTCCCGGCGGTGTTCTTCGGCCTCGGCTCGAAGAAGTGCCTGACGGTCGGCGAGCGGGATCTGGTAATAGTCCGGGTGAATTTCGGCAAAGGCGAGGAAGCCGTGGCGATTGCCGCCGTAATCAACGAAAGCGGCCTGTAGCGAGGGTTCGACTCGCGTTACCTTTGCCAGATAGATATTGCCCCGGATCTGCTTCTTGTGTTGGGATTCGAAATCGAATTCTTCGATGCGGTTACCGCGGACGACGACAACGCGGGTCTCTTCTTCGTGAGACGCGTCGATAAGCATTTTGTCTGCCATTTAAGCTTTGCTCCTCGGCGCATTCGTTCGGTGACCCAGCCGCGCTCTGAACAAAGCGGCGGGCCCCTGGCAAACGATGCGACGGATAAGAAAGGAAACGCACGGGGAACAGGGTTTGCGGCGACCGCACGGGCATCGGGAAATCAATTGATCCCGGTCCGTTCGTGACTATGTCAACCTGCCGCAACAACATCGAAAACCGTACGTCTACGACTATGATATGGATCCGCCTGGGATCCGATGAATGCTCTTGAAGAGCCGTTGGTGGAAACCCACCGTTGGGTGCCGGCATTGCCGGCGTGTTGAACCAGTTTCAGGACAGAGTGCGACGACGGCGGATGAACTTCCCGTTGGACAGGCGCCAAATCCATTGTCTGAGGTTGGCAGCCGTGACGGAAATCCTATCCCGTTTGCACTCTTATCCCTCGCTTGCGTTGTATGTATTATCCTTCACAATAGCAAGAGCAAACGGATTTACGCCGTAAAGGCAGTCGATTAGACGGGGTGGCTCAGGCGCCACGATTCGCTTTCTGGCTGTGCTGAATGACGTGATTTTGCAGTCATGTTTCGGTCACAATCGGTCGATGGGGCCTGCAGGCTGAGCGACATCTTTGAATTTCGCTTTTGTGATGGCGGTCACTGAGACCTTGAGGAAAAGACTGGAAGCGGCCTTGGTCACGAGCACGAGTGGGGCGATGGTGAACCTTGTGGGGCGAAAATTTCGAATCGTATTAACCGTCATTGCCATGTCGCTGGGGCAGGGGAGCTTCGCGCCCGCAATGGCGGTTGACGAGGCAAAGGCTGAGGCGAGTGCATCTGCTCCGTTGGTTGCCTATGCCGCCCGCATCGCTGGAGACGATGCCCGCACACGAATCGTCATAGATTTTGACGGTCGTCCTGATGTCGCGCTGCGCTACATCGCCCATCCGGACCGCATCGTGGTTGATCTGCCCGCCACCGCCTTTGCCTTCGATGAGGGGAGCCTTGGGGCCACCGGGTTGTTTAGCGACATTCGCTACGGCTCTGTCGACAATCAATCTGCCCGCATCGTGCTGACGGCCGCACGTCCCGCCCGTTTCGTTGTTTCGGATGTCAGGGCCAATGACGAAGGTAACGGTTACCGTCTCGTCCTGGATGCGGAATTGGTGCCGGCTGAGGAGTTTGCCGAACTGGTCAAGACGCAGGCCTGGAGTGCCGGTGATGCTCCAAGCGTCACCGACGAGGTCGCTGTCGAGCCGTCGCACGAATTTGTGATCGCCATCGATGCGGGGCATGGTGGCATCGATGCGGGCGCCACGGGAGCTGGAACCCGCACCGCTGAAAAAGAGATCACGCTTGCCTTTGCCAAATCCTTGCATGAGCGATTGTCGGGCGAAGCGGGCATTCGCGCAGTCCTGACCCGCAGCGATGATCGGTTCCTGTCTCTGTCCGAGCGCGTGCTGATCGCGCGTCGCCAGGGGGCTGATCTCCTGATCTCCCTCCACGCCGATACGCTTCGCCAGGCTGATACCCGTGGCGCGACCGTCTACACGATCTCCGACAAGGCGTCCGACCATATGGCCGCGCAGCTTGCCGAGCGCGAAAACCTTTCCGATGCGATCGGCGGTGTCGCCCTTCCAACCGAAACGGCAGAGGTCAATGACATCCTGCTCGACCTGACACGGCGGGAAACGCAGGCGTTTTCGATCTCGATGGCGCAGGCGGTGGTCCAGTCCTTCGAGGGGCAGATCTCGCTCATCAACAATCCCCACCGCCATGCGGGTTTCCGCGTGTTGCAGGCCCCGGATGTGCCCTCCATTCTGCTCGAGCTTGGATTCCTCTCCAATAAGCAGGACGAGAAACTGCTGCTCGATGACAAGTGGCGGGACAAGGTCGCCGATCTCCTCGTCGAGGCCATCCGGCGCTATCGGGCGCCACTGATGGTCAACGGTGGTTGATCCACATGTCCAGCCAGCTGTGGACTGCATCGCGCCTCCTGGTGCTTCGCTGTGCTGCTTGGCCGGAACGCCCTATTTTCCTCACATTGTGACCGCACCCCGTTTCCTCGAACCCTGATGGCGGCCAGCGGTGAATCGCAAGCTCGTCCGGCGCTTTGACCGTCTTGTCATCCATGGCGCGACGTGCAAAACGCCACGGGATGTGCAAAGCTGATGGCGGCGCGCTGTACCTGAAGTCGGACCCGGTAGCGGAAACATGATCAGACTGATTGGATATCTCTTCGGATTGGCATCCGTTCTGGCACTGTGCGTGGCGGCAGCCGTTGCCGTCTATCTGCACGGCGTCAGCCGCGACTTGCCGAACTTCGAGGTGTTGGCGAGCTACGAACCGCCGGTGACCACGCGTATCCATGCCGGCAACGGCGCGCTGATGGCGGAATATGCCCGCGAACGCCGTCTGTTCCTTCCGATTCAGGCCATCCCGGACCGGGTGAAGGCTGCCTTCCTTTCGGCTGAAGACAAGAATTTCTACAACCACCCCGGCGTCGACATTACCGGCCTTGGTCGCGCTATTCTGGTCAACCTGCAGAATTTCGGCTCCGGTCGCCGCCCGGTCGGTGCGTCGACGATCACCCAGCAGGTGGCGAAGAACTTTCTTCTGAGCGCCGACCAGACCATGGACCGCAAGGTCAAGGAAGCCATTCTCTCCTTCCGTATCGAGCAGGCCTATTCGAAGGACAAGATCCTTGAGCTCTATCTGAATGAGATTTTCTTCGGACTGAATTCCTATGGTATCGCCAGTGCGGCGCTGACTTATTTTGACAAGTCGGTCACCGAACTGACGATCGCCGAAACGGCCTATCTCGCCTCCCTACCCAAGGGCCCGGCCAATTATCATCCGTTCCGCCGCGAGGCAGCAGCGCTTGAGCGCCGCAACTGGGTTATCGACCGGATGGTGGAAAACGGTTTCGTCGCGCGCGACGAAGGGGAAGAGGCCAAGAAGCAGCCACTCGGCGTCAATCTGCGTCGCACTGGTTCGTATCTTTTTGCATCCGATTACTTCTCCGAGGAGGTCCGCCGTCAGCTGATCGAGCGCTACGGCGACGAGGCTCTCTACGAGGGCGGCCTGTCCGTGCGCACCTCGCTTGATCCTGACATGCAGAAGGCCGCCCGGTCTGCCCTGCAGTCCGCGCTGCTGACCTACGACCAGCGCCGCGGTTTCCGCGGCCCGGTGAAGAAGATCCCGATGGATGGCGATTGGGGTGTTCCGCTTGCCGACGTTCCGGCTCTGTCCGATGTGCCGGAATGGAAGGTCGCCGTCGTGCTCGACGCTTCCTCCGACGGCGTTGATATTGGCTTGCAGCCTGCCAAGGAAGCCGGGGGCAGGGTGCTTGGAGACCGGGAGCGGGCGCGTATCGCGCCAAAGGACATGGAATGGGCCTATCGCTCTGCCGATCCGGATCGCAAGTCCGCCAAGTCGCCCGAAGGCGTTCTGTCTGCTGGTGATGTCGTCTATGTGCAGCAAGTGGAAGAGGGCAGCAACCGCTATCGCCTGCGCCAGCTCCCCCGTGTTCAGGGCGGCATTGTTGCGATGGACCCGCATACGGGGCGCGTTCTGGCCGTTGCCGGCGGCTTCTCCTATGCCCAGTCGGAGTTCAACCGCGCGACGCAGGCGATGCGCCAGCCGGGCTCTTCGTTCAAGCCGTTCGTTTATGCCGCAGCACTCGATACCGGCTATACGCCGGCCTCCGTCATCCTCGATGCGCCGGTCGAGTTCGTCGCCGGTGGCGAGGTCTGGCGTCCGCAGAACTATGGTGGCGGCTCGGCCGGTCCCCAGACGCTGCGCATGGGTATCGAAAAGTCGCGAAACCTGATGACGGTACGCCTTGCCAACGACATGGGCATGAACCTCGTTGCCGAATATGCCGAACGCTTCGGTGTCTATGACAAGATGAACCCGGTGCTATCGATGTCGCTGGGCTCCGGCGAAACGACGGTGCTGCGCATGGTCTCGGCCTATGCCGTCTTTGCCAATGGTGGCAAGCAGATCAAGCCGACCCTCATCGACCGTATCCAGGACCGCCACGGCAAGACCATCTTCCGCCATGAAGACCAGATCTGCCAGACCTGCAATGCCGATCGTTTTGCCGGACAGGAAGAGCCTGTTGTCGTGGACAACCGTGACCAGGTTCTCGACCCGATGACCGCCTACCAGATTACCTCGATGATGGAAGGTGTCATCACGCGCGGAACGGCAGCCGGCAAGATCAAGCTCGACCGCCCGGTCGCCGGCAAGACCGGTACCTCGAATGACGAGAAGGACGCGTGGTTCGTCGGCTATACGCCGGATCTGGTTGCCGGCGTCTATATCGGCTTCGATACACCGGCCCCGCTTGGCCGTGGCTCGACCGGTGGTTCGCTGGCCGCCCCGATCTTCAACGATTTCATGCAGAAAGCCACGGCCAATACGCCTCCTGGGAAGTTCTTTGTACCGGAAGGCATGAGCTTCATCGCTGTCAACCGTACGACGGGCATGTTCGCGCTCGAAGGCGAACCGGACACGATCATCGAAGCCTTCAAGCCCGGCACCGGTCCGGCCGATACGCTCTCGGTCATCGGCATGGATGGCTATGCGCCGCCGGAAGAAATCCTGCGCGAATCGCCCCAGGCGAACCAGGCCGTGACCTCGGGATCCGGCGGCCTCTTCTGATCCTTCGAGACCTCTCGCGATGACCCGGCCCTTTACATCAGGGCCGGGCGCAACTATGCGAGGGCCAGATTTTTTCACCAGCTGCCACGAGGTTGAGACCGGACGCATGCGCAACGAAATCGAGAACGTAGTCGACGAAATCAAGCAGGCCATAAGCCTGCTGAGGAGGCATCTTTGACTGGGATCAGGCGATAAGACGACTGGACTGGTTGAACAACAAGGCAGAGGATCCCAACCTCTGGAATGATGCCCAGGAAGCCCAGAAGCTGATGCGCGAGCGCCAGCAGCTGGATGATAACATTGCAGGCGTCAAGCGTCTCGAACAGGCGATGAAGGACAACATCGAGCTGATCGAGATGGGCGAGGAAGAGGGCGACGAATCGGTCATCAAGGATGCCGAGGACCAGCTCAAGGCACTCAAGACCGAAGCTGCACGGCGTCAGGTCGAGGCCATGCTGTCTGGCGAAGCCGATGGCAATGACACCTATGTCGAAGTCCATTCCGGCGCCGGCGGCACGGAGAGCCAGGACTGGGCGAACATGCTTCTGCGCATGTATACCCGCTGGGCCGAGCGCTCGGGCTTCAAGGTGGAAGTGCTGGAAGTGCACGATGGCGAAGAAGCCGGCATCAAGTCTGCGACCATTCTGGTCAAGGGCCACAATGCCTATGGTTGGATGAAAACGGAATCGGGCGTTCACCGCTTGGTCCGCATATCGCCCTACGATTCGAATGCACGCCGCCACACGTCCTTTTCGTCGATCTGGGTTTACCCAGTGGTCGACGACTCGATCCAGATCGAGATCAACGAAAGCGACTGCCGCATCGACACCTATCGTTCGTCCGGTGCGGGTGGTCAGCACGTCAACACCACAGACTCGGCCGTGCGTATCACGCATATTCCGACCGGCATCGCAGTTGCCTGCCAGCAGGAACGCTCGCAGCACAAGAACCGCGCCAAGGCGTGGGATATGTTGCGCGCCCGCCTTTACGAAGTCGAACTGAAGAAGCGTGAAGAGGCAGCCAATGCCGAAGCCGCCTCCAAGACGGATATCGGTTGGGGCCATCAGATCCGCTCTTACGTTCTGCAGCCGTACCAGCTGGTCAAGGACCTGCGCACCGGTGTTGAAAGCACCGATCCGGACAGCGTTTTGAACGGCGAACTGAACGAGTTCATGGAGGCCGCCCTTGCTCACCGCATCAGCGGCAAGGCATCGGAAGTCGCAGACATCGACTGAAGGGCAGAGCTTGGGCTATAGATGAAGAGATGGCGGGGGGGCCGAGGCGCCCCGCCTTTTTTCTTTTGTCTCGATCGGCTGTCAGCAAACGCTGTCAGAGGGGCAGGTGGGTCAGTTGCTCGCCCGCTCGACCCTGATGTCTCCGAGATCGTCAATCAGCACTGTCCATTCCTCGACGCGCTCGCTCTGCGGATCGGTCTTCAGATAGACGGTTGCAAAAAAACCGGGCGTTCCCGCGACGCCGGTCATGCTTTCGGGCTGGATGCCGGTGACATAAGGCCGGATCGCGGTGAATTCTTCCAGTTCCACGCTCTCGACGAGTTTCGGGCCGGCCTCGCCCGCGCTGACCATCTGCAAAAAGACCCGCGCCGTGCGGTCTGGCTGGCGAATGGCGACCAGCTTGTAGTAGCCGCTGCCCGTCGCCGTCGTGCCAACGCCGGCAAGCGGTAAACCTTCGGGGCCTGCCTGCCAGAAGCCGCCGCTGACCACGAAGGTGGCTGTCACCGGCAATTGGTCGATGTCCTCGGCTATGGAGAGCGGGGCGGACATCAACAGCACAAGGGCGGCAGCGGAAAGGACGCGTCGCATCGAAAACCTCAAACTTGAAACCTCAGCCGGAAAACTGTTCGGCGATGATCCGATCGGACCAGGAGCGTCCCGGATCCGACAGAATGCGGGCGGTCGTCTCCTCGGATTGGGCAATTTCGACCCGCAGCACAGACTTGACCTCGTTATGATCCGCGACCGCGTTCACCGGTCGCTTCTCCGGCTCCAGCACTTCGAGCACAACGGTCACCTTATCGGGCAGGAGTGCACCACGCCAACGCCGGGGCCTGAATGCGCTGACAGGCGTCAATGCCAGCAGCGGCGCCTCAAGCGGCAGGATTGGGCCATGGGCCGAAAGGTTGTAGGCCGTTGACCCGACCGGAGTGGCCACCATAAGCCCGTCGCAGATCAGTTCTTCCAGCCGCACGCGCCCGTCGATCAGCACCCGGATCTTGGCTGCCTGATAGGACTGCCGCAAGAGAGAGACTTCGTTGATGGCGAGGGCAAAGGAGATCGACCCGTCAGCATTGGTTGTCGTCATCTTCAGCGGGTGGAATTCGTTTTCGACTGCTGCACCGATTCGCTCATGCAACTGTTCGACGGAAAAATCATTCATCAGAAAACCAACTGATCCACGATTCATGCCGTAAATCAGCTTGCCGCTGTTCATCGTGTCATGCAGGACCTGCAGCATGAAGCCGTCTCCGCCCAGCGCGACGATCACATCGGCATCGGTCGGGGTCGTGTCACCATAGAGGCGAATCAGCGCCTCTCTCGAAGCCTGAGCCTCTTCGGTGCCTGAGGCGATGAAGGATAGCGACCGGAAGGTGCGAGACATGGCTGGCCCTGTTGACGATTGGCGTCAGTCGTACATGACAACAGACAGCAACGACAAGCCGTTAGGCGGCAATTCGGTTCGGCTGGAAAATTGCGCCTGAAATGCATTGCGGCGCATCATTCACCATTTGTGCTAACCTTGGCCTGATTTTTTGCTTTACGGCAGAAAGTTTTCCGCATACACACCCCGCACTGCCCTTGTAGCTCAGTTGGTAGAGCACCTGATTTGTAATCAGGGGGTCGCGGGTTCGAACCCTGCCGGGGGCACCACTCTCCTAATTTTCGTGAAGTCTATCAATGCGTTGGTGCTTGTCATGCGGCGCCGCGACGTGCCGTATTTTCGGCGTGCGCATGATGGAGCGGACGAGTTCTCTTCCCCGCCCTGTCGTTTTGATGGAGATCACTCTGGTCCGGGCGGAGGGATGACATGGTGGGGTCTGTTGTCCTGTGAGGACAGGCGCGAACTGCGTCAGGCGGTTCGCGAAGCCGCTGTCACCTGTCCAACGCTCGCGTACTTCCCCTGTCGCGGCAACCACCCGGTTCCGGCGTCTGATACTCCGGCCGGCAGCATGAATTGCCGGGAGAGGGAGACGAGTCTTTTTCGAGATCGGCCACATGGTGCCGATCCGCTATTCGGCGACCGGATGACGACAACGGCATCCGGCCAAGCCCTCTTATTCAGGCATTGATGTTTTCAGACGTAGCCGACGGCACCGATCTGCACCATGCGTTCGACACCGTAATCGCGCGCGTGATCCTTCGACCGCCGGTCTTTGCGGCGCTGGCTCGTAAGCTCGACCATCGGCATGCTGAGGGCGGCATCGGCAAAGGTGCCGGTATCGGGCGTTTCAGGCGTCGGTTCGCGAAGCGTGCTGATAAGTGAAAACATGTCGGTCCTCCAGATCTCAAGGAAATGGCCAGATGGCGGTGATGTTCCGAGGCTAGGCAGAACATCTTGACCATCCGTTAACCATAGCGGGAAAAATGGCACGGGATGGGCCGAGGGGGACGTTTGTTTGGCCACGCCGGATATCCGGTCTTGGTGCAGTGCGAAAAATGACAATTTACAAGCGTTCCGTTTGGGCGCCTACTCCTGTCTTGGCACTTAGAGACGGAGTTTCATGATGATCTTCGCACTGACGCCCTTCACCCTGTTCCACGTCATCCTCAGTCTTGTCGGCATCGTTGCGGGCATCGTCGCCCTGCGCGGATGGCTGCGCTCTGAGTTTCGGTCCGGTTGGAATGCGCTCTTCCTCGGATCAACGGTGGCAACGGTTGTAACTGGATTTCTCTTCCCTTTCAGCGGGGTCACGCCCGCCATCGGCGTGGGGATCTTGATGAGCCCGCTGCTCGCCGCAGCCCTGTTCGCGCTTTATGCTCGCCGTCTCGCTGGCCATTGGCGAGAGATCTTCCTGATCTGTTCGACGGCCTCGCTCTACCTCAACGTCTTCGTCCTTGTGGCCCAGGGATTCCTCAAGGTGCCCGCGCTCAACGCCCTCGCGCCCACCGGCTCCGAGCCGCCCTTTCTTGTGGTGCAGGTGATCGTTCTCGCGGCTTTTCTGTGGTTGGGATACAGGGCTGTCCGAGGTTTCCGGCCAATGACGGTCTGATAAACCATGTCCACGCGGAGGTCGCAGTGGATGTGTCGGCCCGGCCTGTGAAACCCTCTATGTAGGCGGTAAGTTGCTTAGGTAATTCGCTAACGGGAGGCGTCGGGGGCTGTGTGCGTTGGCGTTTTGCCCCCGAGGCCGGGCAGCCCGGATTCGCCAAGCGTTTTCATGCGGGATCATTGAGCGGGGCAGGTCCGTCCGCCCGCGCAGCTGGCCTATGAAGCTGCCTCAGTCATCATTCCGAAGCGGTTCGTGGAAGCGGGCTGTCGGGGCTGCATGAGCTTCGCCGCTTCGACGGGACAGCTGTCGTGGGCGAGCAGCGGTTCCGTCGAAGTCGGGGATGCGGCCGATCAGGCCTTGCGGGCGAGATGTTGGCGGGTGGCGTAGAGAGCGATCGCTGCGGCATTCGAAACGTTGAGCGACTTGATCGCGCCCGGCATGTCGAGGCGTGCAAGTGCCGAGACCGTTTCGCGCGTCTTCTGCCGCAGGCCCTTGCCCTCGGAGCCGAGAACCAGCGCCACGCGACTGCCCTGCAGCATGTCTTCCATGGGGGCCGGTCCTTCCGAATCGAGGCCGATGGTGAAGAAGCCAAGATCGTGCAGCTCGCCGAGAGCGCCAGCAAGGTTTGTGACCTGGATGTAGGGAATCATTTCCAGCGCGCCGGAGGCTGATTTGGCCAGTACACCTGATTCGGTTGGGCTGTGGCGTTGCGTCGTGATGACGGCGCCGGCGCCGAATGCGACCGCCGAACGCATGATCGCACCGACATTGTGCGGATCGGTCACCTGGTCAAGGACGAGAAGCAGGGGGCTGTCCTTCAAGGCTTCCAGTCGACGCACGGGCAGGGGACGCGTCTCCAGCATGACACCCTGATGGATTGCGTCGGGACCGAGCGCTTTGTCGAGATCCTGCGGCGTCACGGTCTCGAAGGGAATGCCGAGGTTTTCCACAGATGCGATTTCCAGCCGGACCAGCGCGTTCTGGGTTGCGGAAAGCTTGATCAGCTTGCGCTCCGGATTGTCGAGCGCGGCACGCACCGTGTGCAGGCCGTACAGGAAGACCTGGTCGGGGGCGATAGGCGGTGGTGTCCAGTCGGCATTGCTCTTGCGCCGCGTCTGCGGGGCGGGTGTCGGGATTTCGCCGCGTTCGCGCTTTGCGTCGCGCACCTGTCGGCGCAGCGTCGCATAGTGAGTGTCACGGGCGGTTTTGTCTGTTTTGGGATCTTTTGCCATAGGCCCTTATAACGGGCGGGCTCGAATGGGCATAGAGGGTGCTGTGAATTGTCGGCGGGAAAGGCCGGCGCACAAGGGCTGATGTTTTTTTTGGAAATTTTCCGCAAACTTCGTGTTGACACGAGCCGGTTCGGCCGTCATATACCCGCCGCAGACCGAGGGGCAACGCCCACTGGTCGAGACTAAAAAGCTTGGTCGAACGATCCGGACGAAAGAATGGAGAGATGCCCGAGTGGTTAAAGGGGACGGACTGTAAATCCGTTGGCTCAGCCTACGTTGGTTCAAATCCAACTCTCTCCACCATTCGTCCTCGGATCGTGAAATGCGGGTATAGCTCAATGGTAGAGCAGCAGCCTTCCAAGCTGAATACACGGGTTCGATTCCCGTTACCCGCTCCAAGTGTGACTTCCCACTCTCTTTGACATTTTGCGTTCTACCGCGCTGATCGCTGTTTGCGATGCATCGCGCTGTCTGCAAGTTATGCCAGCTCTTGTGATCGCTGTCATAGAGTGATCCTGATCCCGCGCTCCGCTGCACACTTTCACCACTTTTCCCGCAATGACTGATCCGGCCATCGCCTCATGGAGACGGCTGTGATTTTCATCTCGAGTTCCGGGAGACCATGCGTCATGAAGACGTCACCTAATCTCGCGTCATTCTGCGCCTATGCTCTCACCTTGTCAGCCGCTCAGGCGCCCCTGTCGGCATTGGCCGCGCCGCGGGATGCCGTGACCCGCGATGTACAGGGATATGCGATTGCCGTCTGTCTTGACCGGCAGGAGAATGAGGTTCTCAAGGAACAGGGCAATGGATGGGCCGCAATCATTGTCGAGCGGGGCAAAGGTGATATCGAGGACTGGGCGCCGCTCCGCAATGCGGTTGAAGCAGCCCTGGCGGAAGCGGCGGTGCCCGTGGTCCGGGGCGACGGTGGGGAACATCCGATGCCGCTGTTCCAATGCGCCGAGCTTATCGATGATCCCATCGTGGCGGCTGAGATCGATGCGACCATAGCAAAGATGAAGCCTGCCTACGGCGCGCCATGACAAGCCCTTGGTAGCGCTGGAGAGCGCCAGAGATTTAACTCTTGCGCAATGGATGCGAAAGCCTTAAACGGCGGGACCAAACCGGGTCGCCCGGGGAAACCTCTTTTCGTTCATAGGAAAGCATTCAAATGGCAAAGAGTAAGTTTGAGCGCAATAAGCCGCACGTCAACATCGGTACGATCGGCCACGTCGACCACGGCAAGACGTCTCTGACGGCAGCGATCACCAAGTACTTCGGTGAATTC
>NZ_JBPUGM010000010.1:0-81689 GCF_051549525.1 Rhizobium sp. G187
ACCATCAGACAGCGCCGCTTGAACCACCAAGCCAAAGCGGCTTAAATCAACCCGCAAACCGAGCCGGAAACTCCATTCTTCCAAAGCCCAAAACGTCTCAAATCATTCGACGACGGACAAATTGCCATGAAACGTCTCTTTAGGCTCTAGACCTTCAAAGGGTAGCGTCTCATAACTGGCAAATCAACCCAAATGATACACTGATTTGCGTCTCACGGAGATTGTCTCAGCAGGTATACCCAAAGATACATTTGCTGTGGCTACCAAGCAGCCGCTTTATCGGCAGACCTTGAACGATCACGGCATCTTTTAACGAAACTTGTTAGAAGCCTACTTTTCACTCCTCGTTCATCGCCCGCGCCAGCTGGTCCGATAGTGGCTTGAGCAGATAGGACATCGCCGTCCGGTCGCCCGTCTTGATGAACACCTCCACCGGCATGCCCGAGAGCAGGGTGAGGTTTCCGAGCTTTGCCATCTCATCGGCCGGGATCCGGGTGCGGATCGAATACCAGGCCTCGCCGGTCTGCGGATTGGTGACCAGATCGGCAGCGACCGTTTCCACCTTGGCGAAGACCTCCGGCGTGATACGCTGGTTGAACGCGGAAAAGCGTAGAACCGCATCCTGACCCTGATGAAGCTGGTCGATATCTGCAGGCAGAATGCGCGCTTCGACGACAAGGCTGTCGTTGATCGGAACGATCTGCATCACCGTCTCGCCAGGCGCAATCACGCCGCCGATCGTGTGAACGGCAAGCTCATGCACGATCCCGTCCTGCGGGGCACGGATCTCGACCCGCTTAAGCTCATCCTCAGCCGTGACCTGCTGCTCCTCGAGCTCGGCTAGTTTGTTATCGACATCGCGGAGCTCGGTGACGATTTCGGTCCGCCGATCCTGGTCCAGCTGGAGGATCTGCAATTCGGTCTCCGTGATCCGTGCCCCTGCCCGGGCGATCTCGGCGATCAGTTGTCCGCGCTCGCCGTCGAGCTGCGCCCTCAGCCGCTCCAGCTCGGCAAGGCGGTTGAACTGGATCAGCTGCTGACCGCTGAGGTTGCGCACCCGCACAAGCTCCTGCTCCACCCAGGACAGTTCCTGCTCCTTCGCCCTCAGCCGCACGGTCAGCCCGCCGGTTTCCTGCCCGATCTGCCCGATCCGTTGGCGGAGCTGGCTCTGTTGGCTCTGAAGCGTCTCGCGTCGCGCCGCAAACAGCGCTTGCTCGGCGCAGATGTAGCTTTGACCATCTTCCGTTCTGTCGAGACCGGACGCCTCAGCCGTCGCCATCGTTGCCAATCCATCGCGTTCCGCAATAAGACGCAGTCTGAGGGCTGTCAGTTGATCGACCTGTTTGGTGACTATGGCAAGATTGGCGCGTGTGATCGTGTCATCCATCCTGATCAGCAGATCGCCTTGAGCCACGCGGGTTCCATTGCGGACGAGGATCTCGCCGACGGTGCCGCCAGCAAGATGCTGAATCTTCTTGACGTTGCCATCCACCACTACGACGCCGTGACCTATCACGGCCCCGGAAAGCTTGGCCGTTGCAGCCCAGCCGCAGAAGCCGATCACCAGGACCAGGATGGTGACGAAGGCGAGAAGCGAATAGTTTCGGATCGAACGCGCAATCGGCGTCATGCTTTGCTTGTCGGTCATTTCTCGGCCACCGCCCGCATGGTTGTCTTGCGCAATACCTCGTCACGCGGCCCGAAGGTGACCATCGTGCCCTGCGCCATCACCAGAACCTGATCGACCGCCGCCAGCGCGCTCGGCCTGTGTGCAATCACGATGACGATTGACCCCGCTTGGCGCAGCGCCAGCATGGCGTTTGTCAGCGCTGTCTCGCCTTCCGCATCAAGGCTGGCATTCGGCTCGTCGAGCACAATCAGGAACGGTTTGCCGAACAGCGCGCGCGCAAGCCCAACCCGCTGCCGCTGACCGGCCGAGAGGATCGCGCCACTCGCACCAATCCGCGTGTCGTAACCATCCGGCATCGACAGGATGAGATCATGCACACCGGCAAGTCTGGCCGCCTCGATGATCTGCTCAGGCTGGGCATCAGCAGAAAATCGGCAGATGTTCTCGGCGATCGTGCCGTCGAACAGTTCGACGCCTTGCGGCAGATAGCCGATGGAAGGCCCCAGCGCCTCCGGGTCCCATTGGTCGAGTTCAGCACCATCCAGCCGGACGCTGCCCCTCGCTGGCGGCCAGATGCCAACAAGAGCCCGCGCCAGCGAAGACTTTCCGGAACCACTGGGCCCGATGATCCCAACACCTTGGCCCCCGCTGACGCTGAAGCTGATGTCGCGGATAACAGGCGCATTAGCGCCAGGCGCCATGACAGTCAGGCCTGCAGCAGCAAACGAAGCCCCTGGCTTCGGCAGCGCCATGCGCGGGACATCCTTATGGAACTGCTCCAGAAGCTTGTAAAGTCGATCCCTCGCCTGCCTTGCATTGATGAAACCACGCCACTGGCCAATCGCCTGTTCGATCGGCGTCAATGCGCGTGCGGTCAGGATCGAGGCGGCGATCATCGCACCCGGAGAAGCCATCCCGTTGATCGCAAGCCAGGCACCAAGTGCCAGAACGGCCGACTGAAGGGCCAGTCGGAAGATCTTTGATGTCGTTGAGAAGCTGCTGATCGCATCGCCCGTGCGCTGCTGTTCGGCAAGATACTCCGCATTCGCCCCACGCCAGCGGGCGGTATAGGCCCCGCGCATACCCATGGCCTGCAGGGCCTCGGCATTGCGCCGCCCGGCCTCAAGAAACTCCGCCCGGGCAGCTGAAAACTGCGCAATCCGCCGCATGGGATCGCGCAAGAGAAACTCGCTGGTGATCGTCAGCACAATCAGCACCACCGCGCCGGCAATCGCGAGCCAGCCCAGAAGTGGATGAAAGAGGAAAAGGATGCCGATATAAAGCGGCAGCCAAGGCATGTCGCAAATCGCGACCGGTCCCGGCCCGCCCATGAACTGCCGGATCTGTTCGAGGTCCCGAATCGGCTGCGACACCGCTTCCTTGCGAGACATTCTGAGCGGCAACACCATCACCGCGCGGAACGTCGCGTCCCCGAGATCCTCCTCGATCCGCTGTCCGACGCGTGTGAGGATGCGGGAGCGCAGAAGTTCCAGCACCCCGAGAAACAGGTAGAGCCCGATCGCCAGCAGTGACAGCGCCACCAGCGTTGGCACACTCCGGCTTGCCAGCACCCGGTCATAGACCTGCATCATGAACAGTGGGCTGGTCAGCATAAGAATATTTGTAGCGGTATTGACTGCGCCGATTGTGACGAAGGCTGACCTTACTCTCTTGATGGCGAGTGCGACGATCGATTTTTGGGACACTAAGATGGGGCCTGATGGTTTATTTATTCAGTTTTCTATCTATTTTTTTTGGAAGAGAGCGCAGATTTAGTATGATTTTCCGTCAAGGAAATTGTAAGTTAAGCTCCTGGTTTGGGGAATATTTATTCAACCACTCAGGTTTTCAGCAAAACGGTCCCGACCAGGTGGGAGGACCTAACCAAGTCAGGCTCCGCTTTTCGTGCTAAGTTTTTCCGCCTAAACCTGCGAAAGCTGTAGTCAACGGACTCAATTTCTTCGGTTTAACATGGAAATGCGCAACTGTACCCCAATCGGGGTAGAAGGCGCTTGCGGCCCGCAGCGCGATGGCTGCTCTCTACGACGGTTATGGCGAATTGCAAGGCAGCGTTTTTAGTGCCCTGTCCTCAGCCGGTCCTGACTTGGGGCGCTTCGGATCGTCTGCCAAAAAAATCATCTCTTCTCGCTGGACCTTGTATCCTTCACCCACGGACCAAACTACCAAGCCGCAAAAGTCTTTGAGGCGTTCGAAGCTTGCGCGATAGTCGACGGCAGCATAGAGGCCGGGTTTAGCGTCCATTGGATTTCGATACCATGTGACCTTGCTGATTCTCAGGTGGGTTAGCCTTCCGTACCGTTCACGCAGTGCTGCCCACTGAGATCCAAATTGGGCTAGGGAGACCTGTATCTTTTGCCCATCCGTCAAGAGCATATAAGCTCTCTCGTAGGCTCCCATTTCTCGAAGCTGGAAGTAAATGCTATGGACCTTGACTACGCGCTGATGCGCCTCATGGGCCACAGTTTCTCTTGCGTGAGTCGTGGCCGGGGACATGACGACGATTCCAAGCAGCAAGAATTTAAGAAGGCGACACGAAGCTGGGATCATAGCCTGTCCCGAATAGCACCCAAGATAAAGCACAGCACACCCCAAACGAGTGCGACGCAAGCAGCCATTGCTGTTGGCAACACCTGCGGGACAATAAATGCTGAAAAAAATGGCAGCGAAAAAGCTGATAGATACATCAGCTTTTTGTCCTTGAAAATTAGATTTAATAAAATTCCCAACAACATCGCGGCAGCGATAAAGTCGAGATAACTATTCACTCGATACGCCAATATCAAAATTGACGAAGTGTATATGGCTCCAGCCAATGCGGCTGCAACCAAAGCCCAACACAACCATTTCACGAGGTGAGTAATATTCAAAGGAGTGATTCGTTTGCTGTGCCAAAAATTTCTAAAGCATTTTGATACCATGCGGCGTCCGCCATAATATCGGCGGGCCACTCAACGGCACCTTGCAGAAAGGCGTCACCTTCCCCAAATGTCAAAAGGGAATAGCCATAATCCGCGTCAGTTAAATCATCTGGTGTATTATCATATCGTTGAACCATTCGGGCAACATAACCATTGGCCAGGACATGCTCACCAGCGATCGTATAGTTCACAACGATGTCCGACTGATTTGCATCGGGATTTTCAACGATAAATGAATAGACCAGATTGTCATCTCCATCGAACACCGGACCCAGGTTCCCAGCATCATTGATAGTGCCGTTTATAGTCGCAGCACCGTCGTCACCTGGTGTGGGATTTGAAATCAGCGCATCCTCAAGTGCAGAAAGGCCATCATTGCTGTAGCGCAGAGCTTGATATTCATCCAGCGGTACAGAGGCCGAGGATTCGTAGTCATGGTAAAAAATGCTAGTTGTTGAATATTCGTCTATTCCTGGACGATCTGGAATTGCAAATCTTGGAATAATGTCTGAATTTGGATTTATTAATACAACGCCATTGGTGATATCAATTCCCGGAGAGAATAAAACGTCCCAGGCATTAAAGAAATCGGCCTCTACATAGTCTCCATTCTCATCTACGATGATTACCTCATCTGAAGTTGTGCCGCTTTCGTCCAATTTTGATTGCCCTGAGCTCCCGCGACCGATGGAGTACTCATGAGCGTACATCATATTCAACGTTCCGTTGAAGTGGGAAGCTCCGTTGCTGCTTGTGGATCGAATCTCTATTGTCTCAAGAAACGTTGATCCATCAGGAAGGGTGTCGCCCGCACGATATGTGACGCCATCAATCGTAAACCCATCAGTGTCGGCATCGTCACCATGTGACCCGCCGCTTGACGAACCATCATCTGAACTAGATTCGTCGCTGGTGTCGTCCGGATCTCCCGAAGACTCGCCCTCTGACGCAAGCGCATCGTACCCCTCTTCCCCCAAGAAGATGATCGAGGCATCGGACTTAACATAAGTCACATCTCCCTCAAATACACCTCTTTGCCGTAGCTCATCCGAGACAAATGACCATCGGAACTGTCCACTGACCCGCTAACCAGCATAAAAATTGTAGCGGCATCTGCTCCAGCTCGACCTGAATAAGGAACTGAGTATCCAGCATCCTCAAGCGCATCAAGTATATACGTATCTTCATCGATCACAATTGTTGCATTTGGGAATACACCATTCCCGTTGACCGTCAATTTATACTTAGACATAAAGCGCCCCTGATCATTAAGATTTATGCTTTAATAGATAATATGAATTTATCGGAATTACATCAATGTGTAGATCTATGATTTGACTCAAAAATATACTTTTAGTCTCAATATGATTGTCTTATTTGGGGTTGTGTCACTAATATATAATTCAACATAGAAACAGTGTTAGATAATTCTATCTATCTAAACGCATATATATTCTATAAATATCAATATTTTCAATTTATTAATTAGCCATTTTGAACTTAAGCACATGTATACGCGACGTTGTTTTAAGCAACAAGAATTGTCAAGGCGCGACCGGATGAAATGTCGAATTGGATGGATCGGTGATTTTTTGGCGCCACCGCACGTACGACTGGGCACATCTATCCACATGATAGTGGGCATTGAGCTTGGCTATAATGTCAGACAGGAAAGTCGGGAACTGACGTCCCTCGGTCTAGGGGGGACGGTTGAGTGGTGCGCTGCTTCCAGGCCTATAGGCGGCGTTGCCTTTTACTCTGCTTGGTAGCGCTGTTGAATTGCTCCGATGCCTGCTGGACGGGTAATCCCCCCCGCCAATTAATGGGCTTCAAAAATAGACTTTTCTCGGGCTCTGTATTCGAGCAGATTTTGATTAAGACGAGCAGATTCAGCGAACCCCAAATCCTTGCTATCCAGCGCCATGCAAAGGGCGGCGTTCCTGTGCCGGAGTTATGCCGGGAACACGGGATGAGCACTGCTTGTTGATTATGGGATGGTGGCCCTCCCATAATCAACACGGAGACTTCCAAATCAATCAAGCATACGCGATGCTCTTCCGCTCCGCCGCTGTGCGTGATTGTAGTACTCTGACGCCTGCTGAACGGATCGATGCCTCGACTGTTCCATGGCCTCGGGGAGAGGAATGCCGCGATTGGCGGCTTCGGTCAGATAGCCGGAGCGCAGGCCATGCGCGGAAAACTCCGCCGGATCGAGCCCGGCCAGTTCCGCCCGCTGCTTGACGATGTCATTGATGGCCTTGGGGTCCAGCGGCCGGCGCGAGACATTTCCCCACCGATCAATCGCCCTGAAGACACTGCCCTTGTCGATTTTCGCCGCCGCAAGCCACGCGTTCAGCGCATCGACCGGTCGACCGCTGAGGTAGACCACTTCATCACTGTCGGCACCGCTGGTTTTGGTGCGACCGAGATGAATGGAAAGAGAGAGCAGGGGAGGGGCTCCGTCAATCTGGATCGGCTCTTCCGGCTGCAGCTGCTCGATCCTGAGGCCCGCGATTTCGCTGCGGCGCCGGCCGCCGGAGGCGAAGGCCACCATCAATATCGCACGGTCTCTGACATCACGCAGGCTTGCCGTCGTGCAGGTTGCGATCAGTCTGGACAGGATATCCCCGGTGATGGCCTTGGCGCTTTTACGCTTCCTTGGACGCGGTGTCGCACGCACGGCAAGTCGGATTGCGGATTTGAGGGCAGGGGAGCTGAAAAAGCCATCGAGCCCGCGCCATTTCGTCAGCGTCGACCAGGTCGCCAGGCGGCGTCTTACGGTGTCGGCCGCATGAGGACCGGCTCCCCGCAAATAGCCCTGGATGCGCAGCTTGTCCTCGACCTCAGCCGGCATGCCGTGCTGCTGATCGATCAGGCGCTTTCCCGGATCCCACAGGTGGTGCGCGACAAACTTCAGCAGCAGCGCTTCGGGTGCCGGCCAGGGCAGGGACCTGTCGGTCGCCGCGAGCGACCAGGCCTGCAGATAGGCAAGATCGGAGGTGAGGGCTCGCAAGCTGTTTGCGCCCATGCCCTCATTGACCAGATGCCGCAGCGTCTCGACGTCCTGATCGGTCAATAGCTCGGCCAGCTCGTCGCGGCGCTCCATTGGGAGAACGGCTGCGATCGTGTCGAGATCCCTGACGCGGCGATCAACCGCACTCATTTGGGCAGGCCGTGTTCGTCGTAAAAATCGGAATGGTCGGAGCTTGTGCCGGGCTGCACATTTTTACGCCCCTCCTCCGCCAGAGAGAGAAAATCCTCATGAGAGGTGATCCTTTGAGCGATCGGCGTGAGCATCGCGACGGGTATCTCGTTTCGGCAGATGATGATCTCATCGCCACGGAATGACAGTTCAATCAACTCCTCAAGCCGTTCTGCCGCTTCCGTCACGTCAACGAGAACTCTCACAGTTTTCTCCTCACCAGACCCTATCCTGCAGGACGGCATCGAACACCACGTCCGTCGAGATCAGTGCGCAATGCTCGAGCCGTGTCTGCGCAGCGAGAATCCGGTCCCATGGGTCCCGGTGCTCCCAGTCGAAGGCCGCCGCAAGTTCCGCATGCAAGTCACTGATGGCGAGTGTCTGGAAGCCGCTGGAGGTGATCGCGGCGCGCAGTTCCTGCGGCTTGAGATCAAGCTTCTTCAACCGCATCTTGTTGTCGAGCTCATAGAAGGAGACGGCGCTGACGAGAACGGCGTTACTCTTGTCCTCGATAAGGGAACGTGCATGTGGTGAAAGTCGCGCACTGCCGATCGTCCACCAGTAGACGGCATGACTGTCGAGAAGAAGCTTCAAGAGCGCTTGTCCCCGTTAAGCGCGTCACCTTGGAAGACCCCGACGTCGTCGTTCCAGTCGCCGGCATCGATTGCGGCCTGTTCCGGATCATGCTCGTCAAACAGGTCGTCCGGAAGGCCCCGCCGCGCCAGGAGCCCGAAAGGTCTTTTACCAGCGGGATCTGCCGGACCGATACGGGCATAGATCTCATTGCCGCGCATGATGATGATCTCTTCGCCCTGATTGGCGCGATCGAGAACCTGGGCGAAGTTTTTGCGCGCCTCGCTGATCTTATAGTGCGTCTGGGGCATTGTTGGCTCCGGTTCTTGTGCCTCGACGGCAAGATAGCACTGGAAACGGAAGCGTACAACACGCATGTACAGATAACATCCGATAAGGGTTACTTATCGGCGGTGAGCCACCGCGGGCTCATTAGTGAGAAGTACGGAACCACAATTGTGTTATAGCTTTCGCTTAACGAATCATTTACCATAAATTCAATGACTTACGAACTCGCAAAATTGCCCCTCCAGAGCCTGCTGCGACCGATCTCCGAGGCAGGGGTCGCTCTTGCCCGTCTCGATGAGCGCATCGCCCGCTCTCCTGTCGGCGAAGGCTTTCTTGAGCGCGCGCATTTCCTCGACGCGCATGCCTCACTCTGGGTCGATGGCGAACTCGTCCATCTGGAAGACCTCGTTCTGCATGATGCGCTTCGTGACATCCGTGCCCCCACCCACGAACTCACCATCGCCCGCGACATCCTGAGAACCCGACGCCGCATTGCCGCCCATCCGCCCGCCTGGGCTCTCTCTGATCAAGGCCTCACCTCCCTCCGCGGCCGGCCGTGGGCCGGAGCATCATTGGGTGGAGACGGGGAGGGGGTGCGGGATGGGAATGTTGAGGTCAGCGACACTCGGGCTGGGGTAGGGGAGACCGAAGATCCCGATGCCGACGGTCTGAGTGATGCGTTTGCCGCGATAGATGCGGTGCTCGCCCGCTCCGAGGCCGCGATCAAAGAGGCGAAGAAGCCGGGGCGCACCAAAAGCGCTCCGGACAAAGATCCCGTCGTCTACGATCTCGACTGGGATGAGGACGAGCGCCTGGAGGAGTGGCGGGCCGTGCTGGCGCGGGCCCAGGATCTGCCACCGGTCCTTCAGGCCATCGTGGCGCTCGACGCCTGGAACGAGATTGCCGTTCTCCAGCATGCGCCCTGGCTCGGTCGGCTGCTGGCCGCCTCGATCCTGCGCGAGAGTGGCTTGACTAATGGCGGTCATCTCGCCGCAATCAATGTCGGGCTCAAGGCCATCCCCGTCGATCGGCGCCGGCATCGTGACCGCGAGACACGGTTGCTGGCGATAGCAAGGGCGCTGACAATCTCGGCTGAGACCGGCCTGAAGGAGCATGACCGGCTGGTGCTGGCGCGGCAGATGATGATGCGCAAACTGGAGGGGCGGCGGACGTCATCCAGGCTGCCGGAGCTTGTCGAGCTTGTCATGGCGCGGCCGCTGATCTCGGCCGGCATGGTGGCGAAGACGCTCGAGGTCACGCCGCAAGGGGCGCGGCGGATCGTGCAGGAGCTCGGTCTTCGCGAGATGACGGGGAGGGGGAGGTTTCGGGCGTGGGGAGTAATCTGAACTCACTCGTTCCAGCGAGGGGCCGGGTAGGCCAGCCGGTAATGCTTCCACTAAAGAGCGATCACAACCTTAATCATTTTGTGACAGGAGAGAACGAAAGTAGAATCACCGGGCGATTTGCGGATTTTTGGCGAGGGGTGTCACCATGGCGATGCATTCGACGATCGAATGGACTGACCACACTTTCAACCCGTGGACTGGCTGCACTAACATCAGCCCAGGTTGCGACAACTGCTATGCCGAGGCTTGGGCCAAGCGGTCCGGTCAGGTGAAATGGGGTAACTCACCGCGCAAGCGCACGACAGAGAGCTACTGGAAAGCTCCGCATATGTGGCAGCGCAAGGCCGCAGAATTTGCGAGCGTCCACGGTCGCAGGCAGCGCGTGTTTTGTGCTTCGCTTGCCGATGTTTTCGATAACCAAGCGGATCCCGAGTGGCGTGAAGATCTATTCAAAGTCATCAGTGCCACTCCATCGCTAGATTGGCAGTTGCTGACCAAGCGCCCGCAAAATATCCAGAAAATGCTGCCGGCCGATTGGGGCAGCAAGGGGTATTCGAATGTCTGGTTGGGCTTCACCGCTGAGGATCAATCCCGTTTCGATCAAAGGAAGCGGTTCATCTCTCTCATTCCCGCTCGCGTCTGGTTTGTGTCCTACGAGCCGGCGATTGGTCCGCTTCGGATATCACATGGCGATCCGCGCCCGGACTGGCTTATTTGTGGCGGAGAAAGTGGCCCGCGCGCTCGCCCGATGTTAAGCCAATGGGCGCGAGATATCATCGCCGATTGTCAGGAATACGGTATCGCAGCTTTTCACAAACAATGGGGAGTGCCTGGCAACAATCCGCTTGTGCAAGAGCAAGGAATGTTGCCAGGTCAAGTCAAAGAAGTTGATCCTCATGGAAAAGGGGGAGGTCTTGTTGATGGCAGGTTGGTGAGGCAGTTTCCAAAAGGATGTGAAAAGGTAGAAAAGGCCGCCTGAACTTGACAGTTCTACATGTCGAACGCAACTTAGACTTGGTTGGCATGGGGAGTCGCAACGATCGCCGAATTTGGATGGAAGCTGGGCGGTGAGTTGCCGCCCCTTAGCGCTCACAGCGGCGCAAAATTGCGTCTTATCGAGACCTATCTTCAAAATTATTTCCCAGCAACGCTTGTAAGCCACGCCCAGGAGAGGCAACGCATCACGCTGGTTGACGGATTTTGCGGCGGTGGTCGATTTAGTGATGCTGGTGAGCTTGTCCGCGGCACACCACTTCTCTTCCTGGATGCTGTAAGCAAGGCTCAGGAGCAAGCTAACGTTGGGCGGACAAAGGCGCTCACCATCGATGCCGAATATCATTTCGTTGATAGCGAAAAGGATCATATCGATTTTCTTCGCGAGGAGCTGACGAAGGAAGGACACCTTGCGGCGATCGGGAACTCGATATTCCTTCATCACGCAAAGTTCGAGGTCGTGTTTCCGGACATCTGTCGCAGGATCGAGCATCGCACGCGAGGCGGGGTAGGGCGCTCAATCTTCCTCCTGGATCAAAAAGGCTATTCGGACGTCGCCTTTGAGACCGTTCGAAAGATACTCCAATTCTCAGCGGGCGAGTGCATCCTCACTTTCGCCGTCGGCTGGCTTATCGATTATCTCACTGACAAACCCCATACCGTCAACCGTCTTGCGCCGATTGAGATATCCGAAGATCAGCTTCGGGAATTCCTTCGCCACAAGGGCGAGCATGGTGGACGGTACGTCATCCAACGCCTGCTGCTGCGACATATCTCAGGCATGACAGGCGCGAAATTTCAAAGCCCCTTTTTCCTACGATCAAAAGAAGCTCGGAAGGATTTATGGCTGGTGCATCTCTCGAACCACCTGAAAGCCAGGAACGTGATGGTCGACAGCCATTGGCTGATCAATAACCAATCCCTGCACCAAGGGCATGGTGGATTAGAGATGCTTGGCTTCAATCCGAACCTTGATCCCAGCAATGCTCCGGATTTTTGGTTTGGAACCAAAGACGAGGAAGTCATGAAGGATCGGCTCGCCGACGACTTCATGCGGCGGATTCGCGATGCGCATGGTGACCAACCAGTATCTTATGGTGACTTCGTGACATCGATCGCCAACGAGACCCCTGCTCGCCTAAGCGATATCGATAAGGTTACGGCGCTCCTGGTTGGTGAGAAGGAATTAAGCCTCCGCAACGCGGCGAACTCACCAAAACGCACATCTTCTCCGATCTATAGAGACACGATTGGTGTCTCTCAGCAAACGCGGTTGTGGCCGGCGCGTGCGCTTTGATCTTCGCGATCGCGGGTACGCACAGTCATTCCTCCTGATCTCACAAGGTCATGAAACTGGGGATTGCGCAGCTGAGTTGTCAGCCCATAAACTCGGCACCATTGTCTTCGCCCGGCGGTTGCATTAATTTTCCTCAAAAGGGATGGGGATTTATGAAAGAACGATTTCAGGGCGCCGAAGGGCGCCGTCTTCGTATCGAGGCTTTGGCAGGTCAGAAACTGGTACGTGGAAAAGACGACATTGCGGTCGAGTTGGCCGACCAGTGCACTATCGAGGAGCATCCGGCGGGATATGAGTTGATCCGGCAGGGTGACCACAGCAATGACATCTATTTCATTCTCGACGGAACGCTCCAGATTGTTGTTAATGGCCATCCTGTTGCGACCCGTGGTCCGGGCGACTGCGTGGGCGAGATGGCTGCTATCCAACCTACGCAGAAGCGTTCCGCCACGGTGATTGCACAAACGTCAGTCGTCTTAGCGAAACTGACGGAACCTCAGTTCGACGATATCGCCGGCCGGCATCCACACCTCTATCGCAATATTGCACAAGAGCTTTCCCGGCGTTTGCTAGAACGCAACAAGTTGGTCAACGTTTACCGCGACAAAATCCGCGTCTTCATTATCTCATCGGTCGAAGGCCTGCCTATCGCTCGTGCTATCCAGGAGGCGTTTGAGCACGATCCCTTTACCTGCACGGTATGGACAGACGGTGTTTTCCGCATTGCTAATTACACGATGGAGTCTCTTGAGGCCGCGATTGACGACTCCGATTTTGCAATCGCGGTCGCTCACGCTGACGACATGACGGCGTACCGAGGCCAGGATTGGCCTACGCCGCGTGACAACGTGATCTTGGAGTTGGGTCTGTTTATGGGCCGCCTCGGGCGTGCCCGCTCGATCCTGATGGAACCGCGTGATGAGAAGCTAAAATTGCCAAGCGATATGACCGGGATCACGACCGTGCCCTACCGTTTCGAAGCTGGCAAGGACATGGCTGCCCTCCTAGCGCCGGCGTGCAACAAGCTGCGCGACCACATCAAGACCATGGGTCCAAACAACGGATAACAAATGGGCCTTCTGAAAGACCTTCAAGATCATGCGGCTCAGACGTTTCGTGAACAATGGGCGGCGCGGGCAGGGAAGGTCGTGCCGGCGCCGACCGATCTCAAGCTATCTAATGATGCTGTCGAGTTTGACCGCGCCACGGTTCTCTACGCGGATCTGACTGGGTCCACCAACATGGTGGACACTCTCGGTTGGCAAAAGGCTGCCGAGATCTACAAAACGTTTTTGTTTTGCTCTGGAAAGATCATTCGAGATAGTGGTGGCGTTATCACGTCCTACGACGGTGACAGAGTGATGGCGGTATTTATTGGCAACACTCAAACCTCAGATGCCGCCATTTGCGGGTTAAAAATCAATTGGGCGGTCCAAAGCGTCATCAATCCCGCCCTCACCAACCAGTATTCTGGAAATACATTTGCCGTCAGTCAGGTTGTTGGCATCGATACGAGCCAGCTACGAGCGGCCCGAACGGGTGTGCGTGGCGATAATGATATTGTTTGGGTGGGGCGGGCGGCCAACTATGCGGCCAAGCTTACCGAGATCAAGCTACCGCAGCGGACCTGGATTACGGAAAATGCCTATAATTGGCTGCATGATGAAGCGAAATTTGGTGGGAATCCCAAACAGAACATGTGGAAGAAATTCAATTGGTCGCAGCAGAACAACATCCCAGTATACGGCTCGACCTATTGGTGGGCCATTTCAAATTAGACTTGGACCAATGGACGCCACCGTGCCGATCGGTGGTAGTTGCGCGTCGCCACGCTTGTGATTAGCGCCTCTCACTCTAAGCTGTCCACCGCATCGGAGAGGGTACTTTGCCTGCAGGCAGCGGGATGCAGCCCCAGACAAATCCAACCCGCATTCATGTAGCGCACTAAATTGATTCAACTTTTTGTCTTTAGGACATCAGCGTCCGGCCGGATCGGGGGCTAACCGAAAGGCGATGGAGCCCTCAGAATCCATCAGGAAGGTGAAGAGTTTTCTGTATTCTTCCATGAAGGCTGCGATTTACGGCTAAGGCCGTCTTGCGACAGGGATACTGCCAGCACGAATTTAGAGCGGATCAACGCGGATGACAAAAGATCCTGATTGATAGTCAAGGGTAACCGGTGCTCTGCCCGCGAGCAAGGACGTGGCCAGAGGAACGACTTCGATATTGAGGCGGATCTCGCCCACTTTCAGATTTGCTGAGCCGATGAACACCAGGTCCTTCGCATCCCGTCGGTTGCAGGGCGCGCGACTACGGTCCGGTGACTGAAACGGCGGCGAAGCGCGTACCTTTCAAGGCTGCGATGATCGCGTCTCTATTGCCGCCCGGAGCGACATGCACGCCGGTCAATTGCAGATCGCAAAAGCCATTGGGTTGGTCGATCGGGATCGGCCAGTACTCGGAGGCGCCATCGTTTCGGGCGAGGTCAACACCATCCGGATGCCGTTTGACGAGAAGGCGCACCTCGTCTTCCATTTCAACGGTCCAATCCAGATAAAACGCGCCAGCGCGCGAGATTGTCCAGGGATTGAACGGAGGCTCTCCTGCAGCTCGTAGCGCATCGTTTATTTCTTGTAGGAGTGTCATCGACCCGCTCGTTTCGTAATAGATCGGCCGAAACGCGGCGGCGGGTTTAGGTGTAACCTTGAGTTCGAGACGTACACCGGTGCCTCTGCTAAATGCTCCCCACATCAGCAGTGGATCCTTTGGAGGAATCCGCGTCAGGGAAGCATAAAATAGGTCATCCGATAGGGCCTTATAGAACTCTTCACCCTGTGACGGGTCTAGATAACCGTCAAGTATGTGTGCCTTTGCAAATGCCTCAAGCTCTCCACCCTGGCCAAGCCGGTTGCGGACTGGATAGAGCCGAAGCTCGCCCGATGAGACAATCCCCTGAAATCCGCTGAACCCGGTATAGTGGTAGACCGTGCTCGGAGCGGGTTCATGGGGAAACATGAAATCCAGTACGGTTGCCGAAAGGCGGGCAGGTTGAGACGTGAGTTCGATGATCACTTTCTCGCACAGGTGAAAGTCCATGCGGTTCATGGCCAGCACAATTCCATGACGGGCGAGAACGCGGCGGAAAATATCGACAATATTGTCGCGTCGAGCCATCTCATCAAGAATCGCTGCTGCACTCATATCACGTCCTTCTGACGCCTCCAGGTTAGCGCGGATCTGCCGCGCTTAGCAATGAAACCTCAATGACCATTGCATCAAGGACCTGATGGAGCTTGGAGAGATCATACTTCCCGGACGCTAGTTCGTGAGCATCATGCTTCATGAAATGGCGGTCATACGATTCTTTGTGTTCCAAGGCACCGTGCCACAATGCTATATCGCGCTTGAAATTGCTCCAGATCACCTGCGCCGGCGGATAGCCGGGAAGATTGAGGTCGAGATAGCATTCAATCGCAGCTGCGCGGCCATTGATGTCGCAGTTGGTGAGCCCCTCCGGGCCAAGTGCCGGAAAGCTCCGCAGTTCCTCAACATTCGGCAAAACCATGCTGCGCAGGTTCGCCGGCATATTCAGCTCCTTGAGCTTGCGGTACGCATCCACCCCTTCCGCATCGTTGTCGAGAAGGAACAGCACCTGGTTCTGGATGTCGATCCGAACCAGCCCCTCAGCGAACCGGACCAGATTGCCGGTGCCCCAAAAGTGATGCCGCTCATCGCCGTCAATAAAGCGGAAGAAATCCGCGATGTCGGGCCGAAGGAGGTCGAGCGCACGACGCAGGATACGAGCATCCGACGCACCTTCAGTCGCGACCAAGATCGTCTGCTTTCGGTCCGCGCCGGCGACAAAGTCCCCCCGTGCGGCCCAACCTGCATTCACAATATCGCCGAACTGCCATATCACCTCCGCCTCAGCATTCCGCGGGTCTTGGGCAAAGATCAAGAGCATTGAAGCGGCGCTGAGGATGCAGACTTTTGACGACAGATAGCTCGCCTCGGACCAATACATGTCGGAGTTCTCGGTCCAGGGGACACGGGCAAATCGCTCGGCCTGATCTGCAAAGCGTCCTTGCGAAACGGTGTCGCGGCCTTCGGTTTCATATTCGACATAACCGTCAGCAAGGCTCGTCAGGGGGAAGAGGTTGGCGAGATCGCAAAATTCCTCGAAAGTCAGGTAGTCCGGCTGCAGTCCGTTCGACACCATCTCGAAAATGCTAGCCGCCTCGGACGCGAGTGCCTCATACTCCGACTTGGCGGTCGCCAAGGTGTGGCCAAGGATCTCCAGCCTCGGAACGACACGCGACAGCGGGCGAACGAACGAAAGCTCGCGCTCCGCGAGCTCGTCTTCTTCCTCAGGATGGGCGGCATAGTAGTCGTAGTCTATGCCGTCGCACGGCCGACTCGCCAAATCCTGGCTCTGAAAAAGGTAGCCGTAATCGCTACCCATATTGTTCTTGGCATAGTCGAGGGAGACGCTACTCACCTTCAGTTCAATCGAAGTACCCATAGATCAGATGTTGCCCCCTCCAGAGTCTCTGTGTGTCTTTGACGCCATGTCTTCGATCCCATGCCGCTGCTCGGCGTGTTTCGTGTAGTTTTGCTCCTTCAACTTCTGATACCTTGCAGTTGAGGATCAGGGGCGACCGATAGACACAGCTATAGAAAAGCAACAAAAGTTTCAAATAGCAGTCGACGGTGGGCCGGGAATCTAAATGAAATCAATTTCATGGCTTTCGGATATAAGGGGTCGGAAGTTCAAATCCCTTCAAGGCGAAGACGCCCGAATGGTATTTTCTCGAGCCATATGCGGCTCGTGCGTCACGACCGCTTCGCGCCAAAAGGAGACATGAGCTGCATTGAGGTTGGAGGCTGGAAAGGGGCCGAACTCGGACAGCAGCACCAGATGCATAGATGTCCGCTCTCGCCTTTCGGCGACCCAACATCGGACGGTCTCCTCCCGGCCCCGTTGCGGACACGCTAGACACGCTAGATGATCGAAGTGCCTGATCTGCCCAGTCTATCTGCCAGCCTGCATTTGAACTGACAGGGCAGTGACCCTGACTGCCTTGAGGCGGGGCAGAAATCGCGAAAGATAGGCGATGACAAGGATCGCCATGGTTCCGTAGATCGAGACGCCCACCAGCGCGCGGGAAGCCTAGGCGACGCCGCGATCCTTATCGCGACACTTGGATTTAGGTACGCAATCTTGTCCAGCGCCAGCCCTTTGATACCCCTATTGCTAGTTGAAATTCTGATCATTTGCTGAAAGTTTGTGCTTTCAATCGATCGGGAATATTCAATTGCAGTTTTTACGTTCATTTGGGCCCGCAGTGACTGGCACGGCTCCAAAGGAGGCTCTGCGCGCGGGCCTTGGAGCTTTCATCGGGCTTTGGCTCTCCGGCTATTTCTTGCTGTCTCCCGGCGTCGATCTTGAAAATGGCCTCTACCTCGTCGCACCGCTGGGCGCGACTGCGGTTCTCCTGTTTGCCGTTCCCAACAGTCCGCTTGCTCAGCCATGGTCTGCTGTCATCGGCAATACTGTCGCGGCTCTTGTTGGCGTTGCAATCTCGCTGTTCATCCACGAGCCGACGTTACGGATCGCCCTTGCTGTCTCGATTGCGATTCTTATGACAATCATGCTGCGGGCAATTCATCCGCCGGCAGGAGCAGTGGCCATGACGGCTGCCATGAGCCCGGAAGCTGTGGAGCACCTTGGCTTCTGGTTCGCGCTTGCGCCGATTGCGACGGGCACTGCAAGCCTCGTCCTGATTGCGATCGCCTATGCCAGGCTCACAGGGCGTCGCTATCCATTTCGTCAATTCGACCAGCAGAACAGGCATGGCACCGCTGATCGGATCGCGGTTGAACGGCTGGGCCTTTCCGAGGCTGAGCTAAGCGACATCCTTCAACGCTATCGACAGTCATTCAATCTCGGCGTTGAAGATCTGGCACGCCTTATCGGTGCAGCAGAGCTCCAGGCGGCCGCGCACCAGACCGGCACTCCAACTGCGGGCGCCATCATGTCCTCGAACCTGATCACGGTGAAGGCAAACACGGATTTGGGCACAGTCGCGGATCTCTTCCGGCGTCATCGTTTTACATCGCTACCCGTGGTCGACGATAGACAGCGGTTTCTAGGCATTATCTTCCAGATGCACCTCATCAGCCGCGCAAGAGAAGACGCACTTCGTCTTGATCGAGGTCTCATCCCCGCTCTGCGAAGACTGATCGACCCCGAAAGGGATAAACCAGTCCTGGCAATCGACATCATGAGTGTCACGGTCCCTCGGGCTATTGCGAACACGCCGCTCGGAGCCTTGTTGCCTTTGATGGGCGATACAGATGTCGATGCAGTACCCATTCTGGAATACGGCAAACTCATCGGTATCGTCACCAGAACCGACCTCATCGCCGCGATGGCCCGCGGGATCGCTCGAGCAGAAGTTTGATGGCATCTGCAAGATAGAGCCCGCGCGGGGAACTACGAACGCCATGAATGTCGGCTGCGCACCGCCGTGTCGTCCATCCCTCCATCGACTCAGGCCCTCATCCTTCCTGGCACGATGTTGCCGTCGGAAGGTGAGGTCAAACGGAAGCCAAGAAGCAGGCTCTGAAGAGTGGCGCTTTCGCTGGCTAAGGCTGCGCCAGCAGCGTTCATCTCTTCCACCATGGCCGCGTTCTGTTGTGTCGATTGATCCAGATGGTTCACCGCCACATTGACCTGCGAAAGGCCGACCGCCTGTTCCTGGGCTGCAATGGCGATGGCATCCACATGGCTTGCTGCTTCCTGCACCAGCTCGTCAATCTCGGCCAGTCCGGTACCGGTCTCGGAGACCAGCTCGACCCCCTGGCGAACAGCCAGTTCAGAATTACCGATCAGTCCCGAGATTTCGCGGGCCGCCTGTGCCGAACGTTGTGCCAGCTCCCGGACTTCCTGCGCAACCACGGCAAACCCCTTGCCGGCCTCGCCGGCGCGGGCTGCCTCGACGCCCGCGTTGAGAGCGAGCAGGTTTGTCTGGAAGGCAATCTGGTCGATCACATCGATAATTTGGCTGATCTGGCTCGATGCCTGTTCTATCTTGTCCATCGCCGCCACGGCGTTTCGTACCACTTCACCTGATCGATTTGCCCTTTCGCGTGCGCGCTTCGTCACGCTGCGGGCCAAATCTGAGCGTCTGGACGTGGCTGTCACATTTGCTGTGATCTGTTCCAGTGCAGCGGCCGTCTCTTCAAGCGAGGCGGCCTGCTGCTCGGTGCGCTTCGACAGGTCATCCGATGCTGAAGAAACTTCGGATGCTCCACCGGTGACGGTCGTGACCGATTGGCCAACACCAACCAGCGCTTGCCGCAACTGCACCACCGAGCGATTGAAGTCATGGCGAAGGTCTTCGAACTGCGGCGCGAAAGCCTGGGTCACCTCGCAAAGAAGGTCGCCAGCAGCAAGTTTCCTCAAGGCCTGGGCAAGCGTGCCCGTCGCCTTGTTCATACGCGCTTCGGCCTCTGCCTCTGCTGCGATTTGCATGTCAACTCGGTCGCGTTCGGCCTGTTCGCGCGCACGCTCTGCCTCAAGCTCCAGTTCGCGATTGCGGATCGCAGAGAGCCGGAAGACTTCCACCGCTTTGACCATGTCTCCGACTTCGTCCTTCCGGTCGGCAGACTGCCCCGTTGTCTCAAGGTGCCCCTCCGCCAATCTGCGCATTGACAGTACGAGCGCCTTCAGTGGATGGCTGATGGTGCGTGCCAGGAGCATCGACGAAGCGATGACCAGAACTGCTCCAGCGACACAAAGGAGCAGAACCGTTCCGAGGCGAGTGAATGCGCCTGCGGCGATGGCGCGAGCCTCGCTGCCGAGGCGTTCAAGGCTTGCCGTTTCCAGAGCCTTCATTGCGTCAATGCGCTGACTAGCGGCTGCAAACCAGCGATCAGCACTCAAATCACTGGCCGCTGTTGGACCCATCCCAATCAAGGTCGACCTTGTAGTTTCGATCTCCTGCGACGCTGGAATGGATAGGTGCGAAGCGTAGGCGGATTGCCGTTCCTTCTGTTGCAGGGCGAGGAAGTTATCGATCAACACATTCTGCGCGCCAGCCATGCGGGCAAAGGGAGCAATGCGCTCGGGGTCGATATCCCCGGACGTGATGAAGGCGTTGCCGGTAGCGCGTTCCTGGCCTGCGATCTCCTTTGCCTGCATGAGCAGGTTATAGGCGATCATTTCGGCCGCGATCCTCGACCCGACACCCTGGAGGGACAGTTCCGAGGCGAGGCCCGAGAGCTCACCGATTAGGCCGCTATAGAAGTCGAAGGACTGTTTTCCGGTCATTGACAGATTGTCGATGGATCGCCTGGTGTCGGCGAGGCTTTTCAATGTGTCCTGAGCGAAGCTCCAGCGACGGTTGAGCTCTGTGTTTTCGAATTCCGCCAAGGCATCAGCGAGATCCGGCAACTTTGCCAGAGCCACATCCGTCGATTGACGCGCTGTCACAAGCGGCTGCTTGTCCGCACTTCCCTTTGATCCGATGTATCCAGCGCTCTGCCCGCGCTCTCCCTGAAGGACGTGGATCAGCTCGCCCATCGCCGCGATGTTCTCGCTCACTTTGACCACGGTCTGCATCTGCTGGTAGGAACCCCAAGAGCTTAGAAACTCCATCGAGGCAAGGGTGAGTGCTGCAACCAGGGGGATCATGATCGCAAGCCAGAGGCGTTTGCTGATTGAAAAGTCGGTGATGCGCATCTGCAGGCTGTCCTGAGCTGGGGCATCATGCCGAATATCGTAACATCATGATACGATGTGAATTTTAGCTAGAATTGATGTGATGAGGTAAAAACCTGCCTAACGCATTCTGGCTCGGTTTGACGGATGCCAAGCGTCGAAAAAATAAACCTCAGCGTGCGTCAACCCAATGCAGGTTTGGTGGGGATTTGAAGCGCGAACTGCACATTTACGCGCAAACTCCAGGCGCAATTGAGCGGATGGCATGGAGAGGCCGATCATCGTCTGTCGCCTGTGTATCGAGGATCAAGTGACAGCAGCCGGTCCATGAGATAGGCGACCGTCTCGGGTCCGGCGCAGCCACTGATCACGCATTCATGCATGTCGCAGACGGTGTCACAGACTCGCTCACGCCGCGATCTAAAGACGACCGGAGGAACAAACCTGTCGCGGTCTATGCCTCGGTCCGGCTTCTGGCTCTTCAACATGATTCCTCATCTTCAATAGATTTGTTTTAGAGGGTCCCGCCGGTAAAGCGTGGAAAGAGGACTTCATTTTCCAGATGCATGTGCTGGACCAGATCGTCGGCGAATTTCTTCGCCCCTGCGTAAAGCGCATGCCATGAATTGCATGCGCCGTCCGGCAGATGAAATCCGCCTGTCACGTGCTCGAGTTCTGCCAGATGCCCGGCCTCTACGTCATGTTCGTGGCGCATCTGTTCGATGGGTCTCGTCAGAGCTTGATGGTCGCCGCGTTCCATGAGCGGGAAGAGCATGAGCTCCTCGCGATGCATGTGGCTGTGTAGGTCGCTCTGGATGCGCTCGAGCAGATTTGCCAGGCCGATCGGTGCATCGGGGTGGTCGCCATGCACCCGCTCGACCTTTGCCGCAAGCGGGATCAGCGAGATGAGTTCTGCGCGGTGGGTGTCGTGGTAGCGTGTTCTGAGGTGCTTGATCAGATCGGCAGTTCCATCCGGTGCTTCTGTCGAGGCGGCGTCGACAAGGCCCTGCAATTCGTCCACCAGGGTTTCCGGCGAGAGTCCTGCGGCTTCAGCCGCAACCTCGATGCTATCTGAGCCACCGCAGCAGAAACTGATGCCGTGACTGCGGAAAAGTGCGGCTGCACCGGGGAGGGAGGTCGCAATCTTTCCGACCGTCTGGCTTGCGTCAAGTTCCATCGAGTTCACCTTGCTTTGCGCTTCAATGCGTGATCGCTGTGGTGCCGACTATGGTGAGGAACGCCTATCTGGTCGTTGCGCTTTCGCAAACAAGATGTGCTTGCACTCCCTCGCCCGTTATGGCGCATGGGCATTGCTTTTCGCCCGCGATACCCAGCCAGCTCCCTCTCGCCCGTGATGAAAGCCGTTGGAGAACTTGGCTTTGGGATAAGTATGCCCGATCAGTTCGATGGCCTCTTGGGGTTCCATGCTGCCCGACAGCGTTTCCTGGAAGATGGCGGCGATGCGCGCCATGTCGCAGTCCTGTGGTGAGAGACGGAAGGCATTGACCCCGGCCTCTTGCAAGTCCTTCAGTTCGCTGAGCAGGAGTTGGCACGTATGCGACATTGTCTGCACGCCATTGAGCACCAGGAATGACTGGCGATCGAGTGTCCTGATTGACAGGCCGTCCGGCTCCTCGCCACAGACGAACTGGCAGTTGTCCTTGATCCTGCCCTTGGAACGGGCATGGGCGCAGCGGGCCGATATGGCAAGCGGCATGCGACCGAATACCATCACTTCGAGAGCCACATCCGGCGCGTCGGCGGCGATCCTGGCGATCGAGCTAAAGGGAAGTTCCGGCGGAAGACAGATACGGTCTGCCCCGCGCTGTGCCAGCAAGCGCGCGGTTGGGCCATTATAGACATTGACCAAGGGGCCGACGAGGTGTTGGCGGCCCTTGATCAGGCCGATGGCGGAGAGGTCGTTTACCTCGATGGGGTAGTCCGACGTCTCGATCAGCTCATTCACGATCCGACTTTCTCGCTCCAAGGTGATTAGCGCCAGCGAGGAAAAGGCCACCGACTTTCCCGCCCGTTCCAGGCGCTCCACCACGTCTGCCAAGTATGGCTCGATGAAATGCTGCCGTTTGGAGCAGACAGTCTCGCCGAGGATAATGTGATCCACGGGCGCTTCGTCTGCGATCTGATAATAGAAATCCCGCCATTTCGGGCCGTCCCAGAGATAGTATACAGGGCCCAGTGTCAGTTCAGTCATGCTTATCTCCAGCGCTTCTCATAGGCGCCGACCGTGGTCTTCTGCCCTTCGCTCAGCGCCCTCAGCCGGGTCAACAATGGGCCACGTCCCGAGGGGGCGGTTGCGAGCACTTGGCGCAGCGTTGACACGACTTCGGCCACATAGGCTTTGCCGCGCTGGCGTCCTTCGATTTTCAAGGCGGAGACGCCGGCATCCTTCAAGGCTTCGATTTCGCCCATGACGTCGAGGGACACGGGGTCTTCGAAGGCGTAGCCAAGGGCATCGCCGATGTCGAAGCGTCCCTTGCACAGTGTGGGATAGCCGGCGGCCTCCCCATGGCTGAACCGGTTGATCGTATAAGTGCCGAGCTCCGACACCATGTCGGAGCCGTCCTGTCTGTACCGCACATGGCTCGCCGGGGAGCAGACGCCGTTCATATTAGGCGATTTGCCGGTGGCGTAGGAGGAGAGCGAGCAGCGTCCCTCGGCCATGACGCAAAGCCCGCCGAAAACAAAGACCTCGATCTCGCATTTGACCTTGCGACCAATGCGGGCAATGTCGCCGATCGTCAGCGTTCTCGGCAAGACGACCCGTTTTGCGTCGAAGGCTTCGACGAGAAAATTGATGGCTTCGGGATTGGAAGCAGACGCCTGAACCGAGACATGCAAGCGCTGCTCTGGATAGTGTTCCCGGACATGGGCCATGAGGCCGAAATCGGCCAGGATCAGCGCATCGGCACCGAGCCTTACCGCGTCGGCCGCCGCGCTATACCAGATCTCTTCGTCGCCAGCCCGCATGAAGGTGTTGAGGGCGACAAATGTCATGCAGCCTTTCTTGCGGGCATAGACAATTGCGTCGTGCAGTTCGTCCCGGCTGAAATTGAGGCCGGGGAAATTGCGGGCATTGGTCTCGTCGCGGAAGCCGCAATAGACCGCATCAGCGCCTGCATCGACGGCTTCACGAAAGGCGGCTGGCGTTCCCGCCGGACAGATCAGTTCCATCACTGGATCTCCCTCAGCGACCGGCTTCGGATTTCCACGGCCAGCCTGTGAACGATGGGGGCGGCCGGTCCCCCGATCCGCGCGAGATCACGCGGAAGGTCGATATCGCAGTCATCGAGTGCGTTTCTCATCGCAAGCATGGCCTCCATGTCCCCGATCACCTTCAGGTCGCGGGAAAAGAACAGCGCATCGGCATCGCAGCGCCCCTCAAGGAGCGCCAGCAGCATGACCAGCGGGGCCTCGACACCTGCATCCGCCGTGAAGGTCTCGTCTTTGCGCACCACCTTGAGACGAGGCAGGTCGGGTTCGATCAGGAAGACGAGGGGCAGATCAGTCGGGGCAAACGAAAAGCGGCAGCTTTTGTATGTGCCAAGGCGCTCGAACATATCGCCATGAGCTAGGAGCAGGAGCTTGAAGAGGCGACTTGCCACGAGCTCAATTGATACGAGCGGCATGAGCGGCACGGCTTTCAGCGGGAGAGCCAGAATGGATGTTATCTGCATTGCGCCAATTTGAGTGGTTTGAACCGGCGCAAACCTATGGGAACGGCCGACAATCCAGATTGCTCCAGCGCAAAGACGCAACCGAATTCACAGGTCATAGCGGTCCGCATGACACAGAACGCACCGCCTCGTCGCTACGACGGTCTTCAAGCTTTCATGACCGAACTGGAAAGGCAGGGACGGCTTCTCCGCGTCGCGCAGCCGGTGAGCCTTGTTCATGAGGTAACCGAAATCCACAGGCGCGTCCTGGCAGAGGGAGGCCCGGCCTTGCTCTTTGAGCGCCCGGTCCGGTCGGACGGTGCAGTGTCAGAGATACCGCTGCTTGCCAATCTGTTCGGCACGCGCGAGCGGATCGAACTTGGCTATGGCATCCCTGTCGGCAAGATCGGCGATCTCGCGGACCTTCTGGCCGAATTGCGCGAACCGAGGCCGCCGGCGTCGCTCCGGGATGCCCTGAAGAAACTGCCTGTGCTTCGCTCCGCCATGGCGCTGGGATGCCGCAGGGTCTCTCACGCCGAATGCCAGGATATCGTGTTTGAAGACGAGGCCGTTGATCTCAACCGACTGCCGATCCAGTGGTGCTGGCCCGGCGAACCGGCACCGCTGATCACCTGGGGGCTTGTCGTCACCGCATCGCCCTCCGACCCCAGGGATGTCAATGTCGGCGTCTACCGGCTGCAAGCGCTGGATCGCAAGCGATTGATCACGCGCTGGCTTGCCCATCGTGGTGCTGCAAAACACTTCCGGCAGTGGCAGGCGGTGGGGCAGGATATGCCCATTGCGGTCGTGATCGGCGCTGATCCACAAACAATCCTCTCCGCCGTCATGCCGCTGCCGGAGACAATGAGCGAGCTTTCGTTCGCCGGTGTGCTCAGAGGAAAGCGCGCCCATGTGGTGCGGGCGCTCACCCAGCCCCTTGATATTCCAGCCACTGCAGAAATCGTTCTGGAGGGGACCGTTTCGATCGCGGACACTGCACTTGAGGGTCCCTATGGCGACCACACGGGCTACTACAATTCCGTCGAGCCGTTTCCCGTCATGACCTTGAGGGCGATGACGATGCGGCAGGATCCTGTTTACCTCTCGACCTTCACCGGCCGTCCACCAGACGAGCCTTCGGTGCTTGGAGAAGCGATGAATGCCCTCTTCCTTCCCATCGTCAAGCGCCAGTTTCCCGAGATCATTGATCTCTATCTGCCTCCAGAAGCCTGCTCCTACCGGGCGATCGTCGTCTCGATCGACAAGCGCTATCCAGGGCAAGCGCGTCGGATCATGCTCGGGCTTTGGTCGATGCTGCCGCAATTCAGCTATACCAAGCTCATCATCGTGGTCGATGCCGATGTTGACGTCAGAAACTGGAGCGATGTCATCTGGGCGCTTTCCACGCGGTTCGACGCCTCCCGCGATCTGGTGGTGGTGGATAACACACCCATCGACTACCTCGATTTTGCCTCTCCCAAGCCTGGGCTCGGTGGAAAGCTCGGTCTCGATGCCACCAACAAGCTTGGCGCAGAAACCGATCGGGAATGGGGCCGCGTGCTGCAAATGACGCCGGAGGTCTCGGCGCGCGTTGATGCGATCTGGCGCGAACTTGGACTTGGATCCCTCAAGACAAGGGAAGGTGAGCCATGATGAGGCGTGTCATTCTCGGCATGTCCGGTGCTTCGGGGGCGGCGATCGGTCTTCAGGTCGGCCGGCTCCTGGCGGCCATGGATGATGTTGAACTGCATCTCGTCGTCACGTCAGCAGCGCGCCGGACAATCGCATATGAGGCGGGCAACGAGGCGCTGGGGCGGCTAATCGGGCTCGCCGCTCATTTCCATGCGGAAAGCGATATCGGTGCATCGATTGCCAGCGGATCGTTCCGCACGGCCGGTATGATCGTCGCCCCTTGTTCGATGCGGTCTCTTGCAGCGATCTCGACCGGGATCACAGACAATCTTCTCATTCGCGCCGCCGATGTGCAGCTCAAAGAGCGTCGCAGGCTGGTTCTCCTTGCCCGCGAAACGCCGCTTCACCTCGGGCACCTGCGCAACATGGTGGCGGTGACCGAGATGGGGGCCGTGGTGATGCCGCCGGTCCCCTCTTTCTACCGCAATCCAGCGAGCGTGGAGGATCTCGTCGCTCATATTGCGGCTCGTGCCGTGGATCTGCTCGGGTTGACGGACGCACCCTTGATACCGGAGTGGAGAGGGTGAGGGCGCTCATGGCTCCTCCTATCCCTTTCGCGCTATCAACGGCATGTAAAAGACCACGTAACCCAAGAATGCCACGATCCAGGCAAGACCTGCGATCGGCAATAGCAGCATGGTGTGCTGCGGCCAAATTGCGACCAGGATCCTCAGCAGTGCCGAGAGGATGATTGGTGCATAGATGAGCCAGGTTGTCGAGTGCGGGGACGTCAAAGCCTGGCCCGTATGGCCTCTCGTGGCGCGGGTCATCACCGCCAGCGTCACGACCCCGACCCCACCTGTCGTCCAGGCATGGATGCCTGCCGAAGCGAAGCCGGAGTGGTCCAACAGCATTGACAGGCCGGTCAGCAAAAAGCCTAAGGGAATGAAGAGATAGCCGACATGCAGGATCGTCACGAGGGGCTCCCTGAGCGTGCGCTCGGGGCACCATCTTGCCTGTCGCACGAGATGAGCAAGGCTGGCGACAAGCATCAGCAGCCCCGTGGGAAACCGGAGGCTTTCAAAACCGCCGCCGACAGCGATCCACATCGCCAGTGAAAAGCTTCCAAGGATCATGACGGCGAGATCGAAAGGGGCGAAATTCTGGGGCAGCCGTCCCGGATTGTTCGCCTTCAGCCAGTTGCCGGTAAATGCCGGAATGATGCGCCCTGCGACTAGGGAGATGAGGATTAGGATCGCGGCCAGGGCCAGACGGTCGGCCATCTCGACGCGTCCATAGCGCTCGATCTCGTAATGGAAAAGCATCTGAGCGGCGCTCAGGAGCGCGAGCACTGCGACGATCTTGTAGTTGCGTCGGTTCGAGGCAGCGACAAGTTCTTTCAGAACGAAGATGGCGAGCACTGGCAGGAAGGCCAGCGCAACGAGTGTCGCGCCGAGCATGCCCGTCCATTCAGAGAGACTGATGGCAAGCCGCCCGGCGATCCAGAGAAGAAACAGTGCCAGAAGTGGCATGCCCTTCAAACCGGGCCTGCCGGTCCAGTTCGGCACGGCGGTGAGAAGAAACCCTGCTATCACGGCCGGGACAAAGCCGAAGAGAAGCTCGTGCTGGTGCCAGGCAACCGGGGGCAAGAGGGTCGGAACATGCATGAAGCCGAGGAACCACGGGACCCAGATAGCGATTGAGACGGCGGCCAAAAGCGCGCTGCCCGGGAAGAACAGACGGAACCCGCCAGACAGAAGACGCTGCGGGATGGAGGGGCCGGGAATTGTGGTCATGTCAGCACCTTTCCTGATCCACCGTTGCCGGCGACCAGAGCAGAGGAATATAGGCCTTGGCCCAGAGGAGGAAGGAAAGCGAAAACAGCGCAGAGGAGAAACCGTAAGCGCTGAAGGGCAGGGTGAGCGACGGCGCGAACTCCGAGAGGATCCGCAAAAGAACCGACAGGACCAGAAGCAGGATCGCCATCCGGGTTGTCTTCGAAAAAAGCAGCGGTTGACCGGTATGCAGCAGGCCTGCAATCGAGAGAACCTGCAGGACGCCGAGACCCAAGCCCCCCATTAATGCCAGATGCAGTGCGCCCAGCCACGGCAGGTCCAGGCCAATCAGGGAAAGTCCGCAGACAAGAAGGCCGGTGCCAGCCAGCGCACTCGACAGCCAAAGACCGCCAAGTTCGAAGGAAAAGCCTTCGCGCCCCACAAACCCCTCGGCGACCCGATCGAGAAAGGCTGCACCGGCAGCCAACATCAAATAGCCGCGCACGGCGTCCGAGAGCGTGGCCGCCTCTGCCACGATCACCAGCATGGTCAACCCCGCTGAGAGATGGATCCGGCCCGGATGCGGTCTGTAGGGCGAGGTCTTTTCCGTCGGATCAAGGATCAGATTGGTCACTGGGACGGTGATGCGGGCAAGGGCGAGACCCAGCAGGCCTAGAAGCGAGAGCCCAAGAATTCTGATTGCGCGGTCCGACAGGTCGTAGGCTTCCAAGGCAATCGCGATCCGCAGTAGAGCCGCAGCCGCCGCAAAGGTGGTGACGAACAGGATGAAACCCAGGAGACCGGTGCTTTTCTTGATCCAGGACAGGCGTAGCGCATAGGCGAGCAGGAACAGCATCCACGCCTGATCGAACACGATGCCAAGCAGCCATCCGTTCTCGACGGCGAAGAAGCCCAGCAAGCGGGCACCGGCCCAAAGACCTGCAGCCAAGAACAGGGGGCGTCCACTGAGGCGTTGCGTGTCCGTCCATTCCGGTAGGGCAGAGGTCAGGAAGCCAAAAAGCGCGCCTCCGAAGGAGCCGACCAGCATTTCCTGGGCGTGCCAGTGGCGGGGAAGGGAGGAAACGGCAAAAGGTAGATCGAGAGACCAAACCACGACCCAAAGAAACGGCCACAGTGCTGCATGCAAGGCGGCAAGGGGAAACATCAGTCTGAGGCCTTCGGCGGACATGGCCCTGGCAAGATCGGCCGAGGGAAGCATGCGTATGGCTGGAAGCACACTCATGCCAGCCTCCGCTCGTCATGTTCGTCCACGACGGCAAACAGCGGATGATCGGAAATGAGCCTTCGTGCCGTCTCGAAAATCATTTCCTCACTGCGATGCCCTGGTGTCTCGGGAACAGAGACGCAGTCGAGAATTCCGTGGCCGTAGCGGTCGAGAACCGCGATCCGGTGGCAGATCCGCAGCGCTTCATGGATGTCATGGGTGATGAAGAGCCCGCCCTTGCCGCTGTCTGAGGCCGTGGCGACGACGAGATCCTGCATCCGCCTTCGCAAGGCGGCATCGAGTGCGGTGAAGGGCTCGTCGAAGTAGAGGAAATCGGGGTCGGCGACGAGAGCACGGGCAAGCGCCGTGCGCTGGCGCATGCCACCCGACAACTGCGATGGAAACTTTTGCCAGTCGCTCTCTTCCAGCGATACGCGATCACAGGCCGCTGCAATTCTTGCCCTTCGCTCGGACCGCGCCACGGGGAGGCCAGATAGGCCGAGTGCCACGTTGGCTTCGACCGTCGCCCATGGGAGGAGGCGCGGTTCCTGAAAGACGAAAGCGCAGCGCGCATAGCCTCGCTCGACTTGGCCGTGGCGGGGGATAATCAGCCCGGCGGCGATCTGGGCAAGCGTGCTCTTGCCGCAACCGGACGGTCCGACCAGCGCGACCATTTCCCCCTGGCTGACCTGCAGAGTGACCTGTTCGAGAACGGGGCGGCCGAGATAGACGTGCCCCACGGCTTTGAGCTGAAGGAGGGTCATCGGCGTACGCCCCAGGGTTGGGCGGCTTCCCGCCATGCCTCGGCTTCGGCGCGCAGTGGCTGAACAATTCCATATTCGACACTGATCAGCGCAATGACCGACAGGAGGATCCACGCAAGAGCTGCTTCCACATCGAGTGCGGAACGGGCATTGGCGAGCGCGCCTCCTATACCGCCGGCATTAGCCAGCAACTCGGCCATGACGGCTGCCTTGAAGGCCGTGCCGAGGGCCATTACCAAAGAAGGGAATAGGGAGTGCAGCATTTGCCGTAGGGATATCTGAAACAGGCGGGCCAGCCACGACAGGCCGGCCATACGGGCCATCTCTTCCAATCCCCGGTCTCGTGTCTGGATGCCTTCGGCTGCACCAACAAAGACAAGCGGCGAGGCGGCGATAGCCGCGGTGGCAATGACAGTTCCGGCCCCCATGCCGAACCAGATCATCAGAAGGACGATCCAGGCAATTGGGGGGACGCCGATCAGCAAGGTTACCTGCGGACGCGCAAGCCTCATGATCGCCGGATGGTATCCGGCCACCACGCCTGCCATCGCCCCAAACACGGCGGCGAGTGAAAAGCCGGCGAGCGCCCTCAGGCTCGTCGACACCACCAACATCTGATTGTCGGGGTCTGCTGCTAGCTTGAACAGGGTCTGGATCGTCTCGGCCGGTGCTGGCAACACGAAGCTGCCATAGGCTTCGGCTCCGAGCTGCCAAACGGCTGCAAAGACGGCAAGGCCGCTGAAACCCGCCCAGCCGGACCAGAGGAAGCGCGCCACCCTTCCCGCACGATAAGCTAGGCCCATGATGATCCAGCCCTATAGATAAAGTGACGCGTCCGGCATGCGACCGCCCACCATCTCGGGATGCCTCTCTGCCACGGCTTTGAGCAGGGTCTCGATCGGTCCGTGCGCATCACGCGCGGCAATGGCGACGAGGTTCGAATAGGGGATCGACGCCTCCAGCACAGGCCATGGGAGTTCAAGTGCCGACGCGGCTTGGCTCGCAGCCGCTGCCGGATTGGCGTTCACTTCGACTGCTGCCCGTGCAAGTCCCGCAAGAAGCGCGGTCGCCTGTTCCGGATGATCGTCCAGGAAGTTTTGCGTCAGGGCGAGACCTGCCTGGGGCATGACCGGCGTACTTGCGGTGACCATACCCCATTCCTTCTGCATGTCGATGACGCGGTGAAGCGCCTGACCACCTGTACTGGCCTTGAAGATGGCGGCAGAGACTGCCGGTTCGGGTAGTAGCGCCGTGTCGATACGCCCTGCGAGCAGCATCTGAACGGCTTCGATTGGCGTGCCGGCCCGCTCTACCTTGACCTTGCCGGTCATTCGATGGTGGGCAAGCGCCGCATCGAAGACAAGTTCCGGCGTGTCATTGGGAAATGGCACGGTTACGCTTTGACCTTCGAGATCGGCGAAAGCCGCGATCTTATCGTTGCGCGATACCATATAGAGAAGGCCATTGGTCATTACGCTGGCCAGTTTCAGGCCAAGACCGCGCGTATGGAGATTTGCCGCCGCCGTTGTCGGCATGACTACGGCTCTCATGGATCCGGACGACAGGCCCGCCCGCATTTCATCGGGCGTGCGCCAGACCCTAAACTCCACCTTACCTGCGACGTTGCGCAGCAGGCCTTTACCAACCGCATAGGCCAGCGTGATCGATGGTCCGGCAGGGGGGCCGAAGAGGACGAGGTGGTCGAGGGAGGAAGAGCGTGCCCGTGTGTTGAGGAAGGGAAGGGCAAGGGCCGCTGCGATGCCAGCGCATAAAGTACGACGGGTTGTTGCATAGCCTGCCGCGTCTGCCTCAATGATATTCGCCTTGCTGACCTGTTTCAGGGTGTTGGGCATCCCGCTCTCCGAAAATTGATTTATCTACTCATGTTATAGCCGTCCGCGCGCGGATGTTTGACGTAGAGCAAGTAGCGTGTGGAATTACCGGCTGGAATCGTTCTCAGATGTCGAGCGCGAGAATCGGGTCTGCGCCAAACAGGGCGGCATGGCCTCCCGCGAGCAGCCAAAGTGTGACAAGCAGCGTCACGGCGAGCCCGGCTACCAGATGTCCATCCAGACGCAGCTTGGCGCGTCCGGAGAGCAGGGCGATCAACGGAAATATGGATGTTGATCTCTCGACTGGTAACCAGTCTTCTCCAATCCTGCGTCTCGCGCGCTTTTCCGCGACAAGGATACCGACAGCAGAAAACAGACCGAGGCCACCGAAGACAAGGAGCGATCTGGTATCACCGTTTGCTGCGAGGTGGCCGAGAGACCAGAGGAAAAATCCCCACAAGACCGGATGGCGGGTGAGAGTTGTAATCGCGCCAGGTGTAGTGCCTGTCATGAAGCTGATAGATGCGGGATTGGGACTGATTAGGCCTGCCGTGACCAGAAAGAGCCCGAGTGGCGACAACACGAGATTGGCGAGGATGCTCCGGGAATCCGGCCGCCAGATCTCTACATACTCGGTGTTCCAGGCGGCATGCAGGACCCATATCAGGAGTGCTACGGATGTTGTCGAATAGACTAGAAGGTAGAGCCGTAATCCAAGCGCTGCGGTTAGCCTTCCCCGGATGGTTGGTAAGGCAGGCACCGAATGCAACAACAAGAAGGCTACAAGCGCAAGAACGATCTGGTTCATTTTGGGAACACCTGCGTTTCGGGTTCCACGTTTAGAAGCTGCTGCAGCAGCATCTGCTCCGTAGTGATATGGCGCCGGACAGCTTCCTGAAAACCGCGAACCATATGGGCCACCGTTTCCAGGCTCAGTCTGCATCGTTTGCGAGCGACAGCGGCCAAAGTGAGAGATAGCTCACGGGCCGCGCGACGGTCGACGCGATGTTCGGACTTGACCTGATCGAGAAGAAGAGAGCCGAAGCAGGAGCCGGCATGCAGCTCGAGGTCGGGGTAGAACTTTTGCTCTTCCAGAGTGTGGGCGGCTGCGACCAACGGTTCGATGTGCTTGGCAACCTTCTGGATACCACGTGGAATCTCACCCGTGTCAAAGTCCGCGGCCAATTCCTCCAGCTTCAAGCAGAGAATGAGAAGATCGCGGTGCTTGTTCTCAAGCGCCCTGACCTCGGAGGCCGTCAGGCTGGATCCAGTCGTTTCCATGGTTTTTCCCTTATTGGCCGATGAACAGGATGACGCCGATCGCAAGCGAAGTCAGAACGGCGGCTAGAGTGCCCCCGCCCTGGAGCACCCCCATGCGTTTCAGCATCAGGGCAAAGCCCACGATGACAGGTGTCGCAACGACAAGGCCGATTTGTGCATCCGTCATTTCAGTCGTTTCCTTCTGTTCAGGAAGCACTCTGCCTTGTCTTTCGTCAGTCTTCTTTGCGCTCCCACAAAGAGCGCTTCGGATTTTTCTTTAGAATCGATCCCGACCAACGGGAGATCTGACCATGGCTATGCAAACGAGCCTCCAGGACGAGGCAAAGGACGACCACCTGCTGCTCTGGATACTGGTGTGGAGCGAGCTGATCGCTTTCGGCATCCTGATCCTTGGCTTCCTCGTCGTGTCGACCTTTGATGCCCAGGCCTTCGAACTGGCGCGTCTGCATTTAAGGCCGGGGATCGCCGGCGCGAACACGCTTATCCTGCTGGTCAGTGGGTACTTTGTCGCCGTGGCGATGCGAAGTCGGCTTGATCTTGAGGCGGTGAAACGGCCGTTGACGATTGCAGCCCTGCTCGGCTTCTGCTTCGTGGCGGTCAAGCTCTTCGAATACTGGGGTGAGGTTCGCTACGCTCAGGATGCAACGCTCGACACCTTCTTCGAGCTCTATTTCATCATTACCGGCTTCCATCTGCTGCATGTCTTTTTCGGCGCTATTGCTCTTCTTCTTGTCGCCTGGCGCCCGGCACGGGAAAACCTGGTCCTGATCGCCACACTCTGGCATGTGATCGACCTCGTCTGGTTGGTCATCTTTCCCATTCTCTATCTTGCGTGAGGCTTCTCATGACCCGCAGACAGCACGAGGATTTGGTGGGTGTGCTCGCCATGCTGATGACCTTCGCAATTGGTGGCGCGATTGTTACGGCGCTCGCCGGTCCAACGATCGTACCGATTGCCGCCGTTCTTGCGATTGCCTTTGCCAAGGGACGGCTTGTGGTGCTCGACTTCCTCGAACTCAGGGGCGGACATCATCCCATGCGGATTGCGCTCATATGCTGGTTGAGCATCATTCTGATCGCCGCCCTGTCTCGGTCGCTGGTGGTCCTTCTTTTGGGCTGAACATTCGCGTCGTTGCTTGCCAAAGCGCAAAGAACAACTCCGATCACTCTCTATGAAAAGAACATCCCGCAGAGCCGGCGAGGGGATCGCCGAAGCCTTCGAGGCGGGGAAACCAGGTCGGGCCTTTCAAGCCTGGCAGACGGAAGGACAAGGGCATGGCAGAGCGCCTGACCAAGACCGGAGCGCGCAACGTCTTCTATGGCGGCTCCATATTCTTTTTTGCGATCTTCGTGGGGCTCACCGCCCACAGCCATTACTACATCCGCACTACTTCAACAGATGAAGCGACGCTGACCGACAGCGTCGCGCGCGGCAAGCATATCTGGGAAAAGAACGCCTGTATCAACTGCCACTCGATCTTGGGTGAAGGCGCCTACTTCGCGCCCGAACTCGGCAATGTCTGGACCCGCTGGGGTGGCCAGGACGATCGCGACGGTGCACGCGAGACGCTTCGCTCTTGGATGGCGGCACAGCCCTCTGGTGTCGAAGGTCGCCGCCAGATGCCGCAATTCAATCTGACCGACGAAGAGATCAACGATCTCGCAGACTTCCTCGAATGGACCAGCAAAATCAAGACGCAGAACTGGCCGCCGAACGAGGCTGGCTGAGCCCTTCGTGACCCAAGGAGACACAAAATGAAATATCAAAGCCAGAAGGTCGCGATGCTGTATTTTTACGGTGCGCTCGGCCTCTTTATCGCCCAAGTCCTGTTCGGGGTCGTCGCGGGTACGATCTACGTGCTGCCCAATACGCTCTCCGAGCTACTCCCCTTCAACATCGTGCGCATGATCCACACCAACGCCCTGATCGTCTGGTTGCTGATGGGCTTCATGGGCGCCACCTATTATCTGCTGCCGGAAGAGGCGGAGACGGAGCTCTACAGCCCAAAGCTGGCCATCGTGCAGTTCTGGATCTTCCTCATTGCCGCCGCCGCCGCTGTCGTCGGTTACCTCTTGGGCATTCATGAGGGCCGCGAGTTCCTCGAACAACCCTTCATCATCAAGGTCGGAATCGTCATCGTCGCCCTGATGTTGCTGTTCAACGTCACCATGACGTCGCTGAAGGGCCGCAAGACCGTCGTCACCAACATCCTGATTTTTGGGCTGTGGGGTGTGGCGATCTTCTTCCTCTTCGCCTTCTACAACCCAACGAATCTGGCACTCGACAAGATGTACTGGTGGTATGTCGTCCACCTCTGGGTCGAAGGCGTATGGGAGCTGATCATGGCCTCGGTGCTCGCCTTCCTGATGATCAAGCTCAACGGCATCGATCGCGAAGTGGTCGAGAAGTGGCTCTATGTCATCATCGGGCTGGCGCTGTTCTCCGGCATTCTCGGCACGGGCCATCACTACTATTGGATCGGCGCGCCAGGCTACTGGCAGTGGATTGGGTCGCTCTTCTCGACCCTTGAAGTCGCACCCTTCTTCACCATGGTCATCTTCACCTTCGTGATGACCTGGAAGGCCGGTCGCAAGCATCCGAACAAGGCAGCTCTTCTGTGGTCGATCGGCTGCTCGGTCATGGCCTTCTTCGGTGCCGGCGTCTGGGGCTTCCTACACACACTGTCCTCGATCAACTACTACACCCACGGCACGCAGGTGACGGCAGCCCACGGACACCTCGCGTTCTTCGGCGCCTACGTCATGCTCAACCTTGCGATCATGGCCTATGCCATCCCGGAAATGCGCGGCCGCCAACCCTATAACCAGTGGCTGTCGATCGCGAGCTTCTGGATGATGTGCACGGCGATGTCGGTGATGACCTTTGCGCTCACCTTTGCCGGTGTCCTGCAGGTGCATCTTCAGCGCGTGCTCGGCGAAAGCTACATGGCTGTCCAGGACCAGTTGGCGCTGTTCTACTGGGTGCGCCTCGGCTCCGGCGCCGTCGTGCTGGTCTCGGCCCTGATGTTCGTCTGGGCCGTGTTGATGCCGGGCAAGGAAAAAGAGCCTGCCTTCGGCGGCTATGTCGAGCCTGCCGAGTGAAATAGCGGCCCCGCTGTTTCAAAAAGCGGCGGGGCTCTCCCCAATTTTGAGGATCAGCACCATGAATCTCATCGCCCGCAACATTCAGCCTGAAATCCCGGCCTATTCTCCAGCCGGCAACGAATGCGCCCTGTTCGAAACAGCCTGGACACGGCAACTGCCGCTGCTCCTCAAAGGTCCGACGGGCTGCGGCAAGACCCGTTTCGTCAGCCATATGGCACAGAAGCTCGATCTGCCGCTGACCACCGTCTCGTGCCACGACGATCTGGCCGCTGCCGATCTCACCGGCCGCTTCCTGCTCAAGGGCGGAGAGACGGTCTGGGTCGACGGACCGCTGACCCGGGCGGTCCGGGACGGTGGCGTCTGCTATCTCGACGAGGTGGTCGAGGCGCGCAAGGATGTCGCCGTGGTCCTCCATCCGCTCACCGACGACCGGCGTATCCTGCCTCTGGAACGCACCGGCGAAGAACTCGCGGCGCCGCCGGCCTTCATGCTGGTCGTGTCCTACAATCCCGGCTACCAGAGCCTGCTCAAGGCGCTGAAGCCCTCGACCCGCCAGCGTTTCGTCGCCATTGAATTCGACTTCCTGCCCAAGGCGCGGGAAATCGAGGTTGTCTCGGCCGAAAGCGGATTGCCCGCTGTCACGGTCGAGCCCCTCGTTGAACTCGCCAGACGGCTGCGCGCACTGAAAGGTCATGACCTGGAGGAAGGCGTCTCGACGCGCCTCCTCGTCTATTGCGCCAGCCTGATCGATGCCGGTCTGTCTCCGCGTGACGCCGTTCGCGCCGCCATGATCGAGCCGCTGACCGACGAACCCGACGTGCGCACTGCCCTTCTCGAACTGGCAAAGGCGGTCATCCGCTAGGAGAATGTCATGCTGGACTTTCTGGAGCTCGAGGAAACGGTCGGGCGCGCCTGGCACAGGCTCGCTGGCGATACCCGCACTTGGCCGCGTTACCCAAACGCTGCCGTCATGCTGGAAGAGGTGCTTCCGGTGCTTTCCGTCTGCTTCCGTGGCTTCGGTGGGGAAAAGACGGTGCAACTGGTCCCCGCACGGGGCAAGACCTCGCAACACCGGCTGAAGCTGCGCCAGCGCATGGGGCTCGGCGAGGAAAAGCTCATCCACCCGGCGCGGGACGAAGCAAGCGTGATGTTGCCCCCAGTCTTGGATCTCATGCCGGAGCAGGCGCTCAACCGCGATCTCTATATCTGGCTGGCGGCTGCCATGGCCGTCATGCCGCTTCAGCCAATCACCGAAATCGATCCGCTTAAGGCAGATCTCGCCATGCTGGAGGCGGCGTCGGTGCTTGAAGAGCGGGTGTTGAAGGCTTTTCCCGGTCTCATTGATTGTTATCGCCGGCTTTGCAGCGCCCTCTTGTCGGAGCGCCGGCGTGGCTCTCTGCCAAGGGTCGAGGGGTTGCTGGAGGATCGTATCATCGATCTCCTGCGCCGTGGTGTCGGGCTTGCCCCGCTTTCGGCGGGGGATGATATGCCGGGGAGGGCGCCTCCAGGCTATCTGCCGATGTTGCCCGTGCCGCTTTGGCCGCAAGCCGTCGTCCGGGAAGAATGGGCTGATCGCCAGTACACGGACCAGCCGGTCGGCGCCAGTCAGGCGGATGCACAAGCCGCTGGCCGCTATGTCGCGACGCGCGAAAAGGATTCTGCCGCCAAGGGCGAGCGCAGCCCCTTCATCCTCAACCGCTTCGAAAAGATCCTCGCCATGGCCGAAATGGCCAATGTCGATCGTCCCGCCGATGACAGCGACGATCACGATGCGTCGGCTGCCGATGAACTCGACGAGATGGTGCTTGGCGAACGCAAGGGCCGACCTGCAGCTAAATTTCGGTTCGACCTCGACCTGCCGCCGGAAGTGCTCATCCATTCCGCGATTGAGGCGGAACTCACCTATCCCGAATGGGACTACAGGCGTGGGGTCTATCTCAAGAACCACTGCCGGGTCATTGCAGGTCCGGCGTCTGACGAAGGCCCTTCGCCTATCCTGTCGGCAGAGATGAAAGCGCTGGTTCGTCGTGTGCGGCGGCAGTTCGAGGCGATGCGCCCGCGCCATGAGGTGCTGCGTGCACAGGTCGACGGTGCCGATCTCGATCTCGACGCCGTGGTTCGTAGCCGCACTGAACATGCCGCGAGCGGTGAATGCTCCGACCGCATCCACCTCGCAAGCCGGCCCCAGGCCCATGATCTCGCAGTGACCCTGCTGGTCGACGTCTCATTGTCGACTGACGCCTGGTTCAACGACCGCCGGGTTCTTGATGTCGAAAAGGAGGCCCTTTTGGTGTTGACCGAGGGGCTTGCTGCCTGTGGCGACATGCATTCAATCCTAAGCTTCACGTCGAGACGGCGGGATTGGGTGCGTGTCGAGACGATCAAGGACTTTGACGAGCCGATGAGTGCGATAGTGCGCCATCGCATCGCCGCGCTGAAACCCGGTTACTATACCCGCATGGGGGCAGCACTCCGTCACGCGACGGCCAAGCTTGCTGAGCGCCCCAATCGCAAGCACTTGCTGCTTGTCCTGACCGATGGCAAGCCGAACGATGTCGATCACTATGAGGGACGTTTTGCGCTTGAAGACACGCGTCGGGCCGTGAGCGAAGCAAGGCGACGTGGCATCCATGTCTTCGGCGTCACCGTCGATCAGGATGCCAAAACCTATGTGCCCGCCGTCTTCGGCCATCACGGCTATGCCGTCGTGCCCGATATCCGGCGCCTGCCGGCAGCCCTGCCGCAGATCTACCGCGCGCTCGTTCGCTGATCCGCGATCGCGCAAAGGGAAAGCCCGGACCGAGCAGTCGGACCGGGCTTTCTCGTCTATCGCCGTTTTGTCTCAGGCCGCGGTGGCGTGTGTTCTGCCCGCTTCTCCCAGATAGGCGTCAAAGCAGGACGCTACCGTTCTGACCAGGAACCTGTGCTGTGTGTCCACGCTCAGCACATCGCCACGCCAGGTCACAATGCCTTCGTCCGACAAGGTCTTGAGCAGCAGATTGGCTTTTCCAAAGCTCCCCTCGGGAAGTTCAAAGCCATCTGGCTTGGCTGTAAAATCCACCTGAAAGTCACACATCAACCGTTCGATGATCCAGGCGCGGACGCGGTCCTCCTGTGTGAGGCGGTAGCCTTTCGATGTGGCAAAGTTCCCGGAAGAAATGAGGCTGGCATATCGTCCGATGGCGACATCGTTTTGCGCATAGCCTTCGGCAAGACGTCCGATCGCCGACGAGCCGAACCCGATCAGCGTCGACGCAGTGTCGGTCGTATATCCCTGGAAGTTGCGATGCAGCGCCCGGTGATCGGCGGCAATCGAAAGCTGATCCTCAGGAAGCGCAAAATGGTCGAGACCGATCCGTCGGTATCCGGCTTCGCACAGCGTCGCCGCGATGGCTTCCGCCTGGGCGTGTCGATCATGTGCGTCGCCGAGCGCTGCCGTGTCGATCAGGCGTTGGTGCTTCTTGAAGGCCGGGACATGGGCGTAACCGAAGACGGCAAAGCGTTCAGGGCGCATAGCAGCAGCCATGCGCGCAGTTTCAATTGCAGAGTCTACGGTTTGATGGGGCAAGCCATAGATCAGGTCGAAGTTGACGCTTCTGGCTCCAGCCCTGCGCAGGTTCGACAGGGCCGTTGCCGTCTGCTCTGCCGACTGTATGCGATTGATCGCTTTCTGCACCTTGGGGTCGAAACTCTGCACGCCAAGGCTCGCACGGGTCATTCCCGCTTCTCCGAGTGCTTCTGACATTTCGGGGCTAAGCGTTCTCGGATCGATTTCCACCGCCAGTTCGGTCGCGCCGCCAATACCAAAGGCCGCTGTGAGCGTGGTAGTCAGATCGAGGAACTCCTCCGGCGTCATGATCGTGGGTGTGCCGCCGCCGAAGTGAATGTCGCTGACATCCTGTCGCCGCCCGATGGCTTTTGCTACCAGCCTGATTTCCTGTTTCAGCACGGTCAGATAGTCGAGGATCGGTGCGTCCTTCTGGGTGATCGTGGTGTGGCAGCCGCAATACCAGCACATGGATCGACAGAAGGGCACGTGAAGGTAAAGCGACACCGGTTCGCTTTTGGGGATGTTCGCCAGCCAATCACGATAGGTGCCTGCTCCAATACTGGGCGAGAAGCGGGGCGCCGTCGGATAACTTGTGTAACGGGGCAGGCGGCTTTCGCCATAACGGCGGATAATCTCTGTGTTCATTGTATCGCTCCGGTTCGGTGCCCTAACGATAGTGCCAGGTGCCATCGCTTCGTTGTCGAAAGGCAAACAGGAACACTGCTTTCCTGGTTTTGCTTGTTACAGCACAACGAAGCCTAGGCGCCGGTGCTTCAGTATCCTGCGGTGCAGCTTACGCCGCATGCGACTCCCGCAACTTGCATTGAAGAAAGCCAGCGAATGACTGTTGTTGAAGATCATATTCTCAAGCTCGACGTGCGCGAGATTCCGCGCGTGGAAAGGCATCCCCGTATATTCGGAATGTTGAATTCACTGCTTCCGGATTACCAGTTGATCCTGACCGTCGATCATGATCCGGTTCCGCTCTACTACCATCTCGAGATGCATTATGATGGGATGTTCGGGTGGGAATACCTTTCCCGTGGTCCGGAGATATGGGAAGTCCGCATTCGCCGGAAGAAGCACGAAGGCTGCAACTGCAACTGCGGTGGTGGTCATTGAACTGCATGGGAGCGATCGGGCGATAGCGGTCGCTCCCATGCCGGTTCATCGTGATCAGACAGGTGAAGTTGAAAATTGGGAGGTCAAGTGTCGACAACAGCCAGTTTCAAAGAACTCGACGTCCGGCCCATCCTTCGTGACGGAGGTGAGCCATTTCCCGCAATCATGGATGCAGTTCAGTCGTTAAAGCCAGGGGAAGGCTTGCGTCTGCTTGCGACCTTTCGCCCAGTGCCGCTGTTAAGCGTCATGGCGCGCCGTGGTTATTCGGCCGAGCTCAAGGAGTTGGATGGCGGCGAGTGGGAGGTTCTGTTTATCCCGGCTGCCGAGGCATCGCCAACGGTCCTCGTATCGTTGGGTGCCGAAGAAGCCGCTGCTTGGCCCGATCCGTTGTGGAGGATCGATCTCACTGAACAGGAGCCACCGGCTCCTATGGAGAAAGTTCTCTCGCTTATCGAGCTTATGGAGCCGGGCGAAGTGCTTTTCGCCGTGTTTTCAGAAGAGTCGCGCTTTCTTGGCGCCGAGTTGGAAAAACGCGGTCACCAATGGGTGGGCAATCTCGATGCGTCAAAGCGTGCCTATCGCATGTTGATCCGAGTTGGCGGTGAGGCCTGACGACCTTGTTGCCGCTGAACGTGGCACAGGAGAACTGCATTGTCGCTTAGAAAGCATACAAGGGCGGCAATCCAGAAAAGGCCAGACGTTGCGATAAGTGCCCCATAGTATCCCGGAACGATGTCGGCTGCGGTGCGGCCGCTTGCTGCGAGCAGCAAGAGTGGGACGGACAGCCGTTGACACCAAGAGAACTTTTCATCTCGACCCGTATGAAGCCGGATCGAACGATTCATGATCGCAATCATCATTCCGGTGACGGCTCCGATAGCAAGAAGATGCATTGCAGCGAGCGGGCCGAGTATATCGAGCGCGGTTGCCGCAATTCCCAGCAGGCCGAGAGGGATGAAGCCGTAGCAGACCTGCATCGCTGCGATCATGGACGATCGTAGGATGATTGGCCTGAACCATCTACTTGCGCGGACGAAGTGCGAGCCGGCTGCCACAAGTGCCAAGATTGCCGTGAGTGGGCCGGCCAGCTCAAAGGTCCAGGCCGTCGCAGCAATGAGAGTGGCAATAAGGACGAAACGATCGATCACGCGATTTCCGGGGGCGAGGCGTGGCCTGCCTGCCTGGGCAAGCCAGTTGTTTGTAAAGCTCGGGATGAGCTTGCTCGCGGTCGCCGTGATCAACAGGACATAGACTGAAAGGCCTGCCCGCGCCCAGGCCCCCACATCCCCTCCTGTCATGGCAACGATGTGGAATCCGGCATTGATCAGGGCGAGAGACGTGAGGCAAAGGATTGGCTTCGCATCCGCGACCCTCCTCGCAACCCATACTTCCCTCACGCAGAAATACGCGAAGAGTGGAAGGAAGATCCAATCGATCAGGAGTGTGATCAGGGCAGCTGTGTCTGCGACCATCAGCATGGAGATGCGGCCGGCAATCCAGGTGAGGACGAGGCAACCAAGCGGCTTGCCTGACAGTGGAAAGCGTCCGGTCCAGTTTGGAACTGTTGTCATCAAGTATCCGACCAGAACTGCCGGCATGAAGCCGAACAAAAGTTCATGCGCGTGCCAGACGGATGGACCATAGACTTCCGCCACCTGGAGCCAGCCGTTCATCGCGCAAATCCAGATTGTGACCGTCGCGATGGCCCACAGAGACGCCCCTAGATAGAAGGGCCGAAACCCATAGGACAGCAGGGCGAGACCGTCGCGTTGGAGGCCTCGCGGGATCCCGCGACTGGTCGATTGTTCCTTATGGCCCATGGAAGCGGTTCTCAAAAAATTTTCGATTGATCCTGCCTGAGAGATCTTCAGGCAAAGTAATTGATCTCGATCAAAGGGCTGCAGTAAATCTATTATTTGGTCGGCGGCTGAATGACGCACTGATTACTCAGCAGCTCATTGTTCCAAGTCAAATAGAACGGCGTGTCATGAAGTAAAACAATGTCAACAGTTAGAGCGAAACGCTCGCTGCCGGACAAGGAGAAAAGATCATGACCCAGTGCCTGAATTTGACCAGAAGAACAATGCTTGCGGGGGCTGTCTTTGCAAGCGCGCTTGTGCCCGTTCTGACCGGGACAGTGGCACGCGCCGAAGGCGGCGACATCAAGACCAACGCCGCAGCCGTTGCCGCAGACATCGCTAAGCTGGAGCGAGTGAAGGTCGATCTTATCGCACCTCCCTTCGTCCATGCGCATGCTCAGAAGGCCGAAGGCGGGCCGAAGGTAGTCGAGTTCACGCTCACCATTGAGGAAAAGAAGATCGTCATTGATGACGCTGGCACCGAAGTGCATGCCATGACTTTCAACGGTTCGGTCCCCGGTCCCATGATGGTCGTTCATGAAGGCGACTATGTTGAGCTGACGCTGATCAACCCCGACACCAACACGCTGCAACACAATATCGACTTCCATTCGGCAACCGGTGCGCTTGGCGGCGGTGCGCTGACTCTGGTCAATCCGGGCGAAACGGCGGTCCTGCGTTTCAAGGCCACCAAGGCAGGCGTCTTCGTCTACCATTGTGCACCTCCCGGCATGGTGCCGTGGCACGTCACCTCGGGCATGAATGGCGCGATCATGGTCCTGCCGCGTGAAGGTCTGAAAGACCACAAGGGCAATGATCTGCCTTATGACAAGGTATATTATGTAGGCGAGCAGGACTTTTATGTCCCCAAGGATGCCGACGGCAATTACAAGAAATACGAGAGTGCCGGCGACGCCTATTCGGATGTGCTCGAAGTGATGAACACGCTGACCCCGAGCCACATCGTCTTCAATGGCGCGGTCGGAGCGCTGACAGGCGACAATGCGATGACGGCTGAAGTCGGTGACCGGGTCTTGATCCTGCATTCGCAGGCCAATCGTGACACCCGTCCGCACCTGATCGGCGGCCATGGTGATTATGTGTGGGCGACCGGCAAGTTTGCCAACCCGCCAGAGCTCGACCAGGAAACCTGGTTCATCCCTGGTGGTGCTGCCGGCGCGGCCTACTACACCTTCCAGCAGCCGGGCATCTACGCCTATGTGAACCACAACTTGATCGAAGCCTTCGAAAAGGGTGCCGCCGCCCACTTCAAGGTCACCGGCGACTGGAACGACGATCTGATGACCGCCGTGGTGAAGCCGGAAAGCTGACCCTCGTGAACGCACGGGGTGCTTGTTGAGCACCCCGTGAACTTCCTCTCTAACTCGTTGGAAATCGCCATGCCCGGCGCCGTTCTCACCCCCAGGCCGTCCAATTCTATAGGCTCAGTGCTACTGCCACTTCTGCTCATCAGTGCTCTGTCCACCGCAGTCGTGTTCCAGTCAGGCATCGTCCGGCTGAATGGCGGCGCCGAACTGTCGCCGCCTCCAACCATCTCGGTGGCACCAGGCAGTTTCGTCTATCGTCAGCCTGGCGAATTCTACCGCGCTGGATACGCCGTCGATGGGCCGAAGGCTGACCTTTCCATGACGTCGCCCGTCACCATTATGAAGTATCAGGTCAGCACCCAGGACTACGATGCCTGCGTTGCCGACAGTGCGTGCCCGGCCCGGGAGTCGACCACCCCATCGCGCCCTGACATGCCGGCAACCGGCGTGAGCCATGACGATGCGACACTTTATGCCCGGTGGTTTTCGGAAAAGAGCGGGGGGATCTGGCGCCTGCCGAGTGACGTTGAGTTGGCCTTTGCCGCTGGTGAAAAGTTTCCGGATGACGCCCTTGGTATAGATCCGGACAATAGGAACCCGGCCTTGCGCTGGCTTGCCGACTACGAGCGCGAGGCGGCACGCAAGCGATCCAAAGATCCGGAGCCGCTTCCCTATGGAAGCTTCGGCGAAAGCGAGCATGGCCTTGCCGATTTTGCCGGCAATGTCTGGGAATGGACGACGACCTGCAATCGACGTGTCGATCTCGTCAAGGAAGGGCAGCCAGTCACTACCGAAGCCTGCGGCGTCTACATAGCCGCCGGAAAACACAGATCGCCGTTGAGCTCGTTCATACGCGACCCCAAAAGCGGTGGCTGTTCTGTCGGAGTTCCCCCTGATCATGTCGGCTTCCGACTAGTCGAAGATCGTCGCTGGTACGCTCCTTTACTCTTTTCGATCGGTGCCTTGTGAGGTAGGTTGCCCCTCGATTTGGACACTCGCCACAGCCACTATTGGGTATTCGGGGCCCTGAGAGTGCGCGTTGTTGGCGGGAGAGGGATTTGTTTTGAAACTTGATCGAACGATCATCAAGTCTCTGTCATTATTCGACAAGATGACCGATGACGAGTTGGACGCGCTGCTTGTTCCAGCGCAGACCCGGCGGCTGCCGATCGGGGAGTCCGTATTTGAACAGGGACAGCCCGCCTCATATTTCTTCTTACTCCTGCATGGTCGCCTCAAGGTCACCCAGGTGACGAGCGCCGGTCAACAGATCATCGTGCGTGTCGTTCATCCCGGCGACCTGTTTGGGTTCGCTAAGGCTCTGCAACGACACGACTATCCAGGCACTGCACTTGCCGCTGCTGAAAGCATCGTTCTGTCCTGGCCAACAGAGTTGTGGCCGAAATTCGTAGAGCGAAATCCAAGACTTGCCGTCAGTGCAATGGAGACGATCGGACAGAGGCTAGAGGAAGCGCATGTCCGCATTCGCGAAATGTCCACGCAAGAAGTCGAGAAGAGAGTTGCGCATACCGTGTTGAGGTTGGCGCAAAAGGCTGGTCGCTCGGAGGCTGCGGGAATACGGATCGATTTCCCGATCTCAAGGCAGGACATTGCCGAGATGACCGGAACGACAATTCATACGGTGTCGCGCATTTTTAGTTCATGGGAGAGCAAGGGCCTGATCGAAGGCGGTCGGCAGAAACTCCTGGTGCGCGATATGGCTGAACTTGCGTCGCTGGCGGATTCTCTTCCGGAGCGTCGATAATCAGGTTAAGCGTTGCCGTACTTGATATTGCGCAAAGAAGGCTTGTTCATCCTGGCCTATCACTTCTCCAACGGAACGAGGTGTTCCTGTCCAAGGAGATGAAAATGAAACTGCGTAGTGTAACAATGGCAGCCGTTCTTTTGCTTTCGGCCCCGGCGCTCTCGATCGCTGCCGATTTCGAAGTCAAGATGCTGAACAAGGGTGCAGATGGTGCCATGGTGTTCGAGCCTGCGGGCCTGAAGATTGCCCCCGGTGATACCGTCACCTTCATCCCCACCGACAAGGGCCACAATGCCGAAACCATCAAGGGCATGATCCCGGATGGTGCTGCGGAGTTCAAGGGCAAGATGAACGAGACGATCAAGGTTACCTTCGAGGTTCCCGGTGTCTACGGTGTGAAATGCGCGCCTCATGTCGGCATGGGTATGGTCGCTGCCATCCTCGTTGGGGACGCCCCTGCCGCCAATCTCGACGCCTTCAACGCCGCCAAGCTTCCGAAGAAGGCCCGCGAGCGCATCGACGCTGCTGTCGCCGCAGCGAAGTAAACCGGAAGATTGTTGCAGAATGGAAAATGCCGCCCGGGAGGCCCTGGGCGGCATTTTTTGACTGAACCAGCCTCTATGTGGATCGCGCTTCCGCGCGTTCCGGCAGGCAGAGACCTTCCATGTCGCCTGGGGGGGCGGTGTCGCCTCGGTCACGACGAGCGTCGTGTCGCAAGCGGAGATGAGTGATCTGGTGATCCGTGCGGAGACCGAGCGACGACCGTTTCTCAGGGCCCGGCTTCGGTCCGCTGTTTCGCATATGCCGACGCAGTTTTGCCGGAAAGACTATAGAGCACTTCCGGCGAAAACGGATGCGCCTTCAATGCTCTATCTCTTTGTTTTCACGCAATTTTGGACGCAAAACCGCTTCGCACTTTTGCTGGACTTGCTCTAGTTGCTCAGCATCCGAAGCTTTTCGGGTTTCACGATCTCGATGCTGCGGGCATTGCGCAGCCTGACGATCCCCATATCGCGGAGTTTCGAGATCGTGCGCGAAACGGTTTCGATGGTCAGCCCGAGGTAGTCGCCGATGTCGATACGGCTCATGGGCAGGTCGATCACATCCGCGCCGCCCTCGCGATCGGCGAGGTCCACCAGGAAAACGGCAATCTTCTCGAGCGAACTCTGCCGGCCAACGACCAGCAGGTGCTCCTGGGCGCGAACCATGGCTTTCAAGGCGACGCCGACCAGGCGGTCGTTGAGCTGGCCGCCGGCGTCGCGTTCGATGGAGATCAGACCGGTGTTCACCATGGCCTCGGCATAGAAGCTGTGGGTGTCGTTGATCTCGAAGCCAAAGGTCTCACCGACGAGGTGAAAGGCGACGATCTGACGGCGGCCATCGGCCAGGAGGCGGTAAATGCGCACCGCCCCATATTCGATCTGGTAGAGGGAACGCGTGCGTTCGCCCTGGGCGTAGATCACACAATCCGGCGTATGAAAGGTCACGGGCCTGATATGCGCCTGGCTCCGCGCACGCGGCGGGGCGGAGATACGCGAATTGAGTGTGATCGAAGCGGCGGTCTGCATCGGCATGTCCCCTCTGGTTGAAGAGATCATGTTGGATCGGGGGCTTTGCCGCTATTGAGTTCTTCCACTACGGGTTCTTACGTAGGGCCGATACGGCATTGGCAATATCCGGCCCCTTGAGGGGTTTGGACAGCACACAAATGTCGTCCGGGTTGAAGCCCTCGTAGTCTCTGTCGTCCTCGGCGAGCACGACGACTTTTACGCCGCGGCTGGCCAGGCTGAGGCCGGCCGTCAGATCGGCGGGCGGGAGGCAGGTGTCGAGAATGACGCATTGCGCATGACTGATCGCCTCGGTCGCCATCGTCCAGTCGTTGAACTGCTCCACTGTCTGGCCGTGCGTGTTGAGAGCAAAGCTGATCGACCGCAGCAAGGCCGGGTCTTTGACAACAGCAACAATGGCAGACAGCGTGGACAATGGGATCTCAGAAGCTCGGTCGTAGTCTTTCACCAAGCTTCGTGATCGCATATTGGCAGACGCACGACCTTGTCATGGATCAAGCGTAAGTCGGATTACGCGAGAAATCGGCGGGAGAATTTCCGGTGAAAAGCCGACCACCTGAAATTATATATCTATTTGTTTTTCCGCAGTCCGGATGCAAAACCGCTAAGAGAACTTTGCTGGACAGGCTAGATGCTGACGGTCAGCGACATGCGCACCAGTTCCGGCAGGCTGCGTGCTTTCATCTTCATCATCACATTGGCGCGATGGACTTCGACGGTTCGCGGGCTGATGTCGAGATTGAAAGCGATGGCTTTGTTCGGCTGCCCGGCCACGACGGCTGCCAGGATCTGCCGTTCCCGTTCGCTGAGGCTACCAATGCGTGAGCGGAGATCGTCCACGCTCACCGTGCCCGCAGATGAATCCGCCAGTTTTTCGGCCGCCCGTCGCACCGCTTCAATGATCACGGCCTCTTCGAACGGCTTCTCGATGAAGTCCACGGCGCCGGCTTTCATCGCTTCGACGGCCATCGGGATATCGCCATGCCCTGTTACGATGATCGAGGGTATCGGTGGCGAGATGCTCGATATCTTGCGCACCAGGTCCAGGCCACTCATGTCGGGCATGCGCATGTCCGTGACCAGGACTGCGTTGCGAAGGCTCTGGGCAATCTCCGAAAAGGCGGTTGCGGTCGGATGAAGCCTCACGCCGAAACCGTTCACCGTCAGCATGAACCCCAGCGATTTGCGAAGTGCCTCTTCGTCATCAACGATGTGGACGGTAAAATCGTCAGGCTGCATTCTGGCCCTCGTCGTGCTGCAAAAGGGTAAAACTGAAACAGGCGCCGCCAAGTTCACTTTTGGACACGGTCATCTCTCCGCCATGGGCTTCGACGATCCGCCTGGAGATCGACAAGCCGATCCCCATTCCTCCTGCCTTGGTGGTGGTGAATGGCTTGAAGATATCCTGAGCGACTTCAGGAGATATCCCGGGACCGGAATCCTCAACTCTCACCGTCACCAGTTCCATCTTGTCCGAGCGGACGCTGACGCGGATTTCCTTGTTTTCCGTGTGCTTCATCGCCTCGATCGCGTTGCGCATAAGGTTGGTCAGCACCTGCTGGATCTGGATGCGGTCGACGAAGACCTGATCATTGTCGGAGGTGAAATCGAACACGGTGCGCACGCCCTTTTCCCGTGAGCCGACAAGCGCGAGCGCTCCGGCCTCTTCCACGAGTTGGCGCAGGCTCTCCGCGCGCTTTTCCGTCTCGCCTTTGGTGACGAACTCGCGCAGATGTCGAATGATCTGCCCGGCGCGGATGCTCTGCTCTCCCGCTTCCAGCAAGGCGTCGCGAACCTGGATATCGCGATCGTCAACCGCGTTCTGCAACAAACGCGCACAGCCATGCACATAGTTGGCGATCGCCGACAATGGCTGGTTCAACTCGTGTGCCAGCGTCGATGCCATCTCTCCCATTTCGTTCAATCGGCCGAGCCTTGCGAGTTCGGTCTGGATCTCCTGCAGGCGCGCCGCAGATTCTTCTCGCTCCGTGAGGTCGCGGACAAACCCGGTGAAGAACCGTTTTCCGCCGCGTTTGATCTCGCCGACGGCAAGCTTCATCGGAAAGGTCGAACCGTCCTTGCGCTGGCCGACCACGACCCGGTCGACACCAATAATCCTCTTTTCGCCCGTTTCCATGTAGCGGCGCATGTAGCCGTCATGCTCCAGGCGGTAGGGCTGAGGCATGAGCAGTTTCAGGTTCTGACCGATCGCTTCGTCTTCCGAATAGCCAAACTGACGGACCGCTGCGGAGTTGAACGAAATGATGATCCCGTTCTCGTCGCTGACGATGGTAGCATCGAGCACGGTGTCGAGGATCGACCCAAGCCGCGCCTCGCGGTCGTCCAGTGCTTCTTTCAGTTCCGACTGCGTGTCTCGATTTTCATCTGATCGCCAGGCAAGCCAGACAATAAGCGCGGCTAAGACGGCAAGCGCGCCTGTTTCGAAGCGTGCTGTTTCGGGGAGAGGAAACTGACCGGAAAAGAGCCAACCGGTGAGGCCTAAGATGGCTGCGAGCAGGGCCGGGCCCGCCCCGCCAATCAGAGCTGTGGCGACGACCGAAATCGCCAGAAACAGGGAGAGCGTTTCCGAAGCGGCGTCGCCCATGGCAAAACGTGCGCCACCGATGGCCGCTACCGTTCCGACAACCGCGACGACATAGCCCCGCGCGTTGGGGAGCGATCGGGTGTTCCTCTTTTGCGAGTTTACCATAGCGACCGTGATTTCTAGTTCACTTTACCGAAGCGATTTTGCGCGGGCCGTCATCCGCACCGGTTGCGAACGATTCGCCATTCGTGAGCGGCAACCTAGCCCCTGCCTCCGGTTGATAGAAGTCAAAAAGTGATCCTCATCAGTATTCTCCACCTCCCTTTGCCATGCTGTCCGGTTCGGCAGAGTTGAACGCAGGGGGGGTAACGGGCCTCCTGCATGGACCAGTCAGGATAGTCTTCGCATTGCTGCGCGTCACTTCGATGACATCGTGCTGCGGTGCAAGGTGTGCTCGGTCATCGTTCCGCTGGCGCGGGTAAACAACGTGTCTGCAAGCTCATGGGGTCTTGCTCTTTGAGGGCGAGGCCCGCCGCTTTGCTTCGAGCGCCGCAACGGCGGCCCCCGATAGGACGAGCGGCAGGGCGAGGAGGAAGGGATGCGTCAGCGGCTGACCGAACAGGACGAGATCGGCCAAGATCGGCCACAGGATCGCCAGATATTCGAACGGGGCGAGGCGCGAGGCTTCCGTGTAGCGGAAGGCCAGCGTCATGCAGATATGTGCGAAGCCTCCGAAAATGCCGGCGCCGACGAGACACAGCAATTGGGATAGGCTCGGGACGGCCCAGCCGAAGGGGAGCGTCGCGATGCCGCCGATCATGGATGCCACGACGAAATAGAATGCGATAGCGCCTGGACTTTCCGTCCGGCTGAGGCTGCGCACCATAATCAGAGCGAATGCCGTGAGCAGCCCCATCAGGAGACCGAAGCCGAAGCCGGCTAGACGAGTGTCGTCGACCGTTGTTTGACCAAGTTCCGGCCAGACGAGTGCCAACACGCCGAGAGTGCCCAAGATGACTCCTGCGACCCGCCAGACCGTTGCCCGTTCCGAAAGGATGAGGACGCCTGCAATTGCCGTGAAAACGGGAGAGAGGTAACCCAGCAAGGTTGCCTCCGCGAGTGACAGGCGGGCAATCGAGGCGAAGGACGCAAACATGGCTGCCGCGCCGAGTGCTGATCGCAGCAGGTGATCGAGCGGACGCCTTGTCGCGAGTCCGCCTGGAAACTCTCCTCGTATCCAGAGGAAGCAGACGAGGGGTGCGAGCGCGAATGTCGACCGGAAGAATACGATCTGGCCCACGGGCACATCTGCAGAAACCGCTTTGACGAAAACAGCCATCGCCGCAAAGAGCGCGCCGGAGAGTATGCGCAGGATGATGCCGAGGGCAGGGCGGTCCAGGTGCTGCGGCTTCGCGCTGCTCTCATTCTTCATTTGTCACCGCCACCGACTGTCAAAACGCGAGATGGGATCCGGATCTGCCGGTCGCCGAGGCGTGCAATGTCATTGTTTGCCGGGTAAGTCGAGAGGTTGACCCGCAGTCTGCGGGCCGTCGACAACCGTCGACCGTTGTCGGATCGCGCAACTGATATGCCGCCTTCCAGTCGCCTGCAATCATTCAAGAATTGCTTCAGTGCTTGATCTGGCGCAACGATCCTTAACTCGGAAGACGCCAATGGTCCTGCAACGATTTGCGGGAAATCTGGGATGAAACTCTTCCGTCTGGTTCTTTTGCTCTGTGCCTCTCTCTGCCTGGCTTACTCGGCTAGCGCGGCGTCGGTGCTGCAAAAGTATCTGCCGGCGGCCAAGGTCTCCGATCTCGTGCCGGGGGCAGACGGCTTCGGTCCCATCCGCGCAGATCTGCCGGTCGCGCCCGTACTGAAGGGCGGCGAGACTGTGGGCTGGATCTTCCTCACCTCGGATTTCGTCGGCACGACCGGCTATTCCGGCAAACCCATCCACACCCTGGTGGCCGTTGGTCTCGACGCCAAGATTATCGGCGTGCAGCTGGTGAAGCATTCCGAGCCGATCGTCCTGATCGGTATTCCCGAAGCCAAGGTCAAGGCGCTGGTGTCGGGCTATGCAGGACTGGACCTCGCCGCCGAGGCGAAATCCGGCGGTACGTCCCACGATGTGGATATCATCTCCGGTGCGACGGTCACCGTGATGGTGATCGACGATTCGATCGTGCGCTCCGGCCTGAAGGTGGCGCGGGCGCTCGGGCTTGGTGGCCTGACGCCGGAGAGCGACCAGGCCGGCCCACGCTTCACGGTCAATGTCGATGCGTCTGCGCCGGTCGATTGGACCGAGGCGGAGGGAGACGGGACGATCCGCCGGCTGTCGCTGGACGTGGCGCAGGTCAATGCCGCATTCGCCGAACATGCCGATGTGCGTGCCCGCGAGCGTGCCCTGACGGAGCCGCCTGAAACCACCTTCATCGACATGCATGCGGCGCTGGTCTCGGTGCCTGCCATCGGCAAGGCTCTCCTTGGCCCGGCCGAGGAGGCCAATCTAAAGAGCTGGTTGAAGGAGGGCGAAAGCGCCATCGCCATCGTTGGCAGGGGGCTCTACTCGTTCAAAGGCTCCGGCTATGTGCGCGGCGGCATCTTCGATCGCATCGTGCTGATCCAGGATGACGTTTCGGTGCGCTTTCGCGACCGCGATCATCGCCGCCTGGGCGGGATCGCACTGCCTGGAGCGCCCGAATTCTCTGAGATGGACCTCTTTCGCATTCCTGCGAATGTCGGCTTCGATCCGAGCAAGCCGTTCCGTATCCAGCTTCTGGCGCATCGCGAGGTCGGGCCGATCGAGAAGGTTTTTCATACCTTCGAGCTTGGCTATCAGCTGCCGCAGACGTATCTGAAGGCCGTCGTCGCCCCTCCCGTCGAGGTCAAGGCCGTTGCCGAGCAGGACGAGGGCTCCGCCCAGGCGGATCTTTGGAAGCGTATCTGGCGCGACAAGACGCTGGAGATCACGGTGCTCGGTGCCACGCTCTTCGTGCTGACGGCGGTCTTCTTCTTCCAGACCTATGCCGTCAGAAACGCCCGCGCCTTCTACATCTTCCGGATCCTGTTCCTGACGGTGACACTGGTTTTCCTCGGCTGGTATGCCAATGCCCAGCTCTCCGTGGTCAACCTGATGGCCCTGTTCGGTAGTCTCGTCACCGGTTTCAGTTGGCAGGCTTTCCTGCTCGATCCACTGACCTTCATCCTCTGGTTCTCGGTGGCGGCGGCACTTCTGTTCTGGGGGCGCGGCGCCTATTGCGGCTGGCTTTGTCCCTTCGGCGCGCTGCAGGAACTGACCAACCAGATCGCCCGCAAGCTGCATATCCCGCAATGGACCCTACCCTGGGGACTGCATGAGCGCCTGTGGCCGCTCAAGTACATGATCTTCCTCGGTCTGTTCGGCGTCTCGCTGATGAGTGTGGAGCAGGCCGAGCACCTGGCCGAGATCGAACCCTTCAAGACGGCGATCATCCTGAAGTTCATCCGTGCCTGGCCGTTCGTGGCCTATGCCGGCGCCCTTCTCGTTGCCGGCCTGTTCGTCGAGCGTTTCTACTGCCGCTATCTCTGCCCGCTGGGTGCCGCACTCGCGATCCCGGCCCGCATGCGCATGTTTGACTGGCTGAAGCGCTACCACGAATGCGGAAATCCCTGCCAGACCTGCTCCAACCAGTGTCCGGTGCAGGCCATCCACAAGACCGGCGAAATCAATCCGAACGAGTGCATCAACTGCCTCCACTGCCAGGTGCTCTACCAGTCCGAAACCGTCTGCCCCGTGGTGATCAAGAAGATGAAGTCGCGGGCTAAGCTAGCGGCAAGCCCGGGCGGGGCACCGATCAACCAATCCGCAGCCAAAGTCTAACTGAAGCCAAATCTAACCGAAGGAGGACATCGACGATGAAAACCAAAGAAACCAAGGGCCTGAGCCGGCGAGAGCTGTTCAGCGCCACGGCCGGCAGTGCCGTTTTGGCCGGAAGCATGGGAGCCGGCGCACTGGGCCTCGGAGCCGCCGTCATGGCGACACCGGCGCTCGCGGCCGCGGAAGGCGATGGCTCTGTCGCGCCCGGCAAACTCGATGACTATTACGGCTTCTGGTCCTCCGGCCAGACCGGTGAAATGCGCATTCTTGGCATTCCCTCGATGCGCGAGCTGATGCGCGTTCCGGTGTTCAACCGTTGCTCGGCCACCGGCTGGGGCCAGACCAACGAATCGATCCGCATCCATCAGCGGACGATGTCCGAGAAGACCAAGAAGCAGCTCGCCGCCAACGGCAAGAAGATCCATGACAATGGCGATCTTCACCACGTCCACATGTCCTTCACCGAGGGCAAATATGACGGCCGCTTCCTGTTCATGAACGACAAGGCCAACACCCGCGTCGCCCGCGTTCGCTGCGACGTCATGAAGACCGATGCCATTCTGGAAATCCCGAATGCCAAGGGCATCCATGGCATGCGTCCGCAGAAATGGCCGAAGACCAACTACGTCTTCTGCAACGGCGAAGACGAAGCGCCGCTCGTCAATGATGGCTCGACGATGACGGATGTCTCCACCTATGTGAACATCTTCACGGCCGTCGATGCCGAAAAGTGGGATGTCGCCTGGCAGGTCAAGGTGTCGGGCAATCTCGACAATTGCGACGCCGACTACGAAGGCAAATGGGCCTTCTCCACCAGCTACAACTCCGAAATGGGGATGACCCTCGAAGAGATGACCAAGTCTGAAATGGACCATGTCGTCATCTTCAACCTCGCCGAAATCGAAAAGGCGATCGCCGCCGGGCAATTCGAGGAGGTCAATGGCGTCAAGGTGCTCGACGGTCGCAAGGAAGCCAAGTCACTGTTCACCCGCTACATCCCGATCGCCAACAATCCGCATGGCTGCAACATGGCCCCGGACAAGAAGCACTTGTGCATTGGCGGCAAGCTTTCGCCGACCGTCACCGTGCTTGACGTGACCAAGTTCGATGCCCTGTTTTACGACAACGCCGAACCGCGCAGTGCTGTCGTTGCCGAACCGGAACTTGGCCTCGGCCCGTTGCACACCGCCTTCGACGGCCGCGGCAATGCCTATACCTCGCTCTTCCTCGACAGCCAGGTTGCCAAGTGGAACATCGAGGACGCCATCAAGGCCTATGCTGGCGAGAAGATCAATCCGATCAAGGACAAGATCGACGTCCAGTATCAGCCGGGCCACCTGAAGACGGTCATGGGCGAAACGCTGGATGCTTCGAGCGACTGGCTGGTCTGCCTGTGCAAGTTCTCCAAGGACCGTTTCCTCAATGTCGGCCCGCTGAAGCCGGAAAACGACCAGCTGATCGACATCTCCGGCGACAAGATGAAGCTCGTGCATGACGGCCCGAATTTTGCCGAGCCGCATGACGCGATCGCGGTTGCTCCGTCGATCCTGCCGAATATCCGCTCGACCTGGGATCGCAAGGATCCGCTCTGGGCAGAGACGCGAAAGCAGGCCGAAGCCGATGGCGTCAATATCGATGAATGGACGGATGCGGTGATCCGCGACGGCAACAAGGTCCGCGTCTATCTGACCTCCGTCGCTCCGGCTTTCAGCCAGGAGAGCTTCACGGTCAAGGAAGGCGACGAAGTCACCGTCATCGTCACCAATCTCGATGAGATCGACGATCTGACGCATGGCTTCACCATGGGCAATCATGGTGTGGCGATGGAGATCGGACCGCAGCAGACAAGCTCTGTCACCTTCGTCGCGGCCAATCCGGGCGTCTACTGGTATTATTGCCAGTGGTTCTGCCATGCCCTGCACATGGAAATGCGCGGACGCATGTTCGTCGAACCGAAGGGCGCCTGATCCATGCGGCTGCCCGTCCTCCTGATCAGCCTTGTTCTCGCCTCGCCGCTGGCGGCGGCGGAGCACAGGGTCGCGCCGGGAACGGGCAGCCTTGCCGCCGCCATCGCCGAGGCTGCACCCGGCGATGTGCTGATGCTGACCGACGGGACCTATCTGGGACCCGTCGTTGTCGATCGTGGGCTCGTCGTCACCGGCCCGCGCGGCGCCGTGGTCGATGGCCAGGGCACCGGTAGCGTGATCACCATCACCGCCTCTGACGTCGCCCTCAAGGGCTTTACGGTCACCGGCTCCGGACGCATCAACCAGAACCTCGATGCCGGCGTGAAGATTGACAAGGGCGCAGATCGCGCCCGGGTCGAAGAGCTGCTCGTGACTGGCAATCTGCATGGCATCGATGTGCATGGTGGCCGTGATGCGTTGGTGGCCCGCAACGAGATTATCGGCCTCGATAGCCCCCGCATGAACGAGCGCGGCAATGGCATCTATGTCTGGAACAGTCCCGGCACCTTGCTGGAGAACAATGTCATCCGCTTCGGCCGCGACGGCATCTTCTCCAATGCCAGCTCGAACAGCATCTATCGCGGCAATCTCATGCGCGACCTCAGGTTTGCCGTGCATTTCATGTATACGCGCAACACCGAGGTTTCCGGCAACATCTCGATCGGCAACCATCTCGGCTTCGCCATCATGTTCTCGAACCAGGCGAGGATCCTGAATAATTTCAGCCTCGGCGACCGCGAGCACGGGCTGATGCTGAACTATGCCAACAATGCCGACGTCACAGGCAATCTGGTGCGCGGCGGCACGAAGAAATGCTTCTTCATCTACAACGCCCACAAGAACCTGATCTGGGACAACCGTTTCGAAGGCTGCGATATCGGCATTCACTTTACCGCTGGCTCTGAGAAAAACGTGCTGACCGGCAATGTCTTCATCGCCAATCGCGAACAGGTGAAATATGTCGGCACCCGCAACATGGAGTGGAGCCATGAGGGCAGGGGCAATTTCTGGTCCGACCATCCGGCCTTCGATCTGAATGGCGATGGCATCGCCGACAGCTTTTATCGTCCCAATGACGTGATGGACCAGATCCTATGGTCCCAGCCCGCCGCAAGCCTGTTGATCGGCTCGCCAGCCGTCCAACTCGTCCGCTGGAGCCAGCGGGACTTCCCCGCCACGCTGCCGGGCGGCGTGCGCGACAGTGCGCCGTTAATGCGGCCCCTGACCATTGCCGTTCCCCCCGAAATCCTTGGTTACGAATCCCAGGCCGCCGGCCGCTGGGCCGAAGGACATTACGATGACACCGACGCTGACAATCTCTCGGCTCACTAAGCGCTTCCACTCCGTCGAGGCGCTGAACCAGGTCTCGCTGTCCTTGCAGCCGGGAAAGCGCGCCGCGTTGCTGGGGCATAACGGCGCCGGCAAGTCGACGATGATGAAGATCATTCTGGGGCTGATCCCCTTCGACAGCGGTGACGTCACGGTCTGCGGCGAGGCGCCGGGCTCGGCTGCCGCGCGCATGCAGGTGGCCTATCTGCCGGAAAATGTCGCCTTCCATCCGGCGCTGACCGGCGAGGAACAGATCCGCCATTATCTTTCGCTGCGCGGTGAAAATCCGCGCACCGCGCCGGAGCTTCTGGCCCGTGTCGGTCTGGCCCATGCGGCGCGGCGTCGGATCGGAACCTATTCCAAGGGCATGCGCCAGCGTGTCGGCCTCGCCCAGACCCTGATCGGTCGCCCCCGTCTTCTGGTGCTCGACGAACCGACGTCCGGTCTTGATCCGGTCTCCCGCCGGGATTTCTACGACCTGCTCGATGGTCTTTCCGCCGATGGCACCGCGATCCTGTTGTCCTCCCATGTCCTGACGGAGGTTGAGGCGCGTACCGACACCATCCTGATATTGTCGGGAGGACAACTGGTAGCGGAGGGCACGCTCGGCGATCTGCGGTCACGTGCTGCCCTGCCGATCACGCTCCTCATTCGTCCGGTGGAGGGGCATACCCCTTCGCTTGCTGCGGCCTTTCCGGAAGCCTCTGTGGGTGCCGACGGAATGCTGCGCCTCTGCTGCGCCCAAGCCCAGAAGTTGCCGCTTCTCGCCCGTGTCGCCGCACGCGGCGGGGATGTCGCGGACTTCGATGTGATCCCCCCGAGCCTTGAGGACATCTACAGCCATTTCAGCCGGAGGGACGGTCAATGAGCCGCATCCTCGCCACCGGGATCACCGAATTCCGCATTTCGTTTCGCAATCGCTGGGTGTTGATCGCCACCGGCATGATGGTGCTGTTCGCCCTGGTTCTGGCCGCCGCCGGTTCTGCGCCGACAGGCGATGTCGGCGTTGATCGGCTGTCGGTCACGGTCGCCTCGCTGACGTCGCTGGCCGTCTATCTCGTGCCACTTCTCGCGCTGTTGATGAGTTTCGATGCCGTGGCGGGCGAGGTGGAGCGCGGTACGCTGCCTCTGCTTCTTACCTATCCGGTCTCCCGCCTGGAGATCCTGCTCGGAAAGCTTCTCGCGCATCTGGCAATCCTGGCACTCGCCGTCACGCTCGGTTACGGCGCAGCGCTGGTGGTGGCGATCTGGTCCGATCCGGGCGCGATCCAGGGTATCGGCTCGCTATGGCGGCTGATCTGGTCCTCGGTTCTCTTGGGCGCGACTTTCCTGGGCGCGGGCTATGCACTGTCAGCGCTGGCGCGCCGTCCCTCTGGCGCCGCCGGTCTTGCCATCGCGCTCTGGCTGGTTGCGGTCGTGCTTTACGACCTGGCGCTTCTGGCGCTTATCGTGACGGATGGTGGCGGAGCCTTCACCACGCAAGCCCTGCCTGTCGCCCTGCTGGCCAATCCCGCCGATGCCTTCCGTGTCTTCAATCTCTCGGCAGGCCAAGCGGTCGCCGCCGCCGGCGGTATAGGCGGCGCGGCCGGCGCGATCCCGCTCTGGCAATCGGCCACCTCGCTGTTTGCCTGGCCCTTGCTCGCGATCGCGCTTGCACTCCCCGCGTTTCGAAAGGTCACGCCATGATAGATCCATTGAAAGCACCGTTGAAGGCGCTGCTTCGCCCGATCCTCTTCATCCTTGGGCTGACGCTGTTGGCTGGTTGCCAGCAAAAAACTGCTCAGGATACGACGCCGCAGGATATGACAGCCGAAACGCTCGGTCATTACTGCCAGATGAATCTGCTGGAGCATCCCGGCCCCAAAGGCCAGGTGTTCCTTGAAGGCATGCCTGCGCCCCTGTTCTTCAGCCAGGTGCGCGACGTCATCGCCTATATGCGGGGACCAGAGCAGATGGCGCCGATCGTTGCCGTCTATGTCAACGACATGGGAGCTCGGGGCGCAACCTGGGATCATCCCGGTGACGGCAATTGGATCGCCGTCGACAAGGCCGTCTATGTTGTCGGCTCGACCCGGCAAGGCGGCATGGGCGCGCCGGAGACGGTGCCGTTTTCGAACTCCGAAAAGGCTCAATCCTTCGCCCGCGCCGAAGGCGGCCGGGTCTTGGCATTCGACGAAATCACCGACGACATGGTGCTGACCCCGGTCGATGCCGAGCCCAAGTCGGACGCAGGGAACGGTGATGCCGATCTCCAGAAGCGCTTGCGTGCCCTGCCCAACAAAGCTGGAGGCTGACACATGCCGATAACACGCCGCCGACTGATCACGATTTCTGCCGGATTTGCCTTGCTGCCAGCCGTCACACGTGCCGCCCCACACGCATCGAGAATCTGGACAGGACAGGCGCTCGGCGCGCGTGCCTCGATCCGGATCGACCATCCGGACGGCGACGCGATCGCCGCGCGCGTGATGGCGGAAATCGATCGGCTGGAAAATGTTCTCAGTCTTTATCGCGCGAATAGCGCGCTGGCGCGGCTGAACCGGCAAGGCGATCTCGCCGAGCCGCCCTTCGAGCTCTTGGAATGCCTGTCGCTTGCCAGTGCGGTGAACCATGCCAGCGGGGGACGGTTCGATCCGACGGTGCAACCACTCTGGACGCTCTGGGCTGAAGCTGCCGTGCGTGGCGGGCGGCCGGACCCTGAGGCGATTGCGGCGGCGAAAGCCTTGGTCGGCTGGCAAAAGGTCGAGCTGGATGCGGCAAAAATCGCGCTGCGGCCGGGCATGGCGCTGACGCTGAACGGCATCGGCCAGGGCTATGTCGCCGACCGAGTGGCAGCGTTACTGGAGGCCGAGGGACTGACGGGCATCCTCATCGATACAGGAGAATTTCGTGCTCTTGGCGGCAGTCCAGAGGGGGGCGAGTGGACGGTTCGGCTCGAAGCTGGCGGGTCTCTCGGTTTGCGGCAACGTGCTCTCGCTACTTCGTCGCCACTTGGAACGACATTCGACGCTGCAGGGCGGCACGGCCACATTCTTGATCCAGCGAGCGGAACACCAGCACCGGCGATATGGCGCGCTTTGTCGATCTCTGCGCCCACGGCGGCGGTCGCAGACGCGCTTTCGACGACAGCATGCCTTCAGAAGGATATTGAACAGGTGGAACTCCTTGTCGAATTGTTCCCAGGGGCTCGACTGGAGGCCGCAGATCGACGGTGAAAAATGTTCCATAATAAATCTTATGCCTCATTGTGTTATGAGATAACATTACATATGGTTTCCAGTAATTTTATGATCTCTTGCCTACGTACTCTATCAAAAATGAAGTCGGCCAACGTCACTCTTGATCGCGCAGCAGCATCGCTGCCGCCGCAAGTGACATGGCGCTGATATCATGCTTCAGGGGAAAGACATCCTGTCCGGGATAAATCAGGATCCGCCTTTGCGGCTGGACCTGATCGCAAGCGAGGTAGAAACCTTTCTCGACTTTGGGCGTAAGGCTTCGCTTGATTTCGATTGCCCACAGCGCCTTTCCTGGCAGTGTCAGAAGCAGATCAATTTCGGCGCCAGCGGCGCTACGGTAGAAATGTGCAGATGTTCCTGATGGGGATGCTGCAATCAGTGTTTCAATCACAAAACCCTCCCAGCTTGCGCCGGTGATGGGGTGGCCGAGCAGTTGTTCACTTGCGCCAATCCCAAGCAGGGCATGGACAATGCCACTGTCGCGAACATAGACCTTCGGTGATTTTACGAGGCGTTTCCCGATGTTTGCATGCCATGGCTCAAGGCGGCGCACCAAAAGGAGATCAACGAGGAGATCGAGATAGGATGCCACTGTCTTGCCATCGACGCCAAGCGACCGGGCAAGCTCTGCTGCGTTGTGTAGTCCTGACTGGTGGTGGGCAAGCATTGTCCAGAAACGTCTGAGCGTTTCGGCAGGGATCCTGGGGCCAAGCTGCGGGATATCGCGCTCCAGATAAGTGCGAATGAAATCCTGGCGCCAACGCAGACTGGAGCGATCGTCTGCGGCAAGAAAACTATCCGGGAAGCCACCCCGCAGCCAAAGCTGCTCAAGATCTTTTGACGCGACTTCCAAGCCGTCAATTGGCTGCATCTCAAGGTAGGAGATGCGGCCAGCCAGCGTCTCGCCAGACTGTTTGAGCAGATCTATTGAGGCCGAACCTAGCAGGAGGAACTGTCCGGTGCGTCGGCCGGCGCGGCGGTTTCGATCGATCAGGCCACGAAGCGTCTGAAACAGATTTGGTAGCCGATGGACCTCGTCGAGAATGACCAACTTGTCGGCATGCTGGGAAAGATAGAGCTCAGGTTCGGTGAGTTTCGCCCTGTCAGCCTCGGATTCGAGGTCTAGGTATACGGACGGTCTGCTCTCCCCGACCTCGATTGCGAGTGTTGTTTTCCCAACTTGTCGCGGGCCCAGGAGGGCAACAGCGGGCCCAGAATCGATGAGATTTCGGAGTTCTTTTTCTATTCTGCGCTCAATCATCCCTGCATTTATGGAGTTTAATTCCGAAAATGCAAGGAAAAGATGCTGCTACTGGGGACGCTGCTGTGTCCCAAAGGTAGTCGAAGCGGATCGCCAGACCCGGAACCGGCTCGGGATAATTCACTCTGATGCTTTACCGTGTTCTGCGCTCATGATTGCCGTCAGCATCTGGTCATCCATGTCTCTTGCATGAAGAGATCCGTGCAATCAGCCATAGGCGGCTTGTTCCGACCGAATGGCACATCTGAGCACCAGCCGGAAGCATATCAATCCCGCTCTCATTCGATGGCGTCCTGGCCCAGGTCCGGATCTTCCACGATCAACCCGCAAGGGGTCCGCTAGCCAGCTGCGGCCGCTTTCGGCTGCGCCTTCGCGGTGATCGCGCCCGTTCCCGGGCCTTTTGGGAGCCATCGAGCGGGAATTGACCCGCTCCCGGATGGAGCCCCTGAAATGTCACACGATCTCTCTCTCGCACAGTCCCATGCCTTTCAGCTTTCCCGCGACCTGATGGTCCCCGTCACCGTCTTCGAAGTCGACGGCGAATACGGCGTGCTTCCCTCTGATGAGATTGACTCCGACGACGACCTCGAAATCCTGCATGAATTCTTCCCCTGGCCGGCTCACTGAGCCGGCATTTGCTGTTCCGGGTGCCGCTGGCGAGCTAGCGGCAGCAAGGGAAGCTCCGCCGCGGGCGGTGCAAAACTGCACCTTGCATCCCGCCCCCTTGCCTCCTCTGCTCTTCGCGGCGGCCGGAAGACGACCCGCCGATCATGCGGGGAGTTAAATAGAGGAACGATCGCAGGCGATCGAAAAGTCATGAAAAGAGAAGAAATTGAGAGACTACGGGAGGCGGTCAGTTGCGCTGCCATTCTCGAACAGGCCGGGTTTGCGCCCGACATGAAGGAAAGCACGCGCCGCGCGGTGAAATTCCGCAGAGGCGCGGAAATCATCATCATGACCCATGGCGGTCGAGGATGGTTCGATCCGTTGAGCGACGCAAAGGGCGATGTGTTCTCGCTTGTTGCCACTCTTGAGAATGTTGGATTTGTTGAAGGGGTACGCCGGGTCGCGGCTCTCTGCGGATATTCTCCTTCCTCGCCTGCGTGGCACGATACTGGAGAAAGGATGCCGCAGGCCTCCGTGCTTGATAGGTGGGAGCAGCGCAAGCGCCCCAAGCCCGGCTCCGATACCTGGCGCTATCTCTGCTGGAGCCGTGCCCTTCCGGGCGCCGTCGTTCGCCACGCGGTGCAGGCGGGCGCCCTACGAGAAGGACCGTTCGGAAGCATGTGGGCGGCTCACACGGACAAGGATGGTGCAGTTTCCGGTTGGGAGGAGCGAGGCCCGGACTGGCGTGGCTTCGCATCCGGAGGGGTGAAAATCCTGTTCCGGTTCGGCGCGGTGGCTCCGATTCGGCTCTGCGTCACCGAGGCTGCCATCGATGCGATGAGCCTTGCGGCGATCGAGGGCGTTCGCGGTGGCACGCTTTACGTCAGCACCGGCGGAGGCTGGTCACCGGCAACCGAAGCCGCCTTGAGACAACTCCTGTCCGACACCGGCGCACAACTCATTGCGGCCACCGACGCCAACACCCAGGGAGAGCGCTTTGCCGAACGCCTCCGGGTTTTAAGCGATGAGATGTCCAGCGACTGGCTTCGCCTGCGGCCGCCGGCCGATGACTGGAATGCGGTCTTGCAGGAGAGAAGCGAGGAGAATGCGAAAACGGAAGATGGAAGAAGACGTGCCGCATCTCCATCGACCGCATCAAGGGTGGCTGCGCCCGGCTGACGCCGGCCCTTGACCCGGCCGAGCGGGATGCCGACGGCGCGGAAGATATCACGAGGGACTGAAGAGGAAGATGATCGTACGGTCATCGCTTCGGTCCAGATATCTTGAAGGAGCCGACAATGAACGCTGCAAACTCTGTCCGGAAAGTCTTCGAAGGGGTCTCCACCCGATCGCAGATGTTCAAGCTGTTTGACCGACACAGTCAGCGGCCTGACAGATGGGAGGCAGACCCCGCACCGCTTTACAGCGGTGAGTGGTTCGAGATCGACGAGACGCTCTATGACTACATGCTCGAAATCCTGCCCCCGCTCTGGATGCGCGGACCTATCTTTGCGCTCCGCGAATTTCTGACCGGTTCGGTCACCAGCGTCTTCTTCGCGCTGCGCATCGATGACAGAACGCGCTACTTTCACGGCTACTGCGATGTGTCCGATGGAACTGCGGTCGAGAGAATGCGCAAGGCAATCGTTGAGCGAGAGACCCGGCCTGTTCGCGCCATGACCCGGGCAGAACGGCTTGAGCATATCTGGAGCAGTACAGCCGACGCCTATCGTGGCTATGCCGGCGATGGATTTCCGCAGGCTTTGCGAGGAAGGCGAACCGTCATGTTCTGGAGCGCCGGACATGGCACGCTCCTGAAACTGCTCGACCATCTGACAGACGACGAGATCGCCGCAAAACTGCCGGTTCACATGCGCCATCTCCCGTCCATCGCTGCCTAGCACCAGCCAATCGACCACTTCTCGCGCCCGCGACCCGCCATTTTCTGGCGGGCGGTGGATGGCGCTTGTCCATGAAGGAGATTTAAGATGAGCAACAATACCTATTCGATCGGCCAGCCTGGCACTCTCGACATGTTTGGCAGTTCTGCCCTTTCGTCCGGGCTCGGGCTTGGCCTTGAGGGTCTTGGGGGCTTCGATCCCATCGCCGCCAATGACGGCGATCCGGATCCCACCCCGCCCTCGCCTTCGCCAGCACGTGTGCGTCCAGATGAACGACGGCCCATCCGCAAGCAGAACGCACGTGCCAATTTCTACCTCGATGACAAAGATCGTTCTCTCGCCTCGACCTGGAAGGAGCGAGGGCGGATCAACATTGCAGCCATCCTGACCGCAAACGAGATCGAGCGGAACGAAATACCAGTCACGCGCGAGCATCAGGAACGGCTGATCCGTTTCACCGGCTTCGGCGCGTCAGATCTGGCGAACGGGATGTTTCGGCGCCCGGGTGAGGGCGAATTCCGCGATGGTTGGGAGGATCTTGGTGCTTCACTTCAAACCGCGGTCAGTGAGGCAGACTATGCGTCGCTTGCCCGCTGCACCCAATATGCGCATTTCACGCCGGAGTTTATCATCAGGGCGATCTGGGCCGGGCTTCAGCACCTTGGCTGGCGGGGTGGCCGGGTTCTTGAACCGGGTATCGGCACAGGATTGTTCCCCGCTCTGATGCCGGCGGAGTACCGAGACTGCTCCTATGTCACCGGTATCGAACTCGATCCCGTGACGGCAAGGATTGCAAGGCTCCTGCAGCCCCGCGCCCGGATCATCAACGGCGACTTCGCCCGCACCGATCTGACCGCGATCTACGATCTCGCCATCGGCAATCCACCGTTTTCCGATCGTACGGTCCGCTCGGACCGATCCTATCGTTCGCTTGGGTTGCGACTGCATGACTACTTCATTGCCCGGTCGATCGATCTCCTGAAGCCGGGCGCGCTGGCCGCCTTCGTCACCAGCGCCGGCACCATGGACAAGGCCGACACGACTGCGCGGGAGCATATCGCCAAGTCCGCAGATCTAGTGGCAGCAATCCGTCTGCCCGAGGGCAGTTTTCGGCGCGACGCCGGCACGGATACGGTGGTCGATCTCCTGTTCTTCCGAAAGCGCAAGATCGGTGAGCCCGGTGGCGATGCTCTTTGGCTCGGCGTCGATGAGATCGGGCCAGCATCTGATGACGAAGGTGCGATCTGCGTGAACCGCTGGTTCGTCCGTCATCCTGAATTTGTGCTCGGCACGCACGCCCTGACCTCCGGTCCCTTCGGCGAAACCTATACCTGCCGGCCGCGCGCCGATGATGATCTCGAAATGCATTTGAATGCTGCGATCGCACTTCTTCCCGAGGAGATCTATGACGGCGAGCCGACGCCAATCGATCTCGACCTTGAGGATGAGCTGGGCGCAATCGTCGATTTTCGGCCCGCGGCCTCGCAGGTCCGTGAAGGAAGCTACATGATCGATGCGAGGCATGGCCTGATGCAGTTTGTCGACGGTGCGCCGGTTCCAGTCACCCTCCGCAATGGCCGCAGCGGCGATGGCATCCCGGAAAAGCACATCCGCATCATCAAGAAGCTGATCCCGATCCGGGATGCAGTGCGAGATGTCCTGAAGGCCCAGGAAGCGGATCGCCCCTGGCGTGATGCACAGGTGCAGTTGCGGGTCGCATGGTCGAGCTTTGTTCGAGAGTTCGGGCCGATCAATCATACCACTGTTTCGATCCAGGAGGATGCAGAGACAAACGAAGTTCGCGAAACACATTGCCAGCCCAACCTTCAGCCTTTCCGGGACGATCCGGATTGCTGGCTGGTAGCCTCGATCGAGAATTATGATCTCGACACCGATACGGCAAAACCCGGCCCGATCTTTTCCGAACGGGTCATCGCTCCCCCTGCCCCTCCGGTTGTCACCAGCGCTGCTGATGCGCTCGCCGTTGTTCTCAGTGAGGCTGGTCGCGTCGATCTCGATCAGATCGCAGAGCTTCTCCATTGCGAAAGTGATGCTGTCGTTGATCAGCTGGGCGACACGATCTTCCAGGATCCGGCTGATGGTCGCTGGCAAACGGCCGATGCTTATCTGTCAGGCCAGGTCCGCACGAAGCTCACAGTCGCGGAGGCCGCCGCCAAACTCGATCCTGCCTTCAACCGCAATGTCAGATCTCTGCAAGAGGTACAGCCGGCAGACCTGCGTCCATCCGATATCACCGCTCGCCTTGGCGCACCGTGGATCCCGGCTTCGGATGTCGTCGGCTTCGTCAAAGAGATGATGGATGCCGATATCCGGATTCATCACATGCCGGAACTTGGCTCCTGGACGGTCGAAGCCCGTCAGCTCGGATATTCAGCCGCAGGCACCTCTGAATGGGGCACCAGCCGTCGCCATGCCGGCGAACTGCTGTCAGATGCGCTCAACAGCCGGGTTCCGCAGATCTTCGACGTCTTCAAGGATCTGAACGGCGAGCGGCGGGTACTGAACGTCGTCGATACCGAGGCCGCGCGCGAAAAGCTGCAGAAGATCCGCAGTGAGTTTGAGCGTTGGGTGTGGACCGATCCGGACCGAACCGACCGGCTGGCGCGCGACTACAATGACCGCTTCAACAACATCGCGCCGCGCAAGTTCGATGGCTCCCATCTCCAACTGCCCGGCGCCTCTGGCGCCTTTGTTCTTTATGGGCATCAGAAACGCGGCATCTGGCGGATTATCGCTGACGGCTCGACTTATCTCGCCCATGCTGTGGGCGCCGGCAAGACGATGACCATGGCGGCTGCGATCATGGAACAGCGCCGGCTCGGTCTTATTGCCAAGGCAATGCTTGTCGTTCCCGGCCATTGCCTGGCCCAGGCCGCCCGCGAATTCCTGGGGCTCTACCCCAACGCCCGCATCCTCGTTGCCGACGAGACCAACTTCTCGAAAGACAAGCGGGCCCGCTTCCTCAGCCGAGCTGCAACCGCCACCTGGGATGCGATCATCATCACCCATTCGGCCTTCAAATTCATCGGCGTTCCCTCTGCCTTCGAGCAGCAGATGATCCAGGACGAACTTCAGCTTTACGAGGATTTGCTGGTCAAGGTGGACAGCGAGGACCGGGTTTCGCGCAAACGGCTCGAGCGCTTGAAGGAAGGGTTGGCAGAGCGGCTGCAAGCGCTCTCGACCCGCAAGGACGACCTGCTGACCATTTCGGAGATCGGAGTGGACCAAATTGTCGTCGACGAGGCGCAGGAGTTTCGCAAGCTGTCCTTCGCAACGAACATGTCGACGCTGAAGGGTATCGATCCAAATGGCTCGCAGCGCGCCTGGGATCTTTATGTGAAGTCCCGCTTCATCGAAACGAAGAACCCTGGCCGGGCGCTGGTGCTGGCGTCGGGCACGCCGATCACCAACACGCTTGGCGAGATGTTCTCGATCCAGCGCCTGCTCGGCCATGCCGATCTTTGCGAACGCGGCCTGCATGAATTCGACGCATGGGCATCGTGCTTTGGCGATACGGTAACGGAACTCGAGATCCAGCCATCGGGCAAATACAAGCCGGTCAGCCGCTTTGCTTCCTTCGTCAATGTCCCGGAGCTGATTGCGATGTTCCGCCGTTTTGCGGATGTGGTCATGCCGTCTGACCTCAGGGACCATGTTCGCGTGCCGGATGTTTCGACAGGCCGCCGGCAGATCGTGACCGCCTCGCCGACGCCGATGTTCAAGACCTACCAAAAGCTCCTCGAAACCCGCATCAAGGCAATCGAAGAGCGCGAGGGCCCGGCAAAGTCCGGCGATGACATCCTGCTTTCGGTGATCACAGACGGCCGTCATGCTGCGATCGACTTGCGCCTGGTCATGCCGGCGGTAGACGATGAGCCTGAAAACAAGCTCAATCTTCTTATCCGCAATGCTTTTCGCATCTGGCAGGAGACGTCAGAGAACACTTACACGCGCCCGGACGGCAAGGCGTATGAGCTGCCCGGCGCCGCGCAAATGATCTTCTCCGATCTCGGCACGATCAATGTTGAAAAGACCCGCGGCTTTTCCGCCTACCGCTGGATCCGCGACGAGTTGATCCGGCGCGGTGTGCCGCCCTCGCAAATTGCCTATATGCAGGACTTCAAGAAGACTGAAGCCAAGCAACGGCTGTTCGGCGATGTCCGCGCTGGCCGTATTCGCTTCCTCATCGGCAGTTCCGAGACGATGGGCACCGGTGTCAACGCCCAGCTTCGGCTGAAGGCACTCCACCACCTCGATGTGCCGTGGTTGCCATCGCAGATCGAACAGCGCGAGGGCCGGATCGTCCGACAGGGCAACCAGCATGATGTCGTCGATATCTTCGCCTATGCGACGCAAGGGTCGCTTGATGCCTCGATGTGGCAAAACAACGAGCGCAAGGCCCGCTTCATCGCGGCTGCCCTTTCCGGCGACACCTCGATCCGGCGGCTCGAAGATCTCGGCGAAGGTCAGGCAAACCAGTTCGCCATGGCCAAGGCGATAGCGTCCGGCGACGAACGCCTGATGAAGAAGGCTGGGCTCGAAGCCGATATCGCGCGTCTTGAGCGTCTGCGTGCGGCCCATGAGGACGACCTCTAGGCTGTGCGCCGGCAGATCCGGGATGCTGAGCGGGATATCCAGCATGCAAGGCGGCGCGTTGACGAGATTGGGCAGGATATTGGCCGGCTCATTCCGACCAATGGTGACGCCTTCGCAATAACGGCACTCGGCAAATCCTATACCGAGCGCAACCAGGCGGGCCGAGCGATCATGAAGGAAATCCTGATGCTCGTGCAGCTCCGACAGGAGGGTGAGGTGCATCTGGCCACGATCGGTGGTTTTGATCTTGTTTTCGAAGCCGAACCGATCGGCAAGGATGGCTTCCGCTACCAGACAGTCCTTAAACGCACGGGCAGCGACCATGAAATCGACCTGGCCGTCACCGTCACGCCTCTTGGAGCGATATCGAGGCTGGAACATGCGCTCGGCACCTTTGACGAAGAACGGCGCCGATACCGTCAACAGCTCGATTGCGCAAAACAGCGCCTGAAGTCCTATCGGTCTCGGGATGGAGGCGTGTTTGCATTCGCCGACGAGCTCGCTGAGAAACGCCGGCAGCTGCGGGAAAACGAGACGCTGCTTGCGGCGGATATCGAAGCGGATGCGGGTCAAGCGTCCGTGGCATAGCTGCACTGCGCATATTTTAGGTGCAATGCGATGAGAAATTCATCACAGTGCCTGCAGCTGATGCACATGGCGGCTTCCTCCCAGTTCCGCCGCAGCAGCTGTTCCCCTCTGGAGGTTCAAGATCTCCACACTTTACGGGCCGCGGCTTTTGCCGACGGCCCTTTTTTCTGGCCATCGCTTGGGCTGGGCTCTGGTTCCAGAAACAAGCCCGCATTCGCGGTGCGCAGATGTGCGCGTCATTGTCCAAGATGGGATCGGCGCTTCCGCGCGTCGAAGAGTGAAGCCCCTGCAATGACAGTGCCGCGATCCAGTGCGGCACCTGACCTGTGCTCGTCCAATCTTGAAGCTGTCTCCGTCCAATCCGGAGGCAAGCACCGTCTGTCACAGAGACGATGTTGAGCCAGAAGCATTGGGAGGGAAGGAGGAACAGGGGAGGATAACCGTTCGCAGATCGGTCCTCCGGCCGTCGCTGTCGCTCAACTACCGCCTGCGCGATCCCGGCCGGTCGTCCATCGCAGGGCAGATGCCCCGCTTGTCCTTCCCGGCAGGCATGCTCGGCCGCAGTTGCGGCAGTCCGGCCGCCCCGCGGTCCGGGAGATGTCTTCGGAAAAAATGAAGACAGGAAGGGCTGGCAAGGCGCCGGCTCGCAAATCTCCTGGAAGGACCGTCCCATGCAGATCTTGAAAGTTGACCCGCGCGCGCTGAAGGAAAATCCCGACCGCATGCGCCAGACGACATCGTCACCGCAGGCCGATGCCCTGATGTTGGCCACGATCAAGGCCGTCGGCATTGTCCAGCCGCCAGTCGTTGCGCCGGAAACGGGTGGTGGCAACGGCTACATCATTGATGCCGGCCATCGCCGTGTCCGGCTTGCGATCGCCGCTGGCCTGGAAGAAATCGAGATCCTGGTGGTCGACGCCGCAAGCGACAATGGTGCCATGCGCTCGATGGTCGAAAACAGCGTGCGCGAAGCCTTGAACCCGGTTGACCAGTGGCGCGGTATCGAACGCCTTGTCGCACTTGGCTGGACCGAGGAGGCGATCGCTGTCGCGTTGGCACTACCCGTACGCCAGGTCCGCAAGTTGCGCCTGCTCGCAAATGTTCTGCCGGCCATGCTCGAGCAGATGGCGCTGGGCGACATGCCTTCAGAGCAGCACCTGAAGATCATCGCAGCCGCGAGCGAGTTCGAACAGAAAGAGGTCTGGAAGGCCCACAAGCCCAAGAAGGGCGACACCGCGGCCTGGTGGTCAATTGCGAATGCGCTGACGAAAAAGCGGATGTATGCCAAGGACGCGAGCTTCGGCGACGATTTGCGCGAAGCCTACGGCATTGCATGGGTCGAGGACCTCTTCGCACCAGCCGATCAGGACGGCCGCTATACAACCAATGTCGAGGGCTTTCTCGGCGCCCAGCACGAGTGGATGACGTCCAATCTGCCCAAGCGCGGCGCGATCGTCGAGGTGAACAGCTGGGGGCAGCCGGAGCTGCCAAAGAAGGCCACCCAGGTCTACGGCAAGCCATCCAAGTCCGACCATGCTGCGCTCTACCTGGATCGCGATGGCAAGGTTCAGACCGTCCACTACCGAATGCCGGACGCATCCAGGCAGGACGGTGGACGTGCATCGGATGGGAATGGCGCCATAGAGGGCGCAAATGACGCAGCGCCGAAGGCACGTCCAGATGTTACCCAGAAGGGGCAGGACATGATCGGCGACTTCCGCACCGATGCCCTCCACGATGCGCTCGGCCGCGCGCCGATTGAGGACGACATGCTGATGGCTCTGCTGGTGCTCGCCTTTGCCGGACAGAATGTCCGGGTCGATACCGGCCCGGAAGGCGGCGTCCATGCAGGCAAGCGTTTCACGCGCCATGCGGTCACCCTGTTCGACGAAGACGGCAAACTGACCGCCGACCGGGATACGCTCCGGATTGCTGCGCGCTCGGTGCTGATCGATGCCCTGTCGTGCCGCCGCGGCATGTCCAACAGTGGACTGGTCTCGCGTCTGGCCGGAGAAGCTATTGGTGCGGATGAATATCTACCCAATATGGGGTCTGAGGAGTTCATCCTATGCCTGTCGCGCCAGGCAATGGAGGCATCTTGCGCTGAGGCCGGCGTGCAGCCGCGGCCGAAGGTCCGGGAGACCCGTGCGGCACTGGTCGAACATTTTGCGACGGAACACTTCGTTCATCCGTCTGCCCGCTTTGCACCTGGAACCGACGAAACCCGTGAATGGCTCCGCGCCGGTGCAGGCCCCGGCGAGGTTGCAGAAGATGAAACGGGTGATCAGGTTCCGTTTGTTGATCAAGGCGATGACCATCACGACCTCGAAGAGAGGGCTGCGGCATGAGCGTTTCCCTGGATGTCACAGTCTCTGCCTCCACCCCCGATCTCTCGGGGGTGGAATTTGCAAGGAGCGCCGACGGCCTGACTGTCGCTCGCATCAAAGATCTGGTCATGGCCATGATGCCCGGGCCGGATGGTCTCTTCTATCTCGCGAGTGGATTTACCCGGAGCCGTCCACTGGAAGTGCTGACACGCGCCGATTTTCTCGGTCATGACGGGTGGATCGCTGATGAGGCGGCGTTCCGGCTACGGGTTCTGGAAACTGCCGATCACAGCCGAGAGCTTGCCGAGATGAAGCGTGTCCAAACCCGGATGTCCACCAGCACGCCCTGGGGTGCATCGCAAATGGCGATCCACTATGGCGAAGGGGTGGTGGCGCATATGACGGCTGGCCATGGCGGGTTTCATCTGTCTCCCGACCGCAATGCCAGCGTCCACCCCGCTCTGAGGAAGGAATCTCCCTGGTATGAGGAAGATGTCGAATGGGCTGTTGTTGCGACCAGTTTTCCGTCACTGTTCACGCGCTATGAGCGATCGAACGCGGACAAGACTGTCCGCAATACCTGGCCCGCGGCCTGGGAAGAGATCCATGGCCAATCTCTGGCTGAAGTTGAGAGCCGGGCGAAGGATCGTGCAGCATTCGATGCGATCCACGTGGCCGACCTGGTCGTCACCTCTGCGATCCGGTCTGACCATCATGTGGGAATGACCGAGGTGGTGGCTGCCATAGGCGGTGACCGGACAGGTGATCGCGAGGAGCTCCGTTTCCTGGTGCCCTGCGACGAATATGCGCTCCGGGGCCAGTTCGGGTTCGTGATCGATCCCGCGCGTCATCAAATCTATGAGGGGCCGTCCTCGTTTCTCGGCTGGCATGAGCCGGAGGGGCGGACGTGACCCGGAAATCCGAACTGTCACCGCTGTCACGCGCAATCGTCGCACGCCGGCAGACACAGCAGCATTTTGACCGCCTCAGTCGCCAGATCACAGCAAGCGCCCCGGCGCCAGATACATACGGCGAGAACGACGGGACGGTTGCCTCCCGTCACCGCTCGCGGCTGGTCCCGTCGAACAAGGTGCTGTGGCTGGAGTGTGTCGAATGCCTGACCTTTGAACGGTGGAACGAGTTTGACGCGCTCGCTGTCAGGCTGGTCCGTCATGATCAGTTGATCGACTTACTGCGGCAGAGCGAAATTGGCTGCGAGGGACAGCGGGGAGCCAATGGCGGACACCCACTGGCCAGGCCTGTCCATGTCGAGGGGGCTGACGCTTAAGGTTCACGAATGCAGGCTTGGTCAGGCTGGTTCCATCGGGCTGCGGTTCATGCTCGGTCCCGTGCCGATCTGTCCTTCTTCCGGACTGCGGTTTGAACCGGCGGCCGGTCGTTTCAAGGCCGCTTCGCGCCGCGGGGCGGCCGGCCCAGCCTCTCTGCGCAGGCCAGTCCCGCCGGCTCTGCGGTGCTTCACCCCGCAAGCCCGCAAGCCTGCCCTGCTGGTTCAGCTGGCCCGGACCTGTGAAGCCGTCCGTCCTTTGCCGGTTCTGGTCAACCGCATCGAAGGACAGACCGGCACGGGGCCGGAACTGCTTCGGCAGCCTGAAAGGAAGTCATCATGACCAAGCCCGCCAACACCAGAACTGCATCCTCCCGCCAGCCGCAGCTGCGCCGCGGCGCAACCCTCGAAATGGTCCGCCTCACCTGCCCCGATGGGCCCCAAGCGCTCAAGATCGCGACAAGCTTCGGCACTGCGATCATCGACAGTGACGGCATCCGCAGCCTGCATGAACGGCAGATCGTCGAAGCCGCAGACAGCCTGTCCGAAGGTCTGGGCGAAAAGGCCATGCAAATCCATCTCCAGCGCATTGTCGGGGCTTTCGTCGGATCAGCGCATGGCGCCGGACAATTCTATTCCCGCGCCGTTTCCGAGGCTCGCGACGCCACGGCCAAGGCGTCGAATGACGCTCGCGACGAGGATCTCGATGGTCCGGTCGGCTATGACAGTAGCGCACAGCGCAAGCGCGAATTCGCAGCGGACATGGGCATCCAGTCCCACGCACTGCGCATGGCAGCCGAAGGCGCGGTTGCCGCCTACGAGCACGTCGTCGGCGAGGCTTGGAAGCCCTTCGACCGGCCGGTCGAAAATCCTGGCGCTTCACTGGATCGCAAAGCTGCAGAGACGCAGATGGCGGCCTTCGGTTGATGCCAGCGGCGGGGCTTCGGCTCCGCCATTGCGCATGTTGCAAGGTCGGCGCCCATCGGCGCCGGCCTTTTCGCGTTGTCCTGAATGGATGGAAGAGGAGGAGGCAGCCCCGACACCAATCGCAGCCCGTCCCGGCCGGTGGTCCTCAAGGATCCAGGCTGTTCCAGCAACGGCTTCGCCGTCCTCCACGTTGTTGCGGCCGTTCCGGTGCCTGAACAACCCTTGGCCCCTGTCATCGGACCTCTGTGACGGACTGCGATCGGCGCGGTCCTGGAAATGGAGACTGAAGATATGAGCGGAAAAGCAGAAGCAAATCGCCTGGACATCTATACCCGGATCACCGATCGGATCGTTGCTGATCTGGAACGGGGCGTCAAACCATGGACCAAGCCTTGGAATGCCGCCAACACGGAAGGTCGGATCACGCGGCCGCTCCGCCATAACGGTCAGCCATATTCGGGCATGAACGTGCTGCTCCTTTGGTCGGAGCAGATGGCGCGAGGGTTTAGCTCGCCGATGTGGATGACCTTCAAACAGGCGCTTGAGCTTGGTGCCGCCGTCCGAAAAGGCGAAACCGGATCGACTGTCGTGTTTGCCAGCCGGTTCACCAAGTCGCAATCCGATGGACACGGGAACGAGGTCGACCGGGAAATTCCGTTCCTGAAAGCCTACACGGTCTTCAACACTGAGCAGATCGATGGCTTGCCGGACCACTACCTTCAGACACCTGAACCCGTCATTGATCCGGTTTCGCGCATCGAGGCAGCAGATCGCTTCTTCCGAAACACCGGTTCTGTGGTTCGCCATGGCGGCAATCAGGCATTTTACGCGCCCGGTCCCGATCAGATCCAGATGCCGGCTTTTGAGACCTTCAAGGATCCGGCCAGCTACTATGCTGTGCTTGGACATGAGCATGTGCATTGGACCGCGCAGAAAAGCCGTGTCGGCCGGGACCTCTCACGCTACGCCAAGGATCGCACTGAGCGCGCGCGGGAAGAGTTGATTGCCGAGCTCGGCAGTTGTTTCCTCTGCGCCGATATCGCTCTCGTACCGGAGCTGGAGCCCCGGCCCGATCACGCATCATATCTGCAGTCCTGGCTTTCGATCCTTGCAGGCGACAAACGGGCCATCTTTGAGGCGGCGGCCCATGCGCAACGCGCAGTCGCCTATCTCCACGATATGCAGATGAAGGGCGACATGGGAAGGCAGGCTGCTTGAACAATGCCGGTTGCCAGGCTGACAATGCAAATGCCGGCCTGGTGATCGATCAGGACCGGCCGATCTTGATTGTTGCCGAGGATCCCAGTGGTGCTGAACGCGTGTCAGAATCCGCAGCCGGATCCGGTTTCAGATCCAGCGATCCCCATATCGAGGGCTTTCTGGCATTCGGTTTCGGTTTCCGGGATGGCTTGATCTCGACGATGAACGGCTTTGTCTGCTTTGCCATTGGTCCTCCGGCTGGCGAATCGCAGGTGCCACGATATCGTGCGCGTTGGCGGCGACAAGCGGTCCATGACGCGGGATGTCATCCGCGAGATGGCCAAAACACGGTTGATGCGACTGGACACAGCCGTGGAGCCTTTCCTAACTGATCCCGCAGATAGCTGTTTTCCATGTACCTGTTCTCCCAGTGGCTTGCCGGCGACCCATCCGCAGGCTCGATGAGGCATGTCTGACCGAAGAACGGCTTTGCCTCGAGCGTATTCCCGCAACGGCGCTTCGACACTTTCATCCCCTGCCGGCTGCGCCGTCATTCCTCGCGCATCAAGAAAGCGTCTCCGCGCCGTCCTTCACGATGTTCCGGCCTTCCAGGTGCGGTCCGCTCGTCCCCGGTCTTTACGACTGCCATCGAGGCCGCGATGGGCGGCCCGAAAGCAAAAAGGAACCTGAACATGGCAACCATCGGCACCTTCACCTCGAACGAAAACGGCTTCACCGGCTCGATCCGCACACTCGCCCTCAACGTCAAGGCACGCATCTCCCGGATCGACAATCCCTCCGACGACGGCCCGCACTTCCGCATTTACGCAGGCAATGTGGAGCTCGGCGCCGCATGGCAGCGGGTCTCTGAGCAGAAGGGCCGCGACTATCTCTCGGTCAAGCTGGACGATCCGAGCTTCCCCTCCCCGATCTACGCCAGCCTCGTAGAGATCGAGGGCGAAAAGGAACTCCAGCTGATCTGGTCCCGCCGCAAGGACTGAGGTGATCCACGGCCCCGCCATCAAGCGGGGCCAGCCGATCGGCCGAAACATCAAAGCCGGATCGGGCATCGAGCCCGAACCGGCTTTTGGGGTGCCACACGAAATGGGGTGAGCGGCTCAGATCCTGTCGAGAATACCGGTCGGCGACAACGGCGCCAAGGATGAGCGGTTCCCCCAATTTACTCCAGCTGCCAAAGGGCAGCCTGCGCAAATCGGCTCCCCCACTCCCCGGCTCCGCCGGTCGCGTTCGCGATCCTTGACCCCGCCATCACCTCCCTGGTGCCGGACATTGTCTTTCACGAACTCAAGGAGATGAGACGATGACGTATTGCCTGGAACAGCACATTGAGGAACTGCGCGCCGAGTTCAGGAATGTCATCGACGCTGATGAGCGCGGCGAGATTGCGGCTGAACTCGAACTGGCCCAGGCAGAGATGATGGTTGCCGTGGCAGAACAGCAGGGCATTCTCGACGCCGAGCCGCCCTTCTAAGGGCGGCTCACTCTATTGCCTCATGGGGCAAGCGCGCCAAAACCGAACATACGGTCAGGCGTCACCCCATTTGGGGCCATTGCTGGACTGGCCGGTATCGGCGGGGAATTCGAGAAAGCTCACATCTGACAGGGACTCAGCCCGCGGGGCATTTCGCGCAGGTTTGATCGATACCTGGGTAGAAGTGCAAATCAGCGAGAGCCCTCTGTTATGTGCCTTATTTGGTGAGTTTGCTGGATTTGCTAGGTTTGAGGGACGGTGTATTCCCTGGTGTGGTTTTGTTATCACGGCGGCGCTGATCCGGTTTCCCTGTGGATTTCGCTATCGGCTTTGGTCCTTGTTTAAGTGCCATGAATGCTCTCCATTTTTGATTTGAGAGAATAATCCTGCGCGTACCTTCTGACGGGGTGCACTCAACGAGGGGCTTATGACACAGCAATGCTATTTAGCAGTCCATACTAGTTCTGGCTGAAGTCAAGGCGCACTGGATACTCAGTGATGCGATCTGGGCTATATGCCTACAGGGACGATATATTCAGAGAGATGGGCCTCGAAATCGGCGGTCGTTATGGTTCGCTCGATCAATTCGATGAAGGAGACGGCCATCAGTTTGGTGTCTGCCTTCGGATGGATCGTCAGTCCGTTCGCGCCGAGGAATGCAAAGCCGGCGTCAAAGCCAGTCCGCTTGTTTCCTTGCTCGAATGCGTGGGCTAAGGCGATGCCATGAATGTAGGATACCGCCAAGCTGACGGCGTCTGGCTCTTCGTAGTTCCAGAGGTTGCGAGGGCGCATCATGGCGCCGTTCAACTTCTCAGGAAAAAGCAGCGCGTGATTTTCACCAAGCGCTGCTGTATGGATGAGATTGATCTTTACGACGACTTCAGTCGGTAGCCACCGCGGTTCACTTTGCAAGGATTGCATGCACCGTGGGGAAGCGTTCAATAGCCTGAGAAATCAGGGCATCGTAGTTCACAGGAACCTGCGACGGGCGCACGTCGAAGGTTTTCCGCGGGGTAGTCGTAGCGGTTGTTTTCAATGCACTCACAGCTTACCTCCTTCCGGTCTAGCCTACGATCGAATTTGACGACACCAAATCCATAGCGCGAATTGACGGGCTCGTCAAATAAACGTCGCCACTGGTGACATGTTCCAGCATAGCGGTAAACGGATCGCGTCTCCCGGTATCTATGCCAGCTCCCAGGTATTCACATTCATGGCATCGACGACTGGAATGAAGGCGCGTACCCGCCTATCAGCTCGCGGTCTTCAGTGTCCGCTTCGGACAGACGGCGGTCTTTAGATAGCACCTTAATACTTGACTGTCAGGATAATGCGCCGAGCTCAGGAATGCCGTCGAGGCTGCTGAGCGTTGCGAGATTGCGGCTGAACTCGAACTGGCCCAGGCCGAGATGATTGTTGTCTTTGCTGAACAGCATGGGATTTTCGACGCAGCGCCGCCCTTCTAAGGGCGGTAGACCACACAGATGGGATCGGCGTTTCGCCGTGTCTGGAAAAAGGGGCGGCCACCCCAAATTCGCCAGATCAGGCAATGGACGTCCGGGTCCCATTGCCAAATGGGTGAGATCTGCTGTTTGGCATTTGCAGCGATGTTGTATGTGCCCTTCAGCCACTATCATGGTCTGAAACACTGTGAGTTCACGGCGATGAGATGTCCACATTACCAGCACCAGCGGTTCGTATACCACCAGTGACCTCTCGCGGAAGTCGGGCGACATTATTGCCGCGGCGCTGCGACATCCCGTGATCATTACTCAGCGCAACAAGCCGCGCCTGGTGCTGCTCAATATCGCAGATTATGAACGGCTGAAGCGGCAGTCCGATGCGCACGCCACCGGTACGCTTGAAGCCGTATCGGATACCCTGCTTGCTGAGATTGAAAAGGCTGTCGACGGTTACGCTGACAGTGATGGGTGAGGACGATGACTGAACTAGATCTGCACAGCGGCCGCAATCCGCTCCCCTCCCCAGGAGCTCCGAAGGTTGGAAGGCGAAACCGGGGTCTCTAGGATCCTCTGATGAGTCAGGGATTGCAGTCCGAGAGGGTTCTATAGCCCCGGTTCTGCTTCTGGCGGGTGAGGTCAAGGAATAGCACCACGGCATCCCGTTCCCGCTCGAAGTGATGGATCATGCTCTGGCCCTTTGCACCGATCCGCCCCCATCTCCTCACCAGGCAGGCTTCGCCAAAAAGGTTCGGCTCAATCGACATCGCATAGAACCGGGACATGTTTTTTGTCCGGTCTCTTCGTTCCACATAGAGCTGGTACGGTTGTGCGATCATGGCAGCAGAATCGCGCAGCTAACCGTGAGCGTCTAACGACAAGTTTGAATCGGTCAATGACCATCGATTCATTTCCGTGAAGTGGCGGATGACCGGGCGCTCCGCCAGCGGCGTACGGCTCTATTCGCCTGGCGCGAACGAAGCCCGCACGCGGTCTTCGCACAGACGTGTGACGATCCTCCCGTGAGAGCATCTCTCGAATTACTCAAGGCTTGCCTTGCTGACCAAACCGGCCCTCCGTCACGCACAACTTCATATCCTCCCGCCTGAACCACATCGCGCGTCCGCAACGAAGAGGCGGATTGCCGGCCGAGAACACGATCTGTTCGTCGGCGCGCATCCGCAGCACCTCATGCGGCTGGATGAGCGGTCGAGACGCCAGTTGCTTGGATCGGGTGCGGGATGATCCGCGTGCCTGGAAGCTGCGGCTGACCTGGTCGATCTCGACCGTGGTCATGCCGCAGCGGCGGGAGATATAGTCCGCCGTCTCCGGATCATTGATCGCGGCGAACGAAATCCAGCTGGCGCTCTCGAACCATTTGCTGGACGCGTCACGTCCGCCATAGGTTTCTCTCAACTGGCCAATCGACTGATAGATCATGGTGAGTGTGATGCCGTATTTGCGGCCGGCATCGCGAGCGGTTTCGAGGACCCGCATGTAACCGAGCCTTGCGACCTCATCGAGGAGGAACAATGCCCTGCCTTCCATTTCGCCATTGCGATTGTAGATGGCATTCAGGAATGAACCGATGATGACCCTGGCGAGACCTGCATGGGTTTCCAGCGTCTTCAGGTCGATGTTGATGAATATGTCGGTGTCGCCATGGCCAAGAGCCTCGGTCGAAAAGTCGGAACCGGAAACCAGGCTCGCATAATTCGGATAGCTCAGCCAATGGGTTTCCTTGATCGCATTGGCATAAACGCCTGAGAAGGTCTCAGGCGTCATGTTGACGAAGGCTGCGACATTCTCCTTCACGAATGTCGATCCGGAGCTGTCGTAGATCTCCTGTAGCCTGCCGCGCAGTTTTGGCTCCGGCTCGGAAAGGTTCATCCGAACCTGACGCAGCGTTTGATCCGGTGTGTCAGTGTGCCCGGAGAGACAGACATCGGCGATCATCGCGGTCAAAAGCTGGAGACCGGACGCCCGGAAGAAGTCGTCGCGGACACCCGGCGCCCTGCCCGTATCGCTCATGATCCATGACGCCACGGCCGCGATATCTTCCTCTTTGGCGCCACCATTTCGGCCGATCCAGTCAAGCGCGTTAAAGCCTGATTGAGTATTCTTCGGATCAAGAACAATGACGCGTCGACCCGCTGCGCGCCGATGCTCGATCACCATGGGGGCCACTTCGTTGGACGGGTCGAGCACGATCAGCGAGCCTCCCCATTTGAGCGCTGTGGGCACCGTGACCGAGGTCGTCTTGAAGCCACCTGAGCCGGCAAAGACGATCCCATGCGAGGATCCGAAGGAGCCGTCGAAACACAAAAGCGGAGCCCGGCCGCCCTGCCCCCAGCTTGACCGCTCGCCGGCGCGAAAGGCAGTCAGGCTTGGACTGTCCCTGTCGACACGGTAACGCTCGCCAATGACGATGCCGCCACCTTCGGAAAACAATGCTTCCGCCTCCCGCATGCTCATCCATTCGGCATCGCCATGGAGCGCACGTCGACCCCGGACCCGCTTCGGCTCGCTCATCGGAAATGCTGCATTGCCCATTGTAGCGACGCGCAATGAAAAGGCCGTCGTGAGAAGAGCAAGGCACCCACCAGCGACAGTTGAAGGATCGATAAAGGAGATCGCACTTCCACCGACCGGGATCTGATCGGACAAGCTCAGCAGTCTTGATGCTTCGCGAGCGATCGCGATCACAATGATTCCGAGACCGCCGACCGCAGCACTCCATCCGGCAAGCTTGATGTTGGCCGATCCCTTTGCCGCAAACAGCAACATGGCGCCGGTTGCTGCCGCGAGCACATATGGCAAGGCAAGTCCGATCCGGCCGAGCATGAGCTTTGCATCGGCTGTTGTCGCGATTGATGCCAGCGAGTGCTCGATACCCGATGTCACGATGACGATCGCAATCATTGACATCGCTGGCGCACCGGCGATCAGAAGACGTCTAAGCATCGTCACCAAATGTCTTTGCACCGAGATCCAGCAGGCGCTGTCGCTCTGTCTCATCTGCCTTGAGCCGATCGCAGCCATCGATCAGCAGGCCGAGCAGCAGCGCTCGTTTCTCGTGGCGTAAGCCCGCCTTCACGATCAGGCCACCAAGTTCGATCTTCTCACGCGTGTCTTTCTTTCGCGCTTCAGAAGCTGTCATTCGTACCATGCGTTCAGCCATCAGCAGTCTGGCCTTCAATCTGGCCAGCGGCGTGAGCCGGCGTCTTTGCGGCTGTTCGCCCAGCTGAAGTCTTGTCCCCCCGCCGAAACCTCGATGCGACGTCTTCGAATGCTGCAAGCAGCTCTGCCTCTTCGACTTCGATTTCGCCGAGGCCAGCACGCAGCGCGACGCGACCGATGCGTTCGGCATCCCGTGTTTCGGCAAGTTTCAGCTGCTCCTGCAGACGTGCGATTTCTTGGCGGATCTTCGAGGTCGGTTTTTTCATGGGGGGCGCTCTCCAGGGGCTGACCAGTCAATCGAGGTCGTTGGGATCAGACAGTTTCCGACTTTCCTCCCGTTTGAAAGGTGCAGTTCTGCACCTCGCCAAAGCGCCAGCATTTGGCGGATGATCCCGCCGGTTCGAAGAAGCGGATCTAAGGGCGCAATTATACG
>NZ_JBPUGM010000011.1:0-37515 GCF_051549525.1 Rhizobium sp. G187
CGATGTCTGAGGCCCGGATTTTTGTCTCATCTTCGCTTCCTTCGATAGAGCTACGATGAGCCGAAAATCCTCTCTTCTCAATTAAGCCAGTTCTGTCTCATGGGCGCTGATGTCGGACAGAGCAGCACAATCCTACCTCTCAACGATCACCCGTGCCGAAGAGCGCGCCGTAGCTTCTGTAAAAATCGCCGCAAGCCATGTGTCCTGGACCCATCAGATGGAAGCCCACACGGCTCATAGGATTTACGATGCACTTCGCCTCACGGGGCGCGCAAATACGCTTAGGCGCTGGTTTCAAATTTGGCTTGTCGGCAGGGGTGGTCATTGGCGGCAGCTGGGCCCTCCCCTCCCTGGCCGGCACCTGAAGCGCTGCTGATCAAATTCGTGGCCCACCACCTGTGAGATGCAGAAAAGCATCTGACGGATCTGGAACACGAAATGCCTGCAGATATCGAGGGCAAGCGACGGTTATCGGGCTTTCTGCGGAAGATGAGCCGCACGCCCCAGATACAATCCGCAGCGGGCTTGCCACTTGTTCGACGTTGATGAAATGGCGGGCGCTTCAGGGCCTTAAGCTCGCCGACGCTCGCGTCCGCCATCAGACTCTCTGTTCGAGCCACACCGGGACCGAGGAAACAGAAGAGCGCGGCGGTCGCCGGAGACCTCCTCGCAAAGCTCCTAGCTACCTGCGCTACCAGTAGCCTGCGCAATATCAGAGATCAAGCGATCCTGAGGGTCGCTTTCACCTCAGTTTGCCGCCGACGTAGCGAAATCGCCGTCCTTTGATCCGAGCAGTTGCGGCCGGAGGAGAGCCAATCCGGATCGAATGAGCCTCTCCCCTGCTCTCGCTTTCCCTTCACTTCGGCTGCCCAATACCAGTGGCGCTGAGAACGACGAAAATGCCCAGAATTTAGGCCTCACCGACCGCCGCCCTGCCAATGCAGCAACGGCCAAACCGAGGTCATTTTAATCCAGTCGAAAAATTAGTAGGTTCAAATCGCATAAGCAATTGAATAAATGAAACAAATTAGCGAAAAAAACGGCTGACAATTCGTATTGCTGTCGGCGCACTGTTGTACACTGATGGACTGGGTCTGTCGGGCAGCGTTCAAACTGCGTCCGGTCGTGATCCGCTGACCGCCGCCCTGAATCGCTCGACCAAGCAGTTCATGAATGAGATCGATGCTCCGGTTCTTGATTGCGTCTCCCGTAGGCTAGACCGAGTTTCTCTTGGGACCGGTGCTGGAAGTCCCGCGATGTGGTGGCATTGCGTCGCCAGGCTCCTGTAACTTCCCCCAACCGCATTCAAGGCTGTAATGTCGGCTGCGGTGGCGGATCGGAGACTGACGCACTTTTGGGACATCAAGTCCGCGGGAGAGCAAGGGGCTGCGTCCGCCGTTCCATCGAGCCCGAACAGTCGCTAGGGCCGCTTGCGCAGTCAAAGTCCGTTTAGGCAAGGATGAGATAAGATGGATATTGTGGTCGGAATTGATGTGTCGAACGATGGTCTGGATGTGGCCGTGGTGCCGTCCGGTTTGATCTTTCAAGTGCCGCACAAACACGTCGGCATCAACGATCTGGTATCCCTCGAAGCGACGGGAGGCTTTGAAACGGCCAAGGTAGCCGGACCGTCTGCAGCCGGGCTTGCCGTCATCGTGGTCAACCCGGCGCAGGTCCGCGCCTATGCCAATGCGCTCGGCCGCCGGGCCAAGATCGACGCCATCGATGCGGCAGTAATTGCGGTCTATGTGGTGGCAACCAGGCCCGAGCTTCGGCCGCTGAAAGATGCCGAAACCCAGGCTCTTTCGGCGCTTGTGGGCCGCAGGCGGCAGATCGTCCAGATGATCGTGTCCGAGGAGAACCGGAACGCATGGCCTTGGCAAAAGAGGCACACAAGAGCACCAAGCGTCTGCTGCTCGGCCCTCCGGCGCGAGCTCGAAAGCCTCGACAAAGATCTCGACGACCAGATCCGCAAATCGCCGGTCTGGCGGGTGCGCGAGAGCCTGCTGACGTCGGTGCTAGCCGTTGGGCCGGCAACGGCGCGCACGCTCCTTGCCGAGCTGCCGGAACTGGGCAGCCTCCACCGGTGGCAGATCGCCTCCCTTGCAGGGCTTGCGCCCTCGACCCGGCAATCGGGCACCTGGAAGGGCAAGAGCTTCCTCGGCGGCGGCAGAGGCAAGGTGCGCGCCGTGCTGTTCATGGCCGCTCTAGTCGCCAGCCGGCATAACCCCGTCCTCAAGGCCTTCCGCGACCGCCTGACCGCAACAACAAACCTAAGATCGTCGCTGTCGTTGCTACCATCCTCAACACCATCATCCGGGACGAAAAGCAGGGCAAAACGCTTGACTGTTAAGACAGTCGCTTGTGACGTTGGAAACAAACTTCTCGGGGGAGGTCAAGGATAGAGAAAACAGCGCTTCAATAGGTCCCCAGCCAATCTCACATTCTCTCAGACGACCACTATCCGTACGTCCCCACCTGGAAGAAATGAGACGGCACCCTGAACGCCTCCTTTCTGAACCAAGACATTTTCTGACATTGAACTGGCAGGCGAAAGGCTACTGCGCAAAGCGCTCCCGAATGGTTTTGATCTATTCCGGTGTCAGAAGTTGTGGCGATGAACGGTGCCGTTCAACCCACCCTCAGCCTCTCGGATCCCCTCGCCTTCATCAGCGCCATGATCATCGGCCCGAGCGAGAATTCGCCGCGCCCAGCCCTCCGTGTCAGATCCCGCAGATAGCCGCCGGCAGAATTGATCAGATGCGCCCGCTCCAGCATACAGGCCATGGCCGCGGCCGCATTTTCAGGGCCCATCACCTCGCAGGCCTCCTGGTAGGCCGAGGGACTGACCCCGAGCATCGATCGGACCACCACTGCGGCCGCCATCAGGTCGCGCCAGTTTCCGATCTGGCCGCCCGGACCGTAATCGATCACTTGCGGGCAGGCCTGCAGCACCATTGCAAGCGGATAAGCCTTTATCGGATCTGCCGGACGGATCTTCTCTCGCTCGGCATTCGCCCTCTGCTCTTCTCCTGAGCATGGTTCAAGTTCATAGATAGATTCGGATTTTGAATTCTGTATATGGCAGCCATTCTGGACTGCATTGCCGTCCATTTTTCCAGAATTCAGCTGAACTTCCAGCTGGTTGAGGATTTCCTCGCGCAAAAGCGCCATGTCTTCGGAGATGGATTCGATGGCGGAGCGGCTCGGCGTGCGTGGTAGCTTCGCAAGGATCGACACATAAACGGCCTCAATCGCCGCCCAGTCGCCGCTGGCGCCCTCTTCCATGGCAGCACTGATCAGCTTGCGCACATCCCGGCGGCACAGCGTAAGCGCTTCCTTTGCCCGCTTGAAGCGTCGGGCTTCTTCGGCCACCTGCTGCGCCAGGCCCGCGAGCTCGTGCGCCCGGGCGAGCAAGGGAGCGAGGTCGAAGCCGAAGGCTTCCTCGATTTGGCCGTCCTGGTCGCGGTGCACATAGCGCTTGCCGTTCGGGCTGTCGCGCCGCTGGATGAGACCAACCTCGACGAGGCTCGCCAGATGCCGCCTGAGCGTCGTGCCGGCGATGCCATGTGCGCGAATGGACAGCTGCGCATTGGAGGGAAAGACCACCAGTGACGCATCCGGCTTCAGCTCGTTCTGCGGATAGAAGCTCAAAAGCGCATCGAGAACCGCGATCGCCCGATCCTGAAGCCCGAGCAGCGGCCGGGCCTCGGCCACGTCGCGAAACACTTTCCATTTGTCCACGCCCCGGCTCGGGCGTGATTCGGACGTCTGGAGCTGCGCTCGCACCAGCCCAAGGGTCATCGGCCGCCGCCCAAAGGGCGTCGTCACATGTTCCCGTTGCATCTTTCTCGCCTTTCGTTAGGCAAAAGAAGTGAGCTCACCAAAACGGCGCCAAAGACTCTTGACTGTGAATCCGGGAAATGCGATTCTCGATCTTGCTACAGATGACGAGAGAGGCTTCCGCGGTTTTCCGATTGGGGGCCTTTTTCTTTTGCGGTTTAGTCTCCGTTTTGATCAGATTTCGACTGCCTGTACTCCTCGTACAGACGATCCATCCTGCTTGAGAGCCAGCTGCTGAAGGGCTTGGCCTCGTTATTGGACAGTTCGATCGAAACTTTCTTCGCCTTAGCGGACATCGAAAATTCCAATGAACTATCGTGCGAGGTCCATTCGGACACCGCAGAAGCTACCTTCGGCTTCTTCGCAGCCGACTTTGCCTTGTAGCGTTTGAGGTAGTCATGAAGATCGTCAAACCGTTTCTCTTCGGCAATCTCACGAAACTCAGAGGTGCCAACGTAGTCAGTGGCAACCTTCAAGAGGGCAGGGGCCAGCAACAGCTGTCTAAGGCTCAACCACTTATCACGCCCAATCTTCTTCGATGCACCCAGCACAATTATGATGGTGGCCGGAACGACATCCACCACGCCAAGCATTTTCGACAGCATTGCTTCATCAACGGCAAGCGATGATCTAATGACGTCTTTCGCCATCCCGGAAGACAAGAGATTTTGTGCAAAAAACGCTCGCTCTATGAAGGAGAGATTTGATCGAGCAGAGTTTTCCTGCCCCTGGGCAATCGCGGAAGTGACGTCATCAAGTTTCTTGACGACCGCCTTCACAGGAACACCAAGCTCCTGTGCAACCTTCAAGCGGCGGTGCCCAAACACCACCATGTATCGCTGGTCGTCTGTCGAGCTGGGGCGCACAAGGATAGGCGTCGACTGACCCGTTTCCTTGATTGCTTGCTTCAGTTCCTCGAACTCTTCATCGTCATGAGACAGTCGATCAGGAACGAAGGAACCATCAACCAATTGTGGATCGAGCTCCACAATGACTTCGCCCTCCATCAGCTTCTTGGTGTTTTCTGCCAGGTCTTCGATTGAACGAACGACCGTCTTGGCAGCGCCAGTCATCGCGTAGCCCGGCTTCGCGGGAGCCTTCTCGGACGAAATCGAAGCGAGATCCAAAGAGGCGAATGGATTAATTCGAGACATGTCCAACCTCTAACCCAGGGTTCACTTCCCGCAAGCCATTGTGCAGCATTGCAAAATTCAGAAAAAGAACGGCTGACAAGGAGATCATTTTCGCCCCCAAGCGCCATGGATCAAATCCATTATTTCGCCGTTGGCGGAGTTCAGGCTTTCCATCGCACGGTCATAGGTCGAACGGACGAAATCGCCTCGCTCGACCTCATAGAGAGTCTGCTTCTTGATCGAAGCATCAGAAATTGCCGTCGATTTGAGCACGTGATTTCGCAACATATGTTGGGCAAACATCGACTGCATGAACCCAACCATTTGCGCCTGCGGGATATCCGTCGGCTCAAATCGCGTGACCAAGTACCGGAACCACTCGACTTTGATTTCGGCCCCGGCCTCCGCAACTGGCGTCATGATGCCGCCGAGCATCATCAAAAACTGGCTCATTGACATGATATCCAGCATCTGAGGATGGATAGTAATCAGGATTCCTGTCGATGCCATGAGGGCCGTAATCGTCAGGTAACCAAGCTGGGGCGGGCAATCGATGACAACCACATCATAGCGATCGTCGACCTGCTTCAGCGCATTGCCGATACGCATATGAAAAAGGCGCCCTTCGCTACCGTTCTTCGACGATATCGCGAGAGGTACATCATATTCGTATTCCTGAAGAACCAGGTTCGCAGGGACGACATCAAGCCCAGGAATATTGGTTGATTGAATTACATCCGCAATCGGCTTTTGCTCACCATCAAAGCGCAGGGCTTCATACAACGATGATGTCTCGTCCAGTTCAGGCTGGATTCCGAACAGTGACGTCAGAGATGCCTGGGGATCGAGATCAATCGCCAATACCCGGTGACCAGTCAGGGCGAGATATTGGGCCAGATGGGCCGCTGTTGTTGTTTTCCCACTTCCGCCTTTGAAGTTGACGACAGAAACAACCTGCATCGACTCGCCCTCGCGGCGTTTGGGCAGGTAGACCCTCTTGTCCGATTTTTTATTGGTTTCGAGGAACTCTCGAAGCTCTAACATCTGCTCGGCTGTGTAGTAGCGACGGCCGGCAACCGATTCAATCTCGGGGCCTTTCCCCTCGGAGTGGATCTGCCGGAGGTGGCTCTGTGTCACGCCCATAAACTCGGCGACCTCTCCGAGCTGAAACTTACGAAGACCCTTCTTTGCGTCAGGAGGATACTGCTGGCTGCGCAACATATGCAGCGCACTTGAGATTTTCGCGCCTTGCTGCGCAATCTCGAAATCAAATCGGTTAGGCGGTGGCTGATTCATTTTGCAAACTATGTCCCGAGGTGGCTACACTTTCGAAAAAATGGCCGTGCAGCCATCAATTTCGCAACTATCATCCGATTCCGTCCATGCGGCAAGGAGTTTAAAGTTAACAAATCCTTAACGCGCCAGCCTCGCTACGTTTATGAAGACTACTATTCTCAATCTTTCAGTGTGTTAGCGGTCTCCTTCGCAATGGCTATCAGCCGCATTTCCTGTGACTCAATACGGAACGCTTCAGCCGAGACCGCCATGGAAAAACGAATCGGCCCGAGATTCTCGGATTGCAGCACCCCAAGCTAGGTGCAGAATTGCACATGGACTTCGCTCCGGTTAACTCGGAGCTCTGCCCAGCGGAAAGGCTTCAATCGATGGGTTAGACGCCTATGCCATTGAACTGATGCCGTAGCCCCTTCCGCCGGCGTCAGCGTATAATGCCTGCTTCACGCCATGGTGCCGCTTACGGAGGGAAGGCAGATGACAACAGTGCATATCGCGCCGGAAAACACACTGAAGTAATTACGGCGAGCGGTAGGCGTGGGGCTGCGAGTTGACTGTCCGCTGGCAAAGTTGAGCAATTGAATGCGGATATCCTACCGGCGTCATCGTAGTCGGCTTACGTGAAGAGTTTCGGGCCCCTCAGAGGCCGCGACGGTTCAGCGGCTGCTAAGAAACGTAGCAGCCATCACTAAAATAGACGACACCAAAACGAAAATTCGTTCACTATTTGACACAATCACACGTTGACAGCGCGTGACGACGCATGAGAGGGGCGGCTGTCACATCGCATCCTTTTAAAGTTGTATTTTCTGATGTCCTACAGTTTTTCATTGCCCTTGAAGCCTTTGTTCACTCCACCTCAGATTGCCGCCTTGGCGGTTTTTGTCGCCACGGGTCTCCCAAGCCCTGCTTTCGGGCAAGACATTGTTTCTCCTTCAAAGAATCTCGCGGCAAATCAACTAACTCGCGACGCGGTCGACGCCGGCGGGATCAAGGACGGCGGCGCATCCGTAGAGAGATTCCACGACTGGCAGATGCGCTGCGTAACGAATGACAAAAGCCATCAATTCTGCGAAATCGCGCAGGTTGCGCAAGTCATGCGCGAACAGGGCGGGGTCACAGTGCTGACGCTGGCCTTAGCGCCGGACCTAACCGCATTGCAGCGTCGCGGTGAGATGGCGTCACCTTCAATGATCCTCACCATGCTGGTTCCGTTGAATGTGGCCTTGCCTGCTGGCCTCTCGATCAGTGCAGACGGGAAACCCATCACCAAGCTCGCTTATCGCAACTGCAATCAATCTGGATGCTGGGTCCAGACGTCGCTAAAGCCAACAATGCTATCGGCACTGAAGACAGGAAAAACCGGCGGTGCGACGCTCAGCCTGATCGACGGGCAGGCAATCGACATCCGATTTTCGCTCACGGGTCTCACGGCGGCACTCGCCGCCCTCGAAAGTCAGACGCGGAAGTGGCAGGAAACCAACCCATGAGGATGGCTCGACCCTTCCTCGCATTCTTGGCAATGTTTTTCTCTCTTCCAGGAGGTGTCGCATCGGCGCAGTCGCCAGGCGAGGATTTCGCCCGCCAGCAGAGCGGCAAGGCACTGGCCGAACGCCTCGATCGCCTGAAGCAGGCAACTCCCGATCAGAAGGTGGAGGCAGACGGAATTGCCGGCTTGGATTCGTCACAAGCGGATGGTCCTTGCTTCACCATTTCTCGGGTTGTGATCGATGGCGTAACGAAGATCTCTTCCGACGAGATCGGCGCTCTGACAAAGGCCTATGACAATCGCTGCATTCGGGTCGATGATATCAGCGTCTTGCTCAAGGCGGTGACGAACCTCTATCTGGACAAGGGATTCGTCACCTCGCGTGCCTATGTGCCACCGCAGGATATAGCAGGCTCTGGTCTCCTGAATTTGACGGTTGTAGAGGGGACAACCTCCGAGATCTATCTGAACGGCAAACGGACGAACCGACGCGGCTCACTTGCTACGGCATTTCCTGGCGTTGAGGGGCAACCCGCCAATATCCGCGATATCGAGCAGGGGCTAGACCAGATCAATCGCCTATCGTCGAATGACGCGAAGACCACGATGCTGCCTGGCTCGGAACAGGGCACATCTATCCTGAACGTCGAAAACACGCCGGGCAAACGTTGGCACCTCACCCTGGCCAACAACAACCTCGGTCAAAAAAGTACCGGTTACTCACAAAGCAGCGCTTCACTCACCTTAGATGATCTTCTGGGGCTGAACGATCAGTTCGGAATGACCTATGGGCACTCCGGCCCTGACTATCCCTGGGGCACTGACGGCGATGGTTTCAGCAACAGCTATTCCGCCAATGCCAGCATTCCGTATGGCTATTGGACAGTCTCGGCGCATGGTTCCTGGTACGAATACCACAGCACGGTGCCCGGCAATTTCGGTCCGATAGAAACTTCGGGTAACTCTTCCCAATTCGGGGTCGATGTCGATCGTGTCGTCGACCGCGACAAGGATTCCATCACCACGCTCCGGGGGGGAATCAATCTCAAGCGCACGAACAACTTTCTGCTTGGCAACCGGATCGAAGTGGGCAGCCGCGCCTACACCGTTGGCACAATCGGGATCTCCCATTCTCGGCGAATGCTTGGCGGTGTCTTGGCGTTCGAACTGAATCTGGATCAGGGCCTGGACCTGTTCGACGCCGTGCAATCAGGTGAGCCCGGCGCCGGCACAGCAGACCCTCGTTTCTCCAAGCTCGGGTTCACCATCAGTGGTACACGGCCATTCGAAATGTCTGGCGAAGGCTTCGAACTTACGAGCCTCCTCAGCGGACAGTACTCGCCCGACAATCTCTTCGGCGCCGAGCAGATCGCGCTTGGCGGCCACAGCAATGTCCGCGGTATCCGGCAAAGCGTGATTTTCGGCAATAACGGCCTGTTCAGTCACAACGAATTGTCCTGGCGAACCGCAGTTTTCGAGGGCAGCGAGGTCGCCCCGATCCTGGGAGAATTCAGGCCCTATGTTGGCCTTGATTTCGGGCAGGTATTCTCACAAAGCCGCTTCGACATAGACGGTGGCCATCTCGCCAGTTGGTCTGTCGGCGCCAAGCTGGTCGGCGGCAGTCTGAGCGCAGACTTCGGTTACTCCCAGACTTTCATGAGCAGCGTCGATGAAGGACGCGCCAACCTTCTTTTTGCCAGCGCCACGGTTCGCTGGTGACCTTTGAGCAGCAATCCCTGAGATCGTAACGACCATTTCGCCGGAGACCCGTCATGCGTACGAAGCAGCTTCCAGCCCGCTACTCCGACATCGCCCGCAAATCCCTGGCTTCGCTCTTGAGCGTGCTGCTTGCCCTGCAGCCCGTCTTGGCGCGTGCTCAAGAAGTTACAGCAGATGGCGCTGCAGCTGCGATCAATCGTCCGGGTGTCGGGGCCGCACCCAACGGTGTGTCGATGATCGATATCGTGACCCCGAATGCAAAAGGGCTGTCGCACAACAAATACAACAGCTTCAATGTGGGCGCCCAGGGCCTGATACTCAACAACTTCAATGGTGAGGTCGGCACCTCCAAGCTTGGTGGGGTGACTCCAGGCAATCCGAATCTGCAGGGCAGAAGCCCTGCTTCGGTGATCTTGAACGAGGTCACATCCACCAATCGCAGTTCGCTTCTCGGTCCAACCGAGGTATTCGGCGGCAAGGCGGACGTGATTATCGCCAATCCCAATGGTGTTACCTGCGATGGCTGCGGTTTCATCAACACACCGCGGGCCACGCTGACAACAGGCGCCCCTGACATTGATGCGGACGGGCAGTTGAACGGGTTCACCGTCAGGGGTGGCGACGTCACGTTCGGCTCTAAGGGCGCGAATGTCGCCTCGGGCGACGGTGCAGTCGACCTCTTCGACATCGTATCCCGCACCATAAAGGTCGATGGCCCCATTCATGGAAAAGATCTCCGTCTGACGGCGGGTGCGTCGAAGTTCAATTACGCGACCGGCGAGCACGCAGAACTCGAGGCGGTCTCGGGTACGCCGGACTATGCCATTGACGGTTCCGCGCTGGGAGCCATGCAGGCGAACCGCATCAAGATGGTGGTGACGGAAAAGGGTGCCGGTGTCCGCATGCGCGCCGATATGGCAGCCAATGCCGGGGAGTTATCGCTGTCGGCCGACGGCAAGATCTCCATCGGTGATGCGTCTGGTGCTCAAGGTATGGCTATCAAATCCGGGACGAGTGTGGAGGCGAAGAAGCTGTCTTCGAAGACGCATGTCGATGTGCGGGCGGATTCCGGAGTTACTCTCGAGACAGTTGCAGCCGATGGCGCCATCGACCTCGCCGGAGGCAATGGACTGCTGTCTGTCGCAGGAGATGTGTCAACGCTCGGTGCGATCCGGATCTCGTCCACAGGCGTTGCCGCGGGCAACCTCGATGCTGGCGATCTCATTGACCTCGCGAGTTCTTCTGGATCGGTGACCATCGGCGACACCAGAAGCCAAGGCCCCCTGACGATTGAAGCAACAGGTGGCTCTATCATCGCCACCTCACTCCTCAGTTACGACAATATCAGCCTGACGGCGGGCAGCAGCCTGAGCATAAGCGGGAATGTGACTGCTGCCGGGGCCATCGACGCCAGGGCCTCCACGATTGCAGCCAACGCGATCCTGTCCGGAGTGGATGTCGCCGCCACCGCTCGGTCCGCCTCCGATGTCGTGCTGGGAAGCGCCGGGGACCTGAAATTGGAGGCGACACATGGCTCAATCACAGCAACTGACGTGATGAGCGCCGGGGACGTAACTGCGGTCGCCAATCACGATCTCTCTTATCAGAGCCTACAGAGCAAGGCTGCAGCCGCATTATCCGCAATCCGGGGCACGATCAGCCTCGACAAAACAACGCGGGCGGGCGGCGATATCTCTGTCAGTGCAACTTCGATAGACCTCAGCCACGGCCGCAGCGGCATAGCGACATCTGGAACGCTTTCCATCTATGCGAACAGCGCCGACTTCTCTGGCAGCACGCTTACATTCGGCGGGCTCTCAGCCAATTTGACCGGCACAGCCGACCTCACTGATGCCAGGGTCAACACGGTTGCGAAGTCGGGCGGCACAGGGGACCTATCGATCGCGGCCTCGGCCGTCACGATATCGGGATCAAGCGCCTTGCTGGCCGAGCACAACCTAAATCTGACGCTTGGAGACCTCAGCAATGCAGGACAGATCGCTGCCAACAACGACCTCAATGTCTCCGTTTCCGGTAATCTCACCAACAGCCAGACGGGCCTGATTTATGCTGGCGGCGATGCCAGCATGTTTGTCGCTGGCAACCTCACCAACGATCAGGGCGCCATCATCGCTGGCGACAATCTTTTGATTGCAGGTGCAAGTGCAACTCAGCGCAACCATGCGCTCACCAATATTTCTGGTATGATCCGTTCTGGCGGTGATCTGTCGATCCTGACCAACAACCTGAGCAATCGACGCCTGATTGCACCAACTTCGGCGACAAAATCCGTCGGCTCCACCGTTGTTTCAGGTTTTCGCCTCAACCCCGATGTTGCAGGCAAACCATTTGCGCATCTCTTTCACGGAAAGAACGATGACGACTGGTGGCTTTATGAGGAGCTTGGTCTACCAAAACAATATCTGGCTGATTATTCGGATCAATTGTGGTCAGTTGCGTCTACCGCAGACGGCACGTTCTGGCGCGCAAACACATGGATCTCTTCGCCGGGACCAAGGAAATCGGCCGAGATCAGAGAATGGCTTTCAGACAACGCGCAGAGAGACGAGAATGGCGACCTCGTGCTCGATCCACACAATCCTTCGCAATTCTACCTCGTCCATGAGCAGGGAGGCTGGGACAGCAGCACAATCTATAGCTGGGACAGCAGCGCCAATATCAGCCAATCGACAACAGAAGACTATTTCACAGCGCCGCTTACGCGAGAAGCACTTATTCATGCGGGCTCCAATTTAACAATCGATGCGACCAACGCGATCAACTCCTTCAGCACAATCGAAGCTGTAGGTGACGCAACACTCAAAGGTAGCGTCCTAGCCAATGAGGGGATGAATCTAACTCGCACCACCCTTATCACTTGCAATGCGCAAAGTAGCTGTCAGGGCTATGACTCCGCCGGGAATCCGATCTATTCCAAAAGCATTGCGAAGGGCACTTCCATCATCAGCAAGCTGGAATCGGTCGGTAGCGTCGCCGCCATCATCCGGGCTGGCGGTGATCTCGACGCATCCGGCGTTGAAACGGTCAACAACAGCGTGGCAGCGGGTACGATCGCCGGCTCGATGAGTGTGGCTCAACCAACGGATTCCGCCGATCCAACTTCTGTACTGGGATCAATGACGGCGTCTTCCGCTTTGTTTTCGGTCGCTGGATCGACGGGGGCAGCACTGAAGGCGGCTTTGGCTGAGGCGCCGGTGAACCCGCAATCGGGCGGCATCGGGGGGAGCATTCCCGGCCAAGCATTTCTCTACGAGACACGCGCGGCCTATCTCGATGTCGGCGCGTTCTACGGCTCAAGTTACTTCCTGGGACGTATAGGCTTCCAGCCCGACCGCCAGGTTCCTTTCCTCGGCGATGCCTATTTCGAGAACCAGTATATTGACCAGCAACTGCGTCTGCTGAGTGCGCAGGGGCTCGGTTCACATGCGTTCGTGCCCGGCAGCGATGCCGTGGAGCAGGTCAAGATGCTCCTCGATCAGGGTGTCGAATTCGCCAAAAACCAGAACCTCGTGATGGGTCAGGTCCTGTCACCGGAACAGGTCGCAGCCCTGACCAAGCCTCTCGTCTGGTATGAGACGAAAGTCGTCAGCGGCATCGAGGTGCTCGTTCCGGTCGTCTATGTCCCTAGCACGGAAATGGCGCAGATCACGGCTTCCGGAGCCTTGATGGCAGGCGACAACGTCACCATCAACGGTGACCAGATCAGCAATTCGGGCACCATGCTTGCAAGGAACGATCTGTCGGTGTCCGGCAGATCGATTTCAGCGGATGGCGGCAGCTTCCAGGCAGGTGGCAATGTGTCTCTTGTATCGGCCGGCGCGCTGACGCTCGGAGCTCAGGCGCGGGATATTGAAGGGCAGACGGTTGTCATTGGTGCCTCAGTCGAGGCCGGGGGCAACGCAAGTCTATCGGCCGGCTCCGATCTTACCCTGAGAGGCGCGAGCGTTTCGGCTGGCGGCAATACGGCGCTCACGGGCCAGAACGTCACGCTCGATATCGCTAAAGCGGATAACGGCAGCCAGGAGAACGCAACGGGCAGTTCTGTTTCCGGTCGCAATCTGGCGATCTCGGCCAACGACAATATCAATGTCATCGGTAGCACAGCGACAGCCAATCAGGCACTCAGCCTGAACGCGGACAACGGCTCCGTCAACATCGCCTCTGCGGGCCTCAACCGTCAGACAAGCGACGGCTACACAACGACCACCTCGACAGAGCAGCAGCAATCGCAGCTCTCGGCCGGTACAGATGCGACTATCAAATCCGGAGACGATCTGCTGCTGGCCGGTTCCTCATTGAAGGCTGGCGGGAGCACGACGCTTGAGGCGGGCGGTGACGTCAACATCATCGCCACACAGGAACGAAAAGACGAAACATTCGGCAAGAACACCGCAGCGGCAACCACCCATACGCTGTCGGAGATTCAGGCCGGCGGATCGGTGTCGATTGCGGCGGGGTCAAACCTCAACATCATCGGTGGCGACGTATCCGCGGACGGCAAGGTCGCATTGAAGGCCGCCGACGACATCACGATCGCCGAAGTCAGAGACAGCGCATTCCGCGACATGTCCTGGAAGACGGGACGCGCCAAAGACCATGTCCGGATCGAGACAGAGACATCGGTGGGCTCTTCGATCTCTGGCGGTGATGGTGTTTCGACCGTCTCAGGCGGCGACACATTGGTGTCTGCATCGGGGATTGAGGCGGGCAGCGACGGGCACAGCGCTGACCTCTCCATGTCGACCGGTGGCGATCTGGTCATCGCATCCGGCAAGGATTCGACTGACATCGCGCGGGAATCCTCGAAGAAGGGCTTCCTGTCGAAGAGAAACTCGCAGTCCCATAGCTTTGACGAGACAACAATCGCCTCTGACCTCAGCGCTTCCGGCAACATAAAGCTGAATGCTGACGGCAACGCCGTCGTCGCAGGCTCGCAGGTCACGGCAGGCGGCAGCCTCTCGCTCGAAGGTGACAGTGTATCCGTCATCGGCGCCCAGGAGCAGCACCAGTTTGAAAGCAGCAGCAAGAAATCCGGTCTCTTCGCCGGTTCGGGCGCCGGTTTCATCTCACTCTGGGGCAAGGAGCAATCGAACAAGAACCAGGCCTCGGAACTGAATGCGGGCTCATCGCTGACGGCCGGTACCGATGTGACGCTTGAGGCCAGGCTTACAGACGTCAACGTGATGGGGTCGGCGGTAAAGGCCGGCCGGGATATCACCCTTGAGGCAGCTCGCGATGTAAACATCACGCCTGGTGCAGAAGCGAGTTCTGCTTTTGAACAGGAGAAGCGCTCGGGCTTTGGTATCTCTTACAGTTTCGGCAGTGGCGGCGCCTCTGTTGGTATCGGTGTCGGCAAGTCGGAGGACAGGACCGAGCAATCCTCGGATACCAATGCGGTGTCGGCCCTGTCCGCCGGCCGTGATCTCAGCATCAATGCCGGTCGGGACATCAATCTACAGGCAGCACAGGCATCCGCAGAGCGTGATCTGACCCTTGATGCAGTACGCGATGTCAATCTGCTCGCCGCCATGGACCAGTCCAACTACGCGTCCATGCACAAGGAGCTTTTTGCCGGGATAAGCTTGAATGTCAGCGGCGGCATTGTCGGCGCGGGCATGGATCTCGCGGAGGCCGCCTCCAAGCTCGATGGTGAAAACGGAAAATATGCCATCGCACCAGCCGCCCTGGCCGCCTACAAGGCTGCAAAGCTTGCCGGATCGGGCGCGAGCCTCACCCCGTCCGCCTCGCTTACGGTCGGGTTCAGCGCGAGCAAGCAAACGCAGTCGGGGTCCGCCACGGCACCCGTGGTCACCACGCTCCGCAGTGGCGGCTCAACGGCAATCCTTGCCGAAACCGGCGATATCACCGGAAACGGCGCACAGATTGCGGCTGGCTATGATGCAGCCGGCAAGCCGCTCGCCGATGGCAACATTCTCCTGTCCGCTGGCGACGAGATCAATCTCTCCAGTGCGATTGGCGGATCATCCGGCTCGTTCGATAGCAAGAGCATGGGTGCCAGCATCGGCATCGATCTTGGCACAGGTGGGCTGGTGGCCAATGGCAGCTATGCCAAGGGCCAGGGGGGGAATGAAGCCACCTACAACCTGAACAGCCATGTATCTGGAACCGGAACGGTGGTGCTCAACTCCGGGGAAGACACCAACCTCAAGGGCGCCGTCATTTCCGGAGAGACTGTCATCGCCAATGTCGGCGGCGATCTAAACATCGAGAGCCGTCAGGATACTGCCACCTACAAGGAGAAGAGTTTCGGAGCACAGGCCGGCCTTGGCGCTTCGGGTCTCTCGGGCGGCGTCAACCTCGGCACGATCGAGGGGGATTTCGCCAATGTGTCCGAACAGAGCGGCATCATCGCGGGTCAAGGCGGTTATCACGTCGCCGGCGGCGGCAATGTTGATCTCAAGGGCGGGGTCATCGCCTCCTCGGCTGACAAGGACAAAAACTCTCTTTCGGCAGAGAGCCTAACCTGGTCGAATGTCGAGAACCGCTCTTCGGCCTCGACGTCCAATCTCGGTCTCTCGGCTTCACTGCCAGGGTCCGGATCTGCCCCCAGCACAGCACCGCTTGGTGGCCTTGCCATCAGCCCGAGCGTAGGCGTTCCGGCCAAGGAGGACAGTTCGGGTTCTGCGCTGGCCACGCTCACGCCCGGCAATCTCAATCTCGCCAACCAGAGCCAGGATCTGGCTGCCCTCAACACGGATTTGTCCAAGGCCAACACCCAGGCCGAGATCTTCGACATCGACCGCTTGAAGGCCCGCCAGGAGAGTGCGGCCGCATTGTCGGAACTCTTGGACGGGCTCACCGGCGATCTCTCGGCAAAGCTCGGTTTTGCCGAGGGTTCTGCGGAAAAGACCGCGCTGCATGCAGCCGTCGGCGCCATCGTCGCCCAAATGGCCGGCGGAGATGTCGGATCGGGCGCGCTTGCCGGTGCGGTCTCGGAAATCGCCAACGGCCTCGTCCAGGACCTGCTGAAATCCAACCCTGATCTGACGGACGCGCAGAAGGCATCGCTCACCCAATGGGCAGCCGTCGCCGTCGGCGCTGCCGTCGGTGGGCAACTGGGTGCTGCAACTGCACTCGATAACGTCAACTATAACTATTTGAACCATCAGGATGCCGCTGCCCTGGCGGCGGCGCGGCGGGCTTGCGCCAGTGGTGATCAGGCGGCTTGCCAGACCGCAAGCGACCTCGAAGCAAAGGATGCAAAGCAGCAGGAGGACTATCTCGCCTGCCGCAGCACAGGTTTCGGGGCAGATGGATGCGGTGCCGTTCTCGCAGATGTCACGGCCGCCCTGTCCAGCTACAGCGGTATTGCGCCATTCACGCTATCGAATTCAGAGCGCCTGGCCATTCTCGATAGCAATGGCAATCTCGACCAGATCATAAAGATACTGGCTCCGTACGGCGCTGCCTCCTTGTCTGACGACAAGCAGCGAGAACTGGCAACACTTGTCAATCTGCTGACGGGCGATTTTACCGGGATTACGGCGACACCTGCGGCACTGCAAGAAATCGCCAGCGGCGACGTCACTTCATTTGCCCAGGTTTTGGCTCTCCTCACCCGCAATATGGCTCTCAAGGCCTTGGGCAAAGTGAAGGGGGATGCTGGGAGTTCTGCGGGCGCACCCGGTAATGCGGTGCCTGATGATTGGCGCCCGGTCAGCGGCGCTGGCGCTCAGGTCAACACTCCCACGGGATTTAAGTCATACGTGACCGCAGATGGGGACATCGCGCACGTATCCCCTGCAGGGCTCATCTACGGCTACGACAAATCGCTCGGTAATCGGATCGATCATGTACTGGGTCATACAGTAGAAAACCCTGACAAGTCTGTTCACACGGTGTTCAATGCGCAGGGTGCTGACGCCTTGGCGCTTGTGGACCAAGCTTGGTTAAAGCGCGGAGCTGCTCTTGCAAATGATCCTCGAAGCTATGTTATTCCGATGGGTAAGGTCGTTGGAACACAAGGCGAGACAAACATTAAGATTGTGGTTACGCAAGTCGGTGGCAACCAAGTCACAACGGCTTATCCCGTGCCGTAAGGAAGTGAAAAATGTCGCAGAAAAAATGGTGTCCTGTATGTGAACAAGGCTGGGTCATCCCTATGCGCGTGGTCAAAACTGGTCAGATAATCCAATGCTGCATGGAGTGTGAAGCTATCTGGCGAGACGATGTCGTAAATTTGGGTGGAGAGGGCTACAGCGAAAACTGGGAAGATGGAACTTTTTGGAGTCTTGTACCGTTTCTCGAAGCCCAAGGTTTGCGATATACACATGGCTCGATTGAGAACGTTCATCCTGAATACCTGTATCTCTGGCAACCAAATCAGTAAGGAAATCGCTTGTAGCTTGAGATAGTATCCGAAGGGCGGGGTGATCGCCTCTTCGGCGGAGAAAGAAAAGAACGCCCTTTCGGCCGAGAGCCTGCTCTGGTCCAACCTCGAGAACCGCTCTTCGGCTTCGACGTCCAATCTCGGTCTCTCGGCTTCACTGCCAGGGTCCGGATCTGCCCCCAGCACAGCACCGCTTGGTGGCCTTGCCATCAGCCGAGCGTCGGCGCTCCGGCCAAGGAGGACAGTTCGGGTTCTGCGCTGGCCACGCTCACGCCCGGCAATCTCAATCTCGCCAACCAGAGCCAGGATCTGGCTGCCCTCAACACGGATCTGTCCAAGGCCAATACCCAGGCCGAGATCTTCGACATCGACCGCTTGAAGGCCCGCCAGGAGAGTGCCGCCGCATTGTCGGAACTCTTGAACGGGCTCACCGGCGACATCTCGGCGAAGCTCGGTTTTGCCGAGGGCTCCCCGGAAAAGACCGCGCTGCATGCAGCCGTCGGCGCCATCGTCGCACAGATGGCCGGCGGAGATGTCGGATCGGGCGCGCTGGCAGGTGCGGTCTCGGAAATCGCCAACGGCCTCGTTCAGGACCTGTTGAAGGCCAACCCTGATCTGACGGACGCCCAGAAGGCATCGCTCACCCAATGGGCCGCCGTCACCGTCGGCGCGGCCGTCGGTGGCCAACTCGGTGCGGCGACCGCGCTCGATAATGTCAACCACAATTACCTGACACACGAGCAACTGGACAGACTTGCCGCCGAACTGAAGGGGTGTGCGTCGGAGCCGGACAGCGCCGCCTGCGAACAACGGGTATCGCAGCAGTATGAAGAGCTCGATTTCGCTCAGGAAAAGGCCTTCGAAGCGTGCCGCACCATGGCCTGTGCTGAGGAACATCTCAGCCAGATGCAATTCGACCAGAAGCGGCTTTACGCCCAGATCCTTGCGATACAAGAACTGGGCGCGGATTCGGCATTGGGTCAGCGGCTGCTAGCCAATCAGGTCAATGAGCGTCCCCTCACCGGCGACGGTTCCGTGCTGGATCACCGTATCACGGATGTGCTGGCCGGGATCTCCTATTGCGAGGCAAATGGTGGCTCAGAGGGATGCTTCGAGACCGGCCAGCGGGTGAAATTCTTCTCCGAGGCCGTCACCCTGGCTGCCTATACGGCGCTGGGCATCTCTAACCTCAACCGGGGCAACGGCTCCGTCAAACCCGGACAGGGCGAGACGGTTGACAGCGGGGTGCCGAATGCGCCAATTAGGAAAGACTGGCCGGAACTGATTGGCAGCCTGAGAGACGCCGGTGAAGCCGCACGTGCTGCTCTTAGGGGCGAAGGCCCCATCAATTACGGCATGGGGACTTTTAGCCGCGACCAAACTATGGCCATGGGGGAGGCTTGGGTTGGTCCGGGGTATCGTGTGACTTCACGCGGCTTCTATGAAAGTGCGGACGGATTGAGGCAGTTTAGACCTCCTGCAGCAAAACCAAACAGTCAATTCGCAACGACGGGAACGCAGGCAAATTTCGAGCAACGCCTAACCTCAAATGGAGCATGGGGCGCAAACGGCCATGTGAATGTCACTCCATGATTGCAGAAGTCAAATCTATCGAACTCATTGACTACGAAAACTGGATCTATTGGCCAGACGACATAGAGAAATTTTGCGTCGCAGCAGAAGCTATGATTGGACCTGTTGGAGAGGAGGGAGCTGATATCTTCAGCTTTGAGATATGCACGCCTAAATGGTTTGAGGAAGAGCGCAATGAGAAAGCAGCATTTGCTCGGGCAGTAGTGTTCCTTCGGACCTATGATGAACTTGCTGCGAAGACAATCATAAGGAAATTGGTAGACACGACTTCTGGGGACACATGGATAGAGATTGCTCAGAAACTTAATAGATATCTTCGATGGGAGTTCGAAGACTACAAAGCATGAGCTAGCGATTTCGATCCATATCTACGGCATTTCTGGCCGTACCGAAAAGGCGCATACAGAAACGGCGTTTCTCTGACCCTCGCGCGCCTCGAGCTCGAATATGGCAGGCCTTGAGGTCGCAGCCTTGCCGGTGGCGCCGGCATTACGATCCGCTCGGAGGCAGGCGGTGTCACGGTCCAGGCAAGTCGCATCGAAAGCGGCGGCGCAACCGAGATCATTGCCGAAAACGGCAAGGTCGCGCTTCTGACCGACACCGACCAGAGCTTCTTCCAGGACTTCAAGCGCGAGGAAGACCTGTTCTGGTGGAGCGAGCGCGATCAGGGCCGCGTTGAAGAGACGATCCGTAATGTCGAGATCGAGGCCCGTGGCGGGCTGACCATCGATGCCGGAAACGGCGTGGTCATCGAATACAAGGCCATCGGCGCGACCTCTCCGCGTCGTAGCTGTCGTCCGGGTCTGACGCGAGCAACGCACCGCTTGGTGGCCTTGCCGTAAGCCCAAGCATTGGCATTCCCTCGAAGGAAGGCAGTTCGGATTCGGCTCTTGCCACGCTTACCCCCGGCAATCTCAATCTCGCCAACCAGAGCCAGGATCTGGCTGCCCTCAATACGGATCTGTCCAAGGCCCATACCCAGGCCGAGATCTTCGACATCGACCGCTTGAAGGCCCGCCAGGAGAGTGCCGCCGCATTGTCGGAACTCCTGAACGGGCTGACCGGCGACATCTCGGCGAAGCTCGGTTTTGCCGAGGGTTCTCCGGAAAAGACCGCACTGCATGCAGCCGTCGGCGCCATCGTAGCCAAGATGGCCGGCGGAGATGTCGGATCGGGCGCACTGGCAGGTGCGGTCTCGGAGATCGCCAATGGCCTCGTTCAGGACCTGCTGAAGACCAACCCTGATCTGACGGACGCCCAGAAGGCATCGCTCACCCAATGGGCAGCGGTTGCCGTCGGCGCTGCCGTCGGTGGCCAACTCGGTGCTGCAACTGCGCTCGATAATGTCAATCATAACTACCTGACACACGAGCAACTGGACAGACTTGCTGCCGAATTGAAGGGTTGTGCGTCGGAGCCAGACAGCGCCGCCTGCGAACAAAGGGTATCGCAGCAGTATGAAGAGCTCGATTTCGCTCAGGAAAAGGCCTTCGAAGCGTGCCGCACCATGGCCTGTGCCGAAGAACATCTCAGCCAGATGCAATTCGACCAGAAGCGGCTTTACGCCCAGATCCTCGCCATTCAGGAACTGGGCGCGGATTCGGCACTGGGTCAGCGGCTGCTGGCCAATCAGGTCAATGAGCGTCCCCTCACCGGCGACGGCTCCGTGCTGGATCACCGCATCATGGATGTGCTGGCCGGGATCTCCTATTGCGAGGCAAATGGTGGTTCAGAGGGATGCTTCGAGACCGGCCAGCGGGTGAAATTCTTCTCCGAGGCCGTCACCCTGGCAGCCTATACGGCGCTGGGCATCTCTAACCTCAACCGGGGCAACGGCTCCGTCAAACCCGGTCAGGGCGACGCGGTTGACGGCGGCGCTGGAGGTCTGCCAAATAGTCAAATTGTACCTGGTGGAGGGCTTCAGGCTCATGAAGCGGCGGGTGGGCACCTTATTAGCCGTCATGTAGGGAAATCGGATGCAGACCTTAGCGCGCGGCTGAATGCTCAGCCAAGGATAAACGCTGCGTCTTCCTTCCCTGACCGAGCAACAGCTGAGCGTGCTGTTTCATCAGCTCTCAATGCGAATGCTGCTAACATTTCGCAGTTCTTGAACGGATCGGGAGGTCGGCTTGTCATTGACCACAACTTGGCAACTCCGATTGGACATGTAATGTCGCGAGGATCAACGACATCTACTCAATCGTCTAACATCCGCGTCGTTATTCAGCGAGATGCAAGCATGCCGACCGGTTATCGGATCATTACAGGGTTCCCAATTCCATGACGCAGAGATATCTGAATTTAGGACGACTATTGAGTGGCTATTTTAATCAGGATTGGGATTTTACGTGGGCAAGCGATGCGGAAGTGATCCTGGCTTTTCGTCGTGCAGAGCCTAGCACTCAAGTGGACGCCACAATAGTAGAGGTGGAGCAGTTGTTGAAGTCTAGCAGCGATGATCCATCGGCCGTGGACGAGATTTTGACGAGCCTAGGGTGCGAATACAATTATAATGCAGATGGCCTGACCAGCATTTCATGGTTGGAACGAATGAAATATTTGCTTTTATCCTCAGAGCATGATCTCCCTTCAACCTGAGGTGTGGGGCCTCCCGAGGCTGAGCGTGGACTGAAGTTGTCTGGCCACTCCCTGCGCCCCGGTCTTGGGCAGGGCAACTGGTTGTTGGATGGCACCTGCGGCATTCGGTTCCCTCAGCTAGAGATCTTGAACAATTGATCACTGGAAGGCCCGCCAGGAGAGTGCCGCCGCATTGTCGGAACTCTTGAACGGGCTCACCGGCGACATCTCGGCAAAGCTCGGTTTTGCCGAGGGCTCCCCGGAAAAGACCGCGCTGCATGCAGCCGTCGGCGCCATCGTCGCACAGATGGCCGGCGGAGATGTCGGATCGGGCGCGCTGGCAGGTGCGGTCTCGGAGATTGCCAATGGCATCGTTCAGGACCTGTTGAAGGCCAACCCTGACCTGACGGACGCCCAGAAGGCATCGCTCACCCAATGGGCAGCCGTCGCCGTCGGCGCTGCCGTGGGTGGCCAACTCGGTGCTGCGACCGCGCTCGATAATGTCAACTATAACTATCTGAACCATCAGGATGCCGCTGCCCTGGCGGCTGCGCGGCGGGCTTGCGCCAGTGGCGATCAGGCGGCGTGCCAGATCGCAAGCACGCTCGAAGCAAAGGATGCAAAGCAACAGGAGGACTATCTCGCCTGCCGCAGTACGGGTTTTGGCGCAGCTGGGTGTAATGCCGTTCTCGCGGATGTCACGGCCGCTCTTTCAAGCTACAGCGGCATCGCGCCCTTCACGCTGTCAGATTCAGAACGCCTGGCCATTCTCGATAGCAATGGCAATCTGGACCAGATCATAAAGATACTGGCTCCGCATGGCGCTGCCTCTCTGGCTGACGACAAGCAGCGAGAACTGGCAACACTTGTCAATCTGCTGACGGGCGATATTACCGGGATTACAGCGACACCGGCGGCACTGCAGGAAATCGCCAACGGTGACGTCACTTCGTTTGCCCAGGTGCTGGGTCTCCTCACACGCAATACGGCTCTTAAGGCCTTGGGCAAAGTGAAGGGGGATGCTGGCGGCAGTGGCGAGACGGTTGACGGAAATGCAGGCAGCCTGCCAAATGCGTCAAATAGCACCACAATAGGCGGCAAGACCTGCGTCTATAGCTGTGTTGTTGATGGGACGACCCGGTATTTGGGGATTACGGATGATGTGGCCCGAAGGGGACGTGAGCACTTTAACACGAAGGGTCTTCGCATTGAACAGATTGATGGCCTTGATGACCTTTCACGGTCTGATGCCCGAGCAGTTGAGCAAACACTGATCCACTACTACGGTCTTGGAAAAGATGGCGGAACACTGCTGAACAAAATCAATTCAATATCCCCCACCCGAAACACAACAGCATACGAGCAGTCTTTGATCCGAGGTAAAGAATTGCTCGACAGCGTTGATTACCAGTGGACAAACTAACTATGCTTAATCGCAAAACCGTCCAGATAGGAGACATATTTCAGATTTTAACGTCTGAAGGTGTTTGTTACGGACAAGTAACCCATACACATCCGAAGTGGAAATTTGTTGTCGCTATATTTCGAGAATTTTTCTCTAAAACTCCCGAGGACTTTAGATCTGTAGTTGCGAACGAGCCGCAATTTATTACTACATTCTTAATTCAGGATGGCGTGCGGCAGGGCTTTTTCTCTTTGATGGCAAATGTTGACGTCCCCGGCCACTTATCTCAGTTCCCTACTTTCAGATCTACAAACAACCTTAAAGGGGATGATACGATGTGGTTTTTTTGGTGCGGTGACAAGCAATGGAAAGTGCAGCGACCATTGACCGACGACGAGAAAAGATACCCACGGGGGCCATCGTTGCCCAGCGCTCCACTATTGATAGAGATGATTGAGAAAAACTACCGAGTCGAGCGTGATTATATTTGACAAACAAGTGTTGAATGAGGCTATGGACCAGACGTTGGCGTGATTGGCGGATCCGTTATAACGAACCAGAAGGAAATAACCTTCCACCGCCGGCACCCTGATCTGGTTAAACCTCGAAAACCACTCTTCGGCTTCGACTTCCAATCTCGGTCTTTCGGCTTCGTTGCCAGGGTCCGGATCTGCCGCCAGCACAACGCCGCTTGGCGACCTCGCCATCAGCCCTAGCGTTGGCATCCCCGCCAAGGAGGGCAGTTCGGGTTCGGCCCTTGCCACGCTGACACCGGGCAATCTCAATCTCGCCAACCAGGCCCAGGATCTGGCTGCCCTCAACACGGATCTGTCCAAGGCAAATACCCAGGCAGGGATCTTCGATATCGGCCGTTTGAAGGCCCGTCAGCAGAGTGCGGACGCACTATCGGAACTCTTGAACGGGCTCACCGGCGACATCTCGGCGAAGCTCGGTTTTACCGAGGGCTCTCCGAGCTACAGCGTTAATGGAAAAGACTTGACAAGCTCCATGATCGCCGGGCGTCAGATCGATCTTGCCATACCGAAGGGCACGACCGCAGCATAGTGGCAGCAATTGCAGCGGGCGATCGAATATGGCAACCAGCTGGGCGTTCCGATTAAGGTGACGGTGATAAAATGAGCAATGATATCGTCCAAGGACAGTAGCCACGAAGAAATCGGCGCTAATCTGCGTATTGCTCTCGACCGCTGCATTGGCTGACATTTGAACGATACGTTGTTATCTAGGAAAGCTTGACCCACCGCCAACGGGCTGCCGGCATGCCGAAGATGCGGTTCGACGGCAGCACCCTTGGGACCTCAAGGGCGAGGTGATCGCCTCCTCAGCGGATAAAGAAAAGAACTCCCTTTCGGCCGAGAGCCTGACCTGGTCCAACCTCGAGAACCACTGCCCTGTCGCGAGGTGCAATTCTGCACGTGGACTTAACGAGATGCAGAGGGCTTTTCTGGCTACCGAAACTCTTAAGAGAAGACGGTGGCCCAATGCTTCAATCCCACACGCGCCTCGTACGCAAACTGCAGGACGCCCTCGGCGAACGCCTTTGCATTGCACTGGATGACCCGAGTGTTGTCGAGATCATGCTCAATCCAGACGGCAATCTGTTTATCGAGCGGTTGGGCCATGGCATAGCGGCAGCAGGGGAGATGACCGCGAGTGCCGCAGAAACGGTCATTGGCTCGGTCGCCCATGCGCTCCAAACGGAGGCCGACTCCGATCGCCCTATCGTTTCGGGCGAGCTTCCGTTCGGCGGGCATCGTTTCGAGGGGCTGCTGCCCCCGATCGTCCAGGCGCCGACGTTTACGATACGTCGTCGTGCATCGCGACTGATCCCGCTGGAGGACTATGTCACCTCCAAGATCATGACGGAAGCACAGGTGGCGATCATCCGCAGTGCCATTGCCAACCGGCTCAATATTGTCATTGCGGGTGGAACTGGGTCCGGAAAGACGACGCTTGCCAATGCCGTCATCGCCGAAGTCATCAACACGGCCCCGGAGGATCGAATGGTAATCCTCGAAGACACCGCCGAAATCCAATGCAGCGCCGAGAATGCAGTCTGCCTCCACACGAGTGACGCGGTCGATATGGCGCGTCTTCTTAAAAGCACGATGCGACTACGGCCGGACCGCATCATCGTAGGGGAGGTGCGCGATGGTGCAGCACTGACCCTCCTCAAAGCCTGGAATACGGGGCATCCGGGCGGTGTCACAACGATCCATTCCAACTCTGCGATGTCTGCTCTTCGCCGTCTCGAGCAACTGACCGCCGAGGTGAGCCAACAGCCAATGCAAGCCGTGATCGGCGAGGCCATCGACCTGGTGATCTCGATTGAGCGAGCGGGCAGGGGGAGACGGGTCCGAGAAGTGCTCCACATCGAAGGCTTCAACGGATCGCGTTACCAGACCGAACATTACCCCCAGATCGATGAGAACAGCCATGCTGCATAAACGTGCCATCCGACTGGGCCTGCTCGCTACCTTCTGTTTTGCTTGCATTGCCACCCCGGCACTTGCCGGATCCGGCGGAAACCTTCCCTGGGAGGCACCGCTCGAACAGATCCAGGAATCCATCACAGGCCCGGTTGCCGGCTACATCGCGCTGGCTGCGGTCGCGATCTCTGGCGCCATGCTGATTTTCGGCGGCGAGCTCAACGACTTCGCGCGCCGCCTGATCTACATCGTCATGGTCGCCGGCATTCTGCTTGGCGCGACAACCATTGTTGGCCTGTTCGGATCGACCGGCGCTTCTGTCGCTTTGCTCAACAGCACAAGTCGGATTGCCAAGGTCGCCGTCTTGATCGGAGCGGGGGAGGGGGCAAATGGCTGAAGCCGGCAGCACCCTCCGCCGCAACCGCATTCATCGGGCATTGTCGCGACCCACGCTCTTGATCGGCGCCGATCGCGAACTCGTCCTTTTAACCGGACTTGCCTCCGTCATCCTGATCTTCGTCGTTCTGACCGTCTATTCCGCGATTTTCGGGATCGCAATCTGGATCGGCCTGGTTGGCATTCTGCGCATGATGGCAAAGGCCGACCCTCTGATGCGCAGGGTCTATGTGCGCCATTTGAACTACCGCGGTCACTATTTGCCAACTTCATCGCCCTGGCGACAATTCTGAGGGTCGTTGATGGTTGCTCTACGCAGGTTTCGATCCAAGAACCCGTCCTTCGCAGATCTGGTCCCCTATGCAGGCCTGGTCGACAATGGCATCCTACTGCTGAAAGACGGAAGCCTGATGGCCGGCTGGTACTTCGCCGGCCCCGACAGCGAAAGCGCCACCGATTTCGAGCGCAACGAACTGTCCCGACAGATCAATTCAATCCTGTCTCGCCTGGGTACTGGGTGGATGATCCAGGTGGAGGCGGTTCGCGTTCCAACGACGGCGTATCCGTCGTCCGAGCGAAGCCATTTTACGGACATGGTGACGCGGCTAATAGACGAGGAACGTCGCAGCCATTTCGGCAGGGAAGCTGGGCACTTCGAGAGCCGCCATGCGCTCATTCTGACTTACCGACCGGTGGAGCCCGGCAAAACCCGGCTCACCCGCTACGTCTATTCCGACGCGGAAAGCCGCAACGAGAGTTATGCCGACACGGCGCTCAAGGCGTTTCGCCACTCGATCCGTGAGATCGAGCAGTATCTTGGCAACGTCATTTCGCTGCAAAGAATGCGGACGCGAGAGGTGCCAGAGCGCGGAGGCGCTCAGGTGGCCCGCTACGACGAGCTGTTTCAGTTCATCCGGTTTGCCATCACCGGAGAAAACCACCCCGTGCGGCTTCCGGAAATCCCGATGTACCTGGATTGGGTTGCAACGGCGGAGCTGGAACATGGGCTGACACCACGTATCGATGGGCGGTTCTTGGCCGTGGTTGCCATGGACGGGCTGCCCGCCGAGAGCTGGCCCGGGATCCTCAACAGCCTCGACCTCATGCCCTTGACCTATCGCTGGTCCTCACGCTTCGTCTTCCTCGATCCGGAGGAGGCCCGTGAGCGTCTTGAGCGAACGCGCAAGAAATGGCTGCAAAAGGTCAGGCCTTTTCTCGATCAGTTATTCCAGACCCAGTCCCAGTCGATCGACCAAGACGCGCTGGCGATGGTAGCCGAGACCGAGGACGCAATGGCTGAGGCCTCCTCGCAGCTCGTTTCCTACGGCTACTACACACCGGTCATCGTCATTTTCGACCAGAGCCGCGAGCGCCTGCAGGAGAAGGCAGAAGCCGTTCGACGTCTGGTCCAAGCCGAAGGGTTCGGCGCCAGGATCGAGACACTGAATGCGACGGACGCATTTTTGGGAAGCCTACCGGGCAACTGGTACTGCAACATTCGGGAACCGCTGATCAACACCCGCAACCTTGCAGACCTCATACCGCTAAACTCGGTCTGGTCAGGAAGTCCCGTGGCGCCCTGTCCCTTCTATCCCAAGGCTGCTCCGCCACTGATGCAGGTGGCTTCGGGGTCCACACCCTTTCGGCTGAACCTGCATGTCGACGATGTCGGCCACACGCTGATCTTTGGCCCGACCGGATCCGGTAAATCCACGCTTCTGTCGCTGATTGTAGCGCAATTCTGCCGATACGAACAGGCGCAGATCTTTGCCTTCGACAAGGGGTGTTCGATGATGCCGCTAACGCTCGGTGTCGGAGGCGATCACTACGAGATCGGTGGAGAGGCGGAGGAAGGGAGACATCTGGCATTCTGCCCGCTGTCTGATCTTGCGTCGGAAGCCGACAGAGCCTGGGCCTGCGAATGGATCGAGATCCTCATTTCACTGCAGGGGGTCACACTTACGCCAGACCATCGCAATGCGATCTCCAGGCAGATCAGCCTGATGTCCTCAGCGTCCGGCCGATCTCTTTCCGACTTTGTCAGCGGCGTGCAGCTGCGCGACATCAAGGATGCGCTTCACCACTACACGGTCGACGGGCCGATGGGCCAGCTTCTGGATGCCGAGAGCGACGGTCTCGAACTGGGTAGGTTTCAGTGCTTCGAGATCGAGCAGTTGATGAACATGGGCGAGCGCAATCTGGTGCCTGTCCTCACATACCTGTTCCGCCGGATCGAAAAGAGGCTTGATGGGTCTCCAAGCCTGATCATCCTCGATGAGGCCTGGCTGATGCTCGGCCACCCGGTGTTTCGCGAGAAGATCCGCGAATGGCTCAAGGTTCTACGCAAGGCAAATTGCGCCGTCGTCCTTGCTACCCAATCGATATCGGATGCGGAGCGATCGGGGATCATAGACATCCTCAAGGAATCCTGCCCAACAAAGATCTGCCTTGCCAATGGTGCTGCCCGCGAGAAGGGAACGCGGGAATTCTACGAGAGCATCGGTTTTAACGAACGGCAGATCGAGATCGTCGCAAACGCCATTCCTAAGCGGGACTATTACGTTGCGTCTGCTGACGGCCGCCGGCTCTTCGATATGGCACTTGGGCCCGTCACCCTTTCCTTCGTCGGCTCTTCCGGCAAGGCGGATCTGGCGCGCATTCGGGCGCTTTCATCCAAACACGGCAAGGACTGGCCAAGCCACTGGCTTACCGAGAGAGGGATCAAACATGATATTTAAAGACACCCCACCCCGCAGGCTGGAGCGGATATTCCTCAGCCTGGTCCTGGCCACATGCCTGACCGCCAACCCGGTCCGATCGCATGCGGGTGCGGCGACCGGTGGTGCAACGGAATGGACGCAGCTTCTCAACAACGGCGAACTCGTTTCGCTTGTCGGGCAGTCGGGTCAGCAAATCGGAAACCAGATCACCCAAATCAGCCAGCTTGCAGAGCAGATCCAGAACCAGCTCAAGATCTATCAGAACATGCTGCAGAACACCGCCCAGCTACCATCCCATGTCTGGGGTCAGGTCGAACGGGACCTCGGTCAGTTACGCGACATTGTGGATCAGGGGCAGGGTATCGCATTCTCGATGGGCAATGCCGACGATCTCCTGCGCCAAAGGTTCAAGAGCTATGCCGAGTTGAAGACGGATCTGCCGGATGCGGAGAGCTTCTCCTCCACCTATCAGGCATGGTCCGACACCAACCGGGACACGATTGCAGGGACCCTTAGGGCCGCGTCACTGACGGCAGAGCAATTCGACAGCGAAGAAGCAACCATGACCGAGCTCCGGTCGATGTCGCAGTCGGCTGATGGGCAGATGAAGGCGCTGCAGGTCGGGCACCAGATTGCGGCTCAGCAAGTGTCCCAGATGCAAAAGCTTCGCGGCATCGTCTCCCAGCAGACGACGATGATGGGCACCTGGCTGCAAAGTGAGCAGACGGACAAGGATCTCGCCCAGGCTCGCCGCGAAGCATTCTTCAATGCCGACGTTCAGGACATCCCAGAGGGGCAGAAGATGGAGCCGCGCTGGTGAATATCCGCCTGAAACTCGTCACCATCCTGATCGTCGTCGCTGCGCTTTCTTCAGCCGCAACCGCCGTGATCATCAAATTCTCACCCAAGTCGACCATGCCGGAAATGAGTGAAGAGCAACGCTCTACCCGGCAAAAATTCTTCGGCACGAACGGCAAGCTTCAACCAATCGAAAAGGGTCAGGAGATGCGCCCCCGATGGTGAGAGAACTCAAGCCCATTTTGACAGCACTCGTTGCGGCAGGCCTTGCTTGCATCCTGTCCACCGCACCGGCGCTTGCACAGACCGGTCAAGTCCTGACCGAGCTGGAAAACCAGGTTTCTGTCGCGGCAAAGGGTTGGGAGACCACTATCATGGAGGCCGCTCGATCCTTGTTCTGGATCCTAGCTGGTATCGAAGTCGGGATCGCCGCCGTTTGGCTCGCGATCCAGGCAGCAACCCTCGATAGCTGGTTTGCCGAGCTCGTGCGCCGCATCATGTTCATCGGCTTCTTCGCATTCGTTCTTGCCCAGGGGCCGACATTTGCAAAGGCCGTGGTCGACAGCCTGTTCCAGATCGGATCTGGCAGCGGTACGGCCTCACCGGCCGAAGTCTTCGACGCGGGGATCCGTGTTGCCGCTCAAATGTCGGAGCAGGCAAAGTTCGGCGTTTTCGAAGACAATGCGCTCGCAATTGCCGCAGTACTTGCCATGGGCATCGTGGTCATCTGCTTCTCTCTGGTAGCGGCAATTTTTGTCTCCGTCATGGTCGAAATGTATGTCGGCCTGCTGGCCGGCATGATCATGCTGGGTCTCGGCGGGTCCTCCTACACAAAGGATTTCGCGGTTCGATATCTCGTCTATGCCTTTGGTGTCGGCATGAAGCTGATGGCGCTCGTGATGATCTCCAAAATCGGCTCCGAGGTCCTGCTTGGCCTGGCTGCAGCACCGACAGCAGAAACCGACCAGTTCATCACAACGCTTGCGATCGCCGGCATATCGGTCGTCGTCTTCATCATCTCCATGTACGTGCCCAACATCATGCAAGGGGTGGTGCAGGGCGCCTCGGTCACTGGCGGAATGGAAACCATCAGACACGGAGCCCAAGCGGGCCAGATGGCACTCGGAGGTGCCGTCCTTGGTGGCAAAGTGGCAGCTGCCGGATATGCAGCGGCAAAGGCTGCCCATGCTGAAGGGGCATCTGTCGGAGGAGCGGCTTACCACGGCACAATGGCGGGCATCGGCTCCGGCCTGGCGGCCGTTGGATCCGCCGCGATGGACAAGGCAATCGGGGCACCTGGCGCCCATGCCAGTACGCTTCTCGGGTTGGCGAACGCCAAGCTCGATCAGGCCAGCAGCAGCGCGAAGATGCCGTCTGCGGCTTCCTCCAAGCAATCTTGAACGAACAGACAAGGACATGCCGATGGCAGTGCAACGCGCACCGGAAAACCCGTATCTTGCTGCAAGGCAGGAATGGTCGGAACGATACGGCTCTTACGTCAAGGCGGCCGCTGCATGGCGGGCGGTCGGCATATTGAGCCTCGGCATTGCTGTTATCGGCTTCAGCTACGCGCTTTATCTCAGCACGCAGGTCAAGCTCGTGCCTTACATTGTCGAAGTCGACAAACTCGGCAACACCGTCACGGGCGGCTTCCCTCAGCAGATCGAATATGCCGATACGAGGGTTGTGCGGGCGACACTCGGAAACTTCGTCGCGAGCTTCCGTTCCATCTCGCCGGATGCCGTGGTGCAGAAGCAGTACATCGATCGCACCTACGCGCTTTTGCGGACGAGCGATCCGTCGACCCAGAAGGTCAATGCCTGGTTTCGCGCAAACTCTCCCTTTGAGAAAGCGGTGAGCGCGACCGTCGCAATCGAAGTCAACAACATCGTTGCGCTGTCCAATCACACCTACCAGCTGGATTGGACGGAGTATGAACGCGATCGAAAGGGCAAGGAGTTGGCCACCCGTCGCTTTCGGGGAATTGCGACTGTCGCGATCACCTCACCCCAGGATGAAGCAACCATCCGTCTCAATCCAATCGGTGTCTACATCACGGACTTCGATTGGACAGCGCAACTCTGACAGCAGGGACTCTGGAATGACGATCAAAAAAAACAACGCGTTGGCTGGCTCGCTGCTCGCGATATCGGTCTCGCTCGCCTTCAGTCTACCGGCGATTGCTCAGAGCCTGACCAACAACGAAGCCCGAGCCACCAATCTGTCCGGCAAGTGGCGAGGTCAGGCTGGCCTCGTCACGCGCGGACCAGACGGCAAGGTCATCTTCCTCTTCGGAGAGACGCAGCCCTCGGTCGTCTGCTCTCCCTTGCAGGTTTGCGATATCGAGCTGCAGGGCGGGGAGATCGTCCGCGACGTTCTCGTCGGCGATACCGTGCGCTGGAAAGTTGAGCCGGCAACATCGGGCGCTGCTGGCGGGCAAGCGATCCACCTCATCGTCAAACCCTCAGAACCAGGCCTCGTGACGTCTATGGTCGTCACCACATCGCGCCGCACCTATCACATTCAATTGAAGTCCCATCCAAGCCAATACATGGCGCGTGTCGGGTTCGAATATCCGGAGGATGCTGCAACGAAACTCGCAGATATCAACGCGCGGGTTCAGGCGATGAACGGACCCGGCGGGGGCACGGCACCCGAGCAGCTCTCTTTCTCCTATTCGATGAGTGGCAATGCCCCATGGCGGCCGAAACGCGTCTATTCCGACGGACAGAAGACCTACATCCAGTTCGCACGCACGATATCCGGCCAGGATGCGCCGGTCCTCTTCGTCGTTTCGGGCGGGCAGAACCGTGTCGTGAACTACCGCATGAAGAACGACATGATGATCGTCGACTACGATATCGACAAGGCGGTCCTCTTGTCGGGGGTCGGATGGCGCCAGCAGAAAATCACCATCAAGCGGGGAGGGTAATGCATGCGCTACCGCTATCTCCTCGCCTTTCTCATTCCTCTGATCGTTTCGGGGTGCCAGACGGGTGCGCCTGGATCTGACGCAAGCTCCGCGCCGGTAGAAATTTCTGGCCCGGCAGCCAGCGCAATTGCCGGCGACATGGCTGCGCGCTTTGCTGAACAGGCGGGTGCCACAAAGACACCCCTCAAGCTGCAGGCTGATGCATCCGAATATTCCATTGCGCTCGAATCCGCCCTGAAAGGATGGGGTTACACCGTCGTCAGGAAGGTTGCGGGCCCGGACGCCGGAAAGGAAAAGGGAGCGAAACCGACCGAACTCTCTTACGGGCTGAGCGCAGCAGACGGGCAGGTGCTCGCTCGGATCTCGACAGACAAGTTTGCCATGGGGAGAGCCTATTCGGTCAACAACGGGACAGCGGCGCCATCTAGCCCCTTGTCTTTGATGACATTCAACTGAGGAATGGAACGAGCATGGTTCAATCGCTGCAACTTGGAAATCCATCTCAACCAGCCAATGAAAGCGGCATGAAGCGGCTCAACCGCATGCCGGTGTTTTTTGGCATAGGGATCACCGTCCTGTTCCTCGCAGTGCTGGTCTATGGGCTTTCGTCGCGTGGGCTGAGGTTCGGTCAACAGACATCGGAAAGAGCCACATCCGGCGGATCAGCATCGAATTTTGCAGAGCAAATGAAGCGCGGCGTTAAAGACGGGATCATCGGCGACCGGGCCGAGCAAGGTGTGTTCCAGCCCACACCCGCGCCACCCGCACCTGCCACCCCTCCTGCCACTGTTCAGGAACAGAGGATAGAGCCGCACGAGGCACGCCGGCCGCGCATGGAATCGGAGGAGGAATGGAATGCCCGGATGATCCGCGAGCAGAGAGAGCAGATCTTGCGCGAGCAGCAGCGGCAGCGCATGGCGAGCCTCCAGGCAAAGGGGGCCGCGTTCGATTCACCGCTTGAGGTCGATATCAGCGATGTCGCTGACAAAGGCGGACAAACCACCGGTACTGCGCCTCGGGCTTCGGCGACGGCCACCGCCAATTCAGCCTCTGATCTCTATTCCGCAGCTCTCAGGTCGGCTGCAGCAGGGCAGGGGGGTGATCAGAACGGTCAGGCGGGGAAAGAGGAGTTTTTCAACTCGGACCTGAAGGAGCTTGGCTATTTGCCGAACCAGGTTGTGCCGCAGCAGTCACCATATGAACTCAAGCGCGGTTCCGTCATCCCGGCCACCCTGATCACGGGGATCAACTCGGATCTTCCCGGTCGGATTACCGCGCAAGTCAGCCAGAACATCTATGACAGCGCAACGGGGCGCCATCTGCTCATTCCGCAAGGAACGAAACTCTTCGGGCGCTATGACAGCAAGGTTTCGTTCGGCCAGAGCCGCGTTCTCGTCGTCTGGACGGATATCATCTTCCCGAACGGCTCAACCCTGCAGATCGGCGGGATGGCTGGTACGGACGCCGAGGGGTATGGCGGTTTCAGGGACAAGGTCAACAATCACTACGCACGAACCTTCGGTTCGGCAGCACTCGTGGCACTGATCGGAACGGGGATCGACATGGCGGTGCCGGAGAGCTCAACGCTCAGCACTCAGGACACGGCGTCCGATGCTGCGAGACGTAATTTCGCGGAGTCATTCGGACGCGCTGCCGAGCAGACGATATCGAGGAACCTCAACGTGCAGCCTACGATCAAGATCCGGCCAGGACATCGTTTCAACGTTGTTGTCGATCAGGATCTTGTCATCCCACAATTGGGACAACACAATTAAATTCTGGAAATTAAATAGCCAGTTCAGTGTGTTGCACGATTCTACGGGCTCGTGCGTGTCGCGTAAAAAGAAGCTTGAGGCTGTTAAATCTTCTTCCTTGGTCATATCCATATCTTGAAAGAATCCGGCCATTTGCCCCACTAGTGGACAGACTGCGTCTGTTGGCATGAAGTGGCAATTCAAAAAATTGGAATGCTGACAAAACTCTGCGTGGCGGGCACACACCAGCCCGCCCGTAGGCACCATAATTCATTAAGTTATGCATAACGATAACAGTCAAGCCGGTGTAGCAACTTGATATCACACGTCGCGAGCCCCCAAACGCTGCTTTGTCGCAGCTGCTGCTCAACAAACGCCGAACAATCCTGAGCCACGAGGTTGTGAACGGGCTGGAGGATAACTGGCAAAACATACTCGACGGCGCAACCGTTTACGGCCGTTTTCATGCTGCCGGCGCTACTGGGACTCGAAAATCCTTCGGAGCTTTCCTCGCTTTCGTCCACCGCAACGATATGGTTGCCATGCTCTGTCACGACCTCGCTCGCGACAGCCTCAAATACTTTTGATTGTACTTATATATTGATTTCATTTGCAGTTGTAAATTTCTACTTCTAAGATACAATTCTGAAGTCGCCGCAGCTTCAGTTGGACGTCTCTGCGGTGTTTGTTGAGGGAATGATGGACAACAGTGGGGTACGTGCAACTAAAATCAAGGAGCCACTTTCCGACGACGCAAGGAAGAGGCTGGTTGAGGCACACGCTGCGCTGCAGTCGACCGTCGGACAAGTCGTGCTCGCGATGAGTTCGGCACCACGGTATCGCAGCACAATGCTTTCTGAACTTACGAATCTTGTGATTGATCCATTGCTCAATGACAGAATTGCAATTGCCGTACAGAAGTCGGCGTCGGGGGTGGAGCCACCAGCTATCGCAATTTGGGCGACGGTCAGCCCCGAAGTCGATGCGAAGATTTCCGAGCAGACGGCGGCAGGCGTATTTCCAGTGCGTCTAAAGCCCGCCGACTGGCGAAGTGGCGAGATCGCCTGGCTGCTTGATGTTATCGCACCGACGCGCGAGCTGGCGACGGCAGTGCTGCGAAACTTCAATCAGGTTTCCAAGCAGAACAATGTCAAAATACATCCTATAGTCGCTCGTCTGGTCGACCCTGAGATTTTGAGCAAACTTTCTTCCAAGACTGGTCCATTAGGATCTCTAACCGACGAGCCTGAGAAGGCTCTAAACTAATAATGTCAATACGTGAAGGTCCGTGCCTCAATGGGGCGCCGGTCTGCGTCAATGAAAAGCTGAGCGCTTTGTAACGGAGCGGGAGCGCAGATAACGATTTGAATTCAATTCTATAGCTTCGGAATCCTCTCGGGATGCAGCATCCGCATGAATAACATCACGCCACTGATCTTCCTGACGCTCGGCATACTCGTCGTGCTTACGGCCATCATTTATGCGTTTCTTCGCATCGGAGGATATTGGCTAACCGGTCTTCTCAGCCGTGAGCGCTGGCTAACGACCCTCCTTCAGATCCTAATTGTGACAGCGGTAGCGACGCCGATCCTCTTTTTGGCCGTGGATCGTTTGAAGGGCAACATTGTAGGCGCTCTTGCCCTGACCGCGACCGACCCGCGTGAACTGTGGGAAGGATATGAAACGTCGACGAGTTGGGAGCGCGTGACGTTTCAGTTTCCGGACAAAGACCAGATGGAATCGCCAACGGTCACGCCGCTCATGGTCCTGGCAATTCCGCGCGTTTACATCAACAAGCTGACACCGCTGGAATCCGGAAGCGGCCTTTCCAGCATTGGCCTCAATGTCATCTCCTCGACCTTCGAACCATACCGTTTGGGCATCCAAAAGATTGCAGCCGAAAGGAAAGCCAGTGGCCTTCCTGACGGCTGGAGGAAAGGAGAAGCGTCTCCAGAATTGAATATAGTACTGCGAAACGATCCGGTGCTGTCAGAGGAGGAGCGTCAGAGGACGTTACGCGACTTCGTTCTTAGTCGAAACGCCAGTGATGAGGCCTGCACACAGCAAGCTGGGCCTTTTCCAGGTTCCGTCGAGTATCGACCGAGGAATAGCAATTCTCCCGCCAGCCCGGACTGCCTCAACGCGTACGATGGCGACGGATTTTTTGCGATCCTAATCTACCGCGATGGTCGCCTTGTTCACAGCGTCATCTGCCGGGAGGCAACTACTCCATGTTTTGCGACGGGATATCGTCGGAACAATTGGTTTTATTATATTAATTTTTCGAGGCTCGAGTTCGCGGAAACGCTGAACTTCCTACAGCGGACAGATAAGCTCCTGTCCGAATTCGAAGTCCGTCCCGATCTCCAATCGTAGGAGCAATCATGGCAAAGGTGAAGATTACCTCCAATTACACCATGTCCCTGTCCACAGCCGAGCTGGGTATGCTGCGCGGCTTGATTGAGTCAGGTGACCGAGCTGCCTTCTACATGGCTTACCATGCGATGACGGGCTCTTCAGAGGCCTTACTGACAGGCAAGATCTCGACTTTCAGCGAGACGACAGGCGGTACGGCATTTGCGGCAAATTGGCTCCTCCAGGATCAATATCGTGAGGGGGGGCCCACAGGCCAGGACGCCTACTCAGGTATCTATTTCCTTTCGCAGCAAGTCGCGCTGCAATCGTATGCGGCCATTTTGGAGGATGCTATTGGTGTTGCTTATTCAGCAGAAGATGGAGATCTCAGATTTGACGGCATTGCCGACGGCATCGTCACCGATACCCGATTGTTCAATTCCTCCTTCAACGGCTGGGACCTGAACAGGATTGAATTCCTGTTTCCCGGCAATATGTTAGTTGTAGGGCTATTGCCAGCCTATACATATCTGGAGAATCCAGATTCTTTATCCATTGCCGAAGCAACTGTCCGTCGTCGAATGATTTGAGACGTTTTGGGCTTTGGAAGAATGGAGTTTCCGGCTCGGTTTGCGGGTTGATTTAAGCCGCTTTGGCTTGGTGGTTCAAGCGGCGCTGTCTGATGGT
>NZ_JBPUGM010000012.1:0-37499 GCF_051549525.1 Rhizobium sp. G187
GGCGGGGATGCGAGGGGATCGCCAATGATCCAAATGCATCCCCCGGGCGAGGGTCCCGGTCGGAATGGTGCACCATCCGGCGGGAACCTCCCGGGCCACCGGCCAGGCGGACGTGTCACGCTCGTTGTGATGCGGATGCCGGACCCTTAGCCCGGTCAATCTTTGAGGCAACTCAAAGACCGTCGCCGCCTTGCCAGAGAGACGCATGCAAGCGGGAATAGACGCCGAACGGGGCGCCGGAAGGAGCCACATTACTTACTTAGACAGGCTGCTTCTGGCGCCTCGTCCGATCCTCGGGTTTCACCCGAGACAAGCAAAGCCATCCCCGGAGGGAGTGACCCCGACCGGCGGCGAAGCTTGGTTTTTTGACAGATTGAACACCACCGCTTCCCCCTCATCCTGAGGTGCCGGGCTTGCCCGGCCTCGAAGGGCGAGGCCACGAGGCCACCCATGCGACAAGCTACGGGGCGATGCCTCAAGGCCCGCGCCATCCGCGTGCGCCCCGGCATGAGGGCGTTGCGGCAGCGGTCTCGCGACGTCGATCAGCGACCATGCGCGGCCTCGGCAGCCGACAACTCCTCCCGAGAGCCCTTACCTCTCATGCTGAGGCACTCGGAACCCCTTCTTCACTCCCGGTTGCAAAAGGGGCATGATCGTCCCAAAAAAGTCCGCCTTCCCTGCCCGGTTTAGCCCCTTGCCACCGCCTCCGGCCAACGCTTCCTTAACGGGCCTCGTGTATATTCGTTTTTCATAATAGACAGCATGGAGACCAGGGCCGAATGTCAAAACCGACTTTCCGCTTCACCCACTACGATCTCAAGGAACAGCGCGCCGGTACGATTATCGAGGTGACGCTGTCTGCCGTGAACAATGTGCGCCTGATGACGCCCACGAATTTTCAGCGCTTCAAGGAGACGCTGGATTACAAGTTCCAGGGCGGTGTGGCAAAGAAATCGCCGCTGAAGATCGTCATCCCGGAAAGCGGCCATTGGCACTTGATCGTCGACATGGAAGGCCATCACGGCCTTGCGGAATCCAAGGTGAAGATGATCGCCGCCCCGGCTGTTCAGCCGAGGCAGAAAGTATCCTGATAACCTGACCTTCACCGCCGGCGCCGGTTCGATCGCAACCGGCGGCCGTCAGCGCGGCAAGGATCGGGAAGACAGCCGTTCAGGTGACGTCAGGCCGCATTGGCGGCATCAGCACTCGACGTATCGGTTTCGTGCAGGTTTGCCGTATCCAGATCCTCTGCGAAGAACACCCGACCCCGGCCGCCCTGCTTGGAGGCGTAGAGCGAGCGATCGGCGGTCGCCATGATCGCATGGGCGGAGATGCCATTTTCCGGGGCGACCGCAATGCCAAGGCTGATGCCAACATCGACGAGCGTGCCGGATGGCAGCATGATCGGTCGCGACACCGAGGTGAGGATGGTCTGGGCGAGCAGCGCCAGCCGCGGGCGATCGCGGAACGCATCGACCAGAATGACGAATTCGTCGCCGCCGACACGCCCGACAAGACCGTACGCTCCGACAGCGCTGCGGAGGCGCTCCGCCACTGTCCGGATGACGACGTCGCCTGCGGCATGGCCGTGCTGATCGTTGACCGCCTTGAAGCGATCGAGATCGCCGGCAATCACGGCAAAGGGGGCATGGGCCAGGCGATCCGCCGCCTCGTTCAGCGCCCGATCAAAGCTCAGGCGATTGGCAAGACCGGACAGCGTATCGCGATGGGCAAGCTCGCGGTTGCGGCGTTCGCTCTCCTCGAGCCGGATCGACAACCGGCTGATATAGCGGCCGAGCACGAAGCTTGCGGTCAAAAGCAGGCCGCATAGAAGCACGACTGCCGGCACCACCACCGACCAGATGTCCGCCCCCGGTTTCTCGACGGTCCAGATGAAGCTACCCAGCATGCGGTTGCCGACATCGAAGATCTGCAGAAGGCCATCCTCGTTGATCCGGAACGCGATGCCCGGGAGCTCGAGCTGCGCGTTCAGGTCGTTGATGAACACGGCGTCAACGGGATGGGCAGAGACGAGTACCACGGGGGCCCCCGCTGGCAGCGCAACGGCACCGTCATCCGGGACGATGGCCATGGCACTCGCGATCATCGGGGTGCCATCGATCTCGACGAAACCATAGGCCGCAATCTCATGGATACGAGCGGCCTGAACCGGTCGCTGGCTGAAGCCGCCGGTGATTGCGATACGGTTGGTATTGTGGCGGGCAATGGCCAGATCAACCAGCTGCATCAGGCCCTCGTCCTTGCTGAGCACCCGTTCGGCGAAGTCCACATCATCGCGCCAGGCGGTCATCAACAGGCGCCCGCCGGGGCCGACAAGAAAGCTGCGCTCATGGCCAAAGTCGTGCCAAAGCGATTCGACGAACTCATCCTCGATGTAGGACTGGCGAAAATCCAGGACGATGCGCTCGACGGACCGATCCCAGCGGGCAAGGCCGAGCTGATCGCGCGCCATCAGGCTCTGCCGGTCGCGGATCGCATTGTCGACGAGCACGAGCTGCTTGTCGAAGGCGAGTTCATCCGCCTTGTGCGAGGCAATGGAGCCGACAAAGAACAGGGACAGCGCCGACAGGCCAATGAGCACCAGCGCGAAGGCCCTGACCAGAAACGGCAGGCTGAAGCGTGGCCGCTCCCCTGCTTCGTTCGGCATTTCCCATGTGCGCATCCGCTCCGGCATTCGGCAGTCCCTCAGTGAATTCCGCCGGGAGACTAGGATATTCGGCTTAAAAGCAGCTTAAGCTGAAAAAGCGATAGCTGAACTGGTGGCAGATTTAGCCGCCGCCACGCTCGCGCCTGAGCTTGGACCACCAGTCGAGACGCTTCTTGATCTCGCGCTCGAAACCGCGCTCCGGCGGATCGTAAAATTGCTGGCGACCCATTTTTTCCGGAAAATAATTCTGGCCGGAGAAGGCATCCGGCTGGTCGTGATCGTAGAGATAGCCCTCGTTGTAGCCTTCCGCCTTCATCAGCTTGGTCGGGGCGTTCAGGATGTGTTTGGGCGGCAGAAGCGAGCCGTGTTCCTTGGCCGCGCGCATCGCCGCCTTGTAGGCCATGTAGACGCCGTTCGACTTCGGTGCGGTGGCGAGATAGACGCAAGCCTGGGCGAGCGCCAATTCACCCTCCGGCGAACCGAGATAGTCATAGGCATCCTTGGCCGCATTGCAGACAACCAGCGCCTGCGGATCGGCCAGGCCGATATCCTCGACCGCCATGCGCACGAGTCGGCGGCCGAGATAAAGCGGGTCCTCGCCGGCATCGAACATGCGGCAAAGATAATAGAGGGCGGCGTCGGGATCCGAGCCGCGCACCGCCTTGTGCAGCGCCGAGATCAGATTGTAGTGGCCGTCCTGGCCCTTGTCGTAGACGGGTGCACGGCGCTGGACGATTTTGCCGAGGCCCTCGGTGTCGAAGACTTCGCCTTCGCGGGCGGCGCGCCAGACTTCTTCGGCGAGCGTCAGCGAGGCACGGCCATCGCCATCGGCCATGCGGATCAGGGTTGCGCGCGCATCGGCATCCAGCGGCAAAGGTTTGGCTTCGGTTTCCTCGGCACGCTTCAGCAGCGTTTCGATGCTCTCGGCATCATGGCTCTTGAAGGTGAGTACCCGCGCCCGCGACAAAAGAGCGGCGTTGAGTTCGAAGCTCGGGTTCTCGGTCGTCGCCCCCACCAGGATGACGGTGCCGTCCTCCATGACGGGCAAAAAGCTGTCCTGCTGAGCGCGGTTGAAGCGGTGGATCTCGTCGACGAAGAGCAGGGTCTGGCGGCCGTCCATGCGGCGAAGGCGGGCCGCTTCGAAAACCTTCTTCAGGTCGGCGACGCCGGAAAAGATCGCCGAGATCTGCTCGAAGGCGAGGCCGGCCTCGCCCGAAAGAAGCCGGGCGACCGTGGTCTTACCCGTGCCCGGCGGCCCCCAGAAGATCATCGAGCCCAGCGAGCCTGCCGCAATCATCCGGGCAAGCACGCCGTCCTCGCCGGTCAGATGCTCCTGACCGGTGACTTCAGACAGATTTTTCGGCCGCAGGCGGTCGGCGAGTGGCCGACGCTCGGCCATTTCTTTCGACATCTGCGGCGCGAAGAGGTCACTCATCGGAAGATCTGCCGGATGCGCTGACCATCGCGTTCGATCTCGACACGCCAGAAGCCGGGATCGCTGTCGGCAAGCTTCATCACATCATCGACCGCGTTGATGTTGACGCCATTGACCGAAACAAGGATGTCCTTCGGCGCAAAGCCGAGGCGGGCGGCGGGAGAGCCCCGCACGACTTCGGTGATGACAACGCCGGTCGCCTCGGTGGGCAGGCGCAGTTCATAGGCGACGCGCGGCGACAGATTGGCAATGCGCGTGCCGGCGAACGGGCTGCGCCCCTCGACCAGCTGGATGTCACGGGGCCGGGTTTCGGGAGCGGCGGCCAGCGTCAGGTCGAGCACCTCTTCGCGGCCGCTTTCCTCCACCGTCAGCTGAGCGGTTTTGCCAAGACCCGTCGTGGTCAGGCGGTAGCCGAGCGCGTCGGGATGCTCGACCGGGATGCCGTTCACGGCAGTGACCACCTGCCCTGCCTTCAGGCCGGCCTTCGCCGCAGGACCATCTTCGGCGATATTCATCACCAGCGCGCCACGCACGGTTTTAAGGCCCAGCGCTTCCGCGACATCCGAGGTGACGGGCTCGAAGCTGGCCCCGATATAGGGCCGCTCAAAGCTCTGTTCACCGCGGTCGGCCGCATCGAGGAAGACACGGACGAGATTGCCGGGAATGGCAAAGCCAACGCCATTGGAGCCGCCGCCCTTGGAAAAGATCGCCGTGTTGATGCCGATCAGTTGGCCCTTCATGTCGACCAGCGCACCACCCGAATTGCCGGGATTGATCGCGGCATCGGTCTGGATGAAGAAGCCGAAATCGCCTTCCGTTACCTGGTTGCGGGCAAGTGCGGATACGATGCCTGACGTGACCGTCTGGCCAACACCGAAGGGATTGCCGATGGCGAGAACAAGATCGCCGACCTCGGTCTGATCGGAATTGCCGATCGGCAGCGTCGGCATTTTTTCATCGGTCTCGAACTTCAGAACGGCGAGATCGAGCCGGTCGTCCTTCAGCAGAACCTTGACCGGAAATTCGCGTCCGTCGGCAAGCGCGACCTTGATATCGTCAGCGCCGTCGATGACGTGATTGTTGGTGACGACAATGCCGTTTTCCTCAACGATCACGCCCGAGCCGAGCGAGGACTGCTTTTCCGTGCGGTTCGGCATACGCTGGCCGAAGAACTGCTCAAGAAAGGGATCGCCGGCGAAGAGATTGGTCCGGCGCTCGACCAGGCGTTCGGCATAGACGTTGACCACGGCACCCCGCGCCTGCTTGACGAGCGGGGCAAAGGAGAGCTGCATCTCGAGCTGGCTCTGCGGCACGGCCTTATCCTGCGCAAGAACGGGCGCAGAAAGCGGCACCATCAAGGCGGCGATCACGGCAATCGGTGTTAGACGGTCGAAGCGCGGCATGCAAAGATCCTTCATGCGATATGGACGTTCTAGACCCGGTTCCTGCTCCGGCAAATAGGCAGAAGCAAGGACGACTGATCGCAGATGGGGATAACGTTTGCCCGGCTCAAGCCCTGACGGTTTCGATGATGCGCGCCATCAGCCCATGCAGTTCGTCGCGGTAGCCTGTGCGGGCAGAAGGGGCCGCCTCGTTGGAGGTCATGGCGACGGTCAGACCGAGGCCCGGGGTGATGTAGAGCATCTGGCCGCCATAGCCCCAGGCATATTTCACCTGCTCGCCGGCCATCTCTTTCAGGAACCAGGCATAGCCATAGCCATCGCCGTTGAAGACGGAATTGGTGCGGCGGATCCAGCTTTCGCGGATCCAGGCCTCCGATATGAGCCGCGTGCCGCCCTTGGTCACGCCGCCCCGCCGGTAAAGTTCGCCGAAGGCATGCAGCGAGCGCGGCGTCATCGCCATCTGGTTTCCGCCGAGATAGTAGCCCTGCGGGTCGCGATCCCAGGAACCGATACGAAAACCCTCCAGCGGGCCGAGCCACTCCCGCGCCAAAACCAGCGTCGGCTTGCCCCCGACCTTGGTGAGAATGACGGACAGGAGATGGGTCGACGCGGTCGAATAGAGCATGTCGCCGCCCGGCTCGTCGACGAAGTCGGCGGCGAGCGCAAAACGCGTCCAGTTGCGGCTCGCAACCCATCGGCCGTAATTCGGGCCGGACATGCGGTCGAGGCCGGACTGCATCGAGAGCAGATGGCCGATGGTGATCTGCGACAGGCGCGGATCGGGATTGGCGGGAAACTCCGAGCGCAGCACGGTTTCGATGCGCTGGTCGACGCCGTCGAGCAGGCCTTTGTCGATGGCGATGCCGACCAGTGCGGAGACAACGCATTTCGAGGCGGATTTGATGTTGGTGGACCCGGTGAGCGAATTGTTGCCATAGGCGCGCTCGCCGAGCGTCTCGCCGTTGCGGGTGACGATGACGGTTTCCAGCGTTTCCAGCCTGCGGGCTTCTTCGAGCCGCGTCGCGATACGCGGGCGGATCGCATCGAGATTGGCGGGCTTCGGCGGCGCCACAGGCTGAGCCGATTGCGCAAGTTGCGCAAGGGCGCGGGAGGCGGAGACGACTGGCAGGGTGGCTATCGCGGCGAGGATGGTTCTTCGGTTCATGCTGCTGAAGGTAGGGAGTACTGCGACCAATGACAGGATTTTTTGCGGATTGTCACCGTATCGTGAGGATCGAGCGAAGATCTGGCATGCACGCGCGGCATGGAACGATCCGGCGGGCGCGCACGTTGCCTTGGCGAGTGCAACAAGCGAGGTCCCGATGTCCGATACCCATGCAGCCGCCACACGCGCCCTGATTTTCGCGCTACTGGTCGGCCCTGTGCTGGCTGGCGCGCTTCCCGCCCACGCCGCGAGCTTCGATTGTCAGAAAGCCGATCTCGCTGCCGATGAGACTGCCATCTGTCAGACACTGTCGCTGAACGACATGGACGTGAAGATGGTCACGACCTTCGACCTGCTGTCCGGCCTGCTTGCCATGGGCGCGCGGGGCGAATTGCAGGATCAGCAGATCGAGTGGCTGACCAAGCGCGGCGAATGCAAGGGCGACGTCGCCTGCCTCACCGCCGCCTACACGGCACGGATGGCGCAGCTGGCTGCGGTGTATGAGGGTGTTCAGCGGCCGAAGTGACGGGTGGTTGGATTCTCATCAGAAATATAGGCATTCGCCTATTTTCCTATTTATCTAAATTTTAGGATCTCGAATTCACAACCCCTTGAAGGCCTCTGTATCGGCCTCGCCTCCCCATTCCGAAAACGTTATGAACGCTTCGACAGAAGCGGGCTGCGGCTGCTCGTGCTCGGCCGAAGAACTCTCCGCCCCCTCCCCCAACCACGCGACGAAAGCCCTGACTGCCGGTCGTTTCGCCGCCGCTGGGGCGACCGTGGCAAAATAAGCGGTACCGAGGTCCAAGGCTCCATCGGGCCAGGACTTCAGGCTGCCGTCGGCGACGAGGGTGTCGGTGATCGAGCGCCAGCCGAGCATCAGGCCGCGGCCGTCCAGCGCTGCCTGGACGGCCTGGACGTAGTTGTCGAAGATGTGGGAGGGGCCGCGCGATTTGGGCAGGTCGCGGCGAGCGAGATAGTCGGTCCAGCCTTCCCAGTGGCGCGCCTCGACGGTGCGAACATGAATGAGGGGCGCGGCGTCGAGCCCCTCGCCTTTTGCCAGCAGGCTTTCGACCAGAGCGGGGCGGCCGACGGGGCAGACGATCTCGTCGAAGAGGCGGAGCGTCGTGCCATCCGTCCAGGTGCCGCGGCCGTAACGCAACACGAGATCGGTGCCGGGCCACATCTGCGGCAGGTCGGTGGGCGGGACCTGGACATTGACGACATAGCCGGGATGGCGGGCGTAAAAGTCGCTGAGGCGAGGCATCAGCCAGTGAGTGGCCAGCCCCATGGTGCAGGCGACCGTCAGTCGCTGGTCCTCGAGGCCGGTGCTGGTGCGAATTTCCTCGATGGTGTCGGCGATCAGGTCGAGTCCATCTCGGGTGGCGCGGGCGAGTTGCTGGCCGGGTTCGGTGAGCCTGGCGGGCCGGGTCGTGCGGTCGATCAGGACGGCGCCGACATGGTCTTCCAGCGCCTTCAGCGCTTGCGTCACGGCAGGCTGGGTGACGTTCAGGGCGGCGGCTGCCTCGCGCATCGAGCCCAGCCGGGCGACGGCCTCGAATGTGGTCAGCAGACGCAGGGGCGGCAGACGGCTCAACTTAACCTCCAGCTTAACTCAGCATAAGCATAATCGCTCTGGCCTCGCCTGCAAAGTCGGATGATGATCGTCAAAACCGATCCGCTTATTCATCGTCCCAGCTTAAGGAAATTCGCTGTGAATATGCATGTTGCTACAGGCGCCGTGACCCTGGCCGAAAAAGGGCTGCACCTGCCGCTTGCCGAGGGCGGACAGGCCTATTTCAATTACTACTGGCTGCGCGACAATTGCCCCTCCTCCTTCGACAGTGCGACGCGGGAGCGTAGCTTCGACATCTTTCATCTGTCTTCGGCCCCGCGCGCCGCCAGCGCCGAAATCGAGGACGGGACGCTTGTCATCCGCTGGGCGGGCGAAAACCATGTGTCGCGCTTTCCGCTGTCGCTGCTTGCACTCTACACCGAGGGCAAACATCGGCCCGATCCCGCCGACCTGCCGCGCAAGGCCTGGTTCAGCGACCACTATCCCGACATTCCGCGCTTCTCGCAGCCGGAGCTGATGCGCGACCCGAAGATGGTGGCAAAATGGCTGGAAGCGATGATCGTCGAAGGGCTGACCATCGTGACCGACATGCCCGACAGCAACGAAGGCCTGACCGAGACCGTGAAGCTGATGGGCCATGTGCGGCCGACCTTCTTCGGCGAATATTTCGACGTGAAGACGCATATCAACCCGACGAACACTGCCTATACGGCGAAGGCCTTGGAACTGCATACCGACACGCCCGCGGAGGAGCATGCACCGGGCATCCAGTTCCTGCATTGCCGGGCCAATACCGTCGAGGGCGGCATGAGCATCTATTCGGACGGCGTGGCTGTCGCCAATGCCTTCCGGGAGATCGATCCGGAGGGGTTCAGGCTGCTGTCGGAAATCGACATTCCCTTCTTCTGCGAGCATGACACCTATGACATGCGCTCGCGGCAGCGGGTCATCGAACTCGACAAACATGGCGAGGTCTCCGGGCTGACGATCAGCCAGCATATGGCGGATCTCTTCGACCTGCCGCAGACCGTGCTCGACGATTACTACCCCGCCTTCTGCCGCTTCGGCAAAATGCTGCAGGACGACAAGTTCATGATGCGCTTCCTGATGAAGGCGGGCGAATGCATGGTGTTCGACAACCACCGCATCGTGCATGGGCGCATGGCCTATTCGGCGACCAGCGGCGACCGCTATCTGCGCGGCTGCTATGCCGATCGTGAGGAGATGCGCTCGACCTACCGCGCGCTGACGACGGAAGGACGGTTCAAGGCATGAATATCGCGGCTTCCGGAAACGACATGCTCGATGATGCAGCACTGACCACGCTGCGTCAGGATCTGGCGGCGGCCTTCAGGCTTTGCCATCGCTTCGGTTGGAGCGAGTCGGTCGGCAACCATTTCAGTGCGGCGGTTTCCGCCAATGGGCGGAAATTCCTGCTCAATCCGCGCTGGCAGCATTTTGCCACGATCAAGGCGAGCGATCTTTTGCTGCTCGATGCCGACGATCCTGACGTGATGGACCGGCCGAATGCGCCGGATCCGTCGGCCTGGACCGTGCATGGCACGCTGCACCGGATGCTGCCGGAGGCGCGCGTCATCCTGCACTGCCACTCGCCTTATGCGGTGGCGCTCTCCTGCCTCAAGGACCCGACGCTTCTGCCTCTCGACAACAACACGGCGCGCTTCTTCGGGCGGATTGGCTATGACCTCGACTTCGGCGGAATTGCGGACGCAGCCGAGGAAGGCGAGCGGCTGGCGGAGATGATCCGCGGCAAGGCGGTGCTGGTCATGGGCAATCACGGCGTCTCGGTTGCCGGTGAAACGGTGGCCGATGCTTTTGAAGATCTCTATTTCTTCGAGAAGGCGGCGCAGACGATGGTGCTGGCGCTTTCGACCGGCAAGCCGCTGGCGGTGTTGTCGGACGAGATCGCGCAAGGCACGTCGGATGGCTGGATTCCCTATCGCGGCATGGCGGAGAAGCATTTTGCTTATTTGAAGTCGTGCCTGGACAAGGAAGATTCGAGTTACCGGGATTGAGATCCAGACGGCGGTGCATGCCTCCCTATCGTTTGCTTTCGTGACGGATGGTCGACACGCCTTGCGCGAACACCACGCCGCCCATATCTGTTTCGGGTCACGAAAACGGATGGAGGAGCAGCATCAATGAAGGCCGAACGGATCAAGGTGGCACTGGCACAGGTGCTGCCCGGTGTGGATATCGGGGCGCTCTTCGCTCAGGCGGCGGCGGAAGGTGCTGACGTCATCGTCTTTCCGGAAATGTTCTCGAATGGATATGGCCGGTATGATCCGACACCGTCCGCTCGTGCGGCCTGGATCGATGCGGCTGAATCGGTCGACGGCGGCTTTGTCGAACGGTTTCGCCAGGCGGCGCAGCGCAATCATATCGCTGCTGTCGCGACCCTGTTGGAGCGGGGTGAGGAAAAACCGTTCAACACCGCCCTTCTCATCGACCGGCAGGGCCAGACGGTGCTGCAACAGCGCAAGCGGCACATCTGCTTCTTCGGCAACCCCGAAGATGCCTGCGCAGCCGGGGAGCGGTCCGACGTGGCCGAACTCGCCACCGCGCATGGCTCGGTCACAGTGGGGCTGATGATCTGCATGGACCGGGAGTTTCCGGATGTGGCCACGGACCTGATGCGCGCGGGCGCCGAGATCATTCTGGTTCCCAACAGTTGCGCGCTGGTCGACGATCCCGAGATCGGGGATGTGCGTCTGGCGGGGATCCGTGCCACGGCCTTCCAAAGCGTGACCTGCATGGCGGTGGCCAATTATCCCGCACCCAAGGATGACGGGCATTCTGTGGCTGTGGACGAATTGGGCAAAATCGTCGCCATGGGGACGCCAGAGGCCGGTCTGGTGTTCGCCGAGTTCGATCTTGCAAGGGTGCGTGCGACTCAGACGCAGGAGTGGTTCCGGCGGAAGCGCTGAACGCACCTCCGGATGCGCGGATCAGCCACGCCCATCCGGATATTCGGCCGGACCCTTGATCTCGATCGTGTTGCCGAAGGGGTCCTTCACGTAGAAGGAATGGCCGATGCCACGGGCGCCGCCGTGCAGGGCTTCGCGGTTGATCGCAACGTTATGGCTTGCGAGATGCGCCCGCAGTTCGTCGTGGTCAAAGGGGCCGGTTGCGATGCAGACATGGTCGACATTGCGGCCGCCGGCGACGGGCGGGGCAGCCTTCAGGCCACCCGGATGGGTGATGTCCCAGAGCACGATCAGGGCTGCGCCGCACCAGACCTGTTCCATGCCGAGTGCGGGATAGGTGTAGCCGGGGCGGCAGCCGAGAACATCGTGATAGAAGCGGATCGCCTTTTCCATGTCATCGACGATGAAGACGACGTGGTCGATGCCGACGAGGCTGAAGGGCACGGTCATGACGGCTCCAGATGTGCGGGACATTCAGGCTGAGGCGACCGTTTGAGCCGGTTGACCGCCATTCTTGCGGTCACAACTGCCTCAAAGGCAGAGAGAGACAGGAGGCGGGCAACCGCCTCCCGGTGTTTGGTTTCGTCTTATTCCGGCAGCTGGCGCACGGCGCCCTTGTCGGCAGATGTCGCGAAGGCGGCATAGGCCTTGAGCGCCGTGGTAACATTGCGCTTGCGCGGCTGAGCGGGCTTCCAGCCGGCGGCGTCCTGCTCGGCGCGGCGGCGTTCCAGTTCGGCGGGATCGACCACCAGGCTGATCGTGCGGTTCGGAATGTCGATCGCGATGGTGTCGCCATCGCGCACCAGTCCGATCGTGCCACCCTGCGCTGCTTCCGGGGAGACATGGCCGATGGAGAGGCCTGATGTGCCGCCGGAGAAGCGGCCGTCGGTGATCAGTGCGCAGGCCTTGCCGAGGCCCTTCGACTTCAGATAGCTCGTCGGATAGAGCATTTCCTGCATGCCGGGGCCGCCCTTCGGGCCTTCGTAGCGGATGACGACGACGTCGCCCGCGACAACTTCGTTCGACAACACCGCCTTTACTGCAGCGTCCTGGCTTTCATAGACCTTGGCGGGACCAGTGAACTTCAGGATGGATTCATCGACGCCTGCGGTCTTCACGATGCAACCGTCGAGCGCGATATTGCCCTTGAGAACGGCCAGACCGCCATCCTTGGAGAACGGATGTTCGACCGAGCGGATGACGCCGGTTTCGCCATCGGTGTCGAGATCATCCCAGCGCGAGGACTGCGAGAAGGCCTGGGTCGTGCGAACACCGCCGGGCGCGGCCTTGAAGAAGTCGCGCACGGTTTCCGAGTTCGTGCGGGTGATATCCCAGCGATCGATGGCGTGGCCCAGTGTTTCGGCATGGACCGTCGGGCAATCACGATTGATCAGGCCGCCGCGATCAAGTTCACCGAGGATGCGCATGATGCCGCCGGCGCGGTGCACATCTTCCATGTGCACGTCGCTTTTCGCCGGCGCGACCTTGGAGAGGCAGGGCACCTTGCGCGACAGGCGATCGATATCGTCCATGGTGAAATCGATTTCGCCTTCATGGGCGGCAGCGAGGATATGCAGAACCGTATTGGTCGAGCCGCCCATGGCGATGTCCAGCGCCATCGCATTTTCGAAGGCTTCCTTCGAGGCAACATTGCGCGGCAGGACGCTCTCGTCGTTCTGCTCATAGTAGCGGCGGGTGATATCGACGATCAGGTGACCGGCCTCGACGAAGAGGCGCTTGCGGTCGGAATGGGTGGCGAGCGTCGAGCCATTGCCGGGCAGCGACAAACCCAGCGCTTCGGTCAGGCAGTTCATCGAGTTTGCGGTAAACATGCCGGAGCATGAACCGCAGGTCGGACAGGCTGCCTTTTCGATTGCGGACACGTCCTCGTCGGACATCTTCTCGTCTGCGGCGGCAACCATGGCATCGACCAGATCGAGCGCGACGGTACGGCCCTTCAGCACGACCTTGCCGGCTTCCATCGGACCACCGGAGACGAAGACGGTCGGGATGTTGAGGCGCAACGAGGCCATCAGCATGCCGGGGGTGATCTTGTCGCAGTTGGAGATGCAGACCATGGCATCAGCGCAGTGCGCGTTGACCATGTATTCGACCGAGTCGGCGATGATTTCACGCGACGGCAGCGAATAGAGCATGCCGTCATGCCCCATGGCGATGCCGTCATCGACGGCGATCGTGTTGAATTCCTTGGCCACACCGCCGGCAGCTTCGATTTCGCGGGCAACGAGCTGACCGAGATCCTTCAGGTGCACGTGACCGGGCACGAACTGGGTGAAGGAATTGACCACGGCGATGATCGGCTTGCCGAAATCACCATCGGTCATGCCGGTTGCGCGCCACAGGCCGCGGGCGCCGGCCATGTTACGGCCGTGGGTGGATGTTCTCGAACGATAAGCTGGCATGGGTGTCACCTCGGGCAGATTGCGGTCCGCTTGAAACGCGCCAAAAGCGCCTTCGCGCGTGACCTTTTTAACATGGATCTAAGCCATGCGCAGAGCCCTGTCACTAGCAGGGGCGAGCGAAACGGTACGCCAGCCCCTTCCCTCACCTGCACCGGGTCGAATTTTCGTCATCCCGTTAAGCCACGGATAAGTCCCGGCCCTTACGATTCGGAAGAAGGAGACCACCATGGCAAGACAACAGGACCGGTCGAAGGGGAAAGCAAATATGCGGCACCCGCGCAGTGTGCCGGTGCGCGCCTTGCCGCGCGAGGGACAGGGGAGCCGGAACCGGGCGACGGCGGCGATTGCCGTCGGATTTGCGGTCATCCTTGCCGCAACGGCTTCCGAACACGGCCAGTCCGGTGCGGATCGTCCCCTGAACACGATTGATGCGGCGACGATTACCAGTTCGATCGACCCATCACCGGAACCGGTCAAAGCGCGCTTCTCGACATGTTCGAGCGGCAAACGGACCAATTGCGTCGTGGATGGCGATACCTTCTGGTATCTCGGCGAGAAATACCGGATCTCCGACATCAATACGCCGGAGATTTCCCAGCCGGCTTGCGAACGCGAAAGGCAACTCGGAAAAGACGCCCAGCAGGCCCTGCTGCACGAGTTGAACTCCGGCGGGGTGACACTTGTCCGGGCCGAACGACGTGACGTCGATCGCTACGGTCGCAAGCTCCGTGTCGTGATGCGCGAGGGGCGCTCCGTGGGTGACGGGTTGATTGCGGGCGGGCTTGCGCATCGGTGGGAAGGCCACAAGCTGAGCTGGTGCGAGACGACGCCTGTCGCCGGATAGAGGCGTTTCTTACAGCCCGATCGTCGAAAGACGCTACACGATATTGTGCCCTTTGCCCTTCTTTTCTCGTGGGTGAAACTCTGTTCTCCTGTCGGCCGTCTCCTAAATCATACCGCATGTCAGATCATTCGAAGAGGCTCGCCCATGCCCGTCTATCATCCGCCCAAGATCGCCTCCAGTGAGATCACGTCGAAGTCCCTCTATCTGGGGCGTCGCGACTTCATCGCGGCCTCCGGCGGGGCGCTGGCAGCCGCCGCCTTCTCGTCTTCTGCCTTTGCAGCCCCGCTGAAGGCCGCCCCGAGCGCCTACAAGGTGGATGACAAGCTGACCTCGAAAGAGGATGTGACCAGCTACAACAATTTCTATGAGTTCGGCACGGGTAAGGAAGACCCGTCGCGCAATGCGGGCTCGCTGAAAACACGGCCCTGGACAATCGAGATCGGCGGCCTCGTCGCCAAGCCGCAGGTGATCGACATCGAGACGATCATGAAAGACATCACCATGGAAGAGCGCGTCTACCGGATGCGCTGCGTCGAGGCCTGGTCGATGGTAATCCCCTGGATCGGCTTCCCGCTCTCGGCACTTCTCGACAAGGTCGAACCGCTCGGCTCGGCGAAATACGTGGCCTTCGAGACGCTGGTGCGCCCCGAGGAAATGCAGGGACAGGCGGGCATCTTCCAGGCGCTGGAATGGCCCTATGTCGAAGGTCTTCGTCTCGACGAGGCCCGCCATCCGCTGACGATCCTTGCAACAGGTCTTTATGGCGAAACGCTGCCGAACCAGAACGGCGCGCCGATCCGCCTCGTCGTGCCGTGGAAATACGGCTTCAAGGGGATCAAATCGATCGTCAAGATCACGCTCACCGAAGAGCAGCCGCCATCGACCTGGAACGTGCTGCAGCCGTCGGAATACGGCTTCTATGCCAACGTTAACCCGGCTGTCGATCATCCCCGCTGGAGCCAGGCCACAGAACGGCGCATTGGCGAAGCGGAAGGCCTGTTCGGCGGCGCGCGACTCGATACGCTGCCGTTCAACGGCTATGCCGACGAGGTGGCGAGCCTCTATGACGGCATGGACCTGACGAAGTTCTACTGATGAGCACGCTCAGCCTTCCCTCACTTCCAGCTCGCTATCGACCGGCCTCGATCTGGGTTTTGTATCTCGTCGGCCTCCTGCCGGGGCTCTACGCCTTCTATCTCGGGATTTTCGGCGGTCTTGGGGCTGATCCGGTGCGGGCCTTTGAACACCTCCTGGGTCTCTGGGCTTTGCGGTTTCTCTGTCTCGGACTGGCCGTTACGCCTCTGCGCGATCTGTTCGGCATCAACCTCATCGCCTATCGGCGGGCGCTCGGCCTTCTGGCCTTCTACTACGTGCTGGCGCATTTCGCCGTTTACCTCACGCTCGACCGGGGCATGGTGATGTCGTCCATTATCGGCGACGTGGCGAAGCGCCCCTACATCATGCTGGGTATGGCCGGGTTGCTGATGCTGATCCCGCTTGCACTGACATCGAACCGGTGGTCGATCCGCAGGCTCGGCCAGACTTGGAACAAGTTGCACAAGCTCGCCTACCCCATCCTTTTGGTCGCCGTCCTCCACTATGCGTTGTCTCTGAAGGTGGTGACGGCGGAGCCCGCCTTCTACATCGGCGTCGTCATTCTCCTGCTCGGCTACCGGCTTCTCAGGCCGAAACTGATGGAACATCGCCGGCGCGGGAGGACCGCTGCTCGCGCCTGATCGGATGCCGCTGAGTGCCGACCGGAACTAATTTTCACCAACCGGTCAATTTTGGGCAGAAAAGCGGCATGACAACAACTTAGCCCCCAATCAATAGGGGCCAACATTCAACTGCCATTAAGGACTGCTCCCCTAGGTTACAGCCATGACCGCGAGGAGACCGGCCCCACACATGACTGCGACCGCCACTGCCGAAGTTCCCAAACGGATCATCCGGAGCGCCAAGCGCGGCGCACCGGCTAAAGTTGTTTCGGACGCAGACACCCCCAAGATCAAGACGACCAACATCCTCCTCATCGAGGACTCGATGGCCGTTGCCAATCTGATCGTCACCCGCCTGGAAGAGGTCTGCACCGCAAAGGTCTTCCACTGCCAGACCCTGGCCGAGGCGCGAAAGGTGTTCCTCACCGAACATTTCGCCTTTGCCATCACCGGCCTCGATCTGCCGGATGCCAAGGGCGAAGAGATCCTCGGCGCGCTTGATGAAGCCGAGATCGCCGCAATCGTCTACACCGCGAAACATGATTCCCATGCGCAGTCCCGCTACGCCGAGATGCAGTTGCTCGACTATTGCGTAAAGGACGAAAGCGATTCCGTCGGACGCCTGGTCCAGACCGCTGCCCGGGTGCTCGGCAATGCCGATATCAAGGTTCTGGTGGTGGACGACCAGCGCAGTGCGCGCCAAAGCCTGGTGGAGCTGCTATCCCGGCACAATTTCGATGTCATGGAGGCCCGTTCCGGTGCCGAAGCGCTGACCATGCTTGGCGTGCAGAAGGATGTCGAACTGCTGATCACCGACTACAACATGCCGGACATGGACGGCTACGAACTCGTCCAGCAGATCCGCCACAGCGCCGCCTATACCCAATTGCGGATCATCGGCGTGACATCGTCGACCGATCGCCGCGTCAGTTCGCTTTTCCTCAAGGCGGGAGCCAACGACTTCATCTATCGACCGCTCCTGCCCGAGGAGTTTCAGTGCCGAATAGACAGCAATGTCGATACCATCAAGCAGATCAAACGTTTGCGCTACCATGCCGAGCGTGACCAGCTGACCAATCTGCCGAACCGCCGCTATTTCTTCGAGGTGGTTGCCCGACTGATGCGCGAAGATCAGGCGCAGGGCCTGCAGAGCGCGGTCGCCCTTCTCGACATCGACTTCTTCAAAAAGGTGAACGACACCTATGGTCACGAGGCCGGCGACGACACGCTGCGCTGCGTGGCAGCTTCGCTGCAGAAGACCGTGACGCGTACGCCGCATATGGCCGCCCGCCTTGGCGGCGAAGAATTCGCCGTCTATCTGCGTGGCCTGCACGAGCAGAGCGCCCATGACTTCTGCGAGCAAATCCGCAAGGCAATCGAGGCGGTAAAAATCGAGCTGCGCAATGGCACGGTCATTTCCGTCACCACGTCGATCGGGCTTGCCGATATTCAGGCAAACGAGCCCGTCGACAACCAGCTGCACGCCGCCGACCAGCTCCTCTATATGGCGAAAGCTGCCGGCCGAAACCGGACCTTCTCGGAAATGTCGCTGATGGCGTGAGGGGGGCAAGCCTCCCTCCGTCCATCTTGCCGGTCAGTGCGGGATATAGATCTTCTCGCGGATATGTTTCAGCGACGCGACGATGGTGAAGGTCATGATCACCAGCATCGTCCAGGAACTCCACTTTCCCAGATGCACAGTCGACCAGGCGCCGATCTGGTTGGGATAGTGCCAGACGGCAAAGAAGGTGGAGATGTTCTCCGCCAGCCAGATGAAAAAGCCGATGAGGATGAAAGCGAGGATCAGCGGCATCCTGCGATCCCGATCGAAGGGCCGGAAAATCACGGTCGCCCGCGCATAAAGACCGATTGCAAGTGCGGCGAGATACCATCTGTAGTCACCAATATAATGGTGGGTAAAGAAATTGGCATAAATCGCTGCGGCCACCAGGATCGCCATCCAGTATGGGGGATGGTGACGGATCCTCAAATCAAAGAGTCGCCAGGCCTGGATGATATAGCTGCCGACGGCGGCATACATGAAGCCGGAAAAAAGCGGCACGCCCAGCAGCTTTGTATAGGCGAAATCCGGATAGGACCAAGACTGGATCGAACCGGAGGTCTTGAAGACCTCCAGGGCGAAACCGACAACATGGAACAGGCAGATGGCCTTCAACTCGTCGAACGTCTCGAGTTTGGCCCAGACCATCCAGATCTGGATGGCAAGCGCAATCACAAGCAGCAGGTCGTAGCGCGGCAGACCGTAGAGACCGCCGCGCGGCACGAGAAAGATCGACAGGAAAAACAGCCCGGCAAACAGGCAGGCCCGCGCCTCCTTGATGCCGAAGAGCAGGAACTCCGCTCCGAAACGGGGAAATCCGCTCAGATCCGGCGCGGCCGGCGGCGTAATCAGGAGCCTGTCGATGGTTTCGAGGGTCCGCGGCAGTTGCCCAATGGGCCATGTGGTCATCTGTTGAGTTCCTGGAGTGCCTTGCGATTCCGGCATTGGCAGATACAGAGAGGCAATCGGCAAGATCAAGGCAAGTGACGACATGCAAGAGGCAAAAACATCAGGGGCTTTCACGTCTGACGTGCATGGAAGCCGGGAACGATTGGTAAGGCTCGGCGCGGCCGGTGTGGTGATCGTCGCTGGCGCGACGCTTCGGCTGACCGGATATGAGGCTGGACTGCCCTATAGCCTGGTCAAATATGGCGGCTCCCTGCTTTGGGGCGTCATGGTCTATCTGCTTGTGTCCGCTGTCCTCATTGCTCGACCAAGGACGCAACTGGCCCTGTCGGTGATGATCGCGATTCTTGCCGAACTCTTCCGCCTCTATCACACGCCTTGGCTCGATGCCTTCCGCCTGACGCTTGCCGGCGCGCTGCTCTTGGGTCGCATCTTCTCGGTATGGAACATTATCGCCTATATCGGGGGTATTCTTCTGGTTGCGGCCGCCGACCGCTGGCTTTCCCTGAGACGGGCTGCATAAATTTCTTTTGCCATGCCTGTCGAAATCGGTTGTGGTCGCTCGTTGTGGAGGCAGGATCGCAAAAGCGACCTTATCAACAAGAGGAGTAGGCACATGCGCGTAGCGGTTTTGGTGAAGGCGACGGAAGACAGTGAACAAGGCATCATGCCGACTGCCGAAGCGTTCGAGGAAATGGGGAAATTCAACGAAGAGCTGGTCCAGGCCGGGATCATGCTGTCCGGCACGGGTTTGAAACCGTCCAAGGTCGGCAAGCGGGTGGCCTTTGATGGGGCAGACCGCCGCGTCATTGACGGACCTTTCGCAGAAACACGCGAACTGGTCGCCGGTTTCTGGATCTGGGAGGTGAAGAACATGGATGAGGCATTGGCCTGGGTCAAACGTTGCCCGAACCCCATGCCCGGGCCAAGCGAGATCGAAATCCGCCCCTTCTATGAGATGGAGGATTTCGCAGAGGTCGCGAGCCCGGACGGTCACGCGAGCCATGACCGCGCCGCTGAAGGACTTGCATCGCGTCACAACGGAACGGTCTGAGACAGAGCTGTTCTTGACCGGCTTTGGCAAATGATCGCAGTCCAGCGCATGAGGCGAAGACAGATGGACAGCTCAGCCATTGGCGTGCGTGACGGACAGGAGACGGCGACCAGAGAGATCGAAACCCTGTTTCGCATCGAAAGGGCCCGGCTGATCGCCGGGCTCGCCCGATATCTGGGCGACATCAGCCTCGCGGAAGATCTGGCGCAAGAGGCGTTGGTGGAAGCACTTGCGCGTTGGCCCGAACACGGCATCCCGCCCAATCCCGGAGCCTGGTTGATGACGACCGCCAAACGGAAAGCCATCGACAACTGGCGGCGGCGCCGGATGATGGAACGCCGGCAGCCGACATTGCAGCATGAGATCGAAACCGGGAGCATGGGCGACTTCGCTATGCAGCAAGCGGTTCTCGAAGCGTCACTCGATGACGAGATCGGCGACGAGCGTCTCTCGCTGATGTTCATCGCCTGCCATCCGCTGCTGAGCCGGGATCAGCAGGTCGCCCTCACCCTCAAGGTTGTTGGCGGGCTCGAAACCGGCGAAATCGCCCGCGCGTTTCTGACGCGTGAAACCACCGTGGCGCAGCGGATCGTCCGGGCGAAGAAGATTTTGCGCGAGGCGGGAGTAGCCTTCGAAGTCCCCGATGGGGCTGACCGCGACCGCAGGCTGGCGACGGTGCTGGAGGTTGTCTACCTCATCTTCACCGAGGGCTACGCTGCCAGCGCCGGTGACGACCTGATCCGACCGCAACTCTGCCAGGAAGCCATGCGGCTCGGCCGCATACTCACCGGTCTCGCCCCGATGGAGGCGGAGGTGCACGGACTGCTGTCTCTGATGGAGCTTCAGGCCTCGCGGCTTCCCGCCCGTGTCGGCCCCGACGGTGAGGCGATGACGCTCGAACAGCAGAAAAGAAGGCTTTGGGATCGGCTCCTGATCCAGCGCGGGCTTTCTGGCCTCGACACGATCTCGAAGCTTGGTGGCGATGACGGTGTTTATGCCCTGCAGGCGCAGTTGGCAGCGGTCCATGCCCGGGCTGCCCATTTCACGGACACGAACTGGGGGCTGATCGCCAGCCTTTACGATCGGCTCCTCGAGCAGGTCGCCTCGCCCGTCATCGCGCTCAACCGGGCCGTCGCGCATGCCATGGCGTTCGGTCCAGAAGTCGGCCTCATGCTTCTCGCCGCTTTGGAAGACGAGCCCTCCATGGCAGCTTATGCACCCTATCATGCGGCTCGGGGAGACTTTCTCTTCCGCCTCAGGCAGTTGGAGAAAGCCAAGCAGGCATTCGAGCAGGCAGTGGTGCTGAGCGGCAATGCGACCGAGCGGCGTTTCCTGCTTCGCCGGGCTGAAGACTGCCGGGTTACCCCATAAGGTTGAACGCAAACACCCGGCCCTGAAGGCCGGGTGTCTGGTGATTTCTTTGAAATCAGAACTGCTTCTTGAACAGCACCCGATCGACCGAGAAGTAACCGCCGCCAAAGGCCGCGAAAAGGAAGGCACCGCCTGTCCAGAAGAGCGAAGCGAGTTCGGCCTTGCTCTGCACCAGATGCAGGAATGTGTGGCCACCATCGGCAAGGCGTGCGGCAGCCTGTGGCGTGAAGAAATCACTTCCCGCCTTCAGCGCATCGATGCCGGCTTGCGTGAGAAATGCATCGCCATATGGATTTGCCAGATGGAAGTAGATGGTAATTGCGAGCATAACGCCATTTGCCAGTGCAGCCGGCCGGGTGAAGAGGCCCAGCGCAATCAGCAGACCGCCGAAGACCTGCATGATCGCCAGTGTTGGCGACCAGAGCCAACCGGGATAGAAGCCAAGCTTTTCGACGAAGCCGACCTGCGCAAGGGGCGCCATGATCTTCGGCCAGCCTTCGACGACCAGCATGCCACCGACGGCGAGTCGAAAGATGCTCCACGCCATCGGTTGCGCGACCCGGTCGTAAAAACCGGACAGTGGTGGGATAATAAGATGCGACTTGTCGTTATTGAAAATGGATGCGTCAACCATTTGGAAACCTCACTAACATCGTTAATCCGATGCCAAGAGATTACCGCCCCCACCGTGCAGGCACTTGATGCACATCAACAAATTGCTGCGAAGCCGAAGCTGCCGTTCAACTGTTTGTGATCGCTTGACGTCCACATGATGGAATTGGCTGCAGGCAATGAAACTGACAAACATCCACCTTGCCGGTGGCAGACTGACATTCGTCTACACGTCCTCAGGCTTCTACCCCGCCAACATGCGGCTTTGCCTTACCAGGATTTGAAGGCGGCATTCTCCGGGTAGAAACAGACATCGCGGTTGATCCCGTCATCCTCTCTGTTCAACAAGCCCACCATTACACAACAAAAAAGCCGGGTGATCGCTCACCCGGCTTTTTTCATCCTTCCCTTGCGGGAGGAAACTTACGCAGCTTCAGCTTCGGCTTCAGCGGCAACGCGAGCCTTGTCGGCTGCGCCCTTGGCATCGACGTCGCGCTCAACGAACTCGATGACAGCCATGGCAGCATTGTCGCCCTGGCGGAAACCGGCCTTCATGATGCGCAGGTAGCCGCCGTTGCGGGTGGCGTAACGCGATGCGATGGCGTCGAACAGCTTGGCAACGACAGCAACGTCGCGGATCTGCGAGATCGCCTGACGGCGAGCATGCAGGTCGCCGCGCTTGCCGAGGGTGACGAGCTTTTCGACGATCGGGCGAATTTCCTTCGCCTTCGGCAGGGTGGTGACGATCTGCTCATGCAGGATGAGCGAAGCCGCCATGTTGGCGAACATCGCCTTACGGTGGCTGGCGGTACGGTTCAGCTTGCGGCCGGCTTTCTGGTGGCGCATGGCTATTCTCCTTTAAGTGCAGGCTCTGTCCCAGAGGCTGCCGTTTCCTGACACATACGGGCATTCACCCGCAGTTTGACGGGGAAAGGCAGATTTAGAGGCTGCCTTCACTGTTATTAATACTGGTCTTCGTAACGCTTCGCGAGATCTTCGATGTTCTCAGGCGGCCATGCCGGTACTTCCATACCGAGGTGCAGGCCCATGGAAGCGAGAACTTCCTTGATTTCGTTCAGCGACTTGCGGCCGAAGTTCGGCGTGCGCAGCATTTCTGCTTCGGTCTTCTGGATCAGATCGCCGATGTACACGATGTTGTCGTTCTTCAGGCAGTTTGCCGAGCGGACAGACAATTCGAGTTCGTCGACCTTCTTCAGGAGCGCCGGGTTGAAGGCCAGTTCGGTGACCGACTCTTCTTCGACTTCCTTCTGCGGCTCGTCGAAATTGACGAAGACGCCGAGCTGGTCCTGCAGGATGCGAGCGGCGAAAGCGACTGCATCTTCACCGGTGACAGAGCCATCGGTTTCGATGGTCATCAGCAGCTTGTCATAGTCAAGAACCTGCCCTTCGCGGGTGTTCTCAACCTTGTAAGATACCTTCTTCACCGGCGAGTAGAGGCTGTCGACCGGGATGAGACCGATCGGAGCATCTTCTGCGCGGTTGCGCTCAGCCGGAACGTAACCCTTGCCGTTGTTGACCGTGAACTCCATACGGATCTCTGCGCCCTCGTCGAGCGTGCAGATCACGTGGTCGGGGTTCAGGATCTCGATGTCGCCAACAGTCTGAATGTCACCGGCGGTGACAACGCCCGGACCCTGCTTGCGAACGACCATGCGCTTGGCATCGTCGCCGTCCATCTTGATGGCGATTTCCTTGATGTTCAGGACGATGTCGGTGACATCTTCACGAACGCCGGGGATCGACGAGAACTCGTGCAGAACGCCGTCGATCTGGACAGCCGTAACAGCTGCACCGCGAAGCGACGACAGAAGGACGCGACGCAGAGCGTTACCGAGCGTCAGGCCAAAGCCCCGCTCGAGCGGCTCAGCGACGAGGGTCGCCTTCGTGCGGCCGGAGGAGGAGAACTCCACCTTGTTCGGCTTGATCAGTTCCTGCCAATTCTTCTGAATCATGATTTTACCTTCCGCCCGCCGTCACCATTCAATCGTGACGGCCGAATGTGAGAAGCACCGGGAGGATGCATTCAGCATCCCACCGGCAAAACGAAGAATGATTAGACGCGACGCTTCTTGCGCGGACGGCAGCCATTGTGCGGGATCGGGGTCACGTCGCGGATGGACGTGATCATGAAGCCGGCAGCCTGAAGGGCGCGCAGAGCAGATTCACGACCCGAACCCGGACCGCAGACTTCAACTTCCAGCGACTTCATGCCGTGTTCCTGAGCCTTCTTGGCGCAGTCTTCAGCAGCGATCTGAGCCGCGAACGGGGTCGACTTACGCGAACCCTTGAAGCCCTTGGCACCAGCGGACGACCAGGCAATAGCATTGCCCTGTGCGTCGGTGATGGTGATCATCGTGTTGTTGAAGGTCGAGTTGACGTGAGCAACGCCCGACGAGATATTTTTGCGTTCGCGACGGCGGACGCGTGTGGCTTCCTTGGCCATGGTCTTCCTTTCAGTTGATCTAAGCACCGCCGTAATGCCAGCGGCTACACCAATCGAGGCAACGGAATTTAGGCAGCCCGCAACAGGAAACCCTGCCGCCGACTGCCTAATTCAAACTTCCTCGAAAAATTACTTCTTCTTACCAGCGATCGCCTTCGCCGGACCCTTGCGGGTGCGGGCGTTGGTGTGCGTGCGCTGACCGCGGACCGGCAGACCGCGACGGTGGCGCAGGCCACGGTAGCAGCCGAGGTCCATCAGACGCTTGATGTTCATCGAAGTGTCGCGACGCAGGTCGCCTTCGACCTGGTAGTCGCGGTCGATGGTTTCGCGGATTGACAGGATTTCAGCGTCGGTCAACTGGTGAACGCGCTTTTCAGCCGGAAGACCGACCTTTTCCATGATTTCCGATGCGAACTTCGGGCCGATCCCGTGAATATAGGTCAGCGCAATGATAACGCGCTTCGCAGTCGGGATGTTGACGCCAGCGATACGTGCCACGCCTATTCTCCTTGCTTCCAGTTGCCATCCGGCAAGTGGTGTCTCGTTACACGGCCCAGATGAGCCGCAATTACAAATCGGGTTCTCAACATGTCAAAACGATCGAACCCGGTCTTCCAACGCTTTGGAAGAACGCGCCGATCGCTCAAATATCGCGAGTTGGCGCGGTCTTTAGCGGAATCGGTCGCCAAAAGCAACCGGCCCCGCGAAGATTCTTGGTGGCAAGCCCTTCCGGACCGCCGCATTCTCAGGCCTTTTCCAGCACCCGGGAGATCTCTTCGGAGACCGTGTCCATCTCGGCCATACCGTCGAGGACAACCAGCTGGCCTTCGCCTGCATAGTATTCCGACAGAGGTGCCGTCTTTTCACGGTACTCGGTCAGGCGCTTGCGGAAGGATTCCGGATTGTCGTCGGACCGAACCGTGCCGCCGGCTGCAATGGTTTCGGCGACGCGATTCTCGATACGACGAATCAGCGCTTCCTCATCAACCTTGAGTTCGATGACCGCATCAAGAACCAGATTGCTGGCCTTCATGTTTTCGGCCAGCGCACGTGCCTGGGGCACCGTGCGCGGATAACCATCGAGGATGAAGCCCTTGGAGCAATCCGCTTCCTGGATCCGCTCGGAGACGATCTGGTTGACGATGTCGTCAGACACAAGCCCACCGGCATCCATGACTTCCTTGGCGCGCTTGCCAATGTCCGTGCCGGCAGTAACAGCCGCACGAAGCATGTCGCCTGTCGACAGCTGCGGGATACCGTATTTGTCCGTCAGACGCTTGGCCTGGGTCCCCTTACCCGCGCCCGGCGGCCCCAAAAATATGATTCTCATCGTCCCCTCTTTCCTCCACGCAGCTTCGACTTCTTGATCAGACCCTCATATTGCTGAGCAATCAGATGACCTTGAATCTGTGCTACAGTATCGAGGGTGACGCTGACAACAATCAAAAGCGACGTACCACCAAGTGCTAATGGGATACCGGTGCGTGCGATGAGGAATTCCGGAAGGATGCAGACAACGACGAGGTAAAGAGCGCCGATAGCCGTGATGCGCGTCAGGACGTAGTCGATGTATTCAGCGGTGCGGTCACCAGGACGGATGCCCGGGATAAAGCCGCCATGCTTCTTCAGATTGTCGGCCGTATCCTTCGGGTTGAAGACGATCGCGGTGTAGAAAAAGGCGAAGAACGCAATCAGCAGACCGTACAGCAGCATGTAGACTGGCTGACCGTGGCTGAGCGACGCAATGATTCCCGTCGCCCAAGCCGGCAGCTGTGCTGTTCCCGCAAAACCAGCAGCGGTTGCCGGCAGAAGCAGCAGCGACGACGCGAAGATTGCCGGAATAACGCCGGCCGTGTTGAGCTTCAGCGGCAGGTGCGAGGTGTCGCCCTGGAACATGCGGTTGCCAACCTGGCGCTTCGGATACTGGATCAGAAGGCGACGCTGGGCGCGCTCAACGAAGACGATCAGAGCGATGACGGCAATCGCAACCACAATGACAGTCAGAATCAGCACAGTCGACAGGGCGCCAGTGCGACCGAGGTCGAGCGTGTGGGCGACGGCTGTCGGAAGACCCGCTGCAATGCCGGCGAAGATGATCAGCGAGATACCGTTGCCGATGCCGCGCGAGGTGATCTGTTCACCGAGCCACATCAGGAACATAGTGCCGCCCAGCAGGGTCAGAACCGTGGACACGCGGAAGAAGATGCCCGGGTCGGCGACAATCCCCTGCCCGCTTTCAAGACCGACAGCAATGCCATAGGCCTGAAGGGCACCGAGAAGAACCGTGCCGTAGCGGGTGTACTGGTTGATGATCTTGCGGCCCTGTTCGCCTTCCTTCTTCAACTGCTCGAGAGCAGGAACGACTGACGTCATCAGCTGCACGATGATCGACGCGGAAATGTAGGGCATGATGCCCAGCGCGAAGATCGCCATGCGCTCGACGGCGCCACCGGCAAACATGTTGAACAGGCCGAGAATGCCGCCGGACTGCCCCTGGAAGGCAGCCGCATAGGCTTCCGGATTGAGGCCAGGCAGCGGAATATGCGTGCCGAGGCGATAGACCAGCAATGCGGCCAGTGTGAACCACAGACGCTTCTTCAGATCTTCCGCCTTGGCGAAAGTCGAGAAGTTCAGGTTCGAGGCCAGTTGTTCCGCTGCAGAAGCCATTGAATTCTCCGCAAACCATGACCGGCAACGCGCATGGCACGGGCCGGAGGCTCTTCGTTCAAACTTTTTTTAAGAAAACCGGGCGCGGGAGAAGTTGCCGGGCAACCGCATGCCTCACACCTTAGTTTTCCAGATGACCCGGAAGACGAAACGACGTCAATTCCGTCCTGGGCTCGTGAGGCTCACATATGGGAGCAAAATCGCCCGGTGTGAAGCACCCCGGGCGATTGATCTTCATTTATTCAGAGGCTTCTGCGGTTGCTGCTACTGCGAGCAACTTGGCGGAACCGCCGGCCTTCTCGATCTTCTCGAGAGCGACCTTGGAGGCGCCTGCGACTTCGACCGAAATCTTGGCCTTCAGTTCGCCACCCGACAGGATGCGCACGCCGTCCTTGAGGCGACGGATCACGCCAGCAGCCTTGAGTGCTGCAGCATCAACCGTCTTGGAGGCGTCGAGCTTGCCAGCATCGATCGCAGCCTGAATACGGCCAACCGAAACGGTGACGTATTCCGACGCGAAGATGTTGTTGAAGCCGCGCTTCGGCAGGCGACGATAGATCGGCATCTGGCCGCCTTCGAAGCCGTTGATGGCAACGCCCGAACGCGCCTTCTGACCCTTAACGCCGCGACCACCGGTCTTGCCCTTGCCAGAACCGATACCGCGACCTACGCGGATGCGGCTCTTGGAAGCGCCGTCGTTGTCTTTGATTTCATTCAGTTTCATGATGACTTCCCCCGTCTCACTTCTCGTCGACGACGCGAACGAGATGCTGGACAGCACGGATCATGCCACGAACGGAAGGCGTATCTTCCAGGGTGCGGACCCGGTGCATCTTGTTGAGGCCCAGACCAACCAGCGTTGCGCGCTGGACAGCCGGACGGCGAATAGGCGAGCCGATCTGTTCGATCGTGACCGTCTTTGCTTCAGTCTTCTTCGTAGCCTTGGCCATGGATCAGACTCCTCTTATTCTTCAGACGCGTTGCCGGAAGCGGCGCGGCGAGCCTGAAGCGTGGCGTACTTGAGGCCACGCTGGGCTGCGACGTCCTTCGGGTGCACCTGATGCTTCAGGGCGTCGAACGTTGCGCGAACCATGTTGTACGGGTTCGACGAACCGGTCGACTTGGCGACGACGTCCGACATGCCGAGCGTCTCGAATACGGCGCGCATCGGACCACCAGCGATGATACCGGTACCGGCCTTGGCCGAACGCAGAAGCACCTTGCCGGCGCCGTGGCGACCGTGGACGTCGTGATGCAGCGTACGGCCGTCACGCAGGGGAACGAAAATCAGTTCGCGCTTGGCAGCCTCAGTTGCCTTGCGGATGGCTTCCGGCACTTCACGTGCCTTGCCATGGCCGAAGCCTACGCGACCCTTCTGGTCGCCGACGACGACGAGGGCTGCGAAGCCGAAACGACGGCCGCCCTTGACGACCTTAGCGACGCGGTTGATGGCGACCAGCTTGTCGACAAACTCGCTATCGCGTTCTTCACGGTTCTGGCGATCATCGCGCGAACCACGCTTTTCTTGTGCCATTGTCCTTTTCCTTTTTCTTTTCCGGGTGCAATCGGCAGATTACGAAAGTTCCACCCTGCCCTCTCGAACATGGTGGAATCCGGTGGGACCGGCTTAAAGCCGGAAATCCACCCGGACGCAAGCCCGGGTGGAAATACTCATTAGAAGGTCAGACCACCTTCGCGAGCCGCTTCGGCGAGTGCCTTGATGCGGCCGTGATAGATGAAGGCGCCACGATCGAAGACGACTTCCTGAACGCCAGCCTTGACAGCACGCTCGGCCACCAGCTTGCCAACGGCAGCAGCTGCTGCAATGTCGGCGCCGGTCTTGAGCGAGGCCTTCAGGCCGCCATCGAGCGTCGAAGCAGCGGCAAGGGTCTTGCCAGCCACGTCGTCGATGACCTGGGCGTAGATGTTCTTCGAAGAGCGATGTACCGACAGACGCGGACGGCCATTTGCCACCGCCTTGATCTGACGCCGTACGCGGTTCGCACGGCGAACAAGTGCTTCTTTTCTGCTTGCCATTTCGCGCGATCCTTACTTCTTCTTGCCTTCTTTGCGGACGATCCGCTCTTCGGCATACTTGACGCCCTTGCCCTTATAAGGCTCGGGACCGCGATATTCGCGGATCTCAGCTGCCACCTGGCCAACCTGCTGCTTGTTGATGCCGGACACTATGATTTCGGTCGGCTTCGGAACAGCAATGGTGATGCCAGCCGGCGGCTGGTAGACGACGTCATGGCTGAAGCCGAGTGCCAGCTGCAGGTTCGTGCCCTGCAGCGACGCGCGGTAACCAACGCCGTTGATTTCGAGCTTGCGCTCGTAACCGTCCTTCACACCCTTCAGGATGTTTTCGACCATCGTGCGGGACATGCCCCACTTCGACCGTGCATCCTTCGAGTTGTTTGTCGGCAGGACGACAACAGCGTTGTCTTCCAGCTTGACGGAGATTTCGTCATTCGCGACGAAGAAAAGTTCACCCTTCGGACCCTTTACCGAGACCTTCTGGCCTTCGACTGTGGCAGTCACACCAGCCGGAACCGGAACGGGCTTCTTACCGATACGAGACATAGTTTTTATCCTGTCTGTTCGCTATGGAGTTCCCCTGTTCGATCTTAGAAGACCGAGCAGAGAACCTCACCACCAACGTTCTGTTCGCGAGCCTGGTGATCGGCCATCACACCCTTCGGAGTCGAAAGGATGGTGATGCCGAGGCCGTTCGCGACCTGCGGGATGGACTTAACCGAGACATAAACTCGGCGGCCCGGCTTGGAGACACGGCCGATTTCGCGAATGACCGAAGCACCTTCGTAGTACTTCAGTTCAATCGTGATCTCGGACTTGCCGTTGTCATAGTCGACCTGGCTGTAGCCACGGATGTAGCCTTCAGCCTGCAGGACGTCGAGAACGCGGGCACGGAGCTTGGAGGCCGGAGTGGAGACAGAGCTCTTGCGGCGAGCAGCACCATTCCGGATACGGGTGAGCATATCGCCCAACGGATCAGTCATCGTCATGTTACCGTCTCCTTACCAGCTGGACTTCACAACGCCCGGCACCTTGCCGGTGTTGCCAAGCTCACGAAGTGCGATACGCGACATACCGAGCTTGCGGTAGAAAGCGCGCGGGCGACCAGTGACTTCGCAACGGTTGCGAATACGGGTCTTGGAGCCGTCACGCGGCAGTTCTGCCAGCTTCAGGGTTGCCTTGAACCGCTCTTCAATCGAAAGGGACTGGTTCATGATGATGGCCTTGAGCCCGGCGCGCTTTGCGGCCTGGTTCGCGACGATCTTGCGGCGGCGCTTGTTCTTTTCAACTGCGCTTGTCTTCGCCATATGGAAGTTCCTCTTCTACGCTCGTCGTTACGGTTACTGACGGAACGGGAAGTTGAACTCTTTAAGAAGAGCCCGAGCTTCGTCGTCGTTGGTCGCCGTCGTGCAAACGATGATGTCCATGCCCCACATCTGATCAACCTTATCGTAGTTGATCTCCGGGAACACAATGTGCTCCTTGATGCCCATGGCGAAGTTGCCACGGCCGTCGAAGGACTTCGGGTTCAGGCCGCGGAAGTCGCGAACGCGCGGAAGCGCGATGTTGACCAAGCGATCCAGGAACTCGTACATCCGGGCGCCGCGCAGGGTAACCTTTGCGCCGATCGGCATGTCTTCACGGACCTTGAAGCCCGCGATGGAATTGCGAGCCCGCGTGATAACCGGCTTCTGGCCAGCAATCGCTGCGAGATCGGCAGCTGCAACCGAGGGCTTCTTGGAGTCGGCAGTTGCCTCACCCACGCCCATGTTGATGACGATCTTATCCAGCTTCGGGATCATCATTTCGTTGGCGAAGGAGAACTGCTCCTGCATCGCCTTACGAATACGGTTTACGTATTCAACCTTGAGCCGCGGCTCGTACTTGGACTCAGCCATCGATCACTTCTCCCGAACGCTTGGCCACACGAACCTTCTTGCCGTCAACGACTGCGAAACCGACGCGGGTCGGCTTGCCGTCCTTGTCTGCGATCGCGAGATTCGACAGATGGATCGGAGCTTCCTTGGTGATGATACCGGCTTCCTGGTTCTGCGTCTGGCGCTGGTGGCGCTTCACGACGTTGATGCCACGGACGACCGCACGGTCTTCCTTCGGCATGACCTGGAGGACTTCGCCTGAACGGCCCTTGTCCTTGCCAGCGAGAATGACGACCTTGTCGCCCTTACGGATCTTGTTCATCGCTCGTCGCTCCCCTTACAGTACTTCCGGAGCCAGCGAGATGATCTTCATGTGGTTCTTGGCGCGAAGTTCGCGCGGAACCGGTCCGAAGATACGGGTGCCGATGGGCTCTTTCTTGTTGTCGATCAGAACGGCTGCGTTGTTGTCGAATCGAATGACGCTGCCGTCGGCGCGACGGATGTCCTTGGCGGTACGAACAACAACCGCCTTCATCACGTCACCCTTCTTGACGCGGCCGCGCGGGATCGCTTCCTTGATCGAAACGACAATGATGTCGCCAATCGAAGCGTACTTGCGCTTGGAGCCGCCCAGCACCTTGATGCACATGACACGACGTGCGCCGGAATTATCCGCCACGTCGAGGTTAGTCTGCATCTGAATCATGTCAGGTCGCCTTCTTGTTGCAACCCGAACGGTTGGGCCGAGGCCCCCTATTCGGGCTTATGATAAATTTCTGTTGTGCGCGGGAAGATAAATACAGGGTGGTTTCCCATATGGGACCTTCCGTGCGCTCAAAGCAAAAGAACGCCCGCTTCGGGGCGTTCTCAGCCAGTGGCCTGCTTCATACAGATTTCTGCGCGAGGTGCAAGCCCCCGCGCAGAAACTCCGTAAATTAAGCCTGGGCGGTGATAACCGTCCAGCACTTGTCCTTGGAGATCGGGGCGCATTCCTGGATGGAAACTACGTCACCGGTCTTGAACTGGTTGTTTTCGTCATGTGCCTTGTACTTCTTCGACCGACGAACAGTCTTCTGAAGCAGCGGGTGGGCGAATCGACGCTCAACGCGAACAACGACGGTCTTGTCGTTCTTGTCGCTGACAACTACGCCCTGCAGAATGCGTTTCGGCATATTCTTCGGTCCTTAGGCCTTGGCTTCTGCCGCCTTCTGGCGGGCAATGGTTTTTACGCGTGCGATATCACGACGGACTTCCTGAATCCGGGAAGACTTCTCGAGCTGGCCAGTGGCCTTCTGGAAGCGCAGGTTGAACTGCTCCTTCTTCAGCTTGGCAAGTTCGTCGTTCAGCTGGTCGGCGCTCATGGCGCGTACGTCTGCGGCTTTCATCGACTTGATCCTCACTCTGCAATGCGCTGTACGAAGCGCGTCGTGACCGAGAGCTTTGCAGAACCGAGGCGAAGAGCCTCGCGTGCGATCTCTTCCGATACGCCGTCGATCTCGAACATGATACGACCGGGCTTGACCTTGCATGCCCAGTATTCGACCGAACCCTTACCCTTACCCATACGGACTTCCGTGGGCTTGGCAGTGACCGGAACGTCAGGGAATACGCGGATCCACACACGACCAGCACGCTTCATGTAGCGTGTGATCGCACGACGGGCTGCTTCGATTTCGCGCGCGTTCACACGGTTCGGTTCCAGAGCCTTGAGGCCGTATTCACCGAATGCCAGATCAAAACCGCCCTTGGCGACGCCCTTGATGCGGCCCTTGAACTGCTTGCGGTACTTTGTACGCTTTGGCTGCAACATTTTCTTACTTCTCCGAGCTTATCTTTCGCCAGCGTTCAATCAAGCGTTCTCGCGGCGACGGTCGCCACGATCGCCGCGTTCACGGCTTGCCGGACCCTGGGCATCGCCCTCGAGCGCACGACGCTCGGAGGCCATCGGATCGTGTTCAAGGATTTCGCCCTTGAAGATCCAGACCTTCACGCCGCAGATGCCATAGGCAGTCGAGGCTTCAGACGTCCCGTAGTCGATGTCTGCGCGAAGGGTGTGGAGCGGCACGCGGCCTTCGCGGTACCATTCGGTACGCGCGATTTCAGCACCGCCGAGACGGCCAGCGCAAGTGATCTTGATGCCTTCGGCACCGAGACGCATGGCCGACTGAACGGCGCGCTTCATGGCGCGACGGAATGCAATACGACGCTCGAGCTGCTGGGTAATCGACTGAGCGACCAGGGTCGCATCGATTTCCGGCTTGCGCACTTCAACGATGTTGAGGTGCGTTTCCGAGTTGGTCATCGACGAGATCTTCTTGCGAAGCTTCTCGATGTCTGCACCCTTCTTGCCGATGATCAGACCCGGACGAGCCGAGTGGATCGTGACGCGGCACTTCTTGTGCGGACGCTCGATGACGACCTTGGCAATACCGGCCTGCTTCAGTTCGTCCATCAGATACTTGCGGATCTTCAGGTCTTCGTGCAGCAGCTTGCCGTATTCGGCGTTGTCGGCGAACCAACGGCTATCCCAAGTGCGGTTGATGCCGAGGCGGAAACCGATTGGATTGATTTTCTGACCCATTATGCGGCCTCCCCAGTGACGGCTTCAACTTCGCGCACCACGATGGTGAGGTGCGAGAATGCCTTCTCGATGCGCGATGCGCGACCGCGGCCACGAGCGTGGAAACGCTTCATGGTAATCGACTTGCCGACATAAGCTTCGGCGACGACCAGCTGGTCGACGTCGAGGTCATGGTTGTTCTCGGCGTTGGCGATTGCGGACTCGAGGGTCTTCTTGACCGTGCCGGCGATGCGCTTGCGGGAGAATTCCAGATCAGCGAGAGCGCGCTCAACCTTCTTGCCGCGGATCATCGCGGCAACCAGGTTCAGCTTCTGCGGGCTGACGCGGATCGTGCGGGCAACTGCCTGCGCTTCGTTGTCCTTCAGCCGACGTTCGGCTTTTGCCTTGCCCATGGTTACTTCCTCTTCGCCTTTTTGTCCGCACCGTGACCGTAATAGGTCCGTGTGGGAGCGAATTCACCGAACTTGTGACCGACCATGTCTTCGTTGACGTTGACCGGGATGTGCTTGCTGCCGTTGTAGACACCAAAGGTGAGACCGACGAACTGCGGCAGGATGGTGGAGCGACGGCTCCACATCTTGATCACTTCGCTACGACCGCCTTCACGAACCTTCTCAGCCTTCTTGAGAAGATAGCCGTCAACGAACGGGCCTTTCCATACTGAACGAGCCATTTCTGACTACCTCTCTTACTTCTTCTTCAGGTGGCGCGAGCGCATGATGAACTTGTCGGTCGACTTGTTCGAACGTGTACGCTTGCCCTTGGTCGGCTTGCCCCAAGGGGAAACCGGGTGACGACCACCGGATGTGCGGCCTTCACCACCACCGTGCGGGTGGTCGACCGGGTTCATGACAACACCGCGGTTATGCGGGGTCTTGCCGCGCCAACGGGTACGACCAGCCTTACCGTCATTGGTGTTGCCGTGATCCGGGTTGGATACGGCGCCAATGGTGGCGAGGCAGGAGCCCGGAACCAGGCGCTGTTCGCCAGAGTTCAGGCGCAGGATTGCCATGCCGGCATCGCGGCCGACCAGCTGTACGTAGGTGCCTGCAGAGCGAGCGATCTGACCGCCCTTGCCCGGCTTCATTTCCACGTTGTGGATGATGGAGCCGACCGGGATCGACTGCAGCGGCATGGTGTTGCCGGGCTTTACGTCGACTGCCTTGTCAGATGCGATCACCTTGTCGCCAGCAGCGAGACGCTGCGGGGCCAGGATGTAGGCCTGCTCGCCGTCCGTGTAGGTCACGAGAGCGATGAATGCCGAACGGTTCGGGTCGTATTCCAGGCGCTCGACAGTGCCCTCTACGTCGAACTTGCGACGCTTGAAGTCCACCAGTCGATAGGTGCGCTTATGACCACCGCCGATGAAGCGGGCGGTGATGCGACCGAGGTTGTTACGACCGCCGCTCTTGGACAGACCTTCCGTCAGCGCCTTGACCGGCTTGCCCTTGTGGAGGCCAGAACGGTCGACGATGACGAGCTGACGCTGGCTCGGCGTGGTCGGGTTGAAGCTTTTCAATGCCATTGTTCTTGTTCCCTACCTCAGACGCCCGTCGACACGTCGATGGACTGACCTTCGGCAAGCGTCACGACGGCCTTCTTGACGTCTTTCTGCTTACCGGCGAAGCCGCGGAAACGCTTGGTCTTGCCCTTGCGGACGAGCGTGTTGACGGCCGTGACCTTGACGCCGAAGAGAGCTTCGACAGCAGCCTTGATTTCCGGCTTGCTGGCGCCCTTGGCGACATTGAAGACGACCTGGTTGTACTCGGACACCATGGTCGACTTTTCCGTGATCGAAGGAGATACGATCACGTCGTAGTGGCGAAGATCAGTCATTTGAACCGCTCCTCCAGAGCTTCCACAGCAGCCTTGGAAAGCACGAGCTTGCCACGGCGCAGGATGTCGTAAACGTTGATGCCCTGAACTGGCAGAACATCGATGTTCGGGATGTTCGAGGCGGCGAGCTTGAAGTTGCTGTCGATTTCGGCACCGCCGATGACGAGAGCATTGGTGAGGCCGAGCGTCGCGAACGTACCGACGAGCAGCTTGGTCTTGGCTTCAGCAGCCACCAGGTTGTCGACGATGATCACGTCTTCCGACTTCATCTTGGCAGACAGGGCGTGGCGCAGAGCGAGCGCACGAACCTTCTTCGGCAGGTCATGGGCGTGGCTGCGAACAACCGGACCATGAGCCTTACCACCGCCGCGGAACTGCGGAGCGCGGGCCGAATGGTGACGAGCACGACCGGTGCCCTTCTGCTTGTACATCTTCGAACCGGTGCGCGAGACTTCCGCGCGGCCCTTGGTCTTGTGCGTGCCCTGGCGCTTCTTGGCCAGCTGCCAGCGGATCATGCGGGCGATCAGGTCTTCGCGCGGGTCGAGGCCGAAGATTTCGTCAGACAGAGAAACCTTGCCGGCTTCCTTGCCCTCGAGGGTCTTGACGTTAAATTCCATGTCCTTGGCTCCCTTACTTCGCCGACTTCACGGCGTCGCGGACGATGATCCAGGAACCCTTGGAACCGGGAACGGCGCCCTTCACAAGGATAAGACCACGATCTTCATCGGTCGAAACGACTTCGAGGTTCTGGGTGGTGACGCGAGTCTGGCCCATGTGACCAGCCATGCGCTTGCCCTTCCAGACCTTGCCCGGATCCTGGTTCGAACCAGTCGAACCATGCGAACGGTGCGAAACGGACACACCGTGGGTCGCGCGGAGACCACCGAAGTTGTGGCGCTTCATCGCACCGGCAAAACCCTTACCGATCGTCGTGCCCGTGACGTCGACCAGCTGGCCGGCTTCAAAATGGCTCGCGGTCAGCTGTGCGCCGACATCGATAAGGTTGTCTTCGGAGACGCGGAATTCGACGAGCTTGGCCTTGGGCTCAACGCTCGCTGCGGCGAAGTGACCACGAAGGCCCTTCGACGTGTTCTTGACCTTCGACGTACCGGCACCGAGCTGAAGAGCCACGTAGCCGTTCTTGTCGGCCGTACGCTGCGCGACGACCTGTACGTTATCCAGACGCAGAACTGTTACCGGGATATGTTCGCCGGCGTCGTTATAGACGCGGGTCATTCCCACTTTCTGTGCAATCACACCTGAACGCATTGGTTCATTCCTCTTGAGAGTCGCGGCCGGGAAAAGTGATCCAGGCCTTTCCTCTTTGTTTAAGGATTCCACTCCGGCCCTTCCGAACCTTCGGGTTTCCCGTTTCGAGAAGTCGTTGGCAGGTCTTGCCACGTACCTTCCTTGTTATTTCGGCTCTCGCCGGAATTCCATTTTAGAGCTTAATCTCGACGTCCACGCCAGCAGCCAGGTCGAGCTTCATCAGCGCGTCAACCGTCTGCGGAGTCGGGTCCACGATGTCGAGAAGGCGCTTGTGTGTGCGCATTTCGAACTGCTCGCGGCTCTTCTTGTCGACGTGGGGAGAACGGTTGACGGTAAACTTTTCGATGCGGGTCGGGAGCGGAACCGGGCCGCGAACGCTAGCGCCAGTGCGCTTTGCGGTCGAGACGATCTCGCGCGTAGAGGCATCGAGAACCCGGTGATCAAACGCCTTGAGGCGGATGCGGATATTCTGGCCGTTCATTCGACTTGTCCTTGTTTCTTATCGTGCGTCCCGCATACGCAGAGACAGTGAATTACCATGACTGGCCGGCCCCAAATTTTCAAAAATCACAGGACTGCCAAAGGGGCGCCCTGTCACTCTTTCTAGTCATGAGGAGCCCTGCCCAACGTGACCCGTCACCAGGCCTTGTAAACTGCAGCGCCTGAATCAGTTGGCGTAACGCCCGCTGATTCCTATCGTGGCCGGCGACATACACCGCAATCGGCCTTTCGTCAATCCGCCCGTCAGGACGAAATGGCGACGTGTGCGCGTCCGGCATGCCTGGCTTGCGCCAGAAGACCGGAGAAAACGGAAAGCGGCCTCGGACCGAAGCCCGAGGCCGCCTTGCCCAATCGATTACTCGACGATCGAAGCGACGATGCCGGCGCCGACGGTACGGCCGCCTTCGCGGATCGCGAAGCGCAGCTTTTCTTCCATCGCGATCGGAACGATCAGCTCAACGGCAACCGTGACGTTGTCGCCCGGCATAACCATTTCCGTGCCTTCCGGCAGCGTGACGATGCCCGTCACGTCCGTCGTACGGAAGTAGAACTGCGGACGGTAGTTCGTGAAGAACGGCGTATG
>NZ_JBPUGM010000013.1:0-37203 GCF_051549525.1 Rhizobium sp. G187
ACCGTCGCCGCCTTGCCAGAGAGACGCATGCAAGCGGGAATAGACGCCGAACGGGGCGCCGGAAGGAGCCACATACTTATACTTAGACAGGCTGCTTCTGGCGCCTCGTCCGAGACAAGTTTCAAGCACACCCGGAGGACGATGAGTCCGACCGGCGGCGAAGCTTGGGGTTTTTGAAAGATAGGGTCCTGAGGGGTGAGAAAGCGGGCCGCAAGCGCGGAGCCCTTCTCCCCCTTGGTGGGGGAGAAAGCGATTTCGATGAATTAGGCGAGCGTAAGCCGCCTAAACATCAGAAATCGCCAGTGAGGGGGGGCCGTTCGTCGTGCCACCATCACCGATCCCCTCACCAACAAAATCTGAGGTTTAGCCCTCAATCGGGCTAAGCCCTCGATTTTGTAACCTCTCCCACAAGGGGGAGAGGGGCCACCGCATACCGCAGCACGCACCAAGGGAGACTAGACCCCATCCTCACCTGTTCTTCCCCGGCACCCACAGGACATCCGCCCGTCCACCATCATTGGCGAATCGCGCCGCAACAAACAGGAAGTCCGACAGGCGGTTGACATATTTCAGCGCCGGCTCGCCGACCTCTTCCCCGTCGAAGCGCGACAATTCCACCATGATGCGCTCGGCACGTCGCGACGTCGTGCGGGCGAGATGGAGATAGGCGGCGGCGGGGGTGCCACCCGGCAGGATGAAGGATTTCAGCGGGTCGAGGTTGGCGTTCAGCTGGTCGATTTCCGTTTCGATCCGGTCGACCTGAGCCTCGATGACGCGCAAGGGTTCGTAAGGCAGAACCTCGCCCGTCTCGGGGGCGGCAAGATCGGCGCCGAGATCGAAGAGATCGTTCTGGATGCGCATCAGCATGGCGTCGAGTTCGGGCAGATCTGCCGTGTGCAGCCGCGCGATGCCGATTGCCGAATTGGTTTCGTCGATCGTGCCATAGGCATCAACGCGCAGGTCGTGTTTCAGGCGGCGCGGGCCGGTGACGAGGGCTGTCGTGCCGTCGTCGCCGGTGCGGGTGTAGATCTTGTTGAGTTTGACCATGATCTCCCCCTTCAGCGCCCGCCACCGGTGACCCAGAGGGTCAGCATGATCAGCGCGATGGCGGCGGCCTGCAGAACGATGCGCGCCTGCATCAGCTTGTTGGAGGTGTTGCCGTTGCCGCCCTTCATCATGACGAAGAGGCCGCGCATCAGCACCAGGGCAACGAGGCCCATGACGATCAGGGTGAGGGTTGTGAGGAAAGCGGACATGAGTGGCTATGCCTTTGTTGGGTGCTGGGCCTCTGCTGCGCCTCGTCGAGGAAGCGCTCTTGGTCGTGCTTTTCAGTCCAGCGATCGCATCAGTCGGTAAAAGAGATCCGCCGGCATCAGGCGCTTTAGCAGCGCACCCTGCTTGGCCGGCTTGGTCACCACGTAATGTGGGCGAGAGCGCCTTGCGGTCAAGGCGTGGTCCAAGACTTTGTAGACCGCTTCCGGCCCGAGTTTGTGGCGATTTACGGGGCCTGTGCCATTCAGTCGCGCCAGCTGGCGGCGATAGTCTTCGGCGTGGACCGAATTCTCAAGATCGATCGCAGCCTGGATGTGGTGAAGGGCGTTTGCGGTGAAACGGCTATCGATCGGGCCGGGCTCGATCAGGCTTACCTGTACGCCCGAACCTTCGAGTTCCATCCGGAGCGTCAGCGACAGGCCTTCAAGGGCGTATTTCGAGGCCGTGTAGGCGCCGCGCCAGCGATAGGGAAGAAGGCCGAGAATGGAGGAGCATTGCACGATGCGGCCCGAGCCTTGCGCCCGCATGGCCGGGATCACCCGGCGCGTCAGATCATGCCAGCCGAAGAGATTGGTCTCGAACTGGGCCCGGAGCGCCTCCGTCGGCAGATCCTCCACGGCACCCGGCTGGCCATAGGCACCATTGTTGAACAGGGCATCGAGCCGGCCGCCGGTGCGCGTGAAGACGTCTCCGACAAGAGCCTCGATGCTTTCGGGATCGGTATAGTCCATGATCAGGACCTCGATCCCCTCCGCTTCGAGCGTCTTGCCGTCCTCCGGCTTGCGCACGGTTGCGAACACCCGCCAGCCGTCGCGCTTCAGCGCGCTTGCACAATAGGCGCCAATGCCCGAAGAACAGCCTGTGACGATGATGCTGCGCACGCTATTCCCCTGCCGTTCCTGTACAAATGCGGTCGGGTTTCCCATATTCGGCCGCATGTGACAATCGGGCGGGCCCAAGAAGGAGACTGGATGCCGACTTTCCTGCGGATGCTCTACAAGGTCGGTTTCGACGCGATCTGGCACTTTTCCGAGGATGACGGCTGGGCCATGGCCAGCCATGTTGCGCTGTCGGCCATCCTGGCGCTCTTTCCCTTTTTGATCTTCGGCACAGCGCTCGCCAGTTTTCTCGGCGCGGACCAGTTTGCCGAAACGGCCGTGCATCTGATCTTCGACACCTGGCCCGAGACGATTGCCACGCCGTTGTCCGAACAGGTGGTGCAGGTACTCACCATCCCGCGCGGCGGTCTGTTGACGATTTCGGTGCTGGCGGCGGCCTATTTTGCCTCGAACGGGGTGGAGGCACTGCGCATCTCGCTCAACCGCGCTTACCGCGTTTATGAAACGCGGCCCTGGTATCTCACCCGGCTGCTCAGCCTCGGCTTCGTGCTGGCCGCCGTGGTGATCCTGGCGGCCATTAGCGCGCTGCTTGTCGCCGTACCGGTGGCTCTCGCCTATGCGGAAAACCTCTTCCCTTTCCTCAAAGACTTTCTGGCGACGGTGGCCAATTGGCGGGTTTATGGGACGGTCGCCTTCCTGATCGTGGCGCTCGTCGTGTTCCATCTTGGCCTGCCGGCCGGACGCCGCCGGTTGATCGATGTGCTTCCCGGCGTGTTGCTGACGCTGGCGCTCTGGCTGATCGGCGCCTTGCTCTTCGCCTACTATCTCGGCACCTTCGCCAATTATGCCGCCACTTATGCCGGCCTTGCTTCGATCATGATCGTGCTGGTCTTCCTTTACATGGTCGGCGCGATCTTCATCATCGGGGCAGAGTTCAATGCAGCCCTGATGAAGTTCAAGGTGGTGCCGGTGAAGGGCCAGCCGGATGTGGGGATATCAAATCCCGACCAGGGTGCGGATATCTGAGGGCGTCATGCCTTTTTCCCTCAAGGCGCCAAGCGCGGTGTCGCCCTGGCTCTTCGAGAGCTTTCGGCCATCGGGGCCTAATATCAGCCGGTGGTGATGGTAAAGCGGCGCGGGCAGGCCGAGAAGCACCTGGAGCAGACGGTGCACGGCGGTCGCATGGAAGAGGTCGAGCCCCCGCACCACATGGGTGACGCCTTGAGCCGCGTCGTCAACGGTGACCGCCAGATGATAGCTTGCCGGCGCATCCGAGCGCCACAGCACGACATCGCCCCAGGCCGCCGGATCGGCGGTGATGTCTCCCCGCTCGCCATCACCGCTGTCCTGCCAGCAAAGTGGGCCGTCGAGGCAGGCGATTGCCTTTTCCATGTCGAGGCGAAAGGCGAAGCGCTCGGCCGTAGCGAGGCGCGCCTCGCGTTCGCCGGCGTCGAGATGCCGCTCTTCGGTCGGATATAGCGGTGCGCCGTCGGGATCACGCGGCCAGGGGCCTGCCTCGCGCTCGTAAGCCGAAACCCGCGCCTTGACCTCGCCGCGGGTGAGAAAGGCCGGGTAAGCCAGGCCGCGCTCGATCAGGCGGTCGAGGGCCGCGCGGTAGAGGGCAAAATGCTCCGACTGGCGGCGAACCGGCTGCTCGTAAGCGAGGCCCAGCCAGTCGAGATCGGCAAGGATTGCCTGCTCAAATTCCGGCGTACACCGGGTGAGGTCGATATCCTCCAGTCTGAGCAGCAGGCGGCCGCTGCAGGATTTCGCCATATCGGCATTGAGAAGTGCTGACAGCGCATGGCCGAGATGCAGCCGCCCGTTCGGGCTTGGGGCAAACCGGAAGACGGGTGGGCCATTGGCGATTTGACGGATGCGCTCGCTCATGGTTTTCCTTCGCATGTGGGGACGAGAAGGAAAAGGGGTGGATGGCGTGATGATGATCCGCAACGAGGCGGACCTTTCGGTGGGATTGGACATGCTGCTTCAGCGGGATCCGCGGCTCTGTCCGATCGCCGATGCCTGCGGCCCCTTGCCGCTGCGCCTCTCGGCCCCCGGCTTTGCCGGGCTTGCCTCGATCATCGTCTCACAGATGGTGTCTCGGGCGAGTGCAGATGCCATTTGGCGGCGGATGACGGCTGTTCTCGGGCATCGGCCGACGGCGGAGGATTACCTTGCGCTTCCGGTGGAGGTGGTATCGACCTTCGGCCTGTCGCGGGGCAAGGCCCAGGCGCTCGATGCGGCCGCCAAGGCCGATCTCGGCGGCCCGTTCCGGCTCGATGAACTGACGGAGATGCCCGGTCCCCAGGCGATCTCGGCCCTGACGGGCCTCAAGGGCGTCGGCCCCTGGACAGCGGAAGTCTACCTGATGTTCTGCGGTGGCCATCCCGACATCTTTCCTGTTGGCGATGTGGCGCTGAGGATCGCCGTCGGCGATGTCTTCTTCGGCGGGGAGCGGCCCTTGCCGGATGCGGTTGCGGCCTGTGCCAAAGCCTGGAGCCCGGTGCGTTCGGTCGCAGCCAGGCTGTTTTGGGCCCATTATGCGCGGCGCACGGGACGTGTTGCCCTGCCGCGCTGAGCGACCTTCCGCCGCGCCTCGGATCGCGCCGAAGATTCAGGCTTCACAATGCTGTAACAAGAGACCTAATATAGAGATGCAGATGCAGAATCGATCAGGAGTTCGCCTTGACGATTGCAGTTTCTCCCCAGGCCCTTCCGGCACTCGTCCTGAATGCCGACTACAGGCCACTGAGTTATTACCCCTTGTCGCTGTGGTCCTGGCAGGACGCGATCAAGGCGGTCTTCCTCGACCGTGTCAACATCATCGCTGAATATGATCACTCGGTCTGCTCACCGAGCTTCTCGATGAAGCTGCCGAGCGTGGTCAGTCTCAAGACCTATATCCAGCCGACCCGTAACCCGGCCTTCACCCGTTTCAACGTCTTCCTGCGCGACCGGTTCGAGTGCCAGTATTGCGGCTCGGATGACGACCTGACCTTCGATCACGTCATTCCGCGCGCCCATGGCGGCGAAACGACCTGGGAAAACGTCGTGGCGGCCTGCTCGCCCTGTAACCTGCGCAAGGGTTCCAAGCTGCCGAAACAGGCGGGCATGCATCCGCATCAATCGCCCTATCGGCCGACGGTGCAGGACCTGCACAATAATGGCCGGCTGTTCCCGCCGAACTATCTGCATGAAAGCTGGATGGACTATCTCTATTGGGATACCGAGCTTCAGCCGTAAAGGGCTGACCGGCAGGGCTTGGCCAGGGCTCTCTCTTGAGGGGCCGGCGATTTGATCGCCGGCTCGCCCCTCCTCTTTACGCGCTCCATTTGCGGAAAGTGCCCCAGAGCGCGAGGGAGGCGAGGGCTGCGCTGGTCAGCACATTCCAGCCGGCAAACGAGAGGCCGAGCACTCGAAGCGTCGCTTCGGTGCAGGACGGCGCCTTGGTGGCATTCAGCGCATCCAGCACATTGACCGGCGTATCGCCACCGGTGGCACCGATGGTGCAGCTGGCAGGACCCTCCCAGAACTTCCATTCGACGCCGGAATGGTAGATGCCCATGCCCATGCCGACCAGCATGAGGATAGCGATGGCAAGGAACAGCAGTTTCGTGACCATCGGCGGCAGGCGCAGGATCGACGAGAGCATGGCAGCGATGCCGACACCGACGCCGATGTAATAGGGATTGCGCTGCATCAGGCACAGTGCGCAGGGAATGTAACCGCCGATATGCTCAAAGCCGAGTGCCGAGCCGACGACCAGCGCCATGCCGAAGGTCAGAAGGCCGGCAAGCATCCTGTCGGACTTGAAGGGGGTGAGGATGGCGTTCATCGCGGTAGCTCTCGGATTTGGAGGTCGACGATCTGGATATCCCCGACAGTCGCACCACCAAAAGGGTGAAAACAAGGCTGCCCAGCCCATGCCGCCAGATCCGCCGCATGTGCTTGCGCGTTTTAGGCAAGCCATCCTGTGCTGTAAATGGGGCGCTTGCGCCCCGGCAGCCGCCCGAGCTGGAACATTCACGTGAATGGGTGTCTGCGCATATCAGGCGAAAAAGGCGTTGACCGCTCCACCCTGCTTCGTATAGTCCGGCGCAGTCCATCCGACGCTCGTGTGCCCCATTGGCGGAACTGGTAGACGCGCTCGACTCAAAATCGAGTTCCGAAAGGAGTGCTGGTTCGATTCCGGCATGGGGCACCACCATCTCACAGAAGGCAGAAGCGATGACCACGTCCGGCAAGATCCGCATTCCTCAGCCCGTCAAGCGGGTCACTGTTGATGCCGGGATCCTGCCAAAGGCGGGATCGTCGGCAAAGCCGGTTTCGGGTGAGGCCAAGGTCAATATCGTGGCGCCCGTCGCACCGAAGATTGCAGCCGCCCGCCAGCAGATGCGCAAGCAGTCTGCCAAGGTTGCCATCGCCAAGATCGACGAGGCCATCGAGGCTGGAACGGTGTCGGCCGCGGATGCGAAGAAGCTGGTTCTGGCGCTGGCCGTCCGGCGTGTCGGCTCGCAGGATGCAGCCGAGAAATGGTATCGCAGCCATCACATCGAAGCTTTCGGCGGTCGCACCGCTGCCCAGATGGTTCGCGGTGGCGAATTGAAGGCGCTGATCGAGCATATGAAGGCCGAGGCTGCCGCTGCGGTGACTGCCGCCAAGGCTTGAACCGGTCAAGCGTTGAGACGGCCGGCTGCCTGCAATCGGTCGGGGCAGACCGAGCATGCCGTGCCTCTGAACATCACAAGACGATTTACCCGTTTGATGCTGCTCCGGCCCTCCATCGGCTCGTTTTCGGTCGTGCATCCGGCCCCGAACGCGGCCTGCTTCTGCCTGCGGATTGTGCATGTGCGAATTGAATGCTAGCACTTGCGGCATGATCTTTCGGACCTATGCCCCTTCCGGCAACCCAGTTGGCGACCATGTTTCTGGCGCAGCGCGATAGTTTCGACGCGCTCCGCCGCGACTTCCGCTGGGATATTCCTGACGACTTCAACATCGGTCGCGTTGTGGCGGATGATTGGGCCGCACGGGCGCCTGACCGCATCTGCCTGGAGCATTTCTCGGCGGATGGCCAGCATCTTTCCATGACCTATGGTGCGCTTGCCGCCCGGTCTTCGGCGCTGGCCCATGGCCTGGTGGAAGCCGGCGTCGGGCCGGGTGATCGCGTCGCTCTTTTGCTGCCGCAGTGTTTCGAGACGGTGGTCGCGCATGTGGCCATCTACAAGATCGGCGCAATCGCGCTGCCGCTGGCGCTGCTCTTCGGTGAGGAAGCGCTCGAATATCGGCTCAACGATGCGGGCGCCAAGCTCGTTATCACCAACGGTTTCGGCCTGTCGCGGCTCAAGCCCATTCGAGAAAAGCTTGCCACGCTCCGGACGATCGTTTCCATCGATGGCACGGAGCCTGGTGTGACTGGCTGGGCAGAACTTGCCGAAGGGCGGCCGAGCCACTTTGATATTGCGCTGAGCGGGCCTGATACGCCGGCGCTGATGATCTACACCTCGGGCACAACCGGCGCTCCCAAAGGAGCCCTGCATGGCCACCGCGTGCTCGCCGGCCATATTCCGGGGTTTCAGCTGGCCCATGACTTCCTGCCGCAAGACGGTGACAAGGTCTGGACGCCGGCTGACTGGGCCTGGGCGGGCGGCCTTCTCAATGCATTGTTGCCGGCGCTGATGCTGGGCGTGCCGGTGGTCTCCTCGCCGGCGCAGAAATTCGATCCGCATATGGCCTTCCGCATCATGGCCGAGATGAAGGTGAAAAACGCCTTTATCCCACCGACCGCGCTTCGGCTTCTCAAGGCCGTCGAGCGCCCGCGGGCACAGTATGATCTTGCCCTGCGCAGCATCGGCTCGGCCGGGGAATCGCTGGGGCGCGAAACCTATGAATGGGTCAGGGATGCTCTGGGCATCGTGCCCAATGAATTCTACGGGCAGACCGAGTGCAATTTCGTGCTGTCCTCGGCTGCATCGGTCGGCGTGACGAAGGCGGGCGTCATCGGCAAGCCGGTGCCGGGCCATGAGGTCGCGATCATCGATGCGGCGGGGCAGGTGTTGCCACCCGGAAAGACGGGGCAGGTGGCGATCCGTCGGCCCGATCCAGTGATGTTCCTCGGCTATTGGAACAACGAGGCGGCGACAACGCAAAAATTCGTCGGCGACTGGATGACGACGGGTGATCTCGGCGTTTCAGATCCAGACGGCTATGTGCAGTTCTTCGGTCGGGACGACGATGTGATTACCTCGTCCGGCTACCGGATCGGGCCGGCCGAGATCGAGGATTGCCTGGTCGGCCACAAGGCCGTGCGGCTGGCAGCGGTGATTGGCAAACCCGATCCGCTGCGGACCGAAATCGTCAAGGCTTTCGTCGTGCTTCAGGAGGGGGTGTCCCCCAGCGAGGCGCTGGCTGGCGAAATCCGTGACTGGGTCAAGAGCCGGCTATCGATGCATGAATATCCACGTGAGGTGGAATTCGTGACTGAGCTTCCGCTGACGACAAGCGGCAAGGTGATCCGTCGCCTGCTGCGCGACCGCGAGATCGACAGGGCGGGCTGATCAGCCGCCGAAGCGGCGGTTCAGGACCTTGTCGCGCAGAAGGCGGGCGATGTTGCGGGTGTTGCGATACATGTGCAGCTGGGCGCCGACCTGCCGCACATCGCGGTCGGCATTGGGGCGAAGTCCGATGACGAGCGTGCCCATGGGTTCCCGTTCTTTCCAGAAACGGCTCATGATCGGATGATCCGAGACGGCGCAACTGTCGGTGCGCTCGATGTTGGGATCGTCGAGATGCCATTCCGTCAGTTCGGCGACAAGCAGCTTGCCCGGTGAAAAACGGGCATAGGCCTCGTCATAGGCCGTTTTCCAGGTATAGGCCTCACCGGCCATGATGAAGACAACCATCGAGGCAATGGCCCGGCCGTTGAGGTCGAGCGTGTGGATACGCACGGCATCCGCTTCCGCCAGATTGGTGATCGCCTCGCGGGCAAAGGCGGCGCGCAGGCGGTCATTGACCATGGCGGAGCGCTTGCGCCCCTTCCAGCCGCTTGCCTCCAGCGCCAGGAATTCTTCCATGCGCAGGCGGATTTCTTCCGGCTGGCGGGCGACATTGTAGGTGACGGTCCCAAGCTCGGAGAGCTGGCGGCCTTGCCTGCGCATTTCCCGCAGGTGGTTCTTGGCCACAGTTTCCGACAGATAGACTTGCGCGTCATCAAGGCTGTCCAGCATCGGGCGCTCGTAAGGATTTGTCACGGTCAGCGGCAGGTCGCGGGAGATTGCGACGGCACGGGCGAGCTGGGCGAAGCGTCCTTCGAGCCTCAGGTCCGGAATGGCAAGTACGCCGGGCAGGCGGGCCTCCGGGCGGGAGAGCGCTTCCAGCAGGTTGTCGATGGTTTCGGCTGCCCCTTCCGCATCAACGAGCGGGGTGCCGAGTGGGCCGAAGGGATTGGCCCAGACACGAATGATCGAGGGGCCGACCGAGAAACCGGGTTTCTCCACCGAATAGGGGAAGAGGAGCCGCAGGCGCGAGCGATTGCGATCCTCGTCACGAATGACCGCGAAACGCACCTGACGTTCCTCCAGCCGCGGCATGGCCGGGGCGAGAAAGCGCGGAGCGAAGAAGACATTCGCCTCCATCACCCGGTAGGTCAGGTATTCCAGCTCGTCCTGCAGCTCATAGCCCATCTGGCTGGGATAGAGGCTGAGATTACGGCCTGGACGGCCCACGGTGATTTCGGTTTCGGCAGCAGGCCGGATCTGGCCACCGGTGAGGCTACCGATGAGGCGGTTGGCGCCGCTGTTCATGCTCTCGTCGTACACGCGGTCGCTCATCGGCAGATGGCCTCCATCTTGCCGGCCGCGATCATCAGGGCTGCGCCGAGGCTGTGTCTGTGACGTGCAGGTGGCCCGGGAACGCGCAGGGAACCGGTCGCGGCAAGGCGACGCAGACTGGCCGGGGCCAGGCCGGAAGGCACACCAAATTCCGCTGTTTCCTGAATGGTCATCGTGACAAACGCAATACTCTTCACCGGGAACGGACCAGCGTCCAGTGTTGACAGAACAGGGTTAACGAAGTGTGCCCTGTGAGCGATCTTCAGTCGTGAAGATCGGCTTTTCACCACTTGCCACCTTGGGCCTGGCGCCGTTGAACAGGAAGAGTGCGAGGGAGCTTTTCCGGATCAGGCGATGCAAGCCAAAGGAGAGAAGAAGGCTTGCCGCGGCGATGAGGAGAAATTCGATGATCGGCGGCCAGGCAACCAGCAGGAAGGCGGTCGCCAGTCCGTAGATCGCCGGATGGTGAAAGAGGTAGATGCTGAAGGAGGCATCGACGACCGCATCGACGCGGGCGTCTCCTGATCTGCACAGGCGCAGGGCGAGCCCGATCAGCAGGAAGCTCATCAGAACGGCTGCGGTGGCATCCGCTGCCGCATGCACAGGTTCAAGACCCTGGTGGCCGCGCAGGGCAGCGGCGATCACCGCCGACAGAAGAGCTGCGGCAGGCAATGCCCAACCCGCACGCCAGACCAAGGCTCCGGCGACGCTTGGGACGATGCGGAACAGAACGCCGAGCAGGAAGAAGGGCAGGTAGCGCAGATAGGGGTCGACCCCGTGGGCCAGGAGATAGGGAAGGGGCCCGTCAAGCGTCGACAGGAAGAGATGGGACAGGTCAATGAACAGGGCCCAGATAACCGATAGGAAGACAACCAACGGAAGCAGCCCGCTGCCGAGCCGGTGAACCCAGGCTTCGAGCCATGGCCTCAACCCAAGCGACGAGGCGGTGCGGGGCATCATCGTCCAGAGGGCTGCGAGGAGGGCGCTATAGGCGAGCAGCGCCGGTAGAAACCAGAGATGCATGATCCAGTGCATGCCTGGATGGGTGACGTCGAAGGCCGTCCTTGCCGCCACTCCGTCCATGCTGGTAATGCCGCGCAAGGCGTCGGCCACATCCACCAGGGCAATCTGCAGGGGGGAAAGCAACGCAAGTCCGGTGAGGAAAGGTATGCCAAGACGGATGACGCGGCCGCGCAGCCATGTCTGGGGCGGGCGACGGGACAGTGTGAGGGCGGCGAAATAGCCGGCAACGATGAAGAAGGCGGGCATGCGGAACGTGACGAGGAAGCCGCTGAGCAGCGTCAGCGCCTCGCTTCCGACCGTGGATTGCACATCCCAGGCCGTCCGCATGTCGTAGACCATGGCTGCATGATAGGGGATGCCGAGGAGCATCAGGAAAGCCCGCAAGCCGTCCCAGTGGTGTTCCCGTCCCGTGGCCGTTGCCATGCCGTCCTCGCCAAAGAGTAAGGGAACCGGCACGCAATGCACCGGTTCCCCTCATTCAAGTCAGCAATGTTGCAGGCAAAGGTTTAGAAAGCCTCAAGCCGGGAAGACCGGATTTCAGGCTTCCAGCGTGCCGTGGCAGTGCTTGTATTTCTTGCCGGAACCGCAGGGGCAAGGCTCGTTGCGGCCGACCGTGCCCCAGGTTGAGGGGTCGTTCGGGTCGCGGTTGATATCTGCCACCTCGTCCTCGCCGGTCGTTGCATCGACGTGATGCAACTGCATCTGCGGCAGTTCCGGGGCCGGCTGGGGTTCGCGAACCAGCTCGACACGCGCCATCTGGGTGGTCACGGTGTCGCGCAGATTGGCGAGCAGAGCCTGGAAGAGTTCGAAGGCTTCCGCCTTGTATTCCTGCAGCGGGTCGCGCTGGGCATAGCCGCGGAAACCGACGACCGAACGCAGATGGTCGAGATTAACGATGTGCTCGCGCCACAGATTGTCGATGGTCTGCAGCAGGACCGAGCGCTCGACATAGGCCATGAGTTCGGGGCCGAAGCGCTCTGCCTTGTCGGTATAGGCCTTGTCGGCGGCTTCGATCAGGCGGTTGTAGATGTCGTCTTCGGCGATACCTTCTTCGGCTGCCCAGGCTTCGACGGGCAGGTCGAGGTTCAGGGTCATCGCGACCTTCTGCTTCAGGCCGGCGACATCCCACTGTTCAGCATAGGCATTCGGCGGAATATGGATGGCAACCATGGTCTCGATGACTTCGTGGCGCATGTCGCCAATCGTCGTCGAGACGTCCGTGGCATCCATCAGCTCGATGCGCTGTTCGAAGATCACCTTGCGCTGGTCGTTGATGACGTCGTCATACTTCAGAAGGTTCTTGCGGATGTCGAAGTTGCGGGCTTCGACCTTCTTCTGGGCGCGTTCGAGAGCCTTGTTGATCCACGGATGGACGATGGCCTCGCCATCCTTCAGACCGAGCTTCTGCAGCATGCCGTCCATACGGTCGGAGCCGAAGATGCGCATCAGGTCGTCCTGGAGCGACAGGTAGAATTTCGAGCGGCCCGGGTCGCCCTGACGGCCGGAGCGGCCGCGCAGCTGGTTGTCGATGCGTCGGCTTTCGTGGCGCTCGGTGGCGATGACATAGAGGCCGCCAGCTTCGAGCGCCTTCTGCTTCAGGGCTGCGATTTCGGCCTTGATGGCTTCAGCCTTGGCGTCGCGCTCGGGACCTGGCTCCATCTCGGCCAGTTCGTGCTCGAGGCGCATTTCGAGGTTGCCGCCGAGCTGGATGTCGGTGCCGCGGCCGGCCATGTTGGTGGCGATCGTGACGGCGCCGGGAACCCCGGCCTGGGATACGATATAGGCTTCCTGCTCATGGTAGCGGGCGTTCAGGACCTTGAAGTCCTTGAAGCCGGACTGGCTGAGCATGTTTGCCAGAAGCTCGGATTTTTCGATCGAGGTCGTGCCGACGAGAACCGGCTGGTTGCGTTCGCTGGCGACCTTGATCTCTTCGATGATCGCCTTGAACTTTTCCTCGACGGTCCGGTAGACCTCGTCGTCCTCGTCGATACGCTGGATCGGCAGGTTGGTCGGCACTTCGACGACTTCGAGGCCGTAGATGTTGCCGAACTCTTCCGCTTCGGTCGCCGCCGTACCGGTCATGCCGGCGAGCTTCTTGTACATGCGGAAGTAGTTCTGGAAGGTGATCGAGGCCAGCGTCTGGTTTTCCGGCTGGATCTGGACCTTTTCCTTGGCTTCCAGCGCCTGGTGCTGGCCCTCCGAGTAACGGCGGCCCGGCATCATGCGGCCGGTGAATTCATCGATGATGACGATCTCGTCGTTGCGGACGATGTAGTCCTTGTCGCGGGTGAAGAGCTTGTGGGCCTTCAGCGCATTGTTGATGTGATGCACGATCGCGACGTTTTCGACGTCGTAGAGGCTCTCACCCTTGAGAAGACCGGCCTGGCGCAGCAGGTTTTCGAGCTTTTCCGTGCCGACTTCGGAGAAGTTGGCCGAGCGCTGCTTCTCGTCGATTTCATAGTCTTCTTCCGACAGAAGCGGGATGAAGGCGTCGATGGTGTTGTAGAGATCCGAACGGTCATCGAGCGGACCGGAGATGATCAGCGGCGTGCGGGCTTCGTCGACGAGGATCGAGTCCACTTCGTCGACGATCGCGAAGTTATGGCCGCGCTGCGTCATCTGGCCGCGCTCATACTTCATGTTGTCGCGCAGATAGTCGAAGCCCAGTTCGTTGTTGGTCGCGTAGGTGATGTCGCAGGCATAAGCCGCACGGCGCTCGTCATCCGACAGACCATGCACGATGATGCCGGTGGTGAGCCCGAGGAAGCTGTAGAGCTTGCTCATCGTCATGGCGTCGCGGCGGGCGAGGTAGTCGTTGACTGTCACGACATGCACGCCCTTGCCGCTGAGCGCGTTCAGGTAGACGGCCAGGGTCGCGACCAGCGTTTTGCCTTCGCCCGTCTTCATTTCGGCAATGGCGTTGTCGTTGAGGATCATCGCGCCGATCAGCTGCACGTCGAAGGGACGCATGCCAAGCGCGCGGCGTGCGCCTTCGCGAGCAACGGCAAAAGCCGGGATCAGGATGTCATCCAGCGACTTGCCACCGGCGACTTCGGCCTTGAACTGTTCGGTCTTTGCCGCAAGTTCGGCATCGGACAGCGCCTTCATCTGCTCTTCGAGCGCGCCGATGGCGGCGACGCGAGACTGATAGGAACGCACGCGACGCTCGTTTGACGAGCCAAAAATTTTGCGCGCAAGTCCACCAAGACTGACCATAAGATGGTCCTTTCTGACCTTCGTCATATCGTTGACGTACCGTGACGACCACAATAAACGCGGATCGCTCGGTACAATTCGCCCCTAAACTTCTCTGGACGCGAGGTTGCGTGACAGATAAGAGGGGGGTCGAATGATGTCAACGGCGCAGGCAGGTGCCAAAGCCCCGCAGTTGCCGGGCATCGGACAATTTTTTGCCCGATTCGAGCGGTCTTGAAACGGTTCACCATCCGAAAGGTCTTTCATGCTTCGCCTTAACAAGTTTCTCGTTGCCGCCAGTGTCTCCGTACTGGCTCTCTGCGCTCCTGCCTTTGCAGAGGATGCCGTGGTCGCCAAGGTTGGCGACGTGGAGATCACTCAATCCGAACTCGATCTTGCCGTGACAAACCTTGATCCGCAGCTCTCCCAGCTGCCGGACGAGCAGAAGAAAGTCGCCGCACTCTCCGGCGCCATCGACGTGAAGCTGCTGGCGGCGACCGCCACCGCTGCCGGCCTCAAGGACGATGCCGAATACAAGCGTCGCATGGACTTCATCGCCGAGCGCGAACTGCACAACATCTATTTCAAGAAGAACGTCGTCGATGCTGTGACGGATGACGAGGTCAAGGCCCGCTACGAGAAGGAAATTGCAGCCCTTCCGAAGCAGGAAGAGGTTCGCGCACGTCACATCCTCGTCAAGACCGAGGAAGAAGCCAAGGCGATCATCGCTGATCTCGATGCCGGCAAGGACTTCATCGAACTCGCCAAGGAAAAGTCGACCGACCCGAACAAGACGGAAGGCGGAGACCTCGGCTATTTCTCCAAGGGCCGCATGGTTCCGGAATTCGAAGAAGCCGCTTTTGCGCTTGAAAAGGGTGCCTACTCCAAGACCCCGGTGAAGACGCAGTTCGGCTTCCACGTCATCAAGATGGAAGACAAGCGCGATGCGCCGCCGCCGTCCTATGACGATGTTGCCCAGCAGGTTCGCCAGCTGGTCATGCGCGACAAGTATCTCGAGCTCATCACCAAGGCGAAGGCCGAGCAGACCGTCGAGATCGTCGACGAAGCTCTGCGCAAGGGCTATGAAGAGGCCAACAAGCAGGAGCAGTAAGCTCCGCCACCCGATGTTTCTATCCAAAGGCCCGCAGTTTGCGGGCCTTCCATTAGGGCCTTTCCGATGACCTCCACCATTTCTCCGCTCGCTCCGAAATCCTATGCCGAGATGCCTGTGATCCGCGGTGTGCGGATGGCGACTGCCGCTGCCGGCATCAAGTACAAGAACCGCACCGACGTGCTGCTGATGGCCTTTGACCAGCCGGCGGCTGTCGCAGGCGTCTTCACAAAGTCGAAGTGCCCCTCTGCGCCGGTCGATTTCTGCCGGCAGAATCTCGGGCATGGCGTGGCGCGCGGCGTGGTGGTCAATTCCGGCAATGCCAATGCGTTTACCGGCGTCAAGGGTAAGGCGGCCACCGAGCTTACGGCAAAATCTGCGGCCGCTGCCCTCGGATGCGGCGTCGATGAAATCTACCTTGCCTCGACCGGCGTGATCGGCGAGCCGCTGGATGCCTCGAAGTTTTCCGGCGTGCTTGACCAGATGGCTGCGGATGCGACCGGCGACTTCTGGCTTGAGGCCGCCAAGGCCATCATGACCACAGATACCTATCCGAAGGTCGCAACGCGCACGGCGACGATCGACGGTGTGAGCGTCCGTATCAACGGGATTGCCAAGGGTGCAGGCATGATTGCCCCCGACATGGCGACCATGCTGTCCTTCGTGGTGACTGATGCCGATATCTCCTCCGCTGCACTGCAGGGGATGCTTTCGGCCGGTGTCGAACCGAGCTTCAATGCGATCACGGTCGACAGCGACACCTCGACATCCGACACGCTTATGCTGTTTGCGACCGGTGCTGCATCGGCAGACGGCCAGGCCAGGATCGAGACGGCAGACGATGCGCGGCTGACGGAATTCCGCGCCGCCCTCAACGATCTGCTGAAGGATCTGGCGCTGCAGGTGGTGCGGGACGGCGAAGGCGCGCGCAAGATGGTGGAGATCACCGTCAAGGGTGCCGAAAACGACGCTGCCGCAAAGAAGATCGCGATGTCGATCGCCAATTCGCCGTTGGTGAAGACGGCCGTGGCCGGTGAAGACGCCAATTGGGGTCGTATCGTCATGGCGGTCGGCAAGTCCGGCGAGATGGCGGATCGTGATCGCCTGGCGATCTGGTTCGGCGATGTGCGAGTCGCCGTCAACGGGGAGCGGGATCCGGCCTATTCCGAAGACGCGGCGACTGCTGTGATGGAGCGCGAGGACATTCCGGTGATTGTCGATATCGGGCTTGGCTCAGGATCTGCCACCGTCTGGACTTGCGACCTGACCAAGGAATATGTCGCGATTAACGGCGACTACCGGAGCTGATACCGGCATGCATGCAATAAGCGATCCCAATCTGCCGCTGGTGCGGCGCCTGGAAGCCGTGGGTTTCCGCGCCTGGCCGGCCAGCAGCGTGGTTTATGACGGTAGCTGGCAGATCCGTTTGACCGGAAGCCATGCGTCGAAGCGGATCAACTGTGTTGTCGCACTCGACCCGTCCGACAGCCGCGATATCGCCCTTCGCATCGAGAAGGCCGGGCGGCGCTTTGCCTCGCATGGACGTCCGCTTCTGGTCCGGGAAACGCCGCTGACGCCCAAGCCGCTGATCGACTTCATGATTGCGGATGGCTGGGAGCGTTTCGAGGAGGTGGTCACGATGACCGTTGACCTCACACACCTCGATCTGCCCGATACCCTCGACCATTTGCCGACCCAGGATGTCGGGCGTTATGTCGATGCGGACATTGCAGTCCATGCAGGCGATGCGGCGGGAAAGCCGGCATTGGCCGAGATCATCACGAGCATTCAGCCGCCGACGGGGCTCTTTGTCATAGAGGATGCCGAGGACGGCGCGCAGGCCGTGGCGCTCTGTGTGCAGGACAATGATCTGGCGGGCATCATGTCGCTCGCGGTGCGCGCCGATCGTCGTCGCCGGGGGCTCGGCATCGAAGTGCTGACCTCTGCACTCAGATGGGCCCGCATGCGCGGCGCGCGGAGCGCCTGGCTGCAGGTGGTGTCGGACAATCGCGAGGCGCTTGCCCTTTACGCCAGGATGGGCTTCACCGAGGCCTATCGCTATGCCTATTGGCGGAAGGTAGGCGCATGAACGAGACTGAAATCCGGGGCCAGAAGAAGCCCATCTTGCTGGTCGCAGCCTGTGCCCTGGTCGATGCGGACAACCGTATCCTTCTTGCCCAGCGGCCGCCGGGCAAGTCGCTTGCCGGCCTCTGGGAGTTTCCCGGCGGCAAGGTGGAGCCTGGCGAGACGCCGGAGGAGACGCTGGTCCGGGAGCTCGAAGAAGAGATCGGCATCAAGACCAAGGTCGCCTGCCTCGCGCCGCTGACCTTTGCCAGCCATACCTACGAGACTTTCCACCTGTTGATGCCGCTTTACATTTGCCGCCGGTACGAAGGCATCGCACAGGGGCTCGAAGGGCAGGCTTTGAAGTGGGTGAGCGCTAAAGCGCTACGCGATTATCCGATGCCGCCGGCCGACGAGCCGTTGATCCCTTTCTTGCAGGATCTTCTTTAAGGAAGCTCGCATTTAACGGCGCTCATTAATCAAACGTTTATACCCCTCGGGCCAGAATGGGCCTGTTCATGCGTGTTGAACGTGTGCGGGGTATATTATGGTAAACGAGGAATTTCAGAAGGCTGCACAGCCACGGGAACGGTCTCTTCCGAGAGTCGGCCGTGTCGGCGTGCTGAACATTGCCCTGTTGTTTGCAACAGCGGCGATCGCCTTTTCGCTCGTTCTCACCCCCATGCTCTCCGAACGGATCGACCGCAAGACGCTCGCCTTTCAACCTGAAGACATCGACATGATCTCGACGGGCTCCATTCCGAAGGACGACAACGGCAAACGCTATACCGTGCGCCGCAGCATTCTTCAGGAAACCCCAGGGTCTGTCTGCATCGTCAATGGCTATGGATCCGGCCAGTCCTGCTAATTTTCAACCGGTTGTGGTGCGCCCAGACCACACGTCCGTTATCGCCAGGAGCTAAAATGCGTCTCTTTTCCCAGTTTCTGTCGGACCTGAAGGGCGCCACTGCCATCGAGTATGGTCTGATCGCAGCGATCATGAGCGTGGCGCTGATCAGTGGCTACGGAGCCTTTACCAATTCACTGACCGGGACTTTCAACACCATTGAAACCAACCTGGAAAGCAACTGATTTCAATCAGTCCGCTTCTGATCCAATGCGTCGGCAAGGCGCATCTTGGCTGATCCCGGCTTGAGTGGTTTCTGCTGGCTTTCGTGCGGTGCCCAGCCCGAGACGAAGATGATCGAGAACGTGGCCCGGATGCGGCCATCGGGATCGGCGTAGCGTTCGGCGTAGAGTTCAGCCGCACGCAAAAAGAAGCTGCGCGATACAGGCCGCCTGCTGCGGCCGATCAGCGGATTTGCCATGCCCATGGCCTTCAAATCCCGCATCAACGCAAAGATATGATCGTAGCGGACGGTGTAGCTCTCCTCGTCGATGACGGGCAGGGCAAAGCCCGCGCGCTGCAGCAGGGATCCAACATCTCGGATATCGGGGAAGGGGATCACGCGGGGGCTGGCGCCACCGTAGAGTTCCGTTTCTGCGGCCAGCAGCACATCACGTAATTCCGCCAGGGTGCCGGCACCCGGGATGGCTGCCAAAAGCAGGCCATCCGGTTTCAAGGCACGACGCATGCGGATCAGCATGCCTGGCGTGTCGTTGGTGAGATGAAGCGACAGCGGCGACAGGATGAGGTTGGTGCTTTCCGGCTCAAGCGGCACCGTTTCGAAACCGCTCGTTTGAACGGGCGTACCGGCCATCGCGAAAGCCTCGTCGGTTTCCACGCGCCGCATCCGATCGATCTTGCCCGTTTCGAGGGCGGCGCCGGCTGCGAGCCCGGTTGCGCCAAAGAGTTCCACTCCATCCTCGAAGCGGCGTTCGACCAGCGCCAGACGTTCTCCAAGCTCGCGTGCCGCCACGCCAAGCAGGAAATCGCTGCCCTCCGCAAAACGGGTGATCGCCCGGTGACGGTTGTGGGCAATGAGGGTTTCGTCGAAGATTTCGTTCATGATTGGCCTTCCGGAAACAGGCATTGGCAAAGGCGCGGGGCTGCGCTTAAAGTCAAGGCATGCTCGGTCAGATAGTGCAGAAATCGGCTTCCGTCAGCAGGGTCCGCGCCGCGACACTGATGCGCGGGCTGTTTTCCTTCATTCATCCGCCGACCTGCGCCGGATGTCAGGTCCTGACGTTACGCCATCATGCTCTTTGCCCGGACTGCTGGAGTGGCTTTCGCCAGATCGAACGACCCTATTGCGAGATCCTCGGTTCACCCTTTGCCTATGATGAGGGGGAGGGGGCAGTGTCACCGGAGGCAATCGCCGATCCGCCTGTTTTTGATAGGCTCCGATCCGTCGCACTCTATGAAGGGATGGCCCGACAGCTGGTGCACGACCTCAAGTATCGCGACCGTGTAGATCTCGCCCCGATGATGGCTTCCTGGATGTTGCGAGCGGCGGCCCCCGAAGTGGCCGGTGCAGACGGCGTGGTCGCGGTGCCCTTGCACCGCATGCGGATGTTTCGGCGGATGTTCAACCAGTCGGCCGAGCTGGCAAGGCATCTGGCTCGACAGTCGGGCAAGCCTTTTCTTGCGGAGGTATTGGTGCGCCGCAGGCGGACGGAGCAACAGGTGGGGCTGACGGCGAAGCAGCGCGCACTCAACGTTCGCGGCGCATTCGAGGTGCCGAAGGCGCATGCCGATCTCGTCTTCGGACGGCGTCTCGTGCTGATCGATGACGTCTATACGACGGGGGCAACCGTCAGCGCTGCGACTTCTGTGCTGAAGCGGGCAGGTGCCGCAGAGGTCACTGTTTTGACCTTTGCAAGGGCTCTTTCCGGTCCTATATGATTGAATTGAAACAACACAAGTGTCCTGCCGATGAGCAGTGGAGTTCCTGATGGCGCAAGTGACGATCTATACCCGACAAGGCTGTGGCTATTGTGCCCGTGCCAAGTCGCTTCTGCAGGAAAAAGGCGTTTCCTATACCGAGCATGACGCGACCGGAAATGCAGCGCTGCGTGAAGAGATGATCGAAAAGGCGCATGGCGGATCGACCTTCCCCCAGATCTTCATTGACGGCATCCATGTGGGCGGCTGTGACGACCTTCATGCCCTCGACCGCGCCGGTAAACTCGACCCCATGCTCGCACGATAAGGAATTCGGACCGATGACATTCAAGGCTGCTGCCGTTCAGATGTGTTCCGGCGTCGATCCTCAGCGAAATGCCGAGAGCATGGCGCGTCTTGTGAAGGATGCAGCCGCGCGCGGCGCGATCTATGTGCAGACTCCGGAGATGACCGGGGCCGTGCAGAAGGATCGCCCGGGCCTGATGGAGGTCTTGCGCGACGAGGAAAATGACCTGATCGTCGAAGCGGCTTCCGATCTGGCGCGCGAACTAGGCATTCACCTGCATGTCGGGTCTACCGCGATCAAGCTCCCCGACGGGAAGATCGCCAACCGCGCTTTCCTGTTCGGACCTGATGGCGCTAAAATCGCCTCCTATGACAAGATCCACATGTTCGATGTCGATCTCGACAATGGCGAGAGCTGGCGGGAAAGCTCTGTGTATCGTCCGGGTGAGCGGGCCCTGGTCGCTGATCTGCCGTTTGCCAAGATCGGTTTCGGCGTCTGTTACGATGTGCGCTTCCCGCACCTGTTTCGGGCAGAAGCCATGGCCGGTGCCGAGATCCTGACGACGCCCGCCGCCTTCACCAAGCAGACCGGCGAGGCGCATTGGGAAATCCTGCTTCGCGCCCGCGCGATCGAAAACGGGGCATTCGTGATTTCTGCTGCCCAGGCCGGTTTGCATGAAGATGGCCGCGAGACCTTTGGTCATTCGATGATCGTCGGACCCTGGGGCAAGATTCTTGCTGCGGCCGGCGGCACGGGCGAGGCTGTGGTGATGGCCGAGATCGACACCGAAGCGGTGAAGGCCTGCCGCGCCAAGATCCCGAACCTGAAGAATGGACGTGATTTCCAGCTCGATATCGCGCCTGTTCTGGCGAAGGGAGGCGTCACGGTTTGATCCGTTACAGCCTGTGCTGCGATAAGGCCCATGAATTTGATGGCTGGTTCTCGGAAAGTGCGGAGTTCGATCGGCAGAAGGCCTCAGGCTTTCTGACCTGCCCGATCTGCGGTTCCGAAGATGTGTCGAAGGTGCTGATGGCGCCTTCGGTCTCGACGGCGCGTGCCCGGGAAGCGACCCAGGCGCTTGCCGTGTCTGCCGCCCAGAAGCAGGCCATGATCAAGTTGAAAGAGGCGATCCGGGAGATTCGCGCAAGCAGCGAGGATGTCGGCACCCGTTTCCCGGAAGAAGCCCGCAAGATCCATTATGGCGAGGCCGAGGCGCGTGGTATCATCGGCGAAGCATCCGCCGTTGAGGTCAAGTCGCTGATCGACGAAGGCATCGAGATTGCGCCCATTCCGGTCTTGCCGGATGACGTGAATTGACGGCTGTGCCTGTCGACTTCAGCCCTTGAAGCCGCCTTCATCGAGAAAGGCCTGCTCGTCAGTGGTCGTTTCCCGCCCGAGGGCTGTGTTGCGGTGGGGGAAGCGCCCGAAGCGGGCGATGATGTCGCGGTGGACGATCGCATAGTCGAGATAGTCCTGATCGCCAGCCCGTTCATGCAGGGCTTTGAAGAGTTCGACGCTGCGCTCCTGGTTTGCCAAATCCTCGGAGTGTTCAAAGGGCAGGTAGAAAAAGGCTGCAAGTTCGGGCTCGACGGCGCGGTCGTGGCCGCGTGCGATGGCTTCCCTTGCCAAAGATAGCGCCAGCGGATCGGTTGCGAAGGCATGGCCGGAGCCGCGGAAGAGATTGCGCGGAAACTGGTCGAGCAGGATCATCAGGGCGAGCGCGCCTTCCGGTGTCTCGATCCAGTCCGGGAATTCGTTGCGGGCGGCGCTGAAATGAAGGTCGCGGAAGTGATCGTGGATCGCCTGATCGAAAGCGTCGTCCTTGGTGAACCACTTCTGTCGTCCGGCTTCACGCCAGAAGGTGACGACGGCTTCCGCACCCGTCATGACGCGACAGCCGGGCGACTGGCCAGCGCCATGTAGTTGACCTCGATGTCGCTCGACAGGTTCCACTGGTTTTGCAGAGGATTGAAGAAAACGCCTTTCAGCTCGTTGACCTGCATGCCGTTCTTGGCAAGCGGTCCCTCGATCTCTTCCGGACGGACGAGCTTCTCATACTGGTGGGTGCCCCGCGGCAGCCAGCGCAGGACGTATTCCGCACCGAAGATCGCCAGTGCCGCCGCCTTCATCGTGCGATTGATCGTCGAGACCAGCATCAGGCCACCGGGGCGCACCATGGAGGCGCAGGTCGACAGGAAGAAGTCTACGTCGGCAACATGCTCGACCACTTCCATATTGAGGATCACGTCGAAGGTTTCGCCGGCTTCGGCGAGCGCCTCTGCCGTAACCGCCCGGTAGTCGACCTCGACGCCGCTCTGGGCCGAATGGGTCATGGCGATTTTGATGTTCTTTTCCGAGGCGTCTGCGCCGAGCACGTTTGCACCCATGCGGGCGACCGGTTCGGACAGGAGACCGCCGCCGCATCCGATGTCGAGAATGCGCAGCCCTTCGAGCGGGCGATGGCTCAAGGGATCGCGGCCGAAATGTGCCGAAACCTTGTCGCGAATATAAGCCAAGCGGACCGGATTGATCTTGTGCAGCGGCTTGAACTTGCCGGTCGGGTCCCACCATTCCGCCGCCATGGCCGAGAAACGGTCGACTTCTGCCTGATCAATGGTGGTGCGTGCCTCTGCGCTCATGCTTTTCACTCCTGCACTGCCTTGGCCTTCAAGTCGTCTCAATGGGCTGCGAAGTCAAGGGTATGGGAGGTCGCAGTGCGCCTTTCGCCGGTCAACGGAACCTGAGATCGATGCTTGACGTTTAGAGCGCGAGATCACGGCTTACCGTCGTCCACTATCAGGAGACAGAGAATGCATAAATTCTGGTTCATGGCCGCGGCTGCGGTATCGAGCGTCGCCCTGCCGGCGATCGCCGAGGCTGCACCGGCTTTTTCAACCGCCAATGTTAACATGCGGTCGGGCCCGAGCACCCGCTATCCGGCCGTTTTCGTCGTTCCAGCCGGCAGTCGCGTCGATATTCGCGGATGTCTGTCGAGTGCCAACTGGTGTGACGTGTCCGTAGCTGGTTATCGCGGCTGGATTTCCGGCTCTTATCTCCAGACGAGCTATTCACAACGCCGCGTCTATGTTGAGCCGGAATACTATCGCCCACTCGGCATCCCGACTGTGACGTTCAGTGTCGGACGTTATTGGGATGATCATTATCGCGGGCGGTCGTTCTATCGTGAGCGCGATCGCTGGAGCAATGGTCCGGACTGGCGCGACGATAACGATCGGCGCGATCGTGACCGTGACCGAGATCGCGACTGGCGCAGCGACAACGACCGCCGCGACCGTGATCGTGATCGTGATCGGGACTGGCGCGGTGACAATGACCGACGCCAGCCGGACCGCGACTGGCGCGATGGTGACCGGCGGGACGAAGGCCGGCGCGATGACCGCCGCCGCGAGGAGGAGCGTCGCCCCCGGCCGGAGCGCGCGCAAAGCGGTAACGACCGCGACAATAGTCCGCTGCGTCGCATGATCGAACAAAAGCGCTGCAAGGAAGATCCGAACGCCTGCCGCTGAGCGACAGTGGGGATGATCGCGAAATGGAGAGGGGCGCATTTTTGCGCCCCTTTTTCACATCAGCGAGCCCGCGATCGTCTTGCGCAAAAGTCAGCAATTATTTGTCTGCGAAAAAGCGTTGCCTAGCGTACCGTTTGGGCGTGATGTGGCCGTTGCGCAGAGGGAACATATGGACTAAAAGCCCCGCAACCTGTGGCTTTCAGCGCAGGCCGGTGTTTTCTCCGCCGGGGTCCGGCGTTTCTCAAGGCATACGGTTTAAAGTCTATGGCTCGCATCGTCATGAAGTTCGGCGGTACATCCGTCGCAAATCTCGAACGCATCCACAATGTCGCGCGCCACGTCAAACGTGAGGTCGATGCAGGCCACGAAGTGGCTGTTGTGGTGTCTGCCATGTCGGGCAAGACCAATGAGCTGGTAGATTGGGTTCAGAACATGCCCAAAGTTGCCGGTGCCGCATCGCCATTCTATGACGCCCGCGAATATGATGCCATTGTTGCATCCGGTGAGCAGGTGACCTCAGGACTGCTCGCCATCGCGCTGCAGTCGCTGGGCGTCAATGCCCGCTCCTGGCAGGGCTGGCAGATCCCGATCAAGACCGACAACGCCCATGGCGCGGCCCGTATCCAGGACATCGACGGCACCGAGATCATCCGCCGCATGGGCGAGGGCCAGGTGGCTGTCGTCGCCGGGTTCCAGGGTATCGGTCCTGACAACCGTATCGCGACGCTCGGCCGTGGTGGCTCGGATACCTCGGCCGTTGCGATTGCTGCCGGCGTGAAGGCGGACCGCTGCGATATCTATACCGATGTGGATGGCGTCTACACGACCGACCCGCGCATCGAGCCGAAGGCGCGTCGCCTGAAGAAGATTGCGTTTGAAGAAATGCTCGAAATGGCCTCGCTCGGCGCCAAGGTGCTGCAGGTGCGGTCGGTCGAGCTTGCCATGGTGCACAAGGTTCGCACCTTCGTGCGCTCCAGCTTTGAAGATCCCGATGCGCCGGGCATGGGCGATCTGATGAACCCGCCCGGCACGTTGATTTGCGATGAGGAAGAGATCGTGGAACAGGAAGTAGTCACCGGTATCGCCTATGCCAAGGATGAAGCGCAGATCTCGTTGCGTCGTCTGTCCGACCGTCCGGGTGTTTCGGCCGCCATCTTCGGGCCCCTGGCCGAAGCGCATATCAATGTCGACATGATCGTCCAGAACATCTCCGAGGACGGCTCGAAGACCGACATGACCTTCACCGTGCCTTCGGGCGACGTTGACAAGGCGCTTGCTGTTCTCAACGACAACAAGGACAAGATTGGCTTCGACGTTCTCCAGAGCGAAAAGGGTCTGGTCAAGGTTTCGGTCATCGGTATCGGCATGCGCAGCCATGCTGGCGTCGCTGCAACCGCCTTCCGGGCGCTGGCTGAAAAGGGCATCAACATCAAGGCGATCACCACCTCGGAGATCAAGATCTCCATCCTGATCGACGGTCCCTATGCTGAGCTTGCGGTTCGGACTTTGCATTCCTGCTACGGTCTGGATAAGAATTGATTCCTGAGAGCGGACACGCGTGACCGAACCCCTGAAAAGGTAAGGGTAACAAGCCGCTGACCAATGGGAAGTGGAGCAAAAAGCGCGATGAGAGACCTTTCTGCGGGTCCCCGCGTCCTCCTCAAGCGGCTGCGCGAACTGATGGCGGAGCCGCTCGAGCCGCAGGAGCGTCTAGACCGGATCGTTCGCCAGATCGCGAGCAACATGGTTGCCGAGGTGTGCTCGGTCTATGTGCTGCGCTCCGACAGCGTTCTCGAGCTCTATGCGACCGAGGGTCTGAACAAGGACTCGGTTCACCTGGCCCAGCTGAAAATGGGCCAGGGTCTGGTCGGCACGATCGCGGCCTCCGCGCAATCGCTCAATCTTTCGGATGCTCAGGCGCATCCAGCCTTCCGCTATCTGCCGGAGACCGGCGAAGAGATCTACCACTCCTTCCTCGGCGTGCCGATCCTGCGCGCCGGGCGAAGCCTTGGCGTTCTCGTCGTGCAGAACAAGGCCCAGCGCAATTACCGCGAGGACGAGCTGGAAGCGCTCGAAACCACGGCCATGGTGCTGGCCGAGATGATCGCGACCGGCGAGTTGAAGAAGATCACCCGGCCGGGTCTTGAGCTTGACCTGACGCGCCCGGTGACCATCGACGGCGACAGCTATTCGGAAGGCATCGGCCTCGGCTATGTCGTGCTGCACGAGCCGCGCATCGTTGTCACCAATCTGCTGAACGAAGACAGCGAGACGGAAATCCGTCGGCTGGCCGATTCGCTGGGGTCGCTGCGCATCTCGATCGACGACATGCTGTCGCGGCGCGAGATTTCCATGGAAGGCGAGCACCGCGACGTGCTCGAGACCTACCGCATGTTCGCCCATGACCAGGGCTGGGTGCGGCGCATGGAAGAAGCAATCCACAACGGACTGACGGCGGAAGCTGCGGTCGAGAAGGTGCAGAGCGACACGAAGGCGCGCATGATGCGCCTCACCGATCCCTATCTGCGCGAGCGGATGCATGATTTCGACGATCTGGCGAACCGCTTGCTGCGTCAGCTGACGGGATTTTCGCCGCGTAGTTCGGCGAACGGTTTTCCTAACGACGCCATCGTCTTTGCCCGCGCCATGGGGGCAGCGGAACTCCTCGACTATCCGCGTGCCAACCTGCGGGGCCTGGTGCTGGAAGAGGGCGCCGTTACCAGCCATGTGGTGATCGTGGCGCGCGCCATGGGCATTGCGGTCGTTGGACAGGCGGCGGGCGTGGTCGCGCTGGCGGAAAACGGCGATCCAGTGATCATCGACGGCGACGACGGCAAGGTGCATGTGCGCCCGGTCGCCGAGATGCAGAAGGCCTATGAAGAGAAGGTCAAGCTGCGGGCCAAGCGGCAGGAACAGTTCCGGGCACTGCGCGATGTCGAGCCTTTGACCCGTGACGGGCACCGGATCAAGCTGCAGATGAATGCCGGCCTTCTGGTCGACCTGCCGCAGCTTGCCGATTCCGGTGCCGATGGCATTGGCCTTTTCCGGACCGAACTTCAGTTCATGATTTCCTCCACCATGCCGAAGGGCGAGGAGCAGGAGAGCTTTTACCGCAGCGTTTTGAAGCAGGCGGCCGGACGGCCGGTCACTTTCCGTACACTGGATATCGGCGGGGACAAGGTCGTCTCCTATTTCCGGTCCCAGGAAGAGGAAAACCCAGCACTTGGCTGGCGTGCCATCCGCCTTTCGCTCGATCGGCCGGGCCTGTTGCGCACCCAATTGCGGGCTCTGCTCAAGGCGGCTTCCGGGGCGGAGCTGAAGATGATGCTCCCCATGGTCACCGAGGTTTCGGAGATCCGGGCTGTGCGTGAACTGATGCAGAAGGAAGTGCAGCACCTGTCGAAGTTCGGCCATCAGCTGCCGAAAAAGCTGCAGTTCGGAGCGATGCTCGAAGTGCCGGCGCTGCTGTGGCAGCTGGACGAGCTGATGAACGAGGTCGATTTCGTGTCTGTCGGCTCCAACGATCTCTTCCAGTTCTCGATGGCGGTGGATCGTGGCAATGCGCGGGTAGCGGATCGCTTTGATGTGCTCGGCCGTCCGTTCCTGCGGATCCTGCGCGATATCGTGCGCGCAGGCGACCGCAACAATACGCCGGTGACGCTCTGCGGTGAGATGGCGTCGAAGCCGCTTTCGGCCATGGCATTGCTCGGGATCGGTTTCCGGTCCATCTCTATGTCGCCGACGTCGATTGGCCCGGTGAAGGCAATGTTGCTTGGTCTCGATGTGGGCACCCTCGCAGCCGAGCTTGGAGCGGTGCTTGACGACGATGCACCGGGTGTGTCAGTCCGCGATTGGCTTATCCGCTTTGCGGGCGCCAACGACATTTCCGTCTGAACCTGACGAAGATCCTGGAGTAGTGGGTGGCGAAGCTTCCTGTCGAGAAAATGCGCGAACTCGAACGCCGGTTCGGCGAGATCGAGGCGCGGATGTCGGCGGGCCCGGCTGCGGACGTCTATGTGAAACTGGCGTCGGAATATTCCGAACTCGAACCTGTGGTAAAACAGATCCGGGTTTATGAGGCAGCGACCGCTGAGGCTGCCGACCTGCGAGCCATGCTCTCCGACAAGACGACGGACCGCGAAATGCGCGATCTTGCGGAGATGGAGCTTCCGGAGGTCGATGCCCGCATCGAGGCGCTGGAAAGCGCCATCCAGATCCTGCTGCTGCCGAAGGATGCCGCCGACGAGAAGAGCGCGATTGTCGAAATCCGGGCTGGAACCGGCGGATCTGAGGCGGCCCTTTTCGCAGGCGACCTGTTTCGCATGTATGAGCGTTTCTCGTCCACCAAAGGCTGGAAGGTGGAAGTGCTCTCGGCCAGCGAAGGGGAAGCCGGCGGCTACAAGGAAATCATCGCGACGATCAGCGGCCGGGGCGTGTTTTCCAAGCTGAAGTTCGAAAGTGGTGTACATCGCGTTCAGCGGGTTCCGGAAACGGAGGCTAGCGGCCGCATCCATACATCCGCCGCAACGGTCGCCGTTTTGCCGGAAGCCGAAGAGATCGATATCGAAATCCGGCCGGAAGATATTCGTGTCGACACGATGCGCGCATCCGGTGCGGGCGGACAGCATGTCAACACGACCGATTCCGCCGTTCGCATCACACACTTGCCGACGGGCCTGATCGTCACGTCGTCAGAGAAGTCGCAGCATCAGAACCGGGCAAAGGCGATGCAGGTGCTGCGCTCCAGGCTCTATGACATTGAACGCCAGAAGGCGGACAGCGAACGTTCAGCCAACCGCAAGAGCCAGGTTGGCTCCGGCGATCGCTCTGAACGTATCCGCACCTATAACTTCCCGCAGGGCCGCGTCACGGATCACCGCATCAACCTGACGCTCTACAAGCTTGACCGGATGATTGAAGGTGAAATCGACGAGATGGTCGATGCCCTGATCTCCGATTACCAGGCCGGCCAGCTGGCGCAACTGGGTGATGTGCAGCCATGACGGACACTGCGTCGGTGCGCGCTCTGATCCTTGACGCGCGGCGGCGCTTCGAGGCGGCGGGCCTTCCCGAGGCTGCTTCCGATGCGCGAATCCTGGTTGGCGGGATTGCCGGGCTCACGTCGACGCAATTGCTTCTCGATAGTGATCGCGTGCTGGACACGACTGCTGCTGCTTGCGTGGAGCAGGGGGTCCTGCGACGGTTGGCGCGCGAACCGATCCACCGCATTCTCGGGGCACGGGAGTTTTACGGGCTGGAGCTTGGCCTGTCTGCTGAGACACTTGAGCCTCGCCCCGACACGGAAGTGCTTGTCGATGCGATGCTTCCCCACGTCGTACGCATCGCCGGCGAGAAGGGGCGTGCCTCCATCCTCGACCTGGGCACAGGAACGGGCGCCATCGCGCTGGCCCTCTTGCACGAATGCGGCCAGGCGCAGGCAGTTGGCGTCGACATCTCCGAGGATGCATTGTCGACGGCGGCGCGCAATGCCGAGCGGCTGGGATTGGCGTCCCGTTTCGAGACCCGTGCAGGCCCGTGGTTCGTTCATGTGCCGGAGCGGTTCGACATCATCGTCTCGAACCCACCGTATATTCGCAGTGCGGTCATGGTCGATCTGGAGCCTGAGGTCCTGAAATACGATCCACATCGCGCACTTGATGGCGGGCCCGACGGGTTGGAGGCTTATCGCGCCATTGCGGACGAGGCGGCCTCCCATCTCCTGGAGCGTGGTCTTGTTGGTGTTGAAATCGGCTTTGACCAGCGAGACGAAGTCGTGCAAGTCTTTGGCGAAAAAGATTTTTTACTTCTCGAAGAGCGCAAGGATCTGGGCGGAAGAGATCGGGTATTGGTATTCACCCATAATCGTCGCTGACGGTTTTGTTGCGCTTGCTAAGGATATTTGGAGGATATCAAGAAAAACACTTGGTTTTGCGCGGGAAGCGGGATAGCTTGCGGGCACGCAACGGGTGGCGGAGAAAGAACGAAGATTCGTTCATGTCCCGACCGGCTTCGGAACTGGTTCGTTATCGAACTCCGCCAAGCTCGCAAGGCCGGTGCGTAACTCAGTAATCTCGACTTTCACCAGCGGTAAGCAAGGCGAGGGCGCGGTCTGCCAACGGCACGCTGGGACTTGGCCGGTTCAACCAGAGCCAATAGCGTTGCCCCTTCATCAGCACAACAAAGACATTCAGGTGAATTATCTATGAGGCCAGGACAGCAGAACAAGCGTGGTCGGGGGCGTAACAACAACAATAACAACAATGGCGGTGGTGGAGGCAACTTCAACCGCAAGGGCCAGAACCCGCTGACCCGGACCTATGATAGCTCGGGTCCGGATGTGAAGATTCGTGGTACGGCCCAGCACATTGCTGAAAAATACGGTGCGCTCGCACGCGATGCCCAGAGTTCTGGTGACCGCGTCATGGCCGAAAACTACCTGCAGCACGCCGAGCACTATAACCGCATCATCGCTGCTGCCCAGCAGCAGATGCAGGAACGCTTCCCGCGTGAAGACCGTGACGATCGCGACGACCGTCAGGACTACAACGAGCGGGACGGCGAGGACATGGACGGTTCGGACGATAACCACGGCCACAACGGTGACGGTGGGAATCAGCAGGCCGCGCAGTCCCAGCCGCAACCGCAGCCGCAGCAACAGGGCCGACAGCAGCGGCAGAATCGGCCGCAGCCGCAGGCCCAGCCGCAGCCGCAGCCACTGGCGCAGCCGGACATTGCAGGCTCAGGTCCGCAGCCGGTCATCGAAGATATGCCGGCGGAAGCCGTCGCGGCAGCTGCCGAAATCACGGCAGATGTGGCAGGCGAACGCCAGCCGCGTCGTCGCAACGCCGGCAACCGTCCCCGCCGTCAACCGCGCCGCAGCGCGGGCTCGGACGAAGGTGGTGAAGGCAATGACGGGGGCGAAGCTCCTGCATTGGCGGATGTCGTCGCCGAATAATTCGTCTCTCCAATTTGACGATTGCGAAACTCCGGGCATGTCCCGGAGTTTTTCGTTTCAGGGCCTCTTTAAAGGGAAAATTCCCGCTCCCATATCTCGGTCAAGGGAGCGGCGAAGTCGCTTCGGGGCCTGCCACACGGGGGCCTGATCCAACCATCCGCCCTGTGCCGATTGCGGGCAGTGCGGGGAAACGGAGACTGACCATGAATATCGAGAAATATTCCGAACGCGTACGCGGCTTCTTGCAGTCGGCACAGACCAATGCCCTCTCCGAGGGGCATCAGCAGTTTCTGCCGGAACATGTGCTGAAGGTCTTGCTCGATGATGAGCAGGGCATGGCCTCCTCGCTGATCGAGCGTGCCGGTGGTGACGCGAAGGCCGTCCGGCTTGCCAATGATGCTGCCCTTTCCAAGCTGCCCAAGGTGTCCGGCGGCAATGGACAGGTGTATCTGGCGCAGCCGCTCGCCAAGGTGTTTTCGACGGCTGAAGAGGCCGCCAAGAAGGCCGGCGACAGTTTCGTCACCGTCGAGCGCCTGCTCTTGGCGCTCGCCATTGAAAGCTCGGCCTCGACATCTGCATCCCTGAAGAAGGGCGGCGTTACGGCCAATGGGCTGAACCAGGTGATTAACGAGGTTCGCAAGGGCCGAACCGCCGACAGCGCCAATGCTGAACAGGGCTTCGACGCCTTGAAGAAATATGCCCGTGACCTGACTGCCGAAGCGCGCGACGGCAAGCTCGACCCGGTCATCGGCCGGGATGACGAGATCCGCCGCACCATCCAGGTTCTCTCTCGCCGCACCAAGAACAATCCCGTCCTGATCGGTGAGCCCGGCGTCGGCAAGACGGCGATTGCCGAGGGGCTGGCGCTGCGCATCGTCAATGGCGACGTGCCGGAAAGCCTGAAGGAAAAGCGTTTGATGGCGCTCGACATGGGCTCCCTGATTGCCGGCGCCAAGTATCGCGGCGAGTTCGAAGAGCGCCTGAAGGCGGTTCTGAACGAAGTCCAGTCCGAAAACGGCGAGATCATCCTGTTCATCGACGAGATGCATACGCTGGTCGGTGCCGGCAAGGCGGATGGCGCGATGGACGCGTCCAACCTGTTGAAGCCAGCCTTGGCACGCGGCGAGTTGCACTGCGTGGGTGCGACGACGCTCGACGAATATCGCAAGCATGTCGAGAAGGATGCAGCCCTTGCCCGGCGCTTTCAGCCGGTCATGGTCGATGAGCCGACGGTCGAGGACACGATCTCGATCTTGCGCGGGCTGAAGGAGAAATATGAGCAGCACCACAAGGTCCGGATCTCGGACTCGGCCCTGGTTGCGGCTGCCACGCTCTCCAATCGCTACATCACAGACCGTTTTCTGCCAGACAAGGCGATCGACCTGATGGATGAAGCGGCATCGCGGCTGCGCATGCAGGTGGATTCCAAACCCGAAGAGCTCGACGAACTCGACCGCCGGATCATGCAGCTGAAGATCGAGCGAGAAGCATTGAAGAAGGAAACCGACACGGCTTCGGTCGATCGGCTGAAGCGTCTTGAGACCGAACTGACCTCGATTGAAGAACAGGCGGATGCGCTGACCGCCCGCTGGCAGTCGGAAAAGCAGAAGCTCGGCCTTGCCGCAGATCTGAAGGGCAAGCTCGACGAGGCGCGCAACGAATTGGCCATTGCCCAGCGCAAGGGCGAGTTCCAGCGCGCTGGCGAACTGACCTATGGTGTTATCCCGGACCTTGAAAAGGCTCTGGCTGCCGCGGAAGCACAGGATGGTTCGAGCAATGCCATGGTGCAGGAGGTCGTGAACCCGGATGCGATTGCCCATGTGGTGTCGCGCTGGACCGGCATTCCCGTCGACAAGATGCTCGAAGGCGAACGCGACAAGCTGCTTCGGATGGAAGACGAGCTGGCGAAATCCGTCGTCGGCCAGGGCGATGCCGTACAAGCCGTGTCGCGGGCCGTTCGCCGGGCGCGTGCCGGCCTGCAGGATCCGAACCGGCCCATTGGCTCGTTCATCTTCCTCGGACCGACCGGCGTCGGCAAGACGGAGCTGACCAAGTCGCTTGCCCGTTTTCTGTTCGATGACGAAAGCGCGATGGTGCGGCTCGACATGTCGGAATACATGGAGAAGCACTCGGTCTCACGGTTGATCGGGGCGCCTCCGGGCTATGTCGGATATGATGAAGGTGGCGCGCTGACGGAGGCTGTCCGGCGCAAACCCTATCAGGTTGTCCTGTTCGACGAGATCGAAAAGGCGCATCCGGATGTGTTCAACGTGCTGCTGCAGGTGCTTGATGACGGGCGACTGACCGATGGCCAGGGCCGCACCGTCGACTTCAAGCATACGATCATCATCATGACCTCTAATCTCGGGGCAGACTATCTGACGGGTCTCGCCGAGGGTCAGGATACCGACATGGTGCGCGATCAGGTGATGGATGTGGTGAAGGCCTCGTTCCGGCCGGAATTCCTCAATCGCGTCGACGAGATCATCCTGTTCCACCGGCTGCAGCGCGGCGAAATGGGGGCGATCGTCGATATCCAGATGAAGCGTCTCGTGCAGCTTCTGGCCGAGCGCAAGATCGTGATCGATCTTGAAAGCGGCGCGCGCGATTGGCTGGCCGACAGGGGCTACGACCCGGTCTATGGGGCGCGGCCGTTGAAGCGGGTCATCCAGAAATATCTGCAGGACCCGCTCGCGGAGCAGATCCTGTCCGGTCAGGTGCTGGACGGCGCCCGCGTCAAGGTCGAAGCCGGCAGTGATCGGCTGCTGATCTCGCCCGAGAGGGATATCAGCCAGGCGGCCTGATCCGCCGGCACGCAACCAGCAAAGGGCGGCTCAATGGGCCGCCCTTTTCAGTTTTGTCTGACGGTTCACATGCCCCGGCGGCCGAAGGCGGGCCGTGCCTGTGCCGCTTGAGATGCCGTTCCCGACGACCGCTGGCTGGTGGGATCCGATGACCGCGTCACGCCTGATCGCGTCGGTGTCGGGGACCCGTTTCGAGCCGCGACGGTCCGCCGGTCGAGAGACGGGTGGTCGGGTCTCGGAGCGTCAGGCGCCGTCCAGGAGAAGCTATTGCCCGGCATGAATAGTAGAAATAACCCGGAAACGAGCTGCAGTCCTATCGTGAGCGCTGAAAGCAGCGATCCGATCGGCGTACCGACCATCTGAGCTTCCGCACCATAGGCCACCACGAAGACCGCCGTGAAACCCAGCATCACAAGGAGAGGGCTCAGACCAATGTCACGAATTCTGGCCGCCTGGAGGCTGAGTGACATCCAGAGGCTGACGAGACCGAACAGGGCCAAGAGTAGGAGTATCTGAACTCCACTGCCTGACCGCATGGACATGATTCCGATGACCGCCACACCGCCGACAACCAGGTGAGCGACGAGACCAGTCAGAAAATATTGCAGTCTGTTGAGGCGACCGCGAAACATGAAAAGAACTTCGATCATAATCAATCCCTGCTAGAAATTGCAGGTCATGACATCATGCAACTCATTCTTTTTGATGAATCTGAAAGCTGGTATTTGAGAGAAAGGGCGGTTCCTGCTGGATAGTTTTAAGTGGCGTCCGGCTTCGCCAGGTCCGCGCCCTGGTGCTCAAGCCAAACTCAAGGGCAGGCTGCCTTCTGTGTCGACACGCAACACCCCTATGTCGGGTAGCGCCTGCAAGGGAGGGCGTTCGCGATCAGATCTTGACCGCTTGCGAGACAAAGCGGGCAGGGGCGGCTAGGGACACGCCCGCCTTTCGGGCTAAACGGTATCGTGGAAGAGCTCGATCTCATTGGCTTCGTGCCAATCGGGAGGCGGAACGGCTCCGCAGTTTAGCTGGAACCGGTCTAGCGATTGGCAACCTGGGCTGGTCGGCCCGTCCCCTGAAGCAGCGTATCGATCCGCTGCCGCTCCGTCTGGAAATTCGCCAGGGCCGTGCCCTCCAGTGTCTTGCCGCCCGGAAGGCGGACCTTCATCGGATCGACCTTGGTTCCGTTGACGATCAGCTCGTAGTGCAAATGGGTGCCGGTCGAGGCTCCCGTGGAGCCGACATAACCGATGACCTGGCCCTGGGTGACCTTGGCACCCGGGACGACGCCCTTGGCGATGCCGCTTTGGTGATTATAGGATGTGACGTAGCCATTGGCATGCCGGATCAGGGTCTGGTTGCCGTAACCTGATGCCCAACCGGCCTTTTCGACCACGCCATTACCTGCAGAAATGATGGGTGTTCCGCGCGGAGCGGCCCAGTCGACGCCTGTGTGCATTCGGGAATAGCCGAGAATGGGATGGCGCCGCATCCCGAAGGACGATGTGAAGCGGCCGCCGGGAAGCGGATTGCGCAGCAGGAACTGGCGGATCGACTTGCCGTTTTCATCGTAATAATCGACGGAATTGTCGTCCGGGTTCTGAAAGCGATAGAATTGGGTCAGATTGTCACCAAATCGCGCCCGAACATACAGCAACTCTGAATCGGCCGTAGCGCGGCCTTCCTCGTCAGAGACTGAGAAGAAGGCTTCCAATGTGTCCGAGGGCTTCAGCTGCGCCTGGAAATCGACATTGGCCGCGAGCAGACGAATGACAAGTGCGGTCAGGTCCGTGCTCATGCCATAGGAGAGTGCTGCCCGGTAGATGCCGTCATAGACCCGTGGCAAGTCCCGGCCAGAGGCAATAGCCGGACGCGCGCCGTCAAAGGCGCCGGCGACCGCATCGAGCTGCGGGGGCTCGACACCACGGATCAGACGACCTCCATCCGTGACCGCCATTGTCGCGACGTGACGTCCCGCATGATAGAGAGTGAACCGGACGAGGCGCACTTCTTCGCCGCGCTGAATAAGCCCGATCCGCAGCACATCGCCTTCTTCGAGCCCGCTTTCCTTGACAAAAGGCGCGAGCGACTTCTCGACGCTGTCTGCGCGAGATTGCGGATAGCCGGATGCCATCATCAGGGCGGAAACAGTCTGGCGACGGCGGACCGGCAGAATGTCCTCCGCATATTCCGGTGTCTCGGGCGTGATGATCTCCGGTTCGGAGACGCTCATGTTTTCCTCGACGACCCGGGCACTCAGACCGACAGCGATACCGAGGTCGCTGTCATCCGCATCAAAACGGCGGGGATCGATGTAGTAGAGAGCTGCGACCTGTGTGTCGCCGGTGGTCAGAACCGAGCCGTTCGAACGGACATTCTCCTCAACTTCGTCAAAGGTCATGTCACCGGCCAGCGGTTTGTCCGGCGTGGTCGGGAAGGGCCTGGAGGTCAGGGTCACCTCGGATTCGACATCCGAGCCATAGAGTGTACCCGTGCGCGGCGCGAGCTGGTGTTCCTGTTCGGGAACGGCAAAGATCGTCAACGGATCGAAGGCCGGATAGCGCTCCTGAACGGGATAGTCTGCAGCAAGTGTCATCTTCACATGGGCGAAGGGTAGTTTGCGGACCACTTCACGATCGCCGTCCCGAAAGACCGTGGGCACATCGAGAATGGCCTTGTCGACCGGTCGCGCTGCGATCTTGGGTGCGATCAAGCGATTGCCGCGGACGGCATCTTCAGTCTCTGCGGCTTCTTCATCGGGGGGGATGGCAGCATAGGCCTCTGCCGGGATGGCAAGCTGCTGGCGGCCATCAAGGGCCGCAAAGAGGGCGACACCCATGAGAATGCAGGAGGTGATGCCGGTGAGAAACGTACCGGAGAGCCAGCGCAACGAGATCTCGCGGCGATCCGGTGCCCGAAAGCCATCTGCCAGGATCGGCGCATCGCTGCCCAGCGAGCGGATCATGTCACGGTCTGGCGTCATAGAGTGTTGTCCAACCCCTGCTTCAGGATGAGTAATCGGTACCTGTCATCGGCGAAGTGGCAATCATGTCTCATGTCAGATCGCATTCGTCAAATCCTGGCCGCCAGAGGCTTGGGTTGAGCCGGACTCATGCCGAGCCGAAGATGCGAATTGATCATGGGATGCCCGATCGCTGTGATCCTTATAGACAGCATCGGAATAAGGAGATTACGCGGCAGGAGCGTTCTTGTCCTATAAAGAGGGCAAAGACCGATCTAGCCGGACATGGCGGCTGATTGGCGTGGACGGGAAACGCTCGCAACTTTGGGCAAGAGCGGAAGCTTACATTAGGAATGCGCAAATTCTGTCATTATTTCAATCGGATGACACTTTTTTCGATTTTTTCCAATTTCCACTGTTGACGGTATAGGGCTCGAGCCGTATAAGCCGCTTCACCGAACGAGAGGCGGCGGCGCGGAAGCGGCGACGGACTGGTTCAGAAAGAAATCTTCTAGAAATTGGCTGAATTG
>NZ_JBPUGM010000014.1:0-25790 GCF_051549525.1 Rhizobium sp. G187
CGATGTCTGAGGCCCGGATTTTTGTCTCATCTTCGCTTCCTTCGATAGAGCTACGATGAGCCGAAAATCCTCTCTTCTCAATTAAGCCAGTTCTGTCTCATGGGCGCTGATGTCGGACACGCTAGACTATATTCGCAACCAGCTCGCAGGCCTCGGGTTCCAAGCGATGGGAGCCGATCCTGCCGTGGGTGCGCGAACTGCCTCTGGCACAGCTCACGGCTCGGACGGTTTGTCACGAGAAGGTTCCTCGGCGGCAAATGTCATGACGGCAACGGACAGCGCCGATGTCCTGAACGGCCATGCCGGCAACGACACGCTCATCGGCGGCGATGGTCGCGATGTCTATGTCTTCAAGGCAGGCGACGGTGACGACGTGATCGTCGACGCTTCGATCGAAGGCAATATCGTCCGCTTCCTTGGAGGCATCGATCCGCAGTCGATAGCAAAGACCCTCGTCGCTGGTGCCGAAGGGACGCAGGACCTGCTCGTCTCTTATGGAGACGGAGACACGATACGGATCATCGGCTGGTCGGCATTGACGGCGGAACAACAGGGCCTTTGGCAATTCGAGGGTGTCGACGCAAATCTATCGTCACCGAATTCCGCTGATACTCCGGACATTTCGGTCCTGCCCGAAACGCAAGGCGGAAGCGCGCTGACGCTGATTGCTGGCACGGATGGCGACGACATCTTGAACGGCATCGATATCTCCGAACGTTTTGACGGCAAGGCCGGCGATGACGTCATCCACGCTGGTGGCGGCGATGACAGGCTTGAGGGCGGTGCAGGAAACGATGTCCTGGATGCCGGCGCTGGCAATGATATCGTCAATGGCGGCGACGGCGACGATAGGCTCGATGGCAGCGAGGGCAACGATACGCTGAACGGCGGGGCCGGTGTGGACACGGTCCGCGCGGGTCATGGAAACGACCGTATCACCGACGGCGATGGCAGTGATCGATACCTGTTTGCCCGTGGTGACGGGGCCGACACGATCTATGATTCCAACAGGTCCGGAGCCGACACGCTTGAATTCACCGATGCTCGCCTGACCGACGTGCAGATTGTCCGCGACAACCAGTATGATTTTGTCCTGAAGATCGTCGGAACCGAGGATCAGGTCCGCCTGAGCAACGACGTTTTTTCCGAGGTAGCAGATACCGACCTTATCCGCTTTTCGGACGGCGTCCAGCTGACCATCAGTGAGCTTGCGCGTCTTTATTTCGAACAGGCGGCAACCTCCGGCGCAGACCATATATTTGGCTTTAACGGTGACGATCAGGTCCATGGGGCCGACCGCATCGCGGGGGGCACCGGTGACGACATCCTCGAAGGCGGCGATGGGGCGGATACGTATGTTTGGAACCGTGGCGACGGCAACGATCTGATCATCGAGTCATGGTCTAACGGGGACGTTGACCAGCTATCACTCGGCGCCGGTATCTCGCTTTCGGATGTGACTTTCTCAAGAAGCGTGGAGACGAATGGCAGTAACGGTGTCGACCTCATCATTACCGTCGGTGGACAAAATGGTGGATCAATCCGGCTGCAATCCTATTTCATGGCGCACGGTATCGACAAGATCGCCTTTGCAGACGGCACTGTCTTAACGCGTACCGATATCGATGTTCGCTATCTCAGTCCTCAGATCTCCTCGGGTGCCGACACTGTCTTTGGAACCGCCGGTAGCAATGTCATTGACGGTGGGGCCGGCAATGACCGGCTGCAAGGATCGGACGGTGTCGATCATGATTTTGACATCTATCGATTTGGGACGAATTTCGGGCAGGACATCGTCTTCGACAATGGTCCGATTTCCGGCGATTCCGGGCCTTTCTCGCCTTTCGGCTATACAGGCGAGGATCGCATCCAATTCACCAGTTTCGGACTTTCAGATTTCACGATCACGTGGTCCGGCCCCGACAATGGAAATCTCGTCCTGTCTCTCGTCGGCTCCAGCGACAAGGTAACGGTCGAGCAGGCGAAACTCTTTGCCGGTCTTATCGAACAATATGTCTTCTCAGACGGTGTCGTTCACGATTGGAGCGTGATCCACACAATTGCGGATATCACCACGGCCGCCACCAATGTCATCGAAGGGAGCGAGGCCGGGCAGATCCTGTCTGGAACTCTCGGAAACGACCGAATTCTCTCCAAAGGTGGCGCCGACAATGTGAGCGCCGGCGATGGAGACGACCTGATCAATGCGGGATCGGGAGACGACGTCGTTGATGGCGGTGCAGGCAAGGATGCCCTGATTGGTGGCGACGGCTCGGACACTCTAAAAGCTGGTGATGGCGACGATCTCGTTTTGGGTGGCGCGGGCGGTGACACGATCAATGGCGACGCCGGCATCGACTTCCTGCAGGGTGATGCCGGAGACGATACAATCGATGGCGGCGCGGGCGATGATACGGTCGTGGGTGGATCCGGCAACGACAGTCTGTCCGGTGGCACCGGCACCGATACGCTGACGGGCGGTGCCGGCAACGATCGCTACACGTTCAACCGCGGTGACGGTGTGGACACGATCGATGCCCATACTGATCGCGGCGTCGGCGAGATCGAAACCGTTATGCTCGGTGGAGGCATAACAGCCGACGAGGTCCGTTTCTCGTTCCAGGGTCTCGATTTGATCATAGGCTTCCAGAATACGGCGAGCGACCGCGTCATCGTCAGCGATTTTCTGGCCTCGGGTTCGGTCAATTCCGTCGTCGTCGGGTCGACAAGCTTCTCGCTTGCCGACATTCTCAAGGCTGTCACCGGTGCGACGAACGGCTCTGATAATCTCGGAGCGACCGTGGAGACCGCCGATGGGCTCTATGTGATCTATGGTGGACAGGGCGACGACGTCCTGACCGGCAGTCTTGATCGGGACCTCTTCGTTTATTCGAAGGGCGACGGCGCGGACACCATCAACGACTGGGCGGGGCCGGTGTTTCAGCTCGTTGCCAGACCTGACGAGCTCGTTTTTGGAGAAGGTATTCATCTCGAAGACCTCGTGCTCTCTCGCAGCGGCGCCAACAGCGAAGACCTCTCGATCACCTTCGGAAGCGGCAATGATCGGATCAATCTGACCAAGCAGTTTTCCAGCGACCCGACCGGCGGCGTTGAAGGCATGCGCTTCGAAGACGGAACCTTGCTTTCGAAAAAGCAAATTTCAGACCTCTATTTGGCAAAGCTCGCGACAGGGGGCGATGATGTCATTTCCGGCTTTGGCGGCGACGACGACTTGCGCGGCGGCGCGGGTAACGACCAGCTGCGCGGCGGCGGCGGTAACGATCGCTATCTGATTGAAGCAGGCAGCGGCCACGACATCATCGATGACAGCACCGGGTCCAGCGACAGACTGGAATTCGCCGCGGGAATATCGGCAAGTGCAGTCACGGTCACAAGAGTGGGCAATGATGCCGTCCTGCGACTGTCTGGAACCGACAGCGTCACGTTGAAAAACATGTTTGCGACCGGTTCTGCGGCGATCGAGACGATCGCCTTTGCGGACGGAACGACGTGGAACAGCAATACGCTGCTGCAGCAAATTGCTTCCAACGCGGTGACGGGCGGCGCCGACACCATACTCGGATCGGCCATAACCGATAGCCTTCGCGGCGGCACTGGGAATGACCGTCTCGACGGTGGCGAGGGCGGAGACATCTATCAGTTCGACCACGGTGACGGTGCCGATGTGCTTGCCGATAGCGGGCTGACGGGCAACGACGTCCTCTCTTTGGGATCGACGATTTCGTCCGCCGACGTCAGCGTGTCTTATAGTCCCTCGGCTCCAAATGACATCATTGTTCATCTGGGAGGCGGCGACACAATTGTACTCCAGAACCAACTGTCTGGCTCTGGAGCAATCGAGCAGGTGCGCTTTGCCTCTGGCGAAATCTGGTCGGCTGCCGAACTCATCCAGAAGGCGCTGGCTGCAGCCCAGACTGCCGGCAATGATACGCTCGTCGGTTCGACGCTATCCGACCGGATTGTTGGCGGTCACGGCAACGATCTCATCGACGGCGGAAACGGAGCCGACACTTATGTCTTCAATCGCGGGGACGGCTCAGATACGATCCGAGACGGCGGCGATGCCATCGGCATGGATCGGATCGAGCTCGGTTCCGGAATCGTCGCGACCGACCTCGACCTCTCACATGGGTTGAGCAATCCGAACGATCTGGTGATCACAATCCGTGGCAGCGGCGATACGATCATCGTTGAAAATCACTTTGCGGCAGGCGGCGGGAAGATCGGCGCCATCCAGTTTGCCGATGGTTCACGCTGGAACGCGACCGACATCAGCAGTCTTGCCGGCAATACCGTACCGACGGTTGTCGGAACTGTATCGCAGCAGAACGATGTTCAAGGCAGCCCATTCTCCTTCGTTTTGCCGGCCGGACTGTTCGCAGATACGGACTTGGGAGATACGCTGCAATTCGCAGCGACACTGACGGATGGCTCGCCTTTGCCAACTTGGCTGACATTTGATGGGACGGCGTTTTCCGGCAGCCCCGCAAATGGCGACGTTGGTCAGATCGCTATCCGCCTGACTGCCATCGATGCGGCTGGCGATCGCGTCAGCCAAAACTTCAATATCGTCATCGCAAATGTCAACGACGCGCCGGTCGCGGTTGCCCCGCCGACCAATCAGTCCGTGGCAGTCGGAGCGCATTTGCAGTTCCAGCTGCCCGCGGGCCTATTTATCGATCCCGACAACCAGATTATGGGTGCGCCAGGTCAGAATCTGACACTTTCGGCAACACTCTCGGACGGCACCGCGCTCCCCTCCTGGCTTTCGTTCAACCCGACGACGGGAACGTTCAGCGGCACGCCAGCGGCAGCCAATGCCGGTGTGCTCGACATCATCATCAGTGCCTCCGATGGTATTGCGGTCGGCACGACCCGTCTTGGCATCTCCGTTGGCGGTGGAAACAGTGCGCCGACGGTCGCCAATGCGATTGGTACCTTGAGCGCATCCGAAGATTCGCCCTTCAGCTTCACCATCCCGAGCAACGTCTTTGCCGATGCGACGCCAGGGGACCATCTTCGCTACTCAGCGACGCTGTCGGATGGAAGTCCTCTGCCCTCCTGGCTGTCTTTAAATGCAGTCACGGGCACGTTCTTTGGGCTGCCGGAAAATGGCGACGTCGGAACGCTGAGCCTCAAGGTGACCGCGACCGATATTGCCGGGGCTAGCGTCAGTACCCTTGTGTCACTGAACGTGCTCAACAGCAATGATGCTCCGGTCGCTTCGGGTTCGTTGGAGAGCTGGTTCACGTCCGAAGATACAGCGTTTTCATATACAGTTCCGACCTCGGCATTTTCCGATGCTGACGCTGCGGACCACCTCGTCTATTCGGCCGCGCTTGTCGGTGGAGATGCCTTGCCGGCATGGCTGCATTTCGATCCCGTGACCGGTCATTTTTCCGGCACCCCAGACGATGGCGACGTCGGGATGCTCCCGATCGTCGTCAAGGCAACCGATCAGGCAGGCGCATCGGCTGAGCTGACGATGTACCTCATCGTCAACGGCAGGAACGACGCGCCCTATGTCGCTCATCAGATAGCGTCGATCACGGTCGATCGGGATGCGCCATCAGCATTCACGATGACGATCCCGGCCGACAGTTTCGCAGACGCCGACAGCCTCGGTCTCAACTTGAGTCTACGGCTTGCCAATGGCGATCCGCTGCCCGAGTGGATGACTTTCGACCCCCTGACACGAACCCTTTCAGGCGATCCTCCCTTCTACTCGGTCGACAACGAAGAAGGCCGCCGCCTCTATCAGATCGAGGTCACTGCATCCGACGCCGATGGCGCCACGGCATCGCAAATTCTCGATCTCTTCGTACAAAGCCCCTATCCCGGGGTGACGGTCACCGGTACGGCCGGCGATGACACCTTGTCCGGCACCATTGGCCCGGACATATTTTCGGGCGGCGCCGGCAACGACGAAATGCTCGGCGGCGCGGGTTCCGATACCTATCTGTTCGGTCGCGGTGACGGCCAGGATACCGTTCTCAAATATGATCCAGACGGTGATTACACCGTCAACGATGTCGTCAGATTCGCGGCCGGTATCGCGCCGTCGGACATCATCGTGACCAGGAACGGCTATATTTCCTACGAGACGAACGATTCCACGGTCATCGACAGCTATTTCATGACCGATCTCGTGCTGACGATCAGAGGTACTTCCGACAGCATCACCATCAAAGAACAGTTCCGAAACAGTGGCGACGACTTCGACGCGCCTGGCCCCTATTCCGTCAAGGAGGTGCAGTTTGCCAATGGCACGGTGTGGAGCGCAGCGGATCTGGCCACGCTCTTTTCGACGCCGACATCGGGCAACGATTTCATTCAGGGTGACTTCAAAGCAAATATTCTGAGTGGCGGTGCAGGCAATGACCGGCTGGTCGGCCTTGGCGGCAACGACGTACTCGACGGTGGAACCGGCAACGACGATCTTTATGGCGGAAGCGGGGACGATACCTATCTCTTCAATCTGGGTTCGGGCACGGACCGCGTGATCGATACACATGACGGATTGAGAGAATTCACCTTCGATACCCTCAGGTTCGGAGCTGGAATAACGCTCGCAAACCTCGTGTTCACACGGGATACCAACGATCCCTACAATATTTTTGCTGCCCGTGATGCCGGTAGCCTTCTGATCCAGATCGCCGGGACAAACGACAAGGTGAAGATCTATGATCAGTATGCCTTTGAAAACGGTCTTTCCGGTGGTGTCGAGCGTTTCGAATTTGCAGATGGAACCGTCCTCACTCTTACGGAGCTCGATGAGATAATCAATCCCGGAGCTGTTTTACAGGGGACCAATGGCGCCGATGTCCTGACTGGCACGACCGCAAATGAACGCATCATCGGTGGCAAGGGCGCGGACCGCCTGCTGGGCGGCAACGGCGACGATACCTATGTCTGGAATTCCGGCGACGGCAACGACATCATCGCGGAGTCCGACATTCCAAGCTTTGATGTCCTGGAATTCGGGCAAGGTATTCGCTTCGAGGACGTACGCCTGTCGCGGACTCCTTATGAGGTGTCGGGCGGAACGTTCTTCGACCTCTATATCGACGTGCTTTCGACGGGAGAACGGATCACCATCGACAATGGGGTGATCCTCGACGTGTCCGATACCGGCGATTTTGAGCGGCCGATCGATGCGATCCGGTTTGCAGATGGGCGGGAATGGACATTCGAACAGATCGTCCAGTTCTTCCTTCAAGGGACGCCAGGCGACGACCAGCTCACCGGTTATGACCCACGCAGTGATGTGCTTGACGGCGGTGCCGGCAACGATGTGCTGCGCGGACAGGGCGGGAGTGACGCCTATGTCTTCGGTTATGGCTATGGCAACGATACCGTCTACGATGCCGTCGGCAGCTTCTATATCTTCTACCCCGAGGATGCCGAAGATCTCGTTCGTTTCCTTCCCGGCGTCGACCAGAGCAACATCGAATTTTCGACGGTCCGCACGACAAACAGCGATGGTGAACTCGAGACCTTTATCGTTTTCGGCCTCGCCGGCTCGAATGACGAATTGCGCATCTACGACGGCGGCGCGTCGATCTACCGCTACTTTTTCCAGCAGACGCAGACCTTCTGGACAGCGGCACAGATGCGCGATGCCTATCTTTCCCAGGTACTGACGGCAGGCAATGATCTGGTGTTGGGCTTTGGCGATGGTCGGCGCATCGACGCCGGCGCAGGAAACGACACGCTGATCGGCAAGGACGGCGACTTCCTGATCGGAGGAGCCGGCAATGACACCTATGAACAGGGCCTCTACGCGGGGCAGGTTATCGTCTGGGATGCCGGTACCGCTGCCGATCACGACATCCTGAAGCTCTCCGGCATCATCGACCCGCTGACCTACGACCCGAGCGAGGGGGCGTTTCAAAAGGCGTTAAACGGTCGTGACCTCTATGTCTGGGGTTACAGTGTTTTTGATGCCCCAGACGTTATCCTTCGAGACTTTTTCGTCGGCAGCGCCTCGACGATCGACGAGATTATTTTTGAGGATGGGACACACTGGAACAGGGCGCAGATCATCGCCCACACGATCGACCGGGAGGCGGCGACACCGCTTATCGGGACGACGGCATCGGAAACATTGACTGGCAACGACGAAATTTCCAATGCGTTCGAGGGCAAGGCGGGAGACGACACGTTGGTGGGCGGCGTCTACAAACAGGACGTCTATCTTTGGAGGCTTGGGGACGGCAACGACACAATTGTTGACGAAGAAAACTACTTCCCGTCGAACCTGTTGAAACTGCTGGATGTCGCCTCCTCTGGCGTTGCAATCACGCGGGTCGGAAACGACCTGAAGATCCGTATCGTTGCGAGCGGTGAAGTCATCACGATCGATGAACATTTTGCGCTCACGACCCGGGAGGGAAAAGGCGGTATCGGTGAATTGCAGTTCTCCGATGGCGTCTTGTGGCGCCGCGAGGACATCGATGCGCGGGCGATCTTCGAGGGTACGGTCGGCAACGACGTCATCACAGGCACGACCGGCGCCGACACAATGAAGGGTCTGGCCGGCGACGACACCTATGTCGTCAACGCCATCGACGATATCATTATCGAAGCCGCCAACGGCGGTGCGGATACCGTTCAGTCGTCCTTGAACTATAAGCTCGGAGACAATCTTGAGAACCTGACGCTGACCGGCTCGGCGTCGCTGTCTGGAACCGGCAACGCGGATGCAAACATTCTTGTCGGTAACAGTGGTTCAAATACGCTCACCGGGCTTTCCGGCAACGACACGCTCAATGGCGCAAGCGGCGCCGACACACTCATTGGCGGGCTCGGCGACGATATCTATGTCGTCGACACAAGCTCCGATCTGGTCGTCGAAAACCAGGGCGAAGGCAACGATTCCGTTCAGACCGTCGTCAGCCTCACACTTGCCGCCAATGTCGAGAACCTGTCGTTGACCGGCAGTTCGGCGATCAACGGAACCGGCAACGGCCAGGCGAACAACATCGTCGGCAATGGCGCCAACAATGTCCTGGCAGGCCTCGGCGGCGCCGACAGTCTCGATGGTGGCGCTGGCAGCGACACGGCAAGCTATGCGGCATCCGCAGCAGCCGTAACGATCAGCCTGGCGACGGCGACGGCTGATGGCGGTGACGCCACTGGCGACATCTTGCTGAACATCGAAAATATCCTCGGATCGGGCTTCGACGATACGATCGAAGGCAATGCCGGAACCAATAACCTGAACGGTGGAGCAGGGATCGACACGCTCTCCTATTCTCATGCAGCCGCAGGCATATCCATCAATATCGGCTCGACGGCTGCGCAAGCAACCGGAGGCGCAGGTACCGATACCGTCAGTGCATTTGAGAATATCATCGGCTCGGCCTTCACCGATACTCTGACCGGATCGACGGGCGTCAATGTTCTGACCGGCGGTTTTGGTGCCGACACGCTTCTCGGAAAGGCAGGCAGTGACCTCTACATCTACCGCGCCGGCGACGGAGACGATACGATCAACGACGATTCCGGTTCGACCGCAGAGATCGACACGCTCGATCTATCCTTTGTCGCGAGCTCCGATACGCTCCTGACACGCGTTGGACAGGATCTCAAAATCCGGATTAATACAACCGGCGAGACGATTACGGTTCGCAACCAGTTCTTGTCAACAACCGCAAACTGGGGGATCGAAAGCCTCCGCTTCTCGGATACGACCTGGGATCTGTCGACGATCAACACCAATGCCTGGTATCGCGGAACAGGCTCGACAGAAACCATCACCGGATCGGACACAACAGCCGACACGATCGACCCTGGTGCCGGAAACGACACACTGGTCGGAGGCTTCGGCAACGACGTCTATATCTACGCGTCCGGCTACGGGAACGACACCGTCAACGAAAAGACAACGGGCTCCGACATCGATACGCTGAAGCTTGTCGGTCTCACTCAAGCCGATATCCGCTTCGAACGACCGTTCAACGATCAGACGGACGTCGTTATCAGGATCCTCTCCAGCGGCGAGACCTTGACCCTCGATACGCAATTCGATCTCGAGGGCGGCGTCGAGCGGATTGTTTTCGCCGACGGCAGTGTCCTTGGCGCGGCCGACTGGAGCCTCGATGCGCTTTTGAGCAGCCTGGCTGCGATCTACGGCACCAGCGGCAACGATCAGATCACCGGCAGTGCCGGCAACGATATGATCAGGGGGCTTGCCGGCGACGATACGATCAGTGGCGGGACGGGTGCAGACATTCTTGAGGGAGGTCAGGGCAACGACACCTATACGCTCGACAATGTCGGCGATACGGTCGTCGAACTCAGCGGCGAAGGCACTGATCTCGTGCGCTCGTCTACCGACCACACGCTTGAGGCCAATGTAGAAAACCTTACGCTGACCGGCTCGGCTGCGATCAACGGCGCCGGGAACATCCTCGCCAACCAGCTCATCGGCAATACAGGCAACAATATCCTCGAAGGTGGTGCGGGAGCCGACGCCATCGATGGTGGCAGCGGCACTGACACGGCAAGCTATTCCACATCCGCAAGCGGCGTGACCGTCAACCTGACGACCGCGACGGCGACCGGCGGTGATGCGGCAGGTGACGTGCTAACCAATATCGAGAATCTGACCGGCTCCGGCTTCGATGACAGCCTCACCGGAAATACCGCAGCCAATGTCCTGTTCGGCGGCGCGGGCAACGACTTGCTCTCCGGGGGAACTGGCAACGACACGCTCGATGGCGGAACGGGTTCCGATATCATGACGGGGGGTACGGGCAACGACATCTACGTGATTGACGAAGCATCAGATTCGATCGTCGAGAACGCCAACGACGGCACTGACACGGTTCAGTCATCCATCGACTACACGCTTTCAGCCAACCTCGAAAATCTGACGCTTCTCGGTGCGGCAAGCGTGAACGGCGCCGGCAACGCCGGGGCGAACATTCTGATCGGGAATGAGGCGGGCAACCAGCTTTCGGGCAATGACGGTAATGACACACTGTCTGGCAATGCCGGAAATGACAGCCTGTCCGGCGGAGCCGGCAACGACGCTCACGACGGCGGCCTCGGCGCCGATCTCATGAACGGCGGTCTCGGCAACGACACCTATATCGTCGACGACATTGGTGACGCGGTGGTCGAAGCCCCGAACGAAGGCACAGATAGCGTCACGGCATCGATCACGTATGCGCTTGCCGCCAATGTCGAAAATCTGACGCTCAGTGGAGCGTCAGCGATCGACGGCACGGGCAATGCACTTGCCAACGCAATCACCGGCAATACTGGCAGCAATCATCTATCGGGTGGAGATGGAAACGACACGTTGGCAGGTGCTGCCGGTGACGATGTGATCGATGGCGGCAACGGCAACGACACGATCGATGGCGGCACCGGTGTCGACGCAATGAGCGGCGGGGCAGGAGACGACACCTACACGATCGACAATCTGGGCGATAGCGTCGTCGAACTCGCCGGGGAAGGCACGGATACAGCAAGATCGTCGGTTAGCATCCTGCTCGCCGCCAATGTCGAAAACCTGACCTTGACGGGGTCATCGGCGATCAACGGAACCGGCAATGCGGGCGCAAATGTCATCACTGGCAACAGCGGCAATAACATCATCGCTGGACTTGCCGGTGCAGATAGGCTCGACGGCGCCGGCGGCAACGATACCGTTTCCTATGAGACGTCGAGCGCTGCGGTCTCGATCAACCTCGCAACGTCGTCTGCAAGTGGTGGCGACGCCACCGGCGATGTCCTTTTGAACTTCGAAAACATCACAGGCTCTCAGTTCGACGACACGCTGACCGGCAATAGCACCGTAAACATCCTGACCGGTTCGGGTGGCAACGACATGCTTTCAGCCGGCACAGGCAGCGACACTTACGTTTACCTGCGAGGCGACGGAAACGACACGATCGCCGAAAATGCCGATGCCAACGGCCTGCTCGATCAGATCATCCTTTCCAACATCAATGCGACCGCGATCAAACTCCATCAGGACGGTAACGACCTGCGCATCGTCATCGCTGAAAGCGCGTCTGGTGCCGGCGACGCCGGTTCGATCCTTGTCAAGGAGACGATTGACGGAACAAATGGTGCCGGCATCGAGAAAATCGCTTTCGCCGATGGAACAGTCTGGCTGAAGGCGGACATCCTTTCCAACATCAGCCAGGTACCACAGGGACCTGAACCAACCGTGTCTGGTACCTCTGGAGACGATACACTCAGCGGGACGGCAGGCGCGGATATCTTCGAGGGCGGCGCTGGAAACGACACGCTCTATGGAAGCGAGGGCAGCGATACCTATCTCTACGCTCTTGGCGACGGCACCGACTATATCGACGATGAGGCGAACCAGTCGGAAGAGGTCGATCTTCTGTTGTTCACCGACCTTTCGAGCGATGATGTCAGCGTCACGCGCGATGGCGTCAATCTCAAGCTTACCATGCTTGCAACGGGCGACACGATTTCGATCGACGAGCAGTTCTGGTCCCCCTACGATTTCTGGGGTTTCGAGCGCATCGAATTCGCCGACGGCGTCGCCTGGGATCGTGACACGCTGATGGGCTTCGTGACGACTGTGACCTTCACGGCCGGAACCAGTGGAGACGACAGACTAGTTGGCGCCTGGAACGACGAGACGTTCCAGGGTGGCCTTGGGAATGACACGCTTCTCGGAAGCCTGGGCGCGGATGTCTATGTCTATGCCGCGGGAGATGGAACGGATTATATCGATGACGAGGCCAATGAAGCGGCCATTGTGGACATCGTTCGCTTCACCGATCTCAACGCATCCGATATCAGTGCAAGCCGTGAGGGCATTCATCTTAAACTGACTGTGATCTCCACCGGCGATACGATCACGATCGACGAGCAATATTATACTCAAACTGATTTCTGGGGTGTTGAGAGGATCGAGTTCGCGGACGGCAGTTCGTGGAATCGATCGACCATCATGGCAATCGGTGGCTCAGTTGACGAAGCGACAATCGTCGGTACCACCGGTGACGACACCTTGAGCGGAACCTGGGAAAACGATGTCTTCAGGGGAGGCTTGGGTAATGACATTCTCGACGGTAGCGCCGGCAGCGACACCTATCTCTATGCCTCCGGTGACGGCTCCGATGTGATCAGCGACGAGGTCGGTTTCACCGATAATTTCGACGTCCTGCGGTTCTCCGATCTCAATGCTTCCGATTTGTCGATAAGCCGGGATCTAGACCGATTGCTCCTGACGGTCGTCGCGACGGGCGACGTCATCACAGTTGAGATGCAGCTCCATACGGATCCCGGATATTGGGGTCTTGAGAGCATCGAGTTTGCCGATGGCAGCTCATGGGATCGCGATACGATCATCACCAAGGGACTTGCTTCCGGCGAGGCCATCACCGTCAACGGCACCGACGGCGACGATGTCCTGGATGGCACCTGGACCGACGACATCTATCATGGCGGTCTCGGTGATGATGTCTTGATCGGCAGTTCCGGCAGCGACATTTATCTCTATGCTGCCGGCGACGGGAACGACACTGTCCGCGACGAGCAAGGTTACTTCGACAATTTCGATATCCTGCGGTTCAGCGATCTGACGGCCTTCGATATCGTCGTCACGCGTTTCGGTGACGCGATCAGGCTCACGGTCACCGCAACAGGCGATGTCATCACGGTAACGCAGCAACTGCGGACAGATGAAGGCTATTGGGGGCTCGAGAAGGTAGAATTTGCCGGTGGCGCATCGTGGGACCGGGATACGTTCATTGCACGCGGTCTTTCGGCTCCAGAAGAGGTAACCGTTGCGGGTACGGCCGGAGATGACACGCTCAATGGCACCTTTACGCATGACCTGTTCCACGGTGGTCTTGGCAATGACATTCTCTTCGGGGGCGAGGGCAGCGACACCTATCTCTACGCGCTCGGTGACGGCACCGACTATCTGGATGACGAAGCCAATCAGTCGACACAGTTGGACATCCTGCGGTTTTCAGACATCAACCAGTCCGACGTAAGCGCAGAGCGTAGTGGTGTTAATCTCGTGCTGACCGTTCTTGCGACCGGCGATACGATCACGATCGACGAGCAATATTATTCAGACGAGCAATATTGGGGCTTCGAGAAAATCGAGTTTGCAGATGGCAGTTCATGGGATCGCGACGATCTCATGAGTATCGGTGCGCAAGCACGAGTAGCAATGTCAGTTCAAGACGATGCCTTCATCTTCGAGCCGAACTTTGTTCACGACACCATCGTCGACTTCCAGGGCGGTTCTGAAGCGGGGGAGATAGTCGGCCTCGAAACAGACCTGTTCGCCGACTTCGCTTCCGCCCTGGAAGCTGCAACACAGGTTGGAGCCGATACGGTGATGACCCTTGACGTCAACAACACGATCATTTTGAAGAATGTCGCGCTGACAAGTCTCCACCACGACGATTTCCGCTTCACGGCCGCCGCATGATGAAAAGGCATTCTTCGTGAACAATGCATCGGAACAACCGTCACAAGTCTTTCTTGTGGCGGTCCTCTCCTCGCTTAAAAGAGCCTTTCTTGGGGTTGGCATCACCAGCTGCGTGATCAATATCCTGGCACTGACCGGTTCGTTTTTCATGCTGCAGGTTTATGATAGGGTCATCCCCGGACATAGCCTGCCGACCTTGATTGGCCTTGGGATCATCGCAGCGACACTATTCGTGTTCCAGGGTCTGCTGGAGTTGATCCGGACGATGCTCCTAGTCCGTGTGGGTACGGCTGTCGACGAGCGCTTCGGCGACCGGGTCTATCGCTCGCTGATCCTGTTGCCGTCACGCATGCAGATGCCGGGGGACGGATTGCAATGCGTGCGCGATCTCGACACGGTTCGCGGATTTTTATCGGGGCAGGGGCCGACCGCGCTATTCGACATGCCCTGGATGCCATTTTATCTCGGCCTCTGCTTCCTCTTCCATTTCTGGATTGGGATGACGGCACTTGCCGGTGCGCTGATGCTGATTGGACTAACCATTCTTACCGAATTTCGCTCACGGGAACCGGCCCGGGAAGCAGCCAAGCTCGCGGCCGAACGGATCACCCTCGCAGAGGCGACGAAGCGCAATTCCGAAGCGGTGCTTGCTATGGGTTTTGGTCATTTCATCGGTGGGCGATGGGCCGACCTCAACCGGCGTTACCTAGCAAACCATGTAGCGTCCAGTACTATGACCGGCGGATTGGCGACGACCTCGAAGATCGTGCGCATGATGCTGCAGTCGGGCGTCCTTGCCGTCGGCGCCTTCCTGGTGATCCGGCAGGAGGCCACCGGCGGCATCATGATCGCCAGCTCCATCCTGGTGAGTCGCGCGCTTGCCCCCGTCGAACTCGCCATCGGTCAATGGAAAGGGTTTGCCGCTGCACGGCAAAGCTGGGCACGTCTCACAAAGCTGATGACGCTGATGTCATCGCAGGAGCGTACGGTCGCCCTGCCGCCGCCGCGTGAAAGCCTGATAGTTGAAAACCTGCTGGTCGCAGCCCCCGGCGAACGAAACCCGATCCTCAAGGGCGTCTCGTTCAAGGTGGCGGCGGGCGAAGCTGTGGGGGTGATCGGACCGAGTGCATCGGGAAAATCGACGCTTGCACGCGCCGTGACCGGTCTCTGGCTACCTTCTGGCGGCTCCGTTCGGCTTGACCAGGCCTTGCTTGCTCAGTGGGAGCCGTACCAGCTCGGCCGCAATCTTGGTTACCTGCCTCAAGATGTGTCACTGTTTGATGGTTCGATTGCGCAAAACATTGCTCGCTTCAATCCGGATGCAGATTCTCAATCGATCGTCGCGGCCGCAAAGGCAGCTGGCGTCTATGATCTGATCGTTCAGTTTCCGGATGGTTTTGATACAAAGGTCGGAGAGAACGGATCTGTTCTCTCGGCCGGCCAGCGGCAGCGCATAGCGCTAGCGCGCGCTCTTTATGGAGATCCGTTCCTCGTGGTGCTCGACGAGCCAAATTCCAATCTCGACGCGGATGGAGAGGCGGCATTGACCCAGGCAATCTCCGGCGTTCGCGCAAGGGGAGGGATTGCAATCGTGATCGCACATCGTCCAAGCGCGCTGGTTGCGGTCGACAAAGTTCTCGTCATGGGCAATGGCCAAATGCAGGCTTTCGGTCCTAAGAACGAAGTATTGAGCAGAACGACCGCTCGGCCGACGAAGGCGCCAACCCAGCCAATGCAACTCCTGTTCGGCGGCGAGGAGACGGTTCGTGAGCGACGTTAGAGCGCCAACGGCGGAGCGCGCTATCCGCAGGCTGACAGCCGCAGCCCTCAGTATCGTCGTGTTGCTTGGTGGTGTGATGGGTGGTCTTGCCGCCACCACGCACCTGTCCGGCGCCGTCATTGCGTCGGGAACGGTCGTGGTCGACAGTTACGTCAAACCAGTACAACATCAAAAGGGCGGAACAGTCGGTCAGATCTTTGCCAGGAACGGCGATATTGTCGACGCGGGTCAGATTCTCATCCAGCTCGACGATACTCAGACACGGGCCAACCTTGCCATCGTCAGAAAACGACTTAACGAGCTTGCGGCCAGAACCGCAAGGCTTGAGGCAGAGCGCGACGATAAAGAAGAGATTGTCTTTTCGCAAGATTTACGCGCTAAGGTAACCGATCCAGACATCGCCCGTTCTATCGAAGGCGAAAAGCGATTATTTTTGGACCGCCGATCATCGCGCACGATCCGCAAGGCGCAGTTGCGAGAGCGCATCGCCCAGCTGAAGCAGGAAAGCGGCGGGCTGATCGCCCAAGAAACCGGAACGCGCCAGGAAATCGCTCTGATCGAAAAGGAGCTCTCGACCACGCAACGCCTGTTCGATCATGGGCTCGTCCCAGCAAATAGGGTCTACGCGCTGCAGCGGGAAATAGCCAGCCTCACCGGCAAGCTCGGAAGCCTCATCGCAAACGAGGCGCAAACCAAGGGCAAGATTACAGAAACTGAGCTTCAGATCATCCAGATTGACGAGGATCAGCGTACTGAGGGCTCGGACCAGCTACGGCAAGCCGAAGGCGAGATCGGCGAATTTGCCGAGCGCCTCGTCGCTGCAGAAGATGACCTGCTGCGGATCGATATCCGCGCGCCGCAGGGTGGTATTGTACATCAGCTTGCTGTGCATGCCCCAGGCGCTGTCATCGCGCCCGGCGAAGCGATCATGCAGATTGTTCCGGATCGTGACGCCCTTGTAGTTGAGGTCAGGCTTATGCCGACGGATATCGACCAGGTGAGCGTCGGTCAGGCCGTGCATTTGAAGTTCTCCGCCTTCAGCCAGCCAAATACGCCAGAACTAAACGCGGTTATCACCAGTGTGGCAGCAGACCTCACCTCCGACCAACGCTCGGGTTTGAGCTATTACGTCGTGCGCGCGAAAGTTTCCGACGGAGAATGGCAGAGACTAGGTCATGTGACGGTCGTCCCCGGCATGCCGGTCGAGGCGTTCATTCAAACGGGGGAACGTACTGCGCTCGCCTATTTGACAAAACCGTTCATGGATCAGGTCGCGCGCGCCTTCAAAGAAGATTGATTACCACTCTTTACAGCGTCGTGTTCGGGAGGCGGTCTATCTGGTAATCGTTTCCTGAACGGACGCTCGCCATCGGTTCGTTGGTTCCACCCCCTTCAAGGCGATGGCTCGGCTGCCGACCCGGCGGCGTAGATACTTCGTGAACTCGTTTCATCAATTATGGGGTCGTTTGCGGAACCGCACCATCTCGATCGAAGCGCCGCGACAGCATGACTTTCTTGCCGGCGACATCGATCAGTTCGTGGAGCGGCGTGGCGATGCCGGCTTGGCCCGCCAGTCGCAGGGCGATCTCCTCCCATGTCTCCATGCTGTAGTCGTCGGTCTCCTTGGGGAACTTGGCGATGGAGAGATGACCGTGCGGGTCCACGACCGAGGCCTTGGGCCGCGCTCCGCCAAGTGACGAGCCGGGCGCGAAGATGAGCTGGAGGTCTTCGTCGGTTTCCTCATCGCGCAGAATGCGTTCGGTGATCTGAAGCAGTCGGCCGAGTTCGATCAGGGCGGGCACGCCGGCGCGGATCGGCGCTTGGAATTGTTCTTCGCCGACCCAACGGAAGCGAAGCGCGCCAAGTCGGGTCTCGTCGGCAACGCCGAGCAGATAGTCGCTTTCGGCCAGACTGCGCACGGCGCGGCCATCGCGCTCGGCGCTGCGCCGCTCCGAGCGTTGCATGAGGCGGCGTCCCCAGGTGTCGGGAGCGGAATCGCCGATAGAGCCGAAGGTCGCCAGACCAGCGGGTGGCACGAATGCCCCGCGCGTCATGGCCAGAGCCGGCTCAAGCGAGAAGCGATCCGGGTCCTCAAGCCAGCCGCGATCATATTCGAACATGATGGTCTCGGCGCCACGGACGCGATTGCCCCGCGCCAACCCGATTGGGCGCGTGTGGCCATGAAGGTCGAGATGAACCTCGAAATCAGCCATCGCGCGACGCTCCGGTCGGCCGCTTCGGGTGGGCGTGCTTCGGCAAATCAGCGCTGGCCAATGCCTGGCCGACGCTGTCGTTGCCGATATCGGCGATCTGGCTCAATCCTTCGAGGAGACCCAGTGCCTGAAGGACGCCGGCATAGATACCGATGCTGACATTGGTATCGCCCGCCTCGATCTTTTGGAGCGTCGAACGCGACGTGAAGGCTCGCTCGGCCACGACTGACATCGGCAACCGACGACGGCGACGGGCATCGTGGATGTCCGCGCCAAGCTTGCGCAGCGCGCGCCTCACCGCGGCGGGCGGATTATGGGGTGTCGGCATTTGTCACCTTCGCACTACAGATCGGAGGAATGTGTAGCACGAAGGTTACAATTTTTCTATAGAGAACTGAACCGATCGGTTCGTCGCTCGATTGGAAAACGATGCCTATGACGGTATATCTGCGGACAGCCGGGGTAGCGCCGGGTGTCCTGCTCGTTGGGGGAACCGACGATGATGGCGCGCAAGCCGTTCTTGTAGGAGATCGAGAATGCGCCCTCTGGCATGTCAGGGCGAGAGAAAAGCCGCCCCTTAAACAGTCCCAGAGCTCAGAACGGCCGCGATCAAGCCGCGCGTGATCCATTTTCGCATGGGTTCCCCGACATCCATGCCAGCAATCGTGTTCGGTGCTGGCATGACAAGCCACAACGCCTGCGCAGTCCGGAGCCCGGCAAGCGAGCTTTGACAACCGGATGAAACTAGCCTCTTCGAATGCTGTTACATGCCACCAGCATCTTCTCATCTGCTAGATCGCGCTTACCGCTTCCCCATTGCCGCACGGTTTGCAGCCAAAAGCCGTGCGTGTCGGCCAACTTGTTAGTGGGCACCAGGATGAATGGAGCCATCTTATCTGGGCTGGAGGTCTCCGCAAAATCTTTCGCGTCCTGCAAGGTGGGTAGTTCCAGCGCCACTCCTTCGAGCCCATCGGGCCCGAGCAAATGATACGTCCTCAGGTCGTCATGGAACTGTACAAGCTTGAACTTGATCGGGATCGCCCACATGCTGATACACACATCCGCAGAATTGCACGCTTCCAAGACGTTACAGGACCACGGCGGCGGACCTGGTGGCCCTATGGCAACGGCCGGAGAAGCGGCGAGAAGAAATACAAGCGGTGGTAAAAATCGCATCGTTCGGGCCTCGACAATCACGGTTGGCGAGATGTCATAACGCGCCTTCGCAACTAGGGGTAGCCGCCAATCGGATCAAAATCGAACATGGGACTGCCATTTCGCAGCTTCGATACGATCGCTTTGAAAGTTGGCTGAAAACTCTGGCGCGTGGCCCAGAAAAACTTGCCCCCGCCGTTTGCCAAGCAGGGACGAGCGGCAATCTTTTCAGAGCGGTGGTCTTTGTCATTGAAGACGCGGATCCTCGCACGGTGTACCGGTCTTGCGGAAACCGGACACACGATTGTTGGTGACCTCCAATGCGCTATGCGTGAACGGACTGGCCCAGCATCTACGACACCGTCTTTAACGATCCTTGCACCAAAGCTAGCCGACGACGCTGGTATTCGGATCGATCTGACGAGGACCGGCGGCCAAAAGTGAAAATGAAGATTGGACGCTTTCTGCATTAAAAATGGACGGCGCACCACTTTAAATTGGACGCTCATTCGATTAAGAATGGCCGCATGAACGAACACTCAAACTCGAAGTTCTTTGTCAACCGTAAAGCGCTGCCTCTCGTAGAGGCAGCGCTAGCCGATACCCGTGTAGTTTTGATATCCGGACCTCGGCAGGCAGGGAAGACCACGCTCGCGCGCATGTTCTCAGGTAGCGATCGACCATACATCACATTGGATGATGCGGGTACGCTGAACTCCGCGAAAGCCGACCCCACAGGGTTTATACGAGGGATCAAGCGAGCGGTTATCGACGAGGTCCAGCGAGCCCCTGATCTGATGCTTGCAATCAAGGTAAGCGTGGATGACCATCAGGAGCCGGGACGGTTTCTGCTAACGGGCTCCGCGAACCTCGCGACTATACCGGCTATTGCTGACTCTCTGGCCGGTCGAATGGCAGTCATTCCACTTCTTCCCTTTGCGCAGGCCGAAATCCGATCAAGTCCTGGCCTCATGCTCGATCGATTGTTTGCGGGGGAAGAACCAGCCATTGAGGGTGAGGTTGTTCTGGGCAAGGAAATGATGAGCATGGTTCTGGCGGGCGGCTATCCTGAAGCCTTGAGGCGAACCACAGCAGCCCGGCGAGTCTCGTGGCTCGAAGACTATGTCAGTCTTATCCTAGATCGCGACGTGCGCGACATTGCCAACATCGATCAACTCGATCGTTTACCACGCCTCCTGAACATCCTCGCCGAACATGCCGGGCAACTGATCAACAATAGCAGCTTCGGTTCGGCGCTGGGATTGTCCGGGGTCACCGCTCAGAAATACATAGCCATCCTGGAGCGGCTGTTCCTTATCAAAACCCTGGCGCCATGGTCGAACAATCGGCTCAGCCGGCTTGTCAAAACACCAAAGCTCCATTTCATCGACACAGGACTTTTGGCGGCTTTGCGCGAGGACGAAATGGCCAGGCTGTTGGATGACAAGACACGTTTTGGCGCGCTGCTAGAGAGCTTCGTCGTATCCGAACTGATGAAGCTTGCGTCATGGTCCGAGAAACGCGTCTCGTTTTCACACTATAGAACGAAGGATCTGGATGAGGTCGATGTCGTGATTGAAGATCGGCGTGGGCGGATCATCGGTATTGAAGTGAAAGCGTCTGCGACCGTCAAAGCCGATGATTTTCGCGGGTTACGTCAGCTGCAGGCAGCGGTCGGCGACCGTTTCGTACGTGGTCTCGTCCTGCATGATCATGACCGCATCACGCCGTTTGCCGAACGCCTGCAGGCGGCGCCGCTCTCAATCTTGTGGTCGATGTGAAGAGTAGGTTGGTGCAGCGATCACAGCGCAAACGGACTACCGTCTTTGATGCCGACGTTATGCAGTAGCCGTCTTGTTATTCATGGAGCGATGGGGAACAGAGAAGGGCCATTTATCCCTAGACAAGGGCGTCGTCCAGACCACCGACAAGCACCTCACGACTTTACCAATTGTGACTGGCAAAGACTGAAGGGGCTGGCTAGGCCAGCTAAACACCCCTCAGAACTGCAGTGGTCAACTCAGACCCCAATCGCTAGAAAGCGCTGTGGTCACAGAGCAGATTTGTCCGCGTCGCCCGCGCGTAGATTTGCAGATTTCCGGCCACTGTTTGAAGCCGAGTTTCAGACTGGGCGTATTGCATCCTTTGCACTGGGAGGTGCCGTGACCATGGGAGTGAATGAGGATGGTAGTGTGGAACTCAAACCTCTCGTCGGATTGCTGGCGGGCGTGCCTGAACAATCGATCGAACAGCTGACGGTTGAGGCAATCAAGACCCATCGCAGTCTGGTCGAGAAAGCGGAGAACCTGTTCCAGGCCCTTCCACCCGATGTCTGGACAGGCAAGGTTGCCGGCGGCGCCGAACACCTTGCCTATCTCAACGCGACGATCGAAATGCACGCCCAGATGTCCGTTTTGTCGACCCTGATCGCTATCCTGGGTCGGACACCAAACATCTGACCGCAATCCGTCAAACAAGATTGAGGCGGACTGCAAGACCAATCAATTGGTTGTTGTTGCAGAGATCGTAGCGGTGCCGGACGCCAGCGAGCGTGATGCGGACAGTGTTGTATTTGACGCCCTCGATGACTGCCACGTCCTCCATCGATTTGCCAAGGGCGATCCAACGCACAAAGGTTGCCTCCTTTGGGCTGAGATACACTGACTCCTGAACGGTCGGCTTGACCTGCAAATGCTCCACCAGAGAATGGAGCTGTCCTATTGCGGACGCAGCCGCGATAGCATCAATGTGCCTGTCCGGCGTCAAGACAGGCTTTGAGGATGCCAGGGTCAGCATCGAAACGGCACCGTTCGGAGTGGCGATCGGAATGGTTACGCCCGAGCGAATATTGTGGCCTGACGCATCTGCAAAGAAACGACGCTCGGCCACCGACAGCGATGCCCTCTCGCTCTCACCGGACCACGTGAATGCGCGGCGCAGTGTCTGTGCCTGTCGGATCACCGGATCGACCTGCTTGAGGTCTTCCTTTTGGTATCGCTTGCGCCATTCCTCGGCATAGTCAGAAATTGCGTATGATTGTCCCGGGCGAAGGCTGACAAAGGCATAACCTGAGAAATCGTACCGGCCGGCGATATCGGCGAGCGCTGTTTTCAGGCCCGCTTCATCGCGTATGATTGCCGTCATATCCACAATGCGTTCAATACATCGATCCATTGTCCGCCTCCCATCCCAATGCCGGCATCACACCTATGGCCGACTGGTGGTCCAGCTGGCGGGTAGCCAACTGAGCAGCGGATTTGGGAGACGGGATATCGAGGCTGCGGATCCTTAATAGAGGACCTCTTCCATTGCGCATGGCTGGGGGAGGTGTGGGGTGCGCTTGATCCATTCTTGTTCGCATTCGTCGCTATAGGAGTTGGATTTATTCGAGCGCCCGCGGCTTTAACTGCCAACATCAACGGCACCCGAACCCGATGTCCGCCAGCAAAAATCCAGACCTGCAATTTGTTCTTTTTGGGAAAACTGTTCCCCGAAATTCGATATAAGCCTCTGACGAACAACGCAGAGTGACAAAGTACAAGGTCCCCCGGGACTATAGGGAAATGCCGAACCAACCTGTCGATAGAGCCAGGCCGTTTGCACTACGGCGCGCGCCCACCGATGCCAGTGAGGTCGATGCGGATCTCGGCGTCTTTCGGCTCGGATGGTGGAACTTCCAACAGGGCCTCTCCGCTCGCTTCTTGCCCTTGCTCGGCCGGCTCCGGCTTTGCGACTGCAACCGGCAACACTGCGGACTGTATTGGATCATCCGCCTGAAACACCGAGACACCTTCAAACTCACCGGTTTTCCAGGCGTAGACAGCATCATCGAAGATCTGCGGCAACGCCTCATCGCTCTTCGGATTTCCATACCATTTGGTGACGATCCGCATGATCCTGGCGAATATGGCAGTGCCCTGGCGGAGGTTCTCGCAAGGATCGAGGAGACTGTCGTCGATATCGGCAATCTGTCTTATCCCGATCCCCGCCGGCACCTGCGTGATCCCGACACGGACAACGGCTTGGCCGGAATATTGGCGAATGGTCGTCATGGCGTTCTCCACGGATCGTGGCTCGGGGACAAGGACGCTCCTGCCACCAATCTTGACAGTCACAGCCAGCGGATCGGTCGAGCCGGCCTGTTCGATGAACTGTTCCACGATCGCGGGCTTCAACGCGGGATCGCTACAGGACTGGATGAGGGCGAGATCCATGCGGACGGCTCCAGGTCTTAACGGTTGAATGAAATGGTGACCGGGACCGCGAACAGCCGAGACCAGGCTTCTGCACTTGATCGCTGGATCGCAACGATGTTGGTTCCCTCGGTCCACCATCCATTGCCGATGAGGACAATCCGATCGGGTGAATGGAGCATGGACTGGAGGAGAGGCCAAACGAGCAACTGCTCGTAGCAGATCAACGGTGCGATCCGGCTCCCAGCAATCTCGACGACCGGAGTGCCAAACATGACTGCTCGGGCTCCATCTTGCTGACCTGCCCAATTGGCCCAGGGCCGCCACATCGACACTGGCACCGGCATGCGCTCCCGGTAAATGATCCGGGCGTCCGTAGCCGACACTGAAACCATAACATTGTCGTAGCCATCGGCGTTGACGATGGCGGCGCCGGCAATGACAGTTGTGTCCAAACCGCGGAGTTGTTCCCTCCACAAACGCTCGACAGTGGGCGTCCACAAACCTAGAGCACTCTCGGGCAGGACAACGACCCGGTAGCCAGGTTCTCTGACTGAGTTGACGCGCGTGAACAGATCACGATGCCACTGAAGGCTCCCGTTGCGGCCAAGGGCTTTTCCCAGCTTCAGGTCGACACCAAGCCACTCATGACCTAGATTTGCCGTTTTCCCGCACGCGGCGGACCAGATCCACAAGCTCGCAAAAGCGACGATGGCAGCCGGCCGATATCGCGTTGCCATCAACGCAAGGCCGGCTGCCATTGCAGTGAGCCCGATCCAACCCAAGCCGGGGAACAGGATGCCTGCTGCGGTGATGGGATGCGCCCAACCGAGGATGCCGATTGGTGGTAAAGCTGTAATCAGCATGGCAAGCACGTATCTGGCTCCCGACGCCCATCCAGTCCCTGACGACCAAAGGAGCGCATGGACCAGGACAAAGGCGCTGGAAGCGATCAGCCACAAAGCGAGACCCAGCCAGAGGTCGGCCCGAAAATAGGTGGCGACACCCTGCGGCAGCCCATGGGATGCCGCGAGGAAATAGCCTGCAGAAACCATGGCGGCCGTCAGTCGGTTCGGTGCAAGAGACCAGAATGCGGGAAAGGCGACAGCCAGTGGCAGGGCCAAGGTGATCCCACTCCAAGCCATCATGCCGCATGCCACGGAAGAGCTGACGAGCGCGAGGGAAGACAGGGTATCACGGCGCATGGGTGTACACCGGTTGGGCCAGTCCAAGAATGCCTTCAATCGGGACGGGACCGAGATAGCGAGAGTCCCAGGATGCCGGAAAGGGTGAATGGAGAAACACCTCTCCAGGTGGAATGACACCGCCTCTAAAGGCTGCAAGACGTCGGCCCTTGCCGTCCCGATCGACAACAGCGGAGCCCGCTATCGGCGCGCCGTCGACTTGAACACGCGTGGTCACTTCGACTTTTTGCCCTGGCGTTGCGATCACCGTCTTGATCATAGGGCCAAACCCACCCTTGCAAAGCCCCGTGCGAAGATAGCCCCTTGCCCTTGCCTCTCGAGCCTGCCCGGCATCCGGGGGGCAAGCAAACACCAGGTCGCCCACTTGCGGTGGCCTCTGCAGCACCACGATCCGCCAGAGCCCGATGGGTTCACTTGGTGTCGTGTTGATCCGCAAACCGCCGATATAGCCAGCAGCAAACAGGGTCATCGGGACGGCAACTGCCGAGGCGAGAAGACGCACTGCGTGGCGCCTCTGGCGAGCAAGTCTCAAGTGCGTGTCCGCCTGCGCCATCATTTCAGGGACAAGCCTTTTGACTGTGTCTGGCGCAGCGCCTCGGCCTGTTTGAGCGCCACGGTGGTGCGCTCATAAGCTGCCAGCTTCTGGGCGGCTCGCAGTAAGTCCCAGGCGGATCGAAGCTCGGTCTTTTGGGCAGGCGACATACCGGTGGAGAGTGCCTCGAACGCCTTCCCATCGGCATCTCTCGCCGTGATCGGCAGAAAGCTTCGTTCGCCGAAGCG
>NZ_JBPUGM010000015.1:0-18884 GCF_051549525.1 Rhizobium sp. G187
GAATTCACCGAAGTACTTGGTGATCGCTGCCGTCAGAGACGTCTTGCCGTGGTCGACGTGGCCGATCGTACCGATGTTGACGTGCGGCTTATTGCGCTCAAACTTACTCTTTGCCATTTTCGGCTCTCCATTCTTTCGTCCCCATCAGGGGAAATTCAAACATTCAATTGGCTTGGTTGGGTATTCCGGTCACTTCTGACCGGAATACTTCGCCTGGATTTCTGCAGCAACGTTCGACGGAACCGGTGCGTAGTGATCGAAGGTCATCGAGTACTGCGCGCGGCCCTGCGACATGGAGCGCAGGTTGTCGACGTACTTGAACATGTTGGCAAGCGGGACGTGAGCATTGATCACGATCGCGATGCCGCGCTGTTCCTGGCCCTGGATCTGGCCACGACGCGAGTTCAGGTCACCGATCACGTCACCGACGTAATCTTCTGGCGTTACCACTTCGACCTTCATCATCGGCTCGAGCAGCTGAGCGCCGGCCTTCTTCGCTGCTTCACGGAAGCAAGCACGCGATGCGATTTCGAAGGCGAGAACCGAGGAGTCGACGTCATGGAATGCGCCGTCGATCAGGGTTGCCTTCACACCGAGCATCGGGAAGCCCGCGAGCGGACCCGAAGACAGAACGCTTTCGATACCCTTCTGAACGCCCGGGATGTATTCCTTCGGAACAGCACCGCCGACGATCTTGGACTCGAACTTGAAGTCTTCGCCTTCCGGGTTCGGTTCGAAGATGAGCTTGACGCGCGCGAACTGACCGGTACCACCGGACTGCTTCTTGTGCGTGTAGTCTTCTTCGTGCGTCTTCGTGATGGTTTCGCGGTAGGCAACCTGCGGAGCACCGACGTTGGCTTCAACCTTGAACTCGCGACGCATACGGTCAACGAGAATGTCGAGGTGAAGTTCGCCCATGCCTGCAATGATCGTCTGGCCGGATTCCTGGTCGGTCTTGACGCGGAAGGACGGGTCTTCAGCAGCGAGGCGATTGAGCGCGAGGCCCATCTTTTCCTGGTCGCCCTTGGACTTCGGCTCGATCGCGATCTGAATGACCGGCTCCGGGAATTCCATGCGCTCAAGGATAACCGGCTTCAGCGGATCGCAGAGCGTATCGCCAGTGGTGGTCTCCTTGAGGCCGGCCAGAGCAACGATGTCGCCTGCAAAGGCTTCTTCGATGTCTTCGCGACTGTTCGAGTGCATCTGCAGCATGCGGCCGACGCGCTCGCGCTTGTCCTTGACCGTGTTCAGAACCGACACGCCCTTTTCGAGCTTGCCCGAATAGATACGTGCGAAGGTCAGCGAACCGACGAAGGGGTCGTTCATGATCTTGAACGCCAGCATAGCGAGCGGCTCGGCGTCATCTGCATGGCGCTCGATTTCGGCTTCGGTCTTGAAGTCGATGCCCTTGATCGCCGGGATATCGAGCGGCGACGGCAGGTAGTCGACAACCGCGTCGAGGAGCGGCTGAACGCCCTTGTTCTTGAAGGCGGTGCCGCAGAACATCGGGTGGAACTTGACGTCGATGGTGCCGCGGCGAACCAGAGCACGGATCTTGTCATTGTCCGGCATTTCGCCGTTCAGGTAGGCTTCCATCGCTTCTTCGTCGATCTCGACCACAGTCTCGATCAGCTTTTCGCGATATTCGGCAGCCTTTTCCTTCAGATCTTCCGGGATTTCAACAACATCCCAGGCAGCCCCGAGGGATTCGTCGCGCCAGACGAGAGCATTCATCTCGATCAGGTCGACAACGCCCTTGAATTCGGATTCTGCACCGATCGGGAGCTGCATGACAACAGCGGTGGCGCCGAGACGGGTCTTGATCATGTCTACCGAGCGGTAGAAGTCAGCACCGGTCTTGTCCATCTTGTTGCAGAAGATCATCCGCGGGACGTTGTACTTTTCAGCCTGACGCCAGACGGTTTCGGTCTGCGGCTCAACACCAGCGTTGGCGTCGAGAAGTGCGACGGCACCGTCGAGCACGCGCAGCGAACGTTCGACTTCGATGGTGAAGTCAACGTGGCCGGGGGTGTCGATGATGTTGAAACGACGCATCTTGCCGTCGCGACCCTTCCAGAAGGTCGTGGTCGCAGCAGAGGTGATCGTGATGCCACGCTCCTGCTCCTGCTCCATCCAGTCCATCGTGGCCGCGCCATCATGAACTTCGCCGATCTTGTGAGACTTACCGGTGTAGTACAGGATGCGTTCGGTCGTGGTGGTCTTGCCGGCGTCGATATGCGCCATGATACCGAAGTTGCGGTAGTCTTCGATTTTATATTCGCGAGCCATAACGGACTGCCTTTCAATATTCGATCGGTGGATTACCAGCGGTAATGCGAGAAGGCGCGGTTTGCATCGGCCATCTTGTGGGTGTCTTCGCGCTTCTTGACGGCGCTACCGCGGTTGTTGGCGGCGTCGAGCAGCTCGCCGGAGAGACGGTCGACCATGGTGGTTTCGTTACGCTTGCGGGCAGCGGTGATCAGCCAGCGGATGGCGAGGGCCTGACGGCGCTCCGGACGAACGTCGACCGGGACCTGGTAGGTTGCACCACCAACGCGGCGCGAACGGACTTCAACATGCGGCGCGACATTGTCGAGCGCCTGATGGAAGATCGCGATCGGCTCAGCCTTTGCCTTTGCCTGAACGACATCGAATGCGCCGTAGACGATGCTTTCGGCCACGGACTTCTTGCCGTGGAGCATGATGGCGTTCATGAACTTGGTGACGATCAGATCGCCGAACTTCGGGTCCGGATTGATCTCACGCTTTTCTGCACTATGGCGACGGGACATACTTCTTGTCTCTCAACGGTTGGGACGCTTTACAACGCGGAGAACCTCGCGCAGCGCCGGAATCTTGATTGTGAAGGGCCGAAGCTTACTTCGGACGCTTCGCACCGTACTTCGAACGGCGCTGCTTACGGTTCTTGACACCCTGGGTATCGAGAACGCCGCGGATGATGTGGTAACGAACGCCCGGCAAGTCCTTTACGCGGCCGCCACGGATCATGACGACAGAGTGTTCCTGCAGGTTGTGGCCTTCGCCCGGGATGTAACCGATGACTTCAAAGCCATTGGTCAGACGGATCTTGGCAACCTTACGCAGAGCCGAGTTCGGCTTCTTCGGGGTCGTTGTGTAGACGCGCGTGCAGACGCCACGCTTCTGGGGGTTTTCCTGCAGAGCAGGAACCTTGTTGCGCTTTACCTGTGCCTGACGCGGCTTACGGATCAGCTGGTTTACGGTAGGCATATACCCATCCTTGCAAAATCTAGTCTCAAGCCCTTCCGGACCCTTGGTTTGCCGTTTCCGGCGGCGGCCGCACAGATTTCTTCATGCGCAAAATGTGGCCCGACCCGTTTTTGGCGGATGGACCACAAAAGACAGAGGACGCATTTTCATGCGTCTTGCGTGCAGCATACATGTCGTCAACGTGCGTTTGGTACCCTGTTTGAGGCGAACTCCGGGACGCGTCGTCCTGAAAAACCCGGCCTCACATAGGTCCCGATGCGCGGGGTACTACTGTTTTCCCCTCTTTGCGTCAAGTCTTGATCGATATTTAATGCCCGAAGCGCCCCGCGTGGCAGGCACTTTGGCCATGCGGTTGCCGGAAAGTGACTCTTACCATGCAATTTGTCTTGGTTTGCCGTGGGAAACTTCTAAATAGGGTCTTGAGGGCGGAAAGACCACCCTGCCCGCCGGGTCGAATCGACCTAAACGAGAATCGCTCATCGAACGAGAAGACCCGAGCCATGATCACCAATCCAGATAACGACAATACGCGTGACGAACCGATGGTCTTCATCGTGATTGCCAAGGCCTATGAATCCGACGGCGGCGAGCCTGTCGACCTGCATGTCATGCTGACCGCGCCGGACGACGACACAGCCGTGCGCCTGACGCTGAACGCACTGTCCGAGGAGGGCTTCCTGGAGGCCGACCTCGACCAGATCGGCATGATCACTGGCGCACCGGACGAAGAGCCACACGCTTCCGCCTATCAAGGTGCACTTGAAGGCGAAGTCGCGATCATCCGCTTCAACTGAAGACACGACATATCAGCATTGCACAAGGCCGGTTCACCACCGGCCTTTTTTTGCGCCTGGTGACTGAGTGGCGTCCGTCGAGACCGGTAGGAGGTGGCGCCAGCGCCAAGGCGCCCGCCTGACCCAAGGGTGCTTCATTCTGCAGCCCCTCCCCTGGGCGCTGCGCAGACCTGCCAACCTGCCAGATCTCCGCCTTGCCTCGCTCTCTGCCACGCATGGAAAAGGCCGCCCGGATCGCTCCGGGCGGCCTTTCAGATCAATCTCCCTGCGCCGATTACTCGGCGGCAGGCGCGCCCTCGCTGGCGAGGTTCTGCAGCATCGGAGTTGCGACATCCGCACCGGTGCCCTTCTTGCGCTCCTCGAGGATGAGGTCGTCGCGCGAGGTGGCGATGCGGCGGATCTGCGTCATGGTGCCGCCGGTACCAGCCGGGATCAGGCGTCCGACGATGACGTTTTCCTTCAGACCCTGCAGCGTGTCGGTCTTGCCGGCGATTGCAGCTTCCGTGAGAACCTTTGTGGTTTCCTGGAAGGATGCAGCCGAGATGAACGACGGCGTCTGCAGCGAGGCCTTGGTGATGCCGAGAAGGACCGGATCGCCGTAAGCCGGCTTCTTGCCTTCCTCGATCAGGCGGTCGTTGTTGTCATCAAGCTCGATCCGGTCGACATTGTCACCCACGATGTAGTGGCTGTCGCCCGCGTCGGTGATCTCGACCTTCTGCAGCATCTGGCGAACGATCACCTCGATGTGCTTGTCGTTGATCAGAACGCCCTGCAGACGGTAGACTTCCTGGATTTCGTTGACCAGGTACGAGGCAAGTGCCTCGACGCCCTTGATCGCCAGGATGTCGTGCGGAGCCGGGTTACCGTCGAGGATGTAATCACCCTTTTCGATATAGTCGCCTTCCTGAAGGTGGAAGGGCTTGCCCTTCGGGATCAGGTATTCGACTGGCTCGACACCGTCTTCTGCCGGCTCGATGATAACGCGACGCTTGTTCTTGTAGTCGCGGCCGAGGCGGATCGTACCATCAATCTCAGCGATGATGGCATGGTCCTTCGGACGACGAGCTTCGAACAGTTCGGCAACACGCGGCAGACCACCGGTGATGTCCTTCGTCTTGGCGCTTTCCAGCGGCGAACGTGCAAGCACGTCACCCTGGCTGACACGCTGACCAGGCTCGACCGACAGGATCGCATCGACGGACAGCTGGAAGCGTGCTTCGCCGCCACGGGCGACCTTGAGCACGTTGCCGCTGGCGTCCTTGATGACGATCGCCGGCTTCAGGTCGGCGCCACGCGGTGTCGAACGCCAGTCGATAACCTGACGCTTGGTGATACCGGTGGATTCGTCGGTGGCTTCGAGCACGGAGAGACCGTCGACGACGTCCTCGAAATGCACGATACCCTCGACTTCCGTCATCATCGGGCGTGTGTACGGATCCCACTCGGCCAGACGCTGGCCGCGCTTTACCTTGTCGCCATCGTCAACGAAGACCTTCGAACCATAGGCCACGCGCTGCGAGGAACGCTCGACCCCACGCTCATCGAGGATCATAACGGCCATGCTGCGGCCCATGGCGATCAGAGTGCCATCGGAGTTGCGCAGCATGTTGCGGTTCTTGATCTGAACCGTGCCCTCATAAGAGGCTTCGAGGAACGACTGGTCGACCACGGTCGCGGTGCCGCCCAAGTGGAAGGTACGCATGGTCAGCTGGGTACCCGGCTCACCGATCGACTGCGCGGCGATGACGCCGACAGCTTCACCCATGTTGACCGGCGTACCACGGGCCAGATCTCGGCCGTAGCAGATCGAGCAAACGCCCGTCTGGACTGCGCAGGTCAGCGCGGAGCGAATACGGATCGACTGGATACCAGCCTTCTCGATTTCGATGACGTCAGGCTCGAGGATCATCTTGCCAGCATCAACGATGCGCTCACCCGTGACCGGATGATCGATGTCGTCAAGTGCTGTACGACCCAGAACGCGAGAGCCAATCGAGGCCACGACCTGACCGGCATCGACGATTGCCGTCATGGTGAGGCCCGTATCGGTGCCGCAATCCACGAGGTTGACGATGCAATCCTGCGCCACGTCGACGAGACGACGCGTCAGGTAACCGGAGTTCGCGGTCTTCAAGGCGGTGTCTGCGAGACCCTTACGGGCACCGTGGGTCGAGTTGAAGTACTCGTTAACGGTCAGGCCTTCCTTGAAGTTCGAGATGATCGGCGTCTCGATGATTTCACCCGACGGCTTGGCCATGAGGCCGCGCATGCCGCCCAGCTGGCGCATCTGGTTCGGTGAACCACGGGCACCCGAGTGGGACATCATGTAGATGGCGTTCATCGGCTTTTGACGACCGGTCTCCTTGTCGAACTCGACAGCCTTAATGCGGGCCATCATGTCCTCGGCGACCTTTTCGGTTGCCTTGCCCCAGGCGTCAACGACCTTGTTGTACTTTTCGCCCTGGGTGATCAGGCCGTCATTGTACTGCTGCTCGTATTCCTTGACCAGGGATTCGGTGTCGCCAACGATCTTCGCCTTGGTTTCCGGAATGATCATGTCGTCCTTGCCGAACGAAATGCCGGCGCGGCAGGCATGCGTGAAGCCAAGCTGCATGATGCGGTCGCAGAAGATGACCGTGTCCTTCTGGCCGCAATGGCGGTAGACCGTGTCGATCATCTTGGAGATGTTCTTCTTGGTCAGTTCCTGGTTGCAGATATCGAAGGGAACATTGACGTTCTTCGGCAGAAGCTCGCCAACGATCATGCGGCCGGGCGTGGTTTCATAGATCTTCGAAACCGGCTTGCCGTTTTCATCAACCGTCTTGAAGCGGCCGCGGATCTTGGCATGCAGGGTGACGACCTTGTTTTCCAGGGCATGGTGCAGTTCGCCCATGTCCGAGAAGACCATGCCTTCGCCTGGCTCGTTCTGGTTCTGGATCGACAGATAGTAGAGGCCGAGAACCATGTCCTGCGACGGAACGATGATCGGTGCACCGTTGGCCGGGTGCAGGATGTTGTTCGTCGACATCATCAGCACGCGCGCTTCAAGCTGGGCTTCCAGCGAGAGCGGAACGTGAACAGCCATCTGGTCGCCGTCGAAGTCGGCGTTGAAGGCCGTGCAGACGAGCGGGTGCAGCTGGATGGCCTTGCCTTCGACCAGGATCGGTTCGAAGGCCTGGATGCCCAGGCGGTGCAGCGTCGGTGCGCGGTTCAAGAGAACCGGATGTTCGCGGATGACCTCGTCGAGGATATCCCAGACCTCAGGCTTCTCCTTTTCAACCAGCTTCTTGGCCTGCTTGACGGTCGAGGAGTAACCCTTCGCGTCGAGGCGGGCGTAGATGAACGGCTTGAACAGTTCGAGCGCCATCTTCTTCGGCAGGCCGCACTGGTGCAGCTTCAGTTCCGGACCGGTCACGATGACCGAACGGCCGGAATAGTCGACGCGCTTGCCGAGAAGGTTCTGGCGGAAGCGGCCCTGCTTGCCCTTGAGCATGTCGGACAGCGACTTCAGCGGACGCTTGTTAGCACCGGTGATGACGCGGCCACGGCGGCCGTTGTCGAACAGCGCGTCCACAGATTCCTGCAGCATGCGCTTTTCGTTACGGATGATGATGCCCGGCGCGCGCAGTTCGATCAGGCGCTTCAGACGGTTGTTACGGTTGATGACGCGGCGATAGAGATCGTTCAGGTCAGACGTCGCGAAACGGCCGCCATCGAGCGGAACCAGCGGACGCAGATCCGGCGGGATGACCGGCACGACCTTCATGATCATCCACTCCGGACGATTGCCGGATTCCATGAAGTTCTCGACGATCTTCAGGCGCTTCATCAGCTTCTTCTGCTTGAGCTCCGACGTGGTCTCAGCCAGGTCGGTGCGCAAGTCGCCAGCGATCTTCTCGAGGTTCATCGAGGCCAGCATCTCGTAGATGGCTTCAGCGCCGATCATGGCGGTGAACTGATCTTCGCCGAACTCGTCGACGGCGATCATGTATTCTTCTTCGGAAAGAAGCTGGTTTTCCTTGAGCGAGGTCAAGCCCGGCTCAGTGACGATGTAGTTCTCGAAGTAGAGAACGCGCTCGACATCCTTCAGCGTCATGTCCAAGAGCGTGGAGATGCGCGACGGAAGCGACTTCAGGAACCAGATATGGGCAACGGGCGCTGCGAGCTCGATATGGCCCATGCGCTCACGGCGAACGCGCGACAGCGTCACTTCGACGCCGCACTTTTCGCAGATGATGCCCTTGTACTTCATGCGCTTGTACTTGCCGCACAGGCACTCGTAGTCCTTGATCGGTCCGAAGATGCGCGCGCAGAACAGACCATCGCGTTCCGGCTTGAACGTACGATAGTTGATCGTTTCCGGCTTCTTGATCTCGCCGTAGGACCACGACAGGATCTTTTCCGGGCTCGCAATCGAAATCCGGATGGAATCGAAGTGCTGCGCCGGTACCGACGGGTTGAAAAGGTTCATGACCTCTTGGTTCATGCCTGTCTCCTTGTGGGCTTCAAGCCCCAGATTGGGTCGTGGTGGCGGCAAATTCCCGGGATGCCGCCCCATACCCTTGCAATGACAATAACCGCGAACTGCGGCGAAACTTCCCTCACCGTCCCGTATTGGCCTTCGGGGCGGTCAGGGAATGGCATGCGCGACTTACGCCACGCATGCCTTGTCAAACGTCTTATTCGGCCGCATCGGGCAGCTGACCGTCTTCCGGCAGGGTCTTCGAGTTCTCGAGTTCCACGGAAAGGCCCAGAGAGCGCATTTCCTTGACGAGAACGTTGAAGCTTTCCGGAATACCGGCCTCGAAGGTGTCGTCGCCACGGACGATCGCTTCATAGACCTTGGTACGGCCGGCCACGTCGTCCGACTTGACGGTGAGCATTTCCTGCAGGGTGTATGCAGCACCGTAAGCTTCGAGCGCCCAGACTTCCATTTCCCCGAAGCGCTGACCACCGAACTGCGCCTTACCACCAAGCGGCTGCTGGGTGACGAGCGAGTAAGGACCGATCGAACGCGCGTGGATCTTGTCGTCGACCAAGTGGTTCAGCTTGATCATGTACATGTAACCGACGGTGACCTTGCGGTCGAAGGCTTCGCCGGTACGGCCATCATACAGAACAGACTGACCCGACGTGTCGAGACCTGCACGCGTCAGCATCTCGGAAACGTCACTTTCATGGGCGCCGTCGAAGACCGGGGTCGCGATGGAGACGCCGCGCTTGGCTTCTTCTGCCAGACGAACCAGCGAGTCATCGTCGAAGTTCTTGACCTCGTCATGCGCTTCAGACGCATAGATTTCGGTCAGTTCCTTCTTCAGATCGGTGATGTCCAGATGCTTGCGATAGTCCTCAAGCATCTGACCGATCTTCTTGCCCATGCCGGCGCACGCCCAGGCCAGGTGCGTCTCGAGGATCTGGCCGACGTTCATGCGCGAGGGAACGCCGAGCGGGTTCAGAACGATGTCGACATGCGTGCCGTCTTCGAGGAACGGCATGTCCTCGACCGGTACGATGCGCGACACGACGCCCTTGTTGCCGTGACGGCCAGCCATCTTGTCGCCCGGCTGGATCTTGCGCTTCACAGCGACGAAGACCTTGACCATCTTCATGACGCCCGGAGGCATTTCGTCACCGCGCTGGACCTTCTCGACCTTGTCCATGAAGCGCTGTTCAAGGCGCGACTTGGATTCGTCGTACTGGGCCCGCAGGGCTTCGAGTTCGGCCTGAGCCCTCTCGTCTTCGACTGCAAACATCCACCACTGCGAGCGGGGATATTCAGAGACGACGGCGTTGGACAGTTCGACGCCCTTCTTGAAGCTCTTCGGACCGGCGATGGCCACCTGACCGCGAAGCATGTCGAGAAGGCGGCCGTAGACGTTGCGATCGAGGATCGCCTGTTCGTCGTCACGGTCCTTGGCGAGGCGTTCGATTTCCTCGCGCTCGATCGCCATCGCACGTTCGTCCTTTTCAACGCCGTGGCGGTTGAAAACGCGAACTTCCACGATGGTGCCGAACGTGCCCGGAGGCATGCGCATCGAGGTGTCACGGACGTCGGAGGCCTTTTCACCGAAGATGGCGCGCAGAAGCTTTTCTTCCGGCGTCATCGGGCTTTCACCCTTCGGGGTGATCTTGCCAACGAGGATGTCGCCAGGAGCAACTTCCGCGCCGATATAAACGATACCGGCTTCGTCGAGGTTCTTCAGCGCTTCTTCCGACACGTTCGGAATGTCGCGCGTGATTTCTTCCGGACCAAGCTTGGTGTCGCGGGCCATGACTTCGAATTCCTCGATATGGATCGAGGTGAAGACGTCTTCGGCGACAATGCGCTCGGACATCAGGATCGAGTCTTCGTAGTTGTAGCCGTTCCACGGCATGAACGCGACGAGCGCGTTGCGGCCGAGAGCCAGATCGCCGAGGTCGGTCGACGGACCGTCCGCGATGATGTCGCCCTTGTTCAGAACGTCACCGACGGTGACCAGCGGACGCTGGTTGACGCAGGTGTTCTGGTTCGAACGCTGGAACTTCTGCAGGCGGTAGATATCAACGCCAGACTTCGACGGATCGAGGTCTTCGGTGGCGCGGATAACGATACGCGTTGCGTCAACCAAGTCGACCACGCCGCCGCGACGGGCACCGATAGCAGCGCCGGAGTCGCGGGCCACGATCGGCTCCATGCCGGTTCCGACGAACGGGGCTTCGGCACGCAGAAGCGGCACGGCCTGACGCTGCATGTTCGAGCCCATGAGAGCGCGGTTGGCGTCGTCGTTTTCAAGGAACGGGATCAGAGCGGCTGCGACCGAAACCAGCTGCTTCGGTGAAACGTCCATCAGGTTGATGGTGTCGCGCGGGGACAGCATAACTTCGCCGGCATGACGGCAAACGACGAATTCTTCAACGAATGCGCCTTCAGACGTCAGCTCGGAATTGGCCTGTGCGACGTAGTACTTCGCTTCTTCCATGGCGGAGAGATAGACGACGTCCTTCGTCACCTTGCCATCGACGATCTTGCGGTACGGGCTTTCGATGAAGCCGTACTTGTTCACACGAGCAAAGGTGGCAAGCGAGTTGATCAGACCGATGTTCGGGCCTTCCGGCGTCTCGATCGGGCAAATACGACCGTAATGGGTCGGATGAACGTCGCGGACTTCGAAGCCTGCGCGCTCGCGGGTCAGACCACCCGGTCCAAGAGCCGAAAGACGGCGCTTGTGGGTGATTTCCGAAAGCGGGTTCACCTGGTCCATAAACTGCGACAGCTGCGAGGAGCCGAAGAATTCGCGAACAGCAGCAGCAGCCGGCTTGGCGTTGATCAGGTCCTGCGGCATGACCGTGTCGATTTCGATCGACGACATGCGTTCCTTGATCGCACGCTCCATGCGGAGCAGACCAAGGCGGTACTGATTTTCCATGAGCTCGCCGACCGAACGGACACGGCGGTTGCCGAGGTTGTCGATGTCGTCGATCTCGCCCTTGCCGTCACGCAGTTCGACCAGCATCTTGACCACGGCCAGAATGTCGTCCTTGCGCAGAACGCGGACGGTATCCGGGCAATCGAGGTCGAGGCGCATGTTCATCTTGACGCGACCAACAGCCGACAGGTCGTAGCGCTCGCTGTCGAAGAACAGCGACTGGAACATGGCTTCAGCCGAATCCATGGTCGGCGGTTCACCCGGACGCATGACGCGGTAGATGTCGAACAGAGCGTCCTGACGGTTCTCGTTCTTGTCCGCGGCCAGCGTGTTGCGGATGTAGGCGCCGACATTGATGTGGTCGATGCCCAGAACCGGGATCTCGTCGAAACCGATGTCGAGGATCTGCGGCAGCGTCTTTTCGTCGATCTCGTCGCCGGCTTCCATGTAGATCTCGCCGGTCGCCATGTTGACCAGGTCTTCAGCGAGATAGTTGCCATAGAGATCTTCGTCGGAAGCCTTCAGGAACTTCAGGCCCTTGTCCGAAAGCTGACGCAGCAGACGCGGGGTGAGCTTCTTGCCACCTTCAACCACGACTTCGCCGGTATCGGCGTCAACGAGGTCGGAAAGCGTCTTGGCGCCCTTGAGGGTTTCCGGGTTGAACGGGAAACGCCAGCCCTTGCCATCACGCTGGTAGAGCGACTTCGTGTAGAAGGTCGACAGGATCTCTTCGCCGTCCATGCCTAGCGCCATCAGCAGCGAGGTGACGGGGATCTTGCGGCGACGGTCGATACGGGCGTGGACGATGTCCTTGGCGTCGAACTCGATGTCGAGCCAGGAACCACGATAGGGGATCACGCGGGCTGCAAACAGAAGCTTGCCCGAGGAGTGGCTCTTGCCCTTGTCGTGGTCAAAGAAAACGCCCGGCGAACGGTGCATCTGCGAGACGATAACGCGCTCGGTGCCGTTGACGATGAACGTGCCGTTGTTGGTCATGAGCGGCATATCGCCCATGTATACGGACTGTTCCTTGATGTCCTTGATCGAGCGAGCGCCCGTATCCTCATCAATATCGAATACGATGAGGCGCAGCGTCACCTTGAGCGGTGCAGCATAGGTCAGGTCGCGCTGGCGGCACTCGTCCACGTCGAACTTCGGCGGCTCGAATTCGTAGGATACGAATTCGAGCATGGATGCGCCAGAGAAGTCGGTGATCGGGAAGACGGACTTGAAGACCGTCTGCAGACCCTCGTCCGGACGACCGCCCTGCGGCTCGTCGACCATGAGGAACTGGTCATAGGATGCCTTCTGAACCTCGATGAGGTTCGGCATCTCTGCTACTTCTGGAATTTTTCCGAAAAACTTGCGTACGCGCCTACGACCATTAAAGGAAAGGGTCTGAGCCATCGTCGCTCCTTGTCAATTTGCAACCGGGCCTGCAACGGACGGAACCTGCTGGCCAGGCGGCTCCGTCAAAAAATGGATTTCAATCTCGTCTTGAAGTCCGAGCGGCCGACCGGATTGCCGGGCACTCGTTACAAGACCATCCTCTTGAGAACCCATTACCCAGGAACCGTTTTTGACGGTTCCTGGGTAATATGTTCGGAGGAAATCGATGGGGGAAGGAAACCTTCCCCCATCGCATTCCGATATTACTTAACGTCGACCTTGGCGCCAGCTTCTTCAAGCTTCTTCTTGAGGTCTGCGGCTTCAGCCTTGGAAACGCCTTCCTTGACAGCCTTCGGAGCGCCTTCGACCAGGTCCTTGGCTTCCTTGAGGCCGAGACCGGTGATGGCGCGGACTTCCTTGATGACGTTGATCTTGTTTGCGCCGGCATCCGTGAGGATGACGTCAAACTCGGTCTTTTCTTCTTCAGCAGCAGCCGGAGCAGCGCCGCCAGCAGCAGCAACGGCTACAGGAGCAGCAGCCGAAACGCCCCACTTTTCTTCGAGCAGCTTGGAAAGCTCAGCAGCTTCCAGAACGGTCAGAGCAGAGAGGTCTTCAACGATCTTTGCGAGATCAGCCATGATAGTACTTCCTTATAGATGTTCGGTTCGAAACGAACGGGTTTAGGGTATGAACAGCGAAAAACCGCCTTACGCGGCTTCGTCCTTCTTTGCATAGGCCGCAAACACGCGAGCAAGCTGAGCTGCCGGTGCCTGTACCACGCCAGCGATGCGGGTAGCCGGAGTCTGGATCATGCCCAGCAGCTTCGCACGCAGCTCGTCCAGCGAAGGCAGGGTCGCAAGCGACTTGACTGCATCGGCGGTGAGCGTGGTTGTTCCCATGGCGCCACCGAGAACAACGATCTTGTCGTTGGTCTTGGCGAAATCCATGACGACCTTCGGAGCCGTGATCGGGTCATTGCTGAATGCAATCAGCGTCTGACCCTTGAAGAGATCGGTGATCCCTTCGGCTTCCGTGCCCTGAAGAGCGATCTTGGCCAGGCGGTTCTTCGCGACTTTGACGGTGCCGCCAGCAGCGCGCATCTTCGAACGGAAGTCGTTCATCTGCGCAACCGTGACACCAGCATAGTGGGCCACAACAACCGAACCGGAAGCCTTGAAGACTTCGTTCAGTTCTGTGACGAATTCGCGTTTTTCCGCTCTTTCCACTGTCTGTCTCCAGTTGATGGGACCGCAATCCTGCAGGCCCCACCGGGTTTGCCTTTTGCCTCAAGGGATCCACTTCTTCAGATCCCGAGCGACGCTTGAGGATCCTGTCCCCTCGCACCGAAGAAAACTTCGATGCCAAGGCGAATAAGGCTCGAACCGAACTTCAAGACGTCTACAGACGTTTAAAACCGGGTCTTACCCCGTCTCATGCAGGTGAATATTAAGGCCGCAAGGGCCACCCACAATCTCGGACAGGAGTGTCTGGTTTTTGAGACCAGACATTTCCGGCCCCGAAAGGCCGGAAACGGTTCGGACCGGAGCCTGGGCTCCGGTCGAATTCAGATCAAAGGTTGACCGACGACGGCTCGACCTTGACGCCGACGCCCATGGTCGACGAGATCGCTACGCGCTTGACGTAGTTGCCCTTGGCGCCAGCCGGCTTTGCCTTGATGACGGCGTCAGCGAAAGCCTTGATGTTTTCTTCGAGCGCCTTGGCGTCGAAGGAGGCCTTGCCGATACCGGCGTGGATGATACCAGCCTTTTCGACGCGGAACTCAACGGCGCCGCCCTTGGAAGCCTTGACGGCTCCAGCGACGTCCATGGTCACCGTACCAACCTTCGGGTTCGGCATCATGCCACGCGGGCCGAGAACCTTACCGAGGCGACCGACGAGCGGCATCATGTCCGGGGTGGCGATGCAGCGATCGAAATCGATCTTGCCGCCCTGGACGATTTCCAGCAGGTCTTCGGCGCCGACGATGTCTGCACCAGCGGCGCGGGCTTCATCAGCCTTGGCGCCACGGGCGAACACGGCGACCTTGACGTCGCGGCCAGTGCCGTTCGGCAGGTTGACCACGCCGCGGACCATCTGGTCAGCGTGACGCGGATCTACGCCGAGGTTCATGGCGATTTCGATCGTCTCGTCGAACTTCGCGGTGGCGCGTTCCTTGACGAGGGCGATAGCTTCCGGCAGCGCGACCAGCTTGGTCGGGTCAACACCTTCGCGGATCTTCTGAAGACGCTTTGCGAGCTTGGCCATGATCAACCTACCACTTCCAGGCCCATGGAGCGGGCAGAGCCCTCAACCATCAGCATTGCACCTTCGATGTCGGCAGCGTTCAGATCCTTCATCTTGCCTTCAGCAATTGCGCGGACCTGAGCCTTGGTGATCGTACCGACCTTCGCACCCTTGCCCGGAGTCTTCGAGCCAGAGGTGATCTTTGCTTCCTTCTTCAGCCAGTAGGTCACCGGCGGCTGCTTCATTGCGAAGGTGAAGGACTTGTCCTGGTAATAGGTGATGACGACCGGGATCGGCATACCCTTTTCCATTTCCTGCGTGGCGGCATTGAACGCCTTGCAGAATTCCATGATGTTAATGCCGCGCTGACCAAGTGCCGGGCCGATTGGCGGGGACGGGTTTGCCGATCCTGCCTTGACCTGGAGCTTGAGCTGGCCTGCAACTTTCTTAGCCATTACTCTCTGCCTTTCTACTCAGACCGGTTTCCCGATCCACTGATGCCGGACATAACCGGCGGCTGCGGTTGCGTGGTGCGTCCAGACAGCCCGGCTTAAAAGGCTGCCCTACTCCCACGCGGATCGGGGAGTTTCCTCCCCTTCTCCGATCAGACCTTTTCGACCTGACCGTATTCAAGCTCGACGGGCGTTGCGCGACCGAAGATCGAGACTTCGACCTTGAGGCGCGAGCGCTCTTCGTCCACATCCTGGACGACGCCGTTGAAGGAGGCGAAAGGACCGTCGGAAACGCGGACCTGTTCGCCGATTTCGAAGGATACGGACGACTTCGGCCGCTCGACACCTTCCTGGACCTGACCCAGGATGCGGTCGGCCTCAAAGTCCGGGATCGGAACCGGCTTATTGTCGGAACCAAGGAAGCCCGTGACCTTCGGGGTATTCTTGATCAGGTGATAGGCTTCGTCCGTCAGGTTCGCCCGCACCAGCACATAGCCGGGGAAGAACTTGCGTTCGCTATCAACCTTACGGCCGCGACGAACCTCGACGACCTTTTCCGTCGGCACGAGGATCTTCTCGAACAGGTGCTCAAGCCCCTTCTGGCGAGCCTTGTTCTCGATGTCTTCCGCGACCTTCTTCTCAAAATTGGAATATGCGTGGACGATGTACCAACGTGCCGCCATGTTCGTTTCCGCCCGATCAGTTACCAACGCTCAGCACGAGGCCGAGCACCCAGCCGATAAGCTGGTCTGCGCCAAAGAAAAACAGCGCAGCGAAAAACACCATCGCCAGGACCATGAGCGTCGAAATCATGGTCTCGCGACGCGAGGGCCACGTCACCTTGGACGTTTCGGAGCGAACCTGCTGCAGAAACGCGAATGGATTGGACTTGGATGCCATTTAATGCCCACGCTTTTACGGCGCGTAAAGCCGACCTTGGTCAGCCCCACGCACCGCGTGTCTGTTTGAACCCTACATAAAGAGCGTTTCCCCGTTTCACAAGAGGGAAATGCTCTTTCGCAACTTTTAGGCTGTGCCAGATCATTGTGCTCGTCGCCGCACTCGTGCGCGCCGAACGGAAATGGCAGGGGCAGCCGGGCTTGAACCGACGACCTGCGGTTTTGGAGACCGCCGCTCTACCAACTGAGCTATACCCCTAAGCCTTGCTCCGAGCGAAAATCGTTTCGTTCGAGGCATGGCGCTCCCTTTAAGACGACCAGACCGGAATGGCAAGCGCATTTTTTCCGTCTTTTCTTCGCCATGCATGTTTTCTTCACGCGGGAGACGGAGACCACTACCAATCCCGTTGAAGCCTGCCCCATATCACCGCCTTTGGCCGACGGGACAGATCGGAAACGGTGGCCGACAGACTGACACCGGGTGCCAATTTCCGGCTCATGCTCATACCGGCAGCCATGGATTGTCGGTTTTCCAGGGTGACATCGGCCACAACGGTTGCCTGCCATTCCGTCAAGCTGAGCCTCAACGCCTGCCGGGCCCGGTAGACAGGCTCCTCCCCCGGAGATCGCGAGGTTTCCAGCGTCCGATCCAGTTCCAGATCGGCCAAAGATGCAAGTTCAACACGCCTGACCTGCTGGACATAGACGCGCCCAGCGCCATTGCGGGCGTCAAGTTTGGCGCCGGCAGAGAATCGCGTTCTGTCACGTCGATCCAGGTCGATCTCGCTCCACAGCCGCAGCGGCACAACACGGGTTCCGGTCGCTGAAGGTCCCGCTGCATCGAGATTCGATTCGATTCCGAAGCTTGGGCGACCCGCTTCCGGTGCGCTGAGGCCCGAGCGTATGGTGATCGACGACCCGACCCTCTCAGCCTTCCATAAAAACGGGCCCTCTTCCGCGAGCAAGGCTTGCGGCAGGATCAACGTCAGGGTCGCCGCCAATAGAAGTTTCCTCTCGGGACGCATTGTCACGGCATTGTCCTTCTTGGCGTTCAGGGGACCAGGCGGGCGAATCAGGCGCGAGACTGCGCCGAGAGCCGCGTTTTTAAACGAGGCATGCCCGGTGAGAACTGCCAACTGTGCAGAGGAGACATGCGGCCGCCCTGTGGGAGTTTGCCTGACACACCCTTCAAATGACCGGGGGAATTCCCGGAGACGAGGCAGCTGGTCGAAACGTTTTAAGGCCAGGAAGACGCTAAAGAGGCTGCCGCTTGCCATGAGGTGCAGATTGCCGGATAGTCATAAGGCCTGTCCCTTCTGGAGGACCCGCCATGATGAGAATCAGCAATGCCGCCCTGCCCGGCTCTGAGTTCCACGACAGCGACCTGTCGGAAACGCGTTTCAGCGACGTCATTTTGCGGCAGGCGGTCTTTACCAATGTGAACCTTGGACGGGCGCTGGTGACCGATGCCGATGCGGAGCAGATCGCCTTTCGCAACCTCACCATGTCAGGGGCCATCTTCGAGAACGTCGCCATGGATGGCGCAAGCCTCACCCATGTCGATATGAATGGTTGCGCGGTCCGGTTTGCGAGCCTCGTCGATGTGTCGATCGCGGAGTGCGATGTAACCGGCATGACGATCAACGGTATCCTGGTGACGGATCTCCTCAGGCTCGCCGAAGAGGCTGAGCTCAGGACAGGGTGAGTTGCTGCTCAATCGAGACCATTCACTTCATCGCCACGCCCCCGGTAGCGATCACGCGTGCGTCGAAACATCGGATAGCGCCGAGCACCTCGTTGCCAATGCAATGGCGGCCCTCCAAGCCAAGGCGCGACCGATGAGGTGCGGCCAGCGGTGAACTTGTCGCGATAGCGCTTCGCCCGAACGCAGTGGGGCGGTCAATTGCAGTATGTCTTCGGTCTCAGCCACTGGTCAGCGGTGCCGTCAAAGACGCCACCGTCGGTCATCATTTTCCAAGAGCGCCAAAAGACGAGCCGACCATCTAGCTCCGCTTAGACCCCGTCAACGCAGCACCGGCCAAACCGATGCTGGATGAAGCATGACATATCACAACGCCTGCCCGAGCATCCGGTTGGCCTCAACTGGTGGCGGAAGTCCCTGATCGCATCGAGCCGGTCTGCGGATAGCAGCCTGGGTTACCGTCAAACAAAAACCCCGCCGTTTCCGGCGGGGTTCATGGTCTTCCCTCGCGGGAATATCGATTACTCGACGATCGAAGCGACGATGCCGGCGCCGACGGTACGGCCGCCTTCGCGGATCGCGAAGCGCAGCTTTTCTTCCATCGCGATCGGAACGATCAGCTCAACGGCGACCGTGACGTTGTCGCCCGGCATAACCATTTCCGTGCCTTCCGGCAGCGTGACGATGCCCGTCACGTCCGTCGTACGGAAGTAGAACTGCGGACGGTAGTTCGTGAAGAACGGCGTATG
>NZ_JBPUGM010000016.1:2500-5929 GCF_051549525.1 Rhizobium sp. G187
CTTGTCGAACACGTCGATGGCATCGTTGATCTGACTGGGTTGTAAAAGGTAGCCCGGTCTGTTGGTCGTTCTGCGGAATGATTGACTGAATGATGAGCATTGGCAATGAGAACGATTAAGTGTCGTAAGGGCATTTGGTGGATGCCTTGGCATGCACAGGCGAAGAAGGACGTGATACGCTGCGAAAAGCCGTGGGGAGCTGCGAATAAGCTTTGATCCATGGATATCCGAATGGGGAAACCCACCTTAAATGCTTGGAGAATCCAAACTGATCGCAAGATCGGCTTGGGTTTCCAAGCATTGTGATAAGGTATCTAACCTTCGAATACATAGGGGTTAGAAGCGAACGCAGGGAACTGAAACATCTAAGTACCTGTAGGAAAGGACATCAACCGAGACTCCGCAAGTAGTGGCGAGCGAACGCGGACCAGGCCAGTGGCAACAAGGAATAAAGCCGAACAAGTTGGAAAGCTTGGCTAAAGTGGGTGACAGCCCCGTAGGCGTAGAACACTTGTTGTCCTTGAGTAAGGCGGGACACGTGAAATCCTGTCTGAACATGGGGAGACCACTCTCCAAGCCTAAGTACTCGTGCATGACCGATAGCGAACAAGTACCGTGAGGGAAAGGTGAAAAGCACCCCGACAAGGGGAGTGAAATAGAACCTGAAACCGGATGCCTACAAGCAGTCGGAGGGCGCAAGCCTGACGGCGTACCTTTTGTATAATGGGTCAACGACTTAGTGTAACTAGCAAGCTTAAGCCGGTAGGTGTAGGCGCAGCGAAAGCGAGTGTTAATAGCGCGATTGAGTTAGTTGCATTAGACCCGAAACCGAGTGATCTAGCCATGAGCAGGCTGAAGGTTGGGTAACACCAACTGGAGGGCCGAACCCATATCTGTTGCAATAGATCGGGATGACTTGTGGCTAGGGGTGAAAGGCCAATCAAACTCGGAAATAGCTGGTTCTCCGCGAAAACTATTTAGGTAGTGCGTCGACCGAATACCCTCGGGGGTAGAGCACTGGATGGGCTATGGGGACTCACCGTCTTACTGATCCTAACCAAACTCCGAATACCGAGGAGTACTAGTCGGCAGACACACGGCGGGTGCTAACGTCCGTCGTGAAGAGGGCAACAACCCTGACCTCCAGCTAAGGTCCCCAAGTCATGGCTAAGTGGGAAAGGATGTGAGGATCCCAAAACAACCAGGATGTTGGCTTAGAAGCAGCCATCATTTAAAGAAAGCGTAACAGCTCACTGGTCTAAATAAGGGTCTTTGCGCCGAAAATGTAACGGGGCTAAAGCCATGCACCGAAGCTGAGGATGTGGATTTATCCACGTGGTAGCGGAGCGTTCCGTAAGCCTGTGAAGGGGTACCTGTGAGGGGCCCTGGAGGTATCGGAAGTGCGAATGTTGACATGAGTAACGATAAAGGGGGTGAGAGACCCCCTCGCCGAAAGACCAAGGGTTCCTGCTTAAAGTTAATCTGAGCAGGGTTAGCCGGCCCCTAAGGCGAGGCAGAAATGCGTAGTCGATGGGAACCACGTTAATATTCGTGGGCCTGGTGGTAGTGACGGATTGCGTAACTTGTTCAGACTTATTGGATTGTCTGGGCGAGGAAGCGGTTCCAGGAAATAGCTCCACCGTATAGACCGTACCCGAAACCGACACAGGTGGTCAGGTAGAGTATACCAAGGCGCTTGAGAGAACTATGTTGAAGGAACTCGGCAAATTGCACGCGTAACTTCGGAAGAAGCGTGACCCCAATGCACGCAAGTGTTTTGGGGTGGCACAGACCAGGGGGTAGCGACTGTTTATCAAAAACACAGGGCTCTGCGAAGTCGCAAGACGACGTATAGGGTCTGACGCCTGCCCGGTGCTGGAAGGTTAAGAGGAGAGGTGCAAGCTTTGAATCGAAGCCCCAGTAAACGGCGGCCGTAACTATAACGGTCCTAAGGTAGCGAAATTCCTTGTCGGGTAAGTTCCGACCTGCACGAATGGCGTAACGACTTCCCCGCTGTCTCCAACATAGACTCAGTGAAATTGAATTCCCCGTGAAGATGCGGGGTTCCTGCGGTCAGACGGAAAGACCCCGTGCACCTTTACTATAGCTTTACACTGGCATTCGTGTCGGCATGTGTAGGATAGGTGGTAGGCTTTGAAGCGGGGACGCCAGTCTTCGTGGAGCCATCCTTGAAATACCACCCTTATCGTCATGGATGTCTAACCGCGGTCCGTCATCCGGATCCGGGACAGTGTATGGTGGGTAGTTTGACTGGGGCGGTCGCCTCCGAAAGAGTAACGGAGGCGCGCGATGGTGGGCTCAGACCGGTCGGAAATCGGTCGTCGAGTGCAATGGCATAAGCCCGCCTGACTGCGAGACTGACAAGTCGAGCAGAGACGAAAGTCGGTCATAGTGATCCGGTGGTCCCGTGTGGAAGGGCCATCGCTCAACGGATAAAAGGTACGCCGGGGATAACAGGCTGATGACCCCCAAGAGTCCATATCGACGGGGTTGTTTGGCACCTCGATGTCGGCTCATCGCATCCTGGGGCTGGAGCAGGTCCCAAGGGTTTGGCTGTTCGCCAATTAAAGCGGTACGTGAGCTGGGTTCAGAACGTCGTGAGACAGTTCGGTCCCTATCTGCCGTGGGTGTAGGAATATTGACAGGATCTGTCCCTAGTACGAGAGGACCGGGATGGACATATCTCTGGTGGACCTGTTGTCGTGCCAACGGCATAGCAGGGTAGCTATATATGGAATGGATAACCGCTGAAGGCATCTAAGCGGGAAACCAACCTGAAAACGAGTATTCCCTATCAGAGCCGTGGAAGACTACCACGTTGATAGGACGGGTGTGGAAGTGCAGTAATGCATGAAGCTTACCGTTACTAATAGCTCGATTGGCTTGATCGTTCTCATTGACCATGCTCATCGGCCCGGACATAACCGGGCGATGATGCCAAAACGTGTTCATACCAAAAACAGGAATATCCCTGTACCAGCTTCTCACATATTGCCCTTAGCTGACCTGGTGGTTATTGCGGGGTGGCTGCACCCGTTCCCATTCCGAACACGGCCGTGAAACGCCCCTGCGCCAATGGTACTTCGTCTCAAGACGCGGGAGAGTAGGTCGCTGCCAGGTCTGCTAATGGCAATATGTCCGGTACGTTCAAATCAAAACGTCCGAAATCTTCTCAAAACACCATCGGCCCAAGCCGAAAACAACGGGCCGCTTCAAGCGGCCATTTTGTTTGATAACAGACTTCAAGCGTCACAACGAAAGTTCGACGCTCTTGGCGCGGGGTGGAGCAGCCCGGTAGCTCGTCAGGCTCATAACCTGAAGGCCGCAGGTTCAAATCCTGCCCCCGCAACCAAATCCAAACATAAATACGCAAAACCGCCTCCATCCAATGGGGGCGGTTTTGCGTTT